>NZ_VFPL01000001.1:1296484-2592968 GCF_006716645.1 Arcticibacter tournemirensis | reverse complement strand
CCCATTATCGCATGTATTTCACCAGCATTCACCTGCAGGCTTATTCCTTTTAGAATCTCTTTCCCTTCAACAGAAGTTTGAAGATTATTTATATTAAGCATTTCTTATATATTTTTTACTTTTTAAATTTATTACTTGCTATCAGCTTTCAGCAATCAGCATTCAGCAACTCTTTACTTTAAACTTTCAACTCTCAACTCAAAAGCTATCCCACACTTCCATCAAGCGATATCGCAAGGAGTTTCTGAGCTTCCACCGCAAATTCCATCGGAAGATTGTTCAACACTTCACGCGCATAACCATTCACAATCAGCGCTACAGCTTTCTCGGTATCAATACCGCGCTGGTTCAGGTAGAAAATCTGGTCTTCAGCGATTTTTGAAGTAGTAGCTTCATGTTCAATGATAGCACTGCTGTTCTTACCCTCTATATAAGGGAAAGTATGGGCACCGCATTTATCACCGATCAGCAACGAATCACACTGGGTAAAATTACGTGCATTTTCAGCATTTGCACCTATGGATACCAATCCGCGGTAACTATTATGACTTTTTCCGGCCGAAATACCTTTAGAGATGATCCTGCTTTTCGTATTCTTTCCAATATGGATCATTTTGGTGCCCGTATCAGCGATCTGATGATGACGGGTCATGGCAACAGAATAAAACTCACCCGAAGAGTTATCTCCCTTAAGTATTACACCCGGATATTTCCAGGTAATAGCAGATCCAGTTTCAACCTGTGTCCAGGAGATCTTGGAATTGTTCCCTCTGCAGATTCCGCGTTTTGTTACAAAATTATATACACCTCCCTTACCCTCTTTATCACCCGGATACCAGTTCTGTACAGTAGAATATTTTATCTCTGCATCATCCAGCGCTACCATTTCAACTACTGCCGCATGAAGCTGATTTTCATCGCGCATAGGAGCAGTACATCCTTCGAGATAACTAACGTAACTTCCCTCGTCAGCAACAATCAGTGTACGTTCAAACTGGCCGCTGTTCATCGCATTGATCCGGAAATAGGTAGAAAGTTCCATCGGGCATCTTACCCCTTTAGGAATGTAGGCGAAGGAGCCATCCGAAAACACAGCCGAATTTAACGCCGCAAAAATATTGTCATTTGCAGGCACTACAGTCCCGAGATATTTTCTTACAAGATCAGGATGATTCTGTACAGCCTCACCAAAAGAACAAAAGATAACACCTTTTTCTGCAAGCTTAGCTTTAAATGTAGTAGCCACAGAAACGCTGTCGAATACAACATCCACGGCCACTCCCGAAAGGATCTTCTGTTCGTTAAGAGGAATGCCTAATTTCTCGAAGGTATCAAGGAGTTCAGGATCTACCTCATCCAGACTGTTTAGCTGCTTTTTCTTCGGAGCTGCAAAATAAGATATAGCCTGAAAGTCGATTTCCGGCATGTTGAAGTTTTGCCAGTGTGGCATCTCCATCTGCAGAAAACGATCCAAGGCTTTAAGCCGCCATTCTAGCAGCCATTCGGGTTCATTTTTCTTGGCAGAAATGTAACGGATGGTGTCGGCATCAAGACCCCTCGGAGCCATCTCCATCTCTATATTCGTACTGAACCCGTATTCATATTCGCCGGTGGCAAGCGATTCCAATAACTCCTGGTCTTTACTCATAATTCAAACATTATACCCTCTTTCTATTCAGTATCAGAGGGATAACCTATATTTTAATAACTTTTTTAAAAAATAGTTTAGTCTTATTTGTTACAAAGTTACTACTTTTGCAATTAAACAAGTAAAAACTTGGAAAAATATTTATGCGTCCTAATAAATTCTTACAGCTACTAAAGACACGAGGGCCTCTTACTGCGAAGGAGATTGCTGAAGAATTAGGCATCACCAATGAAGGTGCCCGTCAGCAACTGGTACGTCTTTCTGAAGACGGACTGGTGAAGTATGTCTCTTCGACGAAGGGCGTTGGACGTCCGGTGCAAGTATACGAATTAACTGAACAAGGGAATACATCTTTTCCAAACTCTCACGCTGCGCTGACGGTGCAGCTTCTTGATACGATCAAAGAGCAGCTCGGAGAGGAAGCGTTGGATACAGTAATAGCTTCCCGTGAAGCGGAGACGGTAAAGCGGTATAAAGTAATATTAAGGGACTGCAGTGACCTTGAAAGCCTCATCAGCGGCTATACAGCGATAAGGACACATGAAGGCTATATGGCCGAATTCAGGAAAGAAGACAACGGCGAATACCTTCTTTTTGAGAACAACTGCCCCATTGGAGCAGCGGCAAGTTCGTGTAAGCATTTCTGCCAGTCGGATATGCGTATTTTGCAGAAGATACTCGGCGAAGAGGTAACTGTAGAACGCATGGATCACATCGCATCAGGAGAAAGAAGATGCACCTACCGGATCAAAAGCCAAACCTACCAGCAGCAATAAGACGGGATTACACGCCGATCAGTCCCGGCGTTAAATTCTTCAGGTCCGAAATAACAGACTTAGGGTCGTTTGCTGTAAAAACAAAATTACCCGCTACCAGCACATTTGCCCCGCATGAAAGAAGCTTACCTGCGTTCGAAAGGTTTACTCCCCCATCTACCTCAACAAGCAATGAGTTATTTCTTTCCGCTGCCATCAGCTTCAATGTACGGATCTTCTCAAACGTACGCTGAATAAACTTCTGACCACCAAACCCGGGGTTAACCGACATGATCAGGACAAGATCCACATCTTGAATGATATCCTCCAGCAAATGAACCGGAGTATGCGGATTTAAAGCAACACCGGCTTTACAACCCAGATCCTTTATTGCCGCGATCGTACGATGCAAATGAGGGCAAGCTTCATAATGCACAGTAATCACCGACGCCCCTGCCTTAGCAAAAGCTTCAAGATACCGGTCAGGATCCGTTATCATCAGATGAACATCCAGGGGTTTCCCTGCATATTTCCTTATAGCCTCCAGCACCGGAAACCCAAACGAAATATTCGGCACAAATACACCGTCCATAATATCGATGTGAAACCAGTCGGCCTCACTTTCATTTACCATGGTAATATCACGCTGAAGGTTGGCAAAGTCGGCCGCAAGAACAGAAGGGGCGATCAGATGGTTCATATCGCAAAGGTAGGTTTTTGAGCCGAAAGGAAAAAGCAGAAAGGTTCTATCTTTCTGCCAGTTCCTTCACTGTCTCTCCATATTGATCAGTCTTATCTGCTTTCAATTTTAACAGATGATACCATCTCTTAAAGGTATTAACAAACACCACCAACATCAACACTATTGCCAGAGATGCGAGAAAAGTCAATAAATACTGCTTTTGTGGCAGATACATATACTTGATTTGTTCATACCCTGCCCAAAAAGTTATAATGGCCATAAAAACACCTGGGATGGCTGAACACAAAGCGTATTTCTTCCTGTTAATCCGGATGAGCATGGTAGTACAGACAATCAACCCGCAGGCTGCCAGCAGTTGGTTACTGATGCCAAATAAAGGCCATATACTACTTACATTCCCCGTGTAAACTAAATAGCCCCATGAGAAAGTGAAAGTTAAACTGCTTATAACAATACCAGGTATCCAGCTCTTGTCATTAAATTTTGGAATTACATTACCTAACATCTCTTGCAGAAAGAACCGTCCCACTCTGGTTCCGGCATCAATAGCGGTTAAAATAAAGACGGCTTCAAACATAACTGCAAAATTGTACCAATAGGTCATTAAATCATCTATAAATGGTATTTTATTGAATATATGTGCCATCCCGACTGCCAAAGAAACGGCACCTCCTGTTCTTCCATATAAGTCTACTCCTATCTTTTCGACAAAATAATCGAGATCGACAGGATGTAAATTGGGATTTGCGGCAACAAAAGCTTCATACATTTCCTTTGGTGTATTGATGGCAAAATAATCACCGGGTGCTAACGTACAGGCAGCAATCAGAGCCATTAATGCGACGAAGCCTTCAACCAACATAGCGCCATAACCAACAAAAAGAATTTCACGCTCATTAGTCAGCATTTTGGGTGTTGTTCCTGTCGCAATTACGGCATGAAAACCCGAAATAGCGCCACATGCAATTACGATAAAGATGAAAGGTAAAACCGGGCCACCTATTACCGGACCACCGCCATGTACCAATTCTGTGATTGCAGGCATTTGCAACGTAGGATGAATAAAGATTACCCCTATTGTCAGCATTAGTATCGTTCCTATTTTTAAATAAGTTGATAGATAATCTCTTGGAACTAAAAGCAACCAAACCGGTAATACCGATGCCAAAAAGCCATATACCGTAATAGCAATGGATATGGTTTCTATTCTCCAGTGGAACAAATTGCTGATTTCTTTAAACTGCATCAGTTCATGTCCGCCAGCAATACCGGCAAACAACAAAATACCACCTATGATACTGGCTAAAATCACACTATTCTTCCGGAAACGCATAATCAGACCCATTATGATGGCAATCGGCATAGTTGCAATTACCGTAAACAGCGACCATGATGCTTCATGCATGGCACTTATACAGGCAAGAGAAAGTCCTGCGAGTGTCAGTATCAGAATAAAAAGAATGGCAAATCCTGCTATCAGACCTGTACCTTTACCAATTTCCTTGCTGGCTATGGTCGCCAGACTTTCTCCCTTGTGTCTCACCGAGGCAAAAAGTACAACCATATCGTGGACACCTCCTGCCAGTACGCACCCAATTAAAATCCACAACGCCCCTGGCAAATAACCAAACTGAGCTGCAAGCACAGGGCCAACCAATGGGCCCGCCGCTGCTATTGCTGCAAAGTGATGGCCAAAAAGTACATTTTTATTAGTAGCAACATAATCTTTACCGTCTGCAAACTCTATTGCAGGTGTAACATTTTTAGCGTTTAATCGCAACACTTTGGCGGCCATAAAAACACCATAGTACCTATAGGCAATGGCAAACACCAACAAAGCCGCAAAAACTAAAGTAAGGGCATTAACACCGTTCAAAAATCCCATATATAATGAAAAAAAATTATTGTACCTCAAAATATGCTTCCATTCCCGACTGACTATTCGTGCCAATCATCATTTTAAACTTGCCTGGTTCAACTTTCTTTTGCATATCAATATTCCAGAAGGCCAGATCAGATACCGGAAGATGAAAATGAACCGTTTTTAACTCCTTTACATTTAGCTCTATCCGCTTAAAATCTTTCAGCTCTTTTACCGGCCTGACAACAGAACCAACAACATCTGTTACATAAAGCTGTACCACTTCAGTCCCGGCGTATTTTCCGGTATTTTTAATGTCGATGCTTATGTTTAGCGTATCAAGGTAACTCAGGCTGTCATTCGTTATTCTAAGATTGGAATATTCAAACGTGGTATAGGATAACCCATAACCAAAAGGATATAAAGGATCAGAACCAATGTCGAGATAGTAGGACGAATGGCCTAACACGGATTGTTTTGCATTCAGCGGTATATCGTCCAACGATTTTTCCTTGCCTGTAGCCGGCCGGCCTGTATTGTTGTGATTATAGTAAATGGGAATTTGACCTGTCGCCTTAGGAAAAGTAGCCGGTAACTTACCTGACGGCACAGCATTTCCAAATAAGACATCAGCTATTGCCGGACCGCCCATGGTGCCGGGATGCCAGGCGTATAGTACTGCATCTGATTGTTCAATTTCCCTGCCTAATGTCAGGGGTCTGCCGGCCATTACCACCATCACCAATGGTTTCCCGGTTGATTCAAGCTGCTTTATCAACTCTGATTGTGCTCCCTGAAGATTCAAATTTGCCAGACAGTGAGCCTCTCCGGTCAAAATCGCCTCTTCTCCTACAAACGCAATAATAACATCTGCCGAACCTGCTATTTTTAAAACTTCATCAAATTTAGACCGGTCTTTATCTCTGCTGTATTTCAGGCCTGGCACAAAATGTACTTTTACCCTGTTGCCATACATTGCAGTTATCGCTTTGGCAGGAGTTTGTGTCTTATCGGTTTCGCCGTCCATCGTCCACGTGCCAAGTTGATCATGAGGTGCATCCGCCAACGGGCCGGTTATTAAAACGCTGGTAATCTTATCCGATAAAGGTAAAATACCAGATTCATTTTTTAACAACACAATCGATTCTTCTGCTATTTTCCTGGCAATGGAAAGGTGCTTTGCTGAATAGACTTCAGAGTTGCCAGTATTAGTATAAGGATTATTAAAAAGATTAAGCCTGTATTTCAGTCTCAGTATATTACGTACCGCATTATCCAGCGTAGTCTCTGATACCTGCCCTTCAGCTACCAATTGTTCCAGATTCCGGATAAAACACTTTGACGACATCTCCACATCCAGCCCGGCTTCAATAGCCTTTTTCGCCGCTGACCTGTCGTCTTCCGCAACACCATGTTTAATCATTTCAATTACAGAACCCCAGTCCGAGACAAGCACACCGTCAAACTTCCATTCTTTACGCAGCACATTATTCAGCAGATATTTATTTCCTGTTGCTGGTATGCCGTTATTATCGTTAAACGAAGTCATTATACTGGCACATCCCACATTCAAAGCCTCTCTGAATGGGGGAAGATAAACTTCGCGCAGCTGTCTTTCAGGAATATAGGTAGAATTGTAATCGCGGCCGCCCTCCGCAGCTCCATATCCGATAAAATGTTTGGCACATGCAGCCATCGATTGCGCGTTCGACAGGTCTTCGCCCTGAAAACCCCTTACCACGGCTACCGCCATCTTTCCGGTAAGATAAGTGTCTTCCCCAAAACTTTCCGCGATGCGCCCCCAGCGAGCGTCTCTGCATATGTCAATCATCGGAGCAAAAGACCACTTGATACCGTGTTCTGTAGCCTCGGCTGCTGCAACTTTCGCACCTTCTTTTATCAAATCCGGGTTAAACGTTGCTGCCTGCCCTAACGGTATTGGGAGCATCGTTTTGAATCCATGAACAACGTCCCTGCCGAAAATCAAGGGTATACCGGTCCGCGACTGTTTACAGGCAACTTCCTGTAAATCGTTCAATACTTCCGGATCTGTGATATTCATTAATGAACCTATTTCTCCATCCTTAATCAAGGCCTTTAATTCTTCAATTGTACCATGAATGCCACGACCGTCCAACTGGTTCAGTTGACCGGCTTTCTCCCGTATTGTCATTTTCAACAAAGTAGATTCAATTTTCTGTTCTATGTCCTGTACCTGCTGCCCATAAGATGTATAGAATACGGATAACATAAATATTATGCATACTGGAAATATTCTTTTCATCGAAGCATTATTGAACGGTTAGTTTAGTCTTTAAAAGATCTTTATCGAGCGAGCTGCTTCCCACCATCAGCGTAAAAGTACCTGACTCAAGAACATACTCCGCACGACGGTTATAATACGCCAGCTCTTCTTTGCCTATCGTAAACGAAATCGTTTGCTTTTGTCCTTTATCAAGAACTATCCGTTTAAATTTTTTTAGTTCTTTTACCGGCCGGGTGGTGGTACTATAATCATCACGGATATACACCTGGGCCACTTCTTCCCCTTTCCTGTCGCCTTTATTCGTTATTGTTACCGTGAGCGTCACACTGTCACCCGCTTTTATAGCAGACGACGATACCTTCAAGTCGCTATAAGTAAAGGATGTATAGCTCAGCCCGTAACCGAAAGAATAAAGAGGTTCCTTTTCGCCGTCGATATAAGGGTGCAAAAACAGCGAAGGTTTGTGGTTATACACCGTGGATATTTGTCCGACGTGCCGTGGAATGGTGACCGGCAATTTTCCACTGGGATTCACTTTTCCGAAAAGAATTTCTGCCAGCGCCTTTCCTCCCATCGATCCGGGTTCCCATGCCTCCACGATAGCGGGGATATTTTCAGCAATCCACGGCGTAGCCAGCGGCCTGCCGTTAACCAGAACGACAATCACCGGAATACCGGCTTTCTGTATCGACTCGATCAATGCGTTTTGTTTTCCCCATAGAGTAATGTCCATGCGATCCCGGTTCTCTCCGCACGTTTTCTCTTCCCAGTGCTCCCTGAACGAATCTTCTCCAAGCACTACAATGGCCAGATCAGACGATTTGGCGACACTTACAGCCTCTTCTATCTTTTTCTCATCCAGATTCCTCAGGTTCCACCCAACATCCACAAAATTCACTTCTGAAGGCGCGGCCTCCTGCTGTATGCCCTTCAATACCGTCCACACGTTTTCCGTCGGCTGATCAAATACCCAGTCGCCCATGATTGACTGATTATTGACATTCGGCCCCGTTACGAGGATTCTCCTGTACTTCCCGGCCCGGATCGGTAGCAAGTTGTTCTCATTTTTCAGTAATACAATGCCCCGTCTTGCTATTTCGAGCGCTGTCTGTTGATGTTCTTTAGTAAAAACAACCTTATGGATCATTTTTTCATCTACGTAGCGATTCTCAAAAAGACCCAACTTGAATTTTGCTTCCAATATTCTGTAACAGGCACTGTCAACCCTCGCTACGCTAAGCCGGCCTTCTCCGGTTAGTTGTTCTATATTGCCGGCAAATACCGGCCCATGCATGTGCATATCTACTCCACCGTCAACCGATAAGCGAAATGCTTCCTTCACATTCTCTACCTGCCGGTGCCTCGTGCTGATAGCTTCCATATCCATCCAGTCGCTGACTATAAACCCGTTAAAACCAAATTCCCGACGGACAATATCGGTCATCAGCCATTTGTTTCCGTGACACGGGATTCCGTTCAATTCATTATGTGCAGGCATCAGAGTGAAGGGATGCGCCTCCCGTATTGCAGCTTTGAACGGCGCCAAATATGTATTTCGCAGCTCTCCCTCGCTTAATTCAACCGGTGCCGCATTGGTTCCATTGGCCGGCACACCGCCCGCCACGAGGTGCTTGGCACAGGCAAGCACTTTATCGGTACCAGTAAAATCGTTGGTCTGCAACCCCCTGATCATCGCTATTCCCATCTGCGATACAAGGCTGGGGTCTTCTCCAAACGTCTCTCCCACGCGTCCCCACCTCGCGTCTCGCGCAATCTCTATATTCGGCGAAAAGGCCCAGTGTGAACCTGTTGCTCGCATCTCAACTGCTGTTTGTCGGGCCGCCTCCTCTACGAGGCCGGGGGCAAAGGTCGATGCCATTGTAATAGGAGACGGGTAAATAGTTGAACCGCGGACCAGCCCATTGCCATGAATAGCGTCAATCCCAATCAATAAAGGGATCTTCAAGCGGCTCTTTTCCGCCAGGCTCTGAAGATGGTTTGCCTCTGTAGCTGTCAAAACATGAAGAAAAGAACCTATTTCCCCACCGGCGACCATCCGCTCCACACCGCTCGAATGCAAGTCTTTGTAAAAACCCCTTGCATGTCCGTTTAGAAGTTCATTTTCCGTAACATTCTTTTCTGCCTCCCTCATATGCTCCAGACCAACATACTGAGACATTTGGGCTATCTTTTCCTTCAGTGTCATCTGACTCATCAGATTTTCGATTCGTTTTTCAATCGGAAGCCTGGGGTTAAGATAAGCAAGTTGAACAGTTTGCTTCTGGCCCCAAACTTCTGTTACTGAGATACAAATCACTGCCAATAAAATAACAGATATATTATCTTTTAACTTCATAGCCCATTTCTATTTTTCCACCTTCATATCAATGGTCATATAACCGGTGTTCGCATTCGCTGATCTTCCCTTGATCACTAAGATCCCGTGTTTACCCGCAGCAGTTTTAAATACAACCACATCGTTATCTTTCAATCCGGCCGTAGTTTCCAGTTCCGCCCCGCCACTATTGTAATAATTCCGGATCATCTCCCCGTTGTTTACAGAAGCAAACTGCTCCGGAGTAAGAGATAGTTGTTTAAGTATCGTTTGGTTGCGAACAGTCCAGTTTTCCATCGCATCGGCCCCTGATGCCGCTACTGTATAAATATTACTTGCAACATTGGCAAAAGTGGGCGATGTAATAAAATAGGCCCTCGTGCTGCCGCTGTAAAAAGCAATCAGATCAATAGAAGGACTTACTGCGGCAGATCCTGCAACCACATAGATCTGTCCCGATATCGCGTTCATAAACGGTCCTGCCACGGTACACTTTTGTGCACCCATTTGAATATTGTAATATTCATTTATCGTTAACTCTTCTACCCTCGTTACTGTAAGAGGATATTCGGCTTTCATGATGTTACCATTTGCATCCATCACTTCAAAAACAAATACAAGGCTCTGACCAATATCGACGGCCTGAGGCCTATAAGAAAAAGTATACACATCACTGTTAGGATCACTGAACGACGTTTTACTCAAGCCTTCCAGTTCTGTATTATTGAGATAGGTCTTTATACTCTTCAGTGCAATATCCGACGTCACAGAAATATCGAATATAACTACTTCATTGGAAGGAATACTCTCGGGAGCAATTTCCGGAATAGTTATTTTTATATTAGGCTTAGCTGATTGAATATACACAGGAAATTCCTTCGTTCCTTTGTTCCCCTCGCTGTCGAAACTTGCTACTACAAACAGTAAGGTATTCCCTACATCTTCTGTTTTGACTTTATATAAAGTACTATAAGTGGTGTTGGAAGTTCCGGCTGTATACTCCCTGCTGCTGCCCGAAATCTCCTCTCCGTCTAACATCGTCACAACTTTGCGGACATCCGATGACGACGCTATATTCAGTTCAATCGTCAATTCGTCATTCGGATACGCCAGCAAAGGGACATTCCCTGTCGTTTCATAACGAAAAGAAACTTTGGCTTTCGGTTCAGCAATCTCATCATCTTTGCTGCAACCAGAAAAAACAAAAAATATAAGACAGGATAACAATCCCGTCGTTAATTTCAATATTTTCATATCTACAATCTTTTAGAGCATTTTATTGAACCAGGAATGGAATTACCGCACTTGCAACTTTTTCATGACCCGCATCTCGTACAAATACGTACAGCCTGAAAGCACCAGTTTCGGATGGCGCCTTAAATGTGATTGAATTTTTAGTATTATCGTCAATAAGTCCTGATATCCCCGCCGGTAAACTACCATCAGATGCTGCACTTCCTTCTTTCATGATCATCCATTCGTAAGTCAGAGGATCTCCATCAGGATCTGAAGCTGTAACAACAGCCGTATTGGAAGAAGTCTTACTGACCGTTATTGCCGCTTCAGCCTTCAGCCCGTTCATCAGAACATCATTCCTCGTGGCGATAACAGGAGCACGATTTACCGGGTACTGCCCGGTCCACACATACTGCATTGCATCAACGGCCGGATAGGTAAAGCCCCGCTTATCGAATAACCCATACCAGTTTAAAACTTCTCCATGAGTCTGATATCCCCATAGAAAAACAAAAGAGCCAAGACATCCGTTATCCTTATTCGCTGCAATATAATTCTGATAGCAATCAAGGTAAATTGCTTCCTTCTCGCTGCTTGTCTGTTCTACCAGGCCGCCCCAGGGTAATACCCTCGTCGGTTCCGGACTCATCTGCCAGGTTCCCCTTGGACCAAATTCAGTGATCAAATACGGTTTCGTCCAACCTGCCGAACGAATATTGGAAAGCACACCGGGCAAATTAGGTGCATAAGAATTAACCGAAAGGATATCGATTTCAGGCGCCTTTTCCATGATATTCTTAATATGCTCTACATTCGATGATGCCAGTGCTGTTGTAGTAGGATGATTAGGATCAATCTCGTGGATCATTTCCGCGATATCATTCATAGCGTCCCATAATTTAGTATTCGTGTAGCTTGCTTCGGCTTCATTTCCGATAGACCACACCAAAAGAGCCGGATGGTCCTTAAACCGGTTCACAGCAGCCTTCATTTCTTCAAATTGAGCCTTCACAGCAACTTCATTATTGTAATCAAAGCCATCTGTTTCCCGTTTCAGATATAAGCCAAAATTAACGAACAAGCCCGCATGATAGGCTGAATCGAGGATTAGCCGGCTCTGGTCACTTACACCGTATGTACGGATTGTGTTAGCGCCATAAAGCGCGGCATTTGTATAAAAATTATTGCTGGCTACACCTTTTATATAAAAGTCCCTTCCATTAACAGTCATTTTCCATTTTCCGCTCTCCTTTACAAGCTCTGCTTTAGCCGGAGAAGCTCCCTCGACCTCTTCAAACGAAGCTTTGGGTATGACATAATCATCTTCTTTACATGATGATAAAAGCCCTGTACAAACAAAACTGAACAGGAGCAGGCATTTTAACGTCTTCATTCTTTATCTTTTTCAGGGGTCAGTAAGAGCTGGCCGTCTTTTAATAATCTGTCTCTTAACACATCATAGGATACTCTTTGCACCGGAAGTCCCGAGTCAATGGCAATGCAGGCAGCAGTCGCGGCTGATTGCCCGAGGATCATATATACCGGTTCCATTCGAATGGAGCTGTAAGCAACATGCGAAGCTGACATACATACAGGGACAAGCAGATTGGCACACTCTTCCTCCTTCGGAACAATTGAATAATAACTGATTGTATAAGGAACAGTGGGTGAAAAGATCGTACCCTCATTCTTCAGCTTTCCGTCTTTATCCAGCAGGCGCGATACATAATGGCAGTCAAGGGCGTATGAACCAAGCCCCACTGAATGTTCAGCCGGTACCCGTCCGTTTTTTATCACATTTTTCTCGGTCATTATAAAAGAGCCCACCATACGACGTGCCTCTCTTACATAGATCTGATAGGGAAAATTATCGGTATCACTGAACTCATCCTTAGGTAATCCCCATTCACGCATCTGAAGCCGAATATGTTCCGGTACCCGCCTGTCGTTGGCCAGAAACCAGAGCATACCTAATGCGTAATCCTTATGCTGCCTCTCTATTACGTCCCGTGTTTTATAATCTGTTTCGGCGTAATCATAACTGGCTCCAAAAAAATCAAGATGGTTTGTATCCGTTTTCTTATTCGGCATTGGGGTCAGAGTAATGATCTGTTCAAGCTTCGTCTCAGGTTCAGCTCTTAACTGACGGGCCAGCAGTTCGTACCAAAGTGGCTGATAGTTATTCGGTTTCCTGATAATACGTTTGTTCCGGGGATCATTGGTTAGAGTTAACCGGTAGCAATAAGCCTGTACCCTTTTGTCAGCAGCTCCCTGCTCTCCCCAGAGCTGTGGAGTAATATAAGGCAACAGTCCCGACTCCGGCTTCCCTTCCTTTACATAAGGATTAATCGACGACATATCCCTCCCCTGATCATAGTTCACGCGAATTCCGTTGAAGGTTTCATTATACTGACTATTTGCTTCCCGGCCTACTATATAAGAAACACCGGCATTGGCAAGTAAGTCACCTTCATAGCTCGCATCGATAAACATCCTCGCGCTGATTATCTTACCGCTTTCAAGAAGTATGCTTTTTATTTTATTTCCCTCTCTCATCGCAGCCTTCTTACGATTGAGCCGTTCGTTATATAACACTTCGACACCGGCATCCTTAAGCATTCCTATCATAATCTGCTCTGCAACATATGATTCATAGACCCATTGCATACCACGTTCGTCATTTTTCCCTCTATAAGTCCTTTTCAGTGTAGATGTCATGAACGAGTCCCTGTCCTGATTCTTCCAGGCCTCAGGATTAAGATAATGGGAGTATATTTTTTTATAGAACTCCTGTGTTATACCTCCAACGAGATCATTCCGGTTCATATCGGTAGCGGTAAGACCCGACGTAGCCAATCCGCCAACATGTCGATTCTTAGAAATAAGTACCACTTTCTTTCCCATGCGGGCGCCCTGAACCGCAGCTATCACTCCTGAGGCCGACTCGCCGTATACACAGATATCATACAAACCGGCGCCCGCTATTGTACGCGGCAACCAGACCACTCCCAGGAAAAATATGATCAGTATTAGTTTCTTTGTCATAAATAAAATGTGTTTTAGTTGTATCCCGCATTCTGCGGGAAGTTTTCAGCTCCCATGTTAATAACTTCAGCTTCCGGTATCGGCCACCTTACAAAATGAGGGTTGGCAGGAAGGTTAGTACGTCCGGCTATAGACGCCGAAATTTCCGGATCGCCGGCATAGTTTCGTACTTGTTCTATCAGAATTCCAAGGCGCTTTAAAAAATACCACCTGTCACCCTCAAATGCGAGCTCTCTTGCCTGCTCGTCAATAACATCCTTCAGAGTAAGAACACCGGTAAACTTATCGTTACCTGCTCTTTCCCAGGTTTTATTGTAGTAATATTTTGCTAATGCCTGGTCCCCTTTCATTAAAGCTGCTTCGGCTCCTATAATGTAAGTTTCGGCAAGCCTATAAAGAATTACATCCTTATATCCTCTCGTTTCAGAAGGAGTCCGGGTCCATATATCTCCATATTTTACACATCCGGGATACACATTTCTGTTAATCTTGCCACTTTTATAAAGTGGGAAATAGCTTCCCGGCGCAACATTGACCGATCCATATGCTATTGGACTATTGGTTGTGTTCTTATACTGATGTACATAGTAGGTTGTATACCGTTTGTCTTTAGCCTTATCATACAAGGAAAACAGGTAAGGACTCGGTAAACATCGTCCATATGTATATCCCCAGTTTTCATACGAACAGGCATACTCGGCAGTACCCCCAATTTCAGTACGGTATTGAGCAATAAAGTAGGCCGCAAAATAATTTCCCTTAGGGGTAGCTTCCGAAAGATTTCCTCCGGGATTCTTACTCCATTGCTGCACAAGCAGAGATTCCTCATGATTCAGGTCGGCAGCGTTGAAAACATTCTCAGCATTAACAAGATGAAATTTACCCGATTTATCTATTTGTTCTGCTTCGTTTAAAGCGGTAGTCCAGTCTTTGATCCACATGGCTGCCTTAGCTTTCATATGACGGGCTGCTGCCTGATTAAATCGTCCCGGTTCAGAGGATGTCCATGACAGATTTTCTATTGCATAATTCAGATCCGAATAGATAAGGTCAAAAACATCCTTTTGCGATGCCGCATAGTACTCTCGCGGGTCGTTAACATTTTCAGGGGTAGTTGGTGTCGTATTCAGCCAGATGCGGTCGAAAGTCCGGTACAGCAGGAAATACGACTGTGCCCTGAAACATCTCGCTTCAGCGACCGTTTCTCTAAGGGAAGGCGAGTCTTCCATTTCTTTTGAAGCATTAATGATCTCGTTGGCTTTCCCTATGATCTGGTACATCGTACTCCACATGAAACCAACCTGAGAAGCGGACGGTTTAAGAAAATTAGGATCATAAGTTCCAAAAAAATTACCGGTTCCCCCGTTTGTTACGGCAAGGTCTGTAGCTCGTTCAAGAGCAAAAATGGTGGCGTTCTCAGTGTCGTTGGCATAATACCGCTGCAGTGCATAAAGAGCATTCGTGGCAAGCTTCAAACCTTCAGGAGTGCTGTAAATATATTCTGCAGAATATCTTGTCTCATTTTGCTCATCAAGAAAATCAGAGCACGACGCAAACAGAAAGACGAACAACCACGCTACAGTAAATTTCTTTTTCATAATATGTAAATTAGAATGAGACATTTAATCCGAACAACAGTGTTTTGGGTTCCGGATAATCACCCGGATTCTGTTCAGGACCATAGGCATGAACATCTGATTTTGTCCAGAAATTCGTTAAAGTCGAGTAAATACGGATACTCTCTGTACGTAATTTTCTTGCGAACGTCACGGGTACATTAAAGCCAAGCGTTACATTTCTCAGGCGTATATACGACGCATCCTCATAGGCCAGCGCGCCGATGTAAGCAGGCTGCTGGGTCATATTCGGAGCAGGCGCCTCGTTCGAAGGGTTATTCAGAGTCCAGTAGTTTCTTCTTATTCCGTTTCGTTTTCCCGTCATATCCCCCCCTGTTTCAAAAGTCGCCAGGTAGGGATTATATATTATTCCGCCCTGCGACACAAGCAAATCTGCAGCCAGATCAAAAGCTTTCCAGTTAAGAGTCGTCCCGAGGGTCCCTATCCATTCAGGATCACGCTGCATTATGATCCTGTCGTCGGCCGATATCTGATGATCACCGTTCACATCTTTAACCCTTATACTTCCCGGTGTTGCCGCAGGCATATATGAACTTGCAATATCAACATCCTTTTGCCATATTCCATCGAACGCATAATCATAATAAACATTGATCGGACTACCAATAAACCAGTTGTTGTTGATATCGTCCTTTGGCTTTCCGGTATTATCAACCTCTCCGTTGATCTTTTTTATCTTATTCCAATTCTGCGTATACGAAAGATTAACATTCCATGAAAAACTCTTACTATCGACCACTACCGAATTCAGAGAAAGTTCAACCCCACGGTTTTGTACATGACCAAGGTTGACCATCTGGTTAGCGTATCCGGAAGTTCTGGAAAGCGACCGGCTTACGAGGAGGTCGGTGGTTTGGGTATCATAAAACTCGAACGCCCCGCTGATCCGCTCTCTAAGGAATCCGAAATCGAGTCCGGCATTTGCCGATGTGGATGTTTCCCATTTCAGATTCGGGTTCCAAAGATCACTTCCCGGGAGATAGCCTATTGCCGTGGAATTACCAAATTCCGTAAGATATTTATCGGCCAGACCAAGGGTGGTATAGGGAGTTACACCCTGGTTACCTACCTGTCCGTAACTCAGGCGCAGTTTTAAATTAGATATCCATACTGATTCCTTCAAAAACGGCTCTTCTTTTACACGCCAGGCAAAAGCAGCCGACGGGAAATAACCATATTTATTATTTTTTCCGAATACAGACGATCCGTCAATTCTCATGGCCGCTGTAAACAGGTATTTTCCCATGAAATTATATCTGAGTCTCCCGAGATAAGAGAGCAGTTTACGATCAGACAGTTCCCAGGATGGACTTCCGTATTCAGAAGCCGAGCCAATTCCGTTGTATGAAAGATCGTCATTCGGGAAACCAGTACCATTCAAACCGATATTTTTCCATTTTATAACATTCACGCTTTGCATCAGCGTGGCGTCGAGTTGGTGAACCTTACCGAAATCTTTCTTGAAGTTGAAGATGTTTTCGAACAGGTAATCATTTGCAAAGCTGGTTGAAACCGTTGCACGACCGTCGTTATTCCTGCCGGTTGTATGGTTGACACCCTGATAGGTATTACCATGAACAGTTCTGTTACTTATACTGGCATTTGCCCGGTATGATGTGCCTTTGGCAAGTGCTATATCCGCAAAAACATTAATCAGCAATCTTTCTGTCTCACTTTTGTTCTCCGAATTATTTATATTCCAAAGGGGATTATAATGTGATTCTCCGGCTTCTGTTACATCTTCACGCAAGGACCCGTCGTCATTATATACTTTAGCAAGCGGAGGCATGGTGATAAAGGAGTTGAACGTTCCGTCGGCTGTATTTTTCCACGATTTCATAAAAGAAATATTAGAGCCAACCGTTACATTCTTTGATAATTTCTGGTCGACATTCAGACGTCCCGTCAATCGTTCAAAGTCTGAGTTAAGCACCATCCCATCCTGACTAAAATACCCAAGACCAAGTGCATACTTAGTTTTATCATTCCCCGACTGAATAAATACATCGTGTTTATGCTGCCAGGCCGGATTAAGCATTAGTTTTTCCCAGTCAACCCATTCTCCTGACTTCAAAGCATCCAGCATCAGTCCCCTGAATGCTTCCGTTTCATCATAATAACCGTTAGCATTATAAAAAGCTTCCTTCCTGTATGCCGCCCACTCTTCACCATTGTAAAACTCAAAGTTCCGGTTCAGACTTTGTGATGCCGCGTAACCACTATAACTTACTTTGGCTTTACCCGAAACACCCCGTTTAGTAGTTACCAGAATAACCCCGTTGGCTGCACGCGCCCCGTAAATAGACTGAGCCGATGCATCCTTTAATACTTCTACGGACTGAACATCGTTCGAATTGACATCATCAATACTCGCCATTGGAACACCATCTACAATAAAAAGAGGAGCATTATCTCCAGATAACGACCGGCGCCCTCTTATGAGAATAGACGAGCTTCCGCCTGGTGCTGCATTACTCATAGTTACCTGGACACCTGCTGCGTTCCCCCTCAACATTTCTCCGAGACTGGTAGAGGGAATTGTATTTAGCTTCTTGGATGAAACGGACGAAATAGCCCCGGTTACATCACTTTTCCTTTGTACCCCATATCCTACCACTACCACTTCATCCAGCTGGCGAAGATCTTCACGAAGCTCTGTTCGAAGCAAAGCAGGGATATCCCTCGTAACAGGGATTTCCACAGGTAAAAAACCCATATAGGTAATTTTAAGTATTGCACCTATGTTCGCTGTGATGGTGAACCTTCCGTTCATGTCGGTTGAAGTACCTTTTGCCGATCCTTCTATCCTCACAGTTGCTCCAATAACAGGCTCCCCTTTACTGTCGGTAACAATTCCTTTTATTACCTTGTCCTGAAATGCTTGTTCTGAAACTGCTCCGGATCTTTCGGCATCTGCATAATGCAAATTTGAAAGAATGATACTCTTATTAAGTACCGTATACGATATACGAGTCCCCCTGAACAGATCATCAAGAACTTTAAATACGTCCTTTCTGTCAACCGTCAGATTAATCTTTCTGTTAATATCAAACTGTTTGGTGTTATAGAAGAAGGTATAACCGGTCTGTTCCTCTATCTTTTTCAGAACATCCTCTACTCTCCGGTCCTTCTCTTTCAAACTTATCAGCTGTCCGTAACTCGTAGCAGCGTTTGCAATACAAACAGAGAGAAATATTGCGAAAAAAAACAGCTTCATGTGTAGTGGTATTTTTAGATTGGTTAGCCGTACTGTTTTTACAATCCAATAGCATTGGACATAAAAATTTTTATCCATAAATTTGAATGATTACAAGTAAAAAAATAGGTTTAAGACTTGGTTACAGTCAAGTCTGATCTGTTTACATACAGGGAAATACGCCAATATTTTCCTGTATGTTTTTCATGTCATGTCTTGGTATGCTTCATGTTCATCCTTTAGTGGTTAGTAAATTTCAATAATTGTATTAGTGGTTTCCGCTGGCTTCGGTTTAATATAACGATATCTGATATTCGAAGACAGTTCAAAATGCTTGAGAATATTTTCCAATTGCTGATTAACAAACGTACCTGTAAAGTAATTCTCTTTCAGCCCCGGATTAAGTATTCTGAATTTTACATTAAAGCGTTTCTCAAGCATCTTTAAAGCATCACTTAATGCTGTATTATGAAAAACGATCTTCCCGTCTCTCCAGGCAATATCGGGACTCACATCCACGGTATACATTTTAACAGTTGCCTGCGATTTATTAAATACAACTTTTTGGTTCGGATTTAACAGCACTCCTGCCTTCTTATTCTCATTGTTGGTATAAACTAAATTTATCTTACCGGTTAAAAGCGTTGCAGAAATATTCTCCATTCCTTTGTACGCTTCTATATTAAACTGCGTTCCCAGCACTCTTATATCCACACCCTCCGATGTAGCGACAACAAATTCACGCTCTGCGTCTTTTTCTACATCGAAGAACGCCTCCCCCGATATTTCCACCTTTCGTTGCCCTTCCTCAAAACTCATCGGATATCTGATATAGGAATCTGAATTCAGCCAAACTTTCGAGCTGTCGGGAAGTGTAATTTTTGTAACCATCCCGGGATTTGTCCTCACCTCAACAAACTGTTGACCATACTTTTCCATCTTAAAGAACAGAAGGTATAATAAGGCACCAATAAGCGGAATAAATAATATAGCCGCCGCACGTTGAAAATAAAAAAGAGCAACAGGGGTAGTTTTTCTTTCCCGGATGTGCATCCTTTCCCTTACCTTACGAAGTGCACCCCGCGTATCGACAGTATTCATTACCGAAAAAGCGTCCCCGGCTGCAATGATGTAGTACACCTCTCTCGCAGCCTTCCTGTTTTCATCAGAAAGAGCGATCCAGTCCTCTACCTCTTTTCTTTCCTCTTCTGTTAACTCATTTGAAAAGTAACGGATAAGTGTTGATTCATTTATGTCTGGACTTCCGGTCATTTTTGTGCATTCAATGTATATATGACTAACGACAAAGAAAATGTCCTAAACAGACAGGTGATTTTTATTCTTTTTTTTCAGATGCAAAAGAACGCGACTAATTATCAAAAGGTTACTCCCCAAAAAAACAGCTTTTAAACGCAGAACGCGCGTTTCCTTAAAAAATTATCGCTTATATTTGAGATACAATGCGTTTCAGCATCCTTTTATAACGGTGATAAAAGCAACGATTCAGACTGACGAAATACTCTACAAAGCCATCTGCAAGGGAAGCTATAGTGCATTTGATTCCTTGTTCATAAGATATTATCCGAAATTATGCGCCTATGCAGCACAATTTGTAGACATGGAAGATGCCGAAGAAATCGTTCAGGACATCATGCTATGGCTTTGGGAAAACAGGAAAAACGCAACAGTCGATACTTCTGTCCAAAACTACTTATTCCGATCCGTAAGAAATAAATGCATCACCTTAATCAATAGAAACAAGGTAAAGCAGAAAAGGGACAATATTCTGCAGGCTGAAATGTTAGGCACATTCAACGATCCCGACTTCTACATTTTCGAGGAACTTAAACAACGGTTAAAGACTGCAATATCTGCGCTTCCCGAATCATACAAAGTAGCCTTTGAAATGAACCGGTTTCAAAATATGACTTATAAGGATATTGCATTAAAGCTCAATGTTTCACCTAAAACAGTCGACTACCGCATCCAGCAGGCCCTTAAACTCCTGCGCGAAGAACTTAAAGAATACCTGCCTTTAGCATTACTATTGTATTTAAACTGACTCTTGCTTAGCCCTTAAAATACTAAACAAGCATGAACTACTCATTTTTTAACCGCTAATAACGATACCCAAATACACTTACTTCAGAAGTAACTATTATTATTGCTGCCATCGCACAGTATACAAAGATAGATTCCGATTCTTTTGAAAGGCTGCGACAAATACTATTGAGAAAGTACGATATTAATTCGGCTTCCTATCGGAATCTGAACTAAAGTGTCACTGGCAACCGGGTTTTGCCTGATAATTACGGCCTTTGAAGTATCCGCTATAGAACCTTCGTAAATGACCTCTCCAATACTTAATGAAGAACTACCTCCGGATGCGGCAAGACGCGCTTCATTGAGAGTCAGGCCGATCAGATTCGGAATATCGACTTCGGCATCACCTTTGCCATCACCCAGCGTGAGATTTATACTGACACCCTTAGGTACGACATCGCCGGCATGAACAAATTTCCCATTCAGTGATGCTCCGAGAACAGTATTTAGTGAGACATGCGACCTATAAGTCATGTTTCCAATCTTTATACCGGCATTCAGAAGTATTGCCTTCGCTTCCTCGAGCGGTTTATTTTCTATATCGGGGAAGCTGATATCGGGCGGGTGCTTTTTTACTACAGTTAAATAAATGGTACGCTTTGCTTTAACCGTAGTATTAGGGGCGGGATCCTGTTCTGTGATAGTCCCTCCAGGCAAGTCAGCAATGTAGAGAGAATCAATGGAATACCTGAGTCCCCTGTCTCTTAACAAAGCCACAGCCTCCTCAATTTTCAAGCCTTTTAAATCAGGAACAGGTAAGGATTCACCATGCCTTGTATAACTTCTAAGTGCAAAGAATACTGACACAATAAGGATAATTACGGATAGGATAGCTAGTAGGAAATTTTTACGAAATTCTATCGTCCGCAGGTATAGGAAAAGCCTATTCATATATTATAGAGTCGAAGATTACTTCAGTATCAGCCTCTATCTATCATCTCAGCGATCATCGTCTCAAACATATCATAGTTCTCTTCATTAATAAAAAACTGAGAGAATACTATCCTCCCCTGGCGATCTATCAGAAAATTCACCGGTGCCCCTGAAGCATATAATGTTCCTTTATCCCATTTCGGATCGTTCTGCAAAGGAATGAAAGTATATCCGGAAGATTTCATATAAGAAACAACATAGTCGTCCTGTTTATTTATGAGGTTGATACCGACGTATTTTATATCTTCCGCATACTTCCCGACAGCTTTTTCAAAAAAAGGAAACTCACGGCGGCAGGGGCCGCAGCCTGGAAACCAATAAGTCAGCAATACTACTTTACCTTTTAAATCACTCAACGATACCTTCTGTCCATCGAGAAAATTAACGAGACTAAAATCCGTAGCAGGTTTAGACAGGCTATCCCTTATTTTCCAAATATCTATGTACAGGCTGTCCTTCGAAATATTCATGTCTCCTGCATTAGCTAATAACGCAGAAAAAACCTTATCAGACGGCTTCTTACTATAGTAGAGAATAAGGCTGTCATAGGCAGCCTTCAATAAATTATTGTACTTATTCACTTTCGCCTTCAACAACAAGAGGCTTTCCTCTGCCATAATATGCTCTGCCTTGTGAGGATCCATCAAGTCTATTGAATCTGCCACTTTGGAGGCCTGACTCAAATCACCAGCCAGAAGCAAAGAATCTACTGTGAAAAACTGACGGGCAACCCTTTCTTTATCCACCCAATACCACTTCTTAAGCTTTCCGTCATTCAGAATCTTCCGCACCAACAAATGCGCAGCCCGGGGGTCTTCATCCAAAAGCTCGAGAAAATACAATGACAATCCAGATTCTGCTTCGGAGAACTTTGCACCCGAATATTCATTATATAAGCTGTCGTACAAAACTTTCTTTTTCTGCTTATCCTGAGTGTCCTGCGCAATTAACGACAGAGCCCATGCGCTGTTAGGATCCCCCTTAAATTTTTGAATCAACTCCGATAGCAGCGTGTGAAATTTCTCCTGATCCTTGTTTTTATAGTAATACGCGTAGTTTAAAAAGTCTTTTGATGTTGCGTTACCGGTATTTAACGCCTTCAATAAATAATCCTGCTCCAGATTTCTATCTCCCCTTCTGACGGCATCATATGATAATAAAACCCAGGCCTCGGCCATAAGAGAATCGATTTTAACGACACGAAATAACCAGTCCCTTGCCTGAGGTAATTCCAGATTGGCATAATACCGGCCTATGGCAAATGGCACCTCCCTGATATATGGATATTTGGCCGCCCATACAACATACTGCGAATCGAGAAGCTGATTCTTTCCCCTAAAGCTCCTGATAAACTTGTTATGGAGATCCAGATTTTTCATGTCAGTTTCAACAGCCTTTGCTAAGCTTAGCTGCGCCGCCCTTTCAATCGGCGTTGTTTTGTTCGCCTTTACTTGAGCTTTCAAGCTATTTAAGCCAGTTGTGTGAACTATTAATAAGCTGACAAGAATAGATTTCACGGAAGAATAAAATGTTTTTCTCATGATTAGTTCATTGGTTTTTGCGATTAATGTTAGGATAGTGGAGGCTACCCCATAAGCTTTAGATTTCTGGTTAGTTACTATATCGTTAGTAATTACTAAGCTACAAAATAAAAACCAGCAGGACAAAGAAGGAAATACAGAAAATTTAAGGGGCAGACTAATAAGAAATCAGTTCAGGCATCAAACAAAAAAAGGTTGCTTCACGATATCGCGAAACAACCTTTAATGTTCTATTATTCAGTAAACTTCAGCTATTACTCGCCAGCCGGTTTACCTTCAGGCTTTGGAGGCCTTGGCAGAAGAGCTTTTCTGGAAAGCTTCAGCTTGCCTTGCTTATCTACATCCAGAAGTTTCACACGAACTTCGTCACCAACCTGGAATATACCGTCCATCGTTTCGTAACGTTTCCAGTCTATTTCAGAAATGTGAAGTAATCCGTCTTTGCCAGGAAGGATCTCAACGAAAGCGCCGAAAGGCATGATCGATTTCACCTTACCTTCGTAGATCTCTCCAACTTCCGGTTTAGCTACGATGCCTTTAATACGTCTTACCGCACTGTCAATTGCATCTTTATCCGGAGCGAAGATACTAACGATACCCTGATTATCTTTTTCTTCGATAGTGATCGTAGTATTCGTTTCGCGCTGCATTTCCTGGATGATCTTACCACCTGGTCCGATTACCGCGCCGATAAACTCTTTGTCTATCTTAAGCACTACGATACGCGGAGCGTGAGGTTTCAAGTCAGTACGTGGTTCAGCAAGAGTCTTCTTCATTTCGTTCAGGATATGAAGACGGCCTTCCTTAGCCTGTTCTAACGCACCTCTTAAAACTTCCCATCTCAACCCGTTGATCTTAAGGTCCATCTGGCAGGCAACAATACCATTTTCAGTACCGGTTACCTTGAAGTCCATGTCACCTAAATGATCCTCATCGCCGAGGATATCGGTTAATACAGCATATTTTCCGGTTTTCTCATCGGTAATTAAACCCATTGCGATACCAGAAACCGGAGCCTTTAATTTAACCCCTGCGTCCATAAGCGCCAGTGTACCGGCACAAACAGTTGCCATAGACGACGAACCATTCGATTCAAGGATATCAGAAACTACGCGGATTGTATACGGATTATCATCACCTTCAGGAAGAACTTTCTTCAATGAACGCTGAGCCAGGTTACCATGGCCGATTTCACGGCGACCGGCGCCACGGTTCATACGAACTTCACCTGTCGAAAAGCCAGGGAAATTGTAATGCAGGATAAATTTCTGATAACCATTGATAAAGGCTCCGTCAATCATCTGCTCATCCAGTTTCGTTCCCAGTGTCACTGTAGTCAGTGATTGGGTTTCGCCACGGGTAAATACAGCAGAACCGTGTGCAGCAGGCAAATATCCTACTTCACTCCAGATCGGACGTACGGTGCGTACATCACGGCCATCCAATCGGATTCCTTCGTCAAGAACCAGATTACGGACAGCGTCATACTGTACATCATGGAAATATTTCTTTGCAAGGAATTTCGTAACATCATCAACTTCTTCACCCAGTGTAAGGATGAACTCATTCTGAATCTGTTCGAATTTTTCAGAACGCTCGTGTTTTGCAGAACCCGATTTAGCAATTTCGTATACTTTCTGATACGTTGCAGCATACACACGTTCCTTTAATTCAGGATTACTGTGTTCATGAGAGTATACGCGTTTTTCAGTCTTTCCTGTAGCTTCAGTCAGTTCGCGCTGCGCCTGCACCTGTACCTTTATGGCCCGGTGTGCAAATTCAATCGCTTCAACCATTTCCTCTTCAGAGATCTCACTGCACTCGCCTTCCACCATCACGATATCGTTTTCTGAACCAGCAACGATAAACTCGAGGGTAGCACGTTCCAGATCGCTCATATAAGGGTTAATTACAAGCTTTCCATCAACCTTTGCAACCCTTACTTCAGATATAGGGCCGTTAAACGGAATGTCAGAAACCGCAAGCGCTGCAGAAGCAGCAAGTCCGGCTAATGAATCCGGCATGATATTTTTATCAGCAGAGATCAGGGAGATCATCACCTGCGTTTCAGCATGATAATCTTCCGGGAACATCGGACGCAGTGCGCGGTCAACCAAACGTGAGATCAATACCTCATAATCTGATAAACGTGCCTCACGGCGAAGGAAACCACCCGGAATACGTCCGGTAGCTGCATACTTTTCCTGGTAGTCAACAGACAGGGGCAGGAAATCTACACCTTCTTTTGCTTCTTTAGACGATACAACTGTAGCCAGGAGCATTGTATCACCCATTTTTACCACGACAGAACCGTCAGCCTGTTTGGCCAGCTTGCCTGTCTCGATTTCGATTGTACGGCCATCGCCTAAATCGAACGACTTTTTAATTAAATTGTAACTCATCTTGTGTTCATTGCAATGTACCTTTCGTCTTTAGAAGTACATCAATAATTTATTTTAGACTTTTTGTTTGCTAAATTAAACTAAAAAAGCCATCCCCGGATGAGATGGCTTTTAATTTTTAAAAAAAAGAATTATTTGATAGTTTTAATGATATCCCTTAATTCTAATGCTTTGATGATAGCACGATATCTTTCAATGTCTTTCTTATATAAATAAGATAACAATGCACGACGTTTACCAACTAATTTTTGAAGTGCTAACTGAGTAGAAAAATCTTTCCTGTTTTTCTTCAAATGCCCTGTTAAATGAGCAATACGAGTTGTAAATAATGCTACCTGGCCTTCGGCAGAACCTGTGTCTTCGGCGCCTTTGCCATGTTTGGCAAAAATCTCTGCCTTTTTCTCTTTACTTAAATACATTACCTGAATAGTATTAAAGCGTTAAACCATCTGTTAATTAGGGGGCAAAGGTAGGATTAAAAAAAATACAAACCAAATATTTCAGCGACAGATCCGATGGCTGCCGGATACTTTTCCCGACCGAAAGAATAATCATTTTTTACACAACGCTGTTTGATTCGCTCAGGAAAGGCTGAAGGAAAAATCTACTTTTGTGCCTTCCAAAAAAACAGAGGCAGATTGCCGAAAAACATAGCAAACGAAAAGAGCACGGGCAAAGCAGATGATCACAAACACAGTAAAAACTAAAACGTTAAAGAAAAAGAATCAGGACATATCAACATTCCTCGCTTTTGCCTTACTTCCCCTCTCTGGTTTTGCTACCGACGTATACCTCCCCTCTTTGCCATCAATGGCCGCTTCGATGGGAGTAAGCAGTATACAGGTACAGCTTAGCCTGAGCCTTTTTCTCATCAGCTACGGAGTGTCCCAATTGTTTGTTGGAAGCATCCTCGATAGCTTCGGAAGATATAAACTCTGTCTCGTTTCACTCGTCATATTCGGCATTGCAAGTCTCGTCATCGCATCTACTCATAATATCTATCTTATATATTTCATGAGAGTGATTCATGGTATCACCACGGCCATCATCATCGTGGGGAAAAGAGCATATTTTGTAGATGTATTTAGTGGAGAGAAATTAAAACACTATTTAAGTCTTTTTTCAATCATCTGGTCTACTGGCCCCATTGTAGCTCCGTTTATAGGCGGACACCTGCAAACACATTTCGGCTGGGAGTCGAACTTTTATTTCCTTGCAGCCTTCGCCTTTATTATGGTGATCCTTGAGCTCATTTATAGCGGAGAAACGCTGAAACACTTTACCAGCTTCCACCTCGGTAACATAGCCGGTGTATATGCCCGGATGATCCGCACATCGAGCTTCAGCCTGGGCATCGTAATGCTTGGACTTGCCTATACCATGGTAATGGTTTACAACATGACCGGGCCCTTCATCATAGAGCACCATCTCAAACTGTCGCCGGTAGTAGCAGGCTACAGCTCCCTGTTCCTCGGACTGGCATGGATGGTCGGCGGTTTTGCCGGCAAAGCCACTATCAACCGTCCTTTCTTCAGAAAGATGTTCATAAATCACGGATTTCAGATAGCCTTTGCAGCAGCGATGATCATCAGTATCAGCTTTATTGAAAATCTTTATTCTATGATCTTCTTCGCCTTTATAATCCATGTAACCGCGGGATATACCTTTAATAATTACTTTACGTTCTGCCTCGGCAAATTCCCTAAAAATGCCGGTATCGCCAGCGGACTCACCGGCGGAATTACGTATGTAATCGTATCCCTCCTCAGTTATGGAATTATCGAATTCCTACCCGCCAAAGACGAACACAACCTTGGCTACAGCTACCTCATACTGGCAATTTTTGCGATGGCAGTGATGACAATTATCTATAACATGAAAGAGAAAAATAAAGAATAGCAACACTCAACTTTAAACTCTGAACACTCAACCCTTAACTTAAAACGTACAACTTTCAACTCTGAACCCTCAACCTTCAACTTTCAACTTTCAACCCATTCAGGTACCTTTGCTAAATGGACGACCTTTTAGTGCTTCCTGTTGAATACCGGGGAGAATCCCTTAAATTTGAAACACGCATCTTCAGCTACGGATATACATACCGCGTAGAAGTAGACATCGGTGGCTTTAAAGTGATATTTGAACCCGACGAAGAGCGTAATTACCGGGCGATCAGCAGTGCCGAACAAATGGACAAAAAAGAAAATATGCCTGATAAAGACCTGTTACAGGCTATAGCCCTGCAGCTACAGGCGCTTCATCAATAAAGCAATGAAGACAACAAACATTTACTGAAGAAACAAACAACAGATCCGATAAAATGATGGACTCCCAGAATGACCTCAAATTAGCCGTATTAATCGACGCCGATAATGTTCCTTATGCCAATGTAAAGGAAATGTTCGAAGAAATAGCGAAATACGGCACGCCAACGTTTAAAAGGATATATGCCGACTGGACTAAACCGACAGTCTCCGGCTGGAAAAAAGTCCTTTTGGAGAATGCCATCACTCCCATCCAGCAGTACAGCTATTCAACCGGGAAGAATGCATCCGACAGCGCCCTTATTATCGACGCGATGGATATTTTATATACCGGCAAGGTCGACGGATTCTGCATCGTCTCCAGCGACAGCGATTTCACGCGACTCGCCACCAGGCTGCGTGAAGCAGGCATGAAAGTGATCGGAATCGGAGAAAAGAAAACATTAAATCCATTTATCACTGCATGCGATAAGTTCATCTATATTGAGATCCTTGAACAGAAAACGGTCGTCCCTGCCGACAATGACCCTAAGAAGGAATCGAAGAGCAAGACTGCGTCGAACAATACACCGATAAGCAAGATCGACCCCAGGACGATCAAACTATTTACCGACAGCATCAGCGACCTTGCAGACGACGACGGATGGGCCTTCCTGGCAGAACTTGGCAACCTGATATTAAAAAAGAAACCCGACTTCGACCCGCGAAATTATGGCTTTTCAAAAATGCTGCCGCTCATAAGAAGCATGAACCAGTTCGAAATCGACGAACGGGAAACCGGAAAGAACCACTTTAAGCATATTTACGTCCGCAAAAAATAGGTCTTATTCAGCCGAGCTGATCACTATTTCGCCGCCTTTCTTAAACAGGTCGTGTGATACGAAATAACCCTTATTGGTCGCTTTATTAACAGTGATACCGGTCATCTTGCGGCCATTCCCTGCCTTCTTGATAGAAAGCACTTTTCCGTTGGCCGTTTGCCATTTCACCTCATCAAAAAGAGGAACAGTAACGATGTATTCATCGTCAACAGCGCAATAAGGATATAGGCCTAAAGCACTGAATACGTACCACGACGACATTTCGCCTGCATCATCCATACCACATAAAGCCAGTCCGTCCTCTCCTATTCCGTAAAGATTGTTCATGATGTAATCAAGCATCTTCTGCGATTTCTCGGGCTTCCCGATAAAATGATAAGCAAAAGGCGCTTCATGATCAGGCTGGTTACCATGACAGTACTGCCCCACCATTGTTTCAACATTTCTTGCAATATGTTTCGGATTCCAGGGCACCGAGAAAAGCGAATCAAGTTTCGATTCAAAACCCTTTTCTCCACCATATAAATCAATCAAACCCTTCATATCATGCGGTGCAAAGAAAGAGACCTGCCAGGCGTTAGCCTCGCGATACATGTACTCGTAGTAAGGATACTGCGGATCAAAATTCTTTACCCACTCGCCGCTTTCCAGCCGCCCCCTCATAAAACGCGTCGAAGGATCAAAAACGTTCCTGTAATTCTTTGATCGTTGCATGAGCACGCGATAATTGGCTGTGTCGCCAAGTTTTTTGGCCATCTGTGCAAGGGCGTAATCGTCGTACGCATATTCCAGGGTTTTAGAGACGCCCGCTTTCGCCTTCGTTTCTACATGTGGAGCAGCGATATCAGGCTCTGAAATATAGCCCTTTTCGATATATTCCTTTATAAACGGACGGGTACCGCCCTCTATATTTGCATTCCGGAGCAGCAGTTCATAAGCTCCCTTCACATCAAAACCATCTAAACCTCTTAAGTAAGAACCAGCTATAAACGATGCTGCATGGTCCCCATGAAAGAATGTAGGTATAAAGCCGGTTTTGTCGCCCATGTCCTTCAGCGATTTAATCACATCAACCGTTACTTTAGGAGAAGTTATAGCCAGGAGCACTAACTTATTGCGATATGTATCCCATAAGGAAGGAACAGTATAGTAATTAAAGTCGGCCTTTATAACCTTTCCCTTAACGTCGGTATATTCACCGTTTATATCGCTTCTTAACGCTGGCCATAATACTGCCCTGTACAGCGAAGTATACAATAACTGCTTTTGCTTTTCTGTTCCACCCTTTACCTGGATCTTCGACAAAAAAGTTTCCCACGTCTGCGTACCTGCCTTAAGTACTTCATTAAATGATTTTCCGCCTATTTCCTGCTGAAGATTTTGTTTTGCATTCGTAACACTCACAAACGACAAACCTATTTTTAACTCAACAGGACCTTGCTTCCCATCACTTATATTTAATAAGGCACGGCCCCTGCGCGTACCCTCACCAATCTTTTCCAGCTTGCTGATCGGGTTATTCAGTTCGGCATAGAAATAAATCTTCTCGCCCACGTCCTGAAAACCCTGCACCGCATTCGTTCCTACCTGTTCAATTTTCCAATTGTTAACTCCATTATTAGCCTTAGCGAGATCAAAAAGAATCTGCCGGCCTTTATTATCGGCAAACTCGTATTTATGATACCCACACCTCAAAGTAGAAGTGAGACTAACATTCACCTTATAGTCGCTCAGAAATACCTGATAGAACCCCGGCGAAGCGCTTTCATTCTTATGGGAGAAGTGTGAGCCGAACTTTTCAGACGAACTTCCCGATGCCGAAACCGGAAGGATGGGAATATTACAAAGATTCCAGTGCCCTTTGTTGGTATGAGTGAAACCATAGATCATATCATCCTCGTACTCATAACCGGCACCAGAGCCATATTCAGTGATCGGGCTTAACTGAACCATTGCATTTGGCAATGAACTACCCGGATATACCAGTCCCGCCCACGACCGCCAGCCTTCAGGAAGTGTATAACCTAAAATCTTCGGGTCTGTAAGAGGCGCCGTACCAATAAAGGGGTTTACGTACTTTGTTAGGTTAGTTTTAGTCTGTGCATTAGAAACTGATGCCGTCTTAAAGAGTATAACCAAAACAAGAGAAGCTAAAGCCGAAATATTTCTAATTCTATTCATCATCTTAGGAGCTCTCCCCACTTCATAGTTTACACAGAAGTTGGGAACAAAAACTGATTAATTAAGGTCAAATATAATACTTAAAACGTTTTAGCTATAAAATATATTTTTTAACATCCCGGGCAAGGATATCCGCTTCGCACGCACTTCTGAAATGCTTTTGCGTGGTAAGGCACCATCTGGCGACCATACTTTGTCTTCCTCCTGTGCTTCTTCGGTATTTTCCCGAAGAAGCACAGGAGGAAGCGGCAAGGTGCACCGAAGAGAGGCAAAATCGGTCCAAACGATTTCCCTGCCACCGGCAGTACGTATCCTTAAAGACAAATTTCCCGTCGCGCTCTGTGCAGCACCATGAAGATATAACCTTTCATTTTCATAACTTTGCCGGAATGCAGATACGATCAGCCGAATTTAAGTGCAGCAATACAAGAACAGAGAAGTTACCTCCTCCGGTGTTGCCCGAATATGCCTTCATCGGGCGTTCTAATGTGGGAAAGTCCTCGCTCATTAACATGCTTACAAATAAAAAAGGGCTTGCAAAAACCTCGCAGACGCCCGGTAAGACTCAGCTTATTAATCACTTCCTGATCAATGAAAACTGGTATATTGTCGATCTCCCCGGCTATGGCTATGCAAAAGTTTCACGTAAGAGCCGCGAAGAGTGGGAACGCTTTATCCGCTATTATCTTAAAAACCGTGAAAACCTGCAGTGCGTTTTTGTACTGATCGACAGCAGGCTTGAACCTCAGAAAGCAGATCTCGACTTCTGTTTCTGGCTGGGCGAGCATGGCATTCCGTTTGTCCTTACTTTTACAAAAGCCGATAAGCAATCCAAGGTTAAGACACTTCAGAACGTGAACGGCTTCAAGAAAGCATTCCTTGAGTACTTTGAAGAAGTGCCGCAATACTTTATTACTTCCTCCGAAAATCAGGAAGGCCGTGATGACGTCCTGGCGTTTATTAACGAGGTAAACGGAAGATTTGAGATAAGCTAATAACTTACAACGTAGAACTTACAACTTACAATTTACGTGAAGAAATATTTATCACTCGTACTCTTTGCTCATACCATCTTCGCAATGCCTTTTGCGTTTATTGGTTTTTTTCTGGCTTTAAGCACCACCGAATATCAGTTCGACTGGATGAAGCTCGCGTTTATGATCCTCTGTATGGTCTTTGCCAGAAACTCGGCGATGGCCTTTAACCGGTATCTCGACCGCAACTTCGATGCAAAGAACCCGAGGACTGCCATTAGGGATATCCCCGCAGGTAAGATCCCCGCAAAAAACGCGCTGCTTTTTACTATCACCAACTGCGTCCTGTTTATTTTCACCACCTATTTTATTAATACATTGTGCTTTTATTTATCGCCCGTGGCGCTCGCAGTCGTTTTGGGTTATAGTTTCACCAAGCGCTTCACGCCTTTATGCCACCTGATACTGGGAATCGGTCTGGGCCTTGCCCCTATTGGCGCTTACCTTGTTGTAACGGGAGAGTTCGCCCTGCTGCCCATCTTCTTTTCGCTGGCAGTGGTATGCTGGGTAAGTGGTTTCGATATAATTTACTCTCTCCAGGACGATGAATTTGATAAACAGGAAAAACTCTTTTCTATTCCGGCATGGCTGGGCAGAAAAAGAGCGCTGGCTGTATCTTCATTCCTCCATGTATTAAGCGTTATCTTTGTAACCCTACCCATGTTTTATACCACCTTAGGGGGATTTTATATTACCGGAGTCGTCTTCTTTATCCTACTTTTGATTTACCAGCACCGTCTTGTTAAACCCGATGACTTGAGTAAGGTTGGACGCGCTTTCGGCACCACCAACGGGATCGCCTCTGTTATTTTCGCTGTCTGTTTTCTGCTCGACATTTATTTCAGATAACGCCTCATTATGGAAAAGCCTGCTGAAAAGCAACTGAACGTATTCAGAGATTACCTCACCAGCTTTGTGACTTTTAACAACGAAGAATGGAGTATTTTCTCTGAACATCTGTTTTTAAGGAAGCTGAGAAAGAAAGCGCTCTTTGTTGAATCGGGCCGGGTGTGCAATGAGGTAGGCTTTATTCTGAAAGGTTCCGCCCGCTATTTTCATGTAAAAGATGGAGAAGAAGTAACAACCTACTTCAGCCTTGAAAACGATCTTGTAAGCTCTTATAAAAGCTTTCTTACCCATCAGCCCTCTCTTCTGCACGTCGAAGCGCTTGAGAACACCGAAATGATTGTTTTTTCAGGCGCCAGTCTTCAGCTGCTCCTTACAGATGAACGTGTAAACTTGAAAATGGAGCGTTTTGGCCGTATGGTCGCCGAAGCCACTATCTGTTGCTATGAAGACAGGGTATTCTCATTTGTTACCCAAACGCCCGAAGAACGTTACCTCCAGTTGCTGCAAAGCGGATCGGATATAATCCACCGTATCCCTCAACATTATATAGCGAACTACCTTGGCATCACACCCGTTTCACTTTCACGCATCAGAAAACGGGTTGTAAGTCCCGCACATTCTTTTGCCATATAATCCCTGGCAGACAAAAGCATTTTCTTATCTTTTGTTAACGTTTTCACAACCTGCGCTTTAGTAAGTTTGCATTACTAAATAAATCAGTTATGCACACAATACTTGGGGCCGGAGGGCCGGTGGCCAATGCGCTGGCTCTCGAATTAATAAAAAACGACGATCAGGTACGCCTGGTAAGCCGGAGACCGGTGACGATCAGCGACAAAGCAACATGGTTAAGGGCAGACTTGTTAAACTCTAAAGAGGTCCTGACTGCCACAAAAGGATCCGAAGTGATCTACCTCTGTGCCGGACTTAAATATGATAAGGAAGTATGGAAAGAGCAGTGGCCTGTAATAATGAAAAATGTAATTGACGCTACCAAAGAAAGCGGCGCACGACTGATCTTTTTCGATAATGTTTACATGTACGGTCGTGTTCAGGGCCCGATGACAGAAGAAACACCATACAATCCATCGAGCGAAAAGGGAGAAGTGCGGGCAAAGATCGCTACTGCACTCATGGACGAAGTAAAGGCAGGAAACCTCAATGCAACCATAGCACGCGCTGCTGACTTCTATGGAGCGACCGATTCTATGAACAGCTTCTTCGACATGATGGTGCTGGATAAATACTCAAAAAAACAAAAGGCGCAATGGCTCGGTAACCCTGATACGCTGCACTCCTTCATTTATATTCCGGATGCAGCAAAAGGAGTCTTCCTGCTTGGGCAGCGCCCCGAATCAGGCAATCAGATCTGGCATTTACCTACGGCTCCGGCAATGAAGGGTTACGACTTTATAAACCTCGCTGCTGATATCTTCTCGGTAAAACCTTCTTTTATGAAAGTAAACAATCTTATGCTGCGAACCCTTGGATTGTTCAACCCGGTAATAAAAGGGACAGTGGAAATGTATTACCAGTACGAGTACGACTATAATGTTGATTCGTCTAAATTTGGAAAGGCCTTCTCTGTAAATCCAACGTCCTATCGCGATGGAATACAACACCTGGCAAACACGTTTTATAAAGCTAAATGAGTTTGACAACAACATGACCCGAATTTGGTTTAACTTAGCAGAGTATTAATCAAATCTGGAAGGATCATGATCATTAAGAAAAAATCAAGAACATACGTCCCCGAAAACCTGGAGATAAAATGGGAAAACATAGAGCCATTATTTAACGAACTAAAAGCGAGGGAAATCCAGTCGGTCGTAGAGCTCGAACGATGGTTACAGAACCGCAGCGAACTAGAAGCGGTACTCGAGGAAGATTTCGCATGGAGGTATATCCGCATGACCTGCGATACGGCCAGTGAAAGCCTGCTCAAAGACTTTCAGTACTTTGCTACCGAAATTGAGCCTAAAATTGCCCCTTTGGCAAACGATCTGAATAAAAAGTTTATTGACAACCCTTTTACCGAACAACTGGATCAGGATAAATACCATGTCCTGATCAGGAGCATAAAGAATGCGCTCGACCTGTTCCGCGAAGAGAACGTTCCTCTTTTTACGGAGATACAGGTTAAACAACAAAAGTATCAGTCGATTACAGGAGCCATGAGCGTCACGATCGACGGAAAAGAATATACACTTGAGCAAGCCTCCGTATTCCTCAAGAATCCCGACAGGGCTCTCAGACAGAACGCATGGGAGGCTATCGCCACCAGAAGATTGGAAGACAGGGAGCAGCTCGACAGCCTGTTTGACGAACTCTTAAAACTTAGACATCAGGTGGCCCTGAACGCAGGCTTCGAAAATTTCAGGGATTATATGTTCCGTGCTATGGGGCGTTTTGACTATACGCCCCATGATTGCTATAAATTCCATGAAGCCATTGAACGGGAGGTCGTTCCTGTATTAGAAGCACATGCTCAGAAACGGCAGGAAGCGCTCGGACTTGAAGCATTAAAGCCATGGGATATGGATGTCGATACCTCTGGCAAACCGGCATTAAAACCGTTCGAAACAGGAGCCGAACTGATCCAAAAGTCCGTAGAGTGCTTTAAAGGACTAGACCCTTATATCGGAGAAAGCCTGAGCATCATGCAAGCCAATAACCTGTTCGATGTTGAAAGCAGGAAAGGTAAAGCACCCGGCGGCTACAATTATCCTCTCGCCGAAACAGGCGCTCCGTTTATATTTATGAACTCGGCTAATACATTCCGCGACCTCACGACAATGGTCCACGAAGGCGGCCACGCTCTGCACACCTTTATTTCGGCCGATCTCGAGCTAAACGACTTCAAGCACCTCCCCTCCGAAGTGGCGGAGCTGGCGTCTATGAGTATGGAGCTTATCTCGATGGATCGCTGGGACGTCTTCTTTAGCAATCCTGAAGACCTGGTTCGCGCAAAAAAAGACCAGCTGAAAGATGTTCTGAAGACTCTTCCCTGGGTAGCCGTAGTCGATCAGTTTCAACACTGGATCTACACTAATCCTGACCACACCGCAGAGGAGCGCCGCGAAGCCTGGGTGAAAATATTCGAGCCCTTCAAACATAACTTTGCCGACTGGACCGGTTATGAAGACGCCCTTGCCAACCTTTGGCAGAAGCAATTACATATCTTTGAGGTACCCTTTTATTACATTGAATACGCTATAGCCCAACTCGGTGCGATTGCCGTTTGGAAAAACTACAAGGAAGACCGCGCTCTAGGACTTAAAAACTACAAGGAAGCCCTCAAACTTGGCTATACCAAAACCATTAAGGAGATTTACGAAACCGCCGGCATTAAATTCGATTTCAGCGCCGACTACGTTCGCGAACTGGTAACCTTTGTTCAGGCCGAACTCGAAACGCTGGAGCAATAGAAAGCGAATAGGCTGACTCAACGCGATAATTCTTTATAAGCAAAAAGGAGATGCCTGTTATCAGGTTTCTCCTTTTTACTTATAAAGAATACCCTCAAACCAAATGAGACATTAAAGCTAAATCTTGAGACGATTTGTATAACGAAATTCCGGGCTAATCATCACCTTTATTCATTGAAATCTTATTTTCGTTCGAGGCACCCTAACCAAAATGCTTAAACTCTATACTCAACAACAAGTACTCACCCTCGGGTTGATCGCCGCCCGATATTTACTGTAACCTAAAATCTAAGAATGAAGAAACTTACGACTATTAACTTCAAAATAAGTATATGATAGGATTTGAGGTGAAAATCAACAATGATATCCCAATCAAAATTGCATCACAAAGCAGCCAACTATTCCTCACTGTAATCGAATCGAATGTTCTCCTGCTTATTAGTGGAACTGATCTATCCGGGAACCGGGTAAAATGGCCAAATCAGATATTGAAATCGGGCGACAAAGTAAATATCAAGGTGAAAGATATACAGTGTATTGACGAGCCATCCGAAATTAAGGAACAAAACATTGACTATATCAAGGAAAGATACCTGGATCTAAAAGCAGAGTTAGAAAATAAAGGATTAATATAATTATGATCGGATTAGTGACTCAAAAAGAGGGGCGGGAATATCGGATTCCCCAATTTGCGATATTAAGTTTGATATCCGATCAGCAAAGGTTCTTAATAGAAGGTGCAGGATATATTTTTTCATCTCAAAGAATGAAGGAGGGTATAGAATATGAGTTTCTAATATCAGAGTTTGAAGAACCCTCTGAGCAGATTTCTGCTCCTGAACTTGATCATGAGTTCGAGGAAGCTCTTTTTAGTGAAGAAAATCAGTGGAAACATAAACTGCAATTGTATCGAAAGTTGGAAGCGATACTGAAAGAAAGAGGCGTACTAAATAAACCAAATCAATGACATGCAAAGAATTCTTTTAACCTTACTATTATCTGTTTCTTTTACTTTATCATCCTTTGCCCAGCGCAATTACCCTCAGGAACTTATTAGCCTAATAGAACAAGGCAGATGCTTTGAAGCAAGGGAATATCGCTCGCAATATGCAGACAAGTTACCGTCAAACGACAGAACCTTTGATGTATTTTATAAGGCACATATGGCCCTGTTTTTTAATAAACCGGATAGCGCCGCAATTTATCTGGAAGACCTGATCGCTAATCATGAACTCAAAATTGGACCTAGAATTGGAACCTATTATGGTAAGCTATTGACAGTTTATGATAGTAAACAACGATTCAACGAAGGGATCCTATTATGTGATAAATACATGGATCATTTAAAAAGAAATCCATTTGACAGGGATCTGAGGTTCATTCAAAATGAGCTTACAACTATAGAAAATATAAAGAAAGAATTTGGGTATTACGAAATAGAACCCAGGATCAAAATTGAGAGAGATAGCGCCGCTAGGGAAGCAATAAAAATTAATGATGGTGAGTATATCCGGTTTAACGCTAAATACAACAACGTCACAGCAGAAACATGGTTCGATACAGGAGTGCCAGGCTTTATGATAACACGAAGCCTCGCAGATAATATAGGGACTAAATTGATAAATAAAAGCAAGGACAGCGTACAAATTATAAATGGTATCCCAGTAAGAGCGAGAATTGAAGTAATCGACCAAATAACTATGGGCAGCGTAACACTTTATAATATTCCTGTATTAGTTTTTAACGAGCGATTCGTTCCATATACCGCTGATTCGTTGAATGTTAACGCAAATATTGAAAAAAAGATCAATGATCGGCAAATCGTAATGGGAGTGTCAGCGATGAAACTCATCGGAAGAATTGATTTTGATTTAGAAAAGCGTACCGTTTCTTTTCCTGGCAGTACTGAGAAGATTGGATCTAGTGACTCTTCAAACATCTATTTCGCAGATAGAGATCTTTATATGAAGTTAAAAATTAATGAATTAAATTATGTGGGGTATCTGAATACCGGATCTGATTGCACATTAAATATGACATCTTCATTTCATGAGAAGTATAAAAGGCAGGCAGAAACAGATTCTATTGCACAAAGGAAGCCGTTAGTTCACCATACCACGGCAGGGAATATCTTTCCTGATGTCAACCTCGACGTTAAATTAATAACTAACGAAAATGAGGTTCTTATTTCGGATAGAAAACATCGCGTTAATATTTTTGACGGTGTAATCGGTGTAAACCTCTTTAAAAAACTAGGCTCAAAAATCATCTTCGACTTCAATAATATGAGGGTGAAAGTATCCAGGTAGCTTTATATAAACAGGACAGAACTTTCATACTCCATATACATGTAGTAATTACAAATAGAATCTGACGACATGAAAAGATTTTTTCCAACACTATTATTAACCTTTTCCTTCATTTTGTCATCTTACGCCCAACGTAATTATGCTCAAGACCTTATTAACCTACTTCAACAGCGCAAGGCTTTTGAAGCGAGGGATCTCTATGAACAATATGCAGACAAGCTCCCTTTAAATGACAAAACACTCGATCTCCTCTACAAGGCAGAAATGGCGTCATTTTTCAACAAGCCGGATAGTACAGCTATTTACCTGGAGGATTTGGTTGTTAATCATGAATTTAAATTAGGTCCGGCCATCGGCGTTTTTTACAAAAAACTATTATCTGTGTACGATAGTCAGCAGCGATTCAAAGATGGGATAAAAGTATGCGATAAATATCTGGGATACTTAATCAGAAATCCGCTTAACCAGGAACGCGAGTTTATCCAGAATGAGACAAATTATATAGACAAGGCCAAAGAGTCATTCATATACAGGGATTTAATCGAACCCAGGATTAAAATTGAGAGAACTAATTCCGGTAAAGACCAAACAGCAAAGCTGAATGACAGTGAGCATATCCGATTTAATGCTAAGTACAACGGTGTTACTGCAGAAACATTGTTTGATACCGGGCTTACAGCTCACTTTATGATAACACGAAGCCTGGCAGATAAAATAGGCACTAAATTGGCAAATAAAAGGCAGGATAGTGTGCAGATGTTTAATGGCGTCCCAACAAAAATAAGGATAGAAATCATTGAAAAAGTAGAATTTGCAGGTGTAGGACTTTATAATATCCCGGTATTGGTTTTTAATGATAAAGTTTCGCGGAATCCGCCAGACACTCTAAATGCTAAAACAGAATCAAATATCGAAAAAACATTTAACGACGAGCAGGTAGTAATGGGACTACCAGCAATGAAGCTGATAGGAAGAATTGCGTTTGACTGGGAAAGGCGTGCCGTTTCTTTTCCGTACCATACTGAAAAGATAGACTCCAGCGATTTCTCAAATATGTATTTAACAGATAATAATCTTTTCTTAAAGCTGAAGGTCAATGGACTGAATTATGTGGGGAATCTAAGTACAGGATCTGATGAGTTTTTAAACATGAGATTTTCATTTTATGAGAAGAATAAAGGTCGGATAGAAATTGATTCGGTAACACAAAAAAGACCTTTTCAATTTAATAATACGACCGGAAGTTCGTTTAATATCCCCCACGAGATAGTGAAAGATGCAAAAATTTACCTAAATGGAAGGGGCATAAATCACAATATCGGTGATGTTCTTGTATGGGACAAAAACCTAATTTTCAACACCTTCGACGGGGGCATCGGAGTCAGATTATTTAAACGACTGGGACCACGAATAACCTTAGACTTCGACAATATGAGGTTAAAAGCATCCGATTAATGGTGCAATACCGAAGTATGGCTGGTGATTCCTTATATTTGAATAGATACAAAAAAACAAAAGCAGTAATGGAAAAATCAATAACTCTTTACACGATGATTAGAAGAGAAATTTGGAGATCATCTCTGTTAATAAGCATTCTTTTTTCAACGGTGGGCCTGACGCTAAAAATACTTCATCTAGGCGGGCCGTATGGTTACTGGCTCCTCATTGCAGGCATTATCGCTCATGTTGTTTTTGTGATTACTTCATTGTTTGAAATCAATGGCTCGTACAGAATCAGTAGTACAGAGAAAATTATATGGACAATTGGGTTTATTTTCTTCAGCGTAGTTACTGCCATCTTATACTGCCTTATGAGAAGTAAAAGATGACAGTAAAATACTTTTGAGGTGTCGTAGTACAATCAAAGTAACTTTTCCATTTTATTCTTTGCGTCCAGCGGCCTCAGCTGATTTCCTTTTTCCCTGATGACGCCATTTTTATCAATTAATATATAGAACGGAATCCCTTTTATCTCAAAAGTCCGGGTTAACTCTCGACTCTGCTGAGTTGTAAGAAAGTAATGTTGCCCACCAAGCTGGAACTTTGCAAGGGTAGCCTTCCACTGATCTTTTTGTGAGGCTGTACACAGATAAATGAACGCAGCGTTCCGGTCTTTCATTTGCTGTTCCACCAATTTCGAATTTGGAAATTCACTCAGACAAGGGCCGCACCAGGTCGCCCATACATCAATGTATATCACCTTATTTTTATTGTCCTTAAGAATACTATCCAGCAGCTGGGCTACCGACGAGCCTGCAGCCTCCTTCAAAACTGTTTTGGTATATAAGTTAGGATTATCAATCCTCATCTTTGTTTGCTGGTACAACTGATCAAGCGGTTCCTTAAGGAATGGAAGCTTTATATACTCTTCTCTAAGCTGTTTAAATCTCCCGTATTCCGTTATCTGTTGCTTCTCCAGTTTCCGGGAAAAATAATCCGTCAGCATAATTTGTCGTAAAAGAGTGTCCGGAACATATTTAATGATGCTATGAATAATGATAGAATCGCCAATGTTTGCCGGTAAAAACCAGCCACCAGCATTCACAGCGCCACCTTCAGGGAGATTACCTTTCGTTTGATCGGCAACATATTTATTAAACCGGTCAGAAAAATTCAACAGACTGTACCCGCAGACAAGCATAGTTGAATCTAAAGGCAAGCGGTTGGCAAGTTTTTGAAAATAGCCTTTTGGTACATCCCAGCCATTGAAGATAGACATGTTATTGGCTTCTCTGTGGTCTTTTGGATAAAAAGCCAGCCGATCATAGTATTCCTGTTCGACATATAGTAAAGCCCATTTTTTACTTCTCTCGTCGGGATGATACTGGCTGACGAACATCTTGTACAGGCTGTCCGAATGAGACTTAAGTGCATTCAGATATAGAGTATACTTGCCCACTTCATAATCCTTTATAGCCTGATTCTTTTTATTGAAATCGGTATATAGCGGATCAGAAAAAAACAATTGCTGAAAGACTGATGCGTACCGGTTGGACTCGGCGGTACTTCCACTATACTTAACAGTTCGCAGTACATCAGGTCTGTAGTCGGGCTGTCCGTCAAATTCCACATGCAAACTGTCACCGGGGTAGGTTAACACCAAAAAATTACTTTTATACGTTATCCAGGCGTCGGTAGGAATATAGCTTTCAAAGGTTGCATAGAAATTCCCAAGGCTATCCGTTTTGGCAGTAACATGCTGGGTAGAGAAACCCAGTCTGTTTACATAAATCATAACGGGAATGTCCGGGCTATAGTGGTTGACTTTACCGGTTATAATTACTTGTTTAGGCGTACTCAAAATGGTCTGCCCTTTTGCCGCGTAAAACAGAAAAGAGACGGTTAAAAGCAGAAAGGTTCTGAAGAATGATTTTTTGATCATAGTTTTAATTGATTAGGTCCGTAGCAAGGTATTGTTGAATTCCCGTTTTATAAATATAAAACAATATATCTGCAATAGCAATAGCATTTAGCCGCACCTTAAAACCGGATCTTCCCTTCGGGCAAAGCCGGAGGACCAGATGGCGGAGATTCCTGAAGGATCTGCTGTCGGAGTTTTTCTACCTTCTCATAAAGGGCCGCATCTTTCTTTACCTCGGCCTTCTGCACCTTTTCCCGGATACGCTGGATCAAAGAAAGAGTTGCCTCTCCGCGGTAGGCGTTCAGCGGCTTCTTCTCATAGGGGTCTCCTGTATACGTGAACTCCGGTTTCTGAACATCTTCCTCCCCCTGAGGTACCTGCACCGCATAGAGGATCTCCGCAGGGCTCCAGTCCTTTGTGTTCAGTGTCTGGTCCGAAAAGGTCTTGTTCATCGACATGATCAGCGACACCGTCACCAGTACAATGCTGCCTGCCGGCAGTTCCTTCTCTACCTTCCATACCTGCCCGGGCATCGTTGCCCCGTAATCTACCCAGACATCCCGGCTGGCAAGGTGTTCGTAGTATCCTGCACGGAAATGAAAGGCCGTGGCCGTTAAGCGCAGTGTAATGCCGCTGTAGCGGTTCATCGGACAGCGGATGTCGTGGTAGCTGTTAAAGGACGGTACCCTTACCTCCGGCCTGCCGTCTGCTGCTACCTGTACTTCCGGCCGTACCTGAAGTGCTTGCTGCAAGGACGAATTCTTATTGAACTGGAACCCTGCCAGGTAGCTCAGGTCGCCGTCGTGAAGGTCACGCTCTCCCCTGCCCTTTGTCTGGCTTCCGCGGATGCATTTAAGTATCCTGGAGGTGAAGCGGTTCACCATCCCTTTATCCGGCGAATAAAAAACAGGCCAGAGCGCCTCACGCATTATCCGTGCTGTATTGCTCGCCAGGCCGAACTCAATGCCGCTTTCGCGCGTTGCCTGTGTCTGCTTGAACCGTCGTGGCCTGCTCTGCACAACGTTAATCTCTCCGATGGTGCGGTACACCAGCGGGCCGGCTTTACCATGCACCCGCCCTTGTTTGTCTATTGTTGCCATTCTTTTTTGTCTTTACTTTTTGCTTTCAGCTTTCAGCGGTCAGCCATCAGTATGACAAGATTTTATGGCCGGGAGCTGAAAGGGTTTACTTAAGTAAAGTTTGCAAGAATATTTCAAATTAGAAGTTGATATATATCAACTTTTTCATTTTGTTGTGCCACTCGTATTGATGCTTGTTTTTGTAACTTTGTAAAGAAGTCGCAGGTTTATGATCCGGGTTAAGTACGAACTTAAAACCCTAAATGGCGAATAAAGGTTCGCCTTCAACCAAAGAAACGGGATCAGGAAGACTTCGCAACTCCTGTTTCCAGTCGTCCCTCTTTACTTCCTGTATCTTACTGAGCTGCCCTGCGTCATGGCCGTCCCTTCTCTGAGCCTTCTTATCTGTGAAAGTCTACAGAACCTTTATTTAACCCATAGAAAGTCCACATAAAAACCTTTAGACGTGGACTCTCTATGCTCGCACTATGGGTACACAAAAGACTCATGGAGAACATGGTACAGCGAGGGGCAGGAGCAGGTACAGTTTAGGTAATGATTTGCGGGATGTTGTCAGGAAATGTAGTTAAGGACGATGAATGTTTCGCTAAGTTAACTTGAGATAACGGAAAAATCAATTCGTATTTTCATTTTAAAAAATCTCTGGTACCGGAAGGTTTATAGATGGGCCGCAAAAGGCGTCTCAAAAACTTTTTTTCCGTTTTGCAGGTTAAAAAGGAATGAAAAAGCTATTTCTTATATACACATTTATATTCTACTCTCTTGCAACAGTTGCACAGAGCTGGAAACCAGTAAAGATTGATGATTCAGTTCAGGTGTCGTTACCACCTGGCTTTAAGAAGACTGATACCCTGGGGCAAACCGTAATTAACGCGTCGACATCGTTCGGCAATATCATCATCACGAAACAACCTGACAACCCGGTAAGTACTCCCGACATCGAGAAGGTAAAGCACCTGAACAGCTATTACGACGACTTTGTCAAGAGAATAAGCTCCACGTCAAAGGGTACAGTCAGTAACGAACGGGATACTCTTCTGGGAAAATTGCATGTTAAAGACTTCACTCTTGAGGTGGACAGCGGTAGCGGCAAACAATACCGGAACATCCGCATTCTTCACGAAAACAGCGCTACATACTCCTTTCAGTTTCTTTATAAGGAGATACATGCCCAGTACGCTAAAGGTGAGTCTGAAACATTCTTCAATTCCATCAGGATCCCTCCGGAAGCCGACGTAGCAACCCAGTTTACTGAACCAGAGAACACTAACGGGAAAAAGCCGGCTGGCAGCATGAACTTAATGATGATAGGCGGAGGTCTTTTGTTAGTGGTGATCGTCGTTATCTTAATTATAATGAGACGAAGGCGACGAAGAATTTAGAAAAACGCTATAACAATCTTATTTGAGGACTAAAAATCAGAAAAAACCCATGAACGAGGCTATTTCTGATTTTTTAGTCCTCAACTTTTATATTTTTTTCAAATATTCTTTATGTTTGGCCGATTTATTAAAACATAAAATTATCAGGAAACTGCATGTTGAAAAACTACTTCCGCAAAAAGCCTCTTTCAAATATTCTCTCCGATGTAGAAAGTGGTTATAGTGATGGCGAAGGCAACGGATCGGGCTTGTCGGGATTAAAAAAAGTACTAGGAGTACGGGATCTAACCTTCATGGGTATAGCGGCTGTAATTGGAGCCGGAATATTTTCTACTATAGGGGAAGCTGCCTTTCACGGGGGCCCGGGAGTTACCATTCTTTTCGTACTCACAGCTGTGACCTGTGGTTTTTCTGCCTTGTGCTATGCTGAGTTTGCCGCGAGAATACCGGTATCAGGTAGTGCTTATACTTATGCATACGCCTCGTTTGGCGAACTGATTGCCTGGATCATCGGATGGGATTTACTCATGGAGTATGCAATCGGGAATATCGCCGTTGCAATTTCCTGGAGCCAATACTTCACCAACCTGCTGGAGGGATTCCATATTCACATCCCAGAATACCTTACAATGGATTACCTGTCGGCTTTCAGGGCTCATGAGAAGATACAGCAGCTCACGGCAGCCGGAAATATTTCGGAGATCACCTCTCAGCTTCAGCGCCAGGCCGTAGCGTGGAGTTCAGCGCCGGGGATCGGCCATTTTAAGCTTATAGCTGATATTCCTGCATTAGCCATTGTAATCGCGATAACATATCTCGTTTATATTGGTATCAGGGAAACAAAACGTGCCACGAATGCGATGGTAATCCTTAAAATAGGGATCGTCATCGCGGTTATTGTTCTGGGTTGCTTTTATATCACTCCCGAAAACTGGAGCCCCTTTATGCCAAACGGTTTCAGAGGCGTTATGAGAGGCGTTTCGGGCGTGTTCTTTGCATATATAGGATTTGATGCGATTTCTACAACCGCCGAAGAATGTAAGAACCCGCAGCGAGATCTCCCCAAAGGCATGATCTATTCGCTGGTGATCTGTACGGTGCTCTATATCCTCATCGCCCTCGTTCTTACCGGAATGGTGAATTATAAGGAACTTGCTGTGGGCGACCCTCTTGCTTTTGTATTTGCGCGGGTAGGACTGCATCAGATCAGTTACATTATTTCCATAAGCGCTGTGATCGCTACTGCCAGCGTTCTGCTGATCTTTCAAATGGGGCAACCCCGCATCTGGATGAGTATGAGCAGAGATGGCTTGTTACCAAAGGCATTTTCGAAAATACATCCAAAGTACAAAACACCCGGATTCTCTACCATCGTAACCGGGATTGTGGTGGCGGTACCGGCTCTTTTTATGAACCTCACAGAAGTGACGGATCTTACGAGCATAGGTACGTTGTTTGCGTTTGTACTGGTATGCGGCGGTGTTCTGGTGCTCGACAAGGACGAACAATTACAAAAAGGACGGTTCCGGATACCTTATATCAACTCGAGATATATCATTCCGGGCTTGTTCATCGGGGCTCTGATCGTATTCTGGCAGCCTGTTTCGGGATTATTCACATACTCAGGCGACTGGCATACTTATAAGGACACACTCCCCTATTTCCTGTTTATACTGGTTTCCATCGTTATTACTGTATTGTGCTTTATAAAGAGATTATCGCTCATCCCCGTAATGGGGTTGCTAAGCTGCTTTTATCTGATGACCGAGCTCGGCTATACCAACTGGCTCAGGTTTTTGATCTGGCTGGGCCTCGGATTGCTTGTTTATTTTGGCTATGGTTATAGAAATAGTAAACTTGGGAAAACGCTAAAAAGATTAAGTTAATTGTGACCTTTATTCCGACCTCAATGATTTTACAGGATTCATCAGTGCTGCTTTTACCGATTGAAAGCTAACAGCGAGGATTGCTATAACCATTACCAGAATTGCAGCGGGTATAAACATCCACCATTGAAGCGAGAGCCGGTAAGCATAGCCGTTTAGCCAAAGGCTCATTACGTATGCTGCAATGGGAGTGCCAATACATATTGCGATCATCACGAGCTTTATAAAATCTACGGAAAGTAGCCTCGTGATGTCTGAGACTGAAGCTCCCATTACTTTACGGATCCCTATCTCTTTTGTGCGGCGGCTGATGCTGTAAGCTGCTAATCCGAGTAGTCCAAGACAGGTAATAAACAGCGTTAATGCAGAGAATATGCTTACAATTTTGCCAAACTGCTGATCCGCCTTATATTGCTGGTCGAACATATCATCTAAGAAGTGATACTCAATTGGATGTCCGGGAAATTGCTGATCGTAAACTGCCTTCACTTTGCTTATAAGACCTGGTATATCCGAGCTGGCAATCTTCACAGAAAAAAAACCAGCTCTGTCCTGGTACCAGTGGATCATGGGAAGCAGCGACTCCTTTAATGACTGCTGGTGATAATCATTCATTACCCCGATGATTGTTGAAAATTTAGCATCCGGTGATAAGGTAAGGCTTAGTTTCTCTCCTACCGCTTCTTTGGCATTTTTAAATCCCATCAGGCGGGAAGCTTCTTCTGTAATGACCACCTCGTCTTTGTTAGGCAGTCCCGGACGGAAATTTCTCCCCGCAGCCATCTCTATCGTCATGGCCGGAATAAAATCGGCGTCAATGCCGTACATATAGTAATTATATCCCTTCCCGGCAACAGAGCCATAACGTGTTATCGATGTCATAGTAGAGAGTTCATGCAGGCTCAGTCCCGGGAGAGCGCCTGAAATTGCGACTTTTTCAACCCCGGGCAACTGCATAAGTGAATTTTTAAACGTCAAACTCTGGTAGCGGCTGACGGAATCCTGCTCATTATTGAATGGAGCTCTGATCGTCAGGATTTGAGAGGCGTTCACCCCCAGATCCTGGTGCCGCATATAGGATAACTGCCTGAACACAATGAAGGAAGCTGTAAGAACCACAAGGGCAATAGTGAACTGTCCTGTTACAAGCACCTTCCTCAACAGATCGCTCTTCCCTGAGCTGGTAAACATTCGATTAGTTACACTCGCCGGTTTTGTGGCGGAGAGTGCCAGGGCGGGGTACATACCCGACAAAAGGCAGTTGAATAGGAACAGTGCCGCATAACTTAAAAAGAAAGTCTTAGAGGCAAAAAAAGCTGTATCAGCAGGCCTGTCCACCAGATTTAAGTATGCTGGAAGCGTAAGCCGGATCAGCAAAGCCGATATCATAAAAGCAAAGAGGTTTGTCAGCAGCGTTTCGGTCATAAACTGTTTAATCAGCAGAATGCGCGACGAGCCTAACACTTTACGTACTCCCACTTCTTTTAACCTTTCGGCCGAGCGCGCAGTGGCGACGTTTACGTAATTTACCGATCCGATAATCAAGATCAGTATTGCTGTTATCAGCAGAAAATCAACAGTTTTCTTATTTCCATTTACCTCCGGCTCGAATGTCTTATGTGACTTCAAATGAATGTCCTTAACCGGCTCCGCAACATATTGTCTGTTTCTTATTTTTTCTTTAGTAACTGATTGCAGCTTGCTGTTAAAAGATGCCAGGTTAATACCGGACCGCAATAAAAGATATGTATAATTATTATTCCCATTCCAGCTGTTTAAATCCCAGCCCATCTTCGCGAGTGAGCTAAATGAAAGTAACATATCTAACTTGAGATGGGTATTGAGAGGCGGATCTTCCATTACTCCCGATATAGAGAACACCCGCTCGCCGCTTTTCAATACTTTTCCTTTTACATCGGTAGTACCGAATATCCTGCGGGCCAGTGTTTCTGTAACTACTGCCTGCATGGGCAAACTAAGTGCCGTAGACGGGTCCCCATCAATAAGCCGGTAGCTAAATACGTTGAATAGAGAAGGATCGGCTGCATACAGCCTGTCCACTTTGTAAAACTTACCGTTGTGACTTACTTCCGGAAGTTCTTCAGTTCTCTGTATCCTTACATAATCGATCACTTCCGGCACTTCAGTTTTCAGAAGTGGCCCGAGAGGGGGATGGGTTTCGCAGTCAGTAACAATATATTGCTTTCCTTCATAGAGATCCAATGTGACGCGATAGATATTATCTGCTTTCGTATGAAAGCTCTCGTAACTATGTTCGTATCTTACATAATTAATGATGAGCATAAAGGCAGCTATGGCGATAGCTATGCCGATTACGTTAAGAAGGGAATAAAATGAATCTTTAAAGAAACTCCGCCAGGCAACGATAATATTATTTTTCAGCATGATCCTCAATTTAAGCAGAACAAGGTACCTGCTCAAGAACGGCGCCATGGCTGCAGGAGCATATTTGAGGCTGTTTATATGGTTTAACTGTTCATTTATGTACACCAGTTGTCTGATAACGAACAATTTAATACCGCTCCCTTAATCAATTCTCTTCAGCCTGATATCTTCGGCTGTGGAAACGATCAAAGGAACCTTTTCTACCGTAACAAAGCTAAGATCGAGTCCAAAACCTCTTTCTTCCGAAAGTCCTACATGTTTAAGAATGAAGTAGTATGCCATAATGAAGCGTTCCATAAGACGTAACTTATTGGAGCGGGACAGCACTTTCTCTAAAACAACAAATTTAAAGTCGCCTACAATCTTATGCTTATTTAGTGAGGGATATTTACTAGTGATATCAACTTCTCCTTTCCTTACAAGCTCCTCAACAACGAGCCTGAAAAGAATATTGATGCGTTGTTCTACCCTGAAACCCAAACGAAAATCGATCCGTATTAATTTGCCCGGAACCAGAAAATCAACTTTGTATTCTGTTGTGTAAGGCTCGTCGGTTACATCTACATGCACGAGCCAGTACAGATCGGCGCGCTTCGGCTGTTTCTGAAGAATAGAATACATAATTTTCGACTCTATCTCAGATTTAAAATTTGCACTGGTGAGGTATACCAGTTGGGACGAGTATTTCGGGACGCTTTCGTCCTCACTAAGCTCACTTATTATGTCGTAATAGTCCTCTATTTCAACAAATTTGACATATCTGTTTTTTATCCGCCGGGCACTGGACCACGCCCACATGACGGAAAAAAGAATAGATCCGACTAATAAGCTAAACCATCCGCCATGCGTAAATTTCACCATATTACCAGCGAGGAAAGTGAGCTCTATTATTCCATATATCGTAATAAATATCACAATCAGATAAAAAGGCAATCTTTTACGGTAAAGATACACCGCCACCAGGATGGTAGTCATCAGCATAGCAACCGTTATCGACAGTCCGTAAGCAGCCTCCATCCTGGCCGATTCCTGGAATATTAGCATGACGAGGATACATCCTGTTAATAGGAGCCAGTTCATAGAAGGGACGTATAACTGCCCTTTCTGTATTGTGGGATAATTGATCTTTACCTTTGGCCACAGATTGAGCCGCACCGCTTCAGAAATAAGCGTAAACGAACCGGAGATAAGCGCCTGGCTGGCTATAATTGCAGCCGCAGTTGCAATGGCAATACCAAAAATCAGGAACCAGTCGGGCATTATCTGATAGAACGGATTTTCATTGATATCTGCATTCAGCATAGTGCCCTGTCTCTGCCATAGCCAAACGCCTTGTCCGAGATAATTGAGCACGAGACACGTTTTTACATATATCCAGCTGATACGTATATTCTCCCGCCCGCAATGTCCAAGATCTGAATATAAAGCTTCGGCTCCTGTAGTACATAAGAATACGGCGCCAAGGATAATAAACGCGTCAGGAGAAGAAGTGAGTAAATGCCATGCATAATATGGATTCAGCGCCTTAACGATCTCAGGGAATTGCAAAACGTATACAAAACCGAGAACCCCCATCATGGTAAACCAAAGAAACATGATTGGGCCAAACGTTTTTCCTACGAGCGATGTACCAAATTGCTGAATAACAAAGAGAATTGTTATAATAGCGATGACTATGGGAACCGTTGGAAGTCCGGGATACTTTAGTCCAAGTCCCTCAATAGCCGACGAAACAGTAATTGGAGGGGTAATGATCCCATCAGCCAGCAGTGCGCAGCCCCCTATCATCGCGGGGATTGCAAGCCAGCGGGCCCGGCGCCGCACAAGCGAGAAGAGTGAGAATATACCACCTTCCCCCCTATTATCGGCCCTTAAGGTGATTATTACGTACTTAATGGTCGTTTGTAAAGTAAGGGTCCAGAATATACAGGAAAGTCCTCCAAGTATCAGATCAGGGGTTATTTCGCGTTCTCCGATGATGGCTTTAAAAACGTACAGAGGGGAAGTGCCTATGTCTCCGTATATAATCCCTAAACTTATCAGCAGTCCTGCTCCGGAGAGTTTGTGAATGTCTTTATGATTTGCCACTCTATTTTTTTAACCGGGCACAAAAGTAAGATATGCCAGACAATTAAACAACGGCGTTTATCAGTAGTTTTAAAAATTAATTGAAACTGAAAATCAAGTACTTTGTTACTTTATTATCGCGCTCTCGTATAAGTACATACAACATTTTGTTAAATTTTGTTAAATAGGCCTTCTAAGTACTCTAAATTATGTTTTAATTATTAGATTTGTTGAGGAGATAAAGGATGAAAAAATTTTACTTGTTAGCTATATCGTTTTACTTTATTCTGTTAGGAGCCAGGGCTTTTGATAGTAGAAGTTTTGTTGTGCTGAAGAATGGGTTAGCGGATTCTACAAGAAGAATTCAACGTTCTGCAAGCAAAATCACAGATACGCGGCCCAACAGGCCCTCCAGGAATGATGTAGGGATCAGCATAATTCCCTTTAAACCCATAAGCTCCCGGCCGTCAGGCAGCGCCTCTTCCGGATCAGGATCTGGCAGTGCAGCTTCATCCGCTGCTTCTCCGCAAAAAGTTGCTGCTCCTGATTTTAAAGCATTAAGTAACGTTAAAGTATTCCCCAATCCCGTTGAAGATCAGATAAATATCTCCTATACTCTGAGCAAAGACGCGAATGTGACTATCAAAATCATGGATGTTCTGGGGAATGAAATTGCGACTTTACTATCCCAGCGTTTGCCTTCAGGCGAACAGAACCATAGCTTCGCCATTACGTCGAGACTTAACAGCGGCTATTATTTCATACGATTGATCGCAGGCAACGAAACTATTATAAAGCGAATCTCTGTTTTGTAATTGGGTTGCAGGTAAGGTTGAAGGTTGTGAGGCGTTTACCAAAACTTCTAATTACTAACGATTGATTATTCTTGCAGCCAATTAATTATTAATAATTAATAATTAATAATTAATAGTTCATAATTTAAAACGTTCATAACCCATAACATCTCACCACCCGCAACGTACAACTTGCAACACGGAACATTATCTCTTACCTTCGCTTCATGAAGATTATTGCTGTAGGGCGCAATTATGCTGAGCACGCCAAAGAGTTAAACAATCCTGTTCCTGTTACACCTGTTATTTTCATGAAGCCTGATACTGCTATTTTGAAGGATAACAGTCCATTTTATCATCCTGATTTCTCTGAAGATGTTCATTACGAGGTTGAAGTGGTGTTAAAGATCTCAAAGGAGGGCAAACACATATCGGAAAAGTTTGCAGGAAATTACTTCGATGAAATAGGTCTGGGGGTCGATTTTACTGCCCGTGATATTCAGCAGAAACATAAAGAAAAAGGACTACCCTGGGAACTTGCCAAAGCTTTTGATAATTCGGCTCCTGTAAGCCGCTTTATTTCTAAAAGCCAGTTCGCCGATCTGTACAACATTAACTTTAGCCTGGCCCTGAACGAAAATTTTGTTCAAAAAGGCAACACAAAAGACCTTCTTTTTTCGTTTGAACGCTTAATTGCATTCATTTCGCAATACATCACTTTAAAAAAGGGAGACTTAATCTTTACAGGTACTCCCGAAGGGGTTGGTAAAGTAAGTATTGGCGACCGGCTTAACGGTTATATTGAGAACGAAAAACTGCTTGATTTTGAGATTAAATAGACACATATTTAGAAAAATACAATTCGCTTCATCCTTTCTGTTTTTGGCAATCACTGCATCCGCTCAGGACATTCCAGTGAGTAACAAGTACCCTGCAACTGACTTTATACCCCCTATTGAATTGCCTCCCTCCCTGGCAGGATCGTTCGGAGAAATCAGAAGCGGCCATTTTCATTCGGGCTTAGACTATCGCACCAACCAGAGAGAAGGCTACCCTGTATATGCTGTAGCAGATGGCTTTGTGTCGAGGCTCAGGGTACAGGTGGGCGGTTTTGGAAATGCCGTCTACCTCAATCACCCCAATGGCTACACCACTGTTTACGCTCATCTCCAACGTTTTAACAGCCGGATCGAAAGGGTAATGAAAGACTATCAATACAGACGGCAATCGTATGATGTTGACTTTCCGCTAATGGCTATAGAAATCCCTGTAAAAAAAGGCGAAGTCATTGCCTGGTCGGGCAACACTGGCAGCAGCGGCGGTCCGCACCTTCATTTTGAAGTAAGAGATAGTAAAACCGAGGAGATAATAAATCCGCAGCTCTTTGGGATAGATATACCCGACAGGATTAAACCTAGTATCGGGGGACTGTATATGTACCGGCTAAACGGACAGCCTTTCAGCGAAAATACGCCGAGGCAGTATTTCAGGATTACAGGAGCCGGAGGTAAATATCGCCTATACCAGTCGCCCGTAATTAATTACAGCGGTGATGTTGGATTCGGAATCATCACTGATGATCCCCAACCGGCCGGCAATAAGAACGGCGTTTATTCGATTGAGTTGAAGATGGACAGCGTTACCATCTTTCTATCGGCCATGGAACGCTTTGCATTTAACAACAGCAGGGCAGTTAATTCTCATATTGACTATCCATCACTTCTTCTGTATGGCAGAACCATTCAAAAAAGTTTTATTGAACCCGGCAATCCTCTCGGCATCTACAAAACCGCGGTAAACCGAGGCTTAATTAATGTAACAGACGATAAAATTCACAATATGACCTATATTGTGAAAGACGCAAAAGGAAACACCAGTACGCTGGAATTTAAGATAAAGTATAACCGGCAGTCTGTAATTGAATCAAAGGAAGAGCCTGGTGTAAAAAAGTTTCTGTATAACCAGGCGAATGAATATAGTACCCAGGCCATGAGGGCCGTTTTCCCTAAGGGAGTATTGTATAGCGATATCAACTTCCGGTACCAGCTGACGCCGCGGAAGCGTGGCACCTATTCGCCTGTTCATAAGTTGCATACCAGGCTAATTCCGCTGCACAGCAATTATGAACTCTGGATTAAGGCCGACTCTACCCTACCAGTTCATTTACATCGTAAGGCGTTGATTGTTGATTCAAGAGGTATATCACAGGGCGGAGTTTATGAGAACGGTTATGTCAAAGGGAATCCGCGGGTTTTCGGCGATTTTTATATTACCGTCGATACAATTCCTCCCTCGATCCGGCCTGTCAACATCAGCGAAGGCAAGTCGATGAAGGAACTGAGCAAGATTAGCTTTAAGATCTCAGACAACCTTTCAGGCATCCGATCGTTCAACGGAACAATAGACGGGCAATGGGTATTGATGGAATTTGATCCGAAAACAGCCAGCCTGTGGCATGTTTTTGATGATAAAACCGCTCCCGGAAAACATCATTTTCAATTGGTGGTTACTGATATGATGATGAATTCCAGAACGTTTAACGCTATATTTTATAAGTAAAACTATGTCAGAATTAAAAGAAGGGGATAAAGCTCCTGATTTCACAGCAAAAGACCAGAATGGCAAAAGTGTTTCTCTTAGCGACCATGCTGGTAAAGATGTAATTCTTTATTTTTATCCTAAAGATGATACACCGGGTTGCACAGCCGAAGCATGCAATTTCAGGGATAATTATCAGGCCCTTCAGCAACAGGGTTATGTGGTTATCGGTGTGAGCACTGATGATGAAAAATCGCATCAGAAGTTTTCGGCAAAGTATGATCTGCCATTTACCTTAATCTCAGACGATGAAAAGAAGATCGTCGAGGCATATGGTTCGTGGGTTGAGAAAAATATGTATGGCAAGAAGTACATGGGTACTGCCCGCAAAACCTTCGTTATAGCGAAAGATGGCAGCATTCGCAAGATTATCAGCAAGGTTGATACTGCGAATTCCTCACAGCAGGTGCTTGAGTTAATTGACAATTGATAATTGATAATGGACAGTTGATAAATAATTGTCCATTTTCAACTGTCCATTGTCCATTAACAAACAAAAAGGGAGACTGCCAGCAGTCTCCCTTTTTGTTTGTTATCAGCCTTTTCTTCGGGCTATTACTTTTTGCACGGCGGCGATAATATGATCGCTGTCGAGGCCGTATTTTTTCATCAGTTCGGCAGGTGTACCACTCTCGCCAAAAGAGTCGTCTACAGCTATATATTCCTGGGGAGCAGGATGATTCTTCACCAGTAACTGGGCGATGCTGTCACCTAGTCCGCCAAGACGGTTATGCTCTTCTGCGGTAACCACACATCCGGTTTTAGCAACCGATTTCAACACAGCTTCTTCATCGAGTGGTTTAATCGTATGAATGTTGATGATCTCAGCATCTATGCCCATTTCTGCAAGTTTCTCACCGGCAAGGATAGCTTCCCATACAAGGTGGCCGGTAGCAAAAATACTCACGTCTTTACCTTCGTTGACTGTCCATGCTTTCCCGATTTCAAACTTCTGATCAGGGTCAGTAAAGATGGGCATAACAGGCCGTCCGAACCGTAAATAAACCGGACCTTCGTATTCTGCAATAGCAATCGTAGCAGCCTTAGTTTGATTATAGTCGCAGGTGTTGATCACGGTCATGCCAGGCAACATCTTCATTAGCCCGATATCTTCGAGGATCTGATGTGTTGCACCATCTTCGCCCAGAGTTAAGCCGGCGTGTGACGCACATATTTTTACGTTTTTATCCGAATAGGCAATCGACTGACGGATTTGGTCGTATACCCGCCCGGTTGAGAAGTTAGCAAATGTTCCGGTAAAAGGAATTTTACCTCCTATTGTCATACCTGCTGCAATACCCATCATATTCGCTTCGGCAATCCCCATCTGGAAAAAGCGCTCAGGGAATTCTTTGATGAAGGCCTCCATTTTAAGAGAGCCTACAAGGTCGGCGCAGAGCGCCACCACGTTCTCGTTTCTTTTACCAGCTTCCAGTAAGCCGGCTCCGAAGCCCGAACGTGTATCTTTTTTTTCTGTGAAAGTATATTTTTTCATTAGAATATCTAATCCTGCGTTATATTATCTGTCGTATTAATAATCGCCCAATGTGCATTCCAGCTGTCCAAGCGCAAGGGCAAGCTGTTCGTCATTCGGAGCAACACCATGCCATTTGTGCGAACCCATCATAAAGTCAACACCGTGCCCCATATTGGTTTGCATCAGGATCATGATCGGTTTTCCTCTAAATGTCTTTGTTTTAGCAAGCTCGAGTACCTTGATCACATCTTCCATGTCGTTACCATTCATTTCGAGGACTTCCCATCCAAAAGCTTCCCACTTAGCCCTGAGATTACCTAAGGAAAGTACTTTCTCTGTAGGACCATCAATCTGCTGTCCGTTAACATCAATAGTAGAGATCAGGTTATCTACCTTATTGTGAGGAGCAAACATGGCTGCCTCCCAGATCTGTCCTTCCTGAAGCTCGCCGTCGCCATGAAGAGAAAAAACAAGAGAAGTATCTTTATTCAGCTTTTTTGTAAGAGCAGCGCCTATCGCGGCCGACATACCCTGTCCGAGTGATCCTGAAGCGATCCGGATTCCGGGAAGATGTTCGTGTGTCGTAGGGTGGCCCTGAATTCTGGAATTAATCTTACGAAAAGTACCGAGTTCCTTAACATCAAAGTACCCCGAACGTGCCAGTACACTATACCAAACGGGAGAAATATGACCGTTCGAAAGGAAGAATAAGTCCTCTCCGACCCCATCCATTTTAAACTCGGGATTATGCTTCAGTACGTGGAAGTAAAGAGCAACAAAATAGTCCGTGCATCCCAACGACCCTCCAGGGTGTCCAGACTGGCACTGATGTACCATTCTAACAATATCCCTGCGAACCTGCTTCGCGACGCCGGTTAATTTTTCAATATCAGCTTTCATTTTTAATTGGAAAGCGACTAAAATAGGAAATTAAGTTGAAAGAGAAAAGTGTTTAATTGACATTTAACAGACAAACCCATTCGTGAATTTACCATATCCGCAGGTTTGCGATTTATCGAAAGACAGGGTTAATTAAGGCGCAGAAGACCGGAATTGTCAACTGTCAACTTCCCGCCAGTTGCCATCTTCTTTAATAATCTCTATTAATTCGTCAAGCGCATTCTCCGTATTTACAGCCTTCTTGACTACCTGCTTACCGCGATACAGAGTGATCTTACCGGGACCAGTTCCTACATAGCCGTAATCGGCGTCGGCCATTTCGCCAGGACCGTTTACTATGCATCCCATGATCCCTATTTTCACCCCCTTCAAATGACTGGTCCGGCTCCGGATCATTTGAGTAGTTTCCTGCAGGTCGAATAAAGTCCTTCCGCAGCTGGGACAGGAGATATATTCAGTTTTTGAGATTCGTGAGCGTGTTGCCTGAAGAATTCCGAACGCGGTGCTCACTACGGCTTTAGGGGAAATATGAGGAGCATCAAGCCATATCCCGTCGCCGAAGCCGTCGATTAGTAAGGCGCCTGCATCAGTAGCTGCATATAGCTGAAAATCGGATTCGCTGCCTTCCGAATAGCCTCTCCGTACAATTACGGGTACATTTATCCCAGCCTTCATCAGGGAGAAAAAGAACTGGCGCTGATCGGCCATTCCATGGCCTTTGCTGGTTTCGAGTACCAAAACAAGCGTTTGATCTATAAGGTCTTCAGAAAAGAATCCGTTATGAAGGTCCTCGTTTGTTATCCTAACGAGGTTTAAAGACAGGTCCTTCTCCCCGGCTTCTTTATATTCGTGCAAGGTAAACACAGGGTGGCAGTTCTTTTTATTAGCCAGTTTGAGCCATGTGGGGTAATTATATGCCTGTTTTAGATTGCCGGGCATTGTGAAAGAAGGAAGTTCATCAGCCAGGTACACAAAGTCGACCGACTGTTCGGCCATATTATACTTATCTAAAAGAGCAGAATACTCATATCCTGCTGCCGACAACACCTGCGGGTCGCGAAGATTGGAATATGATATATCCAAGACGACCCGGGGTACCTGGTGACCGCCAATGAACGTATTGAGTTCTGCCGACTCCCGTTTCTGATAAGAATAGGGTGAAAATCCTGCAGGCAAAGAGATGTCTGGCCCCACGCTGAGGGAGGGCCTTTCTTCGTATCGTTTTGCCAGTGCAATAGCAACAGGAGCTTCAAGCTCGGGGTCCTCTGTCAGAGAAACTCGGATTGTATCACCAAGACCGTCTTCAAGTAAAGTACCAATACCCACGGAAGACTTTATGCGCCCATCTTCGCCGTCGCCAGCCTCTGTAACACCGAGATGGAGAGGGTAGTTCATCCCCTCTTTTTGCATTGTTTCTACCAGCAGGCGGTAAGCCTGAACCATCACCTGAGGGTTGCTGGCTTTCATAGAGATCACAAGATTATAGTAGCTGAGACTCTCACACATCCTGATAAACTCCATCGCCGATTCAACCATACCACGTGGCGTGTCGCCGTAGTAGCTCATGATCCTGTCGGAGAGTGAGCCATGGTTTGTGCCAATACGCATCGCCGTACCATATTCTTTGCATACCTTCACAAGAGGTGCAAACTTCTGATAGATCCGGCCAAGTTCGGCTTCGTACTCTGCAGGCGTATATTCAAGCTGATCAAAACGCTTTTTGTCGGCATAATTGCCAGGGTTAATGCGGACCTTCTCAACGATACGAGCTGCAGCTTCAGCGGCATTGGGCGTAAAGTGAATATCAGCAATCAGGGGCACGTCGTATCCCCTGTACTTTAGCTCCTTCTTTATTTCAGCAAGGTTCAATGCCTCCTTTATACTGGGCGCTGTAATACGTACGTACTCACAACCCGCATCTACCATCCGGATCGTTTGCTCTACAGTGGCTATCGTATCCATCGTATCAGTTGTGGTCATGCTCTGAATCCGGATGGGATTTTTGCCTCCAACCGGAATGTTTCCAATCGACACTTCCCTTGTTAAGAAGCGGGAATATTCAGTTAAAGAATTACAGTAAGTACCTTTCAGCGCAGTATTCGTTTCAGCTGTATTCATAAGATCTCTAAAGGACGCAAATTTACAGATTTAATTGTTCTGATGAGAGAAGGTGTGAGGCTTTCCTGCAAAACACTCGCCAGCCACCAATAATTGAGATTATTTGTTTATTTTTATAGTCCGATAGATAATTTGTATCTCTGCGGTTCGGAGATCGGCATTGAAGGACAAAAAGATGGACAGGAAATTTGATCAGTTACTGGAGAAACATAACCTTAAGAAAACAACGCCACGCTACAGTGTATTGGGCATACTTTCTTCACGCGAGATGGCTACCTCGCAGCCGGATCTCGAAGAAGTATTAGGCAAGGAAATTGATCGTGTAACGCTATACCGTATTTTGAAGACCTTTGAAGAAAAGGGAATTATTCATAAGATCATCGACTTGAACGGCACCGCCAATTATGCATTGTGCCAGTCGGAGTGCAAAGAGCACGAGCATCACGATGAACACTTACATTTCAACTGCACGGTTTGCGGAAAGCTGTTTTGTCTTAATGGTACCCATCTCCCCCCTATCAATTTACCGGCAGGTTTTAAGGCCAAATCAGTCAGCCTTATTGTAAGCGGAGTATGTGATAAATGCAGCACTGCCGACAATTAAGATCTATACTAAGCGTCCCTTAATAACCAGCGTACCGGCAAGTTTATCATGAAGGCATTGTTGTCGTTTACTGAAGAAGCCTGAGAGATAGCCAATTCCGAGGGTTAGTACCGGAACGATTTTGAATATGTTGCGCGCTGCGCTCCTTCCTAAACTTATCCTCCGGCCCTGTTCATCGGTTACTTTTATCGCAAGCCAGCTTTTCCCGAAGGTAGCCTGCCTTGAAGATGCCTCCATGAAGATCCCCATAATGATTTTTGTAATTGGGACTAAGGGCAATCCAGATAGCGAAACAGCAATCTTCAGGTATTTCGATTCTATAAAAGAAACGACGATGACAAGGATCACCGCATACACAACAAGAATAAGCAGGTAGTCTATGACCACAGCCAGCATCCTGACGTCGGGAGAAGCATAATATTGAGGGCGTGCTATGGCCTGGTGACTAAAGCCAAAAAGCCGGCAAAGTTCTTCAACTTCGCCGACTTCTTTATAGTCTTTCATTGTCCTGGTCTTTACGAAAGTACCGGGACCAATGTTTAAACCTTTTAGTTGTTCTATTGTAAAAGGACCTTGCGGCTTTCCGTCAATAACTACGAGATATTCATCTTCCATATTTAATAGCGGTCTACATCAAATTTAGAAAGACCGCCTTCAAGTTTAATAATAAATTTCTGTTTGGCCGTACTGAAGTTTGGAGTGATATAGGACCCGTCGCCTTGTTTATCAAAACCTTTAAAATCGCTTGATGAAAGTCCTGAATCTGTGTTTATCTTACAAGCTGCATTGGCAGGAATTGAAATATGGATCTGCGAGACGCCGGTCTCAACGTTTACGTTGGTTATTGCTTGTGGCGCGCCCAATTTCACATCCAGTTTAGTTGCTCCTCCCTCAAAGTTAAAGCTCTCAACTTTAAATTTAGATAGATCAAACCAAGCCTTGCCGGCTCCGGTTTCGACGTTAATGGTCCACAGGGGATTTGTATTAAGTGCCATTACCGCTTCATTCGGACCTTTCTCGCGCATATCCCACTCGGCTTTTCCCGACATCTTGAAATTTAGGGTTTCAGAACTATCGTTGGAGATCTTTACCAGCGAATAATTTCCGAAGCTGCTACTCACCTTGGCATTAAACAATTCTGAGGTGGTATCTTCCAGCTTGTAAGTTGTTGCTCCACCCGAGATATTCAATATTGCACTGGTTGTGCTCGCCGAATAGGCTTCGCTGAAATATCCTGACTTGGTTTTCACATCGCTTTTAGGTTCGTTTTCCCACTCGTAGAAGAACCAGCGCGATTTCCCCTCGTGATGGTCCCTCGTCCCCTGCCAGCCAATAAAAACAAGGGCACCAACTGTTAGGAAAACTGAGATAATAGCGCCTGTTTTCGAGTTTTCGCGCGAAAAAAGCATATTGGCTCCAATAAGGATAAGGATAAGTGGCCAGAAGCGCCATATCACGAACCATTGAAAATCAATCACGCCAAAGTTCTGAAGCAACAGGATGCCTCCGATAAAAACCAGGATGAGCCCCCAAATAATTTTTTCTGTTTTCATAACGCTATGCTAATGGTTGATCGTCCGACTTATCATCTTCCTTTTCTTTTTCCTTCTTCTCAAATACATCCGCCGCGGACTGTTGATCATTAACTCCGCTAAAGGTACTTTTCTTGCCCGACTTTCCAAGAATAACGATACCAACCACTATCAGTATGACGGGCCATAGCTTTTCGAAGGAGAACCAGTAAGGGATATAAAAAAACTCATCTACCAGGAAAAAGGCTCCAAGAGCAACCAGAATAATCCCTGCAACGAACCTTCCTTTTCCCTCCTTCTTTTCTCTTGGATACATAAAAGGTTGTCCCTGCTGAAAAGGCTGCCCTGACTGGAAAGGTTGCCCGGGCTGGAAAGGTGCCGCCGGGTCGTCGTTTACCCGGTAGTCAGCATCATATTTCCTGAAGTCGGCAAAAAAGGGTTTGGGAGGAACCACTATCCACAAAATGATGTAGATCAAAACGCCTGAGAGGCCAAAAATGGCCATTAATATGAATATCACCCTTACCCAGGTGACATCTACGTCAAAATACTCACCAAGACCGGCAGCTACTCCTGCAAGCATCTTGTTGTTTTCGTCGCGTTGCAATTTCTTTTCCATTACTATGTTATTAATGTGTGTAATCTATATTAAATTATTCTTTATTAATTAGAGTGTGAGAACAACAATTTGTTACATACGTTCAAAACGTCCAATTTCCGCTACTTCAAATATTTATTAAAACATCGCTACGCCGATTGTGTTGTTGTACAGAATCAGTAAATTGCCTCCTTAATTGCTTTCATTGCAAAGAACAGTCAGCTGAGAGGTTCTAAAGGAATTATTTAACAACAAAATATGTTTACACATTTCGGACGGTATATCCTGTTACTAAAGGCCGTTTTCAGACGCCCTGAAAAGTGGAGAATCTATTTAACGAACATTTCAAACGAGATGGTTTACATCGGCGTCGATTCGTTATATCTGATTGGCATCATATCTACGTTTGTTGGAGCGGTAATGACATTGCAGATTGCGTTTCAGCTTCAAAGCGACTTAATCCCCCGCACGATTATCGGTTCAGTTAACCGAGACTCGGCCATTCTTGAACTGAGCCCGACTATCAGCGCCCTTGTGCTTGCGGGGAAAATTGGATCATCTATCTCTTCTGAAATAGGGACTATGCGCGTAACCGAGCAGATCGACGCTTTAGAGATCATGGGCATCAATGCACCGGGATACCTGATCCTTCCTAAAATAGTCGCCGGCGTAACAATGATCCCATTACTTGTGATCATATCTATAGGCCTGGCTATCCTGGGAGGATATCTTGGAGGTGCTTTTTCGGGCGCAATTTCGGGAGCCGATTACTACAGGGGTATCACCGAAGGCTTTAATCCTTACACGATCGTTGTGGCCCTCGTAAAAGCTTTCTTTTTTGGATTCATTATCACTTCGGTGTCGTCTTACCAGGGATTTTACGTAAAAGGCAGCGCGCTGGAAGTAGGCAGGGCGAGCACCAAGACCGTTGTTACCAGCTGTATTGCTATTCTTTGTGCCGATTATGTTATTACAGGCCTGATGCTATGATAGAAATAAAAGACATTCATAAATCATTCGACGACAACTATGTTCTTAAGGGAATATCTGCTACCTTCAAAGATGGCATGAACAACCTGATCATCGGGGGCTCCGGTTCAGGAAAGACCACGTTGCTGAAATGCATGGTGGGACTTCATGCGCCTGATCAGGGATCTGTTATATACGACGGTCGGGATTTCACGCGCCTGAATACTGAAGAACGCATTGATATACGCAAAGAAATTGGGATGCTTTTTCAAAACTCTGCGTTGTTCGACTCCATGACCGTTGAGGAAAATGTGATGTTTCCGCTTAATATGTTTACGACTCAATCCCGGGAGGAAAAACTCGAAAGAGTAAACTTCTGTCTTGAAAGGGTTGATCTGAGCGGAAAAAATAAACTGTATCCGGCCGAGCTTTCGGGCGGTATGAAAAAAAGAGTCGGCATTGCGAGAGCCATTTCCATGCAGCCTAAATATCTTTTTGTCGACGAGCCAAACTCGGGCCTCGACCCAAAGACTGCCATCCTGATCGACGAGCTTATTAATGAGATTACCGCCGAATATAACATCACCACGGTGGTAGTTACTCACGACATGAATTCGGTAATGGGTATCGGCGAACATATCATTTTCCTTTTCAACGGCATGAAGGAATGGGAAGGATCGAACAAGGAAATTGCTCATACAGACAACCGCGAGGTGAACGACTTTGTATTTGCCAGCAAGTTTACACAGGCAGCAAAGGAAAAATTGTAGAAGATTGCTGGCGGCGAATCCTTACCTTTGGTGCCTTAAGATTTTCACTTAAATGATCTCATTACTTACTCCCCGGCACTGGAAAGATTACGAACTGATAGATTGCGGCGATTTTGAAAAGCTTGAACGCTTTGGAAACATCACTCTTATACGACCTGAACCTCAGGCTGTATGGGCGAAGCAATTACCGGAGTCGGAGTGGCAAAAGCTGCACGACATCCGCTTTAAAGGGCGTTCGGCCACTTCGGGTGAGTGGATCAAGAAGAATGCACGGACACCAGACCGCTGGCATATCACTTATAAAAATGATGACATTTCTATAAAGCTTCGCCTTGCTCTTACGTCATTTAAACATGTAGGGGTATTCCCCGAACAAGCCGTTAACTGGGATTATATTTCGGAAACGATCGGGCAGTTTAAAACGGAACAACCCCGGATACTGAATCTTTTTGCCTACACCGGAGGCGCTTCTCTCGCCGCAAAAGCGGCAGGCGCCGACACCACGCACGTTGATTCCATTAAACAGGTGGTAACGTGGGCAAACGAGAATCAGGAGATTTCGGGACTAAAGGATATCCGCTGGGTAGTTGAGGATGCTCTCAAGTTTGTAAAACGTGAAATTAAACGCGGAAAAAAATACAATGGCATTATTCTCGACCCTCCTGCTTATGGTCACGGACCAAACGGCGAAAAGTGGAAGCTCGAGGACCATATTCTCGAAATGATGCAGGACGTGGCCGGACTTCTCGATGAGGAAGAGCACTTCCTGATACTGAACACCTACTCTCTTGGCTTTTCCTCGGTTATCGTCGAAAATCTTCTCCGGGGCCCCCTCTCCGATCCGCAAAACCTTGAGACCGGCGAACTGTATCTCCAGGCGACCGCCGGAAGCAAGCTTCCTCTGGGGGTATTTGGTAAAGTGAGAAAAATAGGGTAGCTATCCTTTCTTCGTTAGCGGAATTGACTGAATTAACAAATATTGACGCAATAGCAGCATATTGATATTCACAGCACATCCGCTATCTCAATGACGAAAGGGGCTATCCAGGATCCGCTCAAACCGAATGTTCAGGCCTTCTTTTCAATCAAACATCTGCTTACTAATCACAAATACTACAGGCCGGAAGTAAATATAATCTTCAATATTCCCGTCATTCTTAAAAAGCGAACGAAAAGCCTTTAATTGATCGGATCGTTCGTTTTTATGCGTTTTCCCTTTAGAGCTTATTACGTCCAGTACAACAGGAATAATAAAGCTAGCTTTTTTCCTCTTATGCATATAAACATTCCATTGAAGAGTTTTCAGAAAATGGCTGTCAGGATAAAGTTTGTAAGCAATTGTATCGCTTGCTTTTATCGATGTAACAGAAAGCCTCCTGTTACCAGTTCGGCTAACGTCGACTTGAAAAAAGAACCTATACACCTTACCTGAATCGGGAACGCGTTCAAAAATACCCTTATCTCCCATGAAAAAGTCCGAAATAGATTTTTCAACTTCTTGTTTTACTGTAGAAACTGATTGGGTGCTACCGCTTAAAGCCCAAATCAATAATAGTGTGGTTATTGTCGGTCTCAATTCCAAAGCCATCTTTTGTATTTCTTAGTGTTTACTCCGCTTACGGTTCTTTTTGATTTGCCTGATATCCTTTCTGGTCAACTGCATCGAATGAATGAATACGTAGTGGCGCAACAGCTTCATGTCAATATTCATTGAACACCCCATTTGTCCTAACAGCACCCTGGGAATCAACAGAGAACCTCTCGAACCCTCAGCTATAATACTATAGACCCCTCTTTTGATTTTAATCTCATAATAACCCCTTTTGTCGGCCCTCGTGCTAAACTTTAAGGAGTCGCCTTCCAAAAAGCAAATGGTACTGCCGGGAAGTTTTTTGTGCATTGAACAATATCTAACTTTCCCATAAATTGTTACACTGTCATTTCTGCAATCATCCTCATTATTAAATTTATCGGTATAATTGAAGGTGTAGCCAGAACAGTTATCGGACCAAATACGGGATTGATCGTCGCGTTCCCGATCCGCTTTTCTCGTAAAACATGAACAGATTAACAGACTCAATAATGGTAACAAAACGAGCATATTAACATGTGGCCTCCGTTCAGCGCGCTCTGCTTGTCCCTGACTATCATTTTTCGTACTTTCTAACATGACAAACTTCGTTATCTTTAATAAGGAAAAGATCCGTCGAGAACTTTCTGAATTCGGATATTTATTATGCAGGGCTCTAAAACAGCCCCCCGGTCATCTTCGACCTTAAAAGAAAAGGCAACGTTCTTCTTTAGGGAATCTTCTAATTTCTCAAGCTCGTAGACGGTAATTTCAGGACTTGAATAAAATGATACTGATCGTATGTTACCGTTCATGTCAAGGTACATTGTTATGGCGATGGAAGCCTGTTGCAAATCGCGCAGCCTGCTCTTACTAAACACCTTGAAGAGCGACTTAGAATAGGCCTTATCGTCCTTCAGGGAAAATTGATCAACTCGTTTTAATTTAAGGTCAGGTTTCAAATACTCAGGAGGGATGGAATTCTTTTTATGCACAAAGACTCTCGTCTGTTTTGTATCTGCCTTATATACATAATATACATAAACAGATTTTGAGGCTTTCCTCTCAGAAGTATTTCCTGTCGTTTGACTGTATAAAAACACATTACTGAATAAAAGCAAAGAAACTGTCACTAAAAGAGTTTTCATGTTTGAGGTTTTATTAATAACGGGTCTTAGGTTTAACGTGATTAATGTTTATTTTTCTTTCCTGTTCTTCTTGATTTGTCTGATATCTTTCCTCGTTAGCGGAAATGAATTAATTAACAAATATCGGCGAAGGAGCTTTATATCAATATTCATAGCGCCACCCGCATCGCCCACATCACCTAAGTCAACGTCGGGTATAGTTAGTCCGCCTCCCCAACAATCGGCTTGTATTCGACGATAGTGGCCTATTTTGATTTTAATTTCATAATATCCTTTAGCATCCGTTTTTGTGCGGAACATTACGGAATCACTATTCCCATAGAAGCTAATTTCGGCTCCCTGGATCGCTTTATTTGATGAGCAGAACTTCACTATTCCATAAATCGTGATGCTATCCCGCTCTTCACTCACTTTATTGGTATAATTTAAAGTATAGCCGGCGCAATTGTTAAACCAAACATCGGATTGTTCTTCCTCCATACTTCGATTGGTTTTTACAGTGGAGCATGAGCTGATTAAAAGGCTTAACAGCACTGACGGGAGTAACATATGAATACCATGTATCCTCTTATTTTTGAGTAGCATCATCTGGCGTTTGGCAAGTTGGTTCAAGTACAGTTAGTTTAGTTTGTCAGTATCTATCAGGTCGGTTGATTCAAAGATAAGGATAGTCATTTAAGTTCAATTGGCTACTTCAAATATATATAAAGTATCTATCGATTCCATTATTATGTACGAAAATCCGGGTATTAAAAATGTGATTCACCGAAAAGTAACCATGATCTAACCAACAAGCCATCCCCTTCGGAACTGCTTCGATATTGGACCTGTTCTGGATGCTAAAAAGGCGATGCGATCCTTTGTCTTCGCAGGTGAAACAAGCACGGGGCTAGCAATGGGGTGAGTTGTTGGTTAGATTTTCAATAGGGTGGCTGAAAAGTTTTTATTAGCCATTATGCGATTAACAAGCGATAGATACTTGATACTAGATACTTTTTATTTATTTTGCTGCAAATTCTACATTATATGACATATAAGAATACGTTTTTAATTACACTGGCGATAGGTATTGTTTCTTTGGGATGCGGCCAGAAGTCGGGCAATACAAACGGGAAGAAGTCCGAAAATGCCTTAACAACTGCTTCTGACAGCACTTCTGCAAAAGAAGAAGAAGAGTCAAAACCCGTTGATACCGCTGCCTATAATCAGAAGCTGAAAGAAATTGCAAACGGTGACACTACTGGTCGCTGGCCTGTAATAAAACAACCGTATCCGCTCGCAGGTGCAATCCTTCCATTTAAACGTATTGTGGCTTATTACGGGAATCTCTATTCGAAGAGAATGGGCGCTTTGGGTGAATATCCTCCTAAGGAAATGCTTTCCCGGCTCAACGCGGAGGTAAAACGCTGGGAAAAGGCTGATCCTAAAACACCGGTACAGCCAGCGCTGCACTATATCGCGGTCGTTGCACAGGGTGATGGCGGTAAAGATGGAAAATACCGGACCCGCATGCCTCATAAGCAAATTGACTCGGTTTTAAAGATAGCCGAAAAGGGTAAAGCCATCGTATTCCTTGACATACAGGTTGCATTAAGTAACATCAAAGCAGAACTTCCGTTGCTGGAAGAATATCTAAAGATGCCTCACGTCCATCTTGGCATAGATCCTGAGTTCTCAATGAAAACAGGAGCAAAGCCAGGAACCAGAATCGGCACTTTTGACGCTGCCGATATCAATTACTGCTCTGAATACCTTGCTAAATTGGTGCGCGACAATAATCTTCCTCCAAAAGTATTTACCGTTCACCGCTTCACCAAAAAGATGGTTACCAACTCTCAAAACATCAAACTGAGACCGGAAGTGCAGATAGTGATGCATATGGATGGATGGGGTGAGCCTGAATTGAAAAAGGGGACCTACAGACACTGGATCTTTCCCGAGCCTGTACAGTTCACAGGATTTAAACTCTTTTACAAAAATGACATTAAAAAGGCTCCTCATAGGATGATGACGCCTGAGGAGCTCCTCAAACTAAAACCGCAGCCGATTTATATTCAGTATCAGTAAGTTGTGGGTTGCAGGACGTGAGTTGCAGGGTAGAGTTTAAAGTTTAAAGTGGAGAGATTAAAGTTCTGTTGGCTGTTAGCTGAAGCCAATTGCCAACAGCCAACAGCTTTTCATTTTGAGTGTAGCGGACATCTGTCTGCTACACTCAAAATGAAAATACCGCTTGATCTTTTGGATTATCTAGCTTGGTACTTTTTCGGGTACCGGCGGCAATAACGTGGATCATATTAATCTGGGATGAATGCTCTTCAAACAGAATATTATCGACGACGACCACCTTGTTTAACTTATTCACATTTGGGACGGTGAAATAGCACCACGCTCCGTCTTCTTCTATTTCATAGCCTGTATATTGAAGGGATACCTTTTTCCCCTCAACCGTCAGGACCAAATGTTTTCTGATATAGTCATCAATCAGCTTATCAACTACCTTTTTATCCGACGGCTTTAAAATATCGATCTTAACATGATATTGTTTCTCGAGTGCAGCTTCGAAATCATCAAAGAACATTCTGCTGCTCACTTCAAGTGTTTTATTTCGTTCGTTGTGTCTTATCTCGGTAACACTAACATAAAACGGATGTAAAAAATTTATAAAAAGCAGAAGTACATGTAACATATTCAAAAAAAAGAGATTTATTAATTACAGATTCTTAAAAAAGTAGTATTATTAACGCAAAAATACGAAAAGAACAGCGAATGCAGGACTTTCCTCTATACTTTGAACTGGGCTGGCAGCATATACTCGACTGGCAGGGCTATGACCATATACTGTTTGTGGCAGCTTTGTGCGGCATATACTCCTTAAAAGACTGGCGTAAGGTATTGATCCTTGTTACCGCTTTTACAGTAGGACATACCGTCACCCTCGCACTCAGTGTTTTCGACCGGATCGGTGTACCCGCAACAATAACAGAGTTTTTAATACCGGTAACGATCATACTGACAGCTCTATACAATATTATTAACAGAGAGCAAAGATCGGCTTATTTTTCGTTTAAATACGTCATGGCCCTCCTATTTGGATTAATTCACGGAATGGGGTTTTCTAACTATCTTAAAAGTCTCCTGGGAAAAAGCAATAATATTGTTGCAGAGCTCCTGGCTTTCAATCTGGGACTGGAAGCGGGCCAGGTGGCAATAGTTGTTACGGTACTGCTATTAACGTACGCTATTATTCACCTACTAAAGGTGCCGCGGAGCAAATGGAGCGTGACCTTATCGACGATAATCTTTGGAGTTGCCTTTTATATGGCGGCGGAGCGTTTAACAAGTTTTATACATCAATAATAATGAAGCAACGTATTCTATCTATTCTACTTGGTATTCTGATCTGGGATGCCGCGTTCTCACAGAGTCAAAACAATCCGGGATCAAATCATGGAAATAAGTTCGAGCAGTTGGGACAGATACTTCAGGACCCGAATATGTACCGCTCTGCTTCGGGAGCTCCCGGTCCGCATTACTGGCAACAGCGTGCAGATTATCTGATCGATGTTGAACTTGACGACAGCAAGCAGCGCATCACAGGAAATGAAACGATCACATACTTTAACAACTCGCCTGATCCGCTAACTTACTTATGGATCCAGTTGGACGAAAATCAGCATGATCCGAATAACGATAACAATAAGATAAACAGCAGTAGCCTCAAAGAACAGATGAACTACATGGATCTGAAACGGATCATCGGGTTCAACGAAGATCTGGGAGTTAAAATACTGAAAGTAAGCGATGAACGGGGGAACGCGCTGAAGTATGTTATAAACCACACAATGATGCGCATCGACCTTCCTTCTACACTTCAGCCGAACAGCAGGATCCAGTTTAAGATTTCGTGGTATTATAATATTCCTAACAGAATGACCGTCGGCGGCCGCGGTGGGTATGAATACTTTGCCGAAGATGGAAACTATCTGTATACTATAACACAATGGTATCCGCGTCTGGCGGTTTACTCCGACTTTCAGGGATGGCAGAACAAGCAGTTTATCGGAGCCGGTGAGTTCGCATTGCCATTCGGCAACTTCAAGGTAAATATCACTGTACCTGCAGATCACGTTATTGGTGCAACAGGTGAGTGTCAGAACTATGCACAGGTACTTTCGTCAACACAACTTAGCCGCTGGAAATCTGCACAGTCGGCTAAGGAACCTGTAGAAATAGTGAATCTCACCGAAGCTAAAAAGGCGATGGGACAAAAATCAAAGGCTAAGAAAACCTGGACCTACGTGGCTACTAACGTTCGAGACTTCGCGTTTGTGGCTTCAAGACGGCTGGTATGGGATGCCATGGCTACGTACATAGATGGTAAAAAAACCATGGCTATGTCGTATTATGGTCCCGAAGCATATCCTCTTTACCGCAAATATTCCACGAAAGTGGTGGCTCACACCCTTAAAACGTATTCAAAATATACTGTTCCTTACCCCTACCCTGTAGCAATATCTGTGGAAGCGGCTAATGGTATGGAGTACCCGATGATCTGTTTTAACTACGGCCGAGCAGAGAAAGATGGCACCTACTCTGAAGCGATAAAATATGGAATGATCGGCGTGATCATTCATGAAGTTGGACACAACTTCTTTCCAATGATCGTTAATTCGGATGAGCGGCAGTGGACCTGGATGGACGAGGGACTGAATACTTTTTGCCAGTTTCTGACTGAACAGGAATGGGACAACAACTATCCTTCGCAACGCGGGCCTGCTCATAAGATCGTAGATTATATGAAGCTCCCTAAAGATCAGCTTGAGCCCGTCATGACGAACTCCGAGAACATTATAAATTTTGGTCCGAATGCTTATGCCAAACCGGCCACCGCTTTGAACATCCTGAGAGAGACTGTGATGGGCCGTGAACTGTTCGATTATGCATTTAAGGAATACGCACGAAGATGGAAGTTTAAACACCCCACTCCTTCCGACTTCTTCAGGACAATGGAAGATGCGTCTGCGGTTGACCTCGACTGGTTCTGGCGTGGCTGGTTTTACGGCATTGACCCTGTGGATATTGCAATTGATAATGTAAAGCATTATAGGATGAATACGAAGGATCCGGCCATTGAGAACAAGGAAGACAAGAAAGAATATGAAAGCGGGCTTTATGATATCGGCAGAGAACGCAACCGCGCGGCAGGAATAAAGTTTGCAATTGATCAGGACACTTCTCTGAAGGATTTTTACAACAAGTTCGACCGCTTCGAAGTTAGGGCCAATTCGGTGGAAAGCTTTAATGACTATTATAACTCTCTGACTGCCGAAGAAAAAGAATTGTATAACAGCAAAAAGAACTTCTACGAACTAAGCTTTTCTAATATAGGAGGCCTGGTAATGCCTATAATCATTGAATGGACATATGCAGACGGATCAAAGGAGGTAGAACGTATTCCGGCCTATATCTGGCGAAAAGATGAGAATAACGTAACCAGGGTATTTGCTAAAGATAAAGACGTGGTATCGGTAAAATTGGACCCTTACAGGGAAACGGCAGACATTGATGAATCCAATAACAGCTGGCCCCGCCAGTATCAGCCATCAAGATTTGAGTTGTTCAAACAAAAGCAGTCTATAAGAGGTTCTTCTGAAGGTTCGAATCCAATGCAGGATGCCCGAAAATGAGGCTATAGAGGAAGGGTGAATGCGGCTGACTGGCGCGGTTCTTGAGCCATTGATGTGAGTTTAAATATCATCTGTTAAAACAATAGAAATGGCGTTAGAAAAAGCAACTTTTGGAGCCGGATGTTTTTGGTGTACCGAAGCAGTTTTCCAGGCACTTCAGGGTGTTTCGAATGTAGTATCAGGATACATGGGGGGAGAAACGCCCGACCCATCGTACCTGGACGTGTGCAGTGGCACCACAGGTCATGCTGAAGTCATTCAACTTGATTATGATCCTGAAATCATTTCTTTTGAAGATCTACTGCTTGTCTTTTTTAAAACCCACGACCCTACCACGCTTAACCGGCAGGGGAATGATACCGGCACACAGTACCGCTCGGTTATCTTTTTCCATAATCAGGAACAGAAGGAGGCCTCACTGAAAATGATTGATGATCTTACCAAAGAACTCGTATACGACAAACCGATAGTTACCGAGATTGCGCCGGTAACCGATTTTTACCGGGCCGAAGAGTATCATCAGAACTATTACATACAAAATACAGCAAAGCCCTACTGCTTGTTTGTAATTCAACCCAAGCTCGCGAAATTCACAGAAAGCTTCAGGGAGAAAATAATGAAATAGCTGTTGGCAATTGGCGGTTGGCAATTGGCTTGTTTTAGCTGATTATTATTTAGCGATTTCAAAAAGCCAACTGCCAATAGCCGACTGCTAACCGCAGCTTATTCTGACAGCTCTTCCAGCTGTCAGAATAAGCCCAGTTGCCCCTTGTCGTCAATATCGATATCGTCAGGGTTGGTTATTTCGAAATCAATTTTCTTCTTCGGCTTCTCTTCAACTTCAGGACTTACCACGGGCGCTGCCGTGTCATCATCTTTCGTTACAACCTCTTTTTCAGCCTCGATATCCTGTTCTTCAGCAAGTACTACCGCTTTTAATGGAGTCTCCGCTACAGGATCTGGTACATCTTCCTCATCATCGTGTTCGGCAATAAGTTCAATTTTCTTCACCTCATGCGGCGAGAGTTTATTACCCTGCGCCTTCATACCTTTCACGTCAATAGCATCAGCAAGGTTGATCTCTGCCGTTTCAGGAGTCAACGATTTTCCTTTTAGCAGATCAAGATGTACAACGGGCTGCGCAGCTCCCGATATCAGGATCATCTTCGAGCCCGGTTCTTCATTGATGATGCTCATCTGCCTGCCAATGGCCAGATCGTCGAAGGTAAAACGCTTTACATAATAGTTCTTCGACTTCCCGTCCAGATGGATCACCGTATAAACCTTCTCAGGATCATACTTTTCTATGAGGGTCATCTTGTCGTCGAAGTGATTGGTCAGGTCGAATGACGACAGTTCATAAGCGCCTGTACTAAGAACGGTTAGGATTTTATCGGCCCCATCAAACTCTCCAAGATACTTACCTCTTCCATCTACGTTCAGTCGTCTGAGTACATCGTCGAACCATATCTTCCTGCCGGAAAGAGTAGAAATACCTTTAGACTTCAACAGAATTTTCTTAACAGGATACTTGGTAACGATGTTACCCATAGAGCTCCGGCCTTTAATGGCAATCTCCGAGAAGTCAATATCAATATTCAGCTTTTTAAGCTTCGTATGAGGCTTCAGCTGCACATTAACCACCTCAGCCTCTCCGTTCGGATTAGCTGTAAAGTAGAGCACCTTAGAGTCTTTAGAACCTTTTGTGAGGTCGTACTCCTTATCGCGGGTAACGCCGAGTACCGAAAATCGTTTTATATAAGATGTACCGCTCTGACCATCTTTGTAGATCATGTTGTAAACAGTACGCTCATCCCCTTTTTTGAACACACCTACATGGACAATATCCTTACCTACGAATATTTTATCCTGGATTTTCACAACCAGGAAGCGGCCGTCTTCCCTGAATACAATGATTTCGTCAAGGTCCGAACAGTCGCATACAAAGTCATCCTTCTTCAGTCCCGAGCCGATAAAGCCGTCCGCTTTATTTACATACAGTTTTACGTTAGCCAGGGCAACCTGAGCTGCCTCCACCTTATCGAATGTACGTAATTCGGTTTTTCGTTCACGGCCTTTGCCGTATTTTTCCCTGATACGCTCAAACCAGCTTATAGCATAATCTGTAAGGTGTTTTAATTTAAGAGAAACATCTTTAATTTCGTCTTCAAGGGCCCGCATCTGCTCATCAGCCTTCTTCACATCAAAGCGGGTGATGCTGCTCATAGGCTTGTCTATAAGTTTTTTATAATCTTCAGGCTCTATCGTACGGTAGAACTGAGGAAAGAAAGGTTCAAACAAACGATTCAACACCTCTACTACAGCGTCGAACGCTCCTGAATTTTCGTATTCAGGATTCTTATACATCCCTTCCTGGATAAATATCTTAAGCAGGGTGCTGAAAAATATTTTCTCCTTCAGCTCAGCTAGCTTTATCTCCAGCTCCTGCTTTAATAAGTCCTTTGTATTAACAGTGTTCTCGATAAGTATATCGTTAACACTCATAAAATGAGGCTTATCGTCGCGGATAACGCAAGTATTAGGAGAAATGGAAACTTCACAGTCTGTAAAGGCATACAGGGCGTCAATGGTCACGTCTGGCGAAATACCGGGAGCAAGATGAACCATTATCTCGACATTCTGAGCGGTATTATCTTCAATCTTCCTGATCTTGATCTTACCTTTGTCGTTTGCCGAAATAATACTGTCTATTAAACTTCCTGTAGTGGTAGAGAAAGGAATCTCGGTAATCGCGAGCGTCTTCTTGTCTCTCTCCAGGATACGGGCGCGCACCCTTACCCTTCCACCCCTCTGGCCTTCATTATAGTTCGAGCAATCTGCCATACCGCCGGTAGGAAAGTCGGGCACCAGATTGGGCCTGTTCCCTTTGAGCACTTCAATAGAAGCATCAATTAACTCAATAAAATTATGTGGGAGGATTTTTGTTGCCAGTCCGACGGCAATACCTTCAGCTCCCTGAGCCAGCAGCAAAGGAAACTTTACAGGAAGGGTAACCGGTTCGCGGTTACGTCCGTCATAACTGGATTGCCATACCGTAGTGTCGGGATTAAAAACAACTTCATTGGCAAACTTTGAAAGCCGTGCTTCAATGTAACGGGGCGCTGCTGCAGAATCCCCCGTCATTGGGTCTCCCCAGTTACCTTGTGTATCGATAAGAAGGTTTTTCTGACCGATCTGTACCATGGCGTCTCCAATGGAGGCATCACCGTGCGGGTGATATTTCATGGTATTTCCTATCACATTGGCAGCTTTATTAAAGCGGCCATCATCCATTTCTTTCAGCGAATGAAGAATACGGCGCTGCACTGGTTTAAAACCGTCGTTTACATGGGGTACGGCCCTATCCAGTATTACATAGGATGCATAGTCAAGAAACCAGTTTTCGTATAAGCCGTTAAGCGTGGTGACATTTTGTAATTTATCGTTGCTTTCGTTCGTAGTATCAATAGATTCGTCGCTCATCCTTTTTTCTAAACTCTGGGACGCGTAAATATACAAAAAAACCCGGCCTAAACCGGGTTTTCTATTCTATATTCGGGGGAAACTTGCTATCGCTGACCAAATCAGCAGCAACCTGTTCCGACCATTTTATTCGCCATCAGCTTTATTTTCCTGATTTCCGTCGGGCATTTGCGCTTCTTTTTCCTTTTTCGCAGCGGCGGGAGCTATGCGGATCTCCTGAGCCTCTTTATCGAAGTCAACCGCCATTTCCCCACCTTCAGCTATCTCGCCTTTAAGGATCTCTTCGGCGACAGGATCTTCGAGGTACTTCTGAATGGCCCTCTTTAACGGACGGGCGCCAAACTGAGAGTCGTAACCTTTTTCGGCAATAAACTCTTTGGCGGCCTCTGTCAGGACGATACTATATCCGAGAGCCTGTACCCTTGCAAAAAGTGCGGCCAGTTCGATATCAATAATCTTGAAGATGTTTTCCTTCGTAAGCGAGTTAAACACGATCACATCGTCAATACGGTTGAGAAACTCAGGAGCAAAAGCACGTTTTAAAGCGTTTTCAATAACCCCTCTTGAGTAAGTATCCGCCTGTACTGATTTCGCTGAAGTGGTAAACCCTACCCCCTGTCCGAAGTCTTTAAGCTGACGGGCACCGATGTTGGAAGTCATGATCACGATAGTATTGCGGAAGTCGACTTTTCTTCCAAGACTATCAGTAAGCTGACCTTCGTCGAGTACCTGAAGCAGGATATTAAACACATCAGGATGTGCTTTCTCAATTTCATCAAGCAGTACTACCGAATACGGTTTACGGCGCACTTTTTCAGTTAGCTGTCCGCCTTCTTCATATCCCACATATCCCGGAGGCGCTCCAACGAGTCGTGATACAGCGAATTTCTCCATGTATTCACTCATATCGATCTGGATCAGCGCATCTTCGGTATCGAACATGAAACGGGCCAGTTCTTTGGCAAACTCTGTTTTACCAACTCCTGTAGGACCGAGGAAGATGAACGAACCGATTGGTTTCTTAGGATCCTTGAGTCCTGCTCTGGTACGCTGAATTGCTTTTGTAAGCTTTTTAATGGCATCTTCCTGTCCGATAATTTTGCCAGCCATAGTTTCGGGCATGGCAAGCAATTTCTGACTGTCGGTCTGCCCTACTCTCTGTACCGGGATACCAGTCATCATCGATACAACTTCTGCCACGTTATCTTCTGTAACGGTATATCGTTTAGTACGTGTTTCTGCTTCCCATGAAGTCTTGGCACGATCAAGTTCCTCCAGCAAGTGTTTTTCAGTATCACGGAGCTTTGCAGCTTCCTCGTATTTCTGACTGCGGACTACCTTGTTCTTTTCAACCTTGATTTCTTCAATCTTCTGTTCAATATCTATGATTTCCTGAGGGACATGGATATTGGTAAGGTGAACTCTGGAACCTGCTTCATCCAGCGCATCGATGGCTTTATCAGGAAGGAACCTGTCTGTAATATACCTCGAAGTTAAACTAACGCAAGCATTAATCGCTTCGGGAGTATAGGTTACAGCGTGGTGCTCTTCGTACTTTTCCTTTATGCGGTTAAGGATCTCAATAGTTTCATCCGGAGTGGCCGGTTCGACCATTACCTTCTGGAACCTACGGTCAAGCGCTCCATCTTTTTCAATGTACTGGCGATACTCATCTAGTGTAGTAGCTCCTATACATTGAATTTCACCACGGGCAAGAGCCGGTTTGAACATATTGGAAGCGTCGAGTGATCCTGAAGCACCTCCAGCACCAACAATCGTGTGAATCTCGTCGATGAAAAGGATCACGTCGGGAGATTTTTCAAGCTCATTCATTACAGCCTTCATTCTTTCTTCAAACTGACCACGGTATTTTGTACCTGCTACCAGGGAAGCGAGATCCAGGGTAACCACTCTTTTGTTAAACAAAACACGTGATACCTTTCTCTGGATGATCCTTAGCGCAAGTCCTTCAGCGATAGCTGATTTACCAACCCCTGGTTCACCAATCAGAATTGGATTATTCTTCTTTCGGCGGGACAGGATCTGCGACACCCGTTCAATTTCTTTATCACGGCCAACAATCGGATCGAGCTTGCCGTCTTCTGCGGCCTTTGTGAGGTCACGTCCGAAGTTATCAAGAACCGGAGTTTTTGATTTGATATCAGAAACCTTTTTGGGTTGGCTGAAAGATGACTCTTCTTCACGGAAATCGTCATCCCCTGCAGCAGATCCGGGAGCTTCATCTCTGAAATCCTCCTTGTTCTGTTCTACCTCAGCTTTGAAAACATCGTAATTAATATTGTATTGCAATAATATCTGCGATGCAATATTATCATCATCCCGAAGGATGGAAAGCAGAAGGTGTTCTGTACCAATTACATCGCTTTTAAAGATCTTTGCTTCAAGATATGTAATTTTCAATACTTTCTCTGCCTGTTTAGTAAGGGGAATGTTCCCCAGATTTGCTGTTGTCCCCGATGTGCCTTTGACCGCATCTTCTATAGAGCGACGCAAACGTGCTGTATCTACACCCAACGCTTTTAATACTTTAATTGCCATGCCATCCCCTTCACGGATCAGACCAAGCAACAAGTGTTCGGTGCCAATATAATCATGTCCCAGCCGCAATGCTTCTTCCCTGCTATATGAAATTACGTCTTTGACACGGGGTGAAAATTTAGCTTCCATTTATAAACCTTTCTACGTTGAAAACGCCCTAATGTATTAATTTGTTTGTTAAATCCAACGGGCATCTGTGTAATAATTTTATCAACAATTACGCCATTCTTGAGAAAAACGTTGCCTGATGCTCTAAGATAATAAAAATTAGATCAAAACATACAAATTCGCGATATTTGACCGACTTTTAAGCAATAATGGCAGACGAAAAAATAATCTTTTCAATGGCCGGCGTAAATAAGATTTACCCGCCTCAAAAACAGGTTCTCAAGAATATCTATTTATCCTTTTTCTATGGAGCAAAAATTGGAGTTATCGGCTTGAATGGCTCTGGTAAGTCTTCTTTATTGAAAATTATCGCCGGGCTCGATAAATCCTTTCAGGGAGAGGTAGTTTTTTCACCCGGCTTTACCGTAGGTTATTTAGCGCAGGAACCCGAGCTGGATCCTCATAAAACGGTACGGGAGGTAGTAGAAGAAGGGGTAGCAGAGATCACTGCAATACTCAAAGAGTACGAAGAGATCAATGAAAAGTTTGGTTTACCCGAGGTTTATGAAGATGCGGATGCAATGGATAAACTGCTGGCCAGGCAGGGTGAACTACAAGATAAAATCGATGCTACACAAGCATGGGAACTGGACACGAAGCTGGAAAGAGCAATGGACGCACTGAGGACGCCGGATCCAGACGAGAAGATTGCCACTTTGTCAGGGGGTGAACGAAGGAGAGTGGCTTTATGTCGGCTTTTATTACAGGAACCGGATGTACTGCTACTGGACGAACCAACGAACCACCTCGACGCTGAATCAATTGACTGGCTCGAACAGCATCTTAAACAATATAAAGGAACGGTAATAGCGGTTACGCACGACCGTTATTTCCTCGACAATGTAGCGGGCTGGATCCTTGAACTGGACCGTGGGGAGGGAATTCCATGGAAGGGGAATTATTCTTCATGGCTGGATCAAAAATCAAAACGCCTGGCGCAGGAGGAGAAATCGGAAAGTAAACGCCAGAAAACGCTTGAAAGAGAGCTTGAATGGGTGCGAATGGCTCCTAAAGCAAGACATGCAAAATCGAAAGCACGTTTGGCAAATTATGAGAAGATGGCGTCTGAAGAAGGAAAAGAGCGTGAAGAGAAACTGGAGCTTTTCATTCCACCCGGTCCTCGTCTTGGGAACGTTGTAATAGAAGCTCAAAATGTAAAGAAAGCATACGGCGACAAGATCCTCTTCGAGAATCTCAGCTTCTCACTGCCGCCTGCCGGAATCGTGGGTATTATCGGCCCTAACGGTGCTGGTAAAACCACCTTATTCCGCCTGATCACGGGTCAGGAAACTCCTGATTCGGGAACTTTCAGGGTCGGTGAAACGGTCGCTCTCGGATATGTCGACCAACTGCACAACGACCTGAACCCGGATAAATCGGTATGGGAGAATATTACCGACGGACAAGAGACGATCCTTTTAGGCAACCGGCCGGTTAATTCCCGGGCTTATGTTTCAAAGTTCAATTTCAATGGCGGTGATCAGCAAAAGAAAGTTTCTGTTCTTTCCGGAGGGGAGCGTAATCGTGTTCATCTGGCCATTACGCTAAAAAAAGACTCAAATGTGCTTCTTCTGGATGAGCCAACCAATGATATTGACGTAAACACCCTGAGGGCCCTCGAAGAAGGACTGGAAAACTTTGCGGGATGCGCTGTAATCATTTCTCACGACCGCTGGTTCCTCGACCGCATCTGTACGCATATCCTGGCCTTTGAGGGCGAATCGCAGGTTTATTTCTTTGAAGGAAACTACTCTGAATACGAAGAGAACAAAAAGAAACGCCTCGGAGATAACGCACCTAAAAGGATCAAGTATAAGAAGCTGGGAGCGTAAGTTGTTATTGAATTATGAGTTATGAATTATGAGTTTATAAACAGTAATTCATAACTCATAACTCCCTCACAGTTTGCTTCCGCAGTTGCTGCAGTAGTTTGCCTTGCCTTTCTCTACGGGTGCTTTACATTGGGGACAGGGTTCCTGGGCATCATTGGTAGCGCGTGCCATCTCCACTGAAACAATGCCCGTTGGCACTGCAATAATTCCGTAGCCTATGATCATAAGCATACTCGCGACTAAACGCCCAAGGGGAGTAGCTGGCGATACATCTCCATAACCGACAGTAGTAACGGTAACAATAGCCCAGTAAATACTTTCGGGAATGCTGTTAAATCCGTGCTGCTCTCCTTCAATGACATACATTAAAGTACCCACTATAGTCACAAGGGTTATAACTGCTGAAAGAAAAACTGTGATTTTATAAAGACTCGCCTTCACGGCTTTGCCGAGGATGTTTCCTTCATACAGATAACGCGTTAGCTTAAGTATTCTAAAAACCCGCAGCAAACGTATAGCACGCAAAACAATGAAGTATTGGCCGCCCTGGAGAAGCAAAGCAAAGTAACCCGGGAGCAGGGCAAGCAGATCCACCATTCCGTAAAAGCTAAAGACATAGCGCCTGGTATTCCTTGTGCTGTATATCCTCAGGATATATTCTATAGTAAAGGTGAAAGTAAAGACCCACTCCAGCAACCTGATCTGCGGTTGATAAAGCCGCCTGAAACCTTCCACACTCTCCATAAAAACCAGGAGAATGCTCAGGATAATAAGCCACAGAAGAACAATATCAAAGAATCTTCCGGCCCTGGTATCAGAACGAAAAACGATAATATAAATCTTATTTCTAAGGTTGCTCCTGCGGCGTTGCATCAATAACTATACATTCGCAACGCGGAATGGTTTCACGTCGACCGTTTCCCAGACCTTCTCTTTAATGTAGGGTTCGTTTTCAAGCCAGGCATTCAAATCGTCTTTAGTTTCAAACTGCACTACCATAGTCGAACCAGTCATCTTCCCCTCCTCATTGAGTACAGCGCCTGCAACTATAAAATTATTATTCGCTTTTAACGCGCGGGCGCCTTCCAGATGTTTTTCTCTCACAGCCATTCGCCTTTCGAGCGCATTCTCATCCGTGTAATCTGTTCCTGTAACTAAATATTGTGTCATGTCTTATTTATATATTGGGTTATAGGGCAAATATATAAGTTTATCCAGGTGGCAGCCAAGTGTATTTTACATGCAAGCAAGTTCAGATGATCTGTTCCTCGTAGATCACTTTCCCCTTAGCAAGAACTTTTGTAGTATCTACCGACCATGCTGAAAGATATACGGAACCATCAGCCTCAAAGCGAAGCTTAAAAAAGCCCTTGCATTTTATACCAAAACGAAGATACTTACCCGATTGAACCACGTATTTTACTTTAGAGCCAGATCCGCTTACGATAAAATGGTTCTTGTTTTTACAAATATACTGAAGGTTATGCTCATGGCCTGCCGCGTAGATGAGGTTTGGGTACCGGCCTAAGATTTCCTTCAGCCTGGACCGCAGCCTTCTATACCGGGGGTGCGACATATCTTCGCGGGCTCCGAGAAATTTCCGGTATAATGGCAGAAGCGAACCAATGCCAGGTAAGGGGATCCAGGCGTCCTTGTCGTATAGTGTGAGGGGAAAGATATGATGCTTCAGCTTAAAGCGACCTCCATGAATGGCATAGCTGTAAACCGGATGGTGCCCCAGAACAAGCAGATGCTTGTGTTTATTCTCTTCAAGAATTTTCTCAAGCTGTTCAAAAAAATCGTCTTCAGAGTTAACACGACAACCATACTGTGCCCCTATCGGCCGCAGCCCCTTCTGTAACCACCACTGTGTATCTATGGCTACAATAGTTATATTGTCGCCTATATTGACTTTTGCCGGCCCGGGACAGCCATTAGACGGAAGAAATACATTCTTGCCTCCGAATAATTCCTGTATATACTTCTCTTGCCTTAAAATATACTCATAGCCATCTTTTCTTCCTTTGTTCCAGTCGTGATTCCCTGCAATAAATATCACTTTGCCCTGATAATCTTTGAGCGCTTCATGATGTCTTATAAGCGTATTTTCAGCATTCTTACGCAGTATATTTCCCTTCGGAGGGAGTCCCCGGGGATAAATATTATCGCCAAGGAATACAACCGCAGAAGGTTGCGATGGATCCAAATGCGCACATAGGGTCTGCAGTACCGGATCCGGACGTACCGGAGAAATATCGCCGGTATCGCCAATCAGGAATATCTCAAAAGGGGCAGAATCAAGATTAAGAGAGGGCATATTGTATAAACGCAATATATGTAAAGATTGTTGACAAAACTCAGGAACACATCTAATTTTATCATACATTTGTTAAGTCATTCCGATGCAATGGACACATTAAACTCAGCCATTTTGCGATGGGCAACGCTTTTCGCAGTCATTTTAAACGTTTTATTTAACTACTCTTACGTAAAGATCTTCAGTCAGGCCAGCATGGGAGAGGTATCAGCCCGCTACCCCAGTTTATTTACTCCGAGCGGATACGCCTTTTCCATATGGGGACTTATTTATATATCCTTTATTTTCTATTGCATCATTCAGCTGCAAAGATCGCGGCTCCCAAAAAAATTATATAACCAGGTAAGCCTTCCACTATTACTATCAAACCTGCTGGCAGGACTGTGGATTTGGGTATACACGAATGAAATGCTGTTATTGAGCGTAGTTATAATATTGGCTTTGCTTTTCCTGAGTATTGAAATGTTCATAGTCACTGGAAAGGCTGCGCGGCAGTCGAAACATAGCTGGTGGCTCCAGTTTCCGTTCAGCTTATTCTTTGGATGGCTTTCCGTTGCCTTTCTGGCCAATCTTTCGGTGTTCGTTGCCGAACAACAAGGAAAAGGAAATCCTATGCTTGCTTTTATAATGCTGGCAATTGCGGGTTTGGCGGCGATCATCGTAAGCTTTCGCTTTAAAAATGCTGTATATCCGGCTGTTATCGCCTGGGCCACTATCGCCATCGCATCTGCCCGGAAAAACGATCATACAGACATTGCGTATGGAGCACTGGCAATTTCAATCGTTTCCATCATAATGGTCATTATTGCGGTTTTACAACTAAGAAATTTAAAACGGCAACGTGAACAATAATCTATTATACATTGAGACAGGGATCATCATTATTTTCTAATAGAAGTGGTTTTTTAAAACTTTATTACCATTTTTAGGTTCTTCTACTATGCAGCATTTATTCGAAAAGGGGATTTGATGAAACATTTGAATAAAGCCTTAATTGAAAATGATATAGTTACACACTGAGCTGAAAACGATGTTAACGTTATGCTAAATCTTTACCGGCAACTGATCAGTAATAATCTTAATAATACAATCTTCGAAGAGCTTTCAGAAGAATGGCTGGAAAGATTGTCTGCTGATGTTAGAAACGAATTTATCAACGGCTTTTACAACGCCGGAATCCTCACAGTAAATATGTCTGATTTCAACCGGAATGATTTTTACGAAAAAGTGATCCGGAACAAATTTCCATTGTATTGCGAAAACCTTTATATGCACCTGGCTCCTATCATTCAACGTTGCTTAAGACGAATGTTCCTGGGGTTTAATGATAACCTTACCGAATACAAGGTTGTACTTTTTATGGAAGGACGCGAGGAGGATCAACTAGAGGCGGTAAAATATACAATTACCATATTTTAAACAAGGATCTCCTGAATAGAACATATCGTCCTGCACTCTGCACAAGACGATATTTCTTAAATCATATTATAGGATTACTGCGCACATATTTAAGAACGATGAGCCCTAAAGGGGGAAGTATCAGCGGAACGGAATGTGTTCTTCCGTGCATTGGAATAGGGAATGCTTCTATCTCCGGGTCATTCAATACATCGCTCCCTCCATATTTGAGATTATCTGAATTGAATATCTCTTTATAAAAACCAATTTCAGGAACACCTATGCGGTAATTCTCATATACTACAGGAACGAGGCTCGCAATAAAAATAAGATCATCCTTCCTGTTGTTTCCCTTTCTTATCCAGCTGATCACGCTATTTGATGCATCACTAATATCAATCCATTCAAACCCTCCCGGATCGAAATTGCGTTCGTAGAGCCCAGGTTCTTCTTTATAAAGGCTATTCAAGTCTCTTAACAGTTTCTGGACACCGTTATTTAGCGGGTCGTTGTTCTCGTGCCAGTCCAGGCTATAGTCATGCTGCCACTCATGCTGCTGTGCGAACTCACCGCCCATAAAAATCAGCTTTGCTCCCGGATGTCCGTACATATAGGAAAAAAGAAGCCTGAGGTTCGCAAATTTTTGCCACCTGTCGCCGGGCATTTTATCAAGGAGGGATGCCTTGCCATACACCACTTCATCGTGCGACAAAGGGAGCGTAAACTTTTCCGAATATGCGTACACTAAACTAAACGTAAGTTGTCCCTGATGATATTTACGATAAATAGGTTCTTTCGCAAAATAGTCCAAAGTATCATGCATCCATCCCATCATCCACTTCATATCAAAACCCAGTCCGCCGGATTCCACACTACTTGTAACTCCGGGCCAGGCTGTGGATTCCTCTGCCACAGTGAACACGTCAGGATAATACGTATGAACAGCCTGGTTAAACTCCTGAAGGAAGCTTATTGCCTCCAGGTTTTCTCTTCCACCATATTGATTAGGGATCCACTCACCTTCCTTACGGGAATAATCGAGATACAACATCGATGCCACTGCGTCGACCCTTAAGGCGTCAATATGGTATTTATCCAGCCAGTACAGCGCATTAGATATTAAAAATGCCCGTACTTCATTGCGGGTGAGATTGAAAATATTGCTTTTCCAATCCGGATGAAATCCTTTCCGGGGGTCATCATATTCATAAAGATGGGTACCATCAAAGTAGCCGAGGCCGTGTTCATCGGTAGGGAAATGAGAAGGAACCCAGTCGAGTATCACTCCTATTCCCGATTCATGGAGCTTATCTATCAGGAACATGAACTCCTGGGGCGTCCCGTAGCGGCTTGAAGGAGCAAAATAGCCTGTCAGCTGATACCCCCATGAACCATAAAAAGGATGCTCCATTACAGGCATAAACTCAACATGTGTAAAACCCATATAACTGCAGTAAGCAGGTAGCTCATTGGCGAGCTCTTTGTACGTCATAAAGCGGCCTTCCTCCTCATGCACCCTTCGCCACGACCCGATATGTACTTCGTAAACAGAAATGGGCTTACTTAGCGGATTTTTTCCGGCACGGGAAGCCAACCATTTCTGATCATTCCATGCATAGTCTATATCCCATGTGATGGTTGCCGTATGCGGAGGATTTTCCCAATGAAAAGCATAAGGATCTCCTTTTTCCACAGAATAACCATTATTCGATTCTATGAAATACTTATAATATTCAGCCTCCTGTACTCCAGGAAGAAACGCCTCCCAGATTCCGGATCCATCCCATCTTACCTTCAATGGATGGCTCTGCCGATCCCAAAGATTGAAGTTCCCCACGACAGAGACAAAGCGCGCGTTTGGCGCCCAAACAGCGAAGTAGACTCCCTTTTGTCCCTGATGTTCGGCTACATGAGATCCAAGTTTATTATATAAATGATAGTGTTTTCCTGCTTTGAATAACTGTATATCAAAATCAGTGAAAAGCGAAAAATTCAGATCAGTAGTCATGTATGTTATAAGTTATACGTGTAAATTATACGTAGTTACCGGCTCTATTTATTGACAGCCGCAGTTTTACTAAATGCCAATATCGCTTTAATTCCCCGCAGTGGTACAATCACCCAATTCGGGCGGTTATTCAGTTCGTAATTAAGTTCATAAATAGCTTTCTGTAACAGGAAAGTTTGCAGCAGGATTTCAAGATCATCCTTATCCTCAGGTATAAAATGTGAGCCCCGAACCTCGTCGAGATAAGCATGCATAAAGAAGCCGCTCATGTAATGATACCACTGTTCCACAAAAGGCAACAGCTTTGCAATGTCTTCCCGGCGAATTTGATTATCAAGAAATAAGCTGCCATATGCAGCATAGTGAAAGGAGCGGATCATACCAGCTACGTCCCTTAAGGGTGAATATTTTAAACGCCGTTCGCTGTAGCTGCGTGCCGGCTCACCTTCAAAATCGAGAATTATAAAATCTTTCCCGGTGTACAGCACCTGTCCCAGATGATAATCGCCATGAATGCGGATCTTGGTAACATCAATCTTCCTGCTATATATCCGTTTCAATACGGTCAAAATCTGTTCCTTCATGCCTAATAGCGAAACAGCCTCCTCTCTGACATCGGCAGGAAGTTTCTTCAAATTGCGGTTGAGACTTTGGAATGTGGCACGCACCAGCGTCTGTAATGAAGAAAACACCGATCTCTGGTAATGAAGCGAATACTCCTCAGGTTTGAATGCATCAAGATCCTTTCCCGATGCCAGCGCCAGGTGCATCTGACCAGTGCGTATGCCAAGCAACCGGCAGCCTTCAGCAACTGATCCTTCCAGCAGCTCCTTGATATTCTCCGGAACATCTTCATAAACAACCGGCTCAAGCAAGCTCCCTTTCAGATCTTTAGTGAGGATGGATGGATCGCTATGCGTGAGGATCTTATCATTAAAATCGTTGAGACGATCAAGCATATATTCCCAGGCGTCACTATTGCTCTTTACCATCTCCTGCATCATACCCAACACCATCGTTCCCTTACTGAATTTCCATTCTATAGCCCCAACAAAGGCCGGTATGTGCTTGAATCTGGCATGTTTTGTAAGAAAGTGAGTTATTTCCAGATCGGGATTAATGGCCAAATCAACCTTCCTGTATATTTTAAGGAAGAACAAATTATCGTAAGTAATTGAGGTATTGCTTTGTTCAGCGGACAATACCCTCGGCTTAATCTTATCGTGCTCCTGAACATACTTCCTCAGCAACTTGTTCCCCGAAAAATCGATCTCACTGGTCCTTAAACCGGCATCGTGGTTAGTAGCCATTCGTTTTATAATAGCCATCTGAAGATCAAGACCATAAATAGCGTCATATAGAACCCCTTCTTCGCCGGCAACACTTATTCCCGATATAACAGACTGAGGACACGTTTCCTTTACCCTGTAAGAGAAGTCGCCTCGTCCAAAAGCAACAGGTAACTGATACGTGTCGGGCAGACCGCTCTGATAAGAAACTTCTATTAACAAAAAGATAATACTCATATCCTCATGAGGCACTATACCATGATCTGTAACAGCGATTCGCTCTACCCCACGGCTTTTTCCACCAAACCACCTCATCTTCATAAGGTACGTAGGAAGGATAGAATTTTCCAGTTGTTCAAGGTTCGAAGGTTCCACCAGATCTTTCCATCGCTCCAGCTCGAGTACATGCCTGGTTTGTTGCTCAAGCAGCTCGGGTCGTTCTTTCTGAAGCAGGAAGCACTGGCAGGAATAAGCCCCCAGCGTAACGAAATAGGGATTCGCATCTTTCACTATAGGAAAATGGTTCCTGCTAAAAATCTCCACCGGAACGTAACCGGTATAGGCATCGAGATCCAGCTCTACCGCCTGCGAGAACCTTGAAAGGTTGGCTATTACCAGTATTATTTCATCACCGTAAGTACGGGTAAAGGAAAGTACCTTGGCATTTTCAGAATCGACAAATTTCATATCTCCTCTGCTGAATGCTCTGTATTTCTTCCTCATGCTGATGATACGCTTGGTCCACCACAACAGAGAAGATGTATTGCGCGACTGTATCTCTACGTTTACCGAACCGTAATGAAACTGCGGGTCAAGGATCAGAGGCAGATATAGCCGTTGAGGATTCGCCTGAGAAAAGCCAGCGTTACGGTCGGCGCCCCATTGCATCGGTGTGCGCACTCCGTCGCGGTCGCCCAGGTAAAAGTTATCGCCCATGCCTATTTCATCGCCGTAATAGACCACCGGCGTACCAGGCAGAGTAAACAGCAGCGAATTAAGCAGCTCAATCTTTTTACGGTCATTTTCCATCAGGGGGGCAAGCCGGTGTCGGATTCCCAGATTAATGCGAGCCTTCGGGTCTTTTACATACACCTTATACATATAATCCCGCTCTTCGTCTGTTACCATCTCGAGCGTCAGCTCGTCATGATTACGCAGGAATATCGCCCATTGGCAGGTATCTGGTATCTGCGGTGTCTGATCGAAAATATCCGTCAGCGGATAACGGTCCTCCATCTGAAGGGCCATGAACATGCGGGGCATCACCGGAAAATGATAGTTCATCTGACACTCGTCGCCGTCGCCAAAATAAGCCGCCGAATCTTCAGGCCACATATTTGCTTCAGCAAGCAACAATGTCCCGGGGAAATTATCGTCGACATATTTCCTTAGCTTTTTCAGGAAGGCATGCGTTTCGGGAAGGTTCTCGCAATTGGTTCCGTCGCGTTCAAAAAGATAAGGGACAGCATCCAGCCTGAAGCCGTCTACGCCCATCTTACACCAGTAATTTATCATTTTAAACACTTCCTCCTGCACTTCGGGATTATCGTAATTCAGGTCGGGCTGATGAAAAAAGAACCGGTGCCAGTAATACTGTTTAGCCACCGGGTCCCAGCTCCAGTTCGAAGCTTCAAAGTCCTGAAATATTATACGTGCATCTTTATACTGATGAGGATCATCTGTCCAAACATAGTAGTTGCGGTGAGAAGACCCTTTCGGTGCCTTTCTTGCCCGCTGAAACCATGGATGCTGATCAGAAGTATGATTAATTACCAGTTCGGTAATGACTTTCAGATTTCTTTTATGAGCCTCCTTCAGAAACTGCCTGAATTCTCTGATGTCTCCGTATGACGGATTGATATGATAATAATCGGCAATATCGTAACCATCATCTTTTAAGGGCGATGGATAAAACGGGAGAAGCCATATTGCTGTTACACCAAGGTCCTGAAGATAATCCAGTTTCTCCATCAAACCTTTAAAGTCTCCTATTCCATCGCAGTTACCATCTCTGAACGCCTTAATGTGTAATTCATAGATTATGGCATCTTTATACCAGTGAAGTTTATCGTCGAGTTTTGTGCTTATTTCGGGCATGTTAAAACAGGTTAGATTTATTGTTCAACTCTAAAAATATGCGCAGGCATTTCGTAAGGATTAAGCTGAACATAATTCCACTCATCCTGCCAGCGGTACCTGCTTCCGCTTAACAAGTCGCGCACTGTATATGGAACGCCGGGCCTGATACCCAGTTGCCACAGGGGTATTTTCACGTGAGCACCATGAGTATTATAAGGATCGAGGTTAACCACTACAATGAGGTTATTCTTCGATTCGGGATCGGCCTTCCCGTAACAAATAATTTGATCACTGCTACTTTCTGCAAATTCAAGGTTCCAGGTAGTGTGCAGTGCGGGGTTGTTTTTCCGTATAATATTTACTCTGGCGATTATCTCCTTTATGCGGGTGTACTGATCCCAGTCCCAGTGCTTAATTTCATATTTCTCATTATCGGTATACTCTTCCTTTCCCGGATGGGGCGTATTGACGCAAAACTCATACACCGGCCCGTAAATCCCATAACTCGAAGAAAGTGTAGCCGCCAGTACCAACCGGAGGATATGAGCATTCTCCCCTCCCCAGCTCAGAAAAGGAGAAAGGATATCGGGAGTGTTTGGCCAAAAGTTCGGACGGAATATATATCGCATATCGGTTTTGGTCAGCTCCCTCATATACTCTTCCAGCTCATATTTCGTATTCCTCCAGGTGAAATACGTATACGACTGGTTAAAACCAGCCTTTGCGAGCCTTTCCATGAGCAGAGGACGGGTAAAGGCTTCTGCCAGAAATATAACATCGGGATTGGTCTTTCTAACTTCACGGATCATCCATTCCCAGAAGGAAAAAGCCTTGGTATGCGGATTATCGATCCTGAAGATAGTCACTCCCTGAGCGATCCAGTAGTCCACCAAACTTTTCAGCTCCTTCCAAAGGTTCTCCCAATCCTCCGTTTCGAAGTTTATCGGAAGAATATCCTCATATTTCTTGGGAGGGTTCTCTGCATATTGAACAGACCCGTCGGGCCGCCACCTGAACCATTGCGGATGTTCTTTAACATAGGGATGATCGGGCGCGCACTGGTATGCGATGTCCATTGCAACCTCAATATTGAGCTTTTTGGCCTCTTTTACAAGGCTCTTAAAATCAGCAAGAGTGCCCAGCTGAGGATGAATCGCTTTATGTCCGCCGGTACGGTTGCCTATTGCCCATGGCGAACCCGGATCTTCCGATCCCGGCGTCAGGGTATTGTTTTTCCCCTTGCGGTTCTTTTCGCCGATCGGATGTATAGGAGGAAAATACAATACATCGAAGCCCATCTTCGCAACCCTTGGCAGCAATTTTTTAACATCGTTAAAGGTACCGTGCTTACCCGGCTCGGGAGCTGCTGAACGCGGGAAAAGTTCATACCATGTACTAAATGCTGCTTTCTTCCTTTCAACCTCTATCAACATGGTTTGAGGATATGTGCTTACAAGATCTTCATCCCTGTACCTTCTCATTACCGCACTCAGCTCCCCGCTTAGAGCCGTCAATACTGCTGAGGCAGTGTCGCCTTGCGTCTGCAACCCGGCATGGTAATTTAACAATTCAACCTTATCGGAGTCAGCTGCATATTCAGCTGCTTGCCGGATCAGACCGGCTCCTATCTGAAGTTCTACGTTTACATCCTGTCCCGCTTCGTACTTTTTTTGAAGCCCTTTTTGCCAGGTAGTGAAATGATCTACCCAGCCCTGAACTTTAAACTGATAAAACCCCGTGGTTTCCAACTTCAATACAGCCACCCAGCGGTCATTTACAGTGAAGGCCATGGACGCTGAGCTCCATTCCTGTTCATCCTGATGCTTGAACAACACCCGGGCATCTATTTCATCGTGTCCGTCACTGAACACATCAGCCGAAACGGTTATAGTTTCATTTTCTACTGCTTTTGCAGGATACTGCCCGCCTTCTATCTGGGGGGAAACGTTGGAAATAACAACTCTCTTTCTGCCATTAGATTGAATCATACAGGTAGATTTTCAATTTTAATGAAGTATTATTTTCACAACCCCGTTTAAGACTGAAAAGTTTGAATGAATATTAAATGAAGCAATTCAGAATCAAGTTGTGCCATCTTCCATTAAATGAAAAAACAGCCAACAATATCTGTATAGTGATGTTAAAAGAATACATCTAATAAGAAAAACGATTATGGCAAATTTCAATCCGCAACACAGCGAAGGTAAAGTAGCAACAGCTATTGAAGAACAGACAGCAAAGGTTCCGTCTGATGTATTTTTATGGGCATCTCTCGCATCAATGGGAGTTTCCCTTACCCTTAAATGCCTCGGCAAAAAACATACAGCATTATTTGTTGGGCAATGGGCCGCACCATTTTTGCTGCTGGGGATATATAATAAGATAGTTAAAGTAGAAGGACACGACTAGACATTCTCTTTTTGATGATTCCATGCCGGTCAGTTTTAATATAAAACGACCGGTTTTTTTGTTTTTATGCCCTTAATGATTACGATCATGTTTTTTTCAAATGACGATCATTTTTTTCTACCTGCGATGCGTGCATATTTGTATCAGTAATTGTTGCTGCCCCAAGGCAACATTTTTCATAGGTAGATGTAGGGTCAGACATATTAATTGTGTCTGACCTTTTTTTTGATTCTAATTAATTCGGTGTCCTAAAAAAAGAGGATCAAGCGGAATACTTGGGATCAATCCGTAAAGTTGTAGACTAAGAGGTAAATAAACGAGAGAAAGCGCATGAAGTCGATAGAGGTTCGTTAAGCTTAGGATTTAACATACAATGTTTATAATAGATGCAATGTACTACTTCTTACGGAAAAGACTAATAAATATCCCAGGCATTCACCTGATTATATTGTTACTTTGGGTTCTGCTTCCCTCTCCCTTTGTCCGTATCCAGGATAATTAATAAAATCAGGAAAGCTGGTAACCTTAAATTGAAGATGGAGTCGCTTCAAGAATTAACCCATCCTTGATTTGCATACAACTTTCAGGGCTTTGCATACAGCCATTAAAGTGTTCTTAGCGAACTTTGAACTATTAAAATTAATAGCATGGCAATGAAAAAAATAAATATAGGAAGCGAAGGCCCCGTTGTACCAATCATAGGTTTGGGCTGTATGGGTATGACAGGTTTTGAAGAAGGAAATATGTATGGAGAGGCAGATGAGCAGGAAGCTATTGCCACCATTCACCGATCGCTCGAATTAGGTGGCAATTTCTTGGATACTGCCGATTTGTACGGCCCATTCAAAAATGAGCAGTTGATTGCGAAGGCAATACAAGGTAACAGGGACAAATATATTATCGCCACAAAGTTCGGCTGGGAAATAGATGATAACAACAAAGTGACCTGGGCGATTAACGGCAAAAAAGAATATGTAAGAAAAGCGGTGGAACGATCTCTTAAAAATCTTAACACGGAGTATATTGACCTGTACTATATGCACAGGCTTGATAAAAACACGCCCATCGAAGAAACCGTTGAGGCGATGAGCGGGCTGGTGAAGGAAGGAAAAGTGGGTTATCTCGGACTGTCGGAAGTATCGTCTGAAACGGTTAAAAGAGCTCACGCAGTACACCCCATTACGGCGGTACAAAGTGAATATTCTTTATTTGAGCGTACAGCAGAAGAACGCAGCATACTGAATACCCTGAAGGAACTTGGGATAGGTTTTGTCGCTTATTCGCCATTAGGACGTGGTTTTTTATCCGGACAGATCCGAACCATCGATGACCTGCCGGAAAATGATTTTCGCCGGGCAATTCCCCGTTTCCAGGAGGCTCACTTTTACAGGAATATTGAGTTGGTTAAAGCCATTGAGGTAATGGCTGAAGAGAAAAAAATAACCGCATCACAGTTGGCGCTGGCATGGATTATAAATAAGGGCATCGTCCCTATTCCGGGTACCAAACGAAGAAAGTATCTGGAGCAAAACATAGCGGCTGGCGAAATTGAACTAAACGAAGCTGATCTGTCGAAACTCGAAAGCATTGTGCCCCTTGGTACTGATACAGGTAATCCTTACGATGAGTTTAGTATGGGGTTAATTGATTAAATTAGCATTATGAATGCCATCAGGTCTGTCTCAGAATTTCACCGATTTCTCTCCTTGCCCGAGCCGCGCCATCCGTTGGTAAGTGTGATTAACCTCGACGAAACTGTTTTCCTGGAAGATGATGTATGGAAAGGTTTTGTGAACAGATTTTATTGCGTAGCCCTGAAAAGGGAAGCCAGAGGTAAAGTACGATATGGTCAGCAACATTACGATTACGACAAGGGGGTTCTGAGCTTTACTGCACCTAACCAGGTACAATACCTCGACCTGAACAACGTAGAATGCGGATCAGGCTACCTGCTCGTTTTCCATCCCGACTTTTTGCTGGCCCATCCCCTGGCAAACAATATCAATCGGTATAACTTCTTCTCTTACGCGGTAAATGAGGCGCTGCATCTTTCTGCTGAAGAAGAAGATGACCTTATTACCATATTGAACAAGATCGATAAGGAATGCCTGCATATTGATAAATACACTCAGGAGATCATCCTGTCGCAAATCGAGTTGCTGCTCAATTATTCCAATCGGTTTTACGAGCGGCAGTTTATCACCCGGAAAAATCACAACCATCATCTGCTTGCCAAATTTGAGCGCCTTGTTGACGAATATTTTGACAGCAGTACGATAAGGCAACCGGAACTGTTAACGGTACAGCGCATCGCTGAACTCATGAATTTGTCTCCAAACTACCTGAGCGATCTGCTGCGCATGCATACAGGGCAGAACACGCAGCAGCATATTCATGAGAGGCTCATTGAAAAGGCGAAGGAAAAACTCTCGACAACAAACTTATCGATAAGTGAAATTGCCTATACGCTAGGCTTTGAACATGCACAATCGTTCAGTACGCTTTTTAAGAAGAAAACCAGTTTGTCGCCACTTGAATTCCGGCAAACATTTAACTGATAGGCACTTTGCATCGTATATTATCGTATATTTAGGAAGCGAAAGCAGATTATGCGTAGCGTCTATACTTTAATACATCGTTATGAGAGCAATCAATCCATGGATCAATTTTAACGGCAATGCCGAAGAAGCATTCACCTTTTACAAATCAGTTTTTGGCGGTGAGTTTACAAAAATCATTCGCTACAAGGATCTGGCGGGTCCTGAATTTCAGGTTGATGAAAACGAAGCAAATAAAATAATGTACATCGCCTTACCGCTTGGCAGGAACAATGTGTTAATTGCCAATGATGTTCCCGAATTTATGGGACGCGTAAGCGAAAATGAAAACAGGTCTAAGATATATGTGAATGCCGAAAGCCGGGAAGAGGCAGATAATATTTTCAATGGACTATCTGCCGGCGGAGAAGTAGAAGGCCCTATTGGCGACAGCCCCTGGGGCACTTATGCAGCAATGTTCAGGGACAAATATGGCATTGAATGGATTGTGGAGTTTGATCCTGGTTAACCGTCTCCCCATCAAAAACGGGGCGGGTACCACACTTCAATTTGCCATCCGTCATCCTGCAATGAGTGGTAAATCATCGTGGCTTCCATCTTTTATAAGCAGAGGCGTATTATTTACTGCTTTAGTCCTTTTTTAAGCCATGGAGATATTTTATGCTTTCAGGCACCTGTGTAAGGGCTGAACTGCTTTCGTCCTCGATATAGTAATGTTTTACGCCGGCTTTGCGCGCTGCTTTAATCACGGCGGGAATATCAATCTGGCCGGTTCCTAAAGTCACATCATTATCCTTCGGGGTACTACCGGAAAGGCTGCCGCGTTCAACTCCTTTCTTCAGATCCTTCATGTGGAGGGCTTTATAGCGGTTTCCGTATTTTGCCAGTAATTGCGCCGGATCCTGCCCCGGTAAAAATGCCCAAAGGATATCAAGTTCCATGCCTACATATTTGGGGTCTGTATTTTTCAGCAGATAGTCATATAGCGTACCATCCTCGTAAGGCTCATATTCGAAACCATGATTATGATAAATGAAAGTAAGGCCATACTTATCTTTTAACAGCTTTCCGGACTTATTGAAATCGGCAACTGCCTGTTTAGCATTGTCTAATGTAAAAGCGCCTTTGTGCGGAATACTGGATACCCTGACATACTTTGCGCCCAGGGTTAAAGCTACCTTTCCCACTTCATCAGTCTTATTTACCAGATCTTCATAACTTACACCGTATGATGAACATTTGAGGCCCCTTGCATCACACATTTTGCGCAAGTCTTCAGGGGTTTGTTTAAACAGGCTCGAAAATTCGATGTCAGTTATCCCGAGGCCTTTTAAGATGTCCAGCGTGCCGGGCACATCCTGGGCAAACTGATTTCGGTAAGTATACGAAACCATACCCGGCGCTTCCGGGAATAGTTGTTTTTGGGCAAAGGTCTGGCCGTTAGCTAAACCGGCTATCAGACCCAGCGTTAGTAATCCTTTTATTAGGTGACGGATCATATTGCGAAATGGATATATTAGTTTTTATCAATTAAACTTTAGGTTCCCAACCCGGTTCATAACTGCGTTTCCATAGCTTTTCTGCCTCCGGATCATTCAGGATGTGACCGTTTTTGGGGTCAAGATGCAGTTCGCGGCCCACTCGCCAGGCGATGTTGCTGAGCTGCATACCGACTATGCTTTTATGTCCAATCTCTACATCACAGTTTGGTTTGCGATTCTGACGTATTGCATCCAGGAAATCAGCTGCATGCATACTATCCAGACTCAAACTGACAGTGGCTGTATTACGCCCCTGCATGGCTTCTTCCTTATCTTTGGAGGCCACTTCTTTTGTGAGCTTTCCCTTCAGGTCGAAAACCTTGTAAGCGTCGTTCCCGGTGCTCAGGCTTCCATTCTCGCCGTAAAAAATAACCCCGCGCTCATCACCTTCAATTCTGCGCCCGTTTGCACTGCTGCTTTCCCACATAATCATTTTCCTGTCGGGATATTCTAGTGTCACCACCTGCGTATCCGGGGTTTGCCAATCGTCCTTAAACGCGTAACGTCCGCCCGAGGAGCTTACTTTTACGGGATAATCAACCCCTAATCCCCAGCGGGCTATATCAACTTCGTGGGTACCATTGTTCAGCGCTTCGCCCGTCCCCCAATGCCAAAACCAATGCCAGTTGTAATGGATCAGCCCATTTTGATAAGCCAAACGCGGTGCCGGGCCCTGCCACAGGTCGTAATTTAACTCTGCAGGCGCTGTACCTGGGGTCAGGAAAGTAGCTTTACGGTCATTAGTATACCAGGTTTTGGCATAGTAAACGCGGCCAATGATCCCTTCGTGCAACTGCTGTATACCCTCGGTCAGTACCGGTGCCGAACGGCGCTGTGCTCCCATTTGAACCACCCTGTCATATTTACGGGCAGCGGCAATAGCTAATTCGCCCTCATGCGGGTTGTGGCTTAGTGGCTTTTCTACATATACGTGTTTCCCAGCCTGGCATCCCATAATGGTAAGAGGCGTATGCCAATGATCGGGCGTGGCGATATAGATAGCGTCAATATTCTTATCCTGCATCACCTTGCGGCAGTCGCCTTCGGTTTTAGGGACGCTTATTTGTTTATTTGAGGCTACAGATTTCAGTGCTTTGACGAAAACTCGGGTATCCACGTCGCAAAGTGTCGATATCTCTGCATTCTTTTGCCGCGCGAAAGTGCCTGCCATGGTAGAGCCGCGGCCATTCAGGCCGATGATGGCGAGGTTTATGCGTTCGTTGGCGCCAATAATATTGCGATAGCTTTTAGCGCTCATGCCAAACAGGCTATTGCCAGCCATTATTCCGGCCGATGTAATAGCCATTTTTTTAATAAAATCTCGTCGTTTCTCCATAAAAAAAGAATATTGATGTAATAATTGCTGGTAACGGTTTAATAGCGGGTTAACTATTGGGTTTTATTTATAGCCAAATTAAAAGAATCTGAGTTATATAGTTTGTTCAACCTATTGCCTAATTGTCTCAATTTATATCTATGGCTACATCCGAACGACCTGGTCTCTACTTCGTAAATGATTCTTGCTCTTTTATTTTTTTTTCATAGTTTCGCCGCCCGGTAAAACGAACCGCCACTGTTTACATCCTGCTATTTAGATGAAAAAGTTTTTATACGGCATTGATTTCGGAACCACAAACTCTGCATTATCTATTTTTGATGAGGAAAAGGGTGAAATCGTTGATTCCATCATCCTCCCCTCTCTTATTTATTTCCCTGAAGGCCGGGGTGAAGATTGTGTTATCGGCAACGAAGCGATCTCTGCATACCTCGACGATGGAATGAGGGGGCGCTTTATCAAGTCCGTAAAGCAAATTCTTTCCAGAAGCAGCTTTACGGAAACCCTTATTGGTAAAAAGAGATACAATGCTCCTGCACTGGTGGCATTGATCCTCAGAGAATTGAAGTCACGGGCAGATAAGATAACGGGGCAAGACTGCCGCAAGGCCGTTATCGGCCGTCCTGTTTTCTTTGATGACGATAATATGCAAAAGGACAGTCTTGCACAAAGCCGCCTGGAGAAAGCGGCTGACATAGCGGGCTTTGAACAGGTGCGCTTCCAGTTTGAACCTATAGGGGCTGCGTTTGCTTACGAGAAAACGCTTCTCCAGAAAAAGACGGTGCTGGTGGCAGACTTAGGCGGCGGTACAACAGATTTTACCTGTCTCGTACTCGATCCCGAAAACGCGGGAAAGCAAAACAGAAAGGACAAATTTCTGGGCACCGGCGGTATCTACATCGGTGGCGACAGCTTTGACTCGGCATTTATGTGGGAAAAAGGAACTCCTTACTTTGGAAAGAACACGCGGTATAAAGTCGCACCTGGCAAGTATCTGACTGTCCCTAAATCCTTGTTTTCCAATATTTGCTCCTGGGATAAGATGAATTTTTTTAACGGTGCCCGGATCAGGAGAGAGATAGAAGATTATTATTACTTCTCTGACAATGATCCTAAGTTTAAAAACCTGATCACCCTGGTAGATGAAAATCTGGGTTATACTGTGTTTCATGCAATTGAGCAAACAAAGATTGCGTTATCCAGCCTTCACACTTCCTACTTCACATACTCTAAATCGAACATTGAAATCAATGAGCTAATTTCGGTAGAGGAATATGAAGGCATTATAAATAGTGACCTTACCCGGATCAGCGATTACCTTGATCAATTCCTGGCAACAAACGGTATAAATGCAAAAGACATTGACTGCCTGTTTCTTACAGGTGGAACATCTCTGGTTCCGGCAATAAGAAATCTTTTTAAATCGAAATTCCCGGATATTCCCCTTAATTCGGGAGACAACTTCATCAGCGTTGCTAACGGACTGGCATACAGCGGCTATCTGTTTAATAACCAAGGCAACATGTCTTAATTTCAGAAGCAAAGTCGTCTTGAATTACAGCGTTCTGTTTGGATCAGTTATGAACCATACACCGATGTTAAATTTCTTCTTGCTGATGGTTTTTTCGCTATTTTTAAGATTTAAACAGCAATGGGCAAAAGATATACATTGTACTTATCTTTATTCTTTTTAATGGGTGTTGTTCTTTATTCGAAACGACATGTCTTTATTAAGAATAGGACTGAGAGCAAAGACATCATCATCAAAGATTCCAAACAACAGGCACTGGGTATCTTCTATCACGGGAGCGACTCGTCTTATGTGACGATGCCCGCAATCGCCCATTACTCCTTACAATGGATGAATACCGATCAGGACACGGTTGAAAACAATCGCTTGATTGATTCCTTATCACATCATGAAACCGCGGTCCTCTCTGTTGAAACCTGGGCTGGATATAACGAAAGAAATCAACAGATAAATGTTTTAGGGGATGTAATTAGTGGGGCATACGACGACAAGATCAAAAAGCTTTGCGATGGTCTGTCCGGAGTACAGGATAAAGTACTATTGAGTTTTAATCCTGATATGGAGGTGCCTGTAAAAAAATATCCCTGGCAATATCAATCGCCCGTGGAATATATAAAAGCTTTCCGCCATTTTTCCGGACTGGTGAAAAAGCTTCTTCCCCGCATCAAAATAGTATGGTCGCCTGCTGGTTATCCCGGAGCCGACGAATACTGGCCGGGAGATACGTTTGCCGACCTTATCAGTGTCTCTCTTCTGGGAGAATCAGAACGGGCATGTAATAATTACCCCCTTGTAAACAATACTACAACATTGATCAGGAGAAAAATCCATCGCATGCGAATGATTTATAAACCGATCATTGTTTTGGGCTCGGAGAAGATTCCTTCAAACGCTAAAAACAGAGCTTTTTTTGAAATTGCGGCTAAAACTATTGGGGATGACTGGCATAGTATACAGCCTTTAAAAAAAGAAGCAGCCCCCCAGGTATCGGGATTGAAAAATACTGATCGCGGAATGTTAATTGGCGTATACGATCCCCGAAAATTGCTTATCAATGAAAAAGCGGTATCGGTTGAACATTTATTTGCTGATTGGGGCGCTATTGAAGACGGAACTCTCGAACGACAGATCGACAGTATCAATTCAAGGGGCAGAGCGATGATAATAACGGTCGAACCATGGAGAGGAAAAAGATGGCCAACCAGCAGAGATGTTTTGAAGGATATGGTTAAAGGGATGTATGATCCAATCATCGAAACAACATACCGTATTATTTCAAGAGCGAAACATCCTGTTTTTTTAAGATTTGCCCACGAAATGGAAATACCTACAATGCGTTATCCATGGCAAAGCCAGGACCCTGTTACATATATAAAAGCATACCGGTATTTTATGCGATTCGGAGCTCATCTTAAAAACATACGCAGGGTGTGGGGACCAGCAGGCGACAGAGGGTCTCTTGAGTGGTGGCCTGGAGACGACGTGGTTGATTATACGAGCATAGCAATCTACGGGCTTCCGGATAAGAACATTACAGATCCCCGGCTACAAGAGTCGTTTTCGACAATCTTTAAACGTAAAAGCTATAGAATGCGACTGGTGGATAAGCCTCTTTTCATCACTGAATTTGGTGTAAAGGGATCTGAATCATTCCAGAATAACTGGCTTAAGGACGCCGCCTTCACTATCAGAAAAAGCAACATCATTGCCGGAGTATGTTATTTTAATCAGGCGGATAACCCTAAGGTTTGGGGTAAAATCCCCGCGCCCGACTGGGGCATCAGCGAAACAACGTTTGAAAATTTTGTTGAAGCTTTATCTAACTGATTAAAACTTCAGTTCATTCATCATTTCATATAACGGTGTATTTAGCGGCGACGATACCGTTACTACTTTCCCGTCCCGGTATGCTGATAAATGCAGTTTGTAAAACTCCGGGTTTTCGGGGATACTGATTCTTATGAAGTTCCCCTCACCTAAATACTTCACCGAAACAGGTTCACGATATTTATTGTTTTTAACCAGCCGCCATTCATATTTCCATTCGGGCAGTTCGGAGGACAGTTTCCATTTATTGTTTATGAAAACAACCGCATGATATGTCCGCATTGAACGGACGTCTGTAGCTCCGGCGGGCCGAAGTATTTTTATCAGCGGCATACCAGGTATGGCCGAACCCAGCAAATGATTCTTCAGTCTATATAACTCTGGTTTATTTCTACCAGGCAAATCCTTTAATCCGCTAAACAGAGCCCGGTCTGATGTTTCCTCATCCTGCCAGCTGGAAATAAAGAAACCGGTAGTTTCCTGCTCCTGAGCAAGATAACTATTAACGTTTGCTTTACTTAAGTAATAAGGAACATGAAGCTGTTTGACTATATCGTCACTATTATTTGTAGTAATATCCGGCAGGATAAGCCCATATGAATCAACAAATGGCACGTAACTCTCTGTCATTTCAATTACACTGGGAAGATCAGGGCTAACTTCCATCTCAAGGGATATAATTCTGGAAGGATCCTCCTTCTTCATCGCCTGCATCAACTTTCCGATCCAGGTCAGATAAGCCTCCTGCTGGTAGATCAGCATCGGCTTATAATAATGCACTGCCAGCCTTTGCAATACAGGATTGCCTATTTTCCAGGAAATTATATTTGGGTTGCTTTTCAGATCTGATACTGTAGATAATATGTCTTTGGACAGCTTATCCAGCTGCTTTTTATCCTGAACGAAGTCAAACTGATCAGATATCCAAAATCCATACTGGATATTTATATCCAACTCTCCAGCTGCGCTCAATATATTCCGGTCGTATATCGACGGGCCGTAATACATAATGGCATTTAAGCCACACTGTTTTATTTCTTTAAAGTCATGGATTAGCTCTTTTTTTCTGAAAGGACTATGACTCTTGTGCCAGGAAGTGCCTTTGGTGTAATTCACGCCTTTTACTCCCCTAAAGAAGCCGGCATTGTTTAGATCGCGGACTCTGTTTCTGCGCACAGGAACTGATGATAATGCGGAGACTTGCATATTGGATTCACCATCACGATGAAGAAGCTCTTTCAGGGCATTTGGGTCAGAAATAGTCCAGTCAATCTTACCCGAATTGGAGCCGCTGGGTATATTAAGATCGGATTTGTTATTAAACAGAACCAGCGCCCTGATCTCCGGAAATTTCGCTTTAATTGAGTTAAGGGCTTTTTTGAACCACTCACTTTGTCTATCGGCGGTCCTGGAAGAACCCATTTCTGCCAGCATTACAGGAACGCCACTTCTGAACACCGGGCTGTTATGAAATTGGGCATACATATCCTCCATGGTAAACCAACCCTTCCCTCCTGCTTTTTTTCCGTAGTTCAGATTCGTTACACCAATCCAGTCAACATATTGTTTACCTGGGAAAAAAGCATTAACCGCACCCGGTTTCCAGGGATTCCAAACCCATATTACATTATAAATATGATTTTTACTGAAATAGTTATGAACATACTTCCATGCATCCTTAAATTCAGAAGCAGTGTTGCCACCTGTTACAGACCACGGATAAAATGGATTATCTGCTTCGTGTGCAAACCTTAGGTATACTGGCCGATTCAGCGCTTTAAGCTGCATTGAAAACTTATGAATGTATTGATCATAGTCGCCGTGTAATATTCGTGAAAACACCTTGTTTTCTTTATCACTCTCATGGCTGGCTGCATTATGATCAAACAGCGTTTGCCATGGCTCCCATGTAATCATCGGAATTGAGCCGTTGTTATAGATAGAATCTATTGTAGCTTCAGGCAAATACGATTGCTTCTGGTCTCCCCAGGAAATATATAATGATATAATATCGAATGCTCCGTGGTGGTATTGTTCCTGATACTGTTTCACCCGGCGAACTGAGCTTATTCCGTTTGTACCTTGTGGGTAATAGATTCCGTAAAGCAGGTCCGCAGGTTTAAGTCCTTTGAAACCATACTCCCGTTCCGGATGGCCGGTATTCAGGAAATAAAGGATAATGCAGGTGGCCAAAATGGTAATGAGCAGGGCTGTACTTCGTATTCCGCTATAGATACGACGCCTCATTACCCAGAATACGCTTTTTAAAAGGTGAACCTGGTACATAACCCTGTCAAGATAAGGATGATATTTTCTGATATGACGAAACTGGACTTGCCTGCTTGCAATGATGTTAAAAAACATAATAAAGCAATTGATCAGCGCAAAACCAGCCATGGCAAGATTATAGGGGTTATAGTCATTGTATAAACCGTAAACAATAGCAATAAGAGATAATCCTATTACACAAAGGTTTGGAATATTTAGCGGCCAGTTATTTGCTTCATTACCGTCCTTCGGAGTAGGATTATAAGGCACCTTTTTCCTTACTATGGTATAGAACAAGCCAAGTATATATATCCACCATGTGCCGATCATAAGAAGCCCTCCAACAACATGAAATCCCCGTTCCTCGTCTTCCATAACCCACCATTGCACAAAATGCCTGATCAAAACGATGGCAGTAAGCAGCGGTAAACCAATAAAGCAAAAGTCCCTGAGATCCAGATTTACCGGACTGATACTAAATGTCAACGCTATGATGGGTACTAAAAAGTTCATCAGGAAGATTAATCCCGAGAGGTAGTGGAACGGAATTGTGAAATAATGAAGCTTTTGCCGCCAGGTAAATTTCCTGAATAGTTTTGGATAAGTAGCGACCAATAACTCAAATACACCGCGCGACCATTTGAGCTGCTGACTATAATAAGCAGACAATGTGGTAGGAACCAGACCTCTGGCAAGTACCGCCGGCACATATACCGATTTCCAGCCCCTGGCGTGTAGCTGCATTGCGGTGTGCATATCCTCGGCAAGACCGGCTGCATGCCCTCCTATAGATTCCAAAGCTGTTCTCCGAAAGGTGCAGTTAGCACCGATCGCCTGTACTGTGCCATAGCTGTTCATGGTCATCATCATCGGTCCATAAAACTGAAAAGTTTGCTGTGCGGCCCCTTTGGCGATTAAACCATGGTTATAATTCTTATAGGCCTGAACTATCTGGACAAATCCAACTTCCTGATTATTAAAGTGAGATACTATCGGGTCAAGGAAACCGGGAAAGGGTACATGGTCCGGATCCAGAACCACACATAATTCGCCATCCGACTGCTTCAATGCATTATTGATGTTTCCAGCTTTAGCATTGATCTTTACTGTACGCGTAACGTGATTAACTCCAAGACGTTTACATAAATCTATCAGATATGGATCATTAGCTTCGTCACATAAATAAGTCTTATGAGGGTATTTTATAGCTTGAATTGCAACGAGTGTTTCCTCGATCATCTCGTAAGGCTCACCGGCACAAAATGTAGTGAAGATATCAACGGTATATACTTTTGTTTTCGGCGGAGTTTCCGGGACTACAATGCTATAGTAATGATACCACTCATGAAGTACGGTCAGACAATTGAATATCAGGCCGATGGCGAGCATCCAATACAAGAAAGGATTTGAGATAACAGAGGGATCGAACAAGCTCCTGAAGAAAAAACCCATACTTATGAGACCTAAAAAGATCATCAGGCGTAAAGTGAACTTCTCTCTTTTTGAGGGCGATTTAACCGGATCTGGTTCCTGCTTCATTTGCTTAAAACATAAACAGGTGTATTACAAGTAGAAAAATTACCATATTTATCATATATAGTAGCGAAGATCCGATAAGGGCCCTCCCGCCGGGGGGCGATAAAGTTCAATCTAAGCCCATTTGAAGATAAAATCAATTCATCGAGTGATTTAAAATAAGTAGTATTGCTGGCTGATCCTTTTTTAAACCAGTCTTCCTGCATAATCTGCCATACCACCTTACTAATGGCTGTGTCGGGTTGGAGGAGCGAAACGTCTGCAAACGCTCGTTCGTTGGTGGAAAGCAATATATTGTCTTTTGCCCCTTTATTATTAACAAGCATGTAATTAATTTGAGGGGCACGATGAGGAGGTTGTTTTTGGGTCCATAAATACTGCATTGTTCCAACGGCTTCCGAAGGACATCCGTTTTTGTCGAAAAGGCTGAACCAGCTTTGGGTTGTCTCTTGTTTATTCCCCCAGTAAAAAACAAATGATCCTAAAAATCTATCATCATCAAGGGGCATGTGCACAGAATATCTTGTAGAATAAATTTCGGCCTTCTTTGTACTTGTAGCTTCAATGTGCGTACCCCAGATCGTTTTTTCAGTGCCCTCCCAGGGACCATCTACGCCCCATTCACTTACAATGTATGGTCCGTTCCAAAACCACGAAAATTTCTTTAAATCCTCCTTTAAGTGAGTTATGTTATTGAATATGTTAAATGATATTAGATCAACATTACACCGCAGTTTCAGACTTACGATCATCCGCCTGCTAAAATTTAACACAGCAGTTGTTACCGGATGATCAGGATCATCCTTGTGAATCATGTTTACTATATTATTATATGCTGGATAGAATTTATCGGGAATAAGGGGATTTGGAAAATTAAGTTCATTACCAACGCACCACATGAGTACAGAAGGATGATCTTTGTATTTATTTACAATACTCTTTATCGTCCTGAACTGTCTGTTCACTTTTGAAGGCTGCTTATAAAAGGAGTGATCCTTTTCGGGATCAACAACATATAAGCCTATCATTACAACAAGATTATGTTTACGGGCACTATCTAAAATGGCGGCTATATTATCTGCATCCCATGTTCTTATTGCATTTCCACCAGACCTGGCTAATATATCCATATAGGTGAATCCGGCAGCCCCTTTAATGAAAAAAGGCTTATTATCCTTATACAGATCAAATCCGGATTCCTTTTTTGTTATGGATACCTTTTGCTCCTTGTTTTGCACATTTACTCTTACACAACCCGCTAAAACAATTGTTAAAGTTAAAATCCAAAAAAAGTTGTGCAGAAGTTCGCGTCCAAACAATCTGGTCATACGGGTTATAATATAGTAATTATAGTTCAATTTTCTTTTCTACGCAATCAAATTATAATGGTTCAGAACAATGCAACAATTATAAAAACCGGCACGGCCTGCGCTTACAGAGAAAGAGGTAATCTGTTCGCTGTTGATTTAATAGAACCCTCCTTACCTGATGGATAATTTGCATATTTGCCCTAAAATTCCTGCCTGACATGCAACAGAATCATGAGAACGTTTGTGTGCTTATTATTGATGATGAGAAAAAGCTGAATAATCTGCTCAGCAGGATTATCAGCCTGGAGGGCTTTAAGGTGAAACAGGCCTACAATGGCAGAGAGGGCTTACGGATCCTGTCGCAGGAGGACGTTCACGTAGTATTGAGCGATGTTAAACTTCCGGATGCAAATGGTGTAGAACTTGTTGAACAGATTAAAAAGAGAAAGCCATACGTTGAAGTAATCAATCTGACAGCATACGGGAATATCCCTGACGGTGTACAGTCTATCAAGAACGGAGCTTTTGATTACATCACCAAAGGAGACGATAACGACAAAATAATTCCTTTACTCTGCAAAGCTTCCGAAAAGGCGTTGTTACAAAAGCGAGCGTTTGATCTCGACAGGGTTAATGCCGATAAACCAAACTTCGACGCTATCATTGGAAACTCCCCTCAAATCAAAGAAAGTATTCAGCTGGCGCGGAAGGTTGCGCAGACCGATACAACGGTATTGCTGCTTGGCGAGACCGGGACGGGCAAAGAGGTTTTTGCGCAGGCTATACATTTCGAAAGTAACAGAAAGCACCAGCGCTTCGTTGCTCTGAATTGCAGTGGATTTAACTCTGAATTGCTCGAAAGTGAACTGTTTGGATATAAAGCGGGCGCCTTTACAGGTGCCGGTAAAGACAAAAAAGGACTTTTTGAGGAAGCTAACGGCGGAACGATTTTCCTGGACGAAATAGGCGAGATGAATCTGGACCTTCAGGCTAAGTTGCTCCGGGTACTGGAAACCCAAACCTTTATTAAACTGGGCGATACGTCGACTACCAGGGTGAATGTCAGGATCATCGCAGCTACGAACAGAAATCTTCAGGTCGAATCCGAAGAAGGCAAGTTCAGAATGGATTTATATTATCGCCTTTCGGTCTTTACTATTTCACTTCCTTCGCTCTCGGGACGACTTGGAGATATTGAATTGCTTGCAGAATTCTTTCTAAAAGAATATGGAAGGAAAGCAAATCGGCTAAACCTTCAGTTCGATTCAGCTTTTCTGAAGATATTGAAAGAACACACCTGGAAGGGAAATATACGGGAATTGAAGAATGTGATCGAAAGGGTTGTGATATTGGCTGAAAAGGATATCATCGACCCTTCACTCCTGCCTTTTGAATTTCAGAATGATTTAGGCGTCCATACTTCCCTGAATATGCAGATGATGGAAAAACAGCACATCCGGAAGGTGCTCAATTATACGCACGGAAATAAGACAGAAGCTGCCCGCCTGCTCGGCATCGGCCTGACAACCCTATACCGGAAACTGGAGGAATACAAGATTCAATAGTACCTGCTCAAAAACCAATCATCCCGATATGATAAAAACCCTTTCATTTTGAAAGGGTTTTTTTTTTGATCATTTCTACCAAAAGCACACAATATTCTTAATATCAATCAATTAACAATCAATTAAATAACACGGCATGCCAATTGGTATGCGTTGCGAAAATATAATTGATATGCTTACGATATTACTATTACTCGCTTTGCTGGCCTTCTGCCGGCTGATGTTTAAATCAGTTGATTGGTTCGAAAAAATCTAATTCAATGTTATCATGATCACACTTTTCATTGTCACAATCGCAGTATTTATCTACATGATATATGTATTGCTAAAACCAGAAAAATTTTAATCGTATGAATTCGGAACTACTTGGAATCATAAGTACCTACGTCTTAACGTTAGTAATCGCAATCCCGCTCGGAAAGTACCTGGCGAAAGTATTCGCGGGGGAAAAAGTCTGGACGGACTTTCTAAAACCCTTAGAAAGGGGCATCTTCAGCTTATCGGGCGTGAATCCTAAAGAGCAAATGAATTGGAAGCAGCACATGAAGGCGCTGCTCACTATCAACTCTGTGTGGCTCGTATATGGTTTCTTTGTTCTCATTTATCAGGACAAACTTCCTTTGAATCCTGATGGGAACCCGGGAATGACACCCGACCTGTCATTTAACACCATCATCAGCTTTGTGGTTAACTGTAATCTTCAGCATTATTCCGGCGAAACAGGTGTAAGTTATCTGACCCAGCATTTTGTGCTGATGTTCCTGCATTTCACCAGTGCGGCGACCGGCATCGCCAGCGCAGTGGTGGTCTTCAAGGCATTCCGTGATAAATCGACTGTCTCACTCGGTAACTTTTGGGAGTATTTCATCAAAGCGATCACCCGTCTCCTGCTTCCGCTCGCATTGATAGTGGCTCTTATCCTGGCTTTCAATGGATCGCCTGCAAGTTACGCGGGAAAAGATCGGTTAATTTCACTACAGGGTGATACGGTCAATGTATCGCGGGGACCGGCGGCACAACTGATCGCCATCAAACACCTCGGCACTAATGGAGGTGGATACTTTGGTGCCAACTCGGCTCATCCGCTGGAAAACCCGAACTATATTACCAATATGACGGAGGCGGTCTCCCAAATGATTATTCCAATGGCTATGATCATTGCCTTTGGTTTCTTTATCCGAAGGAAGAAACTGGCCTGGTCGATTTTCGGGGTGATGACCCTGGGGATGTTCCTGTTGCTGGCCCTTTCTCTTTCAAGCGAAATTGGCGGGAATCCGGAAATAGCAAAGATGGGAATCACGCAGTCTGCGGGATCGATGGAAGGAAAAGAAGTGCGTTTTGGCGCAGCAGCAACGGCCTATTGGAGCACCATCACCACGATAGTTTCTACCGGTTCTGTAAATGGCATGCACGATAGCGCCATGGCGCTTACCGGGCTGTGGCAAATGCTTGGAATGATGATCAATTCGTTCTTCGGCGGCTGCGGCGTTGGTATTCTCAATTACTTTATTTACCTCATCGTAGCGGTTTTCATATCCGGACTGATGGTGGGGCGTACACCTGAATTTCTCGGGCATAAAGTGGAAGCCAGGGAAATCAAGATCGCCGCACTGGTAACACTGCTTAGTCCCTTCCTGATCATGGCTGGTACCGCCCTGGCAGCTTTCGTGAATGTGAACTATGCCGATGCCGAATGGGCCGTTAAACCGGCAAACTGGTTAAATAACCCTGGCTTTCACGGCTTCTCTGAGATGTTGTATGAGATGACATCCGCGAACGCGAACAATGGGTCGGGCTTTGAGGGCCTCGGTGATAATAATGTATTCTGGAATGTGTCTACAGGCGTGGTACTGTTCTTTGGCCGCTTCCTGCCTATTATCGGACCAATCGCCATCGCCGGACTGCTGGCTCAGAAGAAATATATTCCGGAGTCTGCGGGAACACTCCGTGTCGATACAGTGACGTTCAGTGCGATGACACTGGTAATAATTATTGTCCTTAACGCTCTCTCCTATTTCCCTGCACTGGTGCTGGGTCCTATCGCTGAATACTTTACCATGATTAAGTAAAATGAAAACAACTTCCAATAAACTTTTTGAACCGGCTCTTGTGAGTGCGGCACTGAAGCAATCTATCCTGAAACTGGATCCCAGGATCATGTTCCGTAACCCTGTGATGTTTACCGTTGAAATCGGGACACTGATTATGGCATATGTTACTTTTTATTCGCTCAGTCATGACGACCAGGGCTCTCCTGTATACAATTTCCTGATCTTCCTGATCCTGCTGTTAACTGTATTGTTTGCCAATTTTGCTGAAGCGTTAGCTGAGGCACGGGGCAAGGCACAGGCTAACAGCCTTCGCAAAACCCGTGAAGACACACCCGCAAAAGTGTTGCTGGCAAACGGCAAAATAGAAGTCAAGTCGTCGAATATCTTACGCAAGGGTGATGTCTTCGTCTGCGAAACCGGGGATATTATTGCCACCGACGGAGAGATTATTGAAGGTATCGCTACGGTGGACGAATCGGCAATTACCGGCGAGTCCGCTCCGGTAATCAGGGAATCTGGCGGCGACAAGTCGTCTGTAACCGGCGGAACCAAAGTCCTTTCTGATAAGATTAAAGTTCGCGTGACCACTGAACCGGGTGAAAGTTTTCTGGATAAGATGATTGCACTGGTTGAAGGTGCAAGCAGGCAGAAAACTCCAAACGAAATCGCCCTCACCATCCTGCTGGCCAGCTTTACGCTGATCTTTATCATTGTATGTGTAACGCTAAAGCCCTTTGGCGATTACGCGAATACACCGATTACTGTTGCTGCGCTTATTTCCTTATTTGTATGTCTTATTCCAACTACCATCGGCGGACTGCTTTCGGCAATCGGTATTGCCGGCATGGACAGGGCGTTAAGAGCCAATGTAATTACTAAATCGGGGAAGGCGGTGGAAACCGCTGGAGATATTGACACCTTACTGCTGGATAAAACGGGAACAATCACCATAGGAAACCGGAAGGCGACTAATTTTTATCCTGCACCTGGCACCAGTCGCGATCATTTTATTAAAAGCAGCCTCCTGGCATCTCTGTCAGACGAAACGCCCGAAGGGAAGTCGATCGTGGAACTGGCAAAAACGGAAATACCTGTAGGAGTATTTAACCTCCCGGAATTTCAGAATACTGATTTTGTTGGCTTCACCGCTGAAACCAGATCAAGCGGTGTGAATATGAGCGACGGCAGGCAGATCCGGAAAGGAGCATTTGACTCTATAAGGAACATCTCGGCGAAGGCGGGTAAGGCCTTCCCTACTGAAACTGAGGCTATAGTAAAGGAAATATCATCCAATGGCGGTACCCCACTGGTAGTTGCAGAAGATGGAGCGATACTCGGAGTGATCGAATTGCAGGATATCATTAAACCCGGCATCAGCGAACGTTTTGAACGGCTGCGCAAAATGGGTGTAAAAACGGTTATGGTGACCGGTGATAACCCTTTAACCGCGAAGTATATCGCGCAAAAAGCCGGTGTAGACGACTTTATTGCAGAGGCTAAGCCAGAAGACAAGATGAACTACATCAAGCAGGAACAGGCTAACGGCAAACTGGTGGCTATGATGGGTGACGGAACAAACGACGCGCCGGCCCTGGCACAGGCAGATGTCGGCGTGGCTATGAATAGCGGCACACAGGCAGCTAAAGAAGCCGGGAATATGGTAGACCTGGATAATGATCCCACCAAACTGATCGAGATCGTCGAAATCGGCAAGCAACTGCTCATTACCCGCGGAACGCTTACCACCTTTTCAATAGCCAATGACGTTGCCAAGTATTTTGCCATCGTGCCGGCCTTGTTTATCGCATCGATCCCCGCATTGCAGGGTTTAAATATCATGCGTCTGCATAGCCCCGAAAGCGCCATCTTATCGGCGGTAATTTTCAATGCTATCATTATTCCCATCCTCATCCCCCTGGCGCTTAAGGGTGTGGCTTACAAGCCCATTGGGGCAAGCGCCCTCTTACGAAGGAACCTGCTTATATATGGGATTGGCGGCGTTATTGCTCCTTTTATCGGAATTAAGATCATCGACCTTGCCATTACTTTATTCTTTTAACGACAGTATCAAATATCATGAAGAGTTATTTTTTATCCGCTATCCGTATGACGCTTGTGCTGCTGGTGCTTCTGTGCGTCATCTATCCATTGACCGTTGCATTTATAGCCCGTTTTTCTCCGGGCAAAGGCAATGGCGAGACCGTGACAGTGAATGGTAAGGTCGTTGGATATGCTTTGGTGGGACAATCATTCACTGCTCCGCAATACTTTTGGGGCAGACCCTCCGCGGTGAGTTATAATGCCGCCGGTTCAGCCGGATCAAATAAAGGTCCTACCAATCCCGACTATCTTCAGGAAGTAAAAAACCGTATCGACACTTTAGTCAAATACCACCCTGGTTTGAAGAAAAGTGATATTCCTACCGACATGGTAACTGCTTCAGGAAGCGGCTTGGATCCAAATATATCGGTCGAGGGTGCCATGATGCAGGTTTCGCGCATAGCAAAAAACCGCAATTTAAAACCAGAACAGGTAGCGTCTTTAGTGGCCCAGGCTACTTCAGGGCCGCTCTTTGGTCTTCTGGGACCTTCCAGGGTAAACGTTCTTAAGCTGAATGTTTCACTTGACAGGCTAAACAACAACTGAATAACTACAGGCTTCTAAAACAATGAAAAAAAGTTTAATTCTTATTGCTGCTATCGGAGTAGCAAACAGCTCTTTAGCACAGCAATCTCCTTTAAAGATCTCCGGATACCTGGAAACATACTACGGTTTTGATTTCAATAAACCCTCAAATAATAACCGTCCTGGTTTCGTATATTCACACAACAGGCATAACGAAGTGAACCTCAATCTCGGTTTTATCAAGGCTACTTACGATGATGGGAGCGTCAGGGCTAATCTGGCTTTAATGACTGGAACTTACAGCAACGCTAACCTCTCTGCCGAGCCCGGGGTATTAAAAAATATCTTCGAGACTAATGCCGGTATAAAGCTGTCGCAAAAAGACAACCTCTGGCTGGATGCAGGGGTATTCTCTTCGCATATTGGTTTCGAAAGCGCAGTTTCAAAGGATTGCTGGGTATTGACCAGGAACATAGCCTCTGAGAATACGCCATACTATGAATCGGGAGCCAGGGTAACTTATGGTACACCGGATGGTAAGCTCACCGCAGCGGTCTTATACCTTAATGGCTGGCAGCGCATTAACCGGCAGGATAGCAATAGTCAGCCGGCAGGCGGTATCCAGTTCACATGGAAACCTGCGGCTGTGTTAACACTAAATTACAGTAACTACCTTGGGTCTGAAGGTGCCGACTCCATAAGGACCAGGCGATTTTACAATAATTTTTACGGAATTTTTCAGTTAAACGAAAAGCTTGGACTCATTGCAGGTTTCGATTACGGGATACAACAAAAGGAAAAAGGAAGTAACGATTACAATCATATCATTTCAGCGGTTGGTATTCTGCGTTATCAGGTGGCTGCTAAGCTTGCTATGGCGACCAGAATTGAATATTATCAGGACGGGGATGGGATGATTATTTCGACCGGCACACCCCATGGCTTTAAGACTACTGGGTATTCCTTAAATATCGACTATTCGCCAGTAACGAATGCGCTAGTCCGTCTGGAAGGCAAGGTTTATGATAGTAAAGACAAGATATTCCAAAGCGGGGATGCTGTTGTAAATCATAATGCACTGGTAACGGCAAGTATTGCGATATCATTCTAAAATTTGGAGATGGACCAGGACAGAGACAATTCCGTCAAACAGTTTCTTGATCTTATAAAAAGATCAAGAAGGGGAAAATTCAAGATCTATATAGGCATGAGTGCTGGGGTAGGTAAAACATACCGTATGTTACAGGAGGCTCATACATTGCAGAAGAATGGTATAGACATTCAGCTCGGCTATGTTGAAACGCATGGACGGGCAGATACGCACGCCCTGTTGGAGGGCCTGCCCCTAATTCCCCGCCGCAGCCTCTTTTACAAGGGAAAGTCGCTTGAAGAAATGGATGTGGCAGCTGTTTTAAGCCGTCACCCCGAGGTGGTTATTGTTGACGAGCTGGCTCATTCCAATGTAGAGGGCAGCAAGAATGCAAAGAGATGGCAGGATGTGGTGGATATTTTGGAAGCCGGCATCAACGTCATCTCTGCACTTAACATCCAGCACATTGAAAGTCTGAACGAGGAGACTGAAGAGATAACAGGTATAAAAATTACGGAACGCGTGCCCGACAGCGTTCTCGAGATAGCCGATGAGATTGTTAACATTGATCTCACGGCAGATGAGCTGATTGAACGTTTGCAGGCGGGTAAGATCTATGACCGCTCAAAGATTCAGCATGCTCTCGGCAATTTTTTCAGATCCGAAAAAATCCTGCAGCTCCGCGAGCTTGCCTTAAAAGAAGTTGCCCACCATCTCGAACGCAAAATCGACATAGAAATCCCCAAAAAGATCAAGCTCAGGCCGGAGCGCTTTCTGGCTTGTATATCAACCAATCAGGAGAAAGCAAGAAGTGTAATCAGGAAGACAGCCAGGCTGGCATCTTACTCGCGTTCGCCATGGATCGTGCTGTATGTTCAAAGCAGTAGCGAAGGTATGGATCGGATCAGGCTGGATAAACAACGATACCTGATCAATAATTTTAAGCTGGCCACAGAACTGGGGGCTGAAGTATTAAAGATTAAAAGTGATGCCATTGCAAAAACGATTACAGGAGTGGTTGAGCAAAAAGGAATCACCACGATCTGCATTGGCAGACCTCATTTTAATTTTTTCCAGATTTTATTAAAAACAGCAGTATTCAAGCAGTTGCTTCATAAATTAGCGGCGACGGATACTGACCTGGTTATACTCAGTTAAGTAAAACACGTAGCCATGAAATTAAAAGCAAAACTCAGGATAGGATTCAGCTTTCTCTTCATCATAGTGGTAGCTTTCGGAGGTATTTCCATGTACCAGATACAGCGAATCGCCGAAAGCGCCAGGGTTATACTGAAAGATAATTATGAAAGCCTCAACTACGTAGCAGAAATGCGGTCGATCCTGGATAAACAGAACCGGCAGTTGACGGATGATCTTCCAGGGTTTGAGCAAAACTTAGCGCAGGAGAGAAATAATGTCACTGAACCGGGTGAACGCGCCGCCGTAAAGGATCTGGATCGCCATTACCGGGCGTTCAAAGCAACCAGTTCCGCCGCTGACAAATCAGAGGCTGAATACCAGATGCGCCTGGCACTTCAACATATTGAAAATATGAATATGGAGGCCATTGTTCATAAGAATAATCTCGCCCAAAAGGCTGTTGACAACTCCATTACATTGCTGCAATTAGTCGGCGGCCTTACTTTCTTAATCCTGTTTTCCTTCAGCGTCAACTTCCCGGGTTTTGTTGCTAATCCGCTAAGGGAGCTTCTCGATGGGATAAGGGAGATCAGGGATGGAAATTACCAGAAGAGGCTGAACTTCAGCTCATCCGACGAATTTTCGGAACTGGGCAAAGCCTACAATGAAATGGCTAACCGCTTAAGCGACTGGGAGAACAGCAACCTTGCCACCATCCGTTCCGAGAAATTGAGGATAGAAGCCATCATTGAGCAAATGCGCGACGCAATCATCGGGGTGGATGAAAAAGGAAAGATTTTGTTTGTAAATGTTGTTGCAGAGCAGTTACTGGCGATAGACTCTGAACAGGTAGTAGGAAAACACGTTGAGCAGGTAGCAGAAAACAACGATCTGCTGGAACACATCATTCACCTGGATAAAAATGATAAAGCTCTGAAAATCTTCGCAGGAGGTAAAGAATCTTTTTTCCAGCTGGACTCCATTCAGATCAGCGTTCCTTTCATGTTTGAGGAAGTAAGTACCGAACTAAGAAAATCTGAAGTTGCGGCAGGCTCGGTATTTATCCTGAAAAATGTAACACAATACAAAGAACTCGACGCTGCCAAAACGAACATCATTGCCACAGTTTCGCATGAGTTGAAAACACCTATATCGTCTATCAAAATGAGCCTTAAATTACTGGGCGACGAACGTGTAGGAGGTCTGAACCCGGAACAAAAACAATTGCTTGATCATATTGCCGAAGATAGTAACAGGCTGCTGAAGATTACAGGCGAATTGCTTGACCTCTCGCAGATTGAATCAGGCAATATACAATTAAACCTGACGGATACTGATCCGAATGAGATTGTAAACTACGCAGTTAATGCCGTAAGATTGCAGGCCGAACAACGCGGCATCAGGCTGGAACTGGTGGCGCGAAAGAACCTGCCCTTTGTTTACGGCGATGTCGAAAAAACAGCCTGGGTACTGATAAACTTCCTCTCCAATGCACTTCGATACAGTCCGGATCGTTCAAGAATTGTCATTGAGGTATTACCATCGGGTTCCTTTATCGAATTCTCCGTGCGCGACTTTGGGAAAGGTATCGAACCTCAATACCAGCAAAAGCTTTTCGATCGCTATTTCCAGGTGCCCGCCGACGGTAAAAACAAGTCGGGATCGGGACTGGGCCTGGCTATTGCCAAAGACTTTATTGAAGCCCAGAAGGGCAACATCTTTGTCGAAAGTGAGCTCGGTATGGGTAGTAAATTTGGGTTCAGGCTTCCCGTCTCAGGCCGAAAGATATAAGTGAGTTATATTGACATTCTCTTTTTGGTGTCGGTTAAGGCCCTGAGCCCACTAAATCATCTCAGTAATGTTCTTTTTTAGCTGAAGTACCTCGCTGTAGGCGGCAGCGGCTTTATGCACATGAATATTCCAATCGTCGGCAGCATCGCCATTAGCTCCGTCTGAGATATATTTAAGGCAGAGAAAGGGGATGTTCTCTTTCTTCGCTATCAAAGCGAGCGCATAGGCCTCCATGTCCACTAAAGTATATTCGGAGGCTAGATGCGCCATCTCAAAACTGTCTCCGGTTCCGCATATGCCCGTCTTTAACCCTTCCAGTTCTAAACCATATTCTAAAACAGGCGGCAGTCCCGAGAGAGGTGTTTCATATTGAACATATCCCAACCCCCTTACATCCATATCACGCTGAACGAAGCGGCTGCAGCAGATCACTTCGCCTTTCTGAAACACCGCACTGCCTGCCGAACCAAGATTTATAATCAAGTCTGGCCTTCTCCTTTGAATCGCTTTGGTGAGCTCATAAGCGGCATTGACTTTGCCAATTCCTGTGAATAATGTATTATATCCTTCGAATGCGGATGCTGCTTCAGAAGCCAGAGCAAAAGAAAACATAACATTTTCCAGGCTGAACAAAGTTGTTTCGTTGATTTTTATCATTTGACGTAAATTTTCGCCGTTCAATGGGGACACACAGCTATGCAGAGCTGCCAAGTCTCTTCAGCACGCCCAAAATTATTTATAATTGATATTCGCTGACATATTTTCTTCAAAAAATGTAATTTTAAATCAGAATGACTACAACGCTTGAACCTAAAAAAACAGACCTCCTGATTCGAATTACTGGCCTGATCGCATTGCTCGGATTGACACCATTTGCTATAGTGAGACTGCATAATGAAAGCAAAAATTATGGTGTCTTTTTCATGGCTGCTTTCATTATAACATTGATTCCTGAATTATATATCAAATTATTTTTAAAGCCAGTATCCGCGGTACTTGAGGACAACAAAATTATTTTAAAGTATTATCATGGCGCTCTCCGGCAAATTTCTCCGGATGAAATTGATGGATACAGCACTACCGAAGAGCTCACAAATTACGGAAAGAAGCTAGGGCTATTATTATATCTGAAGAATGGCAAACACATTGATTTTACTGAAATAAACATAAAAGATGTATCTCCGTTGAGAGACTATCTCCAGGTTAAAAATGTACATTACTACGGCAATGAGAAGCTGCGACTCTGGTATTTGAGAAAATACAAATACGATGCATAATAGAGTACATCTTCGTGGGCGATTAAGAGAATCGAATAAAAGCAGCAAATTTCCTCCGCTGAAGCTGCACTTTGGCAGTAACAACATGCGTTAGGTTAATTATGCTAAATTCCATTATCTTTGCCGCTCATTTTTAGCATCCTCATTTCGTGATTAATATAAATAATATTTCAGTTTCGTTTGGCGGAACTACTCTGTTTAGTGATGTAACGTTTCCAATTAACGAGAACGATAAAATAGCTCTGATGGGTAAAAATGGGGCAGGCAAGTCTACCATTTTAAAAATAATTGCGGGCGCTGCCAAACCTACTACTGGTAGCGTTACCGCACCAAAAGATGCTGTAATTGCGTACTTGCCACAGCATTTGCTTACAGAGGACAATGTTACCGTTTTCGAAGAAGCTGCAAAAGCTTTTCATGAGGTGCACCAAATGCGGAAGGAGCTGGATGAACTGAATGAACAACTCACGATCAGAACCGACTATGAAAGCGACGAATACATGAAGTTAATTGAGCGTGTATCAGAGGTGAGCGAGAAGTTCTACTCCTTAGAAGAGGTAAATTACGATGCTGAAGTAGAAAAGGTATTAAAAGGTCTGGGCTTTCAACGCCAGGATTTCACCCGCCCAACTTCTGAATTTTCCGGTGGATGGCGCATGCGGATTGAATTAGCCAAGATTTTACTAAAGAAGCCGGATCTGATTCTGCTGGATGAGCCGACTAACCATATGGACATTGAAAGTATCCAATGGTTAGAAGATTTTCTCGTCAACTCGGCAAAGGCGGTGATGGTGATTTCGCACGACCGTACTTTTGTAGACAACATTACTAATCGTACCATTGAGGTTACGATGGGCAGGATATACGATTATAAAGCCAAGTACAGTCACTACCTCCAGCTGCGTGCAGACCGTCGTTTACACCAGCTAAAAGCCTATGAAGAACAGCAACGCTTTATTGCCGACAACCAGGAATTCATAGATCGCTTCAGGGGTACCTATTCAAAAACTCTGCAGGTGCAGTCGCGGGTTAAAATGCTCGAAAAGCTCGAAATTATAGAGATTGATGAAGTGGATACCTCAGCATTGCGACTAAAGTTCCCTCCTTCTCCCCGCTCCGGTCAATATCCTGTGATTGTGGAAGAGTTAACCAAAGCTTACGGTGATCATGTGGTGTTCGAAAAGGCTTCCATGGTGATTGAACGCGGAGAAAAAGTGGCTTTCGTTGGTAAAAACGGGGAAGGCAAGTCGACCATGATCAAGGCTATTATGAACGAGATTGATTTTGAGGGAACCTTAAAGGTTGGACACAATGCGAAGATCGGCTACTTTGCTCAGAACCAGGCAGCTCTGCTGGATGAAAGTTTAACGGTGTTTGAGACGATCGATCAGATTCCATTAAGTGACGGAACTATAAAGATCAAAGACCTATTAGGTGCTTTCATGTTTAGCGGCGACGATATCACTAAAAAAGTAAAAGTGCTTTCAGGTGGCGAAAGAACCCGCTTAGCTATGATCAAACTGTTGCTGGAACCTGTCAATGTATTGATCCTGGATGAGCCGACGAACCATTTGGATATGAAGACCAAAGACATCATCAAGGAGGCCCTGCAAGACTTCGACGGCACCTTGATTTTAGTATCGCATGACCGTGACTTCCTGGATGGACTTGCTCAAAAAGTATTTGAATTTGGCAATAAACGCGTGCGCGAGCACTTTGAGGATATTAAGGGCTTCCTGGCCTATAAAAAAATGACGAGCCTCAAGGAGATTGAACAGAATTAATAAGAATACCCGATGAGGCCATCTAAAAATGTTTAACAATATTGAATCAACAACGTCATAAAGGGTAAAGCGTAAACACTGGTACCACAGCAGCTATTGAAGTACGATTATAACTTGTATTTATTTGGGGGTTTTATAACTTAGTCGACTTATACAACACACCAAAATATGGATTTGTCCTCCCCTAAAGTTCAACTCGTCGAGTCTCACCTGTTCTCTGTTTTAACATTTGTAGCTTTATTTTCATTTACGTGTGTCGGCGACATGGCAAAAGCCCAGGATCTCAGCCGACAGGATGAAATTTTCTGGCGTACCAATGAAGATAAAAGCATCACATGGGATATAACAACTGAAAAACGATTGCCTCATGACGATAATATAGAGATGTCAGGGTCATTGGTATCTGGAATTATCCGGTATAACGTCGATAAAGCAAGACAGGTTCAAATCAGAAGGGACGTCATCTTTCCACAACTCCGTAAATACAGCAAATCCAATGAGTCGATGTACAGGGCCTACCTGCGTTCTGAGTATAACGACGACATCCTGCCGGTGATCACCATTGCTGAAAAGAAATACGAAACCGGTGTACTGGATTCTGTCCGCATCAGGGGCAAGATCGCCTTTTATTTTAAAGAAATGGACGGCATTTCAGTAATCAGATCTTTTTTTCCATCTATGGAAAAGCGATGCTTCGTAGAGAAATGGACGTTGATCAACACCGGGAAAAAGCCGCAAAGCCTCAGGATCGGAGCTACTGAACTAAAGCAGGAAGAGGTTGGCTGGCAGGGTATTTACCACAGAAAAATTGTTACCGACGCTCAAGACAAAGTAACCATCCTACCCGGTGACAAATATGAATTTGGGATCTATTTCACCGCAACACAAAATGATGAACCTCAAGCCACAGCGTCATTTGCAGAAGTGGAACACCAACGGGACTTGTTTCTTGACAGCGTTTCTAATAATCTTATATTAAAATCACCTGACAAGATCATCAACACTTTGTTTTTCTTCTCAAAGATCAGGGCGGCAGAGAGTATCTTCCGTTCGCGACTGGGCCTCGTGCACTCTCCGGGTGGCGGGAGTTACTATGTAGGCATTTGGGCAAATGACCAGGCAGAATACAGCGGGCCGTTCTTTTCTTACCTTGGCTACCAGAAAGGCGTACAGGCGGCGATGAATGCCTACCGCATCTTTCAAAGTAATATTCCCAAAGATGGAGGTAAGATATGGGCTTCCTTTGAACTGGATGTGACCTTTCCTTTTGGAGAATATGACCGGGGAGATGCCGCGATGATTGCCTACGGAGCCACTCATTTCCTATTGGCCTCCGGCGACAGAGAGAAAGCCAACGAAATCTGGCCATTGGTTAACTGGTGCCTGGAATACAGCAGGAAACGGGTTACATCCGAAGGCATTGTCGCTTCGGAAAGTGATGAACTTGAAGGCAGGTTTCCAGCCGGGTCCGCTAATTTATCAACATCTTCACTCTATTACGGTGCACTAATACAAGCGGCAAGATTAGCGAAAGCAATGGGCAAACCAGCCTCATTGGTTGCTGGCTACAATGCGAGGGCGCAGAAATTGGCTCAAGCTATTGAAAAATATTTCGGTGCGAAAATGGACGACCTTGATACATACAGATACTATAAAGAAAATGCAACATTAAGAAGCTGGATATGTATGCCCCTCGTAGTAGGATTAAACAAGCGCAAAAACGGCACTCTTGATGCTCTGTTTGACAGATTGTGGTCGGCCAATGGAGTACTTACTGAGTTAAAAAAGGAAGAAGGCCGTCCAAAAGTGTTTTGGGACAGGGGAACTCTGTATGCTTTTAGAGGAGCCTTTAAAGCAGGTGCCGCCGACAGGGCGTTGGAACGCTTGCTTTCTTATTCTGCAACCCGCCTGACAGGGTTTCGGGTGCCATACGTAGTTGAAGCCTGGCCTGAAAATGGCATGGTGCACCTATCAGCCGAAAGTGCATTGTACTGCCGCATCTTTACAGAAGGTTTATTGGGCTTGGAACCAACGAGTTTCAATACGTTATTATTGCAGCCTAATCTGCCTGCAAAATGGGATTATATTGAACTTAAAAACGTTATGGCATTTAATACCGCAATAGACGTTTATGTGAAACGTGAGGGAGATAAGCTTCGATTAAAGGTGATCCAAAAGGGTAAAGTTCTTTCTGAAAAAGTCATCGCTAACAACGCCCGGATATCCGTGGCAGTTAAGTAATATGTGACGAATATCAAGTCACGGCCAGGTGCAGGTTCTTTACATTTGCACCATGACACTTCCCGAGCTAAAAGAGTTTTTCGAAACGCATACTTTGCCAGACACTATAAAACTAAGTGAAGCCGAAACAATCATTGATGTTCCTAAATTTGTAAAAAGCCATCTTTTCATAGCGGGCGATCTGTCAAATATTTCTGCATTCAGCTCCTTTCACGCCAGACTGATAAAAGTAAAGGACATCATCTTAGAGATGGAAGCGGTTCGGCCAGAACTGGAAGTCGAAGAATGCTAATTTTTAAAAAACCGACTACTAACGACACCCCAGAGCCGATTGTAACAATAGTATCAGAATGTGTTATTAAACTCAGCAAATACTTGCTTTTTAATTATATATGTAGAAATTTGCATTAATGGCCCCACATTGTCATACATATAGCATCACTAAAATTGCGTATGCATCTATACTGCATATAGCACATGCTGTGTATGGTGGCCTCTTTCCGTCGTATGCCAATTATGCACAAAGCATAGCGATACATCATCACTTCGGTTACTCTTTTCAAACAAGCAGCAAAGACTTCATTAAGTAAGCCCCAACCTCGTTCGGTTTGGGGCCAGTCATGAAACTCCCGGTTTTTCACTGTCTTAATAAGGTTTATTATGAAAAAATTCAAATTCCAGTCGCTGCTGGGTATATGCTTTATCCTTCTTTTTTGCTTAAATGTCAGTTTAGTTCTTGCAGGCTTGATAACCAATGGTCTTTCCTTTGTTGTCGCTGCAATCATTCTTTCTGCATTGCAGATTGCTGCGTTCGGTCTTTTCAAAAGAAAACAATCGGTATTAAGAAACTATCCGTTTAAAGCAGCCCTGAAATATCTTTCGGGCAGGATACATCCCCTGCTCCTGAAGCTTTTTTCTGAAAATGACCAGCTGAAGGCTATGGTGAATTCGAAACAGTACGATCTTATTGTCAGTCGTGCAAATAACATTCCTACTAACATTGTCAGCAATACGCTGCTCCGCGCTGACGAACCCGGTTTTGAATATTTAAAAACAGACAGTCACACAAAACCGGTTAAACTAAACGCAGCACACCTGAGAGTAAAAATTGGCAATGAACAATGCACACAACCATATAGCTTAAGTATATTAAACATAGAAGCTTTAACTCAAAAGGGAGCCAGCAACTCGTCCCTGCTCGCGCTATCAGGTGCCGCGAATATTTCAGGCCTTGCCATCAATACCGGCAAGGGCGGTATCAGTTCGCACCTGCTGAGAGGCGGAGGCGACTTGATATGGCAAATAATGCACGAAGACCCGGCTTTCCGCAAAACGGACAGCTCTTTTAATGAAAAACTGTTTCAGGTGACAGCCACCAGACCCTATATCAAAATGATTGAAATGGCACTTCCTGTCCATGAGGAAAGCATTATGAAACGGCTCAGCAGAAACAGGATGCTTATCTTTTTAAACGGCTTAAGATCTTTGTCCGGCGGTAAGCCGGTTGGGATCCGGTTATTCAACCCGGGCAAAGAGATTATAGCAGCTTTATGTCAGTCAATGCTTTCTGCCGAAGTGTATCTTGATTTTATTACAATTGACAGGGCCATGCCGCTTATTGGCTCCGATGCCTCAAATATAGCCCAGGCAAACAACTCTGCTTACCTCGATACGCTGGCATTTACAGCAAAGGTTTTTGAGAATTACGATCTGCCCGTGAAGCTGCTTTTCTCTGGACCTGTGGTCACTGAATATGATATTCTGAAAGCGATCGCACTTGGCGCCAGCGCTTGCTATAGTACCATACCTCTGGCGCTGAGTGGTGACTCAGGACACCTGCTCAGTACTAAAGGTAACGATCAAAGAACACGCATTGCAAACTTCCTCAACAATACCGTAAGGAGCACTATAAAACTCATGGAGTCATGCGCTTACCGGTCGCTGGAAGACGTAAACGCCAATCACTTTTATAGAAAAGTACAGTCTTTTGAAGTAAGAAGCCTGAAGGAAATTTATATTGAAGAACATCCAACCCGGAGCCCCTATTTATTCACAGGTATGAGTTAACGGGCTTCAGAACACCTAAAACGCTTATACTATTTAAAAACATAAAAATTCATTAACATGAGAACAGAAAACTTAATGATAGTTCAAAGAGAGCTGGATTTACTAAAAAAGCACCTTAACGATTCGGTCCTTTCGGACTATAACAAGAAAAAGTTACTAGAAGAACTAAAATCTGCCGTTGTAATCAAGCCGGATGACCTGCCCTCCGACGTCGTTTGCATCGACTCTAAAGTGGAAATTGAAGAGATTCACAGCGGTCAGAAGTTCACGTTTCAAATTGTGCTGCCTGCAGAAGCGAACATGAAGCTTGGCAAAGTTTCTGTATTTGCTCCAATTGGTATTGCTCTTCTGGGCTACCGGACCGGATCAGAAGTGCAATGGGAGATGCCGAACGGCCTGAAGACTTTTAAAATTCTGCAGGTAACGCAATTGAAAGATGAATTTAAAATGGCATTAGATTAGACATTCTCAAAAATTAAATGCAACTTTGCTGCGTCAATGAAAAGAAAAGGAAAATTACTCTTTCTCAAATGCTGCCAGCTGAGTTCATTCATGCTGGCATTGCTCTTTCTTTTTATTTCCGCAGCACCGGCCTTTCATAGCCACCACAGGGTATTGAAGGCCGGACAGGTTGAAGAACAGCCGGTTTATAATACCACTGATAAATGCCAGGTGTGCGACTATTACACTCATAGGCAGGGGAAAGAATTCCACCTGCCTTTCCCCACTGCTCTTGCTGCACCAAAACCTGAGCCTGTAACATTAGCCTTTAGGGTTTACGCAGGAATTTATAAATTCACCCTTCAGGGTTTTACCAACAAGGGTCCCCCTCTCTGTTAAGCATAACCGGCCTGCCTTGAGTATTTCCACGTTCGTTTAACCGGCCGGGGGTTTATTTAACTCTTTATTTATCAGCCATTCCGGCATGTATTGATCTACCATTTTGTGGCTGATCAATCGTGCCTGCCAGGCTCAGTATACCTTGTTTCTAATGAAGAAAGCGTACTTTCTTTTTGTTTGCATTTTCTCGTTTCATCGACTCTGCGGGCAGAATTCAAAGCTCCCGGGAGTTGTTTTAGATAGCATCGGAAAGCCCGCCGCAACGACCAGAGTGTTGATGAGCGGCCATTCTGAAACTACCCGGACCGACACCGCGCTCAAACCATCGGCCCGTCTTTTAAAGGAAGTAACCGTTTACGACGATCATAGCCGCACAAGAATGAGCGAAGAATCATTGAATATTAAAACAGTAAACCAGGCTTTCATTCAGAGGAACTTAGGCGGCAGTCTCATGAAGACCCTCGAACGCCTGCCGGGTATTAGCACAATAGGCATAGGATCGGGCCAGTCAAAGCCGCTGATTCGGGGTTTAGGATTCAACCGTGTGGTAGTGCTCGATAAAGGTGTAAAACACGAAGGCCAGCAATGGGGCGCTGATCACGGCCTGGAAATAGATCAGTTCGCAGCCGGAGAAGTAGAGCTGATAAAGGGTGCAGCTTCTTTTATATACGGTTCCGACGCCATTGGAGGCGTAATAGATGTAAAGCCATCGTCAATGCCGCGAAAAAACAGCTTTGGTGGTTCTGTGAATTTGATCGCTAAAAGCAATAATAATCATTATGGCACATCAGTGAACCTTTTCGGCCGATATGAAAACTGGTTCTTTGATTCCCGCGTTACCCATCAGGATTATGCCGACTACCGCGTGCCTGCAGACACAGTGTTCATTTATGATTATGCTGTCGGCCTGTACCGAAACATGTTGCGAAATACTGCGGGCAAGGAAACGGGCTTACACTTTCATACGGGTTATATCGGAAATCGACTTCGCTCCACATTCTTCATCAGTAATATCTTCAGCAGAAGCGGATTCTTTGCGAATGCACACGGCCTTGAGCCCCGTAACGTTGATGTCAAACTTCATGACCGCTCAAGTCGCGACGTGTTGATGCCCAGCCAGGACGTAAACCATTTTAAGATTATTAATCAAACAAGATTAGATCTTAGCGGCAACAGACTTGAGCTGGAGCTTGGTTATCAGCGCAATTTCAGGCAGGAGTTTAGTCATTACGTGCCCCATGGCTACATGCCTTCAATTTATCCCCCGGAAATTCCGGTACCTCTTAATCTCGAACGGGAATTTGACAAAGCAGTTTATTCCCTGAATCTGCGCAATAACCTGCTTTTTGCTTCACATAGCATAACAGCGGGCTTCAATGCCGAATATCAGGATAACACCATCGGCGGATGGAGCTTTCTTGTGCCCTCATTTAAACAAACTACGGTGGGAGGATTTATATACGATAAACTTAAAATAAATGAGCATTTACTTTTACATGCAGCAGTCAGATACGACTATGGTAACACTCGTATGTTTCAATATGCTGATTGGTTTAAATCGGAAACGACAAAGGGCAATGTTGTTGTTTCCGAAAACCTTATCCGGGCATCCAATCTTAATCGCAACTTCAACAGCCTGGTTTGGTCAGCCGGATTGAATTATAACCAGGACAGATTTACACTAAAAGCCAATATTGGTAAAAGCTTCCGTATGCCTATCGCAAAAGAGCTGGCAGCCAACGGAGTAAACTATCATTACTTCAGCTATGAACGCGGCGATCCCAACCTCTCGCCCGAGCAATCTTATCAGGCCGACCTTAGCGTGGGATGGAACACAGAGAAATGGACGGCACTGATAAGCCCGTTCTACAATTACTTTCCTAATTACATATATCTGAATCCTTCAGCGACGTACGACTATTACTACGGAGCTGGCAATCAGGTTTTTCAGTACGCACAAAGCAGGGTCATGCGCTATGGAGCTGAAGTGCAGTTTAAATACAAAATACACAAAACGCTATACAGCGAAATTTTTGGCGAGTATCTATATGCCCGTCAGCTCTCTGGCGATAAAAAAGGGTATACCTTGCCTTTTTCCCCGCCGGCCTCCGCATTGTTAAATCTTACCTGGTCGCCTGCAGGGATAGCAATCTTTAAGGATACTTACGTCTCGGCAGACTATCGCCTCACCGGTAAACAAAACAACATTGTACCTCCCGAAAAAAAGACGCCGGGATACCAGATGGTCAATATCCGGCGGGTATGAAATTAAAGTTATACAGCCAACCAGTCATACTAAGCTTTCAGGTTCAAAACCTTCTGAATAGACGATATCTGAATCACACCAGCTTCTATCGCATTATTCAGCTTCCAGAGGCCGGCAGGAACATGATTCTCTCGGTTAAAATCCCTTTCAATCAAAAATAATGACAAACCATTTTTATAAACGTGGCCCTCCGGTCTGGGTCTGGCTAATTTAAAACTCTTACCCTTAAATTATTAATAGTACGGCCATATTTGACGGCCGGGATCTGCTTAATACTAAAACAACAACAACATGAAAATTTCTTTAAAATCGTCTATCATTCTGTTTATATCATTAATATTTATTTCGTCATGTAAGAAAGACGAAGATGAAACAACTCCGGCACCTTCCTTAAACAATCTTGAAATTGGCACAGGCAACAATAAGACTGCCTATCCGGGTAGCGACATTCACATCGAAGCAGAGATACTGGCCCCCGCAATCATTGCAAGCGTAAAACTTGAAATTCATCCCCAATCGGGCGAGGGCTGGTCATACGAACAAGAGTACACAGAGGGTTTCTCCGGATTAAAGAATGCAGAATTCCACAAGCATATTGACATCCCGGCTGAGGCTCCGCTGGGACATTACCATGTACATTTAAGTGTAACCGACGCACTTGGTCAATCAACTGAAGTTGAATCTGATCTTGAGATAAAATTTGATCCTTCATTACCCTCGGCCACTGGCCTGGAAGTGTCGCCAAATACAGCCGGTACAGACCTGCATTTGGAAGCTGTGATCAGCGCGATTAACAAGATAGCCAAAGTAGTAGTTGAGGTACACGGAGCTGAGTGGGAAAAAGAATTCGAATTTACAGATGCCGCCATGATTGGGCAAACGACCTATAATTTCCACAAGCATGTTAACATTACTGAAGCGCCGGCAGGTCACTATCACGTTCACCTAAAGATTGTAGACCAGCAGGGTAAAGAAAATGAGTTTGAAGAACATTTTGACAAAAAATAGCGGCTTGCTCCAAAAGCGGCATACAAAGTAAACTTGTTTAAAATACCGTAAGCCGATAATGGCTTACGGTTGTATATCAATATCCATTATACAACGAATAGTTGGTTATGAAAAAATTAACCTTAATGGCCTTCGCCATATTTTATGTAATGCTGCTAAGCAACTGCAGTAAGAGCTCTGAAGCAGACACTGAATATCCTGTTATCGACATTTCTTCCACGCAGGCGTTTCCAAAACAATGCAGCACCATTGAGCGGGGAAAGAAGCTCTCTTTCAAAGCCAGATTTAGTGATAACCTGGCATTAGGATCCTACAGTTTGGATATCCATCACAATTTTGATCATCATTCGCATAGCACCGAAATAAGCAACTGCGAGTTTGAAGCAGTAAAATCACCTGTCAAACCCTTCCTTTTTATAAAAGACTACTCCATTCCCGAGGGCAGACAAGTTATGAAGCAACCGCAGAAATAGAAATTCCCGCAGACGCCGACCCGGGCGACTATCACTTTATGATCAAGCTAACCGACAAGGAAGGCTGGCAGACCATTAAAGGATTGAGCATAAAGTTGCAATAGTACCAGAAATGAACGCCCGCGCCGGATACAGATAAGGAAAGACTAATCCCCTGCGAGATCAGTCTTTCCTTCCCGGTTTTGGAAACACCTGATTACTTTTTGCCCATTGCTTCCAAAGGTTCTCCATTTGTTTTACTCTCGCCTGATTTGCAGGTGCAAGATCATTAACTTCAGACTTATCCTTGTCCAGGTCATAAAGATGCCAGGTGCTATCATTACTAAGAGATACCATCTTCCAATTGCCGGAGCGAACATACCGGGCGCCGAAGTGCTCATTAAAAAGGTTTACATGGCCTCCGCTCTTCTTCCCGGTGAATGATGACACCAGGCTGATGCCCTGCGAGGGTGTTATGCTCTTACCCTTAAAAGTCGCGGGGTATTTAGCACCCGACACTTCAATGAACGTATTCATAAAATCCATAACATGGCCAACCTGACCGCTGAAACTTCCCTTCTTTGCAGTGATCCCTTTAGGCCAGAAAGCGATCATAGGAGTGTGTACTCCACCTTCATATGATTCTGCTTTCGCATACTTAAATGGTGTATTGGCTACACGTGCCCACCGCGGGCCTATCGACGCGTACGAAGTCTGCGGTCCGGGAAGAACCTGTTTTTTTGTGGCATAAACAATCGGACGACCGTCCCTTGTCATATTCGGACGGTCAAAGCCCGGACCATATGCTGCACAGTTTTCAGGACTGGCTCCATTATCCGAAAGGAAAACGATCAGCGTGTTATCCAGCTTTCCCGTTTTTCGCAGAGCGTCAATAATACGTCCGATTCCCCTATCCATCCTATCTATCATAGCAGCATGTACAGCCATAGCACGTGCATCAAACTCTTTATCCGGGTTGTTTTCCCAGCTTACTTCTCCTTTGTTGTTCGCAGGAAGCTTCGTCGTTTTCGGGTCGATAAGCCCAAGTCCGACCATCTTTTTATAACGCGCTTCCCGGATTGCGTCCCACCCCGCTTTATAAGTATCCTTATATTTCTCTATATCTTCAGGTTTCGCCTGTAGTGGCCAGTGCGGAGCATTCTCGGCTACATACATAAAGAAAGGCTTGTCTGTCTTTTGAAAGGAATTGATATAGGCTACTGCTGTATCATTGATAGCATCCGTATGATAATAATCTGGAGGGACATCTTTAATTGGAGTAGTTCCGCTAACTAAACTAAAGGGATCGAAAAAGTCAACAACGCCCCATATAGTTCCAAAAAATCTATCAAAACCACGATTTGTTGGATACTGGTCTAAAGGCGAAAAATCACCGAAGTCCTTTTGGTGATTAAGCCAGGCGAGCTGATCCTTTGGATTTTTCTGAACGATGGTATTCGAAACATGCCACTTTCCTGACATAGCAGTTTGGTAACCCGCGGACTTCAATACTTCAGCCAGCGTTACAGTATTCTCCCCAAGACGGCCAAGATATCCAGGCTCTTCTTCAGCTTCAGTCATTTTCCCAATCCCGGCCTGCTGATTGTATAAACCGGTGAGCAGCGACGCCCTTGTAGGGCAACATCTCGATGTATTGTAAAATTGGGTGTATCGAACGCCATTCTTAGCCAAAAAGTCAATATTAGGCGTATGAATCTCGCCTCCGTAACAACCGGCATCAGAAAAGCCCATATCATCAGCAAGAATTACAATAATGTTGGGAGGTGGGTCTTTTACTGCTTTCTTTACCTTTTGCTTTCTCTTAAATGCACCAAGCATTAATATACATGCAATTAAAACCGGCAGGAAGAACAATCCTCTTTTCATAGCATCACTTTTTGCCGGTAAGCTCCCTGATTGCCTTTATTTCATATTCACTAAACGCAGAGCCGTCCTTCCGGTAAATATCATGAAACCATAGTTCAGGTTCTTTTCCATCAGGTTTGGGAGTGTCCCATGCGTAAATAGTGTTTGTCTTTCCTGAAACAAACCCCCAGTTTATAGCTCCAACCTTTTCTTGTTTTAGAATAGGCATTATCGTTTGAAAAAGGCTTCCGTTCCTTCTGGCCATATATTCAGTGCATACCAGCGGGCGGTTATATTGACGCAGATCATCGATCTTCTTTTTATGAGGATCGGCATAACCATAGTGGTGATAAGTAATTATATCAGAATTTTCGAGCTGAAAAGCATTTAGATTCTTAAAATTCTCTCCATAATTCCATACTCCGGCAGTAAGAGGTTGCGACGGATTGACAGCCCGGGCCCAGGTAAATACTTCTTTTAAAAGAGGTAAGCTCCTGTCGATATAGCCATTGTTACCGGGCTCATTGTAAAGGTCCCACATCACGATGCGCTTGTCGTTTTTAAAAGTTGATAGGATGTCTTTTACATATGCCTCAAGCATCTTCAGACTATCGGGATTGTTCCTGATATCTGTCCCCGGATCGCGCAACCAGCCACTGTTATGTACGCCAACTTTTGGCTCCGGCTGTTTACCTGCCTGGTATTTATCGTTCCAGCAGTCGTCGAAAAACACAAACATTGTTTTGATATGGTGTTTTGCAGAGATGGCAAGATACTCATCCAGCCTCTTTTTAAAACCCTCTTTGTCTGAAGTCCATGCCACATGATGCAAAAATACCCGCATCGTATTAAACCCTAATCCTTCTGCCCAGCCTAGTTCTTTATCGATCGTTGCAGGGTCGAATGTAGCCTTCTGAAACATCTCAAGCTGGTTAATTGCGGTAGAAGGCTGAAAATTGCAGCCGGTCATCCAGGCCTCGCTTTTATACCATTGGTTTGCTTTAGCCTCCGGCCATCTACCCTGCCGGGCACTAACAGTCAAGCCAGAGAACAGTAAGAAGAAAATCAGAATCCGTTTCATAATTGTTTAAAATGTAAGTTCAGTAAGGAGCATTGTTGTTTACTCCTTTGTTTTTTAATTTAAGTTCCGATAATAAATCAGGTCAGCCGATTCAACCGTAAATCTTTAACGAACCGGTGGAACAAAGTAAAACAATTCCCCTCTCTTCTTCTGATCAATATATAGTAAATTTGTCTCATTTATAGCAATTTTGAGGCAAATTGCCGGCAATTAGCGTACTCTCGCCGTATAAGTGCTATCTCTGTGGATCCTCTTTTATTTCGGCCATCAGGTTTACATTCGGATCAGGAATAACGCTTGCAGGGACACTCGCAACCGGAACTTCGACGGTAGTCACCCTGTCTTTGAGAAGTACAGATCTCAGGCCCGGTTCTCCGGGGATAGAGAATTCAAAAGGCAGTTGATAAAGTTCAGGTTGTTCCTGGGTGACGCGCAGAATAAGATTTTTTGAATCTGCACGATACCGCCAGTTCAAGGTTAGTTTCGGATTCCCGGCACGGTAAAGCCATTGATTGAAAAAAGTATCAAGATCTTTACCAGCTACCTGCTCAAAGATGCGAAGGAGATCATCAGTGTCGGCATTTTTATTACGATATTTCTTGTAGTATTTCCTGGTGGCCTTCCAAAAAGCGGCATCCCCCATCTCACGGCGAAGCATATGCAGTACCCACGCAGCCTTCTCGTAACTATTTGCATTCAGAATCTGCATATAGTCAGACTGCACATGATCGATAATTGGAGTGAAGCGCTTTTTTTCGAATTTCAGCACTTTGTTTCGCTGCTGGGTCATCAGTCTCCTCAACGAGTCTGGTCCATATTTATCCTCCAGGTAAACGTTGCTCAAATACGTTGCAAAACCTTCACTCAACCATACATGCGACCAATCTTTTTCCGTTGCAGCGTCGCCGAACCACTGATGCGCTATTTCGTGTGCAACAAGGCTCTCAACGCCCGGATAAGCAGGCGACTCCTCGAAATAGAAAATTGCTCCTGCATTCTCCATCCCTCCAAACCTGGTTTTCGACTGAACATTGGCAAGCTTTTTATATGAAAAAGGACCTATTTTGCGAATGAAAAAAGTTAGTATAAAGGGCGCCGTATCATAGGCCGTTACATTCTTCTCCCCCTCGAACAGCCAGCTGCTCACTGGTATACCCTTTACTTTACCAGTGTTTCTAACCAGAAAAGGAGCTGCTCCGATAACCATTACTTTCGTTGGAATAGGGGTGTTTTCCTCATATCGTGTAATGGTTTCATTGTTGCCAGCTGCCCTTTCTTCTTTCCTAATGCCATTAGCTATTATGCGGTAATGCGAAGGCGCCCTCACTATAAAATCAACGGTCGCTTTATCGGATGGATGATCAATACAGGGGAACCAGTAATGAGCGCGGTTAGGCCAGTTATCTGCAAAGATAGTACGCTGGCCGAATTGATTAACGGAGATGATCAGTCCGTCTGAAGGCACGCCCGAATAAGTAATTGTATATTGTACCGACGTCCCCCTCTTCGATGATGAGTATACAATAAGTTTATCAGCAGTCTGACTAAACCTCAGCGGCTCTTTCGTTTTATTTGTAACTACACTGCTAACAAACATTCCCTTCCCTAAATGATCACGCCGGGTAAGATCAAATACCACAGAATCGGAAGCTTGCAAATGCCTCACTTCAATATCGGCAGATCCCCTGATCTCATCGGTTGTATCACTGAGGAAAATATTTAAACGGTAATGACGTACATCAACCTGACTGTAGGCCGCACCGGTTCCTAAAATAAAAACAAGCAATATACTTAGTACCGATCGGTTTAGCTTTATTCTACTGTTCATCAGCATTTAATTACGGGGAATCTCAACATAAAAGGTAGTACCTGCATTCTCTTTACTTTCGAACCAAATCCTCCCTTTGTGCCATTCTACGATCATTTTTACAATCGATAGGCCAAGTCCGACAGTCGGTTCGCCGTTCAGCCCTTTTCTCCTTGCCTCAGTAAACTTCTCAAAAAGAACGGCGTGACACTTTTCAGGAATGCCTATACCATCATCGCTGAAAGTAAACAGTACGGAATCCTTCTGATCCGTAACTGTTAATGAAATCACACCTTGCTTTTTTGTAAATTTAAGGGCATTGGTCATTAAATTATTCACCACCTGCATAAACTTACTGTCATCCAGCTCAAGAAATATGCTTTCATTGGAGCTGGAAAAATTAAATATCCTTTCTGTAGTCCATTCAGACTTTCTGTATTCATCCATTACCTCCTTTAATTTAGCCGCAATATCAACACGCTGTGTCACCAGGTCGACCTCTGCAGTTTCAAAGAATTCGCGCTGGGTCAGATCCGTAATAAGATCGGTCGACTGTTTAAGTATCTTAGTAATGATTTGAATAAAATTAGAGAGCTTAGGGTCGGTTACTTCTTTGGTAAGTGCCTGGGTCAGGGTGTTTGCTATACCAAGAGAACCTCTTAGATCGTGGGCAAGTATATTAAGAACCGAATTTTTCTTGTTTGTATATTTCTTTAGTGTGTTAATATTAACAATCTCGTCTGTAATGTCTGTGGCATTACCAATGATCGTCGTGCCCGAATCAGATTTGAGTACGAATGGCGACAAGCGAATCCATCTTTCCTCAAGCCCGGGTTCGATGCGAAATTCAATAGTCCTGTAGACAACGCCTTCCATCAAATCAACCAAACATTTTCGCAGGTATTCTCTATCGGCAGCAGAAATTTTTGAACGTACATAATCCAGCGTCAGAGCTTCGTCCTCTGCATTAAACAATTGCCTAAACGCCTGATTTACATACTTAAACCTGCCAGATGTTAAGTCAAACGCAAAATTAACATTAGGAGAATGTTCTGCTAATGACTGAAAAACCCTGTCTGTCATATACTTTATATTGATGGTTACACCACATGTTGCTGTTGGACAATAGAACCGCCGCAATGTAAATAATTGGTTTCTATTTACGGGCCATACTACCCCGCCGAATGAGGAGCCTTCTTTATCAGCAGCTAAATGGTTTCATTCACGCTACCTTTCTAAAACTCTCCTTTAGCTGGAAAGTTTCATGAGACCTGAAAAACTTAAGCAAAGACTAAATAAACCACAGATTATTTAATCACTTTAAGATCACCCGCTTCTGAGCTAATACATAACCTAAGTGCAGGCCTTCGTGAAATGGAAGAAAATTAATAGCTGTATCGATATCAGAAATATTAACACCGTAACGGGTAACCCAGGGCGTATAATTTGAAAATATACCGGCCTTATAGTCCAGCTCAAATTGGTCAAGCGTAGAGAATAATAAGCGCTTGATTTCTTCTGCCGCCGCCTGGTCTATAAAGCGTTCAGGCCTGGATCCGGGTTTGTAATCCTGAAAAAAAGATTCATCTACTGTCAAACCTGCGCCTGCACGGTTGTAGCACACGCCCTGCTGCGCAGCAACGAGGTGACCAAGGTTCCAGATGATGTTATTGTTAAAGCCCTCAGGCACTTTGTTTAATTGCTCAATATCAAGACTACCCGCTAGTTCAAGAAGGTGTAATCTCGTTTTCTTTATAATTTCAAGAGACTTTTGCATGGTGCAAATGTACAAAAGAGGCAACCTTCTTGTAATTAAGAAACCAAAATATCTGTTCTGCTGTTACTGACAAAGAAAAATTCATAAGATGACGAAATCAGACAACCAGGGCTTTTTTGATAATATTGCCACAACCATCACATCATGGACAGGCAGCTCTTTCGCTTTTCTGACGGCAGCCGCTATTGTTATCGTTTGGGCCGTGTCTGGTCCATTCTTTAATTTTTCAGAAACATGGCAACTGGTGATAAACACAGGAACCACAATCATCACGTTTCTTATGGTTTTTATTATCCAAAAATCACAGAACAAAGATTCAAAAGCGGTACAGCTTAAACTGAATGAATTGATTGCGGCGAACAGGCATACCAGTAACAGGATGGTCGATATAGAAGACCTCACGGAAGATGAACTGAATAACCTGCGTGACTTTTATAAAAGGCTTTCCGACCTTGCCGAAGAAGAAGACGATATTCATCAGTCGCATTCAATAGACGCAGCCGAAAAGCTGCAAAGGAGCAAGAGCAGAATCAGAGAAAACAGGCTCAACAAGAAAAAACAAAACCAGCTTTGTAAAAAATGTATTGTAAAAAATTCCTTTTTTGAATAGTTATAGAGGAAGACTGAACCAGAAAGTGGAACCTTCATTTACCTTACTTATGACGCCCATTTCGCCACCGTGCCTCTCGACAATCTGCGAAGAAATAAACAATCCAAGCCCGAGGCCCTGAAATGATTCCCTAACACTTTGAACGCGGTAGAACCGACCAAAAACACTTCTGATCTCATTCTCGGGTATCCCTATCCCGTAATCAGTAACAAAGATTTTCAAAGTGCTATCTTCTACCGCGGTTGTAACAGATACGGAGCTGGCATCGGGCGAGTACTTTATAGCATTTGATATGAGATTTGTTACCACCTGCCCTATTCGTTCTCTGTCACCGTGTATAACCGCCGAGGGACCAAGATCTGTTACGATCTGATGTTTGTCGCACGATCCTTGTATCCCCTCCACTATTTCGTAAACAAGATCATTGAAATCAAAATCCGAAACGTTGAGGTTCATAATACCCGACTGGAGTTTGGTAACATCCAGAAGATTGAATATCATCCCCATAACCCTGTTTATCTGCTTGTCTATTTTATTTACAAGGATAGTAGATGTTGCATTATTCTCTTTCTTCATCCGCATTTCAAGCACCTGCGTATACGCCTTCAGGCTTGTAAGGGGGGTCTTTAACTCGTGCGAAGCAATGCCAATAAAATCCTCCATCTGACGTTCACGCACCACCCTGTCTGTCACATTTGAAAAATTCAGGACAAGACATTTCACGAGCGGCTCTTCCATCAGGTTAATAATAGTGCTATCAATCCAAATGACATGACCGTTTTTATGCTTAAGCTGGTGCAGAAATTGAATGCTTTTTTCCGGATGCGATGCTATCTGGTAAAACTTTTCCTTAACATTTGTAATCTCTTCGGGCATCAGCAGCGACCAAAGCTGCTTCCCTAGCAAATCCTCGGCTGAGTAGCCCGTTACGCCCACCACAGAAGGACTGTTATATACAATCTCTCCGTCCAGTTTCAGCATCATAATACAATCTGAACTCTTTTCCACGAGGATTTGGAAAACCCTCCTGTGTTCATCCAGTTTTTCTGAAGCTCTGTCCTGGAGAAAGCTTAAGCTTGCCAGAAAGAAACACTCACCAAGAAAGACGATGATCTGCAGAGCTTCATTAGGTGAAAGTCGAAAGCCATTTTGTGGAGAAAGGGAAAAATAGCTTATCGCAATGGATGTTAAAACACTTGCAAATATTGCCGGTCGGCTTCCATAGTACCTTGTGATAAAAATAATCACTGCAAAATAAAGCAGAAACGGCGTCTCTCCTCCTACAGTCGAAAACAAACAAATTTTTAAAACAGTAACAACAGCAACCAAAAGAAATGCGGTTACATATTTCAGGTACGTAGGTTTACTGGTGTAGTCAAAAAAACTATAGTTCCACATTTCGTTTAAAACTCACGCAAATGAATTTTTAGTTAAAATACACAGAAGCAAACTAATTTCAAATGTATTAATGAATATTTCTTTAAATATTAGCATTAACGCAAACTTACGATATTATCAATATCGTAAGCCTCCGTATAAACACGCGAAATCAAGAAGGAAAAACACGTAGTAAAGAAACTTAATATTGCGCAAACAAAAAAAGCGGGCAGATGTTCAACACTTTAACTTATTGTTATCGCCGCATGAGATCAAACACCCTGGACGTTTTGAGCAGCTTAATCGAAATCAATACTGAACGAGTTCTGGCCTATGAACGCACACTTATCGAATTAAAGAAAGAAGAAGAAAGACCCGATATTATAACCTTATTCGACAACCTGGCCAGGGAAAGCAATACTTATAAACAGGCATTAAATGCCTCTTACTAGTACTGTATTGCTTTGAAATCCCTGCCTTAACTAAATTCTTAAAAGGATTTTGTACGTTTGCGCCTTTAGCTGCAAAGAATGAAATACAAAAGTCTGCTCCTTTATACTGCACTCTGTTTTACAACAGTTTCATGTACCGTAAGAATAAGCCAAACGGAAGGCGTATCCACTGATATCACCAAATCCGGAAAACTATGGGCCAGTTTATGGCAACAGCGGGCTGCCGAATATGACGCCCTGTGTTTTCAGGCTTATAATGTTGCAAAGTTGCGCCTTGATAATTCGATAAACGCAAGCCATCCAAAACCACTGGCTATTGTAACAGACATTGACGAAACGGTACTCGACAACAGTCCAAACGCCGTGCAACAGGCCTTACTGGGAAAAGACTTCGAACAGGAAGCGTGGTATAAGTGGACCAGTAAGGCTGCTTGCGACACAGTACCGGGCTCATACTCTTTTTTTAAGTACGCCGCCTCTAAAGGGGTTACCGTCTTCTATATCACCAACCGCGACGAACGCGAAAGGGAGGCTACATTGAAAAATCTTCAGAAGTACGGCTTTCCTAATGCCGATAACGAACATTTACTTCTCAAACAAGCTACTTCAGGAAAGGAGAGCAGAAGAAAGTCGGTTTTAACAACACACGAAATCATTCTGCTTATAGGCGACAACCTTAGCGACTTCGCCTCCCTGTTCGACAAGAAACCGGAACAGGAAAGACAGGCTGTTACACAGAACCAGTCAGAGAATTTCGGAAAGCTTTTTATTGTACTGCCTAACGCAACATATGGCGATTGGGAGAATGCAATATTTAAATACAATTACCAGTTGAGCCCGGCTCAAAAAGAAGAGTTAATAAAGAATTCATTACAAAAAGAGTAGGGCTTATTCCGCCAACAGAATAAGCCCTACTTTTTTTTATCTTTTTTTATACTCCCAGAGTTTTCTCCACATCGTCAGTTGCAGACGCGAAGTCTTTAGATTGTGCAGACTTTACTGCATTTCTTCCCTTTTCGGCAAGCTCACCGGCTTTCTCTTTTGAAGACCTGTACATATCTTTAAACCATCCGGCAAGCTCTTCCCTGTTCTCTTCGCCACTGTCCGGAGAAAGTAAAAGTCCTGCTACTGCACCCACTGCGACTCCTGCAAGCAACGCTGCTATAATTTTTGTTTGATTGCTCATTCTGTTTATGATTACTAATTAATACTTGTAAGTATAACAAAAAGAACTCTTAAGTGTTGAAAATTTTAAAATATTGACTTTCGGAGAGTCGAACTGATGCTTTCCGGCCTTAGAAGGCAAGTATAAAATTCAAATACTTTTATTGTTTATGTAACTAATATCCAGCGAACTCTGTAAAAAGGTATATCATTTTACAAGTATGGGATTTAGTTGGGGACGAGTTCTTGCAGGCACAATATGTTTATTTGCATTTTGCACTGCAGCAGCTCAGCAAAGAGAAGTATCGGGCAGATATCCGTTAGAAAAAAATCAAAAATCATTACAATTACAACTAGGAACTTCAGGAGCCGGCCTTGATTTTAAGTATCAGCTCTCAGAAAGACTGACAGGCAGAGCCGGAGTTACTGCAGCAATATTTTCGATGTCTGGCCTTTTCAATGGAACTGACTTTAAATCTGATTCAAAATTGTCGGGCCGCTTTTCAAATGCCCATATACTGGCAGATATTACACCTTTTAAAAAATTCAGGGCAATAAGAGCTGTCGCCGGAGCAGCCTATTTCATGCAGGCGGAAGGTAATCTATTTATAAAACCGAGCGAAGTTTATCACTACGGAGACATCCCTGTTACCGGCGATATGCTGGGAGATGTAACCATGGATATCACTTGGAAGGGGTTTGCTCCTTATATCGGTCTTGGCATTATTAAGAACTTTCCCAGGAAAAAGTTCAACCTCAATCTCGACGCGGGCACTTACTATCTTCAGCAGCCCAAAAGTACTATTACAGGTACCGGACTGCTTGAGGGAAATAAAGCCCAGGAGCCGGTATTACAACGCAATATTCGCGCATACCGCCTACTTCCACTGCTTCAGTTGAATTTTAACTACAAATTATAACACTACATTAATGAAACTTAATCTACCGGCCGGAATTGTCGGCACTATTCTTTTTTTTATCATATCGGCCTGTACCAACCCTGTCGAAGACATTAAGATAATCATCGATGGGAATGTCATTAAAAGTTCCGCCCTCATCCGCATTGTCGATCCACAACAGCCTGAAAGCGTCCCAGCGAACATTAGCCTTGCAATCGGCGGCAAGGACTCGGCATATGTTTACGAAATCTCGGGGAAGAAGACGTTTAAAGTGAAAGATGGAATGATCTCAATAGGGCTTGATCCTTCGAGAAATGTTAACGAATCGAATCCCGGCGAATGTATCATCAGCGTTTCAGCACCGGGCTATCTGGCTGTTAACGAAGTAGTGTCTTTCACTTCACAGCAGAGTCAGCAGATTATTACGATCAATCTTATTAAAGCCATAAATCCACCTGCCGGAGTGTCAATAGTTCAGAAAACTGTTAACCTCAACAGCAATACGGTGGGAAGCCCGTTCAGCATTGAAACGCCCCTTAAAAACAAAAAGGAGTCGGTAAAAGCAAGTTTTAGTAAAGGAACGGCTTTCATGATGGATGCAAAGGCGACAGAGGGAAAAGTCCTTGTTCTTACGCTTTCTCATTTCGACGCTCATAATCCCTCTTCTCTCCAGTCATTTCCAGGAGGTTTTTTATCGGCAGGAGCGAAACTTCCCGACGGTAGTACAGGAAATATTAATTTTAGCACGGGCGGCTTTTTCCAGCTCCAATTGACGGTAGATAATCATACCGTAAATGCAACGAACGCTGCTTTTGCTATGTCAGCAACGCTGGATGCGCAACTTGTAAATCCCCTTACCAATAAAACCATAGCACCCGACGATAAAATCGGACTATGGTATTTTCAAAAAGCAACCGGAAAATGGACTTATCTGAAAGATATCACACTATCCTTACAAGGCGGAAAGCTTATGGCCGATTTCACCGCTGGTCAGACAGGTTGGTATAGCTTATGCTGGTACAAAGTATCCTGCCTTAATACATTACAGGTCAACATAGTAACGCCTCAAAGCAACGCCGGCAACCGCTACATCGCAGCATTCTTTAATTCATCCGACTTCTTCCCCTATTACACCTGCCGTTTAGATCTTACAAACAGCAATACCAGTCTGAACTATAAAAATCTGCCGCAAACAACTACCAGAGTAAGGATATTTGAGTTTGCAGCATTCGATCTATGGAGAAACTCGGGTTCTGGAACCAGTCTTCCACCTGTTATCGCCGAAAGCCCATGGATAGAATCATGTGTTGACAAACCCCTCACCCTCACCATCCCTGATATTCAAACCGTTGAAATAACCCTGGAATTTATCGGATTTTGCCCCGCCAATCCGAATATGGATATCAGGCCATCGATGTATATATTCTACCGTGAATCAGGCACATCCGGCTATCAGTATCTCGGATATATGGATAAAGGAAAGCTTGTGACCAAAGAACTGCAGTTAGGAAAATCATACGATTTTAAAAGCACGTATGATGGCGAGGTTATTACTGTTACCCGAAAAATGGAGCAGGCATTGTTAAGGGAAAGAGTAAAGTTACCGGAAAGCACCTGCAAAGGATTTTAGTGCTCGTTCCGTAGTTTCACAAAAAAGAAGCCGCCTCATTATTATAATGAAGCGGCTTCTCGTTTCTGGTGGCTTAAAGCCTATAAGAAAACTATTTTTCTTTATTCTTGATTTCAGTTACTTCGTTTCTGATTTCCTGTGCCAGGGTTTTAATTTCCTGTAACGCTTTGCGAACACGGGTACCTGCAGCGCCGCTGTTCTTGTTGTAAAATTTGTCTGCATCTGCTTCCATAGAAGCCACAAGCTCTTTTAATTGATTAAATTTTTCCATAATGTTAAATCTTTTGCAGCAAATATATATTTTTAAACGAATAAGTGCTTATCTCCGCAAAGAGAAAATTTCTTCTTTTTTCAACATTTTAACAATATTGACGCTGTTTTTAAAGAAAAATGCCATTTAGCAATCTCTCAACTGCCGCAGTACTGTTATCCGAAGCCTACTTTTTCAATCGTTCTTACTTCTTTCCGAACGCAGCAAGCCCGCTGTCTAAAAATTTAAGATAGCTGGCGGGGTCGTAATCAGCACCGACTGGTGGTACTAATACTTTACCTGAATGATCAAGAAGCACGTAAAAAGGCTGTGAATTTGCATTGAACTTCGACGCCTGAAAATCACTCCACTTGTTACCGATCGTCTTGATCTTTTTCCCGCTGAACTTCGAAACATACTGTTCTTCTGCAGGAAGCTCACCTTTATCGTCAACGTATAGCTGAATGAGCACATAGTCGTTTTGCAGGCGACTGAGCACCTGCTTATCAGGCCATACCGTAGTCTCCATTTTACGGCAATTCACGCAGGCATGTCCGGTAAAATCAATCATTACGGGTTTACCTGTCTGCTTAGCATATGCCATTCCCTCTTCGTAGTCGAAGAATGCATCGAGCCCTAAAGGTGCATGGAACAGATCGGCATATTTATGCTTCGAACCAGATTTTGCCGTTTGTCCCGAGCCGCCGCCACTTAGGCTGGCTGTGTAAAGATCAAAATCCTGCGTGCTTTGAGGGGGCAGGTATGCCGAAACAGATGTAAGCGGAGCTCCCCATAACCCGGGCACCAGATAAATGGCGAAAGCAAATACAATAACCGACAAGAAGATGCGGGGAATAGATATGAAGCTTAACTCTGTATCATGTGCAAATTTTAGTTTTCCAAGAAGATAGAATCCCATCATCACTGCGATAACAATCCAGAGTGAAAGAAATACCTCTCTGTCAAACCAGTTCCAGTGGTAGGCCAGATCAACATTCGAAAGGAACTTCAACGCAAAACCAAGCTCAAGGAATCCCAGTACAACTTTCACGCTATTGAGCCAGCCGCCCGATCTGGGTAGCGACTTAAGCATAGATGGAAACATAGCCAGCACTGCGAAAGGGATGGCCAGGGCCAGCGAAAAACCAAACATTCCGACAGCCGGCCCCAAAAGAGCACCCATGCTGGCGGCCTGCACCAAAAGGGTTCCAATAAGCGGCCCTGTACACGAAAAAGATACCAGCGCAAGCGTAGCAGCCATAAAGAAAATCCCCGACAGACCTTTGTTGTCGGCCTTGGAATCGAGCTTATTGGCCCATGATGATGGAAGGGTTATTTCAAACGCACCCAGAAACGAGGCCGCGAAAACTAACAGAAGGAGAAAAAACGCGAAATTAAATATTCCGTTTGTAGAGAGATCGTTCAGGGTGTCCGCTCCAAAAATCACCGTTATCAGCAATCCAAATACTACATAGATAACTATAATGGAAATGCCGTATAAAATAGCCTTACTTACTGCCTGCCTTCTGCTGTCGGCGCTCTTGGTAAAATAGCTCACCGTCAGTGGAAGCATCGGAAATATGCACGGCATAATTATAGCCGCCAGTCCCCAGGCAAAACCTGCAATAAATATAAGCCAGAGCGACTGCTGCTCCGCGGATTTATCTGCCGGTGCACTGACCGCAGACACCGTCTGCGTTGCTTTGGCAGCCTTAACAGTATCCGTGTCGGTTACTGCACTGCCCGTACCATCGGCAGGAGCTTCAGCAATATCAGTAAATTCTATATCATCCACCGGGATAGCACCGGCAGTATCCTGCGCCTGTACCATACTTGCAGAATTTACCGCAAGAATCATAAAGACAACTAAATATCGTAATAATCTCATCCGTAAAACAATTATTTTACAGGGATACTGAACTCAACTTCTTCAGGAGGAAGACACTGATGATCGTCGCATGCCATAAATTCAAGCTTGCCCTTTACGGCCGCCTGGGCAGCATTAAGTTTTACCCTCTGCTGGAAAACTACAGACTTTTCAAAGTAGCTTACATTCATATTAAAGGTCTTCTCAAATTTACTTACCGGTTTTGGTTCGATAGTCTTCCCCTGCACGGTGTATGTTTTAGACGGACTGAATGTAAAGCTGGTCGGTATTGGCCCCCCCTCTCCTACATGCTGCGAATAGATATGCCAGCCATTCTCAATAGTGGCTTTAATTAATACTACTGCTTCGGTTTTACTAACGCGTTTGGCGGCATACGACCATTTTACAGGTTTTAATATTTGCGCATGAAGGGTGCTGCTTAAGAGCCCTACTAATACAAACAAGACAATTTTTCTCATATTGGGTTAATTCGACAATTAGAAACTACAAATATCAGCCTTTTTTACCGGCTCTTCAGAAAGAAAACAGAGATATACGTTTTTTATTACGGTGTAATAACAATAAAAGGATCAGGACGGCCTGCTTATTATCAGTGCGTAACGATTTGAATACATATCCAGCTAAAATAAGCATTAATTTTAAGTATGTATAATCGTACCGAAACTGGGGATCTATTGTAAAGTAACCATGTTCTAACCGTGAAGCCATCACCTTCGGAAATCCTTCGACATTCCGCCTATGTTGGTTGCGGAAATGGCGATGCGCTCCCTTTGTTTCGCCGGAGGACTGAGCAGGGGGACTGCAAACGGGTGACTTGTTGGTCAGATAATGGTCGGTCGCAAGGTAATCATCAATAAAAATTCTTAAAACGCCCTAAAGGCATCGATCTATATTAAGCAAAATGATACTTTTGGAGTAAAAGCGGTGTTAAATATTCATTTAAATACTTCTGTTGAATGTATACAAGGGAACAGGCTTCGCAAATAAAACAGGCTTTCTGGACTACTTTTGGACAATATGTCTCCCCTCACCGTTCGGCTGAAGGGTTAAAAACGAACTGGGTAAATTATAAAACGGGACTGAAACATGTGTATTTCAGAATGCAGGCGGACAAAAAACTGGCGTGGATAGCCATTGAGATCACCCATGTGGATGAAGGCATCCAGGAGCTGTTCTTTGAACAATTTCTGGAGTTTAAGCCGCTGCTGCGCGAATACCTTGGCGAAGAATGGGAATGGCAACTTCATGATAAAGACGACAATAACAAAACAATCAGCAGAATCTATACGCAGCTGCCGAACGTGAGTATTTTCAACAAGGACGACTGGCCACAGCTTATTTCATTCTTTAAACCACGTATCTTTGCATTGGACAGGTTTTGGTCTGACGTAAAAGACGGCTTTGATGCCCTAAGATATTAATCCGTAAATAACCATGGATATTAACGAGTTAAAACCAGGTAATCTGATAAAAGTGCAGCCGAGGGAAAACCAGGAAGGACTGCTTCTTGTGCAGGAGATCCAGCATTCTACGGTTATCTGCGAAATGATCAGTCCCCGTAAGGGATATCTTTTCAGACTTAAGCCCGTGGAAATAACGCCTGTGCCAATATCAGACGATTGGCTGATGAAAGCTGGCTATACTCCCGGCATGTCCACAGGTTATTGGTCGGATAGCAGAGGTGCTGCTTCATACCTGTCGAAAAACAACGAAGGACGGCTTGATCACCCTGATTCAGTTAACATAAAATACGTCCATGAACTGCAGAATGAATATCTGCGTTTAACAGCAAGCACATTAACAATCATCAATTAGCAGCTTATGAAACCACAGATAACAATCGAATATTGCCCTCGTTGCGGCTGGATGCTGCGCGCAGCCTATATGGCCCAGGAACTTCTCACTACTTTTTCGGAGGAGCTGCACGGCGTTTTGCTACAGCCAAGTGACGTTAGCGGAACCTACCAGATCAGGGTAAATGAAACACCCGTTTTTGACCGCGAAACGGAAAGCCGCTTCCCTGAAATCAAAGAACTGAAGCAACTCATACGCGACATAGTGGCCCCTGATAAAAGTCTCGGACATTCGGACAAGAAATAGTGTCTGGTAGTTAGTATCTGGTATCAAGTATCAAGTAACAAGTATCAAGACAAAGCAACATATTATCGCTTGTTCGCACTGGCATAGAAAAACTTATAGCCGCAATCTCTTGATACTTGAATCTTGATACTTGATACTTGATACTTGATACTTGAATCTTGATACCAGATACCTTATTCAACTTTCCCTAAACAAAAACAGCTTTTCGCATATTCTAATTATGCAAAACTTACTACCATGACAAAACTCACTGCAACGACGGTTAAAGGCCAGTTAGAAGAAATAGAATTCATAAAGAAAGTAAGAGAGCTGTCTGACAAGATAGGCCACATCAAGATCGCGATGCTTACTACCAGCGATGCCGCGGGAAAACTTGAAAGCAGGCCTATGTACACCTTCGAAATCGAAGACGATGGGCTCATATGGATGTTTGCATCAAAAGATTCGCGGAAAGTTTCAAATATAGAAGCAAACCCACAGGTGGTTCTCAATTATAGCCAGCCCGACACCGACCTCTATATCACCGTGAACGGCACGGCAACTGTAACAACCGACCCTGTTAAAATAGAGCAGCTTTGGAGCGATCGCTACCAGGTGTGGTTTCCTTATGGAAAGACCGACCCTAATCTATGCCTTTTAAAAATCGTTCCTGAAGAAGCTGAATACTGGGACACCCCGGATCTCCTGGTATCACAAATTATATCCCTGGTAAAAAACACCCTTGCCGGAAACCCCCACGTAGAGGGCGAAAACAAGAAAATAGAATTTTAAGTAGAAGGACGTGAGTTGCGGGTTGCAGGCGTTGAAAGTTAGGGGTTATGAGTTATGAAACCTGGAGAAACTTTTTGGCCCACAACCTGCAACTCACAACTTTCAACTTTCAACTCTAAACTCTAAACTCTCAACTCTCAACTCTCAACTCTAAACTCTAAAGGTATACATTCGTAATTCCGTCGCCGCCGCGGTCGGGATGTTCATCTTCCATGCGTGAAACATGTGAATACTTCCGTAGATAGTCACGCACCAATTTTCTCAGGATGCCGTCGCCCTTTCCATGGATGATCCGGAGGTTTGAAAATCCCATCATCAGCGCCTTGTCGAGATACTTTTCAATCTCATACAATGCTTCCTCCCCCCGCATTCCCCGTATATCAATTTCAGGCCTGAATTGAGCAAGGTCCTCTGTAATCCCTGATGAGTATGATCTGCGGATCTCTTTTGGCACTTCCTTCTTAGCAATCTTCTGTACACGCTTCCTTTTTACTACCGACCTGAGGTCGCCAATGGCCAGGATCACGTTTTCCTTTGTAACATCGATAATCTGTCCGATCGTTTCAGAATCTGTCAGCTTCACCCAATCACCGGCAGCAAGTTCTGTTGGCGCTGCTTCAATCGTTTGCGCCGGCACCTCTTTCTTTTCCGCATGCTTCTCTAGTTCCTTCCGCAGGTTTTGCCTGAGCTGCTGCGTATGCTCCTTATCCGCCTTATTTTGTTTTATTTCGGAAATCGTATTCTCAACAAGCTTGTTAGCGTTGAGAATGATACTCTGCGCTTCCTTCTTGGCATCCTTTAAAATAGCTTTACGGTTCTCTTCAAGATAGCTTTTCAGCTTCTCGTTCTCCTCCATCAGCATATTTACCCGTCTTTGCTGCTTTTCAACCGCTACACGCGTCTCAAGGAGCTCCTTCTTATCTCTTTCGAGGTCTACCAGCAGTGTATCCACTCTCTTCTGGTGTACGCCGATCTTGCTTTTTGCAGCATTTAGTACATGCGGAGGCAAACCTATTTTCTGAGCAATCTCAAAGGCGTAAGAACTGCCCGGTTTCCCCATCTCCAGAATATAAAGGGGCTGCATCTCGAGATTATTAAACATCATAGATGCGTTCTCAAGCCCTTCGGCAGCATTTGCAAATACTTTCAGGTTCGAATAATGCGTGGTGATCACTCCCCTCACCCTTTTCCTGTTCAGCGTTTCAAGAACCGCTTCTGCTATCGGTCCGCCGAACTGCGGATCCGTCCCGGTTCCAAACTCATCGATCAGGATCAGCGTTTTCCCGCCCGAATTTTCGACGAAGTATTTCATCTTCGACAAATGTGCACTATAAGTACTGAGATCGCTTTCGATAGACTGGTCATCACCAATGTCCGCAAATATCTGTTTAAAGATGCCCACCTTCGAGCTTTCGTCAACCGGTATGAGCAATCCCGCCTGGACCATGATCTGAAGCAGGCCTACCGTTTTCATACAAACCGACTTTCCCCCTGCATTCGGACCAGATACTACGATGATCCGCTGCTGCTCGTCGATGCTTATATTTAAAGGAACAACAGTTTGCCCCTCTTTTTTTAAGTTAAGAAAAAGCAGTGGATGACGTGCATTCACCAGCCTTAGTTCGGGTTGTGTGCTGAGCTGCGGCATGTCGCCTTCGGTCTCTATCGCGAACATAGCCTTAGCCCGTACAAAGTCGAGCTTGGTTAACAGACCGTGGTACGACAGCAATAAAGGGACATAAGGCCTTAGCTCGCTGCTGAGCGCCGTTAATATCTTCACAATCTCACGACGCTTTTCAAACTCAAGATCCCGGACCTGGTTATTGAGCTGAAATACCTCCTCCGGCTCGAGGTACACCGTCTGCCCCGAAGCTGATTCGTCATGTACAAACCCTTTTATTTTCCGCTTATTTTCAGCCAGCAGAGGGATACATATACGTCCGTCGCGGATGGTTAACGAACCGTCGGCTGTCCAGCCACTGTTTTGAGCGTTCTTAAAAATATGATCTATTCTTTTACGGGCCTCCTGCTCGGCTTTAGCGATTCCCGAAATAATATTCTGTAACTCCGGCGACGCGTTAGGGCGTATCTTGCCCTTTTCGTCAATCACAAACTCAATACTCTTTATAATCTTTTTTTCGATCTGGAGATGCTCAAAAAGAGCTTCAAGGTTGGGATACCGCCCTTCCCTCTCATTAAAATAGCTGATAACGGAGAACACCGTCTGCAACGACAGGAGCACCTGGTGAAACTCCGCTTCACTTAAGAATGCGCCTTCTACCCTGATCTTCTCGGCGAGCGACTTTATATCAAACAAATGCCTGATAGGCAGAGGAGAATCATTTTCGAGGATCTCCTTAAACTCGCGTGTTTGGCGTAAGAACTTATTTATGTTTTCATAACTCGTCATCAACTGCATCCGGTCTACCATCTGCACGCCCATGTCACTAAGGCAATGCGATTTGATGAGCGACTTTATCTCAGTAAATCCAAGTTTATCTAATGCGTTTTGCGGGTAAATCATTCAGTCTTCTTCCTTCCTTCGTCTTTTCCTTATTGTGCTGATATTTTTCGTAGCGGACGTGCCGGCCTCAGAAGTGTATCTGCTGGCGGCCCAGCTACCATATTACGTTTCCTGCTTGTGGTATCTTTCTTAACGATGAACTTGTTAAACGGCCAGTACGGCAATGTATCGATCCTGAATCCTTTGTTAATAGAGTCACGTTTCAATTCCTCCTTCATCATTAAAGAGTCCTTCAGTTTCTGCTGCTCTGCTTTGAATCTCTTTTCATCTACTGCCCTTGCCTCAGCATCTATTCGTTTCAGGCTGTCATTAACTTGTTCGTACATCAGTTGCAGCTTATCGGGATGCCTTGTATAATACTGGAGGCTTTTTCGAACCTGAACAGAGTCCGTATCATATTTCTTATAGACCGACCGGTACATGGCATCTACCGTCCCCCTGCTCGAATCAGCATAATAAACAGAAGCATAACCGTCTGCAAGATGAATATCAATTAATACATTAATCATCTCATCCTGCTTAATAATTCCGTCGGGAACATCATCCCAACTGCAGGCAGAAAAAAAATTGATCAGAAAAAACAATGCCAGTAAACGCTTCATTTATTAATTTAGCCGTGAATTCGCGTTAAAAATACATATAAATGAGCATTGCAGCCAACTTGACAGAATTAAAGAATGAAGTAGAGCGTTTACACGTAAAGCTTATAGCGGTTTCCAAAACCAAATCTGAAGAAGAGATTATGGAAGCCTATAACGCCGGACAGCGGGTATTTGGTGAGAATCAGGTGCAGGAACTGGCTGACAAATACGAACACCTCCCCAAAGATATTGAGTGGCATCTTATCGGACATTTGCAAACCAATAAGGTAAAATATATTGCTCCTTTCATACATCTTATTCACTCTGTCGACAGCCTAAAGCTGCTGAAGGAGATTGATAAACAAGCATCGAAGAATAACCGCGTGATCGACTGCCTCCTTCAGATCTATATTGCCGACGAAGAAACAAAATTCGGTCTGGGCTTTGATGAAGCTATAGAATTGCTTCGGTCTGACGAGTTTGCAGAATTGAAACATATCAGGATCACAGGCGTAATGGGTATAGCAACCAATACAGACAATGAAAAGCAGATCAAAGATGAGTTTTATGAGCTTCGGACTTTCTTTACAGGCCTCAAACACTCGTTCTTCAGAAACCAGGACCACTTTAAAGAAGTCTCCATGGGCATGTCATCAGATTATAAGGAGGCGATAAAACAGGGCAGCACAATGATCCGCGTAGGAAGCACTATATTTGGAAAAAGAGGGAGTTAGTTCTGGTATCAAGTATTTAGTAGCAAGTATTTAGTAGCAAGTATCAGGATTGGATTTATGGATACTTGATACGTCAGGCACTATATATTTGATACCAAAGCGATAGTCAAACCAGTGTTCTCAAGTCTTGCTACTTGACACCTGATACTAAATACTTGATACCTGATACTAAATACTTGATACTAAAACATGACAATAAGAGCAGCAGAGAGAGCAGATTGCCCCAGGATTATGGAACTGGTGCATCAGCTGGCCGTATTTGAGAAAGCGCCGCACGAAGTTACTGTAAGCCGCGCAGAATTCGAAGAAGCCGGCTTTGGGACGAATCCGGTATGGAAGGCCTTCGTTGCTGAGGTTAATGGAAAAATCGAAGGATTTGCTCTTTATTACGTCCGGTTCTCTACCTGGAAAGGCTGCAGAATGTACCTTGAGGATCTGTATATAACGGAAGATTTCCGTGGCCTTGGCATCGGCAAAAGACTTTTAGAAACACTCATGCAGGAAGCCAGAGAAAAGGGATTTAACGGCATTACATGGCAGGTACTCGAATGGAATGAACCCGCGATAAAGTTTTATAAAAGATATAACGCCCGTTTTGATAATGAGTGGGTCAATGTATCTGTTGAATTGAATGAACACAGCAAAACCAGCTTACAGGAAATTATTTAACTCATATACACCGTTAAAATAAATATTATACAGCTGAAGGCTGATAACTGAACGCTAATTACAAAATGATTGAAGTATATAAATTTGGGGGTGCCTCTGTTAAAGACGCGAACGGCGTAAAAAACCTCTCTACGATTGTTAATCAAACGAAGAACAAGCAGCTTCTTATTGTAATATCTGCAATGGGCAGAACAACAGATGCACTTGAAAAACTAACGAAAGCTTATTTTGAAGGACTCGATACCGTCTCCGAAATATTCGGAAGTATCAGGGCCAGCCACGAGGCGATAGCCGACGAGCTTTTCCAGGATAAAGATCATCCCGTATTTAATGATATAGCGAACACATTTGTAGAAATAGAATGGATCCTGGAAGACGAACCTTTCGACTTCGACTATATCTACGACCAGATTGTGTCTGTCGGCGAGCTGCTGTCGACAAAGATAGTAAGCCATTATCTTAACTATGCAGGTATAGACAACCAATGGGTAGATGCCAGGAACTATATCCAGACAGACAACACCTACAGGGAAGGAAAAGTGGACTGGACCAAAACATCACATCTGATAGAAAGCCAGTTGACCGCACTGCTGCAAAAGAAACCGGTGATAACACAGGGCTTCATAGGAAGCACCTCCGAAAATTTCACAACCACCCTGGGACGGGAAGGTTCTGACTATTCGGCCGCTATTTTTGCATCCTGCCTAAAAGCCGGAGCCGTTACCATCTGGAAGGATGTTCCCGGGGTATTGAATGCCGACCCGAAATGGTTCGATCAGACAGAACTCATTCCTCAGCTCAACTACCACGATGCCATTGAACTTGCGTACTACGGAGCAACAGTTATTCATCCGAAGACTATAAAGCCACTGCAAAACAACAGCATACCTTTGCATGTGCGGTCGTTCTTAAATCCCCAGGCCGAAGGGACAACCATAAGCAATACTGGAAAACCCCTGCCAATACCTTCATTCATATTTAAGGTAGACCAGGTGCTGATATCCATCCTGCCTAAGGACTTTTCATTTATCATTGAAGAGAACCTCAGCCACATCTTTGATATCCTGCACAAGTATAAGATCAAGGTAAATACAATGCTGAACTCAGCGCTCAGCTTTTCTATCAGTGTTGATAACGACGAGGAGAAAATCACGAAGCTGATCACTGCGCTATCCGTCACCTATAAGGTGAAGTATAACAAGGATATGGAGCTGGTTACGATCCGCTATTATAACCAGCAAACCATCGACCGCGTCACAGAAAACAAGAAGGTATTGCTTGAAGTTAAAAGCCGCCATACCTGTCAGATGGTAATGAAGGATAATAACTGATTCGTTGAATAAACAGATTCTGGATAAGGAAGTACAGGAATTCATCAGGTTGCACCTGCATGACGATATTACGCATATCGCTCTGCAGAAAAGCCCCTTCCCTGGACTGGCCTCCGCAGAGCTCGCTGTACAGATAGACAGCAAAAAACGATGTGAGAAAAAACTTCCTCTATGGTTCGCCACTTCCGGCATTTACTTCCCTCCTAAGCTGAATATAGAGCAGGCTTCATCTGAATTAACTGCTCAGTATAAAAGTCGCTTAGTGAAGGGGAATGTAGTATTGGACATGACCGGCGGATTCGGAGTAGATGCGTTCTATTTTGCAAAACAATGCGGCATGGTATACCATATTGAGCAAAATGACGAGCTCTCTGCGATAGCTGAACATAATTCATCCGCCTTAGGGGCAACTAACATCCGGTTTCTGCAGACCGACAGCATCCATTTCCTTAAATCTGGCGCCGAAACTTTTGATACGATATACGTCGATCCGGCAAGGCGGATACAAACACGAAAGGTATTTCTATTAAAAGACACCGAGCCCGACGTTGTAAGCCACCTTCCGCTGTTGCTCTCAAAGGCTTCCAGGATAATCATAAAGACCTCCCCCCTTTTTGATATACAATCAGGACTTAAAGAACTACATAATGTTTCCGGCATCCACATTGTCAGTATAAAGAATGACTGTAAGGAATTGCTATGGATTATAGACAGAGACTTCATCGGCGAGCCTCTCATCACCTGCACTGCACTAGGCCGACCGGCGCCATCATCTTTGACGTTCAGATATAGCGGGGAAAAGCAAACACAGCTTTCCACGTTCTCTGATCCCCAGGAATACTTGTACGAACCAGACGTCGCTCTTTTAAAAGCCGGATGCTTCAAAATAACCGCATCGGAATTCGGGCTGACCAAGCTCCACCCTAATACTCATTTGTATACTTCAGATCGTTTGAACAGCGCTTTTATAGGAAGGATTTTTAAAGTTACAGGTACCATTGATTATGCAGACTTTGCAAAAAGCAAGACTCCGGTGAAAGCAAATATCAGCATCCGTAACTTCCCCCTTTCGGTGGATGCTCTCAAGAAGAAACACAAGCTCCGGGATGGCGGCGATAAATACCTGATTTTTACAACAGGAGCTGCAGGACAACGTATCGTGATCGAAGCTGTACGCCAGGAGCTATAAAACAAAAAAGCCCCTCGCGGGGCTTTAACTAATTAGTATGGTTATGTAACTTAAACTTTCTTCACATTTACAGCCTGTAAGCCTTTACGACCTTCGGCAACTTCAAACTCTACGTTGTCATTATCACGTAAAGCATTTACGCCACCCTGAATGTCTTTAAAATGTACAAAGATCTCTTTACCGTCTTCCTGTACAATAAAACCATAGCCTTTTTCAGCATTAAACCATTTAACTTTTCCAGTTTTCATAAAATATAAAAAAATAAAATTATTACTAAATCACCGTAATTATTGTAGCTGAAAAAGAAAAAAAGATTTATTTATCAGGTAAATTAAGAACAGGAGATTTATTCAAACTTAGATAAAATAATTTTTATATGCAATATGCTGAAATGCCTATAAAATATTTTACACTGAGATTTTACTACGCTTCTTTTACTTGTTTGGCTGCGGCGTAAACCTTAGATACGGCTTCACAACCCGGTGTCCTTTTGGAAACTTCGACGGGATATCTTCCGTTTTTATAGAGTTTACAACCACAACATCCTCGCCATCCTGCCAGTCGGCCGGAGTTGCTACACTGTAGTTCGCCGTAAGCTGAAGAGAATCGATCACACGTAATATCTCCTGGAAATTTCTGCCCGTCGAGGCAGGATAGGATATAATAAGCTTCACCTTTTTGTCAGGGTCAATAACAAAAAGAGAGCGCACAGTATGCGTTTCGGATGCATTTGGATGGATCATACCATATGCCTCAGCTACTTCCTTGCTTTCATCGGCAATGATCGGGAAGTTTACCTCTACGTTCTGGGTTTCGTTAATATCCTGGATCCATCCCTGGTGCTTATCAACCGGATCAACACTCAAAGCAATGACCTTTACGTTGCGTTTTGCAAATTCATCACTAAGAGAAGCCGTCCTGCCAAGCTCTGTCGTACAGATCGGTGTATAATCCGCGGGATGTGAAAACAGAACCACCCAGCTGTCGCCGGCATAGTCATAAAAATTGATCTCGCCCTGAGATGTAAGGGCCGTGAAGTTTGGGGCAACATCGCCTATTCTTAAGCTCATATAGATATATATTTAGTATTGTTACTTACACTATCTCTACTAAATTAGTAGATTGATATCTAACAAACAACATATAGCTATGTTTAGAAGAGAGAAGATTGTTTTTTTACAAAATCAGGAGATTTGAGCTGCGTTCCCAACTTCTCATTCAGCTTGCGAATAGTGTAATCGGCCAGAATCGGGGTGTCTTTTTCGTCGTGCTGATGCAGGAAAAAATATACCGACTGGAGGCCCTGCCCTGCCCATGATGAAATCCTTTCTATCCATTCGTCTATACGGGTGTAATCAGTGGGATGAAGGCCGTTTCCAACAAACCGAATGAAAGCATGAGGAGTTGGAAGTTCCATATGCACACAATCTCTTCTGCCTGTCGCATCTGTAATGATGGCGCCCTTCTTCACCTCTTTCAGTAGTTTAAATAAGGCTTGTCTCGCTTCTGCGTCTTCGAACCAGTCCTTATGCCGCACCTCCACAAATACGTCCAGGTCCCGCGGCAACGTATACAGGTAATCTTTAAGCACATCGATATTCTTCGGTCCGAAGTTGTCACTTAACTGAAGGAACGATGGCCCCAGATAAGGCCCGAACTCATAGATACTCTCCAGATACCTGCTGGTGTCGTCTTCAGCATTTTTCAAACGCCGGATATGACTTATGCTGCGGGTAAACTTAGGACAGAACTTAAAGTCTTTATTTTCGGCTTCCGCCTTTTCTCTCCAGGTTTTGATCTGTTCTTTTTTTGGCATATTATAAAACACAGCATTCAGCTCTATTGAGTTGAAGTGTTTTACATATTCGTCCAGGAACCTGGCTTCTTTCGTTTTTTCAGGATATATCAGGCCAAGCCATTCTTTCCTTCCCCACTTTGCACAGCCCACATATATCTGTGGTTTGTCCAACCTGGAAGACTGTTGAAGAATCTCCTTTGTAAGCGGGCTATCCTCAGGAAGGGCGAAATCAATTTCGGAGATCTGCTCCGCCGGTACTTTTCCAAAATCCATCTTGTTCAATGATAGGTGACACTAGATACAAAGGAACAAAAAAAGAGGGAACCAAATAAATGATTCCCTCTTTTATGTCTGTAAGTGAAGCCTATTTTACAGCATCAACGATTGCTTTGAAAGCTTCAGGCTCGTTCATTGCAAGGTCGGCTAAAACTTTACGGTTCAGGCCAATTCCTTTTGCTGTTAACTTACCTATTAACTGAGAATATGAAATTCCATGGTGACGGGCACCTGCGTTAATACGCTGAATCCATAAAGCTCTGAATTCTCTTTTCTTGGTCTTACGGTCACGGTATGCATACTGCAAACCTTTTTCTACCGTGTTTTTAGCAACGGTATAAACCTTGCTTCTTGATCCCCAATAACCTTTGGCTAACTTAAGGATCTTCTTTCTTCTTCTTCTTGACGCTACTGCGTTTACCGAACGTGGCATGTTGTTTTGATTTTTGGCAGGCGGCGCTGCGTCTTACAGCAGTCTTACTACCGGTTGCCTGGTTAAATAATAATTACTTCCCGATGCAAAGCATTCTCTTTACGTTTCCTAAGTCAGCTTCTGAAACCAGACTGGTGTGACTTAAGTTACGCTTACGTTTAGTAGACATCTTTGTTAAGATGTGGCTCATAAACGCGTTCTTCCTTGCAATTTTACCGGTTCCAGTAAGCTTAAAACGCTTTTTTGCACTGGAATTGGTCTTCATTTTTGGCATAACTCTGTTTTTATTGTTTATTTTTCAGTATCAAGTAGTTAGTATCAAGTATCAAGACTTTAATCTTCAACTTTGAGCCTTATGCTTTCAGCTTTGTGCTTTTAACTTTTAACTTTTAACTCTCAACTTTTAACTCAATTTACTTTTTCGCCTTCGGTCCAACAATTAAAAACATCCGTTTTCCCTCCAGCTTTGGCAGCTGTTCAACCTTGCCAACTTCTTCCAGAGCCTGTGCAAAACGTAGCAGAAGTATTTCACCCTGTTCCTTGTATACAATGGCTCTGCCTTTAAAGTGAACGTATGCCCTCACCTTCTCTCCATTTTCCAAAAAGCTTATGGCGTGCTTCAGCTTAAACTGAAAGTCATGCTCATTGGTATTGGGGCCAAAACGAATTTCTTTAATTACCGTTTGCTTGGCATTGGCCTTTATCTCTTTAAGCTTTTTCTTTTGCTCATAGATAAATTTATTGTAATCAATTACCCTGCAAACCGGAGGACTGGCGTTGGGAGAGATTTCAACTAAATCAAGCTCCTGCTCTTCAGCTATTGCCCTTGCTTCGCTTAAAGAGAATATTCCCTGTTCAACGTTCTCACCAACCAGGCGAACCTGGGGTGACCTGATGAACTCGTTAATATTATGCTCAGCCTCTTTTTTCTTAAAAGGAGGTCTCGGTCCCCGTGGACCTTTGTTAAAACCTGGTCTTCCTAATGCCAAATTTAAAATCTATTTAAACGGTTATTTCTGTAATTAATTGCTTTTCAAACTCTTCCGCTTTCATGCTTCCCAGATCACCCTGGCCATGTTTCCTCACAGAAACCACTCCATCGGCCATCTCCTTCTCACCTATAATGAGCATGTAAGGGATTTTCTTGACTTCGGCGTCACGTATCTTTCTTCCAATCTTTTCATCCCGTAAGTCAATCAAGCCGCGAATATCGGAATTATTAAGTGATTCTAAAACTTTTTTTGCATAATCTTCATACTTCTCAGATATCGGAAGTACAATGAATTGCTCCGGCGTAAGCCATAGTGGGAAGTTTCCTGCACAATGTTCGATCAGTACAGCTACAAAGCGTTCAAGCGAGCCAAACGGCGCCCTGTGAATCATCACCGGCCTGTGTTTCGCATTATCACTTCCTGTATATTCGAGTTCAAAACGCTCAGGCAGGTTATAATCCACCTGAATGGTACCCAACTGCCATTTCCTGCCCAACGCATCCTTAACCATAAAATCGAGCTTAGGACCATAGAATGCAGCCTCGCCCAATTCAACAACCGTCTTAAGGCCCTTTTCTTTCGCAGCCTCAATAATGGCTGATTCGGCGAGAAGCCAGTTCTGGTCAGAACCTATATACTTCGCTTTATTCTCGGGATCCCGTAAGGAGATCTGTGCAGTATAGTCTTCAAAGCCCAGAGCCTTAAATACATAAAGCACAAGGTCGATCACCTTCTTAAACTCTTCCAGCACCTGGTCTGGCCGGCAAAATAAATGCGCATCATCCTGTGTAAATCCACGTACCCTTGTCAGCCCGTGAAGCTCTCCGCTCTGCTCATACCGGTAAACGGTCCCAAACTCGGCATAGCGAACCGGCAGGTCCTTATAAGAGCGGGGTTTTGATTTATATATCTCGCAGTGATGCGGACAATTCATCGGCTTCAGAAGGAACTCTTCCCCTTCCTGCGGCGTCTTAATCGGCTGGAAGGAATCAGCACCATATTTTTCGTAATGTCCTGAAGTAATATACAGGTTCTTATGACCAATATGAGGAGTGATTACCTGCTCGTATCCGCTTTTCACCTGCGCCTTCTGAAGGAAGTTAACCAGCTTCTCCCTTAGAGCAGTACCCTTCGGCAGCCAAAGAGGCAAACCCATTCCAACCTTCTCAGAAAAAGTAAAAAGTTCAAGTTCCTTTCCCAGTTTCCGGTGATCCCGCTTTTTAGCCTCCTCGATCATCTTTAGATAATCCGCCAGCTCGCTCTGCTTTGGAAACGTCACACCGTAAATACGGGTAAGCTGTTTCCGGCTTTCGTCTCCCCGCCAATAAGCACCGGCTACGTTCATAAGCTTTACAGCCTTGATAAACCCTGTATTAGGGATATGCGGACCGCGGCACAAGTCGGTAAAATTACCTTGTGTATAGAAAGTTATCGACCCGTCAGGAAGATCTTTGATCAGGTCGAGTTTATACTCGTCGCCCTTTTCAGTAAAATAAGCTTCTGCATCTGCCTTGCTCACCGGTTTACGGACATATTCCGATTTTGACCTGGCAAGCTCCAGCATCTTATTTTCGATATCTTTAAAGTCATCGGAGGAAAACTCACGATCACCAAAATCGACATCGTAATAAAAGCCCGTTTCAATGGCCGGACCAATACCAAATTTCGTTCCCGGATACAAAGCTTCAAGCGCTTCCGCCATCAGGTGCGCTGACGAATGCCAGAAAGTCGATTTGCCGTTACCATCGTTCCAGGTAAGCAGCTTCAGGGAAGCATCAGATTCAATAGGGCGGCTCGCGTCCCATATCTCACCGTTTACTTCTGCTGCTAATACGTTTCGTGCTAAACCTTCGGAGATCGATTGTGCGATCTGAAGAGAACTGGTTCCTTTCTCAAACTGTTTGACAGAACCATCAGGAAGAGTAATGTTAATCATCTACAACTATGATTTATGATTCAAAATTTATAAAAAAACGCGATCACGTACCAGGTGATCTTTAATTATCGTGCAAAGGTAGGATTTTAGTATCAAGTAGCAAGATACAAGTAGCCAGACCAGCGTCAAAAAGAAGAAATATCGTCTAGTCTTGATACTAAATACCTGATACTAACTCACACGTTCCCCCATCCGTGTGCCAGGACATCGGCAAGATGCATGGTTTTAATAGGTAACTTATTCTTGTCAATATATCCCTGCAGGTTTAAAAGACAGGAAGCATCGGTAGAGATAATATATTCGGCATCAACGGCCAGCGCATTATCTACTTTCTGCTGAGCCATAGCGGATGATATGCTGTTAAACTTCACAGAAAAAGTCCCGCCAAAGCCGCAGCAGGTGTCGGTGTCTTTCATCTCTACCAAATCAAGTCCATGTACCTTGGCCAGCAATGCCCGCGGCTCGTCCTTAATTTTACACTCACGTAAACCTGCGCACGAATCGTGGTATACAGCCCTGCCTTCCAGCTCGGCGCCAAAATAATCCTTACCGATAATGTTCACCAGGAAGTCCGACAACTCGTGAATATTGCTTTGAATAGCACGGCACTTGTTGTGGACAGCGGTATTGGTAAACAAGTCGTTATAGTAGTTTTTTACCATTCCCGTGCACGAAGCCGACGGCGACACGATGTAATTATTCTCAGTAAAGTCATTGAGGAACTTGTTGCCCACGGCCTTTGCCTCATCCCAGAAGCCCGCATTGAAAGAAGCCTGACCACAGCAGGTCTGCTCAGCGTTATATTTTACCTTACATCCCGCTTTCTCAAGTATCTTCACCGTATTAAAAGCCGTTTCCGGATACAGTTGATCAATAAAACAGGGAATAAACAATTCTACAGTCATAATCAGGGTAGTAAAGGTAAAAGGATAAAGCTAAAAGCGCAAAGCAATTAATTGATTATTAAATAAAGAATTATACTTCGCTGTTATTCACCCGATTCTCCCTGGTAAAAAGCAGTACAATCAGCACGATCAATCCCAGAACGAAGAAAACACTAAGCCCCAGTGCAGAGTTCCTGATATTCGAATGTTCTTCAATAAAAGCAAAAGCTGCCAGTCCGAGTACGATAGCCAGCTTTTCCGTTACATCGTAAAAGCTGAAGAAGGATGCCGTATCAGGAGTATTTTCAGGAAGGAACTTCGAGTAAGTAGACCGTGAAAGCGATTGTATCCCTCCCATAATCAGGCCTACCAGCGCAGCAATGATATAAAACTGGTTCTCTGTGGAAATTCCGTAAGCAGCTACGCACACTCCAATCCATACAACAACAACCATAATCAGCACTTTCACGTTCCCTATCCGCCGTGCCAGCGACGACATCAGGTAGGCTCCGGCTATAGCCACTAACTGGATGATCAATATGGTAGCAATCAGCCTGGAAGTTCCCAGGTGCAGTACCTTTTCGCCAAAACTCGCCGCTACAAGCATAATGGTTTGAACCCCCACCGAATAAAGGAAAAAGGCAAGTAAGAAGCGCTTCATCACTTTCATGGTATTCACCTGACGCCAAACCTTGGCAAGCTCCTGGTAACCACTATGTATCACCTGCCGGTTGATTTTCTCCTTATTAGGGCTTCCTGCGGGAAGAACTTTAAAAGGAATCTGCGCAAACAATATCCACCACACGCCAACCAGCAGAAAAGATAACCTCGCCGGAAAGGACGCATCGGTAATACCGAACCATTCGGGTTTCAATACAAAAACAAAACAAATGATCTGCAGAAGTACGCTTCCAATGTAGCCATACGCAAACCCCTGTGCACTCACCCGGTCCTGCTGATCCTGACTGGCTATTTCGGGAAGATACGAATTGCTGAACATCACGCCGCCGATATACCCCATGGCAGCAACGGCAAAACAAATGATGCCAATTTCAAGCGTCTCCAGTTTAAAAAAGAACAAGCCGATACAGGCGAGGCCTCCCACATAAGTAAACAGCTTCATAAAAACTTTCTTATTGCCCCTGAAGTCTGCCGTAGAAGATAGAAGCGGCAACAATAAAGCCATTACCAGGTACGCCGCCGAAAGAGCGTAATTAGACAGCGCCGTGTTTACGAAAGTCCTTCCAAAGAACGACACCTTATCCCCATGTTCACTTGTAGTGGTGATAATGGTATAATACGCAGGAAAAATTGTCGAAGTGATCACCAGATTATAGGCCGAATTGGCCCAGTCGAACATGGCCCATCCCCTGATCGTTCTTTTGTTATTCTTAATATCTTGCATAGAGGATTCCAAGATAGATAAAATTTCGCTCTTCACCTCACTGAGCTTTTCGAAGATTAATATCAGATTGACGTACTTCAGTTTTCCTTTCGCAGCACTTCCAGCGGCGGACTGTTTAAAACACCGCGACTGTTAAACAGCCCCATGAAGACAGTGATCATACAGACAAGCAGGAATAAAACCAGCAGCGGCAAGGCCTGCGGCCTGAATTCTGTTTCAAAGCTAAACCTCGCCAAAGCCCAGGAGGCGCCCAGTGAAAGGATAATGCCAGTAGTGGCAGCAAAAGCGCCTAAAAAGAGATATTCCAGTGACGTAATCGTCAGGATCTGCTTCCGGCTGCCTCCCAATGTCCGCAATAATACACTCTCCTTCAGCCGCTGGTATTTGCTCACCAGAACAGAGGCAATAAGTACTATCAATCCTGTTATGATGCTAAAAGCCGCCATAAAACGGATAACAAAACCTATCTTGCTGAGTATGTCGTCTAAGGTCCTGAGTACCAGGTTAAGATCTATAATGGACACGTTCGGAAAATTGCGTACTACCGCCTGCTGAAACGCAACAGAAGCCTCAGCCGAAGGCACTCTGGTAAGCAACACATGAAACTGCGGCGCCGCTTCCAGCACCCCTGTAGGAAAAACAACCCTGAAGTTTGTTTGAATACGGTTCCAGTCGACCTCCCGCAGACTGCCTACCACAACAGGGATCAATGCCCCCTGTACATTAAACACCATAGGATCGCCCACCTTTACATTGATCCGGTGAGCGTAGCCTTTATCAAGCGATACATACACCGTACCGCTTCCTGCTTTGCCTGTCCATTTTCCATCCGTTATCCGCTCTGAAGAGGTAAGACTATCTCTGAACGTAGCCCTGATCTCGGAATTAAACGCCCGGACCGGAATTCCCTGCGTGGTGTCTTTTTTTACCTGCGCGGCCGTTTTTCCTTTAATTTCTTCAATCCGCATCGTAACGATAGGCACCTGCTGCAGGACAGGGAGGTTATTGAGTTTAGCAAGGTTGGCAACCGCATTTCTCTGGCTTGTTTGAATATCGAAAAGAACCATGTTGGGCTGATTGCCGCTCGCGGAAAGCGTCACCTGTTTCATTAACACGTCCTGCACAAGCATAAGAGTGCTTATAAATGCGGTCCCAAGTCCGATCGATACAATTAATATCAGCGTTTGATTGTTGGGCCTGAAGAGATTGGCCAGTCCCTGCCGCCACAGGTAACTCCATGAAGAAGGGAAAAACCTTTTTACAAGCCACATCAGAAGCCATGCAGTGCCACATAAAGCAAGGAAGGCAGCCAACACCCCGGCGCTAAAATAGACCGCCCGGATAAGGCTTTTTAGTTGCAGGTAGCTGAACAGCACCACGAACGCTCCAATAAGCACGTACACCAACCATTTTAGGATATCCCATCTCTTCTTCACCTCCTCAACAGAGGAACGAAGCGTATTAAGGGGCGAGATATTCCTGACCGATAATAAGGGCAAAAGGGCAAACAGCAACGAAACAACCATCCCGGCAGCAATGCCCTGTAAAACAGCGGGAACGGAAATACTCGTAGTAACCTCAATTGGCAGAAAGTCCTTTAACACCACCGGCAGCACCTGTTGAATGATCGTGCCAAGCATCGCTCCCAGCACCGAACCAATAAATCCCACGGCAACAATCTGTATAAGATAAATAAGAAAAGCCTGCAAAGAACTAACGCCCAGGCATCTCAAAATAGCTACAGATGCGAGCTTCTCCCTCACATAGATATGAATTGAACTGGCCACGCCAATACAGCCAAGCAAAAGAGCAATAAAGCCCACCAGCGACAAAAAGCGGTTCAGGTCCTCAAAAGACCGTCCGGTGTTTTGTTTCTGCGTTTCTACAGTTTCCAGGTCCATTCCTGCCTTGTCCGTACGTTTCCGTATATCTTTAAGCTGCTTTTCGAGCGAACCGGCACTGGTATACCTGTAATAAAAGTTATAATTGATCCGGCTTCCTTTTTGCTGAAGCCCCGTTTGTTCGAGATACTGTAACGGAATATACACCACAGGCGCTATTCCTGACGAAATACCTGTTTGTCCAGGCGCTTTATCAAGGATACCCGCAATGACGAAGCTCAAATTACCCACATGAACCGAATCGCCGGTCTGCGCCCTGAACTGCAGCATCACCGTCTTGTCAACAAGAGCATACTTTCCCGATCTGAAAGACGTGGCTGCATTCACAGGACTGGTTTCAATTCGGCCGTAATAAGGAAATCCGCCACGGAGCGCTCTCACCTGAACCAGCCTTGTTCCGCCGCTGCCCGGGAAATAAACCATCGAAGCAAAGCTGCGCTCCTCAGACCGCTGGTCACCAAGTGTAGCCAGGTATTTTTTCATGGGGCCTGAAGGCTGGCTGTTTCCCGATATAGTAAGGTCGGCACCCGCCAGCGTTGCAGCCTGCGAGTCAATATCTCTCTGCAAATTGTGCCCGAAAGAATAAATGGCAACGAGTGCGGCTATGCCCAGAATAATGGAGGAAATAAACAAAAATAACCTCGGCCGGCTCCGGCGGCTGTCACGCCAGGCCATTTTAATAAGCCATGAAATATTGAGAGATACTTTCTTATCCATACCTATACGCCCTGCGTTACCGGTTCGTCCGAGTAAATAGCTCCGCCCCTGATCCTGATGATCCTCTGCGTCCTGGCCGCGAGCTCCATGTCATGGGTGACCATGATCAGCGTAGTCCCCGTTTCCCTGTTCAGGTCGAAGATCAGCCGGATGACGCGCTCGCTCGTTTCGGCGTCAAGGTTACCCGTGGGTTCATCGGCGAACAATATTTTTGGATCATTGGAAAAAGCCCTGGCAAGTGATACACGCTACTGTTCTCCGCCCGAAAGCTGGGCGGGATAATGATGTCCGCGGTCCGCCAGCCCTACCTTATCGAGCAGGTCGAGCGCTTTGGGCCTTATGTTTTTCTTACCCCTCAGCTCCAGGGGTACCATTACATTTTCCAGGGCCGTGAGGGTTGGAAGCAGCTGAAAGTTTTGAAAGATAAAACCTGTATATAAATTTCGTACAGATGCTCTTTCGTCTTCATTCAATTCATCAATACGAATATTGTTCAGCTCCACCGAACCGCTGCTTGAGCGATCAAGTCCGGCACAAAGCCCCAGCAGCGTGGTCTTTCCGCTGCCTGACGGCCCCACGATCGAAAGCATAGTCCCCTGCTCTACCGAAAAATTTATATCGTGCAGCACGGTTAAAGTTCTTCCCGCACTTTGATAGCTCTTACTTAAGTTCTGAACAGACAGAATATTTCCCACAATTTTATTTTTACTTTTATACCAGGTGCTCTAAAATAACACAAGCGGTTACAAATGAAACTAAATCCCTCCGATCCTGTTTAAAAACAGTCCGGTATATCGATATTAAGACATTAAGATGAATAAAGTAGTTACACTCATTCTGATTATTTGCCTGGCAGCAGCCTGCAGCAACGATCAGAAGAAAAACAATACGACAGAAGAGAACAAGATGCCCGTTCAGAAAGAAATTAAAAACATCCTTTTTTTCGGTAACAGCCTTACAGCAGGGTACGGACTCGACGATCCCTCAGCTCAATCATTCCCCGCATTGATTCAAAATAAAATAGATTCTTTAGGTCTTCCTTACAAATGTATTAATGCGGGTTCAAGCGGCGAAACCACTGCAGGAGGTAAAAGCCGCATCGGCTGGCTCCTGCGAAACAAGGTTGATGTATTTGTCCTTGAACTGGGCGCGAACGACGGACTGCGGGGAATACCGGTAAAAGAAACAAAAGCAAACCTTCAGGCGATTGTGGATACAGTCAGGTCAAAATATCCTTCGGCTAAGCTTGTCCTCCTCGGTATGGAGGTCCCGCCCAATATGGGAGGAAGTTATGCCGCCAGCTTCCGTGTCATTTTCAGGGAGATAGCAGAAAAAAACAATATGACATTCGTTCCTTTCCTGCTTGATAACGTAGCCGGAATCAGCAGGCTGAACCAAAAAGACGGCATCCACCCAACAATGGAAGGGGTTCGAATTATGACTGAAAACGTGTGGAAAGAGTTAAAGAAAGTTTTGTCAGATTAATATCAAAAAAACTTGCATTGTAAGGTCATATTTTTATATATTGCAAAATAATAGCACATGAAATAAACCGATTAATATGAAGAGTGCAAATGCAGTATGGCTGGGAGCCTGTGCTCTTATTATATCACTACAATCATGCAGCACGATGGGGCGGCTGCCTTCAGGAGTGGAGATAGGTTCAGGAGTAGGAGAGCGAATGGGGGCATCGTTAGGAAAAAAAAGCGGTAATAGTGCCGTAGGCGCCGTAATAGGTGCGGCATTCTGCGGTTCAGCAGGAAATTTACTCGACCGGTATGTGGCAGCGCTGACGGGAGCAAACCGGCCAGCCCTTTATATCATCAACGGAATACCTTATACACGAAAAAAAGCACTCAACAGTTATAAACACGTACAACCAGGCGATATTCAAAGTATAACACGTTTAAACAAAGACGAAGCTGTAGCCCGATACGGAAGTCTTGGCGAAAAAGGCGCCGTTATTATAGCTTTAAACAAAACGCCTGAAGTAACAGCTGAATAAATACTGCTAAAAATCATTTCATTACTTCTTTCAATTTTTACCGGCAATACCGCCTGGCAATGATTGCTTGTGCCGTCTCGTTCAGAATGTTCAGCCCCATTAACCTAAAGCCTTATAAATTCTTTTTAAACATATAAGCTAAGCTGTAATTATCAGGAACAAATTCACGTACGGATTAAAGATGTTTTATTTAACAAAAGATTAATGCACACTAAATACTAAATTCCTTACTTGCTCAAACCCTTTGAAACAATGACACAAGAAATATTCTACTCCCTGGTTTTCCTGATCCTGCTTATCGTTGGGGCTCTTTATATCTTTAGTCCTTACGATCTGGAAATTGACGACGACGACATTTGATACGGTCTTGCACCGGCTTCTATATATCCTTAATATTACCATACGCATCAATTTCTGCATAGTTAACATTAAGGTAACATCCACCTGTATTAAACGTCTTTTATTTCGTGAAACCCTTTGACATTCATCCTTTAATTAATAATTTTAAAAAAAATAAAATCTGTTTATGTCAAAAGTTACCGAAAAAGATGTAATCCGCTTATTGGAAGAGCGTGTTGAAAAGCTTCAGAATAATATAAAAAAAACCGAAGCAGCCCTCGCTGTGCTCACTGGCTCAGATGAGTCCGATAAGACGAAACTGAAAAAAAAGGATCGTAAAATCATCAAAGAAGCTAAAGAGAAAATCAAGAAGAACCTGCGCAAGAAAGAGAAGACACAGGATAAAGCATCTTCGGGGACAGCTGATAAATCTTCGTTAGAAACATTTTCTGTTCTGGCCGAAATATAAGCCAGTATATCAGGACAAACGCGTTGTTTTAAAAGTCAGCTGCAGCCACTTGTCCTGATAATATTTTGTCCAGCTTCTCTATTTTCTCAAGAGGAGGCCTGTACAGAAATATCCCGTTATCTTTATCCTTCCTGATCCCGCGTACAAAAAAGTACAATACACCGCCAAAATGAGTATCATAGTCGAAACCTGGTAACCTGCTTCCAAGGTATTTCTTTGCAGCGAGTGTATAAATGAGGTACTGAAGATGATAGTTATTATCATTCATTGCAGCGGCGACGCCTTCAGCCGAATAATCGCTCATCGAACTGCCGAGATAGTTCGATTTCCAGTCAAGGATAAAAAACTTTCCGTTCCATTCAAAGAACAGGTCCATTTTTCCATTCATGAGCCCTTCCAGCTTATTCAGGCTGTCTACATGAATTTCCATCCCCTCATCGGATAAAGTTTCGAGCATCGCCGTCTCGAACATGGGTACCCGAAAGTCGAATTCAAACTCATGAAGCTGGTTACCATGCGCTACATCTGCCAGGCAGAAATTAAACCCTCCCAGCTCTATCCGGACATGCAGTACATGGTCAAGCAAAAGCTTCAGCATATCGGCGTAAGGCCCCGAATCACCGGGAATAAAGCGTTTAACAGCCTCATCAATCACAAAAGGCCAGTTATTGCTGTTGCCAAACTGCACATTCTCAAAAATAAAGTGAAGGAGGTTCCCTGTTTTAGCCCCCCTGGTCAGTTCATTGAACACAAAACGTTCATAAGGCTCTGTGCGGCTGTCGGCGCGGCCCAGGCTTGCTGGCGCATGTTCCGCCCGCAGCATCGAATAACTCATCCTCCTCCAGTTTGCGCCGGCGAGGCTAAACCGTACCTTCGTTTTTGGTATGAGCGGCGGCAGCTTAGCCCCCGTATTAAAAAAGTATTTTGCGGGAACGGCAAGTGGTGCCGAAAACTCAATTAAAGGCGATGTATTGCGAACCAAAGCATTATAAAAAACAGACAAAGTGGACTGGCGGGCTGAGGCATTCTTAAAAATAAAGCATTTATAAACGGCCCGCGTCACAGCAACATATAAAAGCCTCCTGTTTTCCTGCTCGAGCTGATTGTATAAAACCTTGATCTGCTCCTCGCTCATCGCTTCCCGGCTCATAGAAACATACTCTCCTGTCTCTGCATCCCTGAAACTGCAGAACGGTCTTTTGTTATCGATAGTGAAGTCGAGAAAGGGCGCTAAAACTATATTATACTCCAATCCCTTACTTTTATGTATAGTTACAATCTTTACCGTATCCTCGTCGCTTTCTACCCGTAGTTCATATTCGTCACCATCGGTTTCCATCCCCTCAATCCCTCTCTTCAGCCAGCTGATCAACTCCAGGGGCGACAGCTTTTTCCGGGTCTGCACTTTATGAAGCAATTCGATCAGCTGAAAAAGGTTGGTAATGATTCTTTCCCCATTCTCTGTATGACCGGCAAGCAACACCTCTGTTACGGAATAGTCGGCCACGAAATCCATCAGCGCAGTATAAATGCCGTTCTCATCCCAGCTTGTCTTGTACTTTCTGAAAAGTTCGAGTGCTTTTTCATCATCCAGGGTGAGAATGTCTTCTGTTTTGTAGCCCGTGAACGACGACAATAGGGCCCTGTTAATATTCTGCATGGAGATATCAGACATTGCCTCCAGCAGATACAGCAGGGAGCGTGCCTCGTCCGACTGCAGAACCTTATCATCACCTATCGTAACAGCCGGAATCCCATATTTGGCAAGCTTCGCTTTTACGATTTTGCCATCGCGGTTAGATCGCACCAGGATACCGATATCGGCAGGACTTATTCCCCTCTCCTTTCCCGTTTCTCCTATCAAATATTCGTTACCATCGAGCAGCGCAATCACCTGGGCTGCAACGGCATCATAAACGGCATCTTTGTTAGGCGTCTGGCAAACTGAGATCGGCGCATCCGGCGATTGATGGCGCCACAGCTGCCCTCTAAAATTCTCCTCAGGTGATTCTATCTCAATATAATCAATAGCGTTCTCCGCCTCATTGAAATAAAAAGTATCGAAATCAGGCTCCGGTTTAAAGAACAGGTTCATCGCCCCGATATAAGGCGCCGAAGAACGGTAATTAACATTCATCCCGTACCGGTGGTCTACCGCCTCCCCTGCCTTGAAATAGGTAAAGATATCGGCCTTTCTCCAGGCATAAATTGACTGCTTCGGATCACCTATGTAAAATAAAATGGTGCCTTCACCAAACGCTGCACCAAAAATTTCATATTGCAGGCGGTCGGTGTCCTGAAACTCATCTACAAACACAGCCTTATATTTCTTCCTGAGCTCTTCTGCAAGGCGCGGGTTATCACGCTTAACCAGCGAATCATGCAGGTTTACGATCATGTCGTCGAACGACATCTGGTTATTCCGCCGTTTATGTTCTGTCACACCCGACGATACCTTGCTGATAGCAAGGCAGTATAAGCGACTGATAACATTCTTCAATATCCCGTCGCGTTGCCCGGCTACCGCATCACATTCATCACATCTATCAAGTACATCCTGATAGAGCTTCGTAATATAAGCCGACTTTCTCTTCTCAACTACGGCCTGTACAAAACTTTCAGGATCGTCTATCAGATGCAAAATGTGTTTACGGGCATTGCTGTTTTCCTCACTTACACGCTTTAAATTTTCGGCGTTATCCACCACATACCTGGTCAGGCAAGTCCGCAGTTCAACCTCACTTGCCTTCAACTCCTGTAACTCCCGGATAAAGCGCTGATGATCCTCCTCGCAAAACGAGTAATCCGAAGTCTCGGCGTATCCAAAATATTTCTTCCCGTCGAGATGCTCTTTAAGCACTTGCAAGATTGAGTCACGCGACAGCCCGGCGCCAATCAAAGGCTCCAGCAGCTCAGCCGGAACCGTGGTAACATGCTTTCTCCAAAACTTGTTCACCTCTTCGGCAAGCAGGGCGCTGGTATCCTGCAGGGTTTCAGCACCAAACAGTTGCCTGGTTTCGAAAGCAAATTCACTAAGCGTGATCTGGCAGAAACTATGAATGGTAAGTACCGAAGTCTCATCAAGAAACAAAACAGCCTCCTTCAGCAGCGACTGAACCTCCTCCATTCCATACTGCTCTGCCGCCCTGTTAACCAGTGAACTTATCGTTTTATCTTTTATAGTTCCGCCCCCCGAAGCTTTAAAGGCGAGCCGCACAAACAAACGGATCCGGTCTTCCAGTTCGGCTACAGCTGCCTTTGTAAAGGTTACCATAAGGATTTCCTTTACCGAAAGGCGTTTCTCCAATACCAGGCGTAATACAAGAATGGCAATTGAATAGGTCTTCCCGGTGCCTGCACTGGCCTCAATCAGGTTGCTGCCTTCCAGCGATACAGTAGCAGCATTAAAACTTTCAAATCCTTTTACAGACGACATACATTTAATTTTGGTAATACCCGGGAAAGATATCCGCTAGCGGCAGCAGCAGCATTTCAGCAGCCATCTTATATTCTTCAAATACACCTTCTCTTTTATAGAACCCATTGCCCGCTTCTCTCATAACATAGGCGTCGGTGCAGGGAAAAGGATACGAGTTGAGCTTCTTATCTGCAATGCTCTGAAACACCGCTTCATCCAGGTCTGCGAGTTTCGATGGTTCAATTTCAAAGTCCGGAAAAAAAGCCAGCATATCCTTATGTCCCTGTTTATACAGATCCAGCAGCTCCTTCAGCCTGCTTAAGGCATCGGAGCCTGATATGGCCGAGGCCTCAAAAACACGGCCTTCCTTAGTCGAAATAAAGTACAGGTCCACTAAAGCGCCTGAAGCTCTTACAGCCAGGTACCGCAGATAAGCTTCAAGGAGATACTTCGATTCTTTTTTCGACCATGAAATACAGATCATCCGGTCGCCAAAGATCCTGTTGACCCTTCCTTTCAGTAAGACATCACCTACGTTTACTTCCACTTGCAGCGAACGCCCGGGCATACCGCCCGTACATTCATTAAACAGGTCGCGGATCGCCGAAACCTCTGCTTCCACGTCCCGTAAAGCAATATCAGCCATATTCTTCAAAGGTAAAGCTCCTTTTTTGACCAGTTTATCCTTTAGAACCTCTATATCTTCAGGGGGCAAAAGAAGCAGGTCCTGCTTCAGCGACCACTTGCTGAGCCCATCAAGCTCAAACAGTTCTGTATCGCTTAAAAGCACCTCATCATTATTAAAATAGATACCTAAGACATCATTATAATACCCTTTAACCGGGTTTTTAAAAAAGTTCACAAGCGCATCAAGGGAAACCACCTCCGGATCAAAAGCCGGCGGGTCCTTTCTTTCGCCCTGCACATCCGTTTCTCCATTGCCCTGTTTATAATTCAGGTAATTATAAAGGCGGTCGTCGGCAAGGTTATACTTACGGCTGAAGCTATGCAGCGGTTGTCGTATCACAATGGGAACATGCTCCTCCGCTGCTACTCCGGCCTCAATATAATCTACCAGTTCATCCACCAGGGCCGAAGGAGGCAGAACAGTATTATCTTTTGTACTCTGACCGATGTAACTGATATAGAGATAGTCGCGTGCAGAAAGAATGGTTTCGAGGAAAAGATGTTTGTCGTTCTCCTTGATATTACGATCGCCCTTTCTTTTTTCCCTTTCCATCAGGTTGAAATTAGAGGGGTTTTCTTTCCTTGGAAACTTATCAAAGTTGAGACCCAGCAGGGCAACCACCCTGAAGGGGATACTTCGCATCGGAATGAGCGAACAAAAAGTAACACCACCGGTAGCAAACGAGCTGCTTCGGGTAGCAGAGGAAATGGATTGCAGAAAGTTATGGCTGAATACTTCGTAGCTGATATTTTCTGTTATCAGCTCATTCAAAGCGTTGTAGTTTTCGAGCTGCTTCAATAAAATATCGTAGTCTTCACCCGCGTCCTCCCCCGGCTCAGATACCAGATCATACAAAACCGATTCAACGTACCCCACCCATTCAGAAACACTGCGGCTCCGCTCCCGCTCTTTTACAGAGTCCATCAGAACCTGTACAAAATGACAAAATCGAATCAACTCAGCAGAGGCATGCCCTTCGGTCAGTTCAAGGGGATAAAAACCGGTACCATCCTCATCTTTAAACTCTTCATCACCGCTCATGCAGATACCATAAATGATCCGTTCGATGCCATATTTCCAGCTTACATATATGGTATCATCATCTTTATCCCCTTCCATGCCAAAACGGATATTGGCTCTGTCAACTGCCTTCCGGATGAGGTTCAGGTCACTGATTGCAAAGCGCTTCCTGATATATCCCGAGTCCAGCAATTGCAGTACCTCCTCAGCCTTGAAGGTCTGCCGGTTCATTCGGAGTACCGACTGCAAGGCGTTCGACAGGCTGTCGTTTGCCGCAAAGCTCTCGTCGGCAATAGTATAATGAAAAGAGTAAGGAGCATTGTTAAACACCGCCCTGATATAAGGTGCATAGGCGTCTATATCACTAACCATCACCACAATATCACGTGCCGACAGTACCTCGCCATGCTTATCTATCAGGTGTACCAGGTAATTATAGAGCGCTTCCACCTCCCTGGCTGCCGTATAACAGGCATTTATGGTAACCGAGCCGTCCCTTATATGGTCAGGTGATATCAGTCGCCTGTCCGCATTACTCCTGTTATAAAAAATATCCTGCTGAATGCATTGCAGAAGCGTTTTATCTCCCGGCTCTTCAATACCGACCTCATCGTATGCGTTAATAAGGGCGTCATTTTGGAAGAACAGGCTGAAGGTGTTCTGTATCAGCCGGCCCCAGCTGGTCAGCAGGGGGTTGCCCGGCACCGGCTCATCGGCATTAACAAGTCCTTTCTTCTTCAGAAACAGCATCTGCTTTTCACTCCTGTCTTCGAACCAGTATTCAGAGGGGGCAGGATTGAGGATATGGAAAGAAAAATCGATATACCGGCTAAGTTCGCTGAACAGCTGAAGGTGATAACTCGTTATAACCGAGAGGCCAAAAATATGAACGGCCGGCATGCCCCGCTTTAGGTCATCAATGCGGTCGCCCTGCTGAAGCGCCTGCAGGATAAACTGCCCCATCAGCGTCCTGTCGGGCAAGCGGTCTTTCGTTAATTCTTTAGCCCTGATCCATAAAAACTTCTGCCATTCATCGTCCTTCACATCAGCAATCGAGGAGCGGTTCCACTCCTGCACCATTTCGGGCCTGTAGATCTGGTACTGGTCCAGGAGGTCGGCCACCTTTTCGGCAAGGGCAAGCCGCTTTACTTCCTTATCAGAACCTTCTCCGAAATAAGCCGCTATATTCCCAAACCTCTCTTTAAACTCTTTATCGTTCAACAGCTTATAAAACACCCACGACAAGTTCTCCGGCGAAAGGCTTTGCGAATATCTGCCGCCCAACAACTGATAAATCTTAAAGACGATATCATTGGGCCTGAGAAAGCGGTAATTTGCAGCAATACCCATGCTGTCGGCCAGCTGGAGCTTCAGCCAGTTATTCATCCCTTCAGTCTGAGTAACGATATAATAGGGCTGAAAAACCTGATTTCCCTGTGCCTGCAAATCACTGCATAGCTTTTTTGCCAGTTGAGATAATGAATTAGATACTTGTAAATACAATGCCATATCAGACCCTATAATGCTCAAAGAAATTAATAATCACTGAACCTGTCGGCAATTCCGGATGCCCTTTTTACAAAACGATCAGAGGCCTGCAAAATTACAGATGCCGAACCTTGCAAAAATACTTTTGATCTGGCGCGCGTTACGGCTGTATACAGTAACTCGCTTGTAAGGATCGCATTGCTCTCGCTGTCGGGCAGCACAATCAGCACACGGTCAAACTCCGAGCCCTGGCTCTTATGGATGGTCATCGCAAACACAGTTTCAGCCTGGCTTATATAACCAGGGATTACAGGCTTTATTCCTTCAACACCATCCTCAAACCATACTTTCAACGTCCCCTTCTCATCGGCCCTGACAATTCCGGTGTCACCGTTGTACAGGCCTACGGTGTAGTTATTGCCGGTAACAATAACCGGGCGATTCTCATAAAACCCGCCGTTTGCCCTGATCAGCTTCTTCTGCTGCAGGTATTTCTCTATTCTTCTGTTTAACTGGTATACGCCGTGCTCGCCTTCCCTTACCGCGCACAATACCCTGAGCCGGTTCATTTTCTGTAATGCAAGTCGTATATCTTGTTCCCTGATAAACTCTGCATATCCGTCGGCAAATTCTTCGAAAAGCGGTCTTGAATAAGCAGTATCAACCAGCACCTGCGCGTCGGAAGAAACGATAAAATCATTCAACGTTTGCTTGTCCCTGGCAATAATAGCCTTACTAAAGCGCCCTATTCCCTCTTCGCCGCTAAACCGGTGGCTATGCCGCAGCTCTATGATATGCTGAAACAGGGGATGTTCGGATTCAGTAACGACCGAGCCTTCATCAATGGCCCTGGACGGATCACCGATAAGGGAGTTGATAAAAGCAGCCCTTTCCCGGCCAAACAGGTTCAGCTGCCCCTGAGCCTGACACAAGTCGCCGAATAAGCTTCCCGCCTCTACGGAAGCCAGCTGATCCTTATCTCCTAACAGGACCAGGCGGGTGTCCGGACCGATGGCGTCGAGCAACTTCGCAAACAAGGAAACATCGATCATCGAGGCCTCATCCACGATAACCACGTCATAATTCAAAGGATTAGAGCGATGATGCTCAAAATATGTCGAATCGGGAACAAAGCCTAACAGGCGATGGATAGTAGATGGTTTAACAGAAGCCGACTTTAATGATTCGCCCATTCTGGCGGCAGCCTTTCCCGTTGGCGCGGCAAGAGCCACTCTTAGTGCGGGATTCATGCAGTATAAAACAGCAAGGATCTTCGCAACAGTCGACGTCTTACCCGTACCCGGACCGCCTGTGATAATGGTGAGATTATTCAGCACTGCGTTCAGTGCAGCCACCATCTGCCAGTCGGTACGGCTATCAGCACCCGAAGCCGCTGTTTCCTTAGGAGCAAACAACTCTCTGATAAAGCCGGTCAGCGGATGCAGGCTCTCCATCCTTTCTGCCAGACGGGTTTCCTCTGTTTTACCAAAGTCGCTGATCCTTTCCAGCACCAGCGATTCGTAGGCAAAATAACGCTGCAAATAGAGGCAGTTGTTGTATAAGATAAAGGGCTGTCTTTCGCCGGGCACCGTTCCCACCAGGGGCTCAGTTTTAAGACGCTCTCTCTTTTCAATAAATCCTTTATAATGGGCTGGCAGCTCTTCATTCAGCACGCCCGCATCGTCCAGCGGCAGGCAAATATGGCCTTCACTCAGCTTTTTGGAAACCAGGTAGGCAAAGGGCTGAAGCGTTTCGCTTTTAAAAAATGAAGCAAACTGCTGGTGAACATCGTTCGTTGTGCGCATAGTAAAGCTGTTCCTTGTTCCCAAAGCTACAACAGAGAAAGCACACCAGCCTCATAAAAAAGAGAAAAGCTATACAAAGGTTCCGTTCATATAGCTCAGCAGCTTAATCCTGCTCGAACCTCCCGGCTGCTTAATCACCTGTATCTGCGTGCCAATCCTTTCTTTCAGAGCCTCCACGTGCGAAATTATCCCGATGGTTTTTCCGCTTGCCTGAAGGTTTTCCAGCGCAGAAATAGCCACATCAAGGGTATCCGAATCGAGGGTACCAAAACCTTCGTCTATAAACAATGAGTTGATCTGGACTTTCCGGCTGGCCAGGTCAGACAGGCCAAGGGCCAGCGCAAGGCTCACCAGGAAGCTTTCGCCGCCCGAAAGAGTAGCCATAGGCCTCACAACGTCCGCCTGATAGCCATCAATAATCAAAAGTTCAAGATCTTTCTCCCTGCTCTTCAGTATCCGGTAACGGTCGCTAAGCTTCAACAGATGGCGATTGGCAAGATCGGTAAGCCGCGCCAGGGTGAGCCCCTGTGCAAACCGGCTGAACTTCTTTCCATCGGCCGAGCCTATCAGCGATGACAGCCGCAGCCATCGTGTAAACTCCTTTTGCTGAACGTTTATCTGCTCTGCTACCTCCGAGAACTTCTGCGTCAGCCTGTCATCCTCGTCAAGGATCTGCTTCAGGCTGCCAATTTCCTGGTTCAGGGCAGAAATGCGCTGCTCCAAACCCTCCGATGTCGATTGTAATGCCTCCGGCTGCTCGTCCGTCAGGTTCCTGGCCGTTTCACTGAGGTACTCAGCGCGGGTCGTTAGGCTAAGCTGTTGTATGGCACGGATCCTGGCGTCTGTATCGCGCTCAAGTTCGCGTATCCGTACTGCTTCTTCCTCAGGAATAAAATGCTGGTAAAGCTCTTCTACAGAAGATATGCCCTTATCCCCAAGTGCATGTGTCAGCTTTTCCCTAAGTGCACCGCTCTGATCATTGGCAGCGCGTACATCCAGTTCCAGTTGTACTGCTTTCGACTCCGCGATTGTTAACTGCTCCTGCACCTGCTGAAGCAGTTCGCGGGCTGCATCTTGAGCCGCCCGGCTACTCCTGACCACGTTATTGAGCCGTTCCCGCTCTTTGGCCGGATCTATATCAGCAAACATTTGCTTACGCTCCGCAAGAAGTCCTTCCAGCAACTCCTCCTCTCTCTTCAGCTCAGTGCGTTGCTTTAGCTGTGCATCCAGCTTCGCTGAAAGCGCACCGCCGGTTTTCTCCAGCTCATTTTTCACCTGAACATGCTGCTCCTGAAGATGCTGCAGCCTTTTTTCAAAGGCTGCATACTGGGCGATGCGTTCGGTCAGAACTGTTTCAATTCTGTTCACATCACTGCCGCCGAATTCTATTCCGAGGCGAGAAAGCAGATCATGCAGATCTTTCAACAGCGCGGCTTCTTTCTCTTTCAGTGAAACAATAAGGCTTTTAATTCTCATTGCCTGTTCACCGGCGCCTTTTATCCGTTCTGCCGCAGCAGAGCACTTCGCTTCTGCCTGGAACAGCAATTCCTTCTTCCCGGCAATGGCGTTCCCCGTAGCAGTTATTTTTTGCTGAAGGTCCCTTATCGCCGCGATTATTTTCTGTAAATCACCCAGCTGTTGTTTTTTTCTTTTGGTGACTGCAGCAATGGTGTCCGGTTTTGCAATGTCGAGAGCAGCTGGCAGCAGTCTGTTTATCTCCTCAAATGCTTTAATTACGCTTTCTATTTCAGACTCTGTCTTTCCGAGCTGTTGTTTGCCTGTCGCTATATTTTGCTCAAGAGCGTTTATCTCAAGCATCTTTTGCTGAACCCGCTCGTTTACCGACAGAACATACTGCTCCGCTGCATTCCTTTTCTTTTCAGCCTCACTCAGCTCAGCCTTGTAGCCGCCGGCAGCATAGGGGTGATGAAGAGACCCGCATAAAGGGCAGGGCTGGTCTTCCTTAAGCGCCAGCCTGTCGGCCTCGTAGTTCTGAATCCGCTTCTGCAGCTCAACCAATTGCCTTAGGTCCTGAAGATGTTTTTCGGCCGTTTCCTTCTCCAGCTTCAGATCGCCAAGCAGGGCCCTCTCCTGCTCCAGTAGTTTCGTTCGTTCTGCGGCGAGGTCTAGAAGCGAGCTTTTCTCAATTTGTAAGCGGCTGAAGTTCTCTGCAAGCCTGTACTGCTGCTCGCAGTAACTGATCAAAGAAGGCAGTTCTCCCGCCTCTTCCTCGTATTCTTCAAGGCGCTTCCCGGCGCCCTGCTCTTCCAGTCTGCCCTTCAGCTGCCCGTCGAGCGCTTCGAGGTCCAGGATTTCCTTATTCAGGCCTGACGTTACAGCCAGATTGACGTCGAGAATGTCCTGCGCCTCTTTCTCCTGCTTTTCCGCTGCCCGCTTTTCCGCTTCATTAGCATCAATAGAAAGCAGCACCTCCCTCAGCTCTTTTGAATACTGCGTAAAGACGATCAGCTGTTTATCAAGCGTCCGGTCGGACTCTCTTTGTTTAAGTGCGGCAGAGCACTCCGCTATAGCGCCTTCAATCGTATTCAGCTCTTTCCCTTTATCTTCTTCCGTTCCAACCAGGCTTTCTACCTCGGCATCTACCTGATCTGCAGCCGCTTTATACCGGGAGACGTTGCCACGCACTCCTTCTATGCGGGAGTCGAGAAGAACCGCTTTATCAAGTTCAGGCTCCGTGGCAGTAAGCACCTGCTGCGCCTTATCGGCGGCTTCAACGGCCGCTGTATATTTCTGAAGGGTTTCCTCTGTATTCCTTTTTAGCGTGGGAAGCTGTTCATTCAGTTGCCTGAGGCTTGAACGAAGTCCCGATGCCCGTTCTTCAATTGTTCTTATTTCGGTAAGGGCCGGCCTGAACTCCACAGCCTGATGATGCAGCTTCAGGCGCTCAAAATCACCATGATACTCCTCTCTCAACTTTTGGTGACTTAACAGATCGCGGTCAAGGTCTTCGATCTTTACCTTCAGCGTTTCAATACCCTTTTGCCAGCTGATCTTTTTAAGCACATCCCCCTGCTTCGATTTAACCTCTGCCTCCTCTTCGGCTAAGCCTTTCAGGCGTGTTTCGTGAGCCAGTCTTTCCTCCTCCTCCAGGAGATCTACGCTATCAAGCCTTGCCTTTAAGAGGTCCAGGTTTTCCTTCTCGGCCTTCTGCCTTTCAAATACATAACGCGAAACCTCCGTATAAATACCTGTATCGGTAATCTTCTCCAGCAGTTCGCTCCGCTCATTATCGTCGGCCTTCAGGAATCTGGTGAAATCACCCTGCGAAAGCATGACTGATCTGAGAAACTGGTTATAATCCAGTCCGCAAAGATCTGTGATCTCCTGCTTTACCGATGTGGGGGTATGACCGCCCAGGAACTTCCCCGAAGGCATTTCTGCGAGTTCCATCTTTTCGCCCTGAAGGTTACCGTCTATCTTGCCCCTGCTTCTGCGCAGCGACCACTTCGCCTTGTAAACCTGGCCCTTTACTTCAAATTCGACCTCCGAATAGCACTCTGCCGTATGCCGCGACATTATTTCAGAGACATCGCGCGTCAGGCGGTGAACTTTTCCATATAATGCAACGGTAATCGCATCCAGTATCGTGGTTTTACCCGCACCTGTAGGCCCTGTGATTGCAAACAAACCACTTTCGGTAAAAGGAGGTTTGTCAAAGCGGATCTCATGTTCGCCCTTCAGTGAGTTTAGATTTAAAAACTTAACACTTACAATCCTCATTCTTTCACCTCCTCCAACTGCCTCATCCGCTCCATGGCCTCTTCAAAAGTTGCCATCAGCTCACTATAGTCATTGTCGCCAAACTCTATTTCACACTTTTTCGTAAAAACCGCTTTAGGGTCCAGGTCCATCAGGGTCATTCCTTCGTCCACCTGTTCGGCGAAGTCGGGTAAAGCAATTTTCCGCACCTGCCTGCAAAAAAAGCGCTCAACAAAAGGGATACGGACTTTTATCTTTTCCAGCTGCTCCTCCAGGTCGGGAATATAGGCTTCCGTTTCAACCTGCACCTCTACCCATGAAGGATATTGAAGACAGGCATCTTCCAATAGCAGCAGCTTGCTTTTCACGGCATCCAGGCTCCCCCTCACCCTTATCAGCTTGCGGCAAGAGGGTATCTCATGCTCTTCGAGCCTCGTCATTGCTCCATTTTCAAACTCCAGGATGATCACCTGCTTTTTATCATCCGACTCCGAAAAGCTTAACGGAACAGGCGACCCCGAATAGCGGATATGGTCCATTTTATTAACCTTCTGAGGTCTGTGAATATGCCCCAGAGCAATATAATCGAATTCTTCGGGGAACTGGTCTCCGCAAACCTGGCCCAGGTTGCCTACGTGGATCTCCTTCTCGCTGTCGGAAGTGCCGGCGCCTGCCGCAAAAAGATGGCCCGTTGCAATAACCGGAATGCCTTCAGCCTTATAAGGCGCAATATGTTCTTTAAATCGGTTGTAATGATCGCAGATACCCTGCTTGATGCGTGCTTCCCTTTCGGCGCCTGTCTCGCCCGGCACAGAAAGACGTATATCCTTATCCCTGAGGAATGGCACTGCGCAAACCACCACCTGTAGTTTTCCGCTTACATCTTTTACAGGGATGATCTGCTCGGTAAACTCGTCGGGCACGCCCCCTACAATATATACATTGAAAAACTTCAGCAGCTCGCGCGGTGCATTTAAGGTACTGATTGAATCATGATTGCCGCCGATGATAATGACATCGCGACAGCAGGTATCCTTCACGTTCCTTAGAAAACGGTAATATAACTCCAGGGCTGTATTCGAAGGAGAACCTGTATCGAATATGTCGCCTGCAATAATGAGAACATCAATACATTCGGCCTTTAATTTCTCAATAAGCCAGTTCAGAAAATGCTGATGTTCTTCTGTTCTCTCACATTGCTCAAGTTTTTTCCCGAGATGCCAGTCAGCGGTATGAAGAATTTTCATTCCCAAAGGTATTTAATATCCGGCGGATTTACCGCAACAGACGGCCGCCGCGACGTCGAACAATTATGCACAAGCCCTTCTGTATTTCCTAAGAAAGAAGCATGTTTGTATTTTGAAAAAAAATGAACATCTATCAGAAGTCGATACAACTGAAAGAGCGGAAAAGAGGATTTCACCTGATCACATCAGAGATAACTCAGGCATTCCCGGAGATCCGCGGTTTGAACGCAGGAATATGCCAGGTATTTATACAGCACACCTCGGCTTCGCTCAGCATAAATGAAAACGCCGACCCTACCGTACGGGCCGACTTCGAAATGTATTTCAATAAGGCGGTGCCCGAGAACGACCCCGACTACCTGCACGACTACGAAGGCTCAGACGATATGCCCGCCCATCTTAAGGCAGCCTTACTGGGCAGCTCGGTGACTATTCCCGTTCGAAACGGGCGCCTGGCACTAGGCACCTGGCAGGGAATATATTTATGTGAGCACCGCAATTACGGGGGGCCGAGAAACATCATTATCACAGCCTGGGGAGAATAAGCTGGCGCCTGAGTTCCGGCTTGCCATATATCAGCAAGCCGGAACAGAGGACTTTTATCTTAACTTCTTCTTGTTAAAGACAAGTCTGTACTAAATTAATTTAGCACGCTTTATTAACGTTAAGTTCTACTCTATAGTCTTCGCATCCTAAGCGTACCGCGACTTTCAGCCTTCGTTCTGGCTAATTTGACAAATCCCATACAAAATCACCTGCATCCCGAATCATACTATACCATTAAGGCATATATTTCCTGCATATACGCCGCCTCATTCAAAGCATTTTTGAATGAGGCCCACTCTTCCGCAGTAAAAGCAAAACTGATCTCCGGATTTGGAGTGCTTACTACGAGCCTTTCCTCCCCGTCGGCGAAATACTGGTACTGGGCTTCATACCCGAAACTATTTATAGCACGCCTGAACGAGCTAAACTTTTCGGAGGTAAAGCTTAAGAGAATATTCCCGTGCCAGATAAAAAGCACCCTGCAATGTACACACTGGCTCACGGTAACAGAGTCCCCCGAGTACAATAACCTTGTCTCACACATATTTAATTATTGAGGGATTGCTAAATTCTGATTAATCGCCGACCGCCAGGCTTCACTTTCCGGAATTCCGGGCTTACGTTTACCAAAAAACTGAACGATGATGCCGCCATCATTGTCAAATATCTCAATGCTGGTAACAATCCCGTCTTTTGTAGGTTTCTTCACCAGCCACACAGCTGCTATACCATCCTCGCGTAAATGCATATTAAACTGCGGATCCAGAACATTGAACCATGGTCCGGTTTGAACCAGGTTCTTTACTAATCCGGTATGAATCTGAATGCATCCCCGGCTGCCGGTAAACACCATTATCTCTACACCCTGAGCGGCCACAGATTCGAGCACCCGCTTCAATATCCCGGTGTCGAGCGGCTCGGTAAAACCCGCCGGCGCAAGCCGCATTGCCTGGAGCCTGCTCACTCCGAACGACTTTAACATTCCGTGAAAATGGTGCGTATCCTGCAAGGCCTTCCAGGCCTCCCCGAAATGAGTACTATCAATATCGCTATCATGCTTCTCCTCTTGCCGGTCATCCCAGGCTTCCACATCAACCGGCAGATCCTGATTGGCGGCTTTATACTTTTCTTTTAAGGCTTCGTACACCTCTTTGTCGCTACTTTCAGTAAGATATATTTTGTGAACCGCCTCACCACTTTTATCAAAAAACTGAAAGCTCAGCCGTCCGTTTTCATTTACCGCAAATCCGAATTTCCAATGACTCATAAACAGCCGCAGGTCGATATCCGGATTCACAGCCAAGCCGACCTCTCCGTTAAATGCCACTTTATTATACACACCTTTCCGTTCGTGCACACAATAATCGTTACGCGTTAAAGCCATCACCTGGCCTATCTTCTCCACTTCTTTCAACAATGACTTAAAATCATTATTGAGCAGTGTATTTCCACTTCCTGTTCCGGTTGCTACAAGCTCCGCTTCACTCACATCGAGTTGTCTGGCAGCCTCACGAATCCGGATCTTTGGATTGTCTTTTTTAATTCTGTTCCATTTTTCAATTAATACATTTTTCATAATTCTATTTTTTGGCTTTCAGCGATCGCCTGTCAGCAATCAGATTTTAACTTACAACCTTCAACTCAAAACATTCACTTTCAACTTTCAACTCTCAACTCACAACCTACAACTCACAACCTTCAACTCTCAACCTTCAACTCTCAACTCTCAACTCTCAACTCTCAACTCACAAAGGCACCGCCACTGGCCAGTTCAACCCGGTATAATTCATCATCTCCACCTTCACATTGAAAGCGTTCAATATATTGTCGTGGTTTATAACCTCTTTAGGTGCACCAAATGCGATGGTCTTACCATTTTTAAGGATGAGCACCTTATCGGCATAGCGCGACGCAAAATTGATGTCGTGAAGGATACATACCACGCAATAGCCACGGTCGGACATGCCACGGGCTATCGATAAGATCTGTTGCTGGTACAGCAGATCGAGACCGTTTGTGGGTTCGTCGAGGAGTAAAAGTCCCTGCGGCACATCTGCTATCTGCGCTATTACCCGCGCCAGCTGCACCCGCTGCTGTTCCCCTCCCGAGAGCGTATTATATTCCCGGCTCGCCAGGTGAGTTATCCCCGTTTCGTTCAATACATGTCTCACTATTTCAATATCATTGATTCCCGGTTTATTTTCAAAGTGGGGATAGCGCCCCATAAGTACCAGCTCGTAAACCGTAAACGACATGGATATCGTGTTTTGCTGGGCGAGCACCGAGCGCATTCTTGCCAGTTCAATAACCTTATATTCCTGCAGGGGCCGCTGTTTTATGTAAATGGCACCCTCCGAAGGGCTGATCTCGGAAGATAATAACTTTAGCAGGGTACTTTTACCCGCCCCGTTTGCTCCGATAACGGCCAGCATTTCTCCTGGTCTGACGCTGAAATTAATGTCCCGGAGAAGTTCGCTCCGTCCGGCACGATAAGAAAGCTCCCTTACCTCTATCATAACTGCCTGGCCCTTTTTTCTTTAAAAATGATGTAAATAAATACCGGCACCCCGATGATGGCAGTCAGTATTCCAATGGGTAACTCTGCCGGAGCAACGATCGTGCGCGCAAGCAGATCAGCCAGGGTGAGCACCACTGCCCCCAGCAACGCAGAGCATACAATCACAGTTTTATGATTTGCTCCTGCAATCATCCTGATAATATGCGGGATGATAAGGCCGATAAAACCAATAATACCGCACATTGCGACCGATGCGCCAACAGCCATAGTTGCCAGTACAATGACGAGCCGTTTCACCAGATCAACATTCACCCCCATATGGGTGGCCTGCGATTCCCCTAATGCCAGAGCGTTCAGAGACTTCGAGAGGAAAGGCAGGCCTATCAGCGGAACGATAATAAAAGGAAACAACACCTTGATATTATCCCAGGTTGCCCCGCCCAGGCTTCCGAGACTCCAGAACGTGATATTCCTGAGTTCTTCATTTGTAGCAACGTAGGTAAATAAGCCTGTAAAAGCGCCTGAGAGAGCGTTAATTGCGATCCCGGCAAGCAACAGCGTGGTGATCACCGCTTTACCCCTGTAAACAGAGATGCGGTAGACCAGCATCGTCGTAAGGGATGCCCCGGTAAATGCAGCGATAGAAAGAGCATAGTATCCTAATTGTTCCAGAAATGAAGCAAACAGTTTATTCCCCAATACAATAACCGCAACGGCGAACAGGGAGGCGCCCGACGAGATCCCGATGAGTCCCGGCTCAGCAAGGGGATTGCGAAAAAGCCCCTGCATCGCCGCACCCGACACGGCAAGGCCTGCACCAACCAGCACACCGAGCAACACCCTGGGAAAACGGAGCGTAAATAACACGGCTTCCTGCTGCGGCTCATAGTTAATTGCCTGGCTTAAGCCGGCTTTATGGGCAACGATAGAATAGAATTCGGAAAACGAGATCGTTACCGCTCCCAGGCATGCCGAAAGAATGACTGCCGCAAGCAACAGCAGCCATAACAGTGAAGGCAGCCATTGCCGAACAGTAACCGCACCGCTCTTCTTTGCACCTGCACCCCGCTCTGCGACACCCTCCCCGGGGAGCGTCATAGAATCGGCATAATATCTCAAGTTACTGCTCTTAAGCACCTTTCTTAACAAGTACATATTCTAATTTTGGTCTTCCGCGTACTCCGCCGTCTTCGGCAATGAAACTGATGAACTTTAACTTATAGATATTTCCGGCAGCATCTTTAATCAGATAAAAACGATCCGTTTTCACGCCGGGTGTCCCGGTGGTGGCACGCCATTTTGACCCGATCACATCGCGGCTGCCCGAAAAATTGATGCCGCTGAGGTTACTTTCGTTAAAAGCCTCGTAGCTTACCGCCGACGTTAACACCTCGGCTGCCTGAACTCCGGCATGGTGGTTAATGAATACAAGATCAGAAAATCCGTAAGGTATTGTTCCTGTGAAATACATACTCCAGCCCCATTCGAAATCCCAGCTGTCTTTCTTTGGCTCGACTGCAACAAGGCCGTTATCAAAAGAAGCATATCTGAAGTTGTATTCAGCATCTTTAGTGATCTCCAGCGACTTCACCGTAGTTTCGTTTAACCTGGCATATTGAAGAACGTATCCGTTGTCTTTCCTGCTAATCTTAACTTTATAAAGGTCGGCCACAGGAGCAACACTTCTGTCGCCTCCTTTGCGGTTAATCACATAGACCTTGTTCTCCGACTCTGTTGCCGAAACCGCGGCAATAACCGTTTTTGTTATGTCGCCGTTAACGTCATCAATGAGGGAAAACGAACCCAGTCCCTGGCCCAGCTTAAGATCATCAGGATTAATATCTGCGCTGCTTACCTGCGTCAGGTCGGTTTTGTCCACTTTTATCGCTGACGCACCGGTGGCATTATTGATAATCACACGAAAATCAGCGCCGGAGTAAAAACCAAGGTCCCACTCGTCTCTGCCCACAGCAGTCTGCCTGTTGGCACTTAAGTCGACAAACACGCTGTTTTCAGCAGCCGAACCACCTTCTCCCCCTTCCAGCTGAAGGTTTGAACCCGCTGAAGTGATGGCAGAAAATGACACCTTCAGCTCCTTTAGCTCACCTGCCAGAGAAGGCTGCCCTACCTGGGTGATTGTAAAATGAATTGCCTCACCGCCATTCAGGAACAAGCCCGCAGTCTTTTTTATTTTAAACGTGGCAGAGGCCGAACCAGCCGGTATAGTCAATGTAAGTGCATTGTTTACAGCAGCGGGCTCGGTGGTAAACTCTGTACCATAGGCTACGTCCTCCGTCTGAAGATTAATTGTGATGCTTGTAGCAGCATCAACAACCCTTGAGGCTGTTACAGACACCTCGAGTTCATTTGCGCCTTCATCAAATCCGAGATCGCCGGTATTGAAAGCAATAAGATTATCCGGCAAGGGCGGATCATTTTTATCACAGGAAGGAAAAACAGCTACAACTATTAAAAGAAAAAGAATAAGAATCGATTTGTTCATGATATGTGTTTGTTACTTGTTATTGGATAGATCTTTAGACCATTGAAAAGTGAGACCAAGAAAGAAGGACCTTCCATACGATACCGGCGAAGGGCCTGTCGAATTGTGAGCCGATCCGCTGTCTATCGCTGTATTCGACACGCGCGTAACATTGAGTAAATTTTTTACGCCGAAAGAGAGTGTCGTCATTTTCCTGATCTCTTTATGAATGCTCAGGTCAGCGAGATTGTAAGACGATGTTCTGCCCCCGACGAGCGTACGTTCTCCATCCTGCTCCGAAATGTAATATGCAGGCAGCCGCCCGTTAAACTTATAAGAGAGATTGATGCTGGCGCCTGCATTGGGAAGAGTATAAATGATATTGCTGTTTACTTCAGGCGACCAGGTAAACTGCGGAAGCGGGCCACCGAATTCCTCATCCTCTGAGATGCGGTTATACCTTCCTATGTACGAAAAGCCGAGCATGCCACGCAGGCTTCTCCATCTCGCATTTCCCTGAACCGACCCGCCGGTGGTTTTTGAACGGCCGATGTTAATATAGCTGCTCGCATCGGGTTTATCGGCATTAATTCCGATTTCAATCAGATTGCTGAACACGTTGTAAAAACTGCTTAAAGTCACGCCTAAGGCTGTATTGCCCTTCGATTCATTGTGCCAGGTAAGCGAGCCGTTATAACTATGCGAATATTCAGCCTTCAGGTCTGCATTTCCGGTAATAGAATGACTGGCATCAAAAAACTCAAAATACAGCTCTCTCAGCGACGGTGCTCTGAAGCCTCTCGCATACGACAAGCGCATATCCAGCTTTTTACCAAGCATAATATGCGTATTCAGAGAGGGGATTACAGGAGGTGCATCGTATACCGAATTTCTCAGCATCCGTATACCAGGGCGGATATTAATCCCCTTCCATAATTTCAGCTCGGATGACACAAACAAGGCGTAATCGTTTATTTCGGGAGATCCCTGTATGCGGTCGCCGCTGCTGCCATTAAGGTTTACCTCTGCTCCCGGCTGGAGCGAAACCTTATCAGACAGTCTGTACTGCATCGTTACCCGGAAAAAAGTATGGTCGAATAAAGATTTTGCCTGTGCATCAGGTTCTAAAGAAAGCCGCCTGTCGCCATTTAAGACATTCAGGCTGGTTGTTTTCGTGCGCCGGCTGTAATCGGTGTACGACGCAGCTCCGTTGAAACTTAGAGCGGAACCCAGCTTCCAGTCGAGCTGCGCCTGATGAAAGAAACGCCGGCTGATATAATCTTTATCAGTGGCCAGGTTGTTATTGGGATTCGCCCTGCCCAGTAAACTGATAGTTTCGTCTGTGGCATTCAGCCTGTACCAGATATTAAGCCCGTCATGCCTGTAGCCCACGCTTCCGCCTCCCAGCAGCTGCTTTTTAGGATTCCATTCAAGCTCACGATCTGCAGCCTGGCCTTTCCATCCCCCGAAGTCGTTCTGCGAAAACGTGCCGGTAAACGACCATCTGTTGCGGTTATAGGCAGCGCTGACATGTTGATTATGCGAACCCTTGTTGCCAAATCCGGAGTATTCATCACCCGCCGACTCTTCCTGCACTTTAGCACTCAGCGAAAACACCTCAGACGCCGGGCTTTTCTTTGTAATAATATTGATCACCCCTCCAAGCGCGTCGGTACCGTAACTAACCGACATCGGGCCCTCTACAATCTCAATTCTGTCAATCGTGTGGACATCAATCTGCCCGAGGCTCTCCCGTATTTCGCCCCTGTCGAGCATCGGCACCCCGTCGAGCAAAATCTTCACACCTTTTCCGGAGATACCCATCAATGAAATATCACTGGTACCCAGAGCCAGGTCGTTACTGAATCTGACCCCCGGTTCAGTATTAAGAATTTGCATCAAACTCGTAGCACCACGGAGCCTGATTTGCTCGCTGCCGATAGTTCTGATACTATAAACGGAGTTTCGTGCCGACTGTGCTTCAAACTGCCCGGTCACAATCACCTCATCCAGTTGATTTAAAGCGTTAAACCTTTTCAGCGAATCGGCAGTCCGCATGTTACTCCTTTCCTGGCCATACAGGCAGGACGCTGACAGCAGCAGGATGAACAGCACTTTCCCTTTCATTCTCAGAGAATTTTATTATGAAGGTCTTTTATTGCTGCCGGAAGCCTTAAACTAAATCCACTCAGAAGTTCACCGTCCATACTCACAATCTTACGATTCCTCCCGGCGGTAGTCTGGGCCACACCCGGCACTTTAAGTAAGCCTTCCGGGCCGTTAAGGCTCTTCAGCCCGCTATCAAATAATAGAATCGCATCAGGATCGGCGGCAACCAGGGCCTCTGCGGTCAGCGGCTTGTAATCCTCGAAACCGGCAACGGCATTTCTGGCTCCGGCAAGCATGATCATTTTTTCAACCGGGGTGCCCGTCCCGCTCACCATCATCGTTCCTGTGCCACGGGCATAGATAAACAGCACCTTCTTGTTTACCGGATTTATCTTTAAACCCTTCATCTGCTGGTCAAACTGATTTTGTATCGCCTCTGCTTTAGCCTGCGACCCTACAGCCGAAGCTACCCCGCGAAGCAACGCCTTTACCCCATCGGGCGACAGCTCCTGTTTAAACAGCACTGTTTTCACTCCGGCCGACTTCAACTGCTGTAATAATTGCGGGTTCGTATTCTCCGTAAGCCCAAGAACCAGAGTCGGACGCAGAGCCAGAATTCCTTCAGCCGAAATATTCCGGTTGTGTCCAACCTTTGGTTTTTGTTTTAATGATAACGGATAGGTGCTCGTAACATCAACACCGGCAATCTGGCTCTCAAGGCCAAGTGCACACAACATTTCACTGATGGTGCCACTTAAGGAAACTATGCGCTGCTGTGCTTCCGCAAATGAAGTAAAGAGCAGGCAGAGCAAGAAAAGATAGATTTTTCTCATAGCTTATTTGTAATTAGTCTTAATAAGCTGCAAATTTGGGCTCTAAAGCTCAAAGCGGTTAACGTCAGAGGGATTTATATAAACGTGAAAAGGATTATATGCAATTCGACATTACCGGAAACGAAAAGACGGAAATTTGTGTCAGTGTCAGCATCAGCGCAGGTGATGTTGCTTCCGGCAAGGATTTAAGGCAACGAACTATACATCAGAACAAGGCGGAGCTGCAGTGGTGGAGCTTTGAGGGTATCCATATTATCCTGGTAAAAGCCGAAAAAGGCCGCCTGAAAATATGCAACGAAGTAAAGGAACCGTATATCACAACCTACGGCCTTCTTACAGGAGATCTGGTCTCAGAAAACATCAGCGGTGAAATAACCTTTTTCAATCTTACGGCCGGCCAGCATAACTTGTATTATCCCGCTCCCCTTGTAAATATACTGCAGATGGAAGCTCCTCTCCAGGCATTCATCATTTATTTGCCAGAGCAATACCTGCTCCGGCTCCTGCATAACACCCAGGGTATATCCTCCTATCTGAGGGATCATATTCTAAACAAAAAAGCTTTTATTACAGGAGCCTTGCCGGTTAATCCGAATATTTACCAGATTATAAACACCATAAAAACGAAGCAGCAGCATGGAGATGCCGGAAGAATTCTTTTAGAAGCAAAAATGCTCGAACTCCTTTCGGTCCAGCTTGAACAGCTCGATCAGACCTACATAAAGAGCTCTTCCTCTTTTTTAAAGGCCCACGATATTGATAAAATATACTCAGCAAAGCTGTTTATTGAAGAAAATATACGAACCCCCTGTTCGCTGATTGAGCTTTCAAGGAAGGTAGGATTAAATGATTTCAAATTAAAGAAGGGGTTCAAAGAGATCCTCGGCACAACTGTCTTCAGCTATTTATCCGATTTCAGGATGGAACGTGCCAGGCAGTTGCTCGAACAAAAAAGAAGCGTTAGTGAAGTGGCCTACGAAGTGGGATACAAAAACCCGCATCATTTCACCGCGGCGTTTAAAAAAAAGTTTGGAATGTTGCCCAGCGTAATCACTAAAACAATGGCTGCTAAAAACACTATTCCTCCTTCCGCTTGAATGCCGGGATACTGAAATAGAACGTAGAACCAGATCCTTCCTGGCTTTCAACCCAGATCCTGCCATGATGCCTTTGAATAATCTCCTGTGATATAAACAAGCCGATGCCGAGGCCTGAAAAGGATGGATGTAATTCTTTGACACGGTAAAATCTTGAAAAAACATTATCAAGTTCAGCCTGCGGTATCCCTATGCCATAGTCACGCACGCTGATAATCAAATCATTGCCGGTTCGCACAGCCTCAACCACAATCTTATCCGCCTTGGGCGAATACTTAGCGGCATTTGTCAGCAGATTAGTTAATACCTGCTCTATTCGTTGACGATCAGCATATACATTCAGCTCTCCAATATCACATTTACATTCAATAACGTGTGTGACAGTGGTATGCTGAACGGAATCGATAACCTCCAATAAAAATGCCCCCAGAGGAAAAGAGATAAAGTCAAGCTGCAACTTGCCTGCCTCAATCCTGGAAACGTCAAGCAGGTCGGAGATGAGTCCCGAAAGCTTGTTAACATGCCTGATTGTCTTAGTTATTGATAGTGCAGTTTGCGCCTCACCCTTCAATTGTCTTTCAAGGAGCTGAACATACGCTTTTATGCTTGTCAGAGGCGTTTTCAGCTCATGGCTTGCCATCCCGATAAACTCATCTTTTGCCCGGTTTAATTCTTTCAGCTTCTCGGTCTGCTGTTCAAGCTGAGCTTGTATAGCAACCTGTTCAGTAATGTCGCGTGCAATCTTTGAAGCGCCGATCACTTGTCCCTGCCGGTTCTTAATTGGTGATACGGTAAGAGAAACTTTTATTTCCTTGCCGTATTTAGTGATCCGGGTGGTTTGAAAGTGCTCCACCTTCCTGCCTTTTGTGATACAGGAGATAATATAATCTTCTTCCTGCCGCTTTTCGGGAGGAATCAGAATAGTAATATGTTTTCCGATAACTTCCTCCTCTGTATATCCAAAAATAGCCTGCGCTCCGGGATTCCAGCTTGTTATAAAACCATTCAGGTTTTTGCTGATAATAGCATCGTCGGCAGAGTTGACAATAGCTGCCAGCATCGCCTGTTTTTCCTCTGCCTGCTTTTGCCAGGACGAAATATCGCGTGCTATCATGGCAAGCCCCGTAATACTTCCGTCTTTGTTGCGAACAGGTGAAAGGTTAACCGAAACATTGATTTTCCGTCCGCCTTTGGTCAGTCTTGATGCGGAGAAATGACCTACTCTTTCGCCGTTCAGCACACGGATGGCCAATTGTTCCTCACGTTCCTGCTGGCGGGGAGGTATAATCATTGAAATATGCCGACCAAGCGCTTCAGCGCTCGTAAACCCGAAGATCCGTTCTGCCGCCGGGTTCCAACTATCTATAAGCCCCTCTATATTTCTGCTGATTATTGCGTCTTCTGCCGAAAAGATAATAGACGATAATCGAATCAAATCAGGGTTAACAATCTCATGAGCATCTTGCATTTACCCTTGTTTATAAATTACATGTTGCAACAACAAAGCGTTAACAACAAATACCTTTTGTTGTTTTCCCCTTTTCAGAAATATTTCTTTTCAAGAAAGTCCCGGATCATTTTCCTCAAACAACTTTGGCCGAAAAGAGTAATCATTAAAAGAGCAAAACGATGCAGCAGCGGGAACCATCAGAAAGTATCGGGAATATCACATTAAGCCAATTTCTGCAGAAGGTTACGGAAAAGAAGCCCGGGATTACCGGTGGCTGCGTTGTCCTGGTCACGGCCAATATGGGACTTACTCTAATCCTGATGTCGCTAAAATTGTCGCAAAAGAAGATTAGAGATAAAGTGATTAAACTGTTCCTTAAAGAACAGACAACACAACTGCAGACGCTTCAAACTTCACTTATGCAGGCGGCAGACCTCGACCTTGAGATATTCAACAGGCTGAGGAGCATGCCCCGTACATCGCGTGAAAAACAAAAAGATCCCTTATACCATACTTCGTTGATAAGCGCTATAGAATCGCCTCTGGCAGCGTTAAGCCTCCTCAACGAAATCATGTCTATTGTGAGGCATTGTACAAAACACTGCAAAAAAACCTTTATCAGCGATATGGAATCAGGCTGCTTAATCTTAAGCTCCGCATTCCGTGGTTTGGTTTTAATAGCCGAAAGCAACATGCATTCTCTACCCAAACATGAAAAAGAGTACTATACCGGAATAAAAAACAGCAGGCAGGAAACCGGCGAAAACTTAATTACAGAGCTTAATTGAGCAATCCTTCTTCCCTGCTTCAAACCACCCATTGGAGTGCTAACGGATATCCATATTGCTTCACTTAGGCTAATGATTCCCTACTGTGAGTCTACCTTTTCGGCAAAAAGGTAGACTCACAGTACGATGAACTGACTTTGTATGGAGGTAAACAGATAATCAAAGGATAACCAGAAGCAGGCTATTCTCCGGCCATGATGCGTCCGGATCAGGAGTATAACAGGATGTTGAATGGGCCGCAATCCAGAGGAAATCAGCCACTTAATTAAAATGATTATAAATTAAAATTTCCTGTTTCATCTTTTTGCAGTTCTTATCAACTTTACTGATACATCAGCTAAAGCCGCCGACCTCCGCATCGTGTTACCGTCCTAACCCTGCCCTGTGCCAGCTGCTGATGGCTGAAGCAATTTAAAAAAAGGAGGAAAATATATGGCAGTAATCGATATTAAAGGAGGCATCCACGGCACTGCAGGCTCCGTGGTATACCGCAGCTACGGGGGAATGAACATCGTTCAGAGCCGTCCCCGGCGGTTCAAACAAACAGAGGCCAGCCAGGAGGCTGCCGGAGAATTCGGACTGATCAGTCAGGCATCCAGGGTGATCCGGGAAGCTTTCAGGCCCTTTTACCACCACTTTCATGACGGGGGGATGGTGAACCGCATGACGGCCGCCGTCTCGCGCAGTATCCGGGGCAGCCGCAGCCGGGAGCGTGGTGAGCGCGACCTGCACGACGGGGAGCTCTCCTTCCTGGAGGGACTGGAGTTTAATGAAAACTTTAAGTTTTCGCAGGCCCTGCAGTTCAAACCGCAGGTAAAGCGCAATGAGAAGGGACAAGTAAGCATCAGCCTGCCGGAGATCTACTCCCGCAGGGACTTTGTCACCCCTTTCAGGGACAACGGTAAGGTGAAGAGCTTCCGGCTCAGCTTTGTACTGGCTGGTTTTAACTTCAGGGAAAAGTTCTATGAGTATATCGGGGAAAAGAGTGTCAGTATACACGTGGGCAGCGTGATTGCCGCCCGCGAGCTGGTATTTGAGGACGAAATACCCAAAGGTTGCCTGCTGCTGGTGCTGGGTATGCTGGAATGTACAGACATGAACGTATACAAAAACCAGCTGGAATCGATCAACAGCAGGGATTTCAACCCGGTAAGCCTGATCGCGGCATTCCAGTCAGAAGATGAAGCAGAGGCAGGATACGGAGAAAGCAGGGCCATCCTGCACCATGAAGAGGCAACAGCGACGGGCATCCCTACCCGTACCCAGCTGATGGCCGCTTACAGGGGGAACGACTTTCTGAGCAGGATACGTAATCAAAAGGAGGCGCCGGCGGGTCAGCAAAAGACAAGCAAAGCAGACGGGAGCCCGGGGCTTTCGGATCAGGAACGACAGCAGCAGCTTCAGGAGATGGGGCAAGTCGTAAGGGAGAAACTCAGGCAGATGAGCGAGCAGTCGGCCATAGCTGCCAGAGAGGCCATTGACCTGAGCAAGCTCATGAAAAAAAGGGTGGATTTTTAGAGGGATACTTTATTGCAAAAACGGTTATATTTGAATTGTATACAAGCTACAGAAAACAGCAGGATCAGCGTTTTCAAAAGAGCTCTTAACGCCACATTTGTCTAACATACAATCAAAACGATGGAAGAATTTGCAGTAAACAAGGTTTTTCGCCTTCTCGAACCCGGACCGGTAGTGCTGGTTACCACCAGCTTCCAGGGCAATATGAACGTTATGACGATGGGTTTTCACATGATGGTTCAGCATGAACCTCCTTTAATCGGAGCTATCATCGGGCCATGGGACCACAGTTATACTGCGCTCAAAGAAACCGGCGAATGCGTTATCGCAATCCCGACTGCTGCACTTGCCGAAAAGGTAGTTGACATTGGCAACTGCTCTGGCCGCCATACTGATAAATTCGCCACATTCGGACTTACATCTTCCCCTGCAGGCGAAGTTGAAGCGCCCCTGATCAAAGAGTGCTATGCCAACATCGAATGTAAGGTGGTCGACAAAACATTAGCGAACAAGTACGATCTCTTTATACTCGAAGCAGTAAAGGCATGGGTTGATCCGAAACTCGAGGGACAACCCACGATGCACCATAAAGGCGACGGAACATTCTCCCTCGACGGCAAGGTCATTAACCTCCAGGACCGCATGGTGAAGTGGAAGCAATTCCGGGATTAAAGCCTTCACTAATTCTTTATGAACTTATCAAAATAAGTCTCATTCAGAATATGCTGTGTAACGAAAGAGCCATCTTTGAAGATGCTGTAATTGGTTACAGGAACAAAGTGATTTTGCGCCTGTTCTTTGCTGGCAATCTTCACCGTTTTTAATTTATACCCTTTCTGCTCCGCTACGGTTTCAAGCCCGGCAACGTAATACTCCGTAAAGGGGCAGCCATTGGTATAATATACAGTCAGCCCTTCTTTATTATCGCACTCGGCCTTCTTCGCGCAGTCTTTAAACTTCGGAAGCGGCGCATCATCTCTTAACGGCTTGTATAACAGCTCAAAATAGGGCTCCGCTGTATCGCAAACAACGAAGCCCTGTTTAATAAAGAATTTCTTATCGGACATAAACGACTGCTTCTTCGCAGATACTACTACGATAATGCCGTTTTTACCATCGGAATCTTTCAGGCATTCTTCATAAAGCCTTTTCCCGTAACCCTTACCCTTAAACTGACCGGAAACCCAGAAACAGTTAATTAACATATAACCCGGAGCGTCGACAGGGCACCAGGCGTTTTCAGCCGGGATGTACTCAATAAACACTTTCCCCCTCACATCCAGCTTCTTAAAAGTGAACCCTTCAGTCAGTTGGTCCTTTATCCACTTTTTCTTAGCCTGATAGCCACCCTGGCATTTCTGATCTGCAATTGCGCAGCAGATATGTTCGGTATCGATATTCTCAGCAGTTAATTTAATTATCTCTTCCATCCAGGGTCATCCTAAAGGTATCAGTTATTTCAGATGACGGGCAAAGAAGCCGATCATGCATTTATATAGTTCGATACGGTTATCCTCGTGACCGAAGCCATGGCCCTCGTTATATTTCACCATATAGGGAACATCAAATCCACGGCTTCTCAGGCTTTTCACGATCTGATCCGATTCATTAATGTTCACGCGGGGATCATTGGCGCCCTGCACCACGAAAAGAGGCTTCGTGATCTTAATGATGTTCAAAGCAGGTGAAACCTGTTCCATGATCTTCTTGTCCTCTTCACTTTCGGGATTATACCACTGTTCGTAAACCTGGGCAAGGAATGGCTTCCAGTACGGAGGGAACGATTTATAGAAGGTAAAGAGATTGGATACCCCAACGTAGTCAACACCGCAGACATACAGGTCGGGTGTTTTAACCAGGCTGCCAAGAGTTGCCAGTCCGCCATAACTACCGCCATAGATGGCGATCTTCGAGTCGTCAATAAGCCCTAAAGTTTTCACATACGCCACGCCATCCTCAAGGTCGTTCAGCATGTTGCGGCCTATCTGCCGGCTCCCGGCAAGGGAAAACTCTTTACCATAGCCGCCGGATCCCCTGTAGTTTACCTGCAGGGTTGCATATCCGCGACTGGCAAACAACTGCGTTTCGGGATTGAAGCCCCACTGATCGCGCGGACCGTAAGGGCCGCCATGAGGATTCACGATAAGAGGCACCTTCTTACCATCTTTAGCCTCCTTAGGAATAGTTAAATAACCATATACGGTTAATCCATCCCTTGAAGTAAATTTAACCGGTCTCATTTCCGCCATATCGGACTCTTTCAGGTTTGGCATCAGGTCGAGAAGCATGGTAAACTTATCCGTAGCAGCGTCGTAACTGTAATATTTACCGTAAAGCCTGTCGCTGGTCACATAAAGCAGGTATTTATCTTCTGCATCCGTTTTGCTAACCACTCCAAAATCATAATCACCGAACTGCTTTTTAAACTTCGCATACAGTTTTTTGAACGTGTCGCTCACGGGGACAATCTCCGACCGTTCGCCCATATAGCTGTAATAATCAACCTCATAATTGCGTTTTCTTGAAGTTACAAGACCTTCAGAGTCGTATGTTTTATTGTTAAAAAGGGTTTTAACCGGTTTATTATTCTTCAGATCGTAGAGTTGTATCTCCGCTGTGTTACTGTTGAGGTTTGACAGAACGTATGCCAGATGCTGATTTCCAGATGTATAATCAAAATCGATAATCGTGAACGTATCCTTCCAGGTTGTTTCCTTTATTTTCTTAAACGGAGCAGCGGCCGACTCGCGGTAATACAGAACATAGTTGGTTCCGCCCTGCTGTTTCGTATAGGCACGAAGGTTACCATCCTTATCGAAGTCGTATCCCGAAATGGGGTTAGCCGCATCCTTGTTTTCAAACAGCTTTTCAAGAGCCCCGGTTTTGATGTTGATCTTATAAGGCTCGAAGATCTCGGGGTTATCTTTATTCATCTGGATGATCATGTAATCGGGCTGATCTTTCAGGACCTTCACAATCTCCACCCTTACCTTATCAAAGGGAGTGAGCGGCAGGTTATTGCTTCCGTTAAGGTCGACGGCAAAAAGGTGGTAGTTTTCATTCCCACCCTCATCCTGAATATAGATAAGCCTTGTATTATTCACCCAGCCATAGTCCCTGATCAGCTCCTTCCCTTCCTCCAGAATTTTCTTCACCTCGCCGGTAACAACATTTTTCACATACACATGCCGTTTCCCGGCAGCATCCTTTTCCCGGTAAGAGAAATATTTCCCGTCGGGCGAGAGCTTAAAAGCCGATTGTTTGGGCCGGGAGAAATAGTCGGGCACGGCATATTTATACGTTCTTGTTTCTGAAGCGGCCAGGGCCGCAAGTTCCTCCTTCGAAGAGGGCAGCGTGGTGTCGCCGGGCAGGCTCGCAGCCTGCTGAGCCGACGCTCCGGCTCCGGAGAGGCAAATAGCAATCATTAAGGGACAGATTTTCATAAAAAGTTCAGAGCATTAGTTAAATAATCTATAGAATTGAGACGCACAAAATAGAAGGAAAGTTACGATTATAATCTTAAATTAATATTAACTTTGCATTACCCTGGGATACAGGAATTTTCCAGGAATTGCAATGAATAAAAGAAAAGAGGCTGGTTCATTCGGGCCAGCCTTCTTTTCTGCTCCCCTTCTTCATCTCCGGTAAGGATAACAAAAAGGTAACGTTAACTTCATGTTGTCTTCTTAGCTTCATACAATCAAAAGCTTCTGAGCCCCGCAATGATTCATTTCAATCCGAAAGTAAAAGGAACATGCTACGTATTGTTAGTGTTGCTCCTTTACCTTAATGCCTGCAAAAAGGAAACGGATCCCGAGTTTTCGCCCGGCACAAATGCCTTTATTAACGACTGGGTAATGGATAGCATGAAGGTTTATTATTACTGGAACAACAGCCTTCCGGCAAAGCCCGATTACGATCAGGAGCCACTTCAATTCTTTTCCGCGATTAAAAACAAAACAGACCGCTTTTCGCAGCTGATCAACCCGGATGTACCTGAAAGCTATCCCCGCACACTTTACTCAGATTTCGGAATCGACCTGGTAACTCTTAGTTCTGCCGGCAAAGATCAAACAATTATACGACTGGTGGTACCCGGCTCCGATGGTTATCAGGCGGGATTGAAACGGGGCGACACGGTACTTTCCATCAATGGTACTGCAGTAACAGCGTCAAACATAAGTGCTCTTACCGAAGCAAGCCTGAAACAGGGCAGCATCACGCTGGATGTGGAGGGAAAACCGGGGCCCTATAAGATCGATGGATACCTGAAGCCCGGTCCGGTATACACCACGCAGGTATGGGAAAAGGGCGGAAAAAAAACAGGCTACATCTTCCTGAATAACTTTGATATCAGGGCACTTTCAAAACTAAAAGAAGTATTCGCCGGCTTCCAGGGCCGGCAGGTAAACGAGCTGATCCTCGACCTTCGCTACAATACCGGCGGAGAAGTGTCGGTGGCCGCTGCACTTGCGGCGATGATCTGCCAGGCCGGCCAGGAGGCTATCTTCCTCGAATATCGCGGAAATTCTCTGGCAGGCGTTCAACGACATAGCTTTGGCTATGAGATCAGCCGCTTAATTACACCGCTTAATTATAGCCAGTACACCAGTTTAAGGCTAAACATAAACAGGGTATTTTTAATTACCGGGAATCACACCGCGTCGGCAGCCGAGCTTCTGGCAAATAATTTACCTCCGCATATCCCCACTATCCGCATTGGAGAGAAGACCTTAGGAAAAGATATGGCAGAATACGAACTGGCCGACCACCGCAAGCCGCAACTCGCCGGCCGCTGGGTTATCTGGCCCCTTGTGTTCAAAATTTACAACTCGGCAGGCATTGGCGACTACACCGACGGACTCCCGCCCGATGTTGAAGCCGACGAACTCAGCGTACTTCCGCTTAAACAGCTGGGAGATCCGGAAGAAACGCTGACGCAAAAGGCCTTAGCCCAAATTACAGGCATCAAAGCAAGCGTTCGCGGCCGGGCTGCCGCAGAAAAAGCTCACAGGCTTTACGACTCCAGGGATAAAGACGATCGCATGCCCAGTCCTATCCGGGTAAGGCGGTAAACTAACTGAATGGCGGTCTGGCTATAAGCTTAATACACATTTAACACTGACGGTAATTTCCCTTAATAGTGGTTCTTTTTATTTGTTGTGCATTTAACAGTTCAGCTTATGCTTGGTCAGGATATTATTCGGGACTTTACGGAGGGAAATACCGAAGCATTTGAAAGGATCTATGGTGTATTTTACAAGGAGATCTTTGCCTATTGCTACCGGTACAGCCTCTCCAGGGAGAACGCCGAGGAGCTCACACATGACATTTTTCTTCAGCTCTGGAAAACACGCGATTACATTGAGCCCGAACAAGGCATTAAAGGATACCTGCTTACGATATCCAAAAACATTGTTTTCACATGGCTCAGAAATGCATCCAGGAAGAAAAGAATGCGGACAGAGATCGAAACCTATTTTATCCTGCAGCAGGAAGAGCATTTACCCGAAAAGCGTCTCGAAGCTTCCATGAGCCTCTCCTCTTTCCGTAATACACTTAACGATCTGCCGCCAAAAAGGAAGCTGGTATACGAAATGATCCGCTTTAAAGAAATGACCTATAACGAAGTCGCCGAGCAGCTTTCCATCAGTCGCGATGCCGTAAAAGACCATATGGTAAAAGCGAATCGCGTTATTCAATCTATGAAAAGCAATAAAAACTATATGGATTATATAACGATCCTGTATTTTCTGCTGCTTCCGGCTCTTCTCTAACCCTTCCCGCAAAATTTATTTTTCCTGGAGCTACCCTAAGCCTGCCCCACTGGTAGTATTTAGTTATAGTTGGCCGCCTTTGGCAGATTATAGCATATGGAATACGACAGAAAAAAAGATTTACACCGGAGATATCTCAGCCGCGAGCTTACAGCCGAAGAGCTAAGGGAGTTTTTCAGTATACTTGAACAGAGCCATGCAGACGACCTGCCCGGCTTCGACGACGTCGCCTCCGACTTCCCCACAGCGCTGGAGCCCTCTGAGAATCTGGCTGCAAAAATCATCAATAAACATGATAATACCAGGAGCTTATGGCTAATCACCAAAAGAAGCGCTGCAGCTGCTATTGCGGTATTGATGCTTTTTGGCGCCTGGAAAGGATATCTCGAATACAGCTATATTCAGAAGACAAAAACTTTTGCAACTATAAAGGTTCCGCAAGGAAAAATCACTAAACTAAAGCTCGAAGATGGTACAGTCATTACCTTAACTTCAGGCACCACATTTAAATATCCGCAAGCCTTTACGCGGACAGAGCGCCGGGTATATCTGCTGGACGGTCAGGCTTTCTTCGAAGTAGCGAACGATAAGAGCAAGCCCTTCCGCGTAAACTCAGGCAAACTATCAACAACTGTACTAGGCACCTCCTTTATCATCAAACATTACAAGGACTATGGTTACGAAAAAGTAAGCCTGTATACCGGCAAGGTACGCGTAGACCGTAACGGTATTAACGGCCGTCCTGTAATCCTCCATCCCGGGCAGGAATTTGATTACCACAACGGCACTCTGAGTACCGTAAAGGGATTCGATAACTCCCGGGATCCGGAAGAATCCGGGACGCTCGATTTCAATCGCACCGACTTCAAAGACGCCGTCTATAGCATGGCTTCATATTATGGGGTAAAGATCCTCTTCAATGAAGACGAATTTAAAGAGTTCCGCATCAGCGGTAATTTCAGCAGCGGCTCCGTTGAAGAGATGTTACAATCGTTAACATTTATCTACCCGTTTAAAGTAAAGAAGACCGGCTCTTCAACCTACAAACTCATACGTATCGACAAGAACTAAAATCCTCAATCCAGCCATTCAAAATTATGATTTTTAATTTATTCTTAAACGTACAGTCAAGAACCACCCCGCTTTCTTTTCTTTTTATTCTGTTCACCGTCGTTCTGAGCACGCCGCTTTTCGCCCAGGCGGGTAATAATGCGGATTACAGAACCCTCACAAGGCCCGTAACGGTCAGCTACGCACAGACGGGCGCAACAGTACTAATACAAGAATTAGGAGCACAGACCCACTATAATTTCATTTACAACCCTAATGAGCTGGAGAAAGTTGAACTGAAAAAAGTTAGCTACCACAAAGAAGCACTAGGAAAGGTACTCGAAAAATTAACAGAATCAGGCTTGAACTTTGCGATGTCGGGGAATGCTATTTATGTAAAATATCAGGAACCACAGCCGGTTAAAAAGCAGCAGACAGGAAGCATCGGCGGCAAAGTTATCGACGACAAAGGCGAAACCTTGCCGGGTGCCAGCGTAAAAATCATTCAGACCAGACAGGGTGTCAACAGCAGTGTCGACGGGTCCTACCAGCTAAGCATACTTCCGGGCACCTACACGATAGAGGTAAGCTATATCTCCTTTCAAACCAAGCGCATTGCCGACGTGGTGGTGAAACCTGGACAGTTAACAAAGCTCGACATAGTATTAAACAGTTCCTCCAGCGCCTTGAAAGAAGTAGTTGTTCAGTCGTCTTATAAAAGAGAATCGATCAACGGCCTTTATGCGCAGCAAAAAAACAATGCCTCCATTACCGACGGTATTTCGGCAGAGCAGATTGCCCGCACGCCTGATAATAACCTCGGACAGGTTTTGAAGCGTGTGAGCGGCGTAACCACTATCGATACCCGCTATGTAGTAGTACGGGGAATGACAGAACGCTACAACCAGGCCATGCTCGATGGTGTTATTATCCCCAGTACCGACATGAACCGCAGGAACTTTTCCTTCGATGTAGTGCCCCAGGAGCTGGTAAGCAATGTAGTAGTGAACAAAACCGCCAGCCCCGACATGTCGGCAGAGTTTTCAGGCGGGCAGATCCTGATCAATACCCTGGATATCCCCGAAAAAAACTTCACTTCCTTCACCATAGGTACCGGTTACAATACCCGCACCACAGGCAAGGACTTCGTGCAGTTAGGCGGCCGTGGAAAATACGATTACCTGGGCTTTGACGACGACCGCAGAAAAACACCCACCGGACTTCAGTCCTGGACGCAAAGCTCCGGTCCGCTCCCCGCTTATGCTATTGAACAAAGCAAGCAGTTTAACAGCGCCCAGTTACGGGCCTACACCTATACAGGTAGTCCGAATCAGAATTACCGCTTTTCGATCGGACGGCTGTATCAGCTGAAAGAAAGCTTGAAATTAGGTTTTTCCGGCGGTGCAACATACAGAAATACCCAGGAAACCAACCCATTTGAAACCATCCGGAATTCGAGTATCGGCGTCACCAGGGAAGACCCCATAGACAGCGCATCTCTGAGAGGCTCGGGCGACATACACAAATTCAACACCACTATCGGCGGTGTGCTGAATGCCGGAATCCAGGGAGAGAAATTCAGGATAGTTTCGAAAAACTACTATTCGCACGTTTTCAGCGAAACATCCCAGTATGCAAGCCGCTACGATGCACCGGATAACCGGCGGTTTCTCGAATTACTCGGCATTCCCGAATATACTTCCGTTTACCAGAGTAAGCTCGAAGGAGAAAATGTGATCGGAGCTAAAGGCCTGAAGTTTAACTGGAGCGGGGCCTTAACCAATATCAGCCAGGATGTTATGGACATGCGCAGACTCCGTTATAACAATACAGCCACCATTGCCGGAGTTGACTATTACGACTCGCCCAATACTTCAGTATTCAGCAACGGATCGGGCCTTTACGACTATCGCCTGTCTACGGGGCTTGAAGAAAGGGATTATAACTGGTCGGCCAGCGTTAGCTATCCCTTTGATTTCCTGAAAGACAAGAGCGTCGTAAAAGCGGGGTATTCAGGATGGCACAAACATCGCTCTCTGGGTTCTACAGAAGCCAGGATCATCAACCAGGATAATGTAAGTACGACAGGCCGCTACGAGGACATTATGGCTCCCGACCGCATAGGCGCCGGTGCAGACTCCGCTTTCTACTATACAGACGCCGCCAGGAACGGCACACAGTATATCGGTTCTTCCAAATACCATTCAGGGTACCTGATGCTTGATCAGCGGTTCTTTCAAAAGCTGAGAGCGGTTTACGGGATCCGGGCAGAGAACTTCAACCTCGCTAACCGCCAGGAGCAGTTTCTCCGGTCGCCTACGTTGAATGGCTTTGAGAAAGTTGACCCTTATGTCACCGGCGAAAAAAACTGGCGTTTCCTGCCATCTTTAAACCTTACGTACAGCCTGAACAGCAAAATGAACGTCAGGGCGGCCTATTCTACTACCATGGTAAGGCCGGATTTCCGTGAGACCTCTTATTTCGAACTATACGACGCTTATTTAGATGCCTTCATCAGCGGATGGAACGTGGTGAGCACCAAAATCCGCAATTACGACCTTCGTTATGAATGGTATCCGGCCACGGGGGAGATCATATCCATATCTGCATTTTATAAGGACTTTGATAAACCACTTGAACTGGTAGATCAGAGCGTTACGGGCGGAAGCGGCAGATCGCGCTTTCTCCGTTTTCAAAACCAGAGTAAAGCCGTTAATAAAGGCTTCGAACTGGAAGTCCGTAAATCGCTGGGATTTATAGCCGCAAAAAAGTGGCTGCAAAACCTCACCCTGTTCGGCAACGGAACCTGGATGAGTTCTGAGGTGGATGCTGTTGACTACGGGGTGGTAGCAATCGAGAAAGGCCAGTCATTTACGTTAGTGGAAAAGCCGGTGCCTGGTATAAAACGCCCCCTTTACGGGCAATCGCCATGGATGCTCAATGCAGGGTTCAGCTATAACTCAAGCTATTTTGGCGCAAACGTTAGTTACAACCGCTCCGCCTACCGCTCGTATGTAGTGAACTACGACCCGGGGAAAATAGAATATGAAAACGGAAGAAACCTCGTCGACCTGCAACTGAGCACGCGGCTGATCAGGCAGAAAGCCGAAATAAAGTTCAACATCAGTAACCTGCTCGACGAGGCGACTATCTTTTACACCAATCCAACAGCATACGAATACGAAGGAGGGGAATCGGCGGATAACGGTTTTACACGTACAAATGGCACCGACGCCTACGAAAGAGATAAAGGCGACCGGATCTCTTACCGGGTAAAAAACGGCAGGACAGCGAGCCTCACATTTACATATAAGTTTTGAAATTTAATTTTTACCGGTTTATAAGGCGTTAACATTTTCTTTTATTCATTAACAATTCCTGAAATGAAAACAAACAACTTGAAATGGGTGCTGCTCCTTGTAGCAGGCACCACCTTTGGGCTAACAAGCTGCAAAAAAGAACCAGGGTCAAACGGTGATTTCAGCAAATCAACCAAAGCTCCTATTGATTACAGTGCTCTTCCCGAAGTACATCTCAGCGGTGTATATACTTCCACCCGTGTACTAAGCCCTGATACGCTTTACCTGTTAGATGGGGTCGTTTGCTTCTCCGGCAGCAATGCCAGGCTATACATTAAAGCAGGAACCCATGTAGTGACCGGCAACCCGGTGACCTACGGAGGCACCTCACTAAAAGGAGTTCTTGTTATAACCAAAAACGCACGGATCTATGCCAATGGCAACCAATCTAATACGCCTTTAGCCAGCTATAATCCGGACAGTACCATCGTATTTGGTCCGCATCCTGATATAGCAATTCCAAATCCCGGCGATTTTGGCGGTGTTATTATATTAGGCAACGCCCCAACCAATTTGCCCCAACATACTTTCATTGAAGGAATTCCACCATCAACGGTCGCCGATTTAACTTACGGAGGCGCCGTTTCAAATGACAACTCCGGTGTACTGAGGTTTGCAAGGATTGAATATGCCGGTTTCATATTAACCTCCGACAATGAGATCAACGGGCTTACACTGGGAGGTGTTGGCTCCGGCACAACCATAAATCACGTGCAGGTGTCGTTCAGCAACGACGATTCGTTCGAGTTCTTCGGAGGAACCGTTAATGCCGATCACCTCGTAGCGCTGGCCGGAACAGACGATGATTTCGATTTTGACAATGGATACAGCGGAAACATCCGGTTTGCCATTGCCCTGAAAGATCCATACTCGCCACACGCTATTTCAGGGTGGGCAAGCGATGCCAATGGTATTGAGTCGGATAATAACATCGGAAGTACATCGGCAAGCCTATTAACGCGTCCAACACTGAGCAATTTCACCATTCTGGGATACTCAAGCAATGGAAGCGTGGCCGATCTTGAAAAGGGCGCTCATTTCAGAAGACTGTCCGGAGTGAACCTGCAAAATTCTATTATCGGCGGATATGCAACCGGCGCTCATTTTGAGAACATTACCACAACAGGATCTGCTTTCCAGTATAATGTGGTTCATGCCTATACCACGGCATTTAACCCTGCTTCAGGTACCGGAGTACCCGCTATTTTTGCCAATAATCAAACCGGCTCAGGAACACCTGCTAATACGTATCTCAAGCTGGGTACCAACCCTTTTTACACAGAAGCAGCTTACAATCCACTTGATCTGAGACCATTAACGGGATCGCCGGCACTTACCGGAGGAAATACAGCCGGCGGAGGTACCTCTTATCGCGGAGCGATCGATCCTGCCGCAACTTCCACCAACATCTGGACACTTAACTGGACAGACTTCACTCCTTCCTTTTAAACAATCATTCAAATAACGCTTTATAAAACAGTAAAAACTCAATAAGCAGCGGCCAATACCGGCCGCTGCTTCTAATAAGTTAAAAATGAAAAGATATAATTACCTTTTAAGTTTAGTCCTTCTGATGATAATCGCCTCCTGCAGCAAAAAAGAAGTTACATTGCCCGAACCAGGCACTTTTTCGAAAGTACGGTTCCGGGATCCGTTTATATTATTCCAGACCGAGGCGGGCCTCAACCTGGCAATAAATTACCAGGGTAAACCTCTTGCAAGCAGCGGTAATAGCTGGGAATTCACAGTATTGCCAGGAGAAGGCAAATTTGAGTTCCTCTACAAGGACTCAGGAATTAAAGCGCTCGAAACCACGCTCAATATAGACAAGGATTCGATACCAACGTATGTTTTCTTCAAGCCTGATGCCAACTCAGAACAGGTTCAGTTAATAGAGGACACACAAGGTTCAGAAGCCCCCCCTGCCCCGGATCACATAAAAGTTAAGCTGGCCAATTTCGCCCAGTCGTTTTTTGGCAACAAAAATATCAAAGTCGTTTTCAGTCAAAACGGGGCGGCTGTAGATACAATTCAAACCCAGGGCACCGAATACACATCCGGATACTCGGTGATGCCAAGAGCATTCACTACCGTGAGGGGGCAGAAAAGAATTACCTATCAATACGAGTTAACTTTCCTTGACGAAAACGATCTGCCTATCGCAAATTCGGACGGCAACCCTTTGGTTACCTATTTCATTTCCGGCAGCGGCAGCGCTTCAAACGCAAAATCCATTTTCACTATTTTTCTGAGGGAGGAGTCAGATACGATATCGCCTGCCATTTTATTTGAAAGTTAAAAATCACAAACATCATCACCGTATCACACATGCCTGCATTATTCCCAGGCGCTTTTATAGCCGTCGATGTTCTCGGAATAACTGATAAAATCAGAATAAAAAGGCAGGGCCGACAGTGTGGCGCTGTCGCCTATTACCACGAGCTTCTTTTTGGCGCGCGTCATGGCAACATTCATCCTTCGGATATCCGACAGGAAGCCTATGGTATTTTCAAAGTTGCTCCTGGTCATGCTGATGTATACCACGTCCCTTTCCTGCCCCTGGAACCCGTCGACGGTATTAACAGAAATGTGGGGAGCATACTTTTCCATACCTTCGAAATCCAGCAGTTTCTCCTTCAGCAGCGTTATTTGTCCCTTATACGGAGCAATAACCGCTACCCCGGGAAATTCTTCGGCAGTATGGTGCTCGTCTAAAGCCTGCAGGTACTCAAAAAGATGCCTGAAGAGGAAGTCGGCCTCTTCGGGATTCGAAACAGAAGTACCCTCCAGCCTCTCTTCAAAGCCGCATCCGGCGGTATCCACAAACAGCAGGGGGAGATCTTCGGGAATTAACAGGCTGCCCGCAACAGAGGCATGAGCCCTAAGCTGGTCCTTATAAAAGACCTTCGAGGGATACGCCATGATCGCCTCGTGCATGCGGTATTGTTCGCCCAGCAGCACTACGGCTTCAGGATGAGCAGCAACGCACTTTTGAAGCAGGGTATTACGGAGACCATTCCTGGCCGCCTCGTCCGACTTAATAGTTGGCGGCAGCTGGAAGTGGTCGCCCGCCAGGATCACTTTCTGCGCCTTCAGTATAGGAATCCAGCATGCAGGTTCGAGGGATTGCCCAGCCTCGTCAATTACCACCGTGTGGTACTCACGGTCATTCACGGTATAATGCCCCGCGCCCACCAGCGTAGCCGTAATCACCCGGGCTTTTTCCAGTACACTGTCCATTATAAACTGTTCAATGTCGCCCGCATCCTTCATGATTCTGCGGGCTTCATTGAAGAGAGCTTTACGCTGCTCCCTTTCGGCATGGCCAAAGTTCCGTTTGTATTTCTGCGCCATGTTCCTGAGCTCGTTCGCCTGCTTCTTTAAGGCCTTCACTTCCTTCATTCTGGGGTGCTCATCCATTTTATTGTCGGTGGTAAGCGACATAAGCCGGTCTGAAACACGCGAAGGATTCCCCACACGAAGCACTTCAATTCCCTCGTCGGCAAGTTTTTCCGTCATCAGGTCTACCGCAGTATTGCTGGGCGCCACTGCCAGTATTTGTTTTTCGCCCCTGCTAATAAGCGTTTTGATAGCCTGTACGAGAGTCGTCGTTTTCCCTGTTCCGGGCGGGCCATGAACGATGGCGAGGTCGCGTGCTGCGACAATCTGGCCCACAGCCCGTTTTTGCGATGCATTCAGATCAGGAAGATGAAGCTCTGCAGCCCCCGCTTCAAATGCAGGCGCTGCGCTGCCCGTAAGGACCCTGATCAGGCGTCCTTTTTTCCCGTCTTCGGCCAGCGACGAAGCCTTTACCAGGGCAGCGTCCATATCGTCATAGCTGCGGTCGTCAAAGAGCAGGTCGACACCCAGTTTTCCCTTACCGGCCCATTCGGGCAACTCATCTACGCGAAGACTGATCCGCATCAGGTTACCGCTGATGTGAGAAATGATTCCCTCAAGCCGGTCGGCCGAAGGATTATGATTAGAAAACAAGGCCACAGAAGCGCCGAACCTAAACTGATGGATTATATCATGATGCGTTGTGCGTTCTATCCCAATAGTGAGGTAGTCGCCCCGGCCGATCTCCGTATCCCGGATAGCAACAGGAAACCAGGTCAGCCCGTTCGCACGCCTTTCCGAAACAGCGCTCGACGCAGTTAACTGACGGTACGAACGAAGGTCCTCCTCTCTCTCTGTTTTTAGTAAGGCAAGCAGCTTTTCAAAATAAGCTTTCGCAGGGATATCCGTATTCATTCAATTTATCTGCTGCAAATATCGCATAAACATGTATGAAACATTATCAGTTCTTTATACTTTTACTGCAAAACACCTCCATCAAGATGAAAATTAAATTAAAGCTGATTATACTGTTCCTGGTCGTTACATCCTTTAATGCCTTTGCGCAGAAGGAAACCTATGTCACAAAAGAGAACATCCATTACTATTCTGATCAGGAAAGTAAAGACGCTTATATCAACGAGCGATGTCTTTTAGACGTCTACTATCCAAAAGACAAGAAAAGCTTCGCTACCATCGTTTGGTTCCACGGAGGCGGTATCGAGGGCGGCAATAAGGAGATCCCTGAGGCGCTGAAAAACAAAGGATATGCCGTCATAGGAGTAGGTTACCGTTTATCACCCAAGGTATCTGCCCCTGCCTATATCGAAGATGCAGCATCGGCTGTTGCATGGACATTCAAGCATATTGCAGAGTACGGAGGTGATCCGGGCCGTATTTTCCTTTCAGGGCATTCTGCCGGAGGTTACCTCACGATGATGGTGACCCTCGACAAGCAATATCTCGCAAAATATAACATTGATGCCAACCGGATTGCCGGGCTAATCCCCTTCAGCGGACAGGCGATTACCCACTTTACTATCCGCAAAGAAAAGGGAATAAAAGACACACAACCGATCATCGACAAGTACGCACCTCTGTTTCACGTGAGGGCGGACGCCCCTCCCGTTTTGCTTATAACAGGCGACCGCGAAATGGAGTTGTTAGGGCGGTATGAAGAGAACGCATACCTGTGCCGGATGATGAAGTTGGCAGGGCATAAAGATACCAGGCTGTATGAGCTCGACGGATTCGACCACGGAGGAATGGCCGAGCCAGCCTTTCCGCTGTTACTGAAAGAAATCAGGAGGATTTCGGCGCAGAACAAGTAAAATATCCAGAAACATCAACGATATGAATCACAGCAAAACAACCCGCCTCCGCCAGACTGCATTTGTAGCCAGGCTATCATTTTTCGTTGCAGCCCTTTTGCTGCTAAATACTACTGCATTTTGTCAGCAGACTGCCGAACAGGACTTTAAGAAACTCGAATGGCTTGCCGGTAAGTGGACGCGCACCAACGTAAAGCCCGGTCAATCGGGAAGTGAAATGTGGGCCTTAGAAGCGCCCAACAGCATGAAGGGACAGGGTGAAACCATCAAAGGTACCGACACCATTTTTGTAGAAAAGCTGGAGCTGCTAATAAAAGACAAACATATTTTCTATGTGGTCGACGGGCTTGATAACCAGGAACCCACCCACTTCAAAATAACCGAAATAAGCGACGACAGCTTTGTTTGTGAAAACAAGGAACACGACTTCCCCAAAAAGATAGCCTATAAGCGAACCGATCAGGGAATGACAGCCACCATTTCGGGCGACGGAAAAAGTATAGACTTTATTTTCATTAAGAAAATAGGGCAATAGCCCTATTCTCCATAAATTTTTGCAGCCCAGCCACCGTTCCTTACCATTTTAATATGGATGGTGTCGGATGATTTTACGGTCGATTCCTTTCTGCGATAATCCATTGCCTGACGGCCGGCATTAATACCGTCTTCGAACGACACCATCTTCAGGTTCTTTCCGTTCTCAAGGAAGTCAAGCTTCAGATCGAACTCGCGTACGCTCTCCTTGTTGTTCGTCATTCCGCCGATATACCACTCTTTACCTTTCCTCTTGGCAACAATAGCATATTCGCCTGCTTCGGCAGCCAGCACACGCGTTTCGTCCCAGGTAACCGGCACTCCTGCAATAAATTCGGTGCAGTCGGCATTCCTGTAATACAGGGTTGGGTTGTCAGCCAGCATTTGCAGTCCGCTTTCGAAAATCACAAAGAGTGCCATCTGGTACGCCCTGGTGCCGATACTGGCAGCATTCGGACGCTCGGCCCTATATACATCAGGCTGCATACTGATCATAGCTCCGGGAGTATAATCCATCGGGCCTACCGCATTACGCATAAAAGGAAAATAAACACTGTTATCAGGAGTAGCGCCGCCCATCTGTTCCATACCCCTCACCCCTTCGTACGACAATACGTTCGGGTATTTATATTCCAGTCCGGCCGGTTTAAATGAACCGTGGAAATCAACAAACAGCTTATGCTTAGCCGCTTCCTTTGCCACCCTTTCATAATAGTTCACCATCCACTGGTCGCTGCGGTCCATAAAGTCAATCTTCACGCCCTTTATCCCCCATTCGCTGAACGTCTTAAACACATCAAAATGATGTTCCACTGTAAGCCAGGTAAGCCACAGCACAATACCAACGTTCTTGCTTTTCCCATAACGGATAAGTTCCTTCAGGTCCACGTCGGGATTGGGAGTAAAAGGATCGCGGGTGCTCTTTGCCCAACCCTCGTCCATGATGATGTATTCAATACCGTATTTCGCAGCAAAATCAATGTAGTACTTATACGTCTCCAGGTTGTAGCCCGCAACGAAATTAACATCCGGACCATACGGAGAAGCATCGTTCCACCACTCCCAGCTTACTTTTCCCGGCCTGATCCAGCCAGTATCTTCCATCTGCAGAGGTGAAGCCAGGCTGGCTGTCATGGTATTGGTAATCAGCTGTCCGTCGTTGCTGCTGATTACGAAATAGCGCCATGGAAAGCTGCGGCTACCGCTTGTTTTTGCAATATAATCAGCCTCCTTCAGAATCTTCATGCTGCGGTCGCCGTTGTCCTCATACTCCAGCGGAGCTTTCGGAAAGGCCGCATTTAAACTGTTCACGCCTTCGCTATGAAGAAACATAGCAGGATAATCATTAAGATCCGACTCCGAAATAAGAACCTTATACTTCTTGCGGCTATCCAGCAATACCGGCAAGGTAGCCAGACCCTTCTTCTCGCCCCAGTCTTTCAATGAAAGGTGCTTATACGACTCTTCATAAGACGTATGAAAGCTTCCTGGCTGCTGAATATGGGCAAGATACCCTTCGGGAAGACGAATAGCAGCATCTTCGCCAATCACTTCCGCATCGCCCTTTTTCCGGGTGACGAAGCGGTATGCAACGCCATCGTTGTAAGCCCTGAATACCACGCTGTAGTCGCCGGCAAAGTCCATGCGGAGTTCGTTGTATTCATTCTTTATATCCGAGAACTTCAAAGGCACAACGGGGCGAAAGGACGTGTTCCGCGACACGATCTGTTTCTTCAACAGCTTCGGGCTCTTTCCCAGGTAACCCGACTTCAGATTAAGTCCTAACGATGACTTGTCGAGTACCAGGTCGCTGCCCTGAGATACTGAATAGAAGATCTTGTCGGCAATTTCTATACGCGTTGTAATCTTCCTGTCGGGTGATGAGAGTACAATGGACTGAGCAAGGCTCACCTGCCCCATCAGTATAAAGAGGGCAAACCAAACGTTTTTAAGCAATAAAGGTCTCTTTTTCTTTTCGGTAATGATCATATTGATTATTTAGTTTATAATAAAAGCTGCTACCATCCCGGGTTCTGGACAAGCAGGTTGTTTTTTAATATCTCATCATTCGGCACCGGCCAAAGATAATCGCGCTCACGGAAGGTCCGCCCGGTAATCGTTGTAAATTTATAAAAATCATCGCCATTACCATACATATTCAAACCTGTTACCGGCGCATTATCCGTAACCTCAGCAATTTTCCAGCGATGGCAGTCGAAATACCTTACGCTTTCGAACGAAAGTTCCACCTGCCGTTCGCGGCGGATGGCTGTACGTACGGCCTCCTGGTTAGCAGCAAGCGGGATCTGACCAGCGCCATTGCCATAAGCAGGCACACCTGCCCTGGTCCTGATCTTGTTCAGATAGACCAGGATATTTGGGTTGCCCGGGTCGTATTCGTTGAGCGCCTCGGCATAGTCAAGAAAGATCTGCCCCAGGCGAAGTAAAAGCGCGCCGCGGTCATTCCAGGTTACAGCAATATTTTTACGCACGGTATACCCGGTTGGCGACACGTCCGAAGAGCTCTGGCTTCTGCCCGAGTTCCCCGAAAACTCCATTACTGTAATTACTTCCCTGCTGTTGTTGCCCTGGTAGAGCCAGTAGCTGTTATTATACGTTACCCCCACATAAAAGCGAGGTTCCCTGTTCGTCCAGGGGTTATACGTACTCCGGGCCTTCACGTCGAATGGCGCTTTATAGTCAGAGAAGCCCGTTGCCCTGTATTCGCTGGTCTTGTCTATCGGCAGGCCATTGCTCATAAAGTAAGCGTCGACCATCTTCTGAGTAACACCCAATGCTCCATAGCCCTGCACATTAGTTGTGTAACCCACGTGCAGAGGAGTGCCGTCGTGCCAGTTGTACACTCCCGAATTCGAGCGTGCAAAGATCCATTCCTTATTCCAGTTCACCAGCACCACATTGCGGCAGGAAAGGTAAGCTGCAACAAAAGGGTCGGCGTTGTTCTCGGTATACAGGTCGTAAACGCCCGGAACAAACTCGTCAATAAAAGCTTTGGCTGCATCTGCGGCCAGCTTCCACTTTCCGGCATTATAGGTTTGACTGATCAGGGCTGTACCATCCTTATTTACCAGGGAGGCCATATCCGTATTCCCGTTAAAGAGCGGACTTGCGCTCAGCATAAGAGCCTGCGTTTTATACGCCTTAACGATGCCTTTGGTAATCCGCCCGTACTCTTCGTTCGCGGGAACAAGCGGCAGATCGGTATAAGCCGAGTCAAGCTGCTCCACTATAAAGCTGATACACTCATCGAAGGTATTCCTCGGAATATTCAGTTCGCTGAGAGGAGCATCGGGCGCGAGAACTTTATTTATGATCGGAACAGGGCCATACATCCTCACCAGCCAGTAATAATACAAAGCCCTTAAGGCCCTTGCTTCTGCCTTGAAGCGCGCTCTTTCTATCGCATTCACCTCTGCCGGGTTCGCTTTATCGATCTTGCTGATAAAGTCAGTAGCATTGCGGATCGACTTATACCAGTCGGACCAGTATGCCGATACATCCCAGTCGGTAGCCGACCATGTACTCTGATTCAGATTATTGGCATAATTGAAATCCCAGTTATACATTGCTTCGTCGGATGCAGCGATCCAAGGACCTGAATGGTCAGAATTGGTATAACGCTGCATAAGCTCGTTGGGAATGTTGGCGTATATATTGGCCAGGTATTGATTGACATAATCTTTTGAATCAAAGATCCGGTCGGTAGTTAAGATATCGTCGGGCACCTGGTCGAGAAAGTCCTTACAGGAGTTGTTTAAAAACATCACTCCTGCCATCAGGAATGCAATGATATATTTCTTCATGCTGATCATTCTTTGATTGTTAAAGTCTCTTTTAAAACTGTGTTGAGGCCGTTCAAACTTGCTGTTCATATACTTCTTCGTTTAAAAATTGACCTGCGCACCCAGGGAAAACGTTCGTGTATTGGGATAGGAAGCGCCGTTCGATGTATTCAGCTCAGGGTCCCAGAGCTTAAATTTGCTCCAGTACAGCACATTCACTCCCTGAAAATAGATCCGTGCCGACTTTACCGAAAGATTCTTCAGCGAACCGGCCGGAAGATTATAGCCGATGTCGACCGTCTTCAGCCGTATGAAGTCGATATCCTTCACCCACCAGCTGCTGGCAACGGCATTGTTCCTGTTTGCCGAATTACCAAAAGCCAGCCTTGGATAAAATGGATCGGATACCGGATTATCTTCCGTCCAGCGGTCTTCTGCAATTGAGTAGAGGTTGCTGCGTTCTCCGCCGTTGCTGTTGTTGAACGGAATGATGCCATCGCCCCCCAGCAGGCGGTCGGCGCCATTGATACCCTGGAAAAATGCACCCACATAGAAGCCCTTAAAGGTTACATTAAAGCCCGCGCCATACACGAGGTTAGGAACATCGCCGTTGCCAATCCTGGCCTGGTCGTATGCATCGATAATATTGTCGCCGTTGAGGTCGCGGTAGCGGATGTCGCCCACACGCTGACCTCCCAGAGCCGACTGATCAGCATGAGCATCGATCTCTGCCTGGCTCTGAAACAGTCCGTCGGCAATGTAGCCATAGCGCGAGAGGTAATTGTTTCCCCTGCGTTCCATATAAGGGAATGGCTGTACCGGATCGTCGTTCTCTATCACCTTATCCTTGTTGTATGAGAAGGTACCATGGAAGCTCCAAGCCGTTTGGCCCACTTTAAAAGGCGCCAGGTCTATCGTACCGTCAAAACCTTCATTATCGATCACCCCGAGGTTCCCGAAGGGAAAGGTTTGCAAACCGAGATAATTCGCCAGGCTGCCGCGTTGCAGAAATACGCCCGAACGGTGTTCCTTAAAGTAATCAACAGTAACAGACAGCAGCGACTTCAGCGTTTTAAACTCAAGGCCCAGATCCTGCTTATGCGATTTCGCCCATACCACGTTCGCACCATAGTCAGATATCGCCAGTCCGGAAAACCCGGTATTATTCGTTCCGTTGCCAAAAGTATATCCGCTGGCGCCGGTCGACACGATCGTCAGGTAGCCGAACCTCCGGCCTCCGCTGCCCGATCCAACCCATCCGTTTGAGTAACGCAGCTTAAAGAAAGGCAGTACCTCTTTGAGGGGACTGAAAAACTCTTCGTTCGATAACACCCATCCCGCACCAAAAGAAGGGAAAAAGCCATAGCGCTGCCCGGGGGCAAAATTCTCCGAGCCGTTGTATCCAAAGTTAAACTCACCGAAATACTTATCCTTCCAGGAGTAAGTAGCCCTTCCGGCCAGTCCCTGCGTACGTGTAGGAAGAGACGACGTTAGATTATCGGCAAACGCCGCCGTGTTGCTGTTCTGGTTATAGAGGATCATTGCCGACACGCTATGATCGCCGAACATCCTTTCATAATTCACCGCAGCTTCGGCATAAAATTTACGGTCGCCGCTGTTGTTGCGGTTATAGCCAAGCGCATCCGAACCATTTGCAAGAATCGCCAGGTTCAGGTTTCCCTCGTCATCATAGGGGTCTGAGCGGTCAATCGCGTAAAGCGTTCTCAGCCTGGTCCGGTTGATGGTATGCGAGTTCCAGGTATCAAAAGAGAACATAGCCCTTGCCGAAAGTCCCTTTACCAGATAGCTCAGGTCCTGGTTGATGGCAGCGTTCGAATAGAGCTGACTTTGAAAGATGTTCTGGTATCCTGTTTGAGTGACCAGCGCATAGGGATTTGGCTGATAGTCGCGGGAGGTGTTAATGCCCGGTACAAGGTTACCCGGAAGCATGACAGGGTACAGCACCGGGTTTGTCTGCATCACCCGCCCGAAAGCCTCCTGGGGATTCGTACCCGGATAATTGGTGTTGGTGATGTAGCCCTGTACTCCAAGGGAGAACCGGGTGGTCTTTGTCCAGTTCATATCTACATTAGACGTAAAATTATACCGCCTGAACCTGGTATCGGCATTATAGCTCTGAAGCTTATCCGTTTTCAGCAAGCTTGTCTCATCGTAGTACGCGAGTGATGAATAGTACTGCGTGGTTTCGGAGCCACCGCTGGCGGCGAAATTTATGCGACGGTTAGCAGCGCTTTCGCTGAACAGGGTATTCATCCAGTCGACATTCGGATAAAGCACCGGATCGGAAGCCGAAAGCGTATTATCGATATATTCCTGCGAGTAATCCGGCTGCGAGCCACTGGCCACGCGGGCCTCGTTGCGCAGGCGCATGTACTGCTCGCCGTTGGCCAGCTCGGGCGTGCGGGTGAAGGCCGTAATCCCCTGGTTATAGTTAAACATGAGGGAAGGTTTTCCCACGCGCCCCTTTTTCGTAGTGATCAGGATCACGCCGTTGGCACCCTGGGCACCATATACCGCTGTTGCTGAAGCATCCTTAAGTACGGTAAAGGAAGCGATATCCTCGGGGTCGAACGCATTGATATTTCTTCCCTGCACACCATCGACGATCACCAGCGGCGAAGCGCTGTTCAGCGAGTTAAAGGTGGAGATCCCACGGATCCAAACGTCGGCTGTATTGCTTCCAGGCAAGCCCGTTCGCTGCACGCCCACCAGTCCGGCAATCCTTCCTGCCAGCGCAGTACTTAGGTTTGCCACAGGCACCTGCAGCGCCTCCACATTCACGGATGACTGGGCGCCCACCAGGCTGATCTTCTTCTGCTGCCCGTAACCAACAACAACCACTTCGTTCAGGCTGTTATTGCTTGCCTGCAGCACAATGTTCAGTTCGATCACCGTGCTGATCTGGGTGCGGTAGTCTTTGTAACCGATGTAGCGGGCCAAAAGCGAGTCGCCCCGGCTGGCCAGGATCGAGAAACGGCCGTCGATATCCGTAGACACGGCCTTGCGGGTGTTGAGGTTGAGCACGCTCACACCAATTAAGGGTGCGTTCAGCTCATCTCTCACTGTTCCCTTAACCGTAATTTCCGACTCCTGCGTTTGTGCGGATACTTCGCCCAGGCAAAGCATCGTAATCACGAGCAGGTAAAAGCATTGAGTAAAGGTTTTTAAATGCATAATCTAATGTTTGGTTTTACTGATCAACACAAACTTAGAGGGCAGACGAAAAGCTTTTTGTTAACGGTTGGATAATGTTTGTTAACGTAGGGCGAAATTTGTTAATGAGTTCTTAATTATATGTTAACAATAGCTCTTATTAGAAAAAATGGTCCTATTTTAGGTCAGTAATTCAAGTTTTGATGAGATACATTCAGTCCGTTGCTTTCTTTACTTTCATCCTGCTGATCAGCGTACTGTTTTACCTCACCTACAATACATTTGAGCTGAATGACAGGCAGTACCAGCTTGCCGAAAAGAACCTGCTCAGCACCACGTATAAGTCGCTGATAAAAAAGGACAACATATACCCGGGTGGCTATGACATCCTTAACAAAGTACTGTTCAAACAGGAGGACAGCCTGAAATATTATTACAGGAAGCAGGGCGTTACGCACAACGCTTACGCGGATACTACCCTGAAAAGACTATTCAGCGAATTTGTGCAGCGCAATCCCATGGATTCGATCTTTAACAGCATACGAGACAAGTACCAGCTGAGCAAAGAGCTGCAATACCTGGTAACGATCAATCATATCCGGATCGCGGATAACGATTCGGTACTCTTCCAGTTTAATGAGAACCAGCGGTATGATTTCCTGGACCAGCAGCGGCAAACCCCATATGGCTATATCGTTGGAGGAGAGCTCAAAACGCCGCTCCAGCAAAACCTGATCACCGAAATAACGGTCACCTCCGTAAACAAATACGCATTCGAACTGCGGTTTTCCTTTTATGCCGATAAAAACAACCGCCAGTACCATATTTTTAAGGCCACCCTCCCGGCTTTAGTGCTGGCCCTGTTTGCATTGTTATCGGTGCTCGTGATCTTCTATATTACTTTCAGGAGCTGGATAAAAGTTAACCGCCTGGCCGAGATGAAGACCGACTTTGTAGACAGCATCACGCACGAGTTTCACACGCCCATCTCTACCATCGTGATGGCAAATAAGAACCTGCAGAACGACAAGGTTCTGGCCGACAGGGAGAAGGTGAAGATGCTGACAGATGTGGTGCTGCGGCAATCGAAACGCCTGGAAATGCTGTTCGGCCAGGTACTCGATATTGCCCGGCTTCAGAATGTGAACCTCGAAAAAGAGCGCGAAGACCTGAACAGCCTGCTCGAAGAAATCGTTGACGACTACAAAATGAAGCTTGCGGATGATGGCATCCGGATCACTTTGGAAAAAAGCCCCGACGACCTGCATATTGCGCTCAACCGTTTCTGGTTTACTACAATGCTTTTTAACCTGTTTGATAACGCTATAAAGTATAACGACAAGGAATACAAAACGATTGATATCCGGTTAAGCGCTTTGAAGCACGAAATACAGTTGGAAATCAGCGACAATGGTGTAGGAATGGAAAAAGAAATGATAAAGGACGTATTTGAGAAATTCTACCGTGCAAATAAGAAAGACACGTCACATATCCCGGGGCTTGGCCTGGGCTTGTATTACGCGCGGCAGTGCGTCATGGCTCACGGCTGGAAGATGAAAGTGAAGAGCGAAATCAATAAAGGGAGCCTGTTCATTATCAGTATTTCTTAATCTTTATACCGGGCCGGATAAATTACAAACCATGAAAGTAAAGCTGTTATATGTAGAGGATGAATTTGACCTGGGTAATCTTACCAAACAGTACCTGGAGCTGATGGACTTCCAGGTTGACTGGTTTACCACTGCCCGTTCGGCGCTTGAATACTTCAGGAAAGTTCCGGCAGCCTATAACGTGGTCATTATTGATATTCAGCTGCCCGACATGAACGGCTTCGACCTGTCGGAACAGCTGCTGGCCATCAACCAGAATGTGTACCTTGTATTTCTCACTTCAAAAAAGGACAAGGCCGACCGGCTGAAAGGACTTAAAATAGGCGCCGTAGATTATATTACCAAACCCTTCGATGCCGACGAGCTGGTATTGAAGATCCAGAATATGGTAAGGCATAAAGTGGCGTACGTAACGCCCGAAGCAGCAAGAAGACTGCCCGAGACAGAAACGATCTGCCTGGGAGATATGTCGCTTAAGAAGTCGCAGCTGGTGCTTTCCCTGCCCGACGAGCTTAACGTCTCGCTTACCCAACGGGAGGCCGACCTGATTGAATACCTGTATCAGCGGAGAAACAAAGTGGTGAAACGTGAGGAGATCCTGCGCGACCTGTGGGGCGACAATAACTACTTTCTCGGCAGAAGTCTTGACGTATTCATCTCCCGCCTAAGGAAGTTATTCCGCGACTCGCAGTCGGTACGAATACAAAACGTTCATGGCGTGGGCTTTATCTTCAGCGTGAATTAAGACCTATTTTACTGTGATTCTGAGCTTCGTCGGGTATCACCCGCCTTCTTATAAAACTTTTTAAAGCACTTGCGGCAGCGGTATTTCCTTAAATTGAGGAAAGAAAAGAAAGTTTTGTGAATGAAGCTTCGGTGGATGTGCTCGCAGCGGTCATTTTTGCAATAAGGACATATCACTATTGGCCGGTCTTTATAGGCTTGGTTCGGGTCACTTTTATACAGTTTTTGATCCGGGTCGGTAGAATTATCCATTAAGTAAATAATTAGAATGTTTCAGTTCAACTATCCGGGCATGCTTGAGTTATCCCTGGCAGTCAGGACAGTCTGCAAATGTACAAACTTTTTTATTTATTTAAATTGAATAACGTAACTTTGGTTACAGTAACGCACATTACTGTAACCTCCATTACGTTATGAAGTTTTATAATCGCGAAGATGAATTATCTTTACTAAAAAGAACCAGAGAGAGTATTTCTGAAGGAGCAAGGATGACCATTGTAACCGGAAGGAGAAGGATTGGGAAGACCAGCCTGATCTTAAAATCCTCGGAACAAGATCTTCACGTCTATCTTTTTGTCAGCCGCAAAGAAGAAGTTCTCCTTTGTCAGGACTTCATAGCAGAGGTTCAGAAAACACTTTCGATAACTATTTTAGGCAGCTTCAATTCTTTCAGCACGCTTTTTGAATACCTGATGGAGCTCTCCGAGCAGCGGCCTTTTTCGCTAACGATTGATGAATTCCAGGAATTTAATACAATTAACCCTTCTGTGTTCAGTGAAATGCAACGAATTTGGGACCGACGCAAGCAGCACAGCCATCTGAATCTCATATTAAGCGGATCGGTACTCTCGATGATGAAAAAAATATTCGAGAATGCAAAAGAGCCCCTTTTCGGACGGGCAAACGAGCGAATTCATCTGAAGCCATTTTCTGTAGATACCCTTAAACAAATCGTTTCCGATTATCATCCAAAATTCCAGCCGATTGATCTTCTTGCCTTTTTTGTGCTCACAGGCGGAGTGGCTAAATATGTAGAATTACTTGCTGAACGCAAGGCTTTCACATTCGAAGCCATGACCGATGAAGTATTCCGTGCAAACTCCTTTTGGCTTGACGAAGGGAAAAACTTATTAATCGAAGAGTTTGGAAAAGAATACATTACCTACTTCTCTATTTTATCACTAATGGCGAGTGCCAAGACCTCCCGTTCTGACATTGAATCTATACTGGAGAAAAACATAGGAGGATACCTCGACCGGCTTCAAAATGAATACCAGATCATTAAAACAGTAAAACCGGTACTCTCCAAACCTGGTTCCCGCAATCAGAAATACTATATAGACGATAACTTCCTTAACTTCTGGTTCCGCTTCATCTTCAAAAACAGGAACGCCATTGAGCTTGGTAACTTCCCTTATGTAAAGGACATATTCAAACGCGATTTTCACACCTTCGCCGGCCGTTTCCTCGAAAAGTGGTTTTCCGAAAAGATGGCTCTGTCGCACCGCTATAACATCATCGGCAATTACTGGGACCGCGGTGGAAATGAAATAGACATCGTGGCAATTAACGAAAATGAAAAGATAGCAGAGTTTGTTGAAGTAAAATTAAATCCCGGCAAACTCGATAAGAACATTCTGATGAACAAAGCTAAAAAACTGGAGGAACAGCTAAAAGGCTTCAGTTTCAGCTATTCACTCCTCTCAGCCGACGACATGTAAGAACTCGCTCAGACTGATAAACTATGGAAACGAGCCAGACTTGTTTGAAAACGTCGCAAAAGTTTTTAAAGGAAGAGGCTTCTGATTTCGGGTAGCCTCTTCCTTTGTTTAGCGGGGGTTCTGCTGCATGCCCGAGAGGGAAATCACGTCATCGGGAATGGGCAGGGCAAAGCGAAGGTCGTTTGCAGGAAGCGTATACACCTGGCCGTTGATCTTTCTTGATAGGGAGATCCCCGCCCCTTCCATGTTCAGGCGCTTGATGTCCATCCAGCGCAGGGTGCGCATCAGCAGTTCTTTCCGTCTTTCCAGCAGGATCAGCTGCAGGGCCTCCGCGCCCGTAGCAGCGTTTACCTCCCTGAAGAAATTCCTGTTCCAGCGCTTTCGCAGCAGCGCATTCAAGTCGGCCAGCGCCTTTTCCGTCTGCCCTGCACGGGCATAGGCCTCAGCCCTTATGAGATACATCTCGTCGGTGGCAATCCCGCTAAACACCCCCAGCGTACCAAGGTAACTTCCTTTAAAAGCGTAAGTCCCGTTGGTATTGCGTTTAAAGAACACCGTTTTGCGCAGGTCGCCTTCAGGGTAGAGCGCATAGAGGTTGGAGTCAACCTTCGCCCGGCTGGGGTTGAGCGGGGGCGGCATAGCGGCGGCACGGTCGAATACCACCTCCGCGTTCGCCTTTGCGATGGGGTAAGAGGCCGAGGCGTTCAGCGTGTTATAATCCAGCAGGGCGCTGTTTACCTGCAGGCAGGAGTCGGCATACAGCCCCGCCTCGGTGTATTTACGCATGGAGAGGTATGCCTTTGCCAGCGCGCCCCAGGCAGCTGCTTTGCAGGGCCTCAGCGGATGCGTTGTTTTAGCGGGCAGCAGCGGAACCGAAGCTTTCAAGTCGTCAAGCAGCTGCCCGTAGGTTTCTTTGAGCGTGGAGCGCAGCGACGGAGTGTTGAAGTCGGGACTAAGCCGCAGGGGAAGGCCCATCGCGCCCGACTCGTCATCGTAGGGCATGCACCATACCCAGGCTGCATTCAGATAGTTCATGCCGCGGTAAAACAGGGCCTGCCCTTTCAGGTCGTCCCATGTTGCGGCGTTGGCGGCGGTGCGGCCGATCTTCGGGAGGCCCTCCAGTACCGTATTACAGATATACGTAGAGCCGAAGCAGTACGACCAGTCGTTGCCCAGGTCGCCGGTAGCGAAGAGGTGGTCCTTTTCCCAGGTATATACCCTGCGGTCAAACTCACCGCGGGCCGCCCAGTCGGCATCGGTAAGGTAGAAGTCGGCCGAGCTGGCCTCTCCCGCTCCGGGAGTGTTGCTGCTCATGGAGCTGTAATTGTCGATCATGGCCTGCAGGTCGGCCAGCGTAGCGGGAACCACCAGTTTCTTGTCGGGCCTGGCGTCGAGAAACTGGTCGCAGCTGCCCAGCAGGCAGCAGAGCAAGGTAGCAGACAGGATGCCTGCAATGAGTTTGTTTACTATTATTTTCATTGTTCTCGGGTTATGAATGTAAATGCTGCACTGTTCAATCTTTATTTTAAAGATGCCCTGATCCCGGCGGCTACGGTAAGAGCGGGCGGGATGCTGGTATCCGAAAAAGCATAGTCGGGATCCAGGTTCTGCTTGTTTGCCCTCCAGAGGATGCCCAGGTTATTCAGGTTAAGGAACACCTCCAGCGACTTAAAAGGCAGGGTGCGCAGCTTCTGCTGACCAATGTCGTAGCTGAGGTTAACATACTGAAGGCGGATGTTATCCCCCTTTTCCACCAGCACTTCAGAGCCCCGGTAAAACTGGTCGCGCCGTGAATTAGCAGGATAAGCGACCGAAGGCACGGAAGTAGTATTCTCATCCCCCGGCTGCTGCCAGCGCAGGGCGTAATCCGAATGGCCGGCCCCGTTGCTGAACAGGCTGGAGTAGTCGATAGACGGGCGGGTAAAGTAGGAGCCAAACTTATAAAGCAGGCGGGCCGTAAGCGAAAAACCCTTCCAGCTTAAGGTGTTGCCCATTGAGCCGAAGGCCGTCGGCATGGCCGGTCCCTTATATACCAGGTCGTCAATGGCAGTGCCGCTGCCGGTGAGGGCGGCATAGTCTTTTGAAAGTTCCCCATTCACGTAGCCCTGGGGGTCGCCCGTCTGCGGATCGAGCCCTCCCCAGCGGAAGGCCAGCGCCGAATATACCGGCCTGCCCACAATGCCGGCGATGCGGCTGTTGAGGCCCACAAAGCTGGCACCCTGCTGAGAGAACAGGTAATAACTGGTCACCTCGTCTTTATAGAAGCTCAGGTTAAAGCTGGTAGTCCAGCCCAGTGTACCTTTTATGTTGACGCTGTTCAATTCAATATCCACTCCCCTGCCCTTCATAGAAGCCACGTTCTTAGTGATGCTGCTGCCGGTACCGCTGGTATAGTCAATCAGTGAAGGGCCGAGCAAGTCGGTGCCCTTCTTGCGGTAATACTCTACAGAGCCCCTGAGGCGGCTGTCGCGCGTGCGGAAGTCGGCCGCCAGGTTCAGCATGCGCGAGGTCTCCCACTTCAGCTCGGGGTTGGCGTAGTTGCTGAAGATGGTGTAGGGAGTGAACAGGTAGGGGTTTGTACCGAAGTACTGGATGGTAGTGACGGCAGCCAGCGAGCTGTTTACGTTGCCGCTGAAGCCATAGGTTGCCCGCAGCTTCAGATCGGGCAGCCAGGCGAGCTTATAGAAGCTCTCGCGGGAGAGGTCCCAGGCCAGCCCTGCCGACCAGAGGGGATTCCAGCGGTCGTTGGTTTTCACCCCGAAGAGATTAGAGGCATCCCTGCGGGCACTGGCCGAAAGGGTATACTTGCCCTGCCAGGTATAAGCGGCATTGGCAAACAAAGAGACATAGCGGCCCAGGAAGTCATCATAAGAGTCTTTATTGGGAATGAAAGAGGTGCTGCCATCCACAAAAGAGGGATAGGTGACCGAATAATCCACGTTGCCGAAGCTGAGCACGTCGGGGTTATAGCCATAGCTGCGGTGGGCATTAGCCAATGTGCGGCTGCTGCGCAGCTCTGCCCCTGCCAGGGCCACGATGGTATGCCTGCCTATGGAGCGGTCGAAGTTGATCTGCGCGCGGGCATTGTTTACACTCAGATCCTGCTGCAACAGGTCGAGGACACCTCCCGGGGGTACCGGGTAGCTCAAGGATCCCGCTGCGCTGAGCTGAGCGAAGGAGTTGACCAGGTTGCGGGCATAGAAGCTTCCGGCATCATAGAGCTGCCTGCCCTCACGCTGCTGCTGCTCGTACTGGTATTTCAGATCGAGGTTCAAGCCCTCTGCCAGGCGGTAGTTCAGGCCGAAGTTCATCAGGGCGTCGCGGGTCATGGTGGTTCCGGGAGTATGATTATATTCTTCGAGCGGGAAATAACGCCAGTCGGGCAGCTTACCCCTCCCTGCTGTATCGGTATACGAAGAGCGGTAATTGCGTGCCAGCGGCAAAGCGTTGCCATGCTCATCGGCCAGCCGCGCATAAGGGTACAAGTAAGAAGTGTTCGCATAGATCTCGCCGTAGCCCGGCCTGCCGGTAGCGCTTTCGCTGCGTGTATAGGTAATTGCGGCACTCAGCTGAAGGTTTTTCAGGGGCCTGATGCTGCTGTTGAAGTTCAGGCTTGCGCGGTTATAAGCGGCATCGAGGTTACTGACGTTACGGTCATAGCCTCCTGAGGCTGCCCAGGCCATCTGCCCCGAGCCTCCTGTTAAGCTCAGGGCGTACTGCTGGTTTACCGCACTCCGGTAGAGGTATTGCCGGTAATCATTGCGGACATCCAGGCTGCGCCAGGAATTGATCTGCGCTTTGGCTTCTTCAGCGGATACTGTTCGCCCTGTCTGGTCCAGCAGCTCGACCACCGGTGAGAGGGCTGGTTTCCCGGGCGAGCTGAGCTTGTCGTTATAGTAGCCCTTTTCATAGAGCATCTGCTCCACATCAATGAAATCTGAGGAGGACATCTGCCTGAGATAAAAGAGGTCGGGCTTGCCGGTCAGGGACACATTGGAGCTGAAATCAACCGACAGGGGCTGGTTAAACCGGCCCTTTTTGGTCGTGATCACGATCACGCCGTTGCCTGCCCGTGCCCCCCAGATGGAGGCAGCGGCAGCATCTTTAAGCAGGGTGATACTCGCCACCTCATTGGGGTTGATGTTGTTAATATCGCCTTCGTAAGGAAAGTTGTCGAGCACGATCAGGGGACCTTTGTCGCCCAGGATGGTGCTCAGCCCGCGGATGGTGATGCCCGTGTTATTGGTACGGCCTACCACCAGTCCGTTCGCCACAGCTTCCAGGCGGGAAATCACGTCGGTGCTCACCTGCTGATTGAGGGTGCGGCGGTCCACCTGACTGAAGGAGCCCGTGGAGCGCTCGCGAGGAAGAGTTTGGTAGCCGGTGGAGACAGACACTTCCTGCAGGCTTTCTGCCGAGGGCTCAAGCAATATCTCCAGGGGGCGCTTCAGGGGAAGGCTGATGGCCAGTTCTGTGGTTTTAAAGCCGACGTAGCTCACGATGATTGTAACACGGCTGCCGCTAACCTGCAGGGTGAACTCTCCGCTGCGCCCGGTGGTGGTGCCCGTGCTGCTGCCTTTCAGGCGCAGGGAGGCCCCGGCAAGAGGCGTGTTGTTATCAGCGGAATAAACGTTGCCGCTGAGGGCCTGCCTGCACCATGCAGGCAGGGAGGCACAAACAAGAAATGTGATAAATAGAAGCTGTTTCACTTGTTAAGGGGTTATGGGTTGAATGATTAAGGATGATCAGAAATAACTAACATAGGGATGCTGCGTACCGCTTTCACCAGCTCCAGGCCGTAAGGCTTAAGGGCCCGCTGCAGGGAGGCAAGGTCGTCAAAGGAGGTGTCGAGATCGAGATCAACCTTGCCGCTGAAGTCCGTTTCATCAATCACCGGGAGCTCCAGCCGGTTCAGCTGGTTGAGGCGCACGACGAGGTAGCGTAAGGGTGAGTTCCGCAACCGGGGATGCGCCTTGTCCAGCAGCCGGTTCAGCGGCTCCCCTCCTTTGGATTTGAGCATCGCCGTACTGCCCCTGAGGCGAAGCACCAGGCAGTTTACCTGCCGATTTTCAATAACTCCACGGAAAGGCAGATAGCGATTGAGGTCGCTCAGCATGCTGCTGTAAAGATCGGCCTCCCTGCCTGCGGGCAAAAGCAACTGGTAGGTGTATTGGTTGGGCGGAGCACCGGAGGATACCTCCGGACTGCAGTTCAGGACCATGCGCCGGCCGGTAAACAGTTCGCCGTGCTTTTCAAAAAGAGCAAGGGCGGCCGTTTGGTAAAGCCACAGGGCCGTGGAGTTGGTAACGGCGATGCCCCGGCAGCTGTCGTTGCTGTAGTGGCGGTTGCCGCTGCCCAATCCGTTATAATGTCCTTTCAGCAGCAGGGACTGGTACAATCTGGCGCCCTCAGGCAGAGGCGGTAGAAAGAGAGGCTTTTCCGGGTCCAGATCTTTCTTCACAAACAGCGGCGCCGGGGCACCTGCAAGCAGCATCCTGACAGTCCTGGCATTCAGGCTCTCCGGGCCGGTAATGGCAGCCACCCTGCCCTCGGGCGTGATCCACACATAGTGCGGGATCAGGCGGTGTGGGAACAAGCGATGTAAAAGGGTATCTGAAAGCACACTAGGGTGCTCGGGTGAAGTGCCGTGGTTCTTCTTATAGCGGGTCAGGAAGGGCAGCACCTTGTTCTCCCCTTCCCGGGTAACCATCAGTACCTGGAGCTTTTCGACAAACTGCTTTTGCAGGGAATCAACTTTGGGAAAGTTAGCGATGCAGCTGGTACACCAGGTGGCCCAGAAGTCGATCAGCACCAGCTTGCCGCGAAAGTCATTCAGGGTGATGGTAGATCTATTTTCGGGATGACCTGCCACCTGAAGAGGGAGATGCCAAATCTTTTCGGGTATCGTATCTCCTATTTGCAGACCTTTTGACGGAGCCTGTGCAAAAGTTGAAACGACCTGCGAAATGGAGAGAATAATAAGAAGAATGATATATCCTATAACCAGGGCGCGGCCTAAGGTTTTATCGTTGTTGGGATCAGAAGTGTTGCGAAAAGCATTTTCTTTTGCGCTTTCATTTCTTCGTTTTAAACGAACGCTTCGCTTTAAGAATTGGTCTGTATGCTTCAAAAAGAACAATAGGGATTCTGTGCAGCCTGTGAATGGCTTCATTACTGTAAGTTTTAGTAAGATTCATTGAATTAAGAATTAAGAAATTCCAATGAAAACAGGGCGCCTAGTGCTTTCAGAAGAGAGAAATATATTTCCGGGATCGCTTAAGTGGGTGGGCAAATCAAAAGAATATATCTATCAGGGATGCAATTCACCATTCAAATAAAATTCAACATTTCTCTACATCAAATATAGCAAATATTTTATTTATTTCTACATATTTCAACATATATGTAGAAAAATTCACGTCTTTTTGTAGAAAGAAAGACATTTAATAATAGTTACCTTTTGATTGTTATTATAAAATCAAAAGGTTTGCACAGGGGAGAATTATTAGGCAAGATTATTACTAAAAAGGGCTTGGTTAAATCAAAGGTGGCTGCAGAAGCTGGATTTGATAGGACCACCTATTATTACCACATCAAACAGGCAAATTTGGATTATACGATATTGGAGAAGTACGGCAGGGTGATAGGGTATGATTTCACGACAGATTTGCCAGAAATGCAATCATTTATTCATCGCGCCGGTCCAGAGATCACAACACTTGAAGAGATGGAAAAAGATCGAAATAAATGGAAAGAAAAATACTACGAGCTTTTGGAAGAGTATCATGAGCTAAAAAAGCAAGCGGAACAACGAGGAAAGAGCAATTGATTAGCTTTGTCAGCAATCAACATCCTTATTTGCCGATTTACTTTCTATTAAAATATTCCTGTTTTCCGAAATATGGATATTGCTATTTTCGGTGTTACACAAGTATAATATTCTTTGCTCTTGGTCAATTATTCTACCCGATTTATGGATCGTTTGATTGAAATAGCAACTGAAAGATTATGAGTCTTCTAGCCTTACCGCCCTTATATATCAGGCAAAATGTGCTTTTCTGACTTACAGAAGCAATTTACCAACTGTTTTTAAACCGCAAAATTTTGCTCCGTTACGCATTTGTTACGGTTTTGCGGGGGAATGGATTTGAGATTACTTGCGCGTATTTTTTTGTCGGCAGGATATGTTCAATCAGTGTAGGAAAGGTCGTATAGTGAAACAAAGACATTAGAAGATAAAATCCAATCCAACATTGGTAAAGCCCCTTTCCTTAATGTAACTAATAACCTCTTTTCCATCGGCACTTTCAGGAACATAAGAGAAATCCCAAGTGAATTTGTCCGCTCCTTTTTTCATGCCAACGACTAATAAAATATCGTGACCAACATTTAAGTCTTCATTGATCTGACATTCCAGCGCGTTAGCAAACCTAGCAGTGGTTTGATCCTTTACTTTTTTTAAAGAGTACCAGTAAGGTGTGTTTTGGGTGGCTGTTAACATGAGCGGCCTCCAGGTTACTTTGATCATGATATGTGTTTGGAGTTAAAATAGTTTTGGTAAGTTGTAAAAAAATGATCAGCATTGACGCCTAGGTTATTGGGACTGACAGCGTGGTAATCTATACCTGCCTCATTGGCCAGCTGATTTAAAATTATTTTCAATGGTCTTTCTTCCTCTGTGAAATCTTTGATATCAAATACCGCCCCTTGTTGTTGATGAAAATTAAGCACGCAGAGGTCAAAACCGTATTGGTAATATTGTGAATCCGGGGTAAATCTATCTTCACCTAAGCTTTCTGCCGAGGCATAATATTTCCCTTTGTAAACGTAATAATAGAATGTTGATCGGAACGTTTTGAGCAATGGTATTAAAGCCGGGTTATTCTCATCATAATAATAATTTCCAAGCCAATGATCTGTGATATCTACCAGTGAACTGTTTAAGGGTAAGTTGTAAAGTATTGTCTTGAGATCAGTGCCATGCTTAGTTTGCAGTTCATGGTTAACGTGTTTAATCGTCCAGGGATTAAGGTCGATGTTACGATATTCCTCGGTGGTCACCCGGCTATGACTATTCGGTCCCTGTAGACCAAAATTGATGTCATAAAACATTTTAGTACCACTGTCGCCAAAGCGAACCCTTTCGGCGATGGGGCTTCCTCTCCGTGCTACATCTTTATCTTTATTATACTTGGTGGTTGCTTTGTTTAATACCCAAGTATGCCCTCTGCGCGATGATAACCATTCCATCGAGCGAATCGGATTGAAACCAGGCCTACGATTATCATTAAAATTTTGAAGATAAATGATATCGGCTACCAGTTCGTCTTCGATGTGCTTTAAAAAATCATCAGATAATTGTTCGGGTGTCCAGACAATACGCATTCGTACATATTTATCTGCAAATACGCCAAGCTTTCCGTTTAGAAAATTCTGTTCAAATTTTGAAAAATCGCCGAAATCCATTATTCGTTAAAATTATTGTCGTAATCATCCTGGCAAACTACCGGCAAACGGTTTTTGTATCGCGTATAATTTTGACTCAACCAATTAACACATGCCGCGCGATCAAGATCATTTTGCCCGATCAGGGTGCGTAATCTTATGGCAGTTGTTCTGGATAGACCCAAAGATATTAAGCTAATCGTTGTCGGGTTGCATGCACCCAGTTCCAGATAAGCCGATATATTGATCAGTTTAACATCCGCCTTAATGGTTTGAATATAGTACTCCAAAATATCGTTGTAGCATTTCGTGTACTTGGCATATTTATAAGTGAGTATACCATCTATTAAATCGACTACCGTCCTTACACATTTATTTACAGATGAAAACTTTTTCTCTTTTTGTTCATATTTTACTTGTTCCTGAATCAGGTAACCTAAAGGATTTTCTTTAATCCAGACGGAAGAAACGAACGCATAACGTCTAATCATACGGGTGTCTGCCGAAGCCAAAAATATGGTATTGATAACGTCGTAAACATTAACTATAGAATTATAAAATTCAAAGGCTGCTGGATAAACCGGCACCGATACACTGGTAGGCACAGTGCTGAAATACGCAAATAGCCGGTTTTGCAACCTCATATCGATGCCCGGATTCTTCCGGATTACAAAATCGGGTAACACGTTTTCATTGATAATTCCGGTAATCGCAGTTTCGATAGCAGTTACCTGCTGGCTTTCCATCGTAATCTTATGGTCATTAAGGTATTTGCCGATAGTATCGCTTGGATCGTTCAGCGAATTAATCAAAAAAGTAGATGATGTTTGTTCTAATAGCTCTTTATCTTTACCTGGAAAAACTTGGTCAACATCTTGTAGGTAGCTGGTTAAATCTACTGCTCTATCGACCAAAACATTTTCAGTGGAACTTTCAATGGTGTAGTTTTCAATAGATCTTTCAGGGATGTAACTTTCATCGTTCCAAGAGTTTGGGTCAATACAATAGATATTGCCATAAAAATCCTTTAATAGTCGTCCTGCCCTACCTGCAAGATTCCAAAAATCAAATTTACCCATGTGGTTCCCCTGTCCTTTGGTAGGATCAATGATAAAGACATTCTTTGCAGGCATGTTCATTCCTTCCAAAAGGGTACTGGTGCAACATAAATAATTCACCGGAACAGTTTCATCTGAAAATAAAAGTTCAATTTTTTCCTTTAGTTCCCGCGGCATGGTCGAATAATGAAACGCAACACCTTTACGCAAGCAGGTGATCAAAGTGTACTCCCCGTGAATATTGTCCTGAATAAAATTGACAAATTCTTCGATCCGTTCATCTTGCACATTCGGTAATAAATCGGAAAGGTGCTTGGCCAGCTCTTCAGTTTCGGCCGCGCCATTTCCGTAGAGAATATTAGACTGTCCTTTTCCTAAGTGAAATGCCCAATAAGCCATCTTCGCGCGTTTAGCGCTTGGACATCCTTTTTGAAGGTCGTTATCTTCAATCAGAGCTTCTACTTCGTCATGCAACACCGACAAAAAAGTGTCCTTTCTCTTGCTATTCAAAAAGAGTACATTTTGATGTACCGGCGAATTGTTTGTTCTCGATTCTTGTAATTCTGGCTTGAATTTTTTGAAAAACTCCGGATTGGACGCCAAGGGTGAAGAAAATACAATCCTGGCTTTCGGGTAAGTACGCGCTGTTTGTGTAATCACTCTTTCCAATAATACGCCGCGGTATCCGTCACCAACTTTTTGCGCTTCATCAACAATCAAAGTGTTAATAACAAAAGGAATATCGCGTCTTGATAACAAGTGGCTTAACCGTTCCTGGGTAAGTATGTAGATATGTTTGGTTTTATCAGTTGGAGCGCTTTGCAACTCCGTCAATTCAAAAGAAGTTGTAGAAGAATGCACTCCAACGCCCTGAATATCATAGCGATTAAAGGCGCCTCTTATATCATTTTTAACTTGGTTGATCAAGGCTTTTGTAGGAACGACATACACGATAGTAAGTTCAGGGCACTGTTGAAGTTGTTCTATAATAAACAAAATCATTAAAAAAGATTTCCCGGCTGAGGTAGGTGCTGAAAAACTATAATCTTGCCCAATACTGAGACTATGATATGCGTCTCGCTGAAAATCTGTCAGATAAAGATCAGTTCCATTCACGGAAACTTTGTTATCAATACTTTTTGAAATGACCTCATATTGCTGACTGATATTAATATCGGCCAATTCCTTTTCTAATGCTCGTTCAACTGCCCTGTTTTTAAGTAACTGAAACCCCGGGAAATTACCAAGCCTCAATAAGAGAAAAGAGGCGATTCGATCAATATCCTCATATTCTGATTTGAACTGGTTATAGACATTTACCGTAATAGCATAAGCAAGTTGTTTGTGTGCGTCCGAAGTTGCACAAGCTAAAATAGAAGCGGATTCCAATAAAAATTTCAAATCCTCCTTAGTTATATCATTCTGCTGCCTACTAGGCTCGAACGTATTCAATAGCTCGTTACGAATCAGCGACAAATATATTTTAAACCGCTCTGATGCAACAATCGAAGTTGCCAACTCATCGTAAATAGATGTTTTATTATTTCCCTCCATACAATAATTTCAAAAAATTCTTGCGCATGTTTTCAACATCCTTGAATGGCATCACAAAAAAGAAAAAACGGTGTTTTATAGTAGGAAATATAATAGTATCAGTAATGTGTTTTTTGATGGTTTCAATTTCCAATTTTAAATCATCTGTCAGTTTCTTCATTAGGGCTTCGTTAGGCTGGCACTTCTCGATATCTATGAAATTCGGCCAATCGAACCCAATAAAACATGCATTTACTTCCAACCAATCATCCCCTTTCGGTTTGGAAGGGTTTAAAAAGTCTAAAACCGCTTGCCGCAGATTATCGTTTTCTATTTCAATATGATTATTGACAACAGATACCTCGAAATCCTTTTTGTCTAAGTGAAAATTAATAACTGAAGCAATACAGGAACTAAATGCGTTATCCTTCACCTTATTCAACTTGGATTCACAGTAAAAAAAACACTTTTTATTATTTACAATGCCTACATGAATACCATCCGAGCCCTTATAATTTTCGCCCCCAGTGGTTTTGAGCGCCATTTTACTAACGATCTGCGGAGATTTTAAATATGATTCTAAAAGAAAATAAAGAGCGATTTCACCTAGCTCCCCCGACCGGCTTGCACCACTTCGACCATTGGATGAGTCTTTAGGATTAAAAAACTTATCCCTGGCCTCTATAAACAGTTGTTGGATCTCAAAAACGTTGGCTGATTTATAACGTTGTTTAGAAAAACAATATTGAACGAGGTATCCGGAAAGCGTTTTTAAGAAATCACTTTCACGATTGACACAATCGTGATATTTAATAAAATGAAATGAGGCCTGTAGCCGGTCGTTAATGTTACAATCTTCCTGTATATGATCGATGATGCTAGCATAATGATCAGGACTAACGTCCAATTCTCCTGATAAAACATCAGGATTTGATTTTGTGAATTCTGCCATTACGTTGGATTGGCGATGAAATGTATTTGATTTATAACTTTTTACTCCTATAAAACTAACAATATTGATATAGATTAAAAAATACCTTAACATAATTATCACTTCCAAAAACGACAGCAAGCAATAATACTAAAAATATTAGTAAAATCCAAAGAGGATTTGTCACATTTAATCGGTTTTGTTCAGCTCTATACTTTGACATTTTAATTTGCTGTTCACAATTAATGTCACGTCAAATGGGATGGTCTCCGTTTGGCCGACGAGCATCACATGTTTATTCCAGTCAGAGTCTATTACAGCATATTCTTCATCTCTGCTTGAATAATAATCTGATTTATCTACAAAAAATTCAAGTTCGGTTTCAATATCAATCTTAGCATCAACCACAAATTCGTCGGCACTCAGTTTTTTTACTGTTAAATCGCGGATTTGAAAATTTTCATGATAAGCAGTGATCTCCCGGTCTTCATCTGGGTAATCGCCTGGCTCAGAAAACTCGAACTTACTAAGGTTATGGCCAACATATTCATTATCTAAATACTCTTCAATAATTGACTTCAATTCAAAATCCCAAAAATCATTTGCATTGAGCCGCTCTCTGAAGACATCTTCCTGCACGACATATAAGTTCAATACGTTGTCGACAAACTCCTTTAGGTTTCGATAGACGGCCACCGTGTCGCTCTGCAAATCCTGTTCATCTAATTCATTAACCAAGTCCTCGTGCAGCTTATCACCGGCCATAAAATCAGTATGATTATTTGTCACAAATACCAGTTCTGGACGGGATGCTATTTCTTCGCCAGCTCCTGAGATCAAAGATTTAATATTCTCCCAAATGAGATTGTCGCGATAACCCTTTTCATTCGTATTAAAAGGTTTTGTTTTTAACATTGCCTTTTTTGCCAAGAACCGATGATCAGTCTTGGGATACGGAATTAGTTTAACATCGTATTCTTCAAATAGAGACATCAATCTATCACGGTAGTTGTTGACCAGATCACTAATCACCTGGTCGTTCGTTGGGCTAGTTAATTCTTCCAACGCCAGTTCTTTAATCGTATCTAACTCAGATTTGATTTGTTTATGTGCCTTATCCATACGTTGCCGGAATTTGTTGACGATTTCGTCTAATACAATTTCAGGGACATGCAGTGTCAACTTGCCCCCTTTCAATTCACGTAGTAAAATCTGGCTATTGGGCTTCTTAAAATTGAAGTCATCATAAATAATGTTAGTGTCTAATACAACTTTCATGGTTGAGGCTTGTTGATGGCAATTTTAACAGCAAATTGTTTACCGGTTCTTCTCAACGTTATTTGAATATGTCCTACATCGTCAATTTCGTGTTGCATGGCGAAAGCAAATTCATCGAGTTGTTCAATTGTGGAACTCATCAATCGGAGATGAAGCCAATCACGATCCTGGTAAAGAAATACATCATTCAGACTGATAGGATATTTTTCGTTTTCATATTTAACAATTTCAGGCCAAAGGAAATCAAAATCAAATGGTTCAAAGTCAATGGGTAGATCGTCTTCGTCATAATCACTTGATTGATAAGCCATCATTAGAAATACCAACTCTTCTTTAGCTAATTTGGCCGGATCGACAATCTCCGCCAACCTGGCAAGTGTTTTTACTTCAGGCAGTGCTTTTTGAAAAAGCCATTGCCGAACCAAATTCTTAACCCACGCTACCGTATCATCCGCAAAGTATTTTACAATCAAATCGGGAAACGCTAATAACATTAACTTGATCTTTTTTCCGTCAATAACATGTATTTTAAAACTGGCTATTTCCTGGGTTTTGTTAAGATAATCCCAAGTGTCTTTGGTCGGATGGGTATTCGTTATTAAAACAAAATGTTTTACACAATGCGCCGTTGCCCAACCGATCTTGTTTACTAGTTCATTCATAGGAACACCGCCTGTGTAAAATTTGCACTCAAAAAACCATTTTTCCGTGTAAGAGCCCAATAAGGGATTAACTACCGTGGACAAGCCTTCGATATCCCTTCCACCATCTGCACTGCCCTGATGCCAGATCATGTCGTGATACTGGTATTTCATTAGAAGGTCGAAGCATAGCTCCTCAAATTGACGCCAATCAATACGATCAAAATTAATATCGCTTTCTTCGAAATTCATTAACTACGGCCTTTAGTAAATTCTAAATATTGTAATTCTTGTTGCTGAAACGCTGCGGCTCGTTCCAACTGCGCCGTTCGCAAGGCGTCCAACTTCTCAATAGCGGCCTCCAAACTTTTAGTTTCCGTTTGTTTGAGAATTTCTTGTTCATAGGCCTCAGAAAGTAGTGTCTTGATGCCATTTCGCTTCGCGTCCAGCAAATATCGCACACCATCTATTTTCCTTTCCCCAGCTTCCTGCAAAATGGATTGCACAGCCAAGCCAGCTAAAATGTCCGGAGAGTTCAAACTAATATTAGAAGGAATCGAGGTGTAAATTACCTGGTCAACTCCCTCAAAATTATCTATTCGTATGACGGTAACTGAGTTTTTTCCAGGCTCCTTATTCCTCGGGTATAGTTTAACATTCGTTTTCTGCCGAGTTTCTCGCCGCCATAACATATCCTCAGCTTGGGTCAAGAAAGTGCTAAATCCCAGTACCAGAATTTGTGCTTTCACTTTAGCACCCCCTTCTTTCACAGGAATAAGTGAGGGAGCATCATCTCTAGTGCTACTTAACCTAGCATACTCGATAGCGAATGGCGTAAAGCAAGCTATCCGGTCGATTATAAGCGGTTCTATTTCTTTGCCTAGGTCATTAATCAAAGACCCGTAGGCCAGTATTCCAATTTTTTGACCCATGAATTGTGATAGTTATGGTTTATAATCAAATATAACGAATGGAATCCATGAAACCTGAATGGCGAAAGACTTTTGCTCTTACAACACTTTCTTTTAGGTCGACAGTGGTGTTAAATTCTATAATAGAATTATTTATAAAGCTATACTGTTCGTTCAAAGGCGAGTCTGAATGAGTACGCTCCTGATTATAATGGTGCATCCAGCGGTCCAGATCCTTCTGTAGTTCCTGAATGCTACGGTAAACTTTTTTCCGAAATGCAATGGCATAGAATTCATCTTGTATCGTCCTGTGGAAGCGGTCACAAATACTGTTGGTCTGCGGCCTCTTGGCTTTGGTTAATGTTTGCTCAAACACCTGCTCGTCCAACGACCTTTACTTCTTCGTTAGCTGCTACCCTGAAGGATCCAAAGACTTTACTGTTTCCTGGCATTGTGAATGTTATTTGAAGAATTTATATTTGATTATGTGAATAAACGTAGAATATAAAATCGAAGATAGATATATTATCGGCAAACTAAAGGTTACCTAAATTTACTAAACACAATTATGACCAAAAGAGTAATTAATGCAAAATCGCAACTTGATCCGTTACTTAAGGATAAAGACAAATTTTTAATCGGATTTGGAACAAAATCTCTAACCACCGAAGGAATTCATTATAAAGACCTTACCGAGTTAATAAAAGGGAACATTAATGAAAAGGAAGTATCCAAAAAGGAAATAAAAACTTATGTATGCTTATCCCTGTCCTTACCCTTCCCTCGATAGCGGCTTAAGCGAGGAAGGTAAGTTTTAGTCTTCAATTTCTATGGATAGTTCAGCAGTGCTTTTTATTTACTTACTGTCCCTTTCTAATTTAAGGGTTCAACGCAGGGCTTAATCCATGTAGAGAAATCAAGACTATGTCCGGCTAGAATAGAAAACGGAAATGTTTTTTTCTATGGCAACGCGATGCCTTTTTGGCGATATGGCATTACAACAACAGGAGTGTGATAATACTATGAAGAAAGGAAGGGACTGCTGCCCTGCAGAAGATTTAAACAAGTAGGACGTGAGAATCGATAATATAATGAACTGGCGGTTGTCCGGATTGATTATTTCAGATTAATTGATAACTGCAAAAACGAGAAGTGAGATTGAAATCAGCTTAAATTGTTAACTATGACTAGTGCTTCGTTTCATAACTCCCAGATTTGAACAAAGAGTGCCGAATTTTTGACTGATGATCGGAAAACATGACCAGCTCAACGAGTAGATGATGCTACGTACCAGGTTAGCGTTAAAAGCCAGCCTTTCCTCACTAAAAGATTCTAAGTCTTCCACCCCATAGTATTTTCCAGTTGTTCCTGACTATTATCGAAATTGGTAACAGAAATGCCTGTGTTAAAATAGTGATTTTATCCTCTATTCCCTTACTAAATATCGCCAACGTTTAGCTAGTTGATTTAATGATTCCTCTGACAAATAAGCATTTACCCATCCCTTCGTAAAAGATATATCATTAGATTTTGGCAACTTGTCATCGTCCAAATTCTCAATCAAAATACGTGAAGGTAATGCAGCCGCTTGTCCAACGAATATAACCTCTCTACGTCGAAGTCCTGATAACATCTTGACTAACCCGGACATACTGTCGGGAAAAAAAGATTTAATGCTCTCACGATCATTATCATTGGTAATCCGATGAACAAGCCATGAATTACATTGAGACAACACTGTTGGCTCCAATTCGCCAGGCCGTTGAGAAACAAGCAATAAGCCTATACCATATTTTCTACCTTCTTTTGCCACTCTTTTAATTGCTTCCTGCGCAGCTTCATACTGCGCTTCACCTCGATTTGGCACATATCTATGAGCCTCTTCACAAACTAAGAGCATAGGATCTTGTTTTCTTTCTTCTAATGTTTGCCAAACTTTTAAATTAAATAGTGTACGAGCAATAACAGAACTTGTTATTCCCGCCACTTCATCTGGAACGCCAGAAAGGTTTATAATGCATGGTTGACTTTTTGAAATTAATAGTGTTAGGATCTCAATAAAAGGGTCAGCTTCGACCGTCCATTCCTCCAGCATGAATTTTAGACGTACATCCCTTTCCAAGCTTTCAAGCTTTTGAAGTATTGAATTATGTGAATCCTGTTTAGAAGCTTGGGGTGGCTTCTCGGCTTCAATAACCTCCTTAAACCGGGTTAAAAGAAACGGTATAGGAGAATCAACATTTATTTTATCCGGGTCCAAACCAATTTTTGCAGCGCCTTCCTTTCTTGCTACAAGCAAAGCGTTCTTAATTATATTTGTTTGAGATGTCGCAGCAAACTCCGTTTTCCCAATTACCAAATTGACAATTTCTGTATAACTTAGAAACCAGTAGGGAAGTTTTAAAGTGCCCTCGTCTGTTGAAAGCAGATTGCCTGCCGGAAATGCTTTGCTATACTCGTTGTGTGGATCCAAAACTATAATTCTAGGATTCCAAGCCTCCTTATCCTTTCCATAATCAATTAAAGAATGCATAATTTTAGCTACAGTCCCAGATTTACCTGATCCCGTAGAGCCCAAAATCGCTGTGTGCTTGCCTACTAATTCATTAATATTGGCGTAACACGGCGTACCGCTTGAGCTTACATGCTCGCCCAGTAAAATTACGTCTTCTTTATTGTTCCCAAATATGTATTTAAGTTCAGATTGTGGAGTAAGATATATATATTGTTGAGGAAGAGGATAAGAGGAAACGCCTCGACCAAATGACAATTTCCATTCTCCTGAATCAAGAATCCATGTCCCTTCTCCGAAAAGATCCGCTTCCACTACTCTTTCATCTGAAGCGTCAGTAACAACTATCCCCTTTTCAGCTTCATACTCAGACCTCATTCTTAACCGCCCCACATATGCGTAAAGAATCTTATGGGCAAAGTGCACTTTGATAATAGAACCAAATTGACCTACCAAATAGGTGTTCCCTTCATAAGTTCGCGCTAATTCAGATAAAGACTTATCAAGTTCTGCAACGATGTGAGAGCCATCGACTTCAATTATTTCCCCTATAAATAAATTTTCTATTACATGTCTAGGATCGTCAATATTTCTCATGCTTCTCCTCTTATTAATTTGGTCAATTTTTCAAACTTCCACCATTCAAGGGCTTCTCCATTCTTCAAAGAAACGATTTCTTTAGTTCCATGAAAAACTCCTTTATCAGCGTATACTAGTACATTCTTACCGAACATTCCCGAGTGTCGCCATCTTTTTATAGTTATGTTATTCTCATCATTTGCGAATATAATCACAGTTAAGTGACCTTCCGCAGTCAAAAGAGCGTTTTCAACCTCTCTATTTATATGTGCATCTCCGAAACTGTACCCTATTATAACCAATACCTTTTGAGATTCCTTATATGTTTTGAGGCTTGATCTCGCTACATCAAATAGCCTTGCGAATGGATCAAGCTGGGTTTCTGCATACTTGGTCGTAGCTGGGTAAATCATGGTCGATGTCGCAACTCTTCCATCAATAATTCTTGGACTTACTCTTCTAGGTAAGCTATCTTTATCAAATAAGATCCAGTCTATTGAACCATGAAGCTTAATTACTCTGGCATACTGATTTTCTGCACAAAACAATTCAGGACACCAATATGCAGATGAGTTCCCGCTAAGGCCATCAACAAACGTTATATTTTCAAAAGCTAAGGCATCTTCGAACAACGTGTCGTAATTTAAAATTATATAATCGACCTTCTCCCTTTCACTCGGTTTGCCTGGTCGTTGAGTATTGTGTAAATGCCTAACAAATAAACGATGAATATCAATATTAACTTTCTGATCAATAACTTTTCTTATTTCCTCCTTTATTAAATTAATCGAGCTTCTAAGAACTGAACAATCATATTCTACTTCCCCTATTTTTATTTTTGTTGCATTAGCTTCATCGCCGCAAAGCGCAGATCTTCTTTCACCTATAGCTAGATAATCAATTAATTCACTTACGAAGTCTTCTATAGTTCCATTATCGTTTGATTGTTTTCTTATTTCATTTAGGATATTACCTGCAACAGTAGCCTTACAGGCATTTAAAACATTAGTCGTAAGTTCATTCATAAGTGGCAATCCCACGCATTTAGAACAACCTGCACCAATCAGGAAAATTCGCTTATTTTGTAGCAAAAGACTATTTAGCTTGTCTAGGGCATCAATAACATCAGACCTTTTTAAAACCTCCTTCTCCGATTCTGTAAAATCAGTATAAAAACTAGTAGTCATATGTATAATAATATACTCAATAATCTTTAAATATCCATCAGCATCTTCTTAAAGTATCTTGCCTCTATAGTTACTGTGGTTTAAACTTTCTTGAATAAAACCGAACGACTCTCTCACCAAATCTACCACGTCCATATCCCCATTGCATAGATCCAACAAAGAATAATACAATTATACTTATCAAAATAACTATCCAATTTAATCCGCCATTAGAGTATGGATTAAATGTAATATAATTGCCGAAATAGTGGATAGCCAGAAGTATCCATACACATGTAAAAAATCGACTAACTAAATCATTTATCTTTGACACTGAATAAGTCTTAGCTGTCGTGACAATCTTATAAAGAGGTCCGGTTATTTCATCTTCAAGCATATCAACATGTATCTCCCAATGCCTTTGCCATGTTTTACTACCCTGATTGATTAGAGCCCACGCTAAAGCAGTAATAAAGCCAATGCATACAACAAAGTATAATATTACATGATCTTTAGGATTATTCTCCTCAAATTGCTTAGAATTCAGCACAGTGAAATAACCCGCAAAACTTGCTATTTGAAAAGCCCAGAAATAAGTCGCGCGTCTCCAATAAAGATCAATCTCAAAGTTTTTTGCCTCCCATGCTTTTTGATAACTCATCTGAATTTGTTCTTTGGTTCGTCCTTTTATAAAGATCTCTCTGTATTCGTTATCGGTCAACTTCTGAAGAGCATCTTTTTCCTTTTCCACAAACAAAAAGAGAATTTCGTATATTCCAAAATAGTAGATGTAATACCATGTTGATTTCACTGTCTTTTTTAACGCAGTAAACGATTCACTCTTCTTTCTTCTATAATTTAAGAGTTTTCTTCTTTTCTCAAATTCCATAATGCTAAATTATCTAACAGAGTGCTATACTTTCTATTAAATTGCATCTCCATATCATCCGTCTACGAGACCTTTCATACCCCTCCACCACCTCCATCAACTTATCTCCCAACCCGAAAATATCATACAGCACCTGTATCTCATGTTTGCTGAACTTCTTATTCTCATCCGGAATCTCCACAAACTTCTTCTTCCCGTTAAAATAGAGCCTGCAGATGGGCTTCCGGTTGTTATCGTCGAACAGGATGGCGCAATACGACTGCGCATCTCTTAAATGGATCCGCTGGGGGTCGATCTTCTGCCGGAGGATCGACTTGATGATGAGGTATGCCTCTGCTTCTTCCTGGGTGGTTTCAATTCCGTTTTCCACCTTTACATCCTGCTCTTCCTGCTCCCCGGTAAGCGGCTCGGCCTCGGCGGTTTCAGTCTTCAGTGCCGACTTGAGGCGGTCGTTTATGAGGTCGCTCACGATCAGGTTGAAGGCCTTCTTGGTGATGGTGGTGAAAGGTGTCACCAGGTCGGTATAAAACCGGAAGGTGATGCCGTTGGTGAGCAGTCCGAACTTCGCTTCCGTGGTATGGAAGTAACGAAACAACTGCGAGTTGTGCGGGTCGAGGTTTTCGCTGTAGTGTTTACATTCGATCAGCAGGATAGGCTTGCCTTCGCGCATAATGGCGTAGTCTACCTTCTCCCCTTTCTTGATCCCGATGTCGGCTATGAACTTGGGGTTCACTTCGAAAGGGTTAAATACATCGTAGCCCAGCAACTGTATAAAGGGAGGTGAGGGCGCAAACTGCAGTATTGAATCTCGAAAGTCCATATTGTGATTGGCTTGGTTGAACGGTATTTGGTTAGTTTGTTTCTGCTGTTGAATAAAGTTTTATGAAAGTTACAGGGTATGTTGATAGAAAAAAATGACCACGGTCATTTTTGATTGTTTTTTGTGAGGTCATGGTGTTGCGGCTTTGATTATATTTCAAAGCTATAGGAAGGCTGAGGGATTATTTTACGGGAAACCGGAAGGAGGGAAAATATTTGCAGGTAACGCATTAATTCATTACCCTTGCATTGTTCTTTACCCTTGGTATGGAATCTACAAAGGTTTTTAACGTTGAACCCGAATCAACGTTTTTTTTATGCCTTTTCACCGAAAAATTCTTTACACTTAATGAAGTCTGGCGAGTTTAGAATGTTTGAAATATCATCCTTTTCATAAGCCGTAACGAATTTGGCTTTTAACATCCCTGTAAATCGAATTATAACCACATAATTTCCTTTCACAATGCATGGTCGAACGTATCTTCGTAAAACAGAACTTTTGGTACTCCGTATATATTTTATTATCTGTTTTGCTGAAGCTTTACCTCAGTCTGCTTTCGAGGATGTGCTACACGCCTTTTACCCTCCTAATTCTTAAGCACATAACTAACGAAAACGAACTCTGCATTTCTCCCCCCTGTACTGGCTAATGTATGTTTTATTTACAATAAACGTTAATAATGTACTAAAAGAAGGTGGACCTCAGGGAGGCCAATATGGGTACACTGTCTGACAAAGCCGACATTATGGAATCTATCCGGTCGGGAGTAAAGGCTCATATGCCCGATACAACCATGAACGGAATAAGGGTAAATGTGTCTCCTTTTGATTATATCAATCCCGGAGACACTCTTAATATAGTTTCACAGAGTCCTTCTCCCGATGGCAAATACGTGTTAGCCTGTTACCGTTATAATAGTATTCATAACGATGGCCCTTTGCATATTTCGGTCATTAAAAAGAATAATAAAATACCGAAGTATGGAAACTTTTTTATAGGCGACCGGTCTTCCGATTATGTACTCAAGGCCGGCTGGAATAAAGCCAGTGAATTGTTGTTCTTCTCCAATTCACTGGTAGCTGAAATGATTCCATATTTTTTTGTGGCAAACAGGTTTAACATTAAGTATCATATAATTACAGACGACAAGAACTTTGGAACTAAATACAGGCTCGAGTAGCTCAATATTTACTCTTCAAACTCATGCTTTTTCAATACTTTAGTCTAATAATTTTAAACCATGAAATCGATCAAAATACTCTTTCTGATTACACTTCTCACAGGCTCTATCTCCGTTCTGGCACAAGGCCCGCCTCCCGCAATGGCAATGCCATCAAACAACAACAGCAAACTTATTGACGAACTCGTGAACACAAGTGGACTAAAAGATTTTTTTACCGCCTATTGCACTTCAAGAATAAAATTTGCAGGACAAACGAAAAATTGGAGTACGGCTAAGATTAACGAAAAAATAAACAGTATCAACTTTGATGAGTTTAAAAAGGTATCCGTCTATAATGCCTACTCTTCATTAAACTCAGATGAACTGACATTATTAATCGAGTTTTTCAAATCAACCAGACAAAGAAATGTTAGCCAAAAGTTCTTTTTATCGGATTCAATGTTGTTAACGAACCTGAATAACTATTCCGAAAGATATTTAACAGACTAATTACGCACTCTTACCCTTTAAATAGGTTTGAAGTCGGGCTTAAATTAGAAAATTTTCGGTTCACCCGTAACTTCATTAATGAAAATGGCTTGTGTGGTAAAGATCAGGCAAAACTCGCTAAGAACGGGCTCTTTATCCAATCCAGCCGAGGGATGTTCAGCTAAGCTTACCTTCATTGGACATCCAAGCAGTTTCTTTTCATGGAGCAGTTGGGCAAAGTGCATCAAAGGAAGATTTACTATTGCGCCCCATGTTTGAGCTAATAATCAGTCAAGTTCTTTGCAGAGGCTCGTGATTAATATACGGAACGAAAGAGAAGAGCTTTTTTTCAAAATACTGGTAGGTTATTCTATTTACCAAATCCCGGAACTCTGGTCTTTAAGGTAAAAGCGTAAAAGTGATCCGTATCGGTTGTAACTTGAAGCTTTCCTTGGAGAGTGAAATGCAGCTATCGCTTTTTCTTTGCCAGTTCTGAACGAACTTTCTGTACAAATTCAATCGTGACATTTGCCAAATCAGCTATCTGATCATCTCCTTTACCATCCGGAACTCAGGAATTGTTGTTTTTTGTGAGGTCATGGAGTTGTAGCTTTGTTATATTTTTACAATTTCGGAATTCAATTCCGAAATTGTAAATTTGCATTATGATTATAAGGGAAGCTACCGGGGAGGTAAAAATCCTGGCCAGGCAATTTAAGGCTGTTGCTATTGTTGGCCCAAGACAATCGGGCAAAACAACCCTTGCCAGAAATGTTTTCAGCAGTAAGCCGTATGTGTCGCTGGAAAATCCCGATACACGAAGATTTGCACAGGAAGACCCACGCGGTTTTCTGGAACAATACAAAGAAGGAGCTGTTTTTGATGAGGCGCAGCGTGTTCCCGAACTATTTTCGTATCTGCAACAGATTCTTGATGAAAGTTCTGAAAAAGGGCAATTCATCTTAACAGGGTCTAATAACTTTTTATTGCAAGAGAATATATCTCAAAGCCTGGCCGGCAGAATTGGTTATTTGTACTTACTCCCCTTCTCAACTGAAGAAGTACAGAAGGCGGCTCAAAGATCACTCTCTGTTGAAGAGGCGTTGTTTTCCGGCGGCTATCCTCCGATATTTGATAATCAAATCCCCCCCGGGAAGTGGTTACCTAATTATATTTCTACGTACATCGAAAGGGATGTAAGACAAATAAAAAACATTAGTAATTTAAATCAATTTGAGCGATTCCTGAAGTTATGCGCAGGTCGTATTGGACAATTGTTGAATATGAGCAGCCTGGCTATAGAGGCAGGGGTAGATTCCAAAACGATTGCTTCGTGGTTAAGTGTACTTGAAAGTAGCTTTATTATACATTTATTAAAACCGCATCACCAAAACTTCAACAAGCGGCTGGTTAAAATGCCGAAATTGTACTTTTGCGATACTGGTGTTGCCTGCTCGCTATTAGGCATAAAAAGTGTCTCTCAATTGACTCTCCATCCTTTAAAAGGAAGCATTTTTGAAAATTATGTCGTCGGTGAATTCATAAAAGATCGCTACAACAGGAATACTCCCTTTGATCTTTACTTTTGGCGTGATAACAGCGGAAATGAGATAGACATTATTATAGATAAAGGCACCTATTTATATCCCGTGGAAGTAAAGGCCGGAAAAACAATCACCAGTGATTACTTTAAAAATCTTCAATTTTGGGAAAAAATAACAGGCTCTCCGGCCGGAGCAGTTATATATGCTGGAAACGACTTACAAAAAAGAAGTAATGGGATGCAGGTACTTCCATGGAATCGGCTGCAGGAAATTTTACCAAAAAACTAACGAAACCAATGCTACTCCCGTTGTGCATCCAATTCTCGCAAAATATAATCACTTCCTGGATGTTCTGAGCGATATGGTATCTGCTCCAGCCCTCATCCGGAAAGCACTCATACGCTAATTATTAAGAAGCTATAAGACATCAATAAAAATCAGGGATACGCCATTTATCCTACCTGATAGCATTCCATTCGTAATATATTGTTATATACTGCGTATTCACGGCCTCACCAATCAATGCCAGTACGTTTAAAGCTACTGTTTCTGTTGTCTTTTCAGCTATTTTCTCTTCATATTCCATTAACATTGAATTAGAAACTAATAACTGAAATTCCTCATTTAAGTACGCAGCCCAAGCTGGGCGGTAAAGACTGGTTCTGCCAATAGATTGTAAAAGAATATTAACGTCTAATACAATCTTCATGGTTTATAGGGCGTACGCATATGTTCCTTGCCCCATTGATTATAGGTTTCCTCGTTCCATTTCCTTTTCGAGCTGTTCCATTTCAATGTCGACATTCCGGGCCAGTATCCTGACTACAGCCCGTCTGATTTCATTGTAATCTTCTTCTGCCATTGGCTTCTTAAAAAGATTCAGCATTTGCAATTGTTGCTCATTCAATCCGCGCTTTTCCTTTGCTGAAATGTTCTGTGGCATATCTTTTAACTCTTATATCAAAATTACTATTTAACAGATATAATTCACAATCGTTTTGTAATGTACTGGTTTGGGGAGCAACCTGCTATGACTCAGGGTTTACTTCAAACGGGTTAAATAGTACCATCCCTGTTCTAACCCTGGTTTGAGATCCTGCCACATTGCCACCGCCAGGCTACCGTAATGCTGCCGTATTGCTCGCTGCCGATCGAAGATGTAGGAAGAGGATATAATAAGAGTAATCTACTTTTTCTTATTTAATTCCCTCGTATCTTTTTCACAAATGCCAGGGATAGATTAGCTACATCGATGAGTCATTGAAGCAAGTTTAAAGCAAGCTGCGTTACAAAGCATGAAAGATACGTTTGCACAGACGTAAGTGCTTTTATCCACTTCACAGGCAAGGGTACCTTTCGTTCCCTGACTGTGTTTTCCGATCGTATTAAGGTTACTTCTTTGCGACCGACCGACAACAATACACTCTCATTTCGCTCTATCGCACACAACGAAGATATCATTGCCTGAATGCGAGAAACCCTCGAAACGAATTTTTTCGCCACCAGAGGTTACTATCGGATCCTTTAACAGAGCCATCTGGAACGGCGACAAATTGAAACTTGACCGAGCCACATTAGCCAGGGTTATTAAACAGCGTGCAGTTAAATAAGGAGCTTTAAGCTTTCCCCAAAAATAACACGGCAGCTCAATATTTGCTGGTGTTTCCTTACTGAATAAAAAACTGGCATATCCTCTTCCCTACAAACCAGGGGGAGTACTGTAAGTCATGATTTCCGTACCGTTAGATTTTTTCACAATTTCTTTTGTATTTCTAAGTATTAACGTATGGCTTCCAAGTTTGCTATATGAAACAAATTCTCCATCCGGCGTTTGTTTGCAGATGACAAACATATGCCAGCCCGTATCCGACGGAAGTGAGATAATCACCTTTCTCCCAGACTTCAATTCATTTTCTATAGTTTGAAAAAGGCTGTCTATCGGAAAGGTTGTATCCCGGGGCAATACAAATTTTTGAAAAAAAGTAATTCCGTATAATTCTTTATTGTTAAAGTCACGGAAAGAACCATCAGTTTTGTTTTTCCATTCATTTTGCAAGTCGTAGAAATCAGAACCTACGACTTTATAATACTTCAGTACCATTTCAACAGCTGATGGGATGCAAGACAATTGAAAGATTTGATTGTGATTATTTACGACAGAATCAAAAAAATCATAATTATCGGTTTTTTTTGTTTGAGCCTTCGCATGAAAAATAACAGAGGTGGATAGTAACACGATTAAACTAAAGACAATCTTTCTCATGATTTACATTATTTTAAGCGGAGCGAACCTAAATCGATGTAATGACCGTCGGGTAAGTTCCCTTTAAACTGCCGGGTCAATCTAATCTTACTGATATAGTCCGTTTCCGGATCTTTTTGAAATACTATCCCTGCCTGCTTATCAGAAACATAACCTGTACCTGCTATATATCTGGAGTCTTGCCCGAAACATTTTTTGGGTAAATCCATTTCCTCTACTTCTACTTGCCTTAAGTCGGGCAATGATTGCTTCAGGTTGCTTAGGGATGTTTTACAAAGGCAAAATCCGTTAACGCTAAGCTTTTTTATAAGTGCAGGATCGGTTGGCTGTGCATAACTTATAATGGGAGCAGATATTATAAGACAGAGGATAAAGTTCTTCAGTTTCATTGCACTAAAATACCATTATTATTACGTTTCTCTACAATCAAATCCCCTCAACCCGGTTTATTGTTTCTGCGTTACGCCTTACTTTTTTATAATTTTCTCTTGCAATCTTCTCCGTAAGTTGTCCGATTGTTTCAAGACTAAACTCCTTTCCAAATCTTTCCGAAATTCGGAATCCGGCAATTGATAGTAATAAGCCTGCAAGCGCTGCCTGCCAATCAAAGAACAATCCAATTAGAGACGCACATAGAAAGACAATAAGCAGGGTTACTAACAGTTGTTTCGGCTGTAGCACCTTGACCTGAAAACCTAAAATAAGTTCAACTTCTCTGATTTGTCTTCGTCTGTGCTTTCGTGGAAACAGATCCTCCAACTTCATATCAACAGTCAACTCTTTTTTATCGATTTGAAGAGCTGTGCCTATCGCTCCCCTGAGCTTATAAAATGCCTGTTGCGTGGTACAGTCGTCAGAATTAACACCCTGGGTCTTGTGCGTAATAATGTCACATAGTTCGCCGAATGTCTTTACATCCTTGAGTTCGTCGTCGCTGAACTTAAAGCCAAACGATTTCTCTGCTTTCAATAAAACATCACCAATGTCTTCAGAAGATATGTCTTTTAATTTAACTGTCATTAGACCTGTCCGTTTGTATATGTCAGCAACGGTTCGCCGGATTATGCGATGGTAACTATCATTATAACAAATTTACACAACTTAACGACAGAATGAACTGAACTCTTCAAACGCCCGGCTATCAAAACCATTGCCCTTGGTTCCCGAACGACTGCCTTCGGAATGATCTTTGAAGTCGCCGGATTGATTATAGAAGTTAGTGTCATAAGATTTACCGTCAGAAGCAGTTGTTCGGAAATTCCGAACAACTGTACCGGCATCTAATTCTTCTTCCTCGAAAACATTTTTAATATGTTCGCTTACTGTTGCTTTCGACTTTTGAAATAGTTCACAAAGTTGTGCCTGCGATAGCCAGACGGTTTCATCCTGTAAACGAGTATCAATTTTTAAGATCTATAGTCCCCAATAACTATAGAAGCGGGCCTTGGGATCCCTGGATGCAAAATTATATTTCTCCAACAGGCCGCCTGCCTCCCGAAACCAGCGCCCGAAGGTAATATAGCGATTATGCCCTTTACCTTTACCGTCACCATCCACGCACATATACAAAAGTGCTTCATCTGATTGAGTCGCAAAAAATTCTTCAACAATATAAATGATCGTCAATTTGACCCGACTATCATGCCTTTTTGTTTCATCGGGGCGGTCACAGGCAAAACCGAATGAAACGACCTGAATTTCCTCGCCATTAACATCGAGCAGGATAAACTCAGTAAAATAAGCAACGTAAACTAATCCGGAAGTTGTAGTGAACTTATAAGAAGTGCCGTCGTCGGCTTTTTCTATGTCATAGAGGGCGGACAAACTTAATATCCTCAAGTGATGACAATGACACGTTTTCACTTACCGCTTTGGCAATACGCTTTTTGTCCTCCATCAATTTAAAAAAAGGATTATCTTTATTATCGGCAGCTTTTTTACCGCCGGCAGATTTATCCGTAGCTGTTTTTTTCACTGCTTTCATACTACAAATATCCTAAAAATTTCTATTTGAAGCAAAACTTTAAACGGCCTAACGATAACATCGTATAGTTAAGTTAGTGTCATAAGATGCCTCAGTTGTTCGGAAATTCCGAACAACTGAGGCATCTTCCCTAAAGAGGGGTAAGGATTATACACGTATCGCCGTACCTGTACTGGTAGCTGCAGGTGAATTTGATGTAGTGAAGAAACAGCACACCATGTTAATTCATTCTCATATTAAGAATTCCCGGCTCGAAATCATACCGGGTGGCGACCACTAGCTCCGCTGTTAAATCTTACCTTCAAATTTTTTAATGGCCTCTGCGCTAAGCGGGGTAAAAAAATTGACGAGATTACCATCCGGATCGCGGAACAGTAGTGAACGGTTGCCCCATGGCATTGTCGTTGGCTCCTGCACTAAATAGGGTGCCAGAAACACAGATTCCTCCTGATAGAACTTGTCTACATCGGTTGTAATGAATTCAATTATTGCCGTGTGGTTTTGGGCTGCTTTAGCTACTTCCGATCCGCCGAAGAGCTGCAATGTTCTCGTACTGCCAATAGCGAGTGTTCCATGAGCAGTTTGTAATTCTGCAAAGTCATCTGTAAAGCGAATGCCCTTAACTTCGGTTATATGCTCATAAAACTCTAAAAGTTTACCTACATTTTCAGTAATGATCCTGATCGAAACGAGATTTATCATTTGTTTTTATTTTATTTGACACAAATGTCGGCGGGCCTTATGACAGGTGTATGTCAGGAGTTTTAATTTTTTGTTATTTTGCCTAAAAAACAGTGTATTACCGCCTGTCACTTCTTCTATTGCTAATCACCGGCTTTTTAGCATGCCGACGGGAGGATCCGCCTCCGCCACCTATCATTATTTCTCCTGAGCTTCAAAAGGCCGAGTCGTTTTTGGATAAGCAAAATGATTCTGCATTTTACTATCTGAACAAAGTAGCCACAGCTTCGAAAGATAGCCTGCAGATAGCTATAGCCTACAACGAGATGGCTGTTATTCAGTCGGACGCGGGTGACTATTTCGGCGCCCAGGAAAGCCTGTCTATGTCGCTTCGGTTTCTAGATCACCGTAATGAAAAACACTATAAATGCCTGGCTTCTGATTATAACGAACTGGGAGTTGCAAGCATAAAATTACAACACTATACTGTTGCTCCGGGTTACTTTGATCTGGCACTCAGGTTCTCGAATGACCATAAATTCCGGTTGGCAATCTATAATAACAAGGCCCTGGCCTATCAAAGAATGAACAACTATCCGGAAGCCTTAAAAATATATTCGAAGATCTTGCCTCAGACTGCGCGTAAAAAAACGTATGCCCGGATATTAACGAATATGGCGATCAGCAAATGGCGACATCATCCCGACTATAATCCATTAGGAGAGTTATTGAGAGCATTGAAAATTCGCCGGGATGAAAAGGACCTGTGGGGCCTGAGCGCTAGCTTTGCACACCTGGCTGAGTATTATACGCAGTCCCGTCCTGATTCTGCGTTGTTTTATGCAAAGGCTATGCACGAAGCTGCCAGGCAAATTGGAAGTCCGGATGATGAACTGGAAGCATTGGGGTATCTGATCCGGCTGAGTGAGCCAAAGGCGGCCAAGGCTTTTTTCGGAAAATATCAGCAATTGAATGATAGCCTGGTAAATGCACGGAGAGCTGCCGGGAACCAGTTCGCCCTGATACGGTATGATGTAGAGCGAAATCAAACAGAGAACCTGAAGCTTCAAAAAGATAACGCAGAGAAAAAATATCAGCTGGTAGTGCGCAATGTATTACTCATTAGTGCTTTTGTCGTACTGTTGATTTTAATGATTGTGGCGCGCATGCGATACAACAAGTGGAAAAAACGAAAAGAGCTGGAAAAACAGGAGGCCATTTTGGAAACCCGGCGTAAGGCGTCTAAAGATGTGCATGATTCTCTTTCTAATGACATCTATCTGCTCATGAAAAGGATCAAACATGACGAGGTGCTGGATAGGAGCTGGTTACAGAGCCACACGGAGCTTGTGTACAAGCGATCGAGGAACATCTCCTACGAAATACTGGCCGATACTGATGAATTTTTCCCGGCAAGAATCGGCGATCTGCTAAAATCCTTCGGAACGGAAAACACCAAAGTATTGGTAGTGGGCAATGAACAGGCTTTGTGGCAAAGGGTGGGCGCAGAAGCGAAACTGGAATTGAAATATGTCCTGCAGGAAATGATGGTCAATATGCAGAAGCATAGCCGGGCTGCAAATGTGGTTGTGAAATTTGAAGCAAAGGGTGATACCTGCCACATAACTTATATCGACGATGGCATTGGTATAGAGCCTGGCACCGTTCATCAGAATGGGTTAACAAATACGGGAACCCGTATAAATTCTATCCGCGGCCGTATTATTTTTGGCGCAAACGAGGGAAAAGGACTTAGGATCGATATCTCCTTTCCCTTTGCATAAACAGATTATTATGTTTGAACGTGTTTTAATCGCCGAAGACCATCATAGTGTCAATAGCTGGGTTAAGCAAACTTTAACAGCATTGGGTACTGTTGAAATCCGGCAGGCTCATTATTGCGACGATGCATTTAAGTTGCTGGAGATCGCTCTCCGCGAGAGCACTCCTTTCGACCTTTTGATTACCGATCTCTCGTTCCGTGAAGACCGGAAAGAACAAAAACTGCACAACGGCACCGAACTGATCGCTGCCGCCAGGAGACTTCAGCCGAGACTGAAAATATTGGTATTTTCTGCTGAAGATCAGCCTGCTATTGCCGGAAGCCTCTATGAGCGTTTTGAGATCAATGGGTATGTGCCTAAAGGTCCGCGTGATGAAGAGGATATGAGGCAGGCTCTTAGTCAGATCGCGAAACACCAGATTTATATTCCAGGTGAATTTCAACAGGCCGTCCGGGCAAAGAATGCGCACGACTTTACGAATTATGATATCATCATTATTTCTGAACTGGCGCAGGGCACTTACCAGAAAAATATCCCTTTTGTCCTGGAGCAAAAGGGCTTCAAAGCGTGCAGCTTAAGCAGCGTGGAAAAGCGGTTGGGGCAGATCCGGGATGCTTTGGGCTTCTCCAAGAACGAACAGCTGATTGCTTACTGTAAGGATCACTGGATCATCTGATTAGTTTATGCGCGGTTACGGCTTTCGCAAGGCATCAGTCTTTCCCGGTTTATTCACTTTATATATGTATTTTTGTATAAACACTTGAGAAATGAAGCATTTAACAAGAATTACTCTTGATCCAAACGTTATGGGCGGAAAGCCATGTATTAGAGGCCTAAGGGTTACTGTTGGTACCGTAATTGGTTTGCTTGCATCTGGATACACCGCTGAAGAGATTCTAAAAATGTATCCATATATGGAGTTTGAAGATCTCAGCGAGGCTCTTTCTTATGCAGCCTGGCGTTCTGAAGAAATTGAGGTTCCGCTTGCCAGGGCATGAGAATTTTAATCGACATGAACTTATCGCCCGAATGGGTTGAAGTTATGCAAGAGAGTGGAATATCTGCTGTTCACTGGAGTACCATTGGTAAGTATGATGCTCCGGATGTATTGCTGATTCAATGGGCAAAAGAACATGATTATATTGTTTTCTCTCATGATCTTGACTTTGGAACGGCCTTGGCTTTAACACGTGCCGATAAGCCTAGCGTGATTCAGGTGAGAACGCAGGACGTTACAGTTAGTCACCTTAAGAATATCTTAATTCCCGTACTCCAGCGTTATGAAGAAGTTTTACAAAAAGGGGCGCTGATAATAATTGATGAAACTTCTCAAAGGATAAGAATATTGCCTTTGTAGCAGCACAGAGCTTCAAAAGAACAGCCCTCAAAATTTCACGGTTAAGGCATCAGTAATCCAGCAGTCTTCTGTGATAATTTACCTGCCCTAAATGATAGCTTAAATGGGTCGCGAGATGAACGAGAAAATATTCTGTTGATACTTTGCCAACAGACACAGCCTGTGGGTATTCGCTTTTTAATTGATCTTCAGTGAGCGAAGGAAGTACAGCGTCGATCATTTCGATAGTACGCTCTATTTTACTGATCAATTCCTGGCGGGGGACATTCTTCAGTGAAAATTCTTCGGGTCTGTTTCTTACATAGCCGGTGCCGCCCAGTTCAGCTCCTATATATGTATTGAGGTTTCCTATAAGATGAAGGCTTAGATTTCCGGCAGAGTTTAAAATATCCTTGCTGATATTCCAGATGTTATCTTCGTTGTTATATAATTCCAACTCCTGTTTTAATTTAACAAGGTCTCTGCTGTACAGTTTTTTTAAGGTATCGTTAAGCATTGTTCTGTCCGAAAAATGAGTTAATATTAAGACTCCTCAACCTGTATATTATTGTTTCTTTTCAAAAGTTCTGCAATAAACTGGTCTTTGTTTTTGGGTGATATGTAGATGTCGTCGTACTTGTTATATTTCAGGATAATTCCTTTCCTCGCCAGGGCCGGTTTCGTTCCCACCCAGAGGGTCTTGTTTTTGATTAATGTATGAACTGATTGAATGTCAATCGATCCCCTTATTGGCCCGCTGCGGTAGAGCAACTGAGATTCTTTAATCACGTAATAGGTGCCGAACCGCACCCATACGAAAAACGCAATAACCGCCAGAATAACAATCAGCGAAAGAATTGCTGAGCTATCGTTGATATTTATGATTATTTCTGACAACGGTATCAGGAGTATCAGAACAGGTCCAAATATGAACACGTCAAAGAAGATATCGGTATCGGATCTAAATTTCATAATCCCTGTCGGTTTGGTATAGGTAAAGGTATAAAAAAATCATTCCGAACGAAGGCTTTTCACCGGATTACTCACAGCAACGCGAATGATGTGAGCGCTTGTTGTGAGCAACGTGACAAGGAGGAGCCCGGTGCCCGACAACAGGAAGATCCAGAAAGGAATATCAGAACGGAAGGAGAATTTCTGTAGCCAAAGATCCATTAGCCAATAAGCCATAGGAGCTGCGATACAAAAAGATATGATTACCAATAGCGCAAAGTCGGTCGACATCATTTGCCATAGTTGCAGAACGGTGGCGCCCAGTACCTTTCGTACCCCAATTTCCTTTGTCCGCTGCTCGGCAGTAAAGGCGGCCATACCTAAGAGGCCCAGACAACTGATAAAAATAGCCAGAACCGCAAAAGCTCCTGCGAGACGGCCAATACGCTCTTCCCCTTCAAACTTCCTGCCGTACTCTGCATCGGCAAATGTGTATTCAAAAGGACTCTCAGGCGAATATTTTTTATAGATGCCCTCAATAAAACGAAGCGATTCTTTTATACCCTTAGACGGGTTAATGCGGAGGGTGACAGTTTCCCCCGGATCGTCGCGCAAATAAAAGACAGTAGGCTTTGATGGCTCGTAAGGCGACTGCATCACCATATCCTTAATCACACCCGCTATGCGGTAATCTTTTCCCCAATGAAGTGTCTCACCTACCGGGTTTTTTATGCCCATATACTTCACTGCCGCCTCGTTTATTATTAAAACAGAACTGTCTGTCGCAAGTTCTCCAGAAAAATCCCGGCCGTCTTTAAACTGCCAGCCCACGGTATTTCCAAAGCTTTGACTAACTCCTACCGTTCCGAAATCGGCAGGCATGCTGGGGTCTTTTCCCTTCCAGGTTAAACCGCTTGAATTGCTGTTGATGCCGGTTAGCGGGCTGTTCGATTCGGCCATATCTACTACAAAGCCAGAACCCATTAACTCATTACGCAGTGCATCGAAATGGTTGTGAATATCATTGGTATAAGAAGTAACCGATATGAGTCCGGCGGGCGAATAACCAATCGGCCGGTTCCTGGTAAGTTGTATTTGCCGAAAAACTACAATCGTGCCGATAATCAGCATCACCGACACCGAGAACTGTATCACCACCAGCACCTTCCGCGGAATAGCAGCGGCCTTCCCTGTTCTGAAAGTGCCTTTCAATACCTTAACAGGTTTAAATGAAGAGAGGTATAGGGCAGGATAGCTCCCAGCGACAATCCCGGTAACGAAGGTAAAACCGATGCAGCTCAGCCAGAAAAATACATCTGCTACAGGGATCACTATCTTTTTATCTGCTATTAAATTAAACGCAGGCAAGCTTAGATATACCAGGAAAAGAGCGAACACCAATGCTAGAAAAGCGAGCAACATCGACTCGCCGAAGAATTGAAAAATGAGGGTTTTCCTGTCACAACCAATCGACTTCAGAACTCCTACTTCCCGGGCTCTTTTTTCTGACCTTGCAGTGCTCAGGTTCATGAAATTAATACAAGCCAGAAACAGTACAAAAACTCCGATGATGCCAAATAACCACACATATTCAACGCGTCCGCCTGTGTTAATGCCTTCCTTAAACTCACTATAGAGATGCCATTTCTCCATAGGGTGCAGGAACAATTCGGGCTTAAACTGCCGCTCGTCCTTATTTATATTATTTAACCCGTTGTGCGGTTTGAGTAAAAGTAAATAAATGAAAAAAGAAGAAGGAATAAAGTTGTGCACGTTACTGATAAGCAGTAAATTAAGAAAGTATTCGACATTTTCTTACATGCACAACTTAAAGACCAATTTCGATAAGATTCTTGAGATTAGCAAACTTGCTTTGACAGAATATATGTTAGCGGATGGCAACTTCTTCAAGTACAGGAATTTGCCAAAACTGTCAGATATAGAGATAGTTGCTTTGTCTATTAGTTCCGAAGCACTGGGTATTGACTCGGAAAACCTGCTGTTTTCTAAACTTAGAACAGAATATAGCGGGGAGTTTCCTAATTTAATAGACCGGTCTAATTACAACAGAAGACGAAAGAGACTTCAGGATTATATTGCCCTGGTGGCTCAACCTATATCGGAAATAATCAATCCCGATAACCACCAGTTTATTATAGATTCGGTACCTGTTCCTATTTGTCAGAATGTAAGGATTTCCAGGACCAGCATTTGCAGAGAAGATTTGCATGTACAACCTTCCAGAGGGTATCATGCATCTCACAGGCTGCATTATTACGGGTTCAAAATGCAACTGATTATTTCGAAAGCCGGTGTTCCGGTATCAATGGGAATAACGGCTGCTAATGTACATGATGTACACTATCTCAGCCAGCTTGAAAATCTGGAACTAAATGAATGTGAATTAATTGCAGATAAAGGATATTTATCCCTGCCCTATCAAACCACTCTTTTTGAACAGGACAGGATTCGGTTAATCACCCCTTTAAGGAATAATATGAAGAAAAGAACAACCCTCTGGAATCCTTCTTACCGATACGTCCGCAAGAGAGTGGAAACTCTGTTTTCTCAGCTTTGCGACCACCTTTACATCAAAAGGAATTATGCAAAATCGCTCAGCGGGCTCTTCACAAGGATGTGTTCAAAGATAAGTGGCGTAGCCGTTCTGCAGTTGATCAATTTCAAAAACAACAAACCCATTAATCACTTAAAACATGCCCTTGCCGCTTAAACCGCACAACGGGTATTATTTAATTTAACATTTTTTATCTCATGCGATACCTGCTGCATATCGGCATTGCCGGCCAGCTGAACGAAAAGCTGAAAAGAATTATTAAACCAATTATCAGCAGCTTCTTTAAGCCACCTTTCAGTAGTAACGTAAAAGTCCCAGGGTGCAATAAAATGAACATCGTTAAACGTTGTATTATATGGAAGATCCTCATACACACCAGCCACTTTTAGCGAGAATCGCGCATCCAGTTTAATCGTTTGTCCTAATATATCCTTTTTGCCGAAAAGCGCTTTAGCTGCCGATTCCGACAGTAGCACTGACGAAGGGTCTTGCAGGGCATTCCGGCTTCCGGCAATCATTCTCAGACCAAGCATGTCAGGTGCGCCGGAATCCATAAATACACCCGACTGTTTGATGGTTTTTCCGCCTACGCCCAGCAAATGTCCCCATTTCCACGACGACATGACAATATGCTTAAACGTATGTTCAAAATTCTTCTTCAGCTCAAACTCCAGTGGCCGTGGTATTGCTGCCCCGGTTTTCGTTGTGCCGCCCATGTACTGGTTCTGCATCACCTGGGCAATTTGATGGTAATTGCGGTGATATTTATCAAAGGTAAGCTCATCGAAAATCCAAAGTCCGATCAGTATCGTAACGAACATCCCGGCCGTCAGTCCGGCTATATTAACAAACGACTGTACCTTATTTTTAAAGAAGCTGCGAACAGCAATTCTGAAAAAGCTTTTTATCATACCACAAGTTTAGAGACAACGTATAGTTCACTTATTGTATCACATTAAGAGTGCCGAATTTAAAACGATTGACTACCAAACACTTAACAATAACAAGGTGTTCGAATACGAACAATCACTGTTCTTTTACAATAGTTCACAAAGTTAGCTCCTTATCCAATTGTGCACAGAAAACACTGTATCAATAAGCATTATGGGAATCGCTGAACTTGCTCCAAAACTAAGTGAGCGGAATTCTGACCTGACGCATAACCTGCAATGTTTATTCCGCTCACAAAACCTGATTATTTGATTGTATAACTTTTAGTAGCAACTTCTGCCAGCCTGAAATACCCGAAAGCGTAATTATTATTATCAGTCTGGTTGACGATATTTCCGCGAACGGCGCTTGGTATTGTAGGGAAAGGGTTGCCGTCATTCCCGGAAGCTACTATCAATTTGAACATGTAATTGTAGTAGCTTTTTGAAATTCCGTACAATTTTATGTCTACCTGGTCGCCAGCCTTTAATTTTTCCTGAGAATAGGACTCCTGCATTAAATTACCGTTGGTATGTTCATCGTCTTCAACTTCCAGCTCGGGAAAAGCTGAATGAGGCTCAGTAATACTGTTCAGATAAGAATTCTTCTGACTTGCATCATCCTTGTAGTAAAATGTTATCTCCATTTCATCACCGGCCTCGCCTCCTTTACTGTTCTGATCAATGTTATCTTCGATTTCAGGAACGGGGGTAAAGGTTTCCGAGGCGGTGTAGGTTTCTCCGTTCAAAACGATTTTTAAATTATAGGTCTGACCAATAACAGGAAGGAAATTGTTGCAGATGTATTGCCCTGTTCCAGGCATTTCAACAAAATCAAAAACGATATTAGAAGGGTTTGTTACCGTAATTATTGCTCCGGAAACGCCCGGGAATTCGGAGCTGAAATAACCTGTCGTTGTAGACAATATGATTTTCTGTTCATTTCCTGCTGTGTTTTTAACCCAATCAATAGAGGCGTCTACAACCAATCTAGGCGCTGCTGTTTTAAGATCCTCTTTAATAACTTTTTCGCATCCTGTTACAAACAGTCCAGCGAATACCATTAGCATTATTTTAAGTGGTTTCATTTTCTTCTATTTTTTTAAAGTAGGGATGGTTGTTTTTAAAATTTCACGTTGTAGGCTACACTCGGAACAATACCGAAAATGGATATTCTTCTTGTCTCGTTTCTTCCCGTTTCTTCATTCTGCCTGAAAGAGTACGATGCAGCATTGTTCCTGTTGTAAAGATTGTAGATGCTGAAATTCCATTCTCCCTGCCATCCTTTTTTCTTGCGGGGTTTAGGAGTATAGGTTGCAGACACATCTAAACGGTGGTAGGCCGATAAAGAATTCTCATTTCTCGCTCCGTAATTCGCAACAGTAACGCCCTGGTACAGGTATTTCCCATCAGGAAATGTTGCTGCTTTTCCGCTCTGAAAAGTGAAAATAGCCCCAAGAGACCATCCCGGGCTCAAGAAATAAGCGCCGGTAACAGACAGATTGTGCAATTTGTCGTAATTAGCCCTGTACCAATCTCCGTTGTTTATACCCGGCTCATCTGCATTCCTGCCCGGTGTTCTTTGCTGCGCTTTAGAAAGCGTGTAGGAAGCCCAGCCAGTCAGCCTTCCTGTATTCTTTTTCAACATCATTTCCAGACCATACGCCCTTCCTTCGCCGTTCAATAGCACTCTTTCGACAGCATCGATCCCCAGCAGATCTGCACCGTCGATATAATCTGCCTTGTTTTTTACTTTCTTATAGAAAGTCTCAGCTTCCAGTGAATACTTGTCGTCTTTGAAATTGTGGAAGTAACCCAGTGCTAACTGATCTAAGATTTCCGGTTTAAGGTATTGGTCAGACGGAGCCCATATATCAAGCGGGGTTGCAGAAGCGGTATTGGAGATTAAATGAACATATTGGCTCATTCTATTGTAGCTTACCTTGATAGAATTATCATTGTTCAGCGAATAAGCAAGGGCGACCCTTGGTTCCAGATTGCCAAAGTTGGCTATTTTTTTGTTTTTCTTATAGCTTATAGTCCCTGTTGGATCAGCCTCTTCGTAAATATGAAACTCCTTGTTGTAAATAACCGGCTGATTATTGGCATAAGTGTACACTTCCTGCGCGCCTACTCGCTGAAAGTTACTGTATCGGAGTCCGTAATTCAAAGATAACTTATCGGACAAGCGTTGGCCAGCACTGATATATGCTGCGTTTTCAAAAGCATATTTTTTGGCCAACTGGTCCGGATTGATCGGCGAGCTTGCTCCAAACGGCCTGATCGTTCCGGGATTAAAAGCGTAGTAAATTGAGTTTATACCGTAATCTAACGTGAGGTTATTTGAAACATAATGTTTAAAATCATATTTAAAATTGTAGTTCTTTACCTCTGCTTTCCAGTCAAGCCCAATGGTCTTTATTTTGATCTGGTAGTCATAATCACTGTAAATGGCAGATGCATTAGAGAAGATCTTATCTGAAAATATATGGTTCCATCGTAGATTAAGGAGTTTATTGCCATAGGTGTTTATAAAACTGTTGTTAAGATTGAGGTCGTCGTTGCCAAAATATCCTGATACAAAAACATTATTTTTATCATTGAACCTGTAATTGAACTTGGTGTTCAGATCGTAGAAATAGGCTGAATTTGGTTCATCAGCCAGTTTCAAAAGAAGATGGGCGTAAGATCCTCTGCCCGCAACCACGAAAGAGCTTCTATCTTTGACGATAGGACCTTCAACAAGCAACCGGCTTGATACTAATCCGATCCCGCCGTTAACATGAAACTCCTGGTTGTTTCCTTCTTTTTGATAAATATCCAGTACCGATGATATACGTCCGCCGAAATTAGCGGGGATCCCTCCCTTGTAAAGTTTCAGGTCTTTGATCACATCAGCGTTGAAGACAGAAAAGAATCCGAATAAATGCGAGGTATTATATACAACGGCTTCATCTAGCAGCACCAGGTTTCCATCTACAGAGCCGCCTCTTACATTAAATCCCGACGCACCTTCCTGGGCATTGGTAACCCCGGGAAGCTGTAAGATAGACTTTAGAACATCTACCTCACCCAGAACAGCCGGCATCTTTTTGACCGTGGCGATAGATAGTTTATTGGTACTCATTTCAGGTGTGCGGATGTCTGCTTGCATTGTGTTGGTTGTAATTAAAACTTCATCGAGCGTCTTGCTGCTTTCCCTCATCCCAAAGTTCCTTTTTGTGTTTTCGGTCAGCGTGATACTCTCCTCCAGCCGATCATAACCTACGTAGCTGATGACAATGGTATAAGTTCCTTTTGGCAGTGTTGTGGAATAAAACCCGTAAGAATTGGTAGTCATGCCCACCTTCGCTTCGGGAATGTAAATGCTTACGCCAATGAGTGTTTCGGTATTTGACTTGTTAGTTATTATGCCGCTAAGTGTGACTTTTTCCTGCGAATAGGCATGGAATACGGAGGCAAAAAGGAGTGCAAGCACGGATAGAATTCTACTTTTCATTTATAAAACTTTAAGGTTAACAGCTACAATTTTCCGCTAAACTATAGTTTTACAGACCCCGCGATTTTTATATATACGAAACGCATTTGTTTATATATTAAAGCAGCTTTCACATATAGTAAAATAAACGCGCCTTAAGATTCAGCAAAAAATCAATCCAAAAAGGATCTTTTCTTCAACGCTATGCCGACAAAGCGGCTGACCGGCTGATTTTATTATTCAAACCTTAAAGACGGGTATATCATCTGTAAATGTTATTTTGGTATATTATTAATGGGCTTTTGTATAGTAAACTTTTTTATTTCTGTCGTATAGCTTGATTTGTCCGAAATTTTAAGCTCATGGGTAAACCTTTACACAAAAAAATTATGGATGCCAATTGGATGCTTCAGTTGATCGTTTCAGAGAAATACCTGTTTCAACGTCACTTGTTACTGATCGCCTTTTGTATTGTAGTTTTGTATTACAGTCCCCCGGACTACGTCGAACCTTTCGAGACCTACAATCGAGTGGTTATTTTTTTTCAGATAATTCTATTGGCTTACAGTAATATGTATTTTTTCGTTCCCAAATTTTTGTTTAGGAACAAATACCTCAGTTATGGCCTCTTTGTGATTTCAGGCATGATTCTTTCCTACTACGTCCACGAAGTTTTTGCTTTTTCTTTTAAACGTGATTTGCTGCCTAACGAGGACGATAATATTAACTTTTTTACGTTTTCTTTTATGACTATGGTGCTTATTATAGCATCGGCAGCAGTTAAGTTATTTCAGCAGTGGATATCGGACGCTCAACTGATTCATGATCTGGACCTGGCCAAAACTAATGCTGAGTTGAAACAACTCAAGAATCAGATCAATCCGCATTTTCTTTTTAATATGCTCAACAATGCTAATGTTTTAATTGAAGATGACCCTAAAAAAGCTTCGCAGGTTTTGATGAAACTAAGCGATCTGCTTCGTTATCAACTTTATGACAGTTCGAGAGATAAGGTTTTATTAACCTCAGAGATCCATTTCTTAGAAGATTTTTTAAACCTGGAAAAGGTCAGGCGGGATAATTTTAATTTTTTAATATCCAAAGAGGGTGAATTGAGTGGAGTGCAGGTTCCTCCCTTATTATTTATCTCATTTGTTGAAAATGCTGTAAAACACAATAATGACTCAGCGAAATTATCCTATGTAAATTTGTTTTTTGATGTTCGCCATAATGAGCTTTTTTTCAAATGCATAAACTCAAAACCTGCCGTAAAAGCAGTTAATAAATCCGAGGGATTAGGCCTGGCTAATATTAAAAGGCGATTAGAACTATTGTTCCCTTCTTTACATGATTTAAAAATTGAAGACTATTCGGAAACGTACTGCGTTACCTTAACTTTAAAATTATAAATGAACTGCATAATAGTAGATGATGAGCCTTTAGCAAGAAAAGCAATCCAAAAACTGGTTAACGAGACGGAAAATCTGGAATCTATAGCTTCATTTAACGGAGCAGATGCTACAAGAGAATTTCTAAAAAATAATACCGTTGATTTAGTATTTCTTGATATTCAAATGCCAGGAGTGAATGGAATTGAATTTGCCAGAACTATTCCTAAGAACACCTTAGTGGTGTTTACCACAGCTTTTCATGAGTTTGCTTCCGAGAGTTATGACGTAGACGCTATTGACTATTTGATCAAGCCTGTAAAGTTGGAGCGCTTTAAAAAAGCGGTTGAAAAAGCACATACGTATTGTAAGTTATTTCATACTGAACATACAAACAGCAACATAGAAAACATAACTGCTGATTATATTTTTGTAAGAGCAGAACGCAGAATATTCAAAGTACATTTTAGAGATATACTTTATATTGAAGGGTTAAAGGATTATGTTATCATTTACATAGAAACACAAAAAGTGATCACTCTTATGAATATTAAAACTATTCATGAATTGCTTCCGAAAAGTTTTTTTGTCAGAGTCAGCAAATCTTACATCATCAATGTAAACAACATAGATTCTGTAGATAACAATACAGTATATATTGGGGAAAACGAAATTCCGATCGGCAATATTTACAGGGACTACTTTTTCAATGAATTTGTAACCAGAAAGATTTTGAGCAAGTAAAAAACAACTCCTGCTTCAGCGTATTCCGCTGCAATCTCAAAGAGTGAGTGAACTTAAGGTATCCATACAGCTAACGGTTACCTCGTGACGGCCGACGACTGCCTTCCGGTCAATTTCCTGAGCAATAGCCGCTGAACAGAATGCCAGAAGGAATACGATTGATGCGATTTTAAATAATTTCACTACTATCCTGGATTTTGAGTAATTGCGGCATGAAACCTTTCAGCTTCGTTTTTTGCCCTCGAGCAACAATCTTCGACAGATAAACCGTTCATATAATTACCCGTGATAAAGATAGCCGAATCCCTGGTCTGCATATCTATTTCCGACTGCAGTGCCAAACACTCCACAGATATAGCGGGCAGTAAAGCCGATCTAGCAGCAACAACAAATATTTCATCCTGCTTGGCGGAAAAGATTTCGCCGATCACGCGGATCCTCTCTGCTACCGGCATCGTATTTTCCTTAAAATGAAAGAGCCAGTACTTGATGTCATCGATAACGTAAAGAATTGCTGAATAAAAAGGCTGATCAAATCCAATAAGACTTTTGTTCCGCTTGCTGAACGTCATTGCATTGTTACTTCCAATCAAAAGAGACTGTACCTGCACTACCGGAAAACGCCGGAGTAATCCGGCAAGAGCTGGCCAGCCGTCGCCCAGCAGAAGAGATGCACTCTTCGGATCACAAGCCAGGCATATAGACTTTGTTTGTGCCACCTGTGCCGGTCCGCTCCACAAAACATGCAACTCACCCTCTTTAGTAATCTTGGTTATATTATAGTATTCTGTACTGATAGAAGGGTTCCCGGCAATAATATCAAGAATCTGATCGAGACCCTTCTTTAAAGAAAATGACTTGGGGTATTTCCTGTTACGTCTCCTTTTTCTGAACAATTGCCCTGCGGGATAATGGTCGGGATCCTGGCAAAGAATAGCCTGGAATAAATAATGAAAGAAATTCAGGTAGTTCTTTGTCCCCAGGATTTTCGAGTAAAAAGAGCGGACCGACAAATTCTGCTTCTTTGTACCGAATCCCGTAAAGGCCGAACGCAACAATTCTATGCAATTGATTTTACTGAAGAGTCTGAAAAAACCCTTCTTTCCGTATCCTTCAAATTTCAGCGTTAAAGGTTTACAAACTTGATCTGTAGCCTTATAACGTTCCAGAATTTCTAATACGGTAGCATATCTGTTAGTAAGAGTATGCGCACCAAAATCTATATAATGTTGATCTATAAAGTAGCTGTGAATACAACCACCACCCTTTTCCTTTTCGAAGACCTTAACTTGATGTCCTTTAAGGCTTACATAATGGGCGAATGTAAGTCCGCTTATTCCCCCGCCAATAACGGCGATTTCACAAGTTACCATAACAAACAGTAAAACCGCTAATCTCTGAAAAAATGTGGCAGATTTCCCTGTGTATCAAAAAGCTGACAAACGGATGTGAAATATAGAAGCTCCAAGCTTCGCAGTCTTAATTTAGCGTTGTTTATTACTCTAAAGTTATAATTTTTTCATAGGTAGCTGTTGATCCATCAGCTGCTATTGTTCCACTGCAAAGAAGAAGTTTATTTCCTGATAATTTAATAAAAGTCTTCCATTGGTCATCATTGAAAATAATCCTCTGATCGTATTTCGTTCCGTCTATCTCAGCTGATTCCTTAATAATCCGGTACGTGCCTGTTGAAATAACTTTACCATCCCCTATCCGTTGATATTCGTCGGCTGAGAACTGAATAATACTCCCGTTTCCTTTCGGAAAATCAGATGGGGCACCGGCGACCTGCACTCCTAAAACATGCCTTAACTCCCAGGTACCAATGAGAGATTCTGGCTGTACCTGGTCCTCTTTACAACCGAACAGCAAAACGGCAAAAATAATGGTAATTAAGTTCAGATTCTTCATATACGTTGGTTTTCTTTAAGAATACGTTCGAAGGGCATGAAACGCTACGAGCCATTTTATTTTTGCAAAATGCCGTCTTCAACACTCTGGTCAATCAGTTTTTTAGCATAACTCCACAATACTTGCGAACCATGCTTTATAACGCTCTTCTTCTCTACAACCTTATCATACTGCACATTAAACTCTTTCCAGGTACCGCCGCTGTTTGATCTGTTTTGTAACAATGGTTCCATCCGGTCCATTGCACGGGCAAACTTAGATTCTGCCGTTTCGCCTGCCTCAAACTCTTCCCAAACTGAAATAAGTTCATTTGCCTGCTCTGATGGCAGCAGACCGAATATCCGCCGGGCCGCTGCTAATTCTGCTTCTGTATTTGTATGGTTAACAACTGTATCATATAAAAAGACGTCGCCGGCATCGATTTCCACCAAGTCGTGGATCAATAACATCTTCACAACTTTTAGCAGATCTATTTTTTGATCGCTATGCTCTGATAAAACAATAGCCATCAAGGCAAGATGCCAGCTATGCTCTGCATCATTTTCTGTGCGATCACTATTAAAAAGACGCGTTCTACGCTGTATATATTTTATTTTATCAATTTCGTGAATGAAATCAATCTGTTTTTGAAGTTGTTCGAAGTTCATATAAGCTGCTTAAGCATTGCAAATATAGCTTTAGATAAGAAAACACTAGTTCAAAAAGACAGTACATCTTTGGTGAAAAACACCTTAGGTTATACCCCCGCGAGATAATCGCTAAGCGACAACTCTGTGGGCAGACCCAGTTTCTTCCGCAGACGGTAGCGGTGCATTTCTACTGCACGGATGGAAATATTCTGCAACTGGGCAATTTCTTTCGAGGAGAAATTGAGCCGCAAGTAGGCACAAAGCTTCAGGTCGGTACGGGATATATTGGGATGTTTTTGCTTGAGACGGGTTAGCAGACCGTCGTTGAGGGCATCAAAATGCAGTGCGAACTGACTCCAATTTTTATTATTCCTTTCAAGATCCCTGAGCAGCAAGGTAATTGGTTTCAAATCTTTTGGATCCTCGTCAGCCTTTAGGTTTAATTTCGTTAACTCATCTTTAAGCCGCACCAGAGTATCTGTATTTTCCATTAACTGCATTTTTGTATTGGCTAGTTCTTTTGTCTTTGCCAGCACTTCATTTTCTCTTTCATGTTTTTCCACTTCCAACTGATGCACATATCGCAGGTGCGCCATTTGGGCTTCGTATTTTTGTTGCTGCCGGTAAAAAACCTGCCTCTGCCATCTTAATAACAATAAAACGCAGGCGATTGCCAATGTTAAATAGCAGGCATAAGCCCAAAAGGTGGCATACCATGGTGCACTGATCTTAAAAGGGAAAAAGAACACTTCCGATTCTCGGTTCCTGTTATCCAGGGCCTTCACTTTAAACCGGTACTCGCCACTGGGTAAATTGGTATAGTGCTTCACTGTGCTTGTGCTCCAGGCAGACCACTTCTCATCGTATCCTTCTAACCAATAGCTGTACTGTGTCCGGTTTTCCATGCCATATTCAGTTGCACTATACGCAAAGCGAAAAGCATTAAAAGCAGCCGGCAGAATGACAGTGCCCAATCGCTGGTTATTGAAACCACCGAATACGGTGCTATCGTGTTCTGCCACGGCAGTTACCTCCGACAATACGATAACGGGCCTGGAGTCTTGTTTGAGATACTTTTCGAAGTCCAGGTGTATAAATCCCTTGCCCCAACCTATAAAGACATTATTGACGTCATATGGATAAACACTTTCAAATCCCTCTGAGCTGTAACCATCTAATTCAGGAAAGAAAGTAACCACACCTGCCTTATTGCTCCCGGCGGGACGGAGCCGCAATACACCTAATCTTTTGCCGCTGTAAAACCAGATGTTCCCATCACCGTCCTCCTTAAGATAATTTATCTCGAGATCTTTAAGTTGTTTGAATATCTGCGATGGAATGAACCTGTCGCGTTTAGTGTCGAATTCGTAAATCCCTTTTTTTGTGGCAAATAAATTCTGGTTCCTGCCCGTAAAAACGAAGTTCTGGAAAGCTGAAGGCAGTCCGTCCTTATCCGTATAGAGCCGGGTTTTATACCTTCCGGGTGCTGTAAGGTGCAGGCGATAAACGCCACGGTAAGGATGAGAAGCCCATATGTCGCCATTTTCAGTTTTGGCAAGGAACCGGTAAGAATCCCGGTGGCCGGCCAGCTGAGTGACATCATGGAAAACGCCGTCACCGTAGCTCAGTTCCCGGATACCCTGATATGTACCAACAAATACGCGATTTATGGGAAAGGCCGATGTCATAGTCAGGAACATCCAGGAACCGATCCCTGCAGCAACTGGTTTCGCCTGGCTACCTTCGAGGACATAAACACCCGAATTATGGGCAAGCAATAGTTCCCCGTTAATTTCATCGAGCCGCCATGACTCGCCGCCATCAGTGCCTTTTATAAGGCTAAACTCGCCGAATGAAAGACGCTTGCTTCCGGCAGCACGGTTTATCTCTGCACGGTACACGCCATTTGAAGTGGACAAATATAAACCTCCCTTAAAAACACGTGCAGAGTAACCTACAAGGTCACTGCTCTTCAGCGGATGGATAAACCGCACGGCGCTGTTATATCCGATCACGGCGATACCACCGTCTGTACCTATCCATATATTTTTTGACCGGTCAACAAATACGGCTGTGACATTATTACTCGATAACCCCTCGGCCGTAGTAAGGTGTTGCAGTATCTGCCCCCCTATATGCCGTATATAACAACCGGCGGCAGACCCAACCACATAGGTTTGGTTGTCGATCCTCGCCAGCGATGGAGTATACAGATCCTGACGGGAGGTCTTATCCATTGGAGTGATCTTACCATTTCGAAGCAGGAACGTACGGTTGTCAATTGTGGCGATCAGCGTACTATCCCCTCCTACAGGCAGTGCAGCGGAAAGAGTCACATTGCTAAGTGCCTCTTGCGAAACGGGCAACCATTGGTTGTTTCTGTAATATAGTATACCGCTCTTCTTATCCTGGGCGATCAGCCCTTCACTTGTTCGCCCGAGGAACTGCCACGCTGAAGGAGCAGGATGTGTGGTGATCTTGTTGTCCCTCAATTCGAAAATATACTCGGTAGTTCTGAAGAACACGGATCTGCCCATGGCTATTGTATTCCATACGTCCGCAAAATTCCTGTCGCCTTCAGGCACCAGTTTATTTAGTGATGTATATGTCAGGCGTCCGTTAATCCCGGGCTCGAAGTAACCTATCTCTCCCTGAGCTCCAACATAAACCCGGTTATTTTTATCAATATATATCGACCGGAGAATGGTGCCATTGGGAAGCCGGAACTTCTTCCAGTAATTCCCGTCAAATGTGAGCAGCCCATCGTTATTAGCAAAATACAGATAGCCGCGACTATCCTGTTCAATTACCCATGTGCGCGATCCGCCCTGGAAATCCTCCTTGCTGTATGCCTTTACCCAGGGAAGACTGGCAGAAGACTGACTTAAAAGTGCGAGCGGGATTGTACCTAAAATCAATACGAAGAACACTGTCAAACAGTCAAATCTTTTCATATGATAGATGCTCAATAAACTTTTGTAGTATAAATGTCGTAGTACAAAAATAGCTAAATAAACGACTTTCACAGATTGTAGGATAAATGACGTACCCCTTACTATCACCAGCCAGATGTTTCTCTCCTATTTTTGTTGAACTAATTATAAATAAAATTAATCGCTAATCAAATTTACCAAGTATGAGAAAGAGAGTTACATTATTAATTGTAGCATTCTTATCTGTTGCCAACACCTATGTAAGAGCACAGAACAGAATGATCTCGGGCACTATTACAGATGTACAGGGTGCCCCCGTTACCGGCTCGGTAGTAGTAAAAGGAACACCCGGCATCGGAACAACAAGCTCTGCTACGGGCACTTTCAGCTTATCAGTTCCTCAGTCGGCCGACTCCCTCACTATTTCGGCTGTAGGATACGAGCGACAAACTGTAGCGATATCCACGGCACCAATGCGTATCCGGATGCAGCCGGATGGTTCTCTTAACTTAAATGAAGTGGTAGTAGTAGGTTACGGAACGCAACGCAAAGGAGATCTGACAGCTCCTATAACGACAGTTGACATGAATCAGGCTGTTAAACGAACCGTTGCTGCACCGATGGAGGCCTTACAAGGTACGGTATCAGGCGTGCAGGTGGTCAGCTCAGGTGCACCGGGGGCCGCTCCAACCGTCAGGATCAGGGGTGTAGGCTCGTTTAACAATGAAAGTCCGCTATATGTGGTCGATGGGATGTTCATGAATGATATCAGTTTCCTGAATCCTAATGATATTGCTGATATGTCGGTATTAAAAGACGCATCAGGCGCCGCCATTTACGGGGTAAGAGCCGCAAACGGTGTTGTTATTGTCACCACCAAAAAGGGGAAGCTGAACATGAAACCACGCATTACCTACAACGGCTACGTAGGCTTTCAAACTCCCAACAACGTCCTGGAAATGGCCGACGGAGCTCAGTACGCCGCTTACGCCATTGCCAAGGGCGAGAAAGGCATTGTAGATGCGTCTGTGGCCAAGTTTGGCGGACAGGCAGACAACCCTGCTATGAATACAGACTGGTATGGAGCGCTGCTCCGCTCGGGAGCAATGATTACAAACCACAACGTCGACATACAGGGTGGCAGCGAAAAGATCACTTACACTTTCGGAGCAAACTACCTGGATCAGGACGGAATTATGGATGCCAAAAACTATGTGCGCAGGTATAATATCCGCATGCAGGCCGAAGCTAAGGTATTCGATTGGTTAAAGGTGGGAGTTACAGCACATCTAAACAACTTCAAAAACTTTTCACCTAACAATGCTGCATTCCGCCAGGCATATTTTGCATCGCCCTTATATCCTGTATACGACGAAAGCCTTGAGTTAGCCAAGCCCGTCAAATTCGGAACGAGCCAGTCATTAGGAATTAACAGTGGCTTTTGGTTTAATAATCCTTTAGCTACCGCTTATTATAATCACAACGAAAACAAAGGCTTTCAGGTATTGCCTAATGCATACGTAGAAGCGCAGTTCTGGAATAATAAGCTAACCTTCCGTTCGCAGATTAGTCAGCGATACCAGTCTACCCATGGCATCCAGTACACGCCGATCTATTACATTGATAACAACCAGCGTTCAGACAGATCTTATCTGCGTTCGGCGCAAACGCGCAATACCGATTACATTCTGGATAATTTGCTGACTTACCGCGATGGGGCTGGCCCGCATCATTGGACAATATTGCTTGGCCAATCGGTTAGAGAAGAGCGCTGGCGCGAAACATGGGTATCAGCCAACGATGTTCCGGAGTCGAGTGAGTTCTGGTATGTAGGCCAGGGTGCCCAGGGGACCGGCTCGGCTACAGGATATGGTGAAGGTGGTTTTCGTAACTCCGGTGTCTCCTACTTTACCCGCGGTACTTACGACTATGACAATAAATACCTGCTTACGGCGACCTTCAGGGCTGACGGAAGCTCTAAATATCAAACCAAATGGGGGTACTTCCCTTCTGTAGGTCTGGGCTGGGTTATCAGTCGGGAAAATTTCATGCAGGACCAGTCCCTCTTCGACAACCTGAAGATCAGGGGAAGCTGGGGGCTGCTGGGTAACGACGCAATTCAGCCGAACGCAGGATACGCTATCGTCAATTCGGGCAATAACACCTCCGGGATCTTCGGAAGCGTAGGATCGACAAATGGTACCCGTATACCGGGATACACCGTAAACAGGTTCTTTACGCAGGTACGATGGGAGGTTGTTGAGGAATGGGACGGAGGTCTCGATTTTGCGATGCTGAATAACCGCCTGAATGGTACTGTGGACTATTACCACCGCGAAACCAGAGATTTGGCATTTAGCCGCCCGCTGCCTTTTATGTGGGACCAGGTGTACGGAAACTGGGGCCGGGTTGCTAACAGTGGCTGGGAAATTGGCCTGAACTGGAACGACAAGGCTGGAGATTTCGGCTATTCTATCGGGGTGAACGCGACCACACTCAAAAACAGAGTAATTGACCTCGGGGGACTTGCCAACATCATGAATGGCTTCCCTGAGTGGTCTGCCGAGTTCCCCGCCCGGATTGAAGAAGGACAGCCGATAAACTATTATTATGGATATGAGGTGGCAGGCGTTTACCAGAATCAAGCAGAAATTAATGCCGATCCTATAGCGAGTAAATATAATCAGGCTAATCCCGGCGGCCCTATCCAACCCGGATATTTAAAGTTTAAAGACCAGAACGATAATGGGGAGCTTGATCAGGCTGACCGTATTAATCTCGGTAATTACCTTCCTAAGTTCACTTATGGATTGAATCTCGCGTTCAATTATAAGCAATTTGATTTCAGCACAGTACTTCAGGGAGTATCTGGGAACAAGATCCATAACCTTAACCGCGCTATGAGGCGCAAATACGGACAAATGAATGCAGATGCTGCCTTTATTGAGGGTCTCTGGACCGGCGAAGGCTCTACCAACAGCTACCCTTCGGCCCAGGGAAGTGTAGCTCCATGGAATTTGCAGGCAAGTTCATTCTTCGTTGAAAGCGGTGCCTATCTCAGGGTGCAGAACATTCAGCTCGGATACAGCTTTGACCTGAAGAAATCTATCCCGGTACGTATCTACGCTACGGCCGACCGGCCTTTTATTTTCACAAAGTATAATGGCTTTACACCCGAAGTCTCGGGTATGGGATACGACGCTAATGTATATCCGGTATCGTCAACTTACAGTTTAGGTATGCGCGTTACGTTTTAATTCAATCATTAAAATGATTATCATGAAAAATATAAAATATAAAGTACTGGCAGGATATCTGTTAGTTTTATTCCTGACCAGCGGATGTGAAAAATTCCTGGACAAGCCGCTGGAAAACCAGCAACGTTCTGAGGAAATCGACTATACCAATCTTTCATTGATGTATGCTCCTGTATCCGGCATCTACCGGGCCGCGGCGGATGACCGCCTCGTGCATTGGATCGACCTTTCAATTCGGACCGTACGGGAGGACGACTACCAGCAGGGAGCGCCCAGCGCTAATGACAATCCCGAGCTGATGAGTATCAAGAATTTTCAGCGTGACGCTACGGTACAGTCGTATTGGGGCCTTAACCAATCGTGGATCAGCTACTTCAGTCTCGCTATTGCCGCAAACAGTGCATTAACAGAACTTAAACTGTTCGCTGCCGCCATTCCCTCCGGCAATACTGCCGACGCTGCCTTGAACCGCAGATACCAGGCTGAAGTACGTTTTATTCGCGCTTACGCGCACCTCATGGCGAGCCGTCTTTTTGGTGATGTGCCCATTCTGACAGACAGCGACGACATCGCCAGGTTAGCCACCATCGGCAAAAGTACGGCAGCCCAGGTTCGCCAGTTTATCATCGATGAAATGGACGCCTGTATACCCGACCTTGAAGACTTAAGACCTAACCAGGCTACTCACCAGGGCTCTGTTACCAGGTATTCCGCCTTGTTACTGAAGGCAAAGGCAGCAGCTGACCTCGCCGGCAATGATAACGCCAGCCCGCATTGGAATACGGTTTTGGAAGCCACAGACGCCATTATCAATAGCGGCAAATTCTCATTGTATGGAGACTTCTATCAGCTGTTTAAGCTGCCTGGGAAACTAAGTAACGAATCGCTTTTTGAGTTACAATATTCCGACTTCGGACTTGCAACAGGTGATATCGTTCGCCCGGGTGTTGACTGGGGTACATTTTTCAGATGGCAGGGTCCTTCGGGCGACCAGCGCGGCAGTGCTATATCCGGAGCTGGCTGGGTACCCCCTTCGCAGAACATTGTAGATTTTCTGAATGCCCGTAATGATAGCGTGCGACTTAAGACAACTATTCTGAGTTACGGTGCTACAACAGACACCTATGCCACAACCCCCAGCGGGGACCGCATATATGGCAATCCGTTTGGCATCAAGTACTTTAACGGTAAGACCTACCTGCCTTCCTCGCAGATGACGCCTGGTCGCATGGAATATGGCGCGAATAACAATGTACGCATCTTACGGTATTCTGATGTTCTGCTACTGAATGCAGAAGCACGGGTACGCAAAGGCCAGAGCGGCGACGCACCATTCCGCCTGGTACGGGAGCGGGCGAAGCTTAACCCTATAACGGGTGTGACGCTGGCACAAATACTCGACGAAAGGCGTGCAGAGTTTGCCTGCGAATGGTGGGGCGAGCGTTTTAATGATCTGGTTCGCACCGGACGCGCACAACAGGTTTTTGGATCACGGTTTGTTCCCGGACAGAGCGAATTTGTTCCAATCCCACAAGCTCAGCTTGATGCGAACACTAACTTAAGGTAGAAAACAGACAGAATTGAGATATTGGCTATGAAAATTTTATCTGTTTTATTTGCCGGGCTGCTGCTGTATACCACGGCGGCGGCCCGGCAACCGCAACAGGGAGTTGCGGTAAAAAAAGCCGGGGACGGTTTTCATCTTTATATAGATGGTGTACAAACCTATATCAAGGGTGTAGGTGGCACAAACGCCATAGATGTGGCGAGTGCTTCGGGAGCTAATGCATTCAGGACCTGGGGTGGCACCGTGGAGTCGATTAAAAACGACACAGAACTGGCTGCTGCGAGCAATATGTACATCCTGCAAGGCATTTCTATGACCAAGGATTCAGCCTCCTACTTTGATGAAAATTATAAGAATAAGGTGCGTGCAGATGTACGACAACTTGCCGAGGCGTATAAAGACGAACCCCGCATCCTTGCCTGGGCACTTGGAAACGAAATAGAACTTGGCAACGCCAACATCAGGGCGGCCTGGCTTTTCATTGAAGAACTTGCGCAGCTTATTAAATCGATTGATAAACGACATCTGGTCATCACCGTGATTTCACATAACGCAGAGGCATTGGATTCGATTGCCCGCTTCTGCCCTTCGCTAGATTTTGTAGGTATAAATAGTTACGGCTCAATTGTTTCGATAGCAGACATGGTCAATAAATCTGCCTATAAGGGCGCTTTTATGGTGACTGAATGGGGGCCGACCGGCTTCTGGGAGGTACCGAAAACCAGTTGGGGGGCTCCACTTGAACAAACCAGCGAAGAGAAAAGACAGGTATATGAGCAGCGGTATAACAACTATATTCTGGCTAATAAACGTTGTCTGGGGTCTTTCGTCTTTTTATGGGGACAAAAACAGGAGCGTACGCCTACCTGGTTCAGCATGTTTTTAGAAAGAAATGTTAAAGGTCTTCCTGTCAGTGGCGAGAAAACGCCTATGGTGGAAGCTATGCAGCGTGTCTGGGCACAGAAGGAACCTCCGCAGACTGCGCCGGTAATCAAATCGATGCGTCTTAACCGGCAAGTCGCGTCCGGCAATGTACGGGTGCGTGTTGGGGAAATTATCGCAGCGGAAGTGGACGCTACCGACCGCGAACAGAAACAATTTACTTATGTATGGGAAATTCTCAAAGAGGCCACTGTATTAGGATTTGGGGGTTCTTATGAACCACGTCCTGACAGATATGGAGAGGTGGTCACATCCGGTAAGAACCAAATAAAAACCTCCGTTAAGGAACCCGGAAATTACCGGTTATTTGTGTATGTACTGGATAATACCGGCTTTGCCTCAACGGTGAATATTCCTTTTCAGGTTTACTAACATAAACGCGTTTTCCGGTGGCAGCGGGGCCACCGGAAAACGCGTTTATGTTCATTCCTTCCCCACCCTTACAGTTTTTTTAAAATGAATATTATCAGAGGCACTTCCAACCTGGATTTCAAACTCTCCGGGCTCCACTACATACTGCATCCTATCGTTGTAGAGGCCAAGTTCTGACACCGGAACCTCAAGAATCACCTTTGAACGTTTGCCCGCTTTGATAAACTCCTTTTTAAAGGCTTTCAGTTGCTGGATCGGCGTGGCGACAGAGCTGAACTTGTCGCGTACGTAGAGTTGAACTACCTCTTTCCCATCACGGGTACCGGCATTCTCGACCTCTATTTCAACCCTGACAGTTCCAGTCTGTGTTAACACAGAATCTTTCAGACTGCAGTTAAGGTATTTAAACTGCGTATAGCTTAAGCCGGACCCGAAGTTCCATAGCGGATCGGGGATATCAAAAATATAGTGTCCTTTGGAGTCGTCGGGTGTTCCCGGGCGGTCAAAGGGCTCCTCGCGATCAGTGACAAAATGATTGTAGAAACAGGGCGTGTTACCAGTGCTCCTTGGAAAAGATACATTCAGGCGGGTACAAAGATGATACTTCTGACAAACCGAATAAACCATATAACGTTTTTCTTATTTTGCTTCTCAAAAAACAACACGTCTCAAATCTCAGCTACGATCTGATTAAGTACAGACTTGCTCATTCCCTGAATATCTCCATAATAATCATCAATGTATGCCCAGGTAAATTTTTTAGCCGATTTAAGCTTTCTATTTGATACTGGTTGTCCCGCTTCCCTGACAGTTATAGTCCCTCTTTTGGTTTCACTTCCGTTGTTCAAAATTCTGTAGCTTACTACCAGTTCGTCATTGGACGGATAAATCGCCTCCTGCCCCTGCACCGAGTATCCGATGATGAAAATCAGTGCCATGCCCTTTTGCGTGTATGTAAAAGACGAAGGGACTAAGATTTCGCGCTCTTAGAAACGCTATTCAACTATCAAAACGGGATTAAAGAAGACACTCCAGAGACTTGTTTTGTAGACAGCTTTATGTAAACTTGCATAAATGAAGTTTATCTAGCTTGTAATATGGATATGTTTGGCAGAAAACAGAAGGGAATCCTTTCTTTAGCTGTTGTTATTTTATTGATAGCTATAACGGGTATTTATTTCCTGATCAGCTATCGTCCTGAATCGCATGCGAACCTGGAAGCACAACAGGAAACGACTAATATTGCCAATACTGAGAAGAAAATACCATCTCCGTCAGAAATCGTCATGCTGCCTGACAGTACCTGTATTTACGTTTTGGATAAAGAAAAGCTAGACATGTCTTCCATGCCGAAAAAGAGATTCAAGGTGACGATGGACGGTGATATATTTTTTAATATTCCGGATCGTCCGGGAAAGTTCGCGGTCCGCACTCGCTTATTAAAGCTCACCGCGACGGGGAAAGCCGCATTCAGGGTGATCGCCTATAGCAAGGACGACGGCGAAGAAGTGCAAACGTTATATGGAAATATTATAGCAGAAAAGAACTATAAATCAGACTTTCCCGCACCAGAAACACTGCGAAACAACAATTTACTGATGATCAACCGTACCATCGATCTGATGGAAAAAGAAGAAAATCAGGACACCAGGGAATTGGCTCAATGGAAGAAAACAACCGGGGCATTGAAAGTCAGCAGATATCTGCAACCTTAGAATGACCCCGGTTTTATTTAACCGATGATCGGTAGATATCTTCGGCGGTTATCATAAATTATCCAGAGCAGGATGCCCCAGATCACAAGTGCAACAGGAAGCCCATCGGGCGCTACAAAAATGTTTGTAAGCAGTATTCCTACCATTACAGGGAAAATAATCAATACTGCTAAGGCCCTGGTTCTCCGAAACATGATAAGCAAGCCGCCTGCCATTTCTGCGAAGCCAACTAAAGGCATTAACCAGGAAATCTCTAGAAAAGCGGCAGTGTCCTTAGCCAATGGCTCGGGCAGATTTTCCGGTACCGGCATGTAGTTGAAGAACTTATTCAAGCCAGCATTAATAAATAAGAGCCCGAACAGGATGGACAGTACAGTTAAAATTTTACTCTTCATCCTGGTTGTTGCTTAAAGTTAATAATAGCTCGTCCAGATTTCCGAGCGCCATTGTAAAGCCTTCTTTAAAGCCCATCTCGATAATTTTTTCAAGATCGGCGAGACTATCATATTTTGCTGTAATGGTAACAAGAGTTTTATCGCCGGTTGCACTGAAAACGTTAGTCCACACGGTTCTTGGCATATCCTGGTTCGCCACTCCGTTTTCATCGCAAAAAGCATCCAGTGCGGTAAAACTCTTATGCCCGTCTATTTTGTGATAGTCATTTTTACACCAATGTTTTTCGTTGGCAGGACTAATCATCGCATACAACCAACTTCCACCTTCCCTGAAATCCATGGATTTCGTTTCTGTTCTATAGGGCTTCGGTGCCCACCATTGGTCGAGCAACTCTGGTGTGGTCCATGCATCCCAAACGAGATTGAGATTTGCGGCAAACTCCCTTCTTACATTTACCGTGTTACTGCCCTTGTCCACGGTAAATTCAAATAGCAGTACTGTTTTCATTTTTTCTCATTTTTTATAGTTAGTAATAAATTGTCAAGCTGGCTGAACTTTGTTTCCCAAATTTGCCGGAACTGCTCCAGCCATTGGTCGATTTCTTTCATTCTGTCTATCTCAAGCTGATAATAGATCTCTCTCCCCTGTTGCCCGGCCCTTATCAACTCGCATTCCTGCAAAATGCGCAGGTGTTTTGATACTGCCTGACGGGTTGTCTCAAAATGTTCGGCAATGGTGTTAGGTGTCATTGCCTGTAATGCAATGAGCGAAATAATTGCCCGCCTGGTAGGGTCAGATATAGCCTGAAAAACATCTCTTCTCATTTCTCCTTTTTATATACGCAAACGATCAGTTGCAAATATATGCGCAACCATCCGGTTTCACAAGTTATTATTCAATTTTATTATCTTGGTCCTTGTTACGAGCATTAACTTTTACTTCACGTTACCTTAATATCTCATATGTTTATTTGCTGGGTATGATCAATAGCCTCGCAGATAATGACCTTTTGCTCTTATTAAATGAGAATAGCGACAGGAGGGCTTTTGAACTGCTTTACAGGAGATACGCTGATAAACTTTCTTCGCCGCCGCAAACAGTTCGCAATCAGTGGGGATGTATACCTGATGGGGATACTTCGCCCCTACGAAGAATTGTATGACGAAAACGAATCGAACGACCCAAGAAGAGGGGTAACGATTCTTTCTTTTGGAGATAAATTTACTTTCTTTGAAAAAGGGAGGAATACTTTTCTACAAATAGCATGTCAGGATTTCAGATAGAGAAATATATGGAACCATATACGTATGGCACAGACGAAAAGCCAGGAACAAATTCAATGATCAACATATGGCCTGGCCGATGAATCCTGATGAAATTTCGCGCAGCGGAGGGATTTATAAACAAACGCCGGGCTGGTAAAACAAGTTCAGTAATGAAGAAACACTTTTTGATGTATTCTTTCCTTTTACTTGCCGGAGCCTCTGTGGCCCGGCAAGTGCAGGAAAAACCCCGCTCGCTCGAACAGCTGATGTTCGGAGGAAAAAAACTTGAGCAGCAGCAGACACTTCGCGGTCATAGTCACAACGACTACAAGCAGAACATTCCCTTTCTCAGGGCTTACTATGCAGGAATGGAATCCATCGAGGCCGACGTGTTTTTACAAAACGGGAAGCTCATGGTAGCCCACGAACTAAAGGAGATCATTCCCGGATATACGCTCGATTCTTTATACCTGAAACGGGCTGCTTTCCTGTTCCACAAAAACGGAGGGTATCCATTTGCCAACAAGCGCAAAAAATTACAGATCGTAATAGATATCAAAGAGAAGCACCAGCAAGTTATCCCGGCATTACTTCGCCTGCTCAAACCCTATAAAGACGTGTTTGACCCAGCGATCAACCCTAACGCAATACGTATTGTTTTAAGTGGGGATATGCCTCTCCCATCACACTTCGGCGATTATCCTGCTTTTATCTTTTACGACGGAAGGCCATACATCCGATACACTGAAGATCAGCTGGCAAGAGTGGCCATGATAAGCGATAATATCAAAGAATACACCGATTGGAATGGAAAAGGAACGCCGTTTCCAGAGCATAAGGCAAAGTTGATCCAGGTTATAGAGCAGGCCCGCCGCTGGAAAAAACCCTTTCGTTTTTGGGGAACACACGACAGTCCGAATACCTGGATGGAACTTCATAAGATGGGTGCCGATATCATAAATACTGACCAGCCTGAAGCGTTGAGCAACTACGCTAAAAAATTGCCGTTTACTACCTATTCCCTCGATAAACCTCTCCCGGTATACAAACCTTCTTATAAAAGTGACCGGTGTGCGGGCAAAGTAAAAAACATCATTCTATTAATTGGTGATGGAATGGGACTTGCGCATATTAAAGCAGGCCTGTCTGCTAACCACGGGAGTTTAAATATTGCTAATTTTAAAAGCATAGGATTTTCCCGTACGGAGGCGGCAAATGCAGGGAACACTGATTCGGGGGCCGGAGGTTCGGCTATAGCTACCGGGCATAAAGCAAATAACGCTACGATCGGCTTGGACTCCGCCGGAATGGCCGTTCTGAAAATCCCGGATATCTTAGCCCGCGAAGGGAAAGTAAGTGGACTGTTAAGCACTGGAGACGTCACAGACGCAACGCCGGCCGTTTTTTTTGCCTCGCAACCAGACAGATCATGGTCGGAAAAAATATCGCTTGATCTTTTAAACAGCAATGTGAATATACTGGCAGGAAGCGTTCCGGCCCCCTATCGCGACCTAAAAAAAAGAGGTGAATACGCAAAGAAGTTGTCGGATAAGGGATACGAAACAAGCTATGCGCTGTCTGATTTTCTATCTTCAGAAAAAAAGAAACAGGTATTGCTATTGCCCGATTCTGTAATGCGACCGGTGAAAGAAGGGCGAAAAGATGTTCTTAGTGTATTACTAAAAAAAACATTGTCGTTGCTGAACGATAACGAAAAGGGATTTTTTGTCATGGCCGAGGGAGCGCAGATAGATTACGGAGGACATGCTAACGATTTGCCTTACGTGGTTACAGAAATGATCGATTTTGATCAGGCAGTGGGAGAAGCCCTGCGGTTTGCAGATGAAAACGGCGAAACTCTGGTGGTAGTTACTGCCGACCATGAGACCGGAGGGCTGTCACTGCTTGACGTTGATGAAAAAAAGGGATACATAAGTGGGGCCTTCAGCACAAACGACCATACGAACATCATGGTTCCTGTTTTTGCCTATGGCCCCCGTTCAGACCTTTTCAGCGGCATGTATCAGAATACGGAGATTTTCGACAAGATAATTAACCTCAGCACTTCAGGTCATCAAAAACAGGCGGCGAAATAAATGATTTACACCTGCACACTCGCCGTCAGACCGTAACGCCAACACTGTTCGACTGATGACATCCGGACAGAGCCGTGCCTAAAGCCGGCTCTGTTGTTTTATAACGATTTCCTGAAACCGGCGCTACCAAAGATCCATCTACCATACCTTATTTAAAATTATTCTTAATAATATTCACACTGGGGAAAAACTATTGTATAATTGCGTAATTTTTAATCAGTCTAAATAACAATGCTAAAACTCCTTACTACTTCACTTTTTTGCCTTTTAATTTTCAAATCAGCACTTAGTCAGCAGGCCATTGTGCTTAAAGGATCTGTAAAAGACCTTGATAACCTGCCATTACCGGGCGCTACTATTACTGCAGAAGGTACTAATTACAGCACAACCGCAGACAGGGATGGACAATATCAATTAAAAGTAAAGCCTGGTAATTACACACTTCACTTCTCTTTCATCGGCTTTAATAGTACAGTTAAAAATATCAGTACAAGCAGCAGTAATCTAAGTGAGCTCAATGTACGTATGCAGCCCTCATTATCTTCCCTGCAACAGGTAGAGGTTATGGGGCGTAAAGAACAGAGCTATAAAACCACGCGGTCCTTTATTGGGAAGGCAGAAACGGACATTAAAGATATTCCGCAGTCCGTCTCTTATGCCAGCAAGGAATTTATTGCCGATCGCGGGTTGATGCGCGTGGGGGACATCGTGAGAAACTTAAGTGGTGTTACGCAGGCCAGTTTCTATGATGACCTTACAATAAGGGGATTCAGAGTAAATGGACAGACAAATACTCAGCTGATTAATGGACTACGAACCAGTACAGGCTTCTGGAAACAACCGCTGGCAAACTATCTGGAGCGCGTAGAGGTTTTAAAAGGTCCATCCTCAGCACTATTTGGTAATGCCAGTCCCGGAGGAGTGGTAAACAGGGTAACCAAAAAGCCGCTTGATGAAACCCGCAGGTCGGTAAACTTTTCGTTGGGGAGCTTCAATACCTTCCGTGGCCTGGCAGATTTCACAGGACCGGCCAGTAAAGACAGTTCCCTGCTTTACCGTCTGAACCTTGGTTACGAAAATGCCGGTTCTTTTCGCGACCTTATGTTTGATAAAAATATCGTTATTGCCCCTTCTCTAACTTTTTTACCAACTGACAAAACAAGTATCAACTTCGACCTGGTTTATAATGACTCTAAAAGCAGGCTGGATCGCGGGCAAACTCTATTTGGCAGTTCAGAACTAAATTCTACACCACAATCTTTATCGCTCAACACGGCTAATGATTATATGAATGAGCTTACATACAATGTAACGATTTCCATTAATCACAAGATTACAGATATCCTGAGTTTAAATGCTGCTTATATTAAAACGGGATACGAGGAAGACCTTTACGAGCACCGTACGTCAGGCACTTACGGGGTAGACAAAAATGGGGTTATCATGGAGAATATGGCCGGTATGATGATTATCTCCAGGAAGCGGAAACGTTACATTGACAACATGTCGGGGTACCTTAATTACAAACCGAAAACAGGAACGATAAAGCATAATATTGTTGTAGGATACGATTTTGGCAGTGAGAAACTACCGGTGGGAAGCTCACAAATGACAGCCGGAGGATACCTTAACAAAACGAGAGATTCTGTTATTACGCGTTATGTTGCTAAAGACAGCCTTAAATACGCACGCGATAAAAACGGAGCTCCTATTCCAAATGTTCCGCACTTCAACCTTTCCGACCCGCTTGGTTCACAGAAGATGATAGACGACAGCAAATCCGTTTTTACTAAAGGAGATGTAGCACCTACTTATTATTATCTCAATGCCGGGTATGTGCAGAACCAGTTTACTATTGGAAAACTACAGGCATTGTTAGGGATCAGATATGAGTATTACACTGATTTTGCCAATTACAAGCTAACCAACGAAAAGAAAACACATTCAGAGGCGTGGTTGCCGCGATTAGGGCTGGTATATAGCATTACACCAAACATCAATTTGTATGGGAGCTATGTAGAAGGTTACAATCCGCAAACTGCAGCTACCATTGCCAACCCGGAAGCGGGCGGACCTTTTGACCCGTTGAAAAGTAATATGAAAGAGCTGGGTGCCAAAACGTCGTGGTTCCGTGATCTGCTTACCCTTACTGTAGCAGCCTATGAGATCCGTCAAACAGGAGCTCTATACAACATAACAGGCAGCAATGAGCTCAGACAAATCGGTGATGAGAAATCAAAAGGGATCGAAATTGATGTAATCGGCCGGATTCTGCCGAACTGGAGCGTCATGGGATCGTATTCTTATAACGAAGCTATCATAGTTGAAAGCAGTAATCCTGGTGAAATAGGGCTGCAAAAGCCTAATGCACCTAAAAACACAGCCAATTTTTGGTCGAAATACAATTTTACCAGCGGACTGTTAAAAGGTTTTGGTATAGGGGCGGGGTTCAATTATGTGGATAAAAGAAATTTAAACTACGATAGCTCACTTTCCCCTGAAAATCAGCTGACCATTCCGCAATTTACGCTTTTCAATGCCGCAGCTTATTATAATGTTGGGAAATTGCAACTGCAGTTAAACGCAAGCAATATTGGAAACAAAAAACACTGGGTGGGGGGATATGACTATTTCCGCATTTTCCCGGGAACCCCGGAAAGTTACTTATTCTCTATCGGATATAGCTTTTAAAAATAACAGGACGATTAACACCGGGAAACATAGTAATGAAAAAGAGAAAGCCTGCAAAATCACGATTCAGAAAAATAATAGGCTGGCTGCATCTCTGGATAGGAATTATCACGGGTGTAGTGATATTTATTGTTTCTATAACCGGGTGTCTCTTCGTCTTTGAAGAAGAGCTGTTTGATATATTTCACTCCAAAATTACCCATGTAGCAGAAACAGGCCCACAAAAGCCTGTTTCTTTATTGATTGCCAATGCACAAAAAAAACTAGGAAAAGACAAGCCGATAAAGACGTTGGTATTAAAAAATGGAGTAAACAAAAGCTTTGTTTTTGAAGCGTATGAAGCTAAAAAGCCTGATGAATGGGGACTTTCCTATTTCAGCCAGGTGGATTACATGAATCGTGTTTTTGTAAATCAGTATACCGGCGAAGTACTGGGCATTGTAGATGTAAAATACGAATTTTTCAATATCGTGGAGCAACTGCACCGTCAGCTATTATTGGTTAAGCCGCTTGGCAGATTAATAGTAGGAATATGTATCCTGCTTTTTGTATTCATGCTCCTAAGCGGTATCATTTTGTGGTGGCCTAAAAACTATAAACAATTTAAAAGGAGCATTAAAATAAAATGGAATTCAAAATGGAAACGTATCAATTATGACCTTCACAACAGCCTTGGTTTCTATGTACTTCCTGCTGCCCTGCTGATTGCTGTGACTGGATTGGTTTGGTCATTCTCCTGGTGGGAAAATGGCATTTACCAGATCATGGGAGGAAACGACAAGAAATTATTTCGCCGGGAACTTCCGGCACTGACGGGCACAGCAGATACAACATTAAACAAAACCGACGCAATCTATGCCAAATTGAGGAAGGCTGTTAAAAACGACTGGGAACATCTTGTTCTTAATCTGCCGGATGAAAGCAATAAACAAGCTATGGCCTTTGTACATATCAGCAATAATAAAGATGGCTGGAAAGGAGCCAGTTACTTTTATTTCGATGGAAGAGATGGGCGTTTATTCGATACAATGCCGCATGAAAAAAAATCATTAGCTATGAAGTGGCGAAATTCAAATTATTACATCCACACAGGCGGCATCTATGGATTGTGGACGAAAATCCTTGCCTTCATAGCCAGCTTGGTTTGTGCCAGTTTACCCATTACCGGTTTCCTCATCTGGTGGGGAAAACATAATAAAAAATATAAAAATTCTCGGGTCGCCACGATGCGATCATCGATTAAAAACAGGCCGATGGTTCATATATTTTAAAGGCTCTATTTCTAGCGCGTCCTCTCTTATGACACGACTGCGTCTTTCCGCACACCTTTGCTCATTTCTGCAGTCTTTTGCAGTTTTTAGTTTATTCATTATATTTGGTAACATACATAATCCAGGTCTATGAAGTTCGTATCATTCTTATTGTTGTTTATCCTGGTTTCATTAAAAACACCAGCCAAACCAGCTTGTTCAGAAAGTAAAACTAAGACGGTTGTAACTGGCGCTGACCAGACAGAAAAGTATCTACCCTATTTGAATGGAAAGCGGGTAGGCATGTTGGTAAACCAAACTTCTATTATAGGGCATACACTGAGCGTCGACAGTCTTCGCTCTCTTGGAGTAGACATCCGGATGATTTTCGGACCGGAACATGGTTTTCGCGCCAATGCAAGTAACGGCGCTCATGTTGCTGATGAAGTTGACCCGAAAACCGGAATCCCAATCATATCTCTATACGGACAAAAACGCAAACCATCGGAAAAAAACATGGCGGGTATCGACGTTATGATCTTTGATATTGCTGATGTAGGTTGTCGGTTCTACACTAATATTAATACCCTTGCTGACATCATGGAAGCATGTGCTGAGGCTGGAAAAGAACTGATTATCCTCGATCGCCCCAATCCAAACGCTTATGTAGACGGTCCGGTGCTTGATATGAAGTTCCAATCGGGAATCGGAAAATTCCCCATACCCGTCACTCACGGCATGACCATCGGAGAGTTCGCCCAGATGATAAATGGCGAAGGCTGGCTTCCTGGAAAAACGAGGTGTAAGCTCCGTATTATTCCTGTAAAGAATTACAATCACGATATGATGTATACGCTGCCTGTGTCGCCCTCTCCAAACCTGAATACTCAGCAGTCTATATTGCTTTATCCTTCGCTATGTTTATTCGAGGGTACAATCATCAGTCAGGGCCGGGGTACTTATATGCCATTTACCGTACTGGGAAGTCCGGCATTAAAAGGCTTATATAATTTTTCCTTCACTCCTAAATCTATTCACGGATTATCAGAGGAGCCTTTGCATAAAAACCAGACCTGCTACGGCCTGGACTTGAGGAATTACAATGCAGAACAAATGCATAAAGAAGGACGTATCAACCTAAAGTGGATGATTGAACTGTATAAAGCTTATCCGGAAAAAGAAAAATTCTTTGATTATACCCAAAGCACTGCTATGGGAAGAATAGAGCGGCTGATTGGTAACGACGTTTTTAAGCAGCAAATCATCTCGGGACTGAGCGAAGAAGAGATCCGCAGGAGCTGGGAGCCGGGGCTTAGCGCTTATAAGCAAATGCGCAAAAAATATCTTATCTACCAATAGTCTATCGTTTTCTTTTTCACAACGATAAATTAGCAACTAAGCATATTAACTGGACTTCCGGATCGTCCTTAAATTGAGCCAGTGCATTTGCTTTTCGTTCAATCTCGAATTGGCTGTATCCTTCTTTTTCGCAAACCACGCTTCAAGTTTGAGGAGATCAGCAATCCAGGGTATTGTTCCTATCAGTCAAATGACACACCCCAAATAACAAGACCAGTAACCTTGTTCTTTGGTTAAACTATATTCGCCAATAAAAAAGCTGGCTGCTCTGCCTTTCCGAACGATAGGTTTAAATATGTTCTAACGCCTACTCCACTTTTAAGCTCTCTACCGGCCTTGCGGATGCAGCCCTGAATGCCTGGAAACTAATGGTGAGTAATGCAATGACAATTACCACCGTTCCCCCTGAAATCAACATCCACCAGTGTATGTGAATACGATAAGCGAATCCTTCAAGCCATTTGTTCATAGCATACCATGAAATCGGCAGTCCAATGGTGATTGAAACAAGTATCAATTTAATAAAATCGACAGATAACATTTTTATGATCCCGCTCACTGTAGCGCCCAAAACTTTACGTATACCGATCTCCCTTGTCCGTTGAAAAGCAGTAAGTGACGCTAATCCGAACAAGCCAAGGCAACTGATCACAACAGATATTAAAGTCGACAGGTTTATTAGTAAAGAAACGTTCTTTTCGTGCTTATACATTTCTTCGATGTTCTGATCATAAAATTTATACCCAAAATAATCAGCCGGATAGAATTCGTTCCATTTTTTTCGAATGAGCCCAATAGTCTGCTGCCAGCTTTCGGAAGCGTCGCTATTCAGTTTGATATTGAAAGTACCCAGTTCGGCTTTATTCATAAATAGAGCTGTTGGATCTATGCGATTATAAAACGTTTGGGAATGAAAATCTTTGATAACGCCCACTATTGTCAATTTACCATCCCCGTTCTCCATCATTTTCCCGAGAGCATCTTCCGGTGACTTAAATCCGAAGTGTTTCACAGCTGTTTCATTGATTACCAGTTCGCCTGCAATATCCGACTGACGAAGGTTCCTTCCGGCGATAAGTTTAATTCCATATAAACCGATATAACTGCTATCAACCTCCTTTCTGTAGAGCTGTCCGGTCGTTGTTTTACCCTTCGGGCCATTATAGGAAAACTGACTACTTGAATATCCGCCTTGCATTGGAGGATCTCCCAAAGATACCTTTACAACGCCGGGCACGTTCCGTATCTCATTTAACAAAGAGAACTGTTTACTTTTATATTCTTCTTTCTGCCGAATGTTCCACGGAATATCTACAAGAACCACGGCATTTCGATTAAAACCGAGCTCTTTTCTCATCACAAAATGCATCTGGCTGGCTACAATAAGAGTAGCAATGATAAAAATCTGGGCGACTAAAAACTGGAAAACAATCAGGCTTTTTCTGAGATTTAACCTGCCCGTTAGCGGAATGGAAACACGCTTCCTTATAATCGCAAGAGGATCGACTTTAGAGACCAATGCGGCAGGATAGGCTCCGGCAATCAGTGGAAGGAAAACTGCCATCACCAGAAAAAAGGCTGCTCCTATCTTATAATTTATGTATTGCGGTACTTCATCTGGGATAATGTCTTTTAAAGCAATAAATATCATTCTGGAAAACGCGAACGACAATAGAAGCGAAAATATCGCAATTAAAAATGTTTCTGTGAATATCTGTCCTATTAAATGATTGCGGGCTCCACCCAGTGTCTTCCGCACGCCAAACTCTTTTGTTCGCTGCGGTATTTGCGCTGTACTGAGGTTAACATAGTTGATAGCTGCAAGCAACAGCAGAAAAAAACCAATGATCATTAACCCATAAACCACGGTCTTACTCATCTTGTGCCCCGCCTCACCTATCTCAGGAGAAAAATGTATGTCTCTCAGAGACCTTAACTCATGCCATTGCTTTATATTCCCGGTAAAAAAGTCATTTGTTTTTCGATTGTACGCATCTGATCTTTCTTTTGAGTTCCGGTTAATATCTTTTAAAACCTTCTCAGGATCCGCCTGATCAGCGAGTTCAATGTAAACTTTATCGTCGCCGTTTGTACTGGTCCATTCAGCCTCCTCATATACTCGTTTCTTTATAGAAAAAAACTCTTTACCGATGAAAGCGGTGGGTAACTCAAGATCGCGGACCACCCCTGAAATGGCTTTTTTTATCGTATCATTATAAGAGATAGTTTTTCCTATTAACTTGTCGGCACTAATCCCCGGGAAGTATTTATTTGCCCTGCTCTCAGTTAATACTACTTCATCCTCTCCGGAGAAGACCGTTTCCGGGCTTCCCGCCAGCCATTTATATGGCACCATAGTGAAATACCCCTTGTCTGTTCTTACAAGGTTCTCAGGTTCGTTAAAGCCCTTACTGCCTGTAATTCCAACCTTATCCATCTGCTCTGCATAAACGCGGACCACTTTTGTAACCCCCGCAACCTGCGTATTGATAAGCTCAGGCAATGGTTTGGGAACACCACCGTTTAAGGATTCTCTTCCATCGTATACAAAACCTGAAATCACACGGTATATATGCTCTTTGCGGGGGATGCTGTTATCAAAACTGAATTCATAATCCACTACACAGAATATGACCCAGCATGCGCTAATGCCTATACTTAGACCCAAAATATTCAGGGCTGTGAACATCTTATTCCTGTAAAGATAACGAAGGCTGGTTTTAAGGAAATTTAATATCATAACAACTAATGCTGGTGATCAGATAGAGTACTATCACCAATGCAGTGCCAAACAAAAAAACATACTAACAATCAACTAGTTGCCATACTATTCACTTGGATTCCTGTCCGGAATCGGACAAGTGGTGTACGCAAAAATAAGTTAGCACGAAAGTCCACATTGACGGTCTGATGGCACCCTTCCGGCAGACTGACGGCACACTAATGGCACATTTGATCGAGAATTCATCGACTACGCATGCTGATTTCATCGAGAATTCATCGACACGGAGTCGAATAACCAGGCTCGGGCCGTAGTATAGCTGAAGAATAAACCTGAGAGCAGTCTGCCGTCAGTCTGCCAGCAGTCCGCCGGTAAACCGGCAAAAATCTCAGTTTACTACAGCAATATCATACCAGCGATCTACTTGGCAAATTCTCCGAAGTGCCATAGATTACCAGACGGATCGTGGACGAAACATTCCCTCCCCCAGGATTCGTCACGTATGGGACTTAGTTTTACATTCGGGTACTTTTCTTTAAGACCTAAAGCCTGCAGGTCATTCCAAAACTGACTAACATTTTCGACTTCGAGAAAGATCATTGTATTTTCAATCCAGTCTTTCACATATGCGTCCTGAAGATAGAAACCTAATTGTCCGGTTTTAAACAAGGATAGTACCGGAGACAGAATGACTTCCTGAAAGCCAAGATCGTAGTAAAAGTTACGACAAAGTTCAAAATCAATAGCACCAATGAATGGCCTTATTGAGAGCGCGTTATGTTTCATTTATTTTGTGTTTAATATCAACTCATAGTTAGTGTTTGGCAAATGCAGCTATGCACATTAAAATAGTGAATTCAGGTGGTAATTTAAAATCATTCCGATTTCAAACTTTCAACAGGAGTTCTTGCAGCGGTTTTAATATGTCAATACCATTACCTGGATCTGCTTCATATTACGTACCTATATCAGCAACATACTTATTTTTGATTATATCACAGAAAACACTATTTTACAATTGTTTCAAAAACACTCATTGTCCGCTTAAGTGAATAAAATTTATCTATGAGATACTTTTTTCTTTTTCTGATTTCTCTGTGTTTTTCAATCTTGGAAGCGCAAACTATCCGGCAAGTTGAAAGTGGTTATAAGAGCAGTATACGTGCCGTCAGTGTGGTGAATCCGTCGATAGTATGGCTGAGCGGCAGTAACGGCAATTTTGCGAGGAGCACTGATGGAGGAAAGAGCTGGAAATGGACTCAGCTGAAGCAATACAAGTCAAACGATTTCAGAGGAATAAAGGCCTTTTCTGCTAAACGTGCGGTGCTGATGAGCTCGGGAACACCGGGACTTATTCTCTATACCGAAGATGGTGGGCTTAGCTGGACGGAGGCATACCGTAATGATTCAAAAGACATTTTTCTGGATGGAATCAGCTTTTATAATGACCGTGAGGGCCTGGCTTATGGCGATCCTATCAACGGAAAGATGCAGCTGTTAAGGACGGGCAACGGTGGAAAAACCTGGGTAAATATTTCAGAAAACCTACAGGTCAAACTGGCCGAAGGAGAAGCCAGTTTTGCGGCAAGCAATACGGGAATTACAACACATCGCGACGGGAAAACCTGGATCATTACCGGAGGAAGCCAGTCCCGGGTATTCTATTCGGCCGATAAAGGGGGACATTGGGAGGTTTCTGTCTGCCCTGTCATTCAGGGCGGTGAATCTCGCGGTCCTTTTTCTGTTGCATTCTACGCTCATAAACACGGTATTGTGGTTGGCGGCGACTATAAGATTGATACCCTAAGAAACAAAAACCTCGTATTAACGCAAGATGGTGGCAGAACGTGGAAGGAACCTCTTATCCGACCCTGGGGCTTCCGCTCGTGCGTTGTTTACATGAATGCCCGGCTATTGATAGCAACCGGCACATCGGGTACCGATCTATCTCAAGATGGAGGTTTTACGTGGACAAATATTTCAAAAGATGGTTATCACGTAGTCGCTGCGCTTAAGGACGGAAAAACAGCAATTCTCGCGGGAGGCGACGGACGAATTGCCTTGCTGGACCTTTAAGTTTGTATATTTGTTCAATGCTATTTCAGATTTTTCTTGCATTCAACCAGTTTTAGCAAATCGCTTATTTGTTCTTTTCGACTAACATTAACGGTTAATGGTATTAATCTTCCAATAGGCTTTGCTTGCATGAAAGCTTCCTTTATATCCATATCAACAGATAAGCTTGGAATCACATCGCGGTTCTTCTCCGTGAAATAGAAGGATACTTTGAAGAAACCCGGCCATACCGACAGCCAGAAGACAGTCTTTTTTTTATATAATACTTTACAGAGCCAGGCCTTACCGTCTTTATAATAGTTCCATTCGGGTACTAATGCAAACGTATTGCTGGTTATTGTTTTTTCAAGTTCGGCAAATACGGCATAACTAGCCCCAAGGGCTTGCTTTATAACGCTTTCCGAAGGATATACATCCTGTTCTCTGAGGAGTTGGCTTTCCATTGGTTAAAAATTGACTAGTGCGCTGCGAGCATATACAAAGTTATGACACATGTTCATTTATGTCATAACATTGTCTTATTTATAATAATTCTAAACAATATCATTAAGAAAAAGCCAGTTATTGTATGTTTGTTTAAAATTAATCTAAATAACATTATAAGAATTACAAAACGCAATGATAAGGCCCACACTTACTAAATCTTACTTAACAGTCCTGTTGATGTTAATTACTATATCCCTTTCTTATTCACAGTCAACAACCGGAACTATCGCTGGAAAGGTTCGTACCTCAGACGGAGCACCTGCTGAGCTGGTGACAGTGCTAATTAAGGGTGTTGCCTCCACCACTACCAATAAGAACGGTGAGTTTACTTTGAAGAATATCCCATCGGGAAAACATACTTTAACAGCCCGACTGATTGGAGTAAAACCAGTTTCCCGCGAAACAGTGATACGCGCCGGAGAAACTATCGATGTTGAACTCGTTCTGGCTGCCAGTGACGAGCAACTTCAGGAGGTGGTGGTAAGCGGAAGCCGTACGAATAAATTTGCCGTTAAGGAAAGTCAATACGTTTCGAAAATGCCGTTGAAGAATCTTGAAAATCCGCAGGTATACTCGGTGGTATCCTCTGAGCTGATTAAAGAACAGGTGATCACCACATTCGACGATGCCCTTAAAAATGCGCCTGGTGTCGACAAACTATGGTCATCTACCGGTCGGGCGGGCGATGGAGCGGGCTATTTCTCTCTTCGCGGCTTTGCGGTACAACCTACACTGATCAACGGGCTTCCCGGATTGACAAATGGAGCTCTGGATGTTGCCAATATCGAACGTATTGAAGTAATCAAAGGGCCATCAGGCACCTTGTTCGGAAGCAGCGTGATATCGTATGGCGGCTTAATCAATACGGTTACAAAAAAGCCATTCGATACCTTCTCGGCAGAAGTGAACTATACTGCCGGCAGCTTCGGATTAAACCGTGCAGCTATTGATCTTAATTCCCCTCTCGATGCTGAAAAGAAATTGCTTTTCAGGGTAAATGCTGCATGGCACGATGAAAACAGTTTTCAAGATGCAGGACTGAAGAGAAACCGCTATATCGCTCCTTCACTGACTTACCGGATGAATGACCGGTTGAGCTTTGAAGTAAACGCTGAGTTTTTGAGCACAAAAAACACGAACGCTGCCATGCTTTTCTTCAATCGGGCAGCGCCGTTATTATGGACAAACCTGGATCAGGTGGGTTATAATCCAGAGAACTCATTCACAAGCAATGATCTGACTATCAAAAATCCTATTACTACCTTCCAGGGCCAGATAAATTATAAAATTTCTGATCACTGGACCTCTCAAACCCTGGTGTCTGCCGGATCAGCTAAATCGGACGGGTACTATTCTTACCTGTATGAAAGGGGTCGGGAATCTACCTCCACTGATCAGATATTCGATCGTTATATTAACCGTCAGGATGCAGAGACCCACACTACAGATATTCAGCAGAACTTTATTGGCGATTTCAATATTGGCCAACTCCGCAACAGGCTTGTAGTGGGACTGGATTATTTTAACCGCCGGAGTAAAGATAACAGCAGCGCCTGGGTGGCTGATGGCGCCATTACAACAGATGGCAACGACACAGGAAACCTTACTCCGGAAGGAGTAGATGCCCTGATTGCTGCAGCGGATGCCGCTGTTCCCAGCGATGGCAGACAGCAGGTTTTCAGTGCTTACGCTTCTGATGTGATTAATTTCACACCGCAGCTTTCTGCCATGCTGAGTCTGCGGATCGACAGGTTTAAAAATGGAGGCGAGACCGTTTCGGAGGATAATAAATACGAGCAGACAGCATGGTCTCCAAAGTTCGGCCTGGTTTATCAGCCGGTATTAGATAAGCTTTCTTTATTCGCCAACTACTTAAATGGCTTTGCTAATGTCGCGCCGGTAACTTCAGGTGGTGTAGTTACTGTTTTCGACCCGGAACAGGCAAATCAATGGGAAGTAGGTATTAAAACCAACCTGATGGACGGAAAGATTACGGGAACCCTGAGCTACTACGACATTCGGGTAACCGACAAAGTTCGTCAGATCGCTATGAACGAATATGTTCAGGACGGGGAGAATTACAGTAGAGGCATCAGTTTCGACTTCATCACAAACCCTATTGAGGGGCTGAACATCCTTGCAGGATATAACTATAATAACAGCAAGATCACACAAACAGGGGTTAACGACTATGCCGGGCGTCGCCCAGAAGAAGCTGGTCCGAAGCATACCGCGAATGCATGGGTAAGCTATAAATTTCTGAAAGGAGCAATCAAAGGATTTGGACTGGGCTTCGGAGGCAACTATGCCGGGGAAAACCCAATACTCAACCGTGCTACTACCGGAACTTTTACCCTCCCATCTTATACGGTATTAAACGCGTCGGCTTCGTACGGATTCCGGAAATGGAACCTCATCTTCAAGCTCGACAACCTCACCGACAAAGAATACTATAAGGGATGGTCGACCATCGAACCGATGCGGCCACGTTCTTTTGCCGTTAATCTGGGTTATAAGTTCTAAAATACAACATTGATATCTACAATTTAAAAGGCCAGCGGTAAACGACTGGCCTTTTTTATGTGCGATAGAAATTTCTCTGCTTAGTCTGTTTTTGGAACGAGCAACACCGCATCAGCTACCGTCATAGCGCTCCCGGCAATAATCTTTACAGACACTTTATTGTTGTTATCCAACTTAAAATCACCCAGTTTAGTCCACTCACCTGATGTCTGCCCCTGAACCTCCAGCTCGGCTGTGTGAATACTTAAGTTGCGCCGGCTCTTCCCGTCGAATAAAACTACCGGTATCTCAGCGGCAATGTCCGGAAGTTTCGGAACATAGGCATAGACCGAGTAGGTTCCTTTCGATACTACAGTGGTCTTAAACTCGACAAAAGTTTCTTCCCCCTGCTTCTGTTCTGAAACAAGAAAGTCGGGGCCGTAACCACCATATGTGTGCTTGTTCCATGTTCCCGACATGCTTACAAGCCCCGCATTCTGGTTATCTATCAATATTTCAGGGACACTGCCATCACAAAGAGGATTTTCTTTCAGCAGCCTGTTTACCTGCTCCACTTCTACCTTTTGCACACTGGTCCCTTTATCAATTGCTTCGCAGCCCGCTACCGCCGCTACCTGGGCAAGCACCATAAACACCGGTTCCATGCGTATCGAGCCATAAGCTATATGCGAAGCAGAAAGGCATACAGGCACAAACAGATTGGCAGCCTCACGCTCTTTCGGAACAATCGATCTGTAAGATACCGGATAGGGGCCGAATCCCCCTATTTCAACATTACCCTCATTCTTCGCAAAACCGTTTACTACCAGGCGGTCACAATTGTGTGAGTCCATTGTATAGGCAGCCATTCCAACCCCGTCGGGCACTACTTCCTTCCCTTCGCAGTGGTGCTGCGTCATCACCAGCTCTCCAACCATGCGGCGGGCCTCTCTCACGTACAGCTGCGGCGACCAATGGCCATTGTCGGTGTATTCATCTTTGGGATATCCCCATTGTTTCATTTCATTCCTCAAATGCTCCGGTACCGCCGGGTCGTTCCCTATGAAATACAAGAGTCCTTTGCTATAATCGACATGAGCTTTTATGATTTTCTTTCGTTCTGCATAGCCAGCCTCGGGATATTTCCAGTTTTCACCGATCATGTCGGTTGAAAAACCTCCCCTGTTGTTAATGTCAGTCTTTCCGTTAGGCATTCTGCTGATGATAAATCCGTCGTTCAGGTTTTTCCAGGGCTTGCGGGCCATAAGCCTTAGCAGGAGCTGATATTTAGCAGGATCATAATTGGCAGGCTTCGTTATTGGAATACGATTCTCAGGCTTGTCTGTAAGACAAATGCGGAAATTATATGCCTGCACTTTGTGGTCGCCCGTTCCTTCTGGCTGAAGGGCGCCCGGGCGTATACCCCAGAGCAAGCCGCTTTCGGGTCTACCGGGAGTAACATAAGGATCCACACCATCGGGTATTTGATGACCATCCATCAGTTGCACGCCGTTATAAGTCTCATTATATTGACTATTAGGTTCGCGCCCTACCGTGTACGACACACCAGCCGCTGCCATTAAATCGCCCTCGTAACTGCAGTCGATAAATATTTTAGCTTTGATGCCGAGGCCCGGAAGCGCCGCCCCTGCTTCCGTATTCTCCACATTCAATACCTTTATGACGTTAACGTCTTTGCTTACACCCTTCAGTCGGTGGTTGAAAAGAACTTTAAAGCCTCCTCTTCTCACGTAATCCTGAAATAGCGCTTCGGCTACTTTTGGTTCAAATATCCATTGCTCAAACTTGCCATAGTGCTGGCCGATCCGCCTGTAAAAATCGCGTGCAAGTCCCGTGACTACATACTTATTTCCGATATCGGTATATCCTAGTCCCCCGGAGCTCATGCCTCCGAGGTGATGTCCTGGCTCTATAAGCACTACTTTCTTACCATATTTCGCCGCACTATAGGCCGCTATAACGCCAGCTGATGTACCGCCGTATACGCAAACATCATATTCCACCGTTGCAGCAGCTGCGGGGGGACTGCAAAAGAACACTGCTCCGACCAGTAACAATATGAAGCTTTTAGTTGTAATGAATTTCATCTTTATAGAATTGCAAATCAAAGAAACAGACAGGTTTTACTGTCTGTTTCACATAGTTTAATAGTTGGGATTTTGAACAAGGTTTGAGTTTGTAACGATCTCGATGTTCGGAATGGGCCAGAGATAATCCCTGTCGGGATTAAACTTACGTACTTCAATTACACGAAGCTGGTCTTTGTTTGGAACATTACTATAATTGGGAGTGCCGTTGTTGTCAATGGCCGGAGCGGAAGCCAGCAGACCTCGCTGTATCCTGCCGTAAAAAGACCCATTCATCACCTGTTCCGCTATTTTCCACCGTCTGATGTCTGACAAACGGAATCCTTCCATTGCCAGCTCGTATAAACGCTCTTTACGGACAAGCGAACGCATTTCTGATTGAGTCTTTCCGGCAGTAATTGCAGGCATGTTCACTCCCGGGCGCTGCCTCACCTGGTTAATAGCATCGTATACAGTGGCATCAATCTTATTGGCCTCAATCATCGCTTCAGCATAGACTAACAATACTTCGGCATAGCGAATCTGAGTAACGTTCAGTTCAGAGTTTGCACGATCGTCCTTATCCTGGAGGTCGACGTACTTCTTCCAGCAATAGCCTGTGAACGTAGCAAAAGCATTCAATGCATCCTGATTGTCTATCCTTGTCGCCGGTGTGTTGTTGTAATTCCAGCACTTCACACTGTCGCGGTGCGTTTCAAACTGAAAATTGAAGAAGGTGGAGCCCGGAACAGCAATGGTATAGCCTAAGCGAGGGTCGCGGTTCTGAAAAGGATGTGCGGGGTCATAGAGAGGCGATTTGTCGATGTCAAGTCCGTCGGTACATGCGTATGAATCGACAAGAGACTGGGAAGGTACTTTGTTTGAGAAGCCAAGTGCGTTTCTCGACAGAAGGTTGTTTGGAGTGGAGTGCGTTTTGGTTTTCGAGGCTTTAAGAAACTGCAGTGCAAAGATGATCTCTCTGGAGTTTTCACCGGCATATGAAAACAGGGCTTTAAAGTCATTGTGCAAGTTGTAGACGTTGAGGTTCATCACAGTTTTTGCGGCTTCAGCGGCGATGTCCCATTTTCCTCCATACAGTGCTGCGCGGGCTTTTACAGCAAAGGCGGCCCCGCGTGTAGCTCTTCCTACATCGCTTCCAGAGTAGCTCAACGGCAAATCTGGCGCTGCTGCGTCGAGTTCAGATAAAATAAAATCAAGCACTTCCTCCTTCGAACTTTTGGGGACCTGTGAACCGGCAAGGTCGAGCAAGTGAGTAACCAGAGGCACACCTCCGAAATAGTCGATGAGGTACTGGTAAGTGAAAGCCCTCATAAACCGTGCTTCTGCAATGGAACGTGCGAAAATGGCTGCATTGGTCTTATCTTTCACCCTACCGGCGTTGTCCAGTATATTATTACATCTCGCAATGGTGATATAGGCATTTGTCCATACAGAAATAGCAAAGCCATTATTGCTGTCGTGGTTACCTTTTCCCAGACTTTGAAGAGAGCTGTTGTTGCGGTCCCATCCAATATCGGTGCCATTGTCGATACATATATTAACAGGCATATTATCAAGAGGCGCATAATTGTTAGCAGCGTAAATACCGTTCACTGCAAGAATAAGCTCGTCCTGGTTCGTAAAATAGTTTTCATCTGAAGGACCGCCGAGTGGCTGACGGTCCAGATAGCTGTCGCAGGCTGACAAAATCAGTACAAGCGCTACGCAAAGCCGGAAATATAAAATCTTGTTCATCGTTGATCTGTTTAAAAGTTTGCTTCCAATCCAAAACTGTACACCTTAACTTGCGGATAGTAGTTACCCTGACCGACAGGTGCCTCTACATCATATCCATTCCAGAAATTATCGATAGAAAACAGATTGCTTCCATTTGCAAATAACCTCAGTCGCTTCACTTTAATTTTACCTGACATTGTGGAGGGCAGGGTATAGCCAACCTGAAAGTTCTTAAGTCTGATGTAGGAGGCGTCCTTTAACCAGAAGCTCGATGCCTGCTCATTATTTGTAGCGCCGAAAGCAAGCCTGGGAAAGCTGGCGTCCCGGTTATCGGGCGTCCAGTGGTCCTTATTATCCTCACGGATCGTTCCGCCGATAGCTCCTCCCACGTTAAAAGGCATTATACCGGGTCCATACAGGTAACCGTCTGCCTTCCCTACTCCCTGGATCTGGAGGTTGATATCAAAACCTTTCCATGAAGCATTGATATTGGAGCCGAAGGTATAACGGGGAATTGTACTCCCGATAACTACCTTATCCGCCTCGTTGATGATATTGTCGCCGTTTTGATCTATGTAACGAATATCTCCGGCCTTTACCGTTCCGAACTGGGTAGCATGTGAGGCTACCTCTTCGTCACTCTGGAAAAAACCGTCGGCCTGGTATCCGAAAATCGAGTATGCAGGGTGTCCTTCGCGATGTACCGTGAGACCGGTCTGATTTTTACCTCTTAGATCTACCACTTCATTCTTTACATCCGACACATTAAAGCCAATGCGATATTTCAAATCTCTTACCTGGCCGGAGTACCCCAGACCAAGTTCCCAGCCCTTATTTTCTACAATCCCTGCATTTTGAGGGGGAGCTCCCAGACCTACGATTAATGGGATATCTAACTTCAAAAGGATGCCTGTAGTCCGCCGGTGATACAAATCAGCAGTTACATCCAGTTTGGAGAATAGATTTAGGTCAAGTCCTATATTTTTTTCTTCCGTAGATTCCCAGGCAATGGTTTTATTTGCCAGTGTAGTAAGAGTAGCGGTATTGACGATAGTTCCCGCTGCTCCGCCTAACGTATACGATCCAAGAGTATATGAAGATATGTAGGGGTAATAGTCAGTGCCAGCGATTTGCTGGTTTCCTAACTTTCCCCAGGAAGCCCTGATTTTTGCATTTGCAATAACCGTTCTGATCTCCCTCATAAACTCTTCCTCTGAAATACGCCAGCCTGCTGATACTGAAGGGAAAAAACCATAGCGGTTGCCTTTCATAAAGCGGGAGGATCCGTCGTACCGGCCGTTAAGTTCCAGCAGGTACTTTTCTTTATAGTTGTAGTTAAACCGTCCAAAGAACGACTGGAGAGCCCATTCATCGCCTTTACCGCTTGCCGTCTGGGTCGCAGCAGAACCCGCATCGAGTACCGGATAATCCGGAAGGACATAGGTATCGCGGTATGCCGTCATATAATCAGTTGAATAATCTTCCCGTGACATCCCCGCAAGCAGCTTGAAAGAATGCGACCCGAAATTCTGACTGGCAGTAAGCGTTGCCCTCATATTATTGTAAACAGACTGGCTGCTGCCCTGGGTTAGTGTCGATTTGGAAGGAGCCAGATAACTCGGTGTTCCGTTCGGCAGATACGACTGAACGGCTTTGCGGAAGTTTTTAGTGAGCGACTCCGCATACTTAGGGGCATAAGCAACCTCAGCATTTAGCCATTTAAATGGTTTGTAATTTATCACTGCGTTAATGCTTCCGAATGGCCCCTTTGTGCGGTTGGTTCCACCGTCCCGGGTACCGGAGACAGGATTAAATCCATTCCAGCCAACGCCCCATGTTCCGTTTTCGTTAATGGCAATCTGATTCGCCGGAATGCCGTTAATCCATTGAAAGATCTCTCCGGAGCCGGCTCCCGGTTCGGTAGTAATGGCATTGACGTATTGGAGGTCTATCCTCGCAGTAAACTTCTCTGAAAAAAGAATATCGGCATTACTGCGGACCGTATACCTTCTAAAACTGGAATTCTCAATAATGCCTGCCTGGTCGAGATAGCCAAAAGAAGCCAGCATGCGTATTTTTGACGTCCCCCCGTTGACGGTAAGAAAATGGCTTTGCTGAAGCCCCGACCCTGTGAGCGTTTCTTTTTGCCAGTCGGTATTGGGATACCTGTCTGACGAGACCCCGTTCCGCCTCCTGTACGATTCGATCAGCGTATCGGCATAAATGGGAGTACTGCCCGCGTTGACATAAGCTTCATTTAGCAGTAACATATGGTCGAGGGCATTTACAATATCGGGCGTGTTGGTTTCTTTCTGCCATCCCACATAATTATTATAACCCAGAGAGATCTTGTCACCTGTTCCTCTCTTTGTGGTAACCAGAATAACACCATTTGCAGCCCTTGATCCGTAAATAGACGATGACGCAGCGTCCTTTAAAATAGATACTGATTCAATAATATTGGGGTCTATATTGTTGATCGACCCTTCGACACCATCGATCAGAACAAGAGGGTCGGCAGTGGATATGGTGCCAACCCCCCGGATCCGGATACTGGCGTTATCACCTCCCGGTCTACCTGAGCCCTGGATCACGGTGACGCCTGAAGCGACGCCCTGCAAAGCAGCGGAGGTTTGTCCCGCTGGCCGCAGTGCCAGATCAGCCCCCGAAACCGAACTCACGGCACCTGTAAGGTTTACCTTTTTCTGCGTTCCGTATCCTACCACTACAACTTCATTAAGTCCCTTTATATCGGGCCGCATACTCACGTTAATAGTGCTCCTGCCTTGCGTGGCGATCTCCTGCTCTGCAAAGCCGATGAAGCGGAATATCAGGACGGCATTGGCGCCGGCAGTGATCTTATAATTTCCCTCGGCGTTAGTTGCCGTTGTTTCGCTACTGTTCTTTACATGAACCGTCACGCCGGGCAAGGGTTGATTGTTCTCGTCAGTTACTTTGCCCGCTACCTGCGCTTGCTGATCGTATTGCACGGTTTGTTGCTTTTCAATAAGCGTGACGGCTCTACCCCGCACGACGTATGTGAAAGGTTGATTAAAAAGCGATTTCTTCAATACTTCTTCGATGTCTGCATTTCTGCAACTGAATGTTACGGGTTTTGCATGTTTAGCCAGTTTGGCACTGTAGATAAAATCATACCCGCTTTGCTGTTGTATATCCATGAGAAAGTCTTCGAAGTTCTTCTCCTTCACCTGGATGGTGATCTTTTGCGCAAAGGAAGAAGCTCGCACCTGTATAATGGCCAAAAAAAGTAGGATGAAGCTTAATTTCATAATGAGCAGGATTTTAGTAAGGATGTAATGGGTCCTCCCGCACCTGAATGCAGTATTTTTTTTATACATTTGAATGTAGGTTTAATTTACAATTGTCGTTAGCTGCGATAATAAATTGCTTACAATTTCAGTACGAATGGCCTGGTATGCAGCGAACATGCCGGGCTATTTCATATTAGGTCGGTGTTTATGGCATAACAATAATCCTCCTTCCTTCTGCTTTAAAGTGAACCAATCCAGTCAGCTCCATGCTGGCAAGAAGTTGCGCCAGGTCCCTGTTTTTTGAATACACGCCGCCAAAGGTTCTTTCCTCCACGTTTCCCTGGAACTCTATTTCCACGTCATACCACCTTGCAACCTGTTCCATAATCTCTCTTACAGTGTTATCGCGGAAGACGAACAAACCATTCTTCCAGGCGATTGCATCGCTAACACGAACCTTTCTGACGCTGATTGCATCATTTGATGATAAGGAGATGCCCTGCTCGCCGGGCGACAGTATTTTGCCGTCCCGGCCATTATTTAACTTAACTGCGCCTTCAAGAAGGGTAGCATAAACAGCGTCATCAGCCGGATAGGCGCGAACATTAAAATGGGTACCTAATACCTCTATATCAGCAGTTTCTGTTTCTACCATGAAGGGTTTCTTTGCATCATTTGCTACTTCAAAATAAGCTTCCCCTTTCAGTCTCACTCTTCTATCACGACCTGTAAAGGCCACAGGAAAAATAAGTGTGGATTCTGAATTGAGCCATACCTGTGTACCGTCGGGGAGTGTAACGTTGTATTGTCCGGCTCTTGGTATTGATATTGTATTGAATAATGAGGTTTTCTGCTTATTATCTGGTCCGCCGGTTTCATATATAATCCGGCCATCTGTCAGCTTCCTGACATGTGTTTTTCCTTCCGAGGCAATAAGGCCATTTGCCGACTCGTCAATATGGATGACAGAGCCGTCGGATAAGGTTAACACTGCGGCATTACTGCCCGGCTTTATCACTGGCATTTTAGAAACAGATACTTTTTTTTGAGATTGAACCGCGGGTAAAATTGCATCCTTATTGAAAATACCTGCAAGCAAAATCAAAGCGACGCTAGCCGCTGCAGCATAAAGCATGCGCAGAGTGAGAACGCGTTTTCGCTTTCTGGTAATAGTTCCACGAATCTGCTGAAAAACTCGCCTGCGACGTTCTTTCTCCTCTCGCAAATCTGCACCGTCGAAGGATTCGTACAACGTAAATCCGTCTGGCTTATCGCTAAACAGTTGCTCTTCCTCTTCCGGAGTGCATTTTCCGGCCAGGTATTTTTCATACAGTAACAGGTATTGGTCAGTTTCCATTACTTCCTTTTCTACTAAAGAGGTATTTTTTCTGCCCACACACACACCGCTTGCATTTATTTTTTTCATTAACTAACTTTACGGAAGCCAGATATGAACCACGATCTATCAGATAAAGACCTATGGGAAAAAGTAGTTGCTGATAATACGAGAGCATTTGCCGTGCTATATAACCGGCATTGGAAGAAACTCTACAATACGGCGATGTACTATCTGAAAGATTCAGACACGGCAGAGCAAATACTTCACGATGCTTTTGTAACGCTTTGGCAACGACGAAAACATCTGAAAATCGAGAACTTTAACAGTTATATCTACGTTACTACCAAATACCAGGTGTACAAGCATCTGCGCGCACCGAAACGAATACAAACAGAGTCTCTGGAGGATTACAATGAACTGGCAACGGTCCTAAATATAGCAGAAGACAGGATAAGTCATGACGATGTTGTATATAATTTAAAAAAATGTCTTTCGGAACTTCCGGAAGCGTGCCGTAGGATATTCCTCATGAGCCGACTGGAACAACTCACAAACGACGAAATCGCACAAAAACTGGGAATAACCAAAAGAACCGTTGAAAACCAGATTACACATGCGCTGAAGCACCTTCGCTTATCGCGAAGCGAGATACTGATTGCTTGTGTGCTGCTTGATTTGCTTTAAAATAAACAAACACCGTCTTCGCAGACGGTGTTTGTTTATTTACAGAATGCTACTTAACACCAGTCCTTGTATCCCACCACATTTGCTGCCCCCAGGCATAATCAACGACGTTTGCCAATACCACATCAAGATTCTTCTTATTGTAGAGATATTGATTATTGGGATAAGGGATTCGAAACGGCTGATCGTTATGTGCATCACCATAAACAGAATTCAACGAAGGATAATTTGTCGAAGGAATGCCTGTCCTCCGGTATAAGGCCCATGCCTCGAAGTTATTTTTAAATAACGCAACCCACATATCCCACCATATACGTTCTTTAGTGTTATTCCATTTCCCCTTTCCTGCCAAATATGTATTGGCATCGGCTGTTGTTAATCCATTGTCTTCCATAGATAACCTAACCGCCTTCTCATAAGCATTCTGAGCGCTAATACCTACCGAATAACCCAGCATCGCCGCTTCAGCTATAATATAATAACTCTCACAGGACTTAAAGAAAGGAGTGAATCCTCCTGCGTCTTTCATATACCGATCGCCGATAAAGGAAATTTCGCTGAGTTCTGGAGGTATCGTTGCCGCTCCATTCTGATAACCGCGATACTCTCCATCACTGGCTGCGTTGGCAACAGTTCGGATACGGGGGTCTTGCGTTTGTTTTAGGTGATCAATAAAAATGTCGGACATACCAAAGTTGTCAATCCGTCTGTCTACATAGCCAGTTTTGTACCAAGGCTCATAATAAGGAGCGGCACCAGGCCATTTCAGGTAACAATTATCAACATTCGACTCTATTACCGGATACTTATCGGGATTACCGCAAATCTCCTCAATCGTAGATTTTGCAAGTACCGGGGACACTCCTGAAATGCGAATAGCCATGCGTAGGCGAAGCGAATTGCAAAAGCGTTGCCACCTTTCCATTTCTCTCCCACCCTCTTTGTAGATTAAGTCACCTTCACCTAACTCGTCAGTGCCAAAACCTGCAGCCATTTCGTCTGCAACAGCTTTTAGGTCGGCCATCACTGAAGGATAGATATCCTCTTGTTTATCATATTTCGACCTGAGGATACTACCCTCCTCCTCCGATCCTTTCAGAGCCTCCGTATAGGGTACATCCCGCCAGCCGTCAGTTAAATACTGCCACATATAGCATTGCCAAATGCGGGCAACCATACGGATATTCTTATAAGAATCTGCAGCCGCTTCTGTTTTCTCGAGGAGGTCCTTTAACTGAGTATTATTATAATAGCAAGCATACCAACGGTTGCCGTATCCATTATTGTCGGGTTTCAAACCGCCCATATAGTCCAGATACTGAATTTTAACGATATACCCGGCAAAAGTACCGAAACCATCTACATCGCCACCAAACTGCTCGCCTGTATTTCGAATCACATTGGCCAATTGATTGGTGGGAGGGGTACTGGTTAGTGCATCCGGGTCTGTGTTAACTTCTTCAAATGACTTAGAGCAACTGCTTAATATGGTTAATGCCACTATGACGGGTATCCCGATTTTGCAAAATATAATCTTCATAAAGTAATTCCTCCAATTAAAATGTAACACCTAACTTCAGCCCAAAACTGCGCGATGTTGGAACCGAAGCCTGCTCAAATCCGACTCCTCTACTGTCGCTCGATACTCCTCCTGTTTCAGGGTCGAGACGCATAGTATTCGAGTCGTCAACCCAAAGTAACGCGAGGTTCGATCCTATTAGAGAGACAGTTGCCCGCTTTATGCCTTTTATCCTTTGAAGGTATTTCTGAGGGACATTATATGTAATAGATGCCTCTCTTAGTTTAATAAATGATCCGTCGAATACATACATTTGTGAAATACCACCGCTTTCATACCAGGATTGCGCATTGGTTGCAATCGTGTTAGGAACCCAAGAACCGCCGGCGGCCTGCATGGCAAAACGTTCGTCAGTCATTACATCGACACCCGCGACTATAGCCCGTTCGCGAATTCCACCTTCTGCTGTAATAGAGGCCGTCCCGGCAGCATAGCCGTGGCTCATGGTCTGAGACCAGATGTCGCCGCCCTTACGCATATCCAGAAAGAGACCGAAAGAGAAATCTTTTATCGTAACATCGTTCCGCCAGCTTAACAGGAAATCGGGGGTTACATTTCCAATATTTTGGGATGCCTTATCCACAATCAGACCGTTTGATCTAACTTTGATAGCACCTTTCATCGGACCGTCTTCTACCCTGTCATAACCGGTCCCAACAAGAGCCCCCCACTTCTCCCCTGCTTTGGCCATGGTGGCAATACCCCATGTCCAGCCTATTTGATACGTGTCAACATCCAGTTGAGGGTAAAGTTCGATAACTTTGCTTTGGTCTTTGGCAAAGTTAAACGTACTTCTCCATACCAGATCGTCTTTTTTCCGGAGGATATCGCCGTACAGTTGAATTTCAATTCCTTTATTTTCAATCTTACCAGCATTGAGGACCATCGAGTTAAAGCCTACCACGTTTGATGTTGCTACGTTTAGAATCTGGTCTGTAGCAGTTTTATGATAATAGGTAATATCAGTATGCAGACGATCATGAAAAAAACCTAATTCGGTACCGACTTCCCAGGTTTTAATACTTTCCGGACGTAAGTTCTTATTGGGATATACCATACTTTTGTATATCTGGGCGACACCATCAAAAGACTTTGTTTGTGGATAGTAATACAGCCTGTCGTTATAAGCAGTTGTGCCTGCCCCTATCTCAGCCCATGATGCACGCAGCTTCCAAAAGGATAATATGCCCCCTTTCAATCCCCCGAACGACGTGGTCGGCAGCCAGCTCAAGCTTACCGAAGGATAAAAGAAATCGTCGCGGATGGTTGAACTCCAGTCATTACGTGCGCTTGCATCGATATACAGCTGATCTTTCCACCCTAAAGAAGCTGCTGCATATACTGAGTTAGAGCGAACATGAGTATGATCCATCTCTGTAATGGCATCTCCAGACTTATTTGAAATAGTATAGCTGCCTAAAACCGCCAGCGCATCAGCCCCCTGTAAAGATCTGGCCCATTGAGCGTCGCGATAGTTGGCCCCAGCGTTAGCTGATAAATTAAAAACACCAAACTGTTTGTTAAAGGATGCTATGAAGTCGAGATTGAATTCTGTATTATCGATATTTATATCTCTGAAGCCTCCAAAAGGAAAATCGCTACTATAATAGTTCTTCTCCAGCATCTTGGAACCATAATAGTCAAGCCCCATTCGGCCTTCAATTTTTAGAAATTGGTAGGGCTGATAATACAACGACGTCTTGCCAAAAAAACGGTCCCTTTGATAGCCGTTGGTATTTTCATGCACATTAAAAAAAGGATTGATATGGTAATTAGTATTCCAATTATAGTACGTATAATTTCCCTTTTCGTCGCGCTGATCCCAGTTTTCTTCCAGACTTTTCATATTCATCTGACGGCCAGACCAGATAAATCCATTCATTGGATTATTTCCCCCATATCCCTGATTTAACAGGTTATCACTCTCCGTCCGGGTATAACTTGCAGTGACATCATATGATACCTTCTCGCTGATATTCATATTATTATTGAGCTGTATACCATACCTGCGTTGATCAGTATTAGGTACAGTTCCTTCCTGGTCACGATAAGATACAGAGACGCGTGTATTTGACTTATCTGTGCGGGACAACAATGACAGATTGTGGTTCATTGAATAGCCAATCCGGAAAAAATCCTTCACATTATCGGGGTGAGAGATCCAGTCAGTTTGCTGACGTACACCATTTACTACCGGGCTGTCAAACTGAGCAAGTTTCAGTCCGGCATCTAATCGCGGCCCCCAGGACTCGTCAAATCCGTCATATACACCTCCGCCACTTCCTGTTCCGTCAACATAAGTAAACGACTTTTGAGAAGCATAATCCTGGTAACTTAGCCCTTTCGCGTTTAGGCCATAATGGTACTCATCGCCGATAGAACCTTGTCCATACAGATTTTGTAGCTTCGGGAACGTGGACGCCTGATCGACTGTGTAGTTGCCATCGTAAGATATTGTAACGCCCTTGTCGCCGCCTTTCCCCGACTTGGTTGTAATCAATATAACCCCGTTGCCCGCCCGCATACCATAGAGTGCAGCCGCTCCTCCTTTCAAGACCGTTACTGACTCAATATCATTTGGATTGATGTCGTTTAAACCAGAGCCATAATCCACTCCGTTATAAGTATTATCACCCGTACGTTGAATATCGTTTGAAATAGGAATTCCGTCTACAACGATCAGCGGCTGCTGATCGGGACGTAGTGAAGAATTGCCCCTTACTGTAATTCTAGATGAAGCCCCAACTGTACCACCAAACTGATTGATTTGTACACCTGCAACTTTCCCGGCAAGCGATCCGGTTACACTCAGTTGACCAGCTTTAGTAAGTTCTTCGGATTTCACTTCCTGACTGGCATACCCGAGGGACTTCTTTTCACGTGAAATACCCAATGCTGTAACGACAACTTCATTCAGAACTTGCTGATCATCCTTCAATAGGATATCCAGCCGGGTTTGACTCGTCAAACGAATCTGCTGTCGCTCATATCCTATAGCGAATATTTTTAATATACCAGGACCGTCGTAAGTTATGGAAAACTCTCCATTAGGCCCGGTAGATGTTCCTTTGCCATTGGCAAGACTAATTGAGACCCCTGGGATCGGCTGTTTTTCTTTGTCTACTACCGTTCCGCGCAATAAGATTTGCGCATAAAGAGGTGCAGATAAGAAAAACCCAGCTAACAAAAGCGTAAAGGCTTTTTTTCTCATAGTAAATTGTTTTTCATTAAACAGAATTGATAGACTTCAAACTATTTACATCAAAACTAACCCTTCGCCGCCAAAACCAGTTACCGAATTTTAATCTAAAGCAGTCATTTTTTAACCATTATTCATTTTATTTCAATTAAATATATTAAATCAGCAGAAAAGCAACAATTCATACCCTAACAATATCTACAAGAATGAGAATAGTCAACCCATCCTCTCCTTAAGAGTTTTCATGAATTTGACAACAATTATGTAATTTGCACATTCAATTTTAAACCGATGCGTAAACTCTTATTTTCCTTGTGCCTTTTGGTGTGGGGCCTCACGGTAAATTCCCAGAACAGGCTGTTTTTAACAGAAGCCAAATTTCAAACCGGCAATGAAGTTATCTGGAGCAGTCCTGATTTTGACGACTCGTCATGGAAGACTATTAAAACGACGACGTTTTATGAACATCAGGGAATTGATTATGATGGATATTCCTGGTATCGCTTTCATGTCGTTATGCCTTCGGCTATGAAAACAAATTCACGTCTCAAAGATTCGCTGGCTGTTTATCTTGGCTATATCGACGACTGCGATGAAGTATTTTTTAATGGCGTGCAGGTTGGAAAAACCGGCATAATGCCTGATAATGGTGCAAACTACCAAACAGCGTACTTTCAGGAACGCATGTACCATTTACCTCTCAGCAAGCTCCGCATGAATTGGGATAAAGACAATATACTCGCAATAAAAGTTTATGATGGCGGCGGCGATGGCGGTATAGGAGGCGCCAAGCCATATATTGCCATGCTTGATATTATTAATTCCATCAGCATTGACAAAAGTAAAAGTTTTACATTCAGCGCAGCTTCGGCAACTAAGGCAGTCAGTGTTGTCAATAAAAACAAGATCGCGGTAAATGGCACATTGGAGGTAGCTGTAAAAGATAACCGGACAGGTAAATCTGCTACCACTGGTAAGTACCTCCTTCATCTTCCCTCAGGGGGAACCAAAACGATAAACGTTCGTAACGAAAACAAAGAAGGGCTCTCGCTTACATACATTTTTACCGAAAAAATTACCGGAAAAAGAATTACTGAAGATGATCCTATGCCCTACATCCTGACCCCAAAATCGCCGGTTACTCCCCGAATAAATGGTGCTGAGGCCAGTGGCGTGAGGCCGGGTTCTCCTTTCCTATATAAGATCGCGGCAACGGGCAAAAAACCACTGCGATACGATGCATCCCCATTACCGGAGGGCCTGAAATTAGATCATTCAACAGGTATAATCAGTGGCAGGATTGCCCAGAGGGGCGACTATCAGATAAAACTTACAGTTAACAATGCGCTTGGTAAGGCGGAACGCATGCTGACTGTAAAAGTTGGCGATCTGCTTGCATTAACGCCAGCTATGGGATGGAATAGCTGGAACTGCTGGGGGCTTTCGGTCACTGCCGATAAAGTAAAAAGCTCTGCACAGGCTTTAATAGACAAGGGCCTTATTGATCATGGTTGGACTTATATCAACATCGACGATGGATGGGAATCGGCAAGCCGCAATTCCGATGGGACGATTGGCACTAACGACAAATTTCCAGACATGAAGGGTCTTGGCGACTGGTTACACAGCCACGGATTGAAGTTTGGAATCTACTCATCTCCAGGAACGCTCACTTGCGGCGGCTTTCTCGGTTCGCTGGACCATGAATCACAGGATGCTGAAACTTATAACTCATGGGGCGTTGACTATTTGAAACACGACTGGTGCTCTTATGGCAAGGTGGCAGGTAATGACACTTCGCGTGAAGCGTACGTAAAACCATATCGGGTAATGCAAAAAGCACTTCGTTCCCAGCCGCGCGATATTTACTACAGTCTCTGCCAATATGGAATGGGTGATGTTTGGAAATGGGGCCCGGATGTGGATGCAAATAGTTGGCGCACCACTGGTGATATTACAGATACCTGGGCCAGTTTATATGACATCGGTTTCAGGCAGTACAAGCTTTCAGCCTTCGCTAAACCAGGTCGCTGGAATGACCCCGACATGCTTATTGTAGGTCGCGTAGGTTGGAGCGGTAATCTCCGCAATACGCGTCTTACTCCCGACGAACAGTATACACATATTACATTGTGGAGCTTGCTATCATCGCCTTTATTAATTGGTTGCGATATCAGTCAGATGGATGACTTCACCCTCAGTCTTCTAACTAACGACGAGGTCATAGCAGTAAACCAGGACGTACTCGGCAGACAAGCTGAGCGTGTTTTTGCTAATGATGATTATCAGGTTTATATAAAACAACTTGCCGACGGAAGTAAAGCAATCGGAGTTTTTAATCTTACAGAAGTGTATAAACCCATAGTTCTTAATTGGAATAGCCTTAATCTGGGTTCAGTAAAACAGGTTCGTGATCTATGGCGTCAGAAAGATCTCAATGAGATTAAATCACACTGGAGCTATACACTTGCACCTCATGGCACGGTAATGTTAAAGGTGAGGTAACGACAATTCATGACGTCAGAGCAAACATTCTATTAATTAAAGGATATGAGTGCTATTTTCTTTTTTACATTGGCAAGAATCCAAAGTGCACATATGAAAAGTATTTTCCTATCCTTACTTGTAATTCCTACGATCCATCTAATTACAACTGCCAGGCTGCTACAAAACAAAAGGCGTCGGATTTCCTTCTCGTTTATTTCAAGACAAGAAATATCTGCTGGAATAATTCGGATTCTGTTTACCAACTGTTCGTGAACGTTATAATTGTTTTTTATAATTGCGTTAAAGTCTGAATGACGACATGTGATTGCCGCCATTCAGGCTCTTTTTTGACTGGAATTGTGAGTTTTTGATGCATAATCCTGCCTACACCTTTTATGTCTATATCCATTCTCTCCCAACCAAAATATATTACCGGCAATGATCGGTTGTGTAGTTTAGCCTGAATGAAATTTTCTGATATACGGTCATAATGGATTGATATCAATGTTAGGATAGGACATTCCCTGTCCAGAGCAATGCGAAATTTAATTCCATTATTTTACAAAAATGCCCGAAGCCTTTGCATAGGTGGCGCCATCACTAAGCCTTTCTGCTACTCCGTTTTTCCACACAGTAGCTACAGCATTAGTGGCATTATATTCATACCCTACGATATATACGTCGCTGCCAAAGCCATATATGCTTAATGCTTCTGCCCTCTTTGTAACATCGCTCAGGTTGGTTGGCGTGCCGTTTTTCCATAGTTTGGCAACACTTACCGTTCCATTATCTTCCGATCCGCATACGTAAATGTCGTTGTTGTACACATAAATGCCATTAGCTGTAGCGCTTTTTGTGCCATCTGTAATATCTGCTGGTACCCCATTTTTCCAAATCACTGCTGTAGCTTTTGCTCCCACTCGACGCCAGCCGACTACATATACATCACTGCCTGCTACGGCCAGGGCATTAGCATTAGCGTTATAAGTACCGTCTGTAATATTTGTTACCACATTGTTTTTCCATATTTTGGCTATAACTCTGCTATTCTCAATTTCATACCCGATAACATATACATCACTCCCTGATATTACCATATCGGTAATGTATCCGGGATTTGTGTTGTTTGTGAGTTTAGTTTCAACACCATTTTTCCACAACCTTGCGCCTTCATTGGTAAAGCCCGCCACATACACATCGTTGCCTGATACTACAACTTTTGATGCGGTTGCCACGGTTGCCGAGGTTGGCAGCGTAGTGGCAACTCCGTTTTTCCACAGTTTTGCATTAATGGTAGTGGGTGTTGCTTCATTACCGGTTACATATACATCGCTTCCTGATACAAATACCGATGTTGTAGTGGCATTTGTAGTTCCATTGGAAAGATCATCAGCAACACCATTTTTCCACAACTTAGCAACGACTAATCCGCTGCCCGGAACATTTTGTTCTCCCGCTACATAAACGGTCGGAGCGACATCGGTGTCTTTATCATCTTTGCTGCATCCTGTAAATATTAAAGCCACAGCGAACATCATCAGTGAAATTTTTCTTCTCATGATTTTTATTTATTTATTCTTGTTGTTATTAAACCAGGTAGCTCTGTATTGCCATTTTGCTTTTCAAAATTGAATTTCATTTCGGTAAGCAACCATACGCCATTAATAAAATTGAAGACCATATCATAGCTACCTTCTACAGTCCAGCATTCGTCACCTAACCAATGCTCAGCCAATCCTTTAAAATGCGCGGTAAGATGGGTTCCCAATGGCTGTAGCTCAAATTGCGATAGTTGATGATACGTTTTGTCAAAGCCCGGCAAGAAAGCTGCCCAGGCGTCAGTAATTTCTTTTGGTGTAAGCATGTTGGCCGGATTTCCGTTCATAGAAGAGTAATCGAGCAATACCGTTTCATACATAACAGACATCACTTCTTGCCAATTACGATCATCGACTCCGGTAAACAGTTTGTTTATCTGTCGAATAATCCCGTTACTGTTTTCCTGAAAACCAGATGATACCAAAACACTTTTAAAAAAGACGCTTACCGCTGCAACAGCCTCGGTTAGTTGTAGAGGGTTATCGTAAAAATCAAATTGTGTCCCCTCTGTCCAGTGTAATACTTTTTGTGTATGTGGAATGGCGGCAAAAAACTGCTTTGCATTTTCAGAAAGTACAGCGTCGTCAGCGTGTACCATTAACACTGGCTGCATAACAGCGGTAGCCAATGGCATAGGATTGAATGTGAGCCATCCTTCCCAGCTCATAACTGCAAATTTATCGGCGTTCCATTGCGGCACAGCCCCCCGCTTTGCGTTTAAATAATAGTCATATTCGCCAAACATGGCTGCTGAGGTGTCCGTGGTACTGATGACGGGGATATAGGTTACTTCGCCTGTTTCACTAAAGATTTGATAGGCTTTTTGCGCAGCATTTATTTTATTCTGCACACCTTGCTCACCGCCATAAATCAGCCGTACAGCATTCGCATCATGCAGCCATGCTGCCACCATGGCTATCCCCTTTATACGGTCGTCTTTCGCCGCTAAAACCGCCATGTATCCTGCACTTGCACAAACTGAAGTCAGAAAAATTCCTTCCGGGTTTACCTCGTTCAATGTTTGCAGGTAGCTTATTGCATTGGCATAATCTGTAATCTTTGCTTCGGGGTTTTCCCAATACCTCGGCTGCCCTTCGCTCTCCCCAAAATACCTTGGGTCGAATGCAAGAGTAATGAACCCGTGTTTGCTCAGGCGCTTTGCATATGCACCGCTCATCTGTTCCTTTACGGTTGTCCAGGAGCCACCAACGATTATAGCGGGATATTTCTTCCCTGGGACAATATCCTCTGGTAAGTATAAATTACCCGCCAGTCGTAAGCCCTCGCTGTAAAAATGTATCGTCTTTTGCATCATTATTTTATTTTACTACAATCAATCCGCTCGCCGTTAGTGCGGACTTTCAGGCTACCGTACTTACCGTTACCTTCATAAGGACGTTCAAAGATCATGTTGTCATAATAGCAGTTTCCATTCTTTTTGTCTTTGTAGGCAATCATAATGTAACGGGCAGTTTGTTTGTAAATGATAACACCCAGCTCATTCTTCATTACTTTATAATCATCACCCGGCCCTACTACAAATTTCAGCACCTCTACACCGGCAGGCAGGAACTTAATGATGGCCGTTTTGCTGAGCTGCGGATCGGCGAAAGCGTAACTTTTCTGGCTGAATTCTTTGGGTAGTTCTGCTTTCATGGCATCGTCGTTTTGTGCAAAGCCATTTGCTTTTTGCTGTATCGGGGTTACAAAAGCGGCAAAGCTTTTGGCACTTTTCATAGTAAGGTAAAAGTTACCTTGCAAGCCTTCTATTTTCCAGCTAAATTCCGTTTTGGTTCCGGGTTCGGAGGTTTGCATAACCATTGCTATTAATGAAGGTGCCTGCATTCTATCCGCATACAATGTAGTGGCCTCTGATGGTTTTGCCAGTACATCAAAATCCAGCTCTTTTGCATCCTGGTTAATTTTGGTAGCATCTATTTTTACATAGTTGACTGAGTAATTATCCTCTCCGTCTTTTTTGTACGCTACGTCAAACGTCAATGTATTGTCGGTTACATATTCCCTTATCGGTTTTGGGAAAACGATATGGCCATAAATGTTGTCTCCCTCTCCAAAGTCTTTGGTAGCACTTTGAGTATTTCCATTAAACCTCGCCTTAGAGAAGTAAATATTCACCTTGCCCATTTTCTTGTTCACCTCGGACGAAGCCCCTTCCACCTTTTCTTTTGCATCGTTCGCTTTTTCAGCAGCACTCTGTGTTTGGCTGGTGACATTCTTTGCTTTATCCACGCTGTTCTTCAATTTCCCAAATTGGGCATGGATATGCTGTATTGATAAAACAGTGGCTATAATCACCATAGGAATTATTTTTCTCATTTTTTCTTTTTCGTTTTTTATATACCTTATTTCATTTTTCGTAACAATGTTGCTAAAATATGATTAAGCAATTCACACGTCCAGCGGAGATAGCGTCTTGCAGGCAAAAAAGACATTAAAGCAGGCAATAAACTCTCAACATTTGACGATCCACATAAAAAAAGGGGACATCGATACCGTGCAAAATTCAGCAATCAAGTATAAAAACTCGTTTACATTTGGCAAGATTTTGAATGGAATTACGAGTTTCCCCGTACTCTACTGAGAGAAGAGGCAGTAATGCCTGGATAAGAAGGTATATAATAATGCAGTATCTCATTTTCGAACCCCTTACCACCATCGTCCTAAGGATTCATCTTAATGAATCGTCAAAATTTGGGAACATTACTCGAATAAATATCAAAGGTGCCCCGTAGTGAGAAAATTTTTTGTTCGGGGAAAATAAAAAGCGGAACGTATGACTGCCCTTTACCCTTTTTGGTCAATATAACAACTTGCTTATACTTGAGTATTCACCTGTTGCCGCACTCAACAGAACCTTCGCCCTTGCAAAAGCGCGCGGCAAAGAACCAGCGATTGCTGAGGCTGAAAAACTGAACATCAGCAACAGCCATTTTTATTTTTCGCTGCTTGGGAATCTTTACTCTGGCATAGACCGTTACCGCGCCTTAAGTCACTTTAAAGCCGCGCTAGACCTTGCTCATACAGATGAGGAAAAAACAATAGTAAAAAAGAATATCTGCAAGCTTGAAGGATCAGATGAAGAACGTTTAAACAAAACGAATTAAGCGACTACCTTGAAGCAAAGAGGAATTGGGCCTTTACTTCGAATACCTGTTAGCCCACCGACCCTGATAAAGATACAGCACAGGTTCATAGTTATTTTACCACTGATAAAATCGGCTGGGTAGATATATTGCAGTTGTTGATCTCATGAAATCAATCAAAATACCTGTTTTTTTGCCGCAGGTATGACCATAATCACTTTTTCTTCAGCGATTTCAATATAAATTTACCAGCTCAAGTAATTACCTAATCAATCCTGCTGTGCTGAAGATTAAAGAACATAACTATCATAAAGTCACCCCTCTTCTCGAAGGTATCCCATTTAATATATTGTTTGCCCGCGCTGTAACGGACGGGGATGTAAAAGGTGAAATATATGTTGACTCGATCGACGCACCAAAAACGGCGTACATAGTACACCCTTACGGCATGTCGCTATTATGTGGGAATCCTGATAACTATAGTTTTAACGAGAACCTGATGTATTATCTGCAGGATAACAACTGGGAATACAGGAAACAAAAAGAATGGTTGCAGGTGTATCCGTCTAAATGGAATGATGTGTTCACCATTTTGCTAAAAGACAAACTTGTAAATTATTGTGATGAACTATATGCGAATAATTGCGAACGTGATTATCTGATAAAAGAAACGGGGCACAGCCATATTATTCGCTGGAACAGGGTCAATTTCAATTTCGAGCAGAGCGAATATCATCGAGTAAATACCGTGCTTCCCGAAGGCTTTGAGTTAAAACGTATAGATGCTACAATGCATGAAATGCTCGGAAACGTAGTACCTCGTTTTTTTTGGAACAGTTACGAAGAGTTTATACAAAAAGGGATAGCCTTTGGTGTAGTAAAAGAGGGCCGAATAGTGAGTCTGGCTTTTTCGGCTTACATAAAAAACAATGAGCTCGAAATCGGGGTTGAGACTCTTTGTTCATACCGCGGAAAGGGCTTTGCTATACGTTCATGCAACGCCCTTATTGACTATTGCCTGAAAAACGGCTTCACTCCTGTCTGGTCGTGCAGGAAAGAGAATACCTGTTCGCTCAAGCTGGCCCAAAAATTAGGCTTTCATATTTCCGGAACCTACCCGTATTACAGCTTGCCGGACTAGAAAGTTCATCCGCCTATATTTACTTCTTCTGGTGATCCCCATACAAATGCTGGCGCCCGGAATTTAAGGAGACGCACATCAACTGTATTTACGTCTTCAGGGGAACCCCATTCGAACGCTGGCGCTTGTAATACTCTAGTCGCTGTTTTGATATTCTTCAGTTCAGACAGATCCGAATCCTCAGGACTTCCCCAAACAAACTCCGGAGCTCTGAAGCTTATAGTCTTTAGTTTTTCAACATCCGCATAATTTAAATCTTCAGGACTGCCAAATTCGAAAACGGGCGCCTTAATGCTGACGGCGGTTGTTTCGCTTTTTAATTCTGTTCTTTCATCTGCTGATGCAGCAAATACTGTAGCTAATAATACTGCGGCGGTAATTGTAGTAAGCGTTTTCATTTTTTTAATTTTTAAGTTATTTTCGTTTTGATAAATCAAAGATAGTTGCACCTTTAAGGTCCTTCAACGCATATTAGGCAGACACCAGAAGGAATTCGGTAAATGAAGGAATTGAAACGGCGAAATTATTCACCATGTTCCCATACATTTAGAAACGTCAAACAAACAGCATCATATTCATGAAAATTGCAATAGCTTCCCCTCCCCTTCCAAAATCTATTGACGATTGCCTGTACTGGACGGAAAAACTAGTTAAAGAGGCTGCAGAGAAGCAGGTCGAGATCATTTGTTTTCCGGAGTCATATATTCCGGGATATCCCTTAACGACATTTGACCCTCTGGAGCGCTCTTTTGAAAAGCTAAAGAGCGCATTGGATAAGGTTTGTGAAATAGCAGCTATGTATTCCCTTAACATTATAATGCCAATGGACTGGAAGCTTCCTGCGGGACTCTCCAACTTAGCTTTTGTTATATCTTCAACGGGAGCCGTATTGGGATATCAAACCAAGAACCAGTTAGACCCGACAGAAGACCATCTTTGGGTTCCCGGCACCGAGCGTGCTATATTCGAAGTGAATGGAGTAAGATTCGGCATTACTATATGCCATGAAGGGTTTCGCTATCCCGAATCTGTAAGGTGGGCGGCGAGGCAAGGGGCTAAAATAGTATTTCATCCTCATTGCGCCGGTAGTAATATAGAAGGACCAAAACTGACTGAATGGGGCAATAGAGACAATCCCTACTACGAAAAGGCAATGATGATGAGAGCATTAGAGAACACTATATATTTCGCAAGCTCGAACTATTGTTTTATCTACCCTGAATCAGCAAGCGCTATAGTGGCCCCGGACGGGACATGTACCGCTCACGAAACATATGGCAACGCGGGTGTGATTGTTTCTGATATTGATCTTTCGTTTGCTACAGGTTTGCTGGCAAAAAGATATAAGAGTGAGCTTTATACGGGTGAATAAAGGGAATACTCACTTAACACGGGTATTTACTTCCCTAATGACGACTGGCCTTGCTTTCTCCTCCGATGTCTTATAGCTCCGGGTTCTATATTGTCCCGAATAAATGAGCAGGCCGAAAACCATGGGAAGCAGCAACAACAGGAAAGGGCTTATAAGTACGGTAACTTTACCGCACAACTCTCTGACAAGCTGTAAAAAAGTACAACGTAAATTCGCACCTGACTTGCTGTTCGGGGAGAATTCTGAAACCCTTTTCCCAACGACGGAAGGTAAAATTAAATTTCTAACCTGGTTCATCCTGACATGCATTTTCTACAACCAAAACTATAAGTCGTGACCATCGAATACCAGCCTAATTAGGTACAACTACAAGATAAGGCGGTGAATGCCCGAATAAAACCGGTAAAAGCTGACGGGCACCCGCACAATCTCAATTTAAAATCAGATACAAACATTTTGGCAACTCTGCGGTTCAAAATTCTACATCGGCTTGCAGAAATAAATAAATTGAACTTGGGACATTCACTTCAAACTCAAAGGCGTCATTTAATACTCTACAGATGGATTCCTTCATTCTTAAAGCTTTTCTTTCATACTGTAGCAGTGTGCTTTTGCGGCAACAGTTATAGCCAGATAACCAATCCGATAGATTCTTTAAAAAATGATTCTTTAAAAGCAAAGCCAGGAATAACAGAAAGGCCAGATCATTCTATACTCAAGCAGTATGATATGGCCGACTTGATTAAAGACATTATCCATCCCAACAGAAAACCAGACTCTCTTCGCAAGAAGTCGGGAATTACGCCAATGCCTAATGTGGCATATAACCCTAGTATCGGTGCACAGATCGGAATTAAAGCAGTAGCCGGAAAAATACTGGGTAAAGATCCCAATACGCTGATGTCGGTAGCTGCAACTTCGGCATCCATTACAACAAAAGGTATAATATATTTCTACATCAGTCATAACATTTTCACGCCGGGGAATAAATGGAACCTTCAGGGAAGTTTGATAGCCGCTAAGACGGTTACACCCGATTTTGGATTAGGAATAGGCAATGAACCCGGAGGAGACGAAGAGGACCGTATATTAGCTAATCCCGACCGAAAAGGCTACGTCCTGCACGCCCGATTTTACAATATCAGAGAAAAGATATATAAGCAGGTTCGCGAAAACCTTTTTATTGGAGCGGGAGTGTCTTTTGATATCAGGAGAAAAATTGAGGACAGGAGATCAACGGGTATCACACCTTACTCTGTTTATAGTGGCCGCTATGGATTTGATCCGGGCAACTATATGTCGAATGGATTCCTATTTAATATACAGTACACATCGCGCGATAATCAAAACCGGGCATATAAAGGCATTTATGCCGACGTTGGGATTCGCGCAAATCAGACCTGGATAGGTAGTTCAAGAAATGCGGTACAATTAACAGGCGATTTTAGAAAATATTGGAGTCTTTCTCACCGGAACCCGGAACATGTTCTGGCATTCTGGAGCTGGGGCTCGTCTGTACTAAGCGGAGCGCTACCCTATTTTGAGTTGCCCGGCACGGGGAAAGATCCTGCCGCACGCAGCGGCAGGGGATATACTTTCTCCTACTTTAAGGGGACGAAATACTTCTATTCCGAAACGGAGTATCGTTTCCCCATCCTAAAAAACAAGTTCATCAGTGGTGTTGCTTTCTTCAATATCCAAACTGCAAACGACGAAGCTGAAACCAGGCTATTCGAAAAATGGCAGCCAGGCGGCGGTGCCGGTCTCCGTGTCCTGTTTAACAAATCAACACGAACGAATCTGTGCCTCGACTATGCCTTTGGAAAATATGGCGCGCGTGGATTTTTTCTTGGATTGAACGAAGCGTTTTAAAACGTCGCAATCTCCCCCTTTATTGTCGTTATTACCCCCTTCTGGTTGTGTATATGGTGTGTAATTTTGTTTATCAGACATCTAAAACAACTTACATCGTAATTAACCAAATTGAAAATGAGTCATGGAAACAACAAGCAAAACCATCATTACAATTGAAACGACAATTAACGCGCCTGTAGAGAAAGTTTGGAACACCTGGACGAACACCGATGCCATTACCAAATGGAACAGTGCATCGCCTGACTGGCATACGCCGAAAGCTGAACATGACCTACGGCCAGGAGGAACATTCAACTACCGTATGGAGGCCAAAGATGGAAGCTTCGGGTTCGATTTCGAGGGTGTATTCAACATTGTAAAGCCCAACGAATACCTTGAATATACTCTTGGCGATGACCGCAAAGTAAAGATATTCTTTACCTCAAAAGGAGATGAGACCCATGTTGTGGAATCCTTCGAAGCAGAGGACATGAACCCGGTAGAAATGCAGCGCGAAGGCTGGCAAGCAATACTGAATAACTTAAAAAACTATATTGAAATGCAAAACAACCTCGTAGAACTCCATTTTGAGATCAATATTAATGCGCCAACGCTAAAAGTATTTGATACTATGCTCAACAGAGAGCAGTACAGCGTTTGGACAGCACCTTTCTGTCCAACTTCATACTTTGATGGGTCCTGGGAGAAGGGATCAAAAATCCTGTTCATTGGCACCGACGAAAAAGGGGAGAAAGGTGGTATGGTGGCACACATAGCAGAGAATATACCGGGAAAATTTATTTCGATTAAATATGATGGGTTATTAAAAGGCGACGAGGAAGTAACGGAAGGACCAGAAGTTGAAAGCTGGGCCGGCGCATATGAGAATTACACCTTTACCGAGGAAAACGGAGGTACATTGTTATCCGTCGATGTCACGGGGACAAAAGAATATCAGGACTTCTTTACGACCGCATGGCCACAGGCGCTGAATAAACTAAAAGAAATCTGCGAACTCTAGAGAATCAAACATGAATAATTCGATATATCCATGTCTTTGCATCAAAGGCATGATCCAGGAGGCCGCTGCTTATTATGTCGGCTGCTTCGGCAACGGAAAGATTATACAGGAAATGCCCTTTGTTATCCAGATTGACCTGAGCGGGCAAAAATTCATGCTCCTCAATGATGGCCCGGCGGCATCGCCTAATCCATCTATTTCATTCATGGTGACATCTGAAAATGCTGAAGAAACAGAGCATTACTGGAACAAGCTGATCACAGAAGGAATTCCTTTAATGCCGTTGGATAGCTACGACTGGAGCCCGAAGTATGGATGGCTGCAGGATAAATACGGTGTCTCCTGGCAATTATATACAACCCAGGATAAAAGCGATACGCCGCAGAAATTTTGCCCGACACTGATGTTTACAGGCACAAACGCTGGTAAAGCCGCCCAGGCTATTCAATTTTACACCGATCTATTTCCAGAGTCCAGCATTCATGGCATATTAAACTATAGTCAGAAGGACGGCGAGAGACCAGAATTTGTTAAACATGCTCAGTTTAAAATAAAGGACTTCAGCGTAATGGCCATGGATAGCTCGGCAGACCACGGTTTCGGATTCAATGATGCAATTTCTATGGTGGTAGAGTGTGATAGTCAAAATGAAATCGACCGTTACTGGGAAAAACTCACAGCCGACGGAGGAAAAGAAGTTGCCTGCGGATGGTTGACTGATAAATATGGTATAAGCTGGCAAATAATACCCAAGGCATTGCCGGGGCTAATTAAAGATCCTGAAAGGGCTCAGCGGGTAATGGGAGCGTTAATGCAAATGAAAAAATTAGTTATCGCCGACCTGGAAAATGCATAAAAACAAAGGCGCGAAAATCGCGCCTTTGTTTTTATGCATTGCAATTTACGCCTGTCTTATTCCTGTGGATTTTCAGGTGCTTTGTCTATCAGTTCCATAAACTGATCCAGCTTTGGTGTGATAATAATCTGAGTACGCCTGTTTTTAGCTTTCCCCTCCTCGGTATTGTTACTTGCGATGGGGTTGTATTCACCTCGTCCCCCGGCAGTTAAACGCTTCGGTTCAACACCGTAAGTATTCTGGAGGGCCTGAACAACAGATGAAGCACGTAAAGCACTTAAGTCCCAGTTATTCCGGATATTTTTTTGAGAAATAGGCACGTTATCAGTATTACCTTCGATCAAAACATCATAATCCTTATAATCTTTGATGATCTTCGATATTTTGCTGAGCGTTTCTCCGGCTTTTTCCGAAATTTCATAGCTGCCCGATTTGTAGAGCATATTATCTGAAAGCGAGATATAAACTACACCCTTTAATACCTGCACATTAACGTCACGCATTTCCTGCTGACTCAATGAACGAGTTAGGTTATTGGTTAACACCATATTAAGCGAATCACTTTTATTCTTCGCATTTACAAGCTGTTGAATATACTTATTGGAGCTGTTTATCTCATCAACAAGTTTTGAAATATTTACGCTTCCCTGATTTGAAGAATTCAAACATTTGTCGAGCGCATCCTGCAGCGACTTTACATTTGCTTTTTCTGAAGCAATCTGATCTTCTAGGCTTGAGACCCTGTTGGTAGAAACAGCAAGGTTTCTCTCGGTCAGCAGATATTGCCGGCGAAGGTCGCGGGTGTTACTGTCAAGTTTGTTGTACTTGGTTTGAAGCGCATCATATTTTTTTGTAGTAACACAACTTTGGCTCATCACTGCTACAGCGACAAGTGCCAATATTGATATTCGAAAATTCATGTTCCTAAATCCTTATTCTGATTAAATTAGTTAAACCAATAATAAATAACTATTCAATCCTAAGAAAGTTTGATTTCTTTGGAGAACCAACATGGGCACAAACCGTTTGAATCAATAAATTAAAATAAAACACTGACAAACAATCAGTTCTTGCGATATATTGGTAGCGTAAACAGTAATTTCGTTCCTTGTCCTTCTTCGCTCTCAGCCCATATCCTGCCACCGTGCCGTTCTACAAACTCTTTACACAGCAACAACCCTAAGCCTGTGCCACTTTCATTTTTAGTTCCGTAAGTGCTAAATTTAGAATCAGGAAGGAATAATTTTTCAAGAAGTACTTTCGGTATCCCAATGCCACGATCTGTGATTGAAATCAAGACCCACCCTACTCTTTCTTCAGCATGAAGAAAAATAATGCTCTTTTCGTAGCTAAACTTAATAGCATTTGTGATTAGGTTGCGCATGATTGTATTTAACATTTGCCGGTCGGCATAAACCATCAGATCACTATCTGTGTCATATTCAATAGTAATGTTTTTATTACCAGCCTGTATCATCAGGAAGTCTGAGCGTTCAGAAAATATGTCTCTTACATTAACGGGCGTCGGCGAAAAGGCAATGTTTTCTGTCTGCGCCCGGCTCCACTCGAGCAGATCATTTAGTAAACTAAGTGTGTTACCAATCTGCTTGTCCATAATCCCCGCTATTTCTGTGACACCGGAGATATTACCCTTTTGCAGATCCTGATTTAAGAGGTCGCTCATTATCTTCAGTGACCCCACGGGATTGCGCAGGTCATGTGCAATTATGGAGAAGAACTTGTCTTTTGTATTGTTACTGTTCAGCAGTTTTTGCTCGTACTCCTTTCGATCTGTAATATCATGAACAACAGCCACATAGAAGAGAGGATGGGATAATTGTTCACGAAAGGCCGAAACACAGGAACTCACCCAGATTATCCTCCCATCCTTCCGACGGTACCTCTTTTCAATTTTGTACTCTTCCCGTTTCCCTTCTTTCATTTCTCTCCTCAAAAGCACTTCTGTTTCGAAGTCTTCCTTGTTGGTAAACTCAGAGTAATGCATCATCTGAAGTTCAGCCAGAGAAAATTGAATAAGTGACAAAAATGATTGGTTGGCTGAAACCGTATATCCGTACTCATTAACATAAATAATTCCGGTGTTCGCATTTTTAAAGATATTACGATATTTGGCTTCGCTCGATTCAAGTTTCTTCTGCTGTAATTTTTGTTCTGAGAGATCTGAAAAGGTTATTACTGTGCCGGTTAACTTCCCGTCCACCAACTGCGGATAACAGGAGTAACTAACGGGTATTGGAATTCCATCAGCCCTCCAGAACACTTCATCGTTTACGGAAATATGAATTCCAGAAGTGGATGCATGTAGAATTTTACACTCATCTACTGGGTATGAGCGGCCATCAGGGTGGGCGAAATGCAGCAAACTATGAAGCTTCTTCCCGAGAAACTCCTTCTCAGAACTATATCCCAGCATTCTCAAACTCGCTAAATTGCAGTATACACACAGCCCTTGCTGATCAAGAGCAAAAATACCTTCTGTAATCGAACTTAGGATTCCGTTATAATCAATTTTCGGTCGTCCCTCAGTCGACTGACTACTTACCTTATCTTCACTTTCTGGTATATTATCCATTATGACAATAACTTGTATTCATCACTGTGGTTATACAGACTTTATCCTATAAAGTTGCATGCGCAAGGCCAAAGACTTTATCTGAAAGGATTTTTTGAATTCACTATTATTAAAACACTATTCGCTTGCCTTCTTTTGCTGAACGAGAGGCAGCCTCAAGTATTCTAACCACAATCAAATTATTAGACAATGATGAAAGATCATCGCCGGGCTGCACCTTCCCTCTCAACACATCTGCTAAATAGGAAAGATTATCCTGGTATATAGCAGGTTTAACCTCTATTTTTTCCGTAATATCCTTCTTTCTCTGGTATAAGTTACTATTGTCCAGAGCATGAAGGTATCCGCCTGTACCAAAAACCTCAAGATCCTTAATATTAAACGGCCAGTTCCACGAGGCTTCGATTATACCTGTCGCCCGCGGATATTCAAGTAAGATAGTAGCGTCATCGTCAACCTCAGGATAAACAGAAGGCTTGATTTGCCGGGTAATAGCAGTAACTGCTATTGGCATTTGTCCCTTCATTATCCAGGTCATCAGATTTGCTCCATAACAACCAAAATCCCTGATCGCACCTCCTCCATTCTGAATAGGGTCGGTAAGCCAGCTTAAGAAATCAGCGCTGCATCCTATTTCCTTTGGACCATTATGTCCATCGTGCACGATCATTTTCCGTATCTCGCTAATATTACCCGATTGCACCAATGTATTAACCTGCTGATTCGAGTTATACCAGGTTGTTTCGTAATTAGTGAGCACATGAATATTATATCTGGCGGCGAGGCTCGCTATTCGTTCAGCATCTTTCACTGTAGTAGCAAGTGGTTTCTCCACCATAACCGAAACTCCCTGAGGGGCACAAGTTTCAACCACACCTAAATGATCCGCAATAGAATTATATGCCAGAACGGCGTCGGGCTTAGTGTGCCTTAAAAGAGCAGGCAGATCTTTAAAAAAAAGTGATTCGGGGAGGTTGTATGTTTTAATAAACCGGGCTGCTATTCTTTTATCTGGTTCTGCGATGCCCACAATAATCACTTCTCCCCGTTTATACTGGTTCATCGCATTATGCACATGATCATGACTTAAACCTGCAATACCAACTCTTAAAGGTTGCTGCGCCCGACAAACCAAAACAGCTGATAATAAGCAATAAACGAGAATATGTTTCATGTTAATAAATTAGGATAGGCCAAAGGAACACAACCCTCCCGCCTCAAGCGTTCCGGAGGATAATTACACTAGCTAAACGTGCATTATTTCGTTTTCAGGAGATCACGTATCTCTGTGAGCAGCACTTCCTGTTTAGTAGGTGCAGGCGGAACGGCAGGACTATCAGCCTTCTTACGATTCAATTGATTTATTACCTTAACAATAATAAAAATACAAAGGGCAATGATAAGAAACTGAATGAGTGTATTTAGGAAATTGCCGTATTTTACGGATACCTCTGCCACAGAATTAGCTGTATCGGCCGGCTTCAAGATCCATTTTTTTTCAGAAAAATCAATCCCTCCGGTAAGAAATCCTATAGGAGGCATAATCAGATCATCCACCAGAGATGTGACTATTTTACCAAAAGAGGCACCGATAATTACACCAACTGCGAGATCAATAACATTGCCCCGCATTGCGAACTCTTTAAATTCTTTTACAAATCCCATAACAAAATGATTTATTGAAGATACGTTTTTATGTTCTAAAATAAATACTTATCTGAGAAATATTACTTCACTCTATAACAACGGGATCTGCACGGGATCTGTAAAAGAATACAGTGTCTTCCTTTATGAAGATACTGTCAATGTTGAACCGGTAATTTGTACTGTATAAGTTTTAAGGGGCGTAGTTGCCGGCCCCTGTAAAACCGCTCCTGTGGTACTGAATTCACTGCCATGGTTCGGGCAAATAAATTTGCCCTGTGCATTGCTGTAAGTCACCGGCGTCCCCTGGTGCGTGCAGGCTATTTGTAAGGCAGCAAAAGAGGCAGGCAAATTATTTTGTGCAATTCTGACGAGGATTATACCGTTACCAGTTTTAAATTCACCTGTATTCTTCATTTCGGCATCAAGGTTAACGGTCAACAACCCATCGGGGCCATCGCCGCCATCCGGGTCAGGAGTTGCTTCTTCGGCAGGGCTGCTTCCGCAGGAAGCCAGACTACAACCCATACATACTGCTGCAAGGCTAATGCCCAACGTAGACAAGAATTCTTTTCTTTCCATGTTATTGATGTTTAATTGATGAATTACTTATATGTACTTTTATGTCCGCGGTTAAAATCAAACACACGTGTAATAGTAAATCCGATACGATATTGGCCGTCTGTCCATTTGGATTCAGTATCAGCAAGGTAATTTATAGGTGATATAGCCTGTGCATTACTGAAGTTGAGCGTAAAAACATGCCCTCCAGTTTCAATTTCAATGCCTGCAGCAGAAGGATCATAAAACTTTGGAGCTTCACTGTCGTTTCTGAACTTAGAGAAAGGGTGAGCATAGTCAACTACAATACCCATACGCTTTGTCACTTTCAAGCGACCAGCTGCCGATAACGAAAAGATATTCCTTTCGTTGCCTGCTATATATGGAAAGGGAAGATTATTCCTTAAAAAAGAAGGTGCAATTTCCAGTGAAAACCGCGAAGAGAACTTACGTGAGATAATAGCCTGGTAAAAATACGAGAGCCTGTTTGAGTAATCGTCAAAGACATTTGTAGTTACCTTGTAAGGTTTTAGTCCAATAGACGCAATAAGTGTAGCAGCAAAAGGCACACTGTTGTCCGACGTTTGTTTAAGAACATTATATTTCAGTCCCAGATCAAGCAGCTGTTCATACTTACTCCGGCCAAATGTAATATCCAGGTTATCCCTAAGGCCGTACTCAAAGCCAATATAAATATCGGAAGAATTATCCAGCCCCCACAAGGTCTCTGCCCCGCCCCCAGATCCGGCAACATCGCCAAAGCGGTGAACTACCATAAAGTTTAGGTTATTTTTCTTTATAGTTTCAGTAGTTGAGGTCAGAATCAGCCTTGTAGATTTAAATGATGCTATTACCGGCTCTGCCTTGTCCTTATCGACTAAAGCGTTCATAATAGAATCAGTTGATGTAGAATCGGCTTCCTGCGCCAGCGCAGCTGTCGATACAAGCAGGAGCATAGATATCAGCGTTTTTCTCATAACATTGGGGAGTATGGGTGATTATTTTTGATAATTAGTGTAATCAGTGGAAACCTTTACCTGAATACTTTCGGCAATCTTCTGGAAAACCAGTCGCGGTATCTCTATTTTGTGATCTTTACATTGGACAGTGAACTCTGAAGTCAGTCTCACGGTATTTTTATTTACGATAATGGTGCCCGGAATGGTCCTGCTTTGTTTTACGCCATGAACGTCCAATATGCCTATGGCGCGAACCGGATATGTTCCTTCTTTTGAAACATCGAACTTCTCCTGAATCTTTCCTTTGAATGAAGCGTTGGGAAACTTATCACTTTCCATATAGTTCTCGTTGAAATGCTCCTGCATAAGTGACTTATCGAATTGGAAGGACTTAATAGGGACTGTAAAAGCAACGGCTCCGGTAGTGGTATTGAGTACCGACACACCTTTTCCCGACACCGCTTCGATATCTTCAAGCGGAGCCTTGGAATAGAGGCTGATACGTGCGTTCTTTGAGACGTAGCTCTCCCCTCCTGCCTGATTCATCCCGAATCCGGCAAGCAAAATAAAAGCGATATATTTCATACGACTATTGTTTTCTTCGGCTATTAATGTTCCACCCCACGCCAAAAGCTACTCCTACCGACCTTAGATCTATTCCTTCGTTACCAATATCAGTTAAGGGTAGCTTTAAATAGGGCTGCATTATTAAGTTCAAACTTTTACTTACTTCGCGCTGATAGGTAGCATTCAGGTTCAGCACTCCTAATATATGTTTGTTCTGGTTCGATACCCGATAAGTGTACTCGCTATTATCTGTGTAGTTGAACGTGTATTTCTCGCGAAGCATAAAATAGGACGATAATCCTGTGCCCAAGCTAAACGTACTTTTTCCGTTCCTGAAAAATTGGTAATTGACATTAACAGGAACATCAAGAACCTTGCAGTTAGCAACCACATTGTCCGTCTGACGATTGCCATAAGAGTAAGAATAGTCGCCTGCTTTAAATTGCTCGGAGCCAATCTTATAAGGTTTAACTGCATATCCCATCCCGGTCGAGAGGCTCCACTTAGGCGATAATTGCAGCGACAATTGTATTCCTGCGTTTACTCCTACCTGCCCATTCGCAAACGAATTGACGCCATTTACATCAGGGGCCGTGATAACAGCCAGGGAAATACGTGGAACTTTGCTGGTCGCTGCTTTCCTCTCCTCGCGGCTGTCCGCTGCTATATCCAATGCATCTGCCTTCTCTGGCTCAACGCCTGCAAAGACAGGAGTAGACTCAGGAATAATGCTGTCGAGCGATATTTTACTTCCTGTAAACGCGCTGGTATTTGAATCCCTGCCTATCCCTGCCATATAAGCCCTGGATATTTCACTAAACGGCAACCGCTCAAATACTACTGCTTTCTCAATGTTATTCTTACTGTCAACCTCCTTCTTCTCGTTCGTCGGACTTAAGGCCCTCGGGGGTTCCGCATAGGTTTTACCTAACGGCTTATTACTTTTTCTATGCTGTACGCCGACCACCTTATTAACCCGGTTGCTGACTGTTGTAACTGGTTTTAAAAAAGGAAGAATTAAAAACAAGAGAAATACAGCAGCAATACCAGCTGAGACAACATACAACCAAATTACACTGTTTTTACGGGGCCGGCTTTCATTCATCATTTTCTCCAGTACCGTCCAATCCTCCTCACGAAATTCAGCATTCCCCTCAGAGCTGTTTAGTCCTTCTCTGAACTGGCGATCTATTTTATTTTCGTCAGGAGTCTTCATTTAAATATCCCGTTGTTAAAAAAAGTAACACTTAAATTAATTGGATTAATGGCAACTATAGTTGTGTAGGAATCACCACTTGCATTTCCACCAATAGAATCAGCTTGCAAGACCATTCGCTTCAATTTATCCCGTGCCTTAAATAAATTAGACTTAGACGTTCCAGCGCTAATACCAAGCATTTCTCCTATTTCTTCATGACTATATCCCTCAATAGCATAAAGATTAAATACTGTACGATAGGCATTAGGAAGTTGCTGAACCATTGCCAACAGATCGTCATAACGTAATTTTTTATCCGGAAAATCATCGTGACCAATATCTTCAGCTTTTTCAAGGCCGTCAGTGTTCGCCATTTTCAAATTGCTCCGATAATAATCTATTGCCGTATTCGTCATAATCTTCCCCATCCATGCTTTAAAGGGCTTATCATGACTGTACTTATCAAGATGCGTGAAAATTTTAAAAAAGCCATTATTCATAATTTCAGCCGCTTCATAACGATTACCTGCATAACGAAGGCATATGCTCATCGCAAATCCATAGAATGCCTTATAAAGCACTTTCTGATCCTTTCGGTCCTGCTTTAAGCAGCCTGCTATTAGTTGATGTAGTTCTGCCTCGCCCATAACGGGTACATGCTTTTCTAAAAGTTTCTGCCTTTTTTTAACATATCACGGAATGAACAGCTGTTTGGTTGCCTTGGTATTGACTTTTTTTTATTTTTTTCTCAGATAAATAATTCATCGGTACATAATCAATATTAAATATATGAAATTTTCAAAATCACCGCGCAATAGCCCTCAATAAAGCCTCCTTTGATATAATCTTACTCATTTGCACAAAAACATTTTCCACCACAGGCAACCTTTCAATTTTTCAGGGCGTAATCACTATCAGCAAACTCATTTATTAATTACATTTATTATGGAACTAAAAAAACTATGCTATCTGCTGACAGTTGGGGCTCTTATCCTAACAGGCTCATCCTGCAGCAAAGATGACGACGACAACGGTGATAACACATCAACGGTCACGGGTGTTCAACTTAGCTCAAATGCTACTTTTGGAAACATTATTACCGATAACACCGGTCAGGCACTTTACTTTTTTTCGAATGATGCGACCGGAAGTTCAAGCTGTACTGATGGCTGTCTTGTTGTGTGGCCTGTTTTTTACAAAGACAATCTATCTATTGGTGCCGGATTGAATGCCTCTGATTTTGGAACTATCACCCGTGCCGATGGATCAAAACAAACAACCTACAAAGGATGGCCATTATATTACTACCAGAGCGATACTAAGGCGGGAGAAGTAAAAGGCGACGGCGTGGGTAATAACTGGTTTGTTGCTAAAGCGGACTATACGGTGATGGTTTCCTACACACAGCTGGTAGGGGATGACGGAGTGCAGTACAATAGTAGCGGTCAGGCGGGAGTGGGAATATCACAGTACTTAACTGACCCTAATGGTAATACGCTGTATGCTTTTAAGAATGATAGGTTTAAACAAAACAAATATTCAAATAACGATCCTGTCCATGACGGGGTGTGGCCGGTATATGCTATTAACAGCATCGGCAGCATTCCTTCAATACTGGATAAAACACAGTTTGATGTTATAACCGTTTTCGGCAAAACTCAGTTGGTCTATAAAGGATGGCCTCTCTACTACTTTGGACCCGATAACATGCAACGTGGTAAAACTTTAGGAATAAGTGTACCCGTACCCGGCGCTGCTATATGGCCCATTGTCAATACAAGTACAGCGGTAGCGGCATCCATGTAAAGCTATCCGGTCATTTGCTTCCTTGTTCAATGAGTTGCCTCCAGCGGATGGGGAAGATCTAAAGATGACCGGACTCATATACCACAGTTTGGAAGTTCCTGTCAGCGATGGGGAGAGAGAGGGCGGGGGCTTACCGGACTGTGGCTTTTCTGTTGTAAATACTAAAGAGGTTACCTTTTAATGGACTGGCGTATCAATTTAAAAATTAACCAGTATGAAAACTCCCGCTTCCATTTTCTGCTCCGTTATCTTTTTCTTCTTCGCCGCCTGCAGTTCTAATAAGCACGAAAGTGCTGAAATGTATCCAAGTGCAGACTCTTCAATGTCGGTCTCTGGAATGAGAGGCGATTCCATCAAGCTTGTAAAAACAGCCGGAATGACCATCAAGGTAAAGAACATATATGAGAGCAGCCGGACGATTTCAGAAAAGGCGCGAGTTCTTGGCGGTATTGTTACGCATCATAACATTGAAACCTTTCAGGATAAAGAAAAGAATCTCCAGATATCAGCAGACTCCGTCTTAGTCATCTCCGCCTATTCGACGCATGCCGATATAACTGTAAAAGTACCTACAGATAACCTCGAAAAATTCATGAATGAGATCGCCTCCGTCGCTACGTTCACTCTGAATAGCAGGTTGGATATTGAGGATAAAAGTATAGATTATCTTGCATCGTCAATGAAACAGAAAATAAGACAGGAACTCTTAATAGACGGGAGAAAAAAAGCTGTTAAAACCGCTGACGCTACAGCCTTAATAGAGAAAGAAGACGGAAAGATTGATCAGGAAATAAATAAGAGGCGGATAGATGCCGATGTGCGATACAGCGCTGTTTCTCTCAACCTTATACAGCCGCCTTTGATCCAAAAAGAGGTTATCGCTAACTCCGACCTTTCTGTTCACAACCTTCCTATTTCGCAAAGGGTGAGCAACGCTTTTTATTCAGGCTGGCATCTTTTTATCAGTTTCTTTGTTGCGCTCGTCCATTTATGGGTGTTCATTCTTCTGGGACTGGTCTTTTGGATGGGCTTTAGATTCTACAAGGCAAAACATACAGGGATGATCCACAACTCAAAACAATAATCAACCCGGCAAAGCGAGTTTCTGATCAAGTTACTTTTGCATAGCAATAGCCTTTAGCTCCGCAGGCATTTTTTCAATAGCATACCTTAAAGCTGTTCGGGGCATGACCGCCTTATGTTTAGTAACGTACTCGAAAACCTCTTTTTGATATGATTCACTCGCAGCTTTAAGCATCCACCCATAACCCTTCTGTACAAGATCGTCGCCATCCAAAAGAAGAATTTCCGCTATTTCAAAAATCTCATTCAGAAATTTGCCCCGGCGGGCCGGTATAATGAGCGATACTGCCGCCGCACGTCGCATCCAGCGATTGGGCGATTCTGCCCATTGTTTTAAAGAATGAATATAATCAGGATACATTTCAATAAACGTCCCTACTGTATGATTGCATAAGGTATCGCATGACGCCCAGTTGCTTACATACAAATCTATCCAGCGGCTGAATATTGCAAAGTCCCCAGGCTCATATGTCTTATGTAGATAATACGACCAGTTGCAGGCAATGAATGATTCTTCCATATAACCCGAAAGCCACAATTCTTCACAGAGGTTAAATATCTCCAATTTAGGCTTCTCTTTAAGGCTGGTGAAGTAGCTTTTTCCTATTTTACTTACTACCGCTGTTTTTACACCATAAATTTTAACTGTGGATATACCAATTAAAGTGTCCCCCGTTCGCCACTGCAAACTGTCCCCTCAGAGTTGAGGTTTGAAAAGAACAAAAGTTGTTGTACAGATTGGCACTTTGAACTGATGCTTTTAGTCCGGTTTAACAACTATTATTTTTACAAAAATACATTTTCCGGTTTGGATTTTTTTCTCCTTAGAGATTCTCCAAACAATTCGACTCTTAAAGAGTGGTGAACGATACGGTCAAGTACCGCGTCAGCGATTGTCTTTTCACCAATGATATCATACCAATCCTTAACCGGAATCTGCGACGTGATCACCGTGGACCGTTTTTGGTGCCTGTCCTCAATGATATCAAGCAATGCAAGTCTGGATTGAGGATCAAAGGGCTGCAGACCAAAGTCATCCAGGATGAGCATGTCCAGACGCTCTATCCGCTTGAGTTCTGCCAGCATAGTTCCTTTTGCCTTAGCCAGCTTTAACTGGCCCATCAGCTTAGCTGTATTTACATACATGACTTTATACCCGTTCTGGCATGCATGATACCCAAGAGCGGTAGCCAGGTAACTCTTGCCGGTTCCTGTAGAACCGGTGATAAACAGGTCTTTGTGTTCTTTGATAAAGTCCAGTCCTGCCAGCCGGTGCACCTGGTTTTTATCCAGTCCGCGGTCAAAGGAGTAATCTACCTGTTCCAAAGATGCTTTGTACCTGAAGTTAGCTGTCCTGATGGTTCTTTCGATGAAGCGGTTACGTCTGTCGTCCCATTCACTGGCCACCAGCAGGGAGACAAACTGATCGGCCGTGAGGGATTCTTTCACTGAAGTCTCCAGATTTGTTTTAAAAGCATCATACATGCCGTAAAGGCGAAGCTGACGCATCTTCTCTAGTGTTTCGTTGTTCATTATTCTTTATAATTTTATAGCTGGTTACTGATAATATTCTTTACCCCGGATGTTGTTGTGTAGAGGAATAGTGGCCGGTTCATCTTCAGGGGTAAGCTGGTCCAGGCGTTTACGGAGGATCTCCTCTATGACCGGATAGTTGTACTGTCCAATGTTGTCGGCCCAGCGGCAGGCGCCGGCAAGGCGGTCGGAGCCTACCCGTCTGGCAAAGCTCAGGATACCGGAACATGATTTATAAGCCTGCTCAGGATAGGCTTTGTGCTCCAGTACCTGGGCGATATATCGTGCTACATCTTCATGGATCTGTTCCGCTTCCTGTATAAACTTTTCGGGTGTCCATTCGGTTAAAAAGCGGTGCTGTGAGGCCAGATGCTCTTTGTCAGTAGTATAATGGTACTTGATCCGGTTGCGCTTATGGGCAGCAACCTGCGTGTAATGGAAATAGATCCGGACTATAGCAGAGGTATAAAGTACTTTTACCTTCTTACCAATATAAGTGTAGGGCACGCTGTAATAGTGAATATCTTCGCCTAAGCGCACATAACCGTTCTTCATCACTGTTGCCATGACTTGTTTGTGCACTTCGTACCGTATTGGGTTAAGTGTGCCAAGGGCTTCCCGTTCAATCTCTTCAAACTGTTCACGCCTCGAATAGCTGCGACCAGAAAAAGGTTTGTTGTTATGAATCTCCAGCGCCGGACGTATGGCAGCGTTCAGCGATTCCAGGTCACTGAACCTGCGGCCCTCCAGTCGCTGGTAAATACTCCGGTAGATCAGTTTAACAGCCCCTTCCACCAAAGACTTGTCGCGCGGCTTATAAGCTCTTGCAGGAACTACAGTTACCGAATAATGCTCCGCAAAAGCTGCGAACTCATCATTGAGCACTGCCTCATACTTGCTCCCTTTGGTTACCGCTGAACGCAGATTATCTGGAACGATCGCCCGGGGCACACCCTCGAAATAGTGCAGGGCATTCTCGCAGGCCCTGATCAGATCTTCCTTGCGCTGGCTTTCCACAGCTTCCACGTATGTAAGCTGGCTGCAGCCCAATATGGCTACAAACACCTCTGCATCACGTTCAGGACCATCAGCAGGATGAAATTGAAGTTTGCTCCCGGCAAAGTCGATATACATCTTATCACCTGCTTTGTGATCAATATGCATCACAGGTTTGGAAAGCTGAAGATAAGTATGGATAGCATTGTTAAAACGGGATCGTCCGTAACCTCCAGGATGTTTCGCTAAGTATTCCACATGCAATAGCTCACGGGTTACACCCTTCTTTTTTAGTCTTTTACAATACTCAGGAAGCAGTAACTCAAGTTCCTGCCGCCGGGGACTGTTTACAGTCTTGGCTGCCGAAGTCATGAAAAGTACCGACAGTTCACTATCGCTCTTGGCACTGAATTCTTCGTGGGTAATACCAAGCTGATGCCACACGCGAACATACTTTTTTACGGTAGTACGGGAACTGCCGACCATCCCATTAATGGTCTTGGTGCCGGTTCCCTGGCAATAAAGACGGATAATCTGCCTAAGTTTATTCATTTGAATTGGTTTATTGGACATTGGCATCAAGGATTTGTGTTTAGCGAAAAGCTAACAAAAACCCGGTCCATAGAAACCTTCGGAACTAAACTTTATGTTCTTTTCAGGGGATCACTTTGATTTGGCCAAAGGGGGACAGTTTACTTTGGCCGAAGGGGATCACTTTGCTCTGGCAGAGGGGGGCATTTTCAATTGGCCAAAAGGGGTCAGTTTGGTGTGTTTTATCCAATATCGGTAAAACATACCAGACTTCACATCTTTTCGTGTTAAAAAACACTAAAATACCCATTTCTTCTTGTATGCTTAAAGAATTAAAAGTATTTTTGTAAATTGATGAACAGGACTGTACCACATATTTCAGCAACTTACAGGCGATACTTCTTTGTATTCGCCACGTTCTTGTTGGTATTGCTTACATCCTGCCCAATCAAAAGCAGCATTAAAATTTTTGCAGGTCTGCCCACACAAACAGAAAGCGGCGTTCCTAAGACCAATCATAGTTTTCCGGCAAGCTCGCTGGAAAAATGTAGCAAGATTGAAACTGCCGACAACCAGATTGTCCAAAACTTTAATTTTAAGGCGAACGATTTATTACCCGTTCTTCTTTTTACGGCTTCGCTTCTTTTCCTTATCGGCTTCCGTCCGTTAAATAAAGAAAACAAGCATCCACTTTATAGCGGTAGCAACAAAATCCGTAGTTCTATTCCTATCTTTTTGGAATACCGGAAGCTCATCATCCACTTTGCCCGCTAATTCTTTTTTCCTATTGACTGTGATGCAGTTTCAATAGGCTTTCTATTGTTTTCATTTTAAAATAATCTTAGGTCGTATAAGCGACCTCTCCAAAATTGTATCATAATATGATAAAACATATTATGGCAACCACATTATTATGGTTAGCCATTGTTGCTGCGCTTCCACTATATGCACAGCAACAACAGGAATATACTTTAGGCAGCTTGTGGTCTAAAGTCGAAGAAACCTATCCCGGCGTTGGGGTAAAAACATCGGCGATAGATGCCGCAAAGTTCAACCAACGGGCGGTTAAGGGCAATATGCTCCCACAGGTAAACGCACAGGCACAGAATACCTACGGAACGTATGAGGGAAGCGCAGGAGCGTTTTTTCCGCAGGCAGGCTTTTTCAATGTTAGCGGTTCGGCAGTACCACTGGACGGTAGTTCTACGGCTGCCAATACTTTTGGCTCCGCCATTGTTCAATGGGAAGTATTTTCTTTCGGAAAGTTGCGCAAGCAGAACGAGGCTGCGGGTGCTTTATATGATAAATCGGTAAGTGATAAAGATGCTTACATACTCAACCTTAAAAAGATACTATCCGAAAGATACATTACACTTTTGTACAACAATGCCAAGCTGGACTGGACAGCGAATAACGCAGGACGTTTGGATGATATTCGCAAAATAACTTCGAGCTTATCCGCTTCGGGTTTAAGACCGGCAGCAGACAGCCTGCTTGCTTCCTCATCCTATGTACAGGCATTGGGCGAAAATGATAAATGGAATGGATTTAAAAATGCTTCCCTTATCAAATTGCTGGAATTGTACGGTAATGACAGCGTTAATTATACTGCATCTGCCAGCCGCTTCGGTAATCCCGCAGAAAATAATTTCAATAGAGTAAATAGTATAAGCCCATCGCATCCAATTTTAGATGCTTTGGATAAACAATCAGCCTATTATACGTTAAGCGGCGAAGCACAGAAAAGGTCATCCTTGCCATCCATTAACCTGTTAGGCGGTTACGCTTATCGGGGTACAGGTATCAACCCTAACGGAACAGTATCGGGAGCGTGGATAAACGGGTTCAGCAATACGACCAATAACTTTTTGGCGGGCATTGGTATTACGTGGAATTTGACGAGCCTGCATACCAACCGTATGAAAGGGGAACAATTGTTCAAAGAAGCGGAAAGTACCAAATTGCTGCATTCACAATACGAACAGGCAATGCAGGCAGATCTATCTGCTTCGCAGGCAAAAATCATTCAGCAGTACGAACAACTCAGGAAAACGAAACTTGCTGTACAGCAATCGCAGGACGCTTACAATATGTATCTGGCAAGGTACAAAAGCGGTCTGATCACTTTAAGCGAATTATTACAGATACGCATTTTGCTGGAACAGGCAGAGAATGCCCACATAGAGGCTTCCCGTGATTATTGGATGCTCCTTGCTTACGAGGCGGAACTGACCGCCAACTTCGATTTCTTGTTTAACAATCTTTAATTATTGCTTATGAACCTGATAAGATTTGCGTTAAGGAAACCGATTGCTATTATGGTAGCAGTGCTTACGATAGCTTTCTTTTCCTATAACACAGTAAAAAAAATAAACGTAGATATATTCCCCGAAGTGGAATTGCCTGCGATATATATTGCTATGCCTTATGGTGGTTTGTCGCCAGCCTATATGGACGGGTTTATGGCAAATGAATTCCAAAAGGTACTCCTGTTTGTAAGCGGTGTAAAGAACATCGACTTCAAAAGCGTACAGGGATTAACACTGATGAAGCTAACATTTTATCCCGGAACGGATATGGCACAGGCAGCCGGAGAGGTTTCTACCTTTACCAACCGGGCAATGGGCTTCCTGCCGCCCGGAGCCGTACCGCCAATGGTAGTACGGTTTGATGGTAGCTCACTCCCTGTTGGACAATTGGTATTTGAAAGTGAGCAGCGTTCGGTAAACGAATTGCAGACACTCGCCATTACGAAAATCAGACCGATGTTTACCGAAATTCTCGGTATCACTTCTCCAGCACCGTTTGGGGGTAATATCCGTTCGATAATTGTAAACATCAATCCCGAAGCAATGCAGGCGAGCGGGCTAAGCCCCGAAGAAATAACAGCCGCCATTACTAAAAACAGTCTTCCTTCGCCTGCCGGAAATATCCGCATAGGCGATGAAAATTTGATGGCTCCGATTAACTCCATTGCCAAAAATCCCGAAGAATTTTTGAACACGCCTGTAAAAACAAGTGATAACCGAACTATTTATGTGCGTGATGTGGCAAGCGTGTTGGACGGTGCAGATCAGACCGTAGGTTATGCGGTGGTTAATGGCAAAAGGTCGGTTTACCTGCCTATCATCAAAAAAGCAGATGCCTCCACTTTAGATGCCGTAAAGAACTTAAAGGCTTCTATACCGATGCTCAAAAGCCAGTTGCCTGAAGATGTTGATGTCCGTTACGAATTTGACCAATCGACCTACATCGAACGTTCGCTTTCCAACCTGATACACGAGGGCATATTGGGAGCAGTTTTCACAGGCTTAGTGATATTGCTGTTTTTAGGCGATACTCGGGGAGCGATTATTGTGGTACTGACTATCCCGATTGCTATCCTATCAGCCGTTACAGCACTGCATCTTTTCGGGCAAACCATTAATATTATGACATTGAGCGGGCTTGCCCTTTCCATCGGTATCCTGGTCGATGAAGCCACGGTAACGATAGAGAACATACACCAGCATATGGAAATGGGCAAATCCAAACAGCGGGCAATCGTAGATGCCTTGCTCGAAATCTCTATTCCTAAATTACTGATATTGCTCTGTATCCTTGCGGTACTTACACCTGCCTTTATTATGACAGGTATTCCGAAAGATATGTTTATGCCTTTGTCTATGGCAGTGGCATTTGCAATGGTCGCTTCCTTTTTGGCTTCGCAAACGTTTGTGCCGATTTTGGCAAACTGGATGATGAAGAACAAGCATAATGATGAAGCCAACACACCAAGAAAACGGGCATTCTTTGACAAGTTCCGTGTCAACTATTCCTACCGGATGCGTAAATGGTCAACAAAGGCAACCCCGCTTTTTATAGGATATGTTTTGGTTGCAGGATTGGTTACTGCTTTATTGCTTAACGTAGTGGGTACAGACGTAATGCCTGTTTCCAATAACGGCGATTTTCAGCTACGACTGCAAGCCCCGCAGGGAAGCAGGCTCGAAAAAACAGAGCAGCTTGTAAGAGATGTTACTGATGATATTCGTGAGATAATCCCTGAAAACGGCATCAAACTAACTTCCGCATTTGTAGGAACACACGCCGCAGGAACGCCTATCAACCCGATATTCCTATTTACAAGTGCTTCACACGAAGCAGTATTGCAGGTATCGGTCAATCAGGATGTGTATGAGGGTTCTATGGAAGAACTGAAAGAAAACATACGGAAAAAGATTGCCGAAAAGCATCCGGATGTCGCTTTCAATTTTGAGCCGATGGAGCTTACCGAAAAGATTATGGGACAGGGTGCAATGACACCTATCGAAGTAAAAGTAGGAGCCAATCAGATAAAAGGAGCATTTGCGCACGCATCAAAGATTGAAGCCAATCTTAAAAAAGTGCCTTACCTGCGTGATGTCCGCATTGCCGAAGCTATCGCTTATCCTACATTGGAAATAGATGTAAACCGTGACCTTGCGGGGCAGTTCGGGCTTACAATGCAGGATGTTACCCGAAGCCTTGTTGCCGCTACTTCTTCAACAAGATATACCGATAAGAACCTGTGGATAGACCCGAAATCGGGATTGGTATTCCAAACACAAGTGCAGATACCTGAAGCAATTATGCAATCCGAAGAAAAGCTGCGGTCGCTTCCGCTCAAAAAAGGAAGCCTTCGCCCTGTGTTGGAAGATGTGGCGACCATACGCAAAGTTACATCGCCTGCACAGGTAAACCGTAAGGGACCGAACCGCTACGTTACCGTAGTTGCCAATGTATATGGTAAAGATTTGGGTACAGCTTCCAAAGCGGTTAAGCAAGCCATTAAAGATGCCGGGGAACCGCCACGTGGTACAAACGTTTGGACGGAGGGAACATTACAATTATTGGATGATACATTAGGAAGCCTGTTAGCTGGTTTGGGCGTAGCCATTATTGCCATATTCCTGATGCTTTCGGCTTATTACCAATCGTTCAAAGTACCGTTGATTATACTTTCTGTTTTACCTGCCGTAATTGCCGGAAGTCTGATTATCCTTTTCATTACCGGAAGTACACTTAACCTGCAATCGTATATGGGTATCATTATGTCGCTCGGTGTATCGGTGTCCAATGCGGTATTATTGGTTAATCAGGCAGAGTTCTACCGCAAGAAATTAGGATTAAAACCGAAGAATGCTGCAAGGCTTGCCGCTTCATCCAGGTTAAGACCTGTAATAATGACTGCCGCAGCTATGTTGGCGGGTATGTTGCCAATGGCAATGGGCTTAGGCGATGGAGCCGAGCAGGTAGCACCATTGGGCAGAGCCGTTATCGGGGGGCTTATCGCTTCTACGGTAACTATCCTTTTGTTGGTTCCGCATTTCTTCTCTTCCCTGCTGTCGAGAACTAAAGTGATTAGCCCGTCATTAGACCCTGATGATTGCGAAAGCAGATATTACAAGGAGCCATCGGCACAACAAACTATATCATAACTCTTAAAATATTAAATACAATGTATCAAAGCATTTCAATAAATAAAAAATCAGGTATAGGACTGGCAATGGCGGCAGTGCTGACAATGGTTTTCGCTTCCTGTTCAAATAAAACGGAAGAAAAAGGACAGGGGCAAAAAAAGCAGGAAGTAAAGGCTGTTAACTATCCTGCCAAACCTGTGCAGTTCATCAATCCCGAATACGAAATATCTGTACCCGCAGAATTGAAACCGTATGAGCAGGTAGCCGTTTATGCAAAGGTTACAGGTTTTGTAAAACGAATGTACGTAGACAGAGGGGATCGTGTGCGTAGAGGTCAGCTTTTGGCGGTGCTGGAAGCTCCCGAAATGAACCAGCAATATCTTTCTGATAAGTCCACGGAGCAAAAGGTATATAGTGATTACCTATACGCAAAACAGGCTTATGACAGATTGGTAACCGCTTCCAAAACAACGGGAGCGGTAGCAGATATTGAGCTGGACAGGGCAAAAAGCGCAATGCAAAGTGCCAAATCAGCTTATGATGCTTCTAAAGCAGGTACGGCGCATTCTTCGCAATTGCAGCAGTATCTCCGCATTACAGCACCGTTTGACGGTGTGATTACCGACAGGAATGTTTCGGTTGGTGCATTGGCAGGAACTGGAAGCAATACGCCCTTATTTATGATGGCTCAAAGCAATAAGCTAAGATTAACCTTATCATTGCCTGAAAAACACGCTTCATCTGTAAAGCAGGGTATGCCTGCTACATTTACAATCAGCTCACAGCCCGGCAAAACATTCAATGCCGTTCTTTCCCGTACATCGGGCTTGCTCGACCAGCAAGACCGTTCCCTTACATTGGAGTTTGATGTGAGCAATCCGTCCGGCGAATTACAGGGTGGCGACTATGCACAGGTAAAGCTAAAATTACAGCGCAAAAATCCTACTTATTGGGTTCAGAGCAAAAGCGTGTTGAACACACAGTCGGGAACGTATGTACTGACCTTAAACGACAATGAGGTAAAACGTATAGCTGTAAGTGAGGGCGTTCGTTTGGATACGCTGACCGAAGTGTTCGGTAATCTTTCTCAACAGGATAAAATTATTGTAAAGCCTTCGGAAGAAATCAAAGAGGGCAGAATTAAAAAATAGGGATTATGAAGTTGAACATAAAAAAAATAGCCCTGCTCCCGCTAATAGCGATTACGGGATGGGCATACGCAGCAATCAATAACAATGGTATTGATGGAAGTATGAATAAAAATCAAAACACTAATGGCGAAAAGCCATTAGTGTCAAATGCGCAACCAACGCCTGATTTAAAGTTCAAGGACGAAAACGGAAAAACCATTTCGTTACACTCCTTAAAGGGCAAGGTTGTCTTTATCAATCTTTGGGCAACGTGGTGTCCGCCGTGTATTCACGAAATGCCCTCTATTAACGACCTGCGGAAGACCTTTAAGGATAACAAGGATCTGGTATTCCTGATGGTCGATGTGGACGGGAAAATAGAAAAGTCAAAAGAGTGGATGAAAAACAAAAAATTTGACCTCCCAGTACACGTTCCCGACGGCGACATACCCCGTGAACTATTTACAGGTTCTATCCCGACCACCATTATTGTAGATAAGCAAAACAACATCATCGGCAGGCAGGTGGGCGGCGCAGACTATTCGTCTAAAGAAGTCATTGACCTGATGACGAAACTTTTAAACGAAAAATAGTTGGTAATAAATAAGAAAAATATTCAGTAACAATTAAAAGATAAAAACAATGAAAAGGATAATATTTTTTGTCGCATTCTTATTCATAAGTGCCGCATCATTCGGACAAATACTAAAGCCTGTAAAATGGTCTTATGCTTCAAAACGCATCAACGATAAAGAAGCTGTACTGCTTTTAAAGGCAACCATAGAAGACGGCTGGCATATCTATTCGCAGACGGTTCCTAAAAACGGTCCGCAGCCGACAAGTTTTTCGTTCCAAGCGTCGAAAGCCTACCAATTGAACGGAAAGGTATTGGCAGCTAAACCTATTGTAAAGCACGACCCGACTTTTGATATGGAAGTGGGTTACTACAAAAAATCTGTGGTGTTCCAGCAAAAGGTAAAACTAACAGGTAATTCGCCTACGGTAAAAGGTACGCTTACCTATATGGTTTGTAACGACAAACAATGCTTACCGCCTGAAGAAGTGGCGTTCAGCATTCCTGTAAATTAAAGGATACAATATGAGATTAATAGCGAAAATATTAATTGTACTATTCATCAGTGGTTTGATGGCTGTTACTGCAAATGCGCAGACGGACAGTCTTGTATCCTATGATGATGTGGAGTTTACGGAAATAACGGAGCAGCAGCCTGTTCAGCAGGACAGTATCGAAGCATCAAAAGAGCCGGAAACTTCGTTAACACAAGAAAACGGGACTACCTTGCAAAAGAATGAACCCGCAACGAATAAAGGTTCATTATGGGCAATTTTCATTGCGGGTTTTATTGGCGGCTTTGCAGCATTGCTGATGCCCTGTATTTTCCCGATGCTGCCCTTAACGGTAAGTTTCTTTACCAAAAGCGGGCATACCAAAGGCAGAGCCGTAATGCAAGCAATGATGTATGGCTTATCCATCATACTCATTTACGTGTTATTAGGCATTTTGATAACGGTTATTTTCGGGGCGGATGCGCTTAACAGCCTTTCCACAAACGGGATTTTTAATTTTGCTTTCTTCGTTCTTTTGGTGGTTTTCGCCTTTTCATTTTTCGGTGCGTTTGAACTTTCTTTGCCCGCTTCGCTTGCAAACAAGTTAGACCGTAAGGCTGACCGAGGCGGTTTGTTGGGGCTTTTCTTTATGGCGGCAACATTAGCGGTCGTGTCATTTTCCTGTACGGGTCCGATTATCGGAACCTTGCTGGTACAGGCTGCCACAATGGGCGAACTTTTAGGTCCCGCCATCGGGATGCTCGGCTTTGCATTGGCTTTGGCAATACCGTTTACACTTTTTGCAATGTTCCCAAGCCTTTTAAAAAGCCTGCCGTCTTCGGGAGGCTGGCTGAACAGCGTTAAGATTACGCTCGGCTTTTTGGAACTGGCTCTTGCACTGAAATTTTTAAGCAACGTTGACCTTGCCTATCATTGGAATTGGTTTGACAGGGAGGTCTTTTTAGCACTATGGATTATTATTTTCGGGTATTTGGGCTTTTACTTATTGGGCAAGCTACGCTTTCCCGGCGATAGTCCTGCGGTAGATATAAGCCTGCCAAGAATGGTGCTGTCAATGGTGGTGCTTGCATTTACCCTGTATATGGTTCCGGGATTATGGGGCGCACCCCTTAAATCCATTTCAGCATTTTTACCCCCACAGGCTACACAGGATTTTGACCTTTATACTTCGTCATTAGGCAGAACACAAGCAAGCTATTCAACGGATGGCAAAGCCCATAAATATTCCGATATATTCCACGCTCCGTTAAACCTGAACGTATTTTTTGATTACGACGAGGGAATGGAATATGCTAAAAAAGCAGGCAAGCCTGTGATGCTCGATTTTACAGGACACGCCTGCGTGAACTGCCGTAAGATGGAAGCATCGGTATGGTCAGACAAAGATGTACTCCGGCTATTGAACGAAGAGTTGGTTATCATACAGCTTTATGTGGATGACAAGACCGCCTTACCGGAGGCAGAGCAATTTGTATCATCGTTCAGTGGTAAAAATATACGCACCATAGGTAATAAATGGAGCGATTTTCAGGCGAGTAAATACAACGCCAATTCGCAACCCTTTTATGTGCTTTTAAACCCCGCCAACGAAGAAATTTTGGTAAACCCTATCGGAGCAGATTATGACCCGAAAAGCTATTACAGCTTTTTGCAATCTGCGATAGACCGATACAAGAATAAAAAATAGAATTAGAAACAGTAAAAAATCACAGAATATGAAAACGCAGTTTAGAAATTTGGCAGTTCGTTCCGGGATTTTCATTATTACAGCTATCTCGCTGGCAGCTTGTGGAAATACGGATAAGAACAAAGAGAACAAGGTAGAAAGCGGAAATACCCCGACGGAAGAAGTTGCAACAACGGAAGCCCCTGCTCCGGCAGCTTCGGATATTTCTTTTAAGGACAAAAGCGGTAAAACGGTATTGTTAAGTTCCTTAAAAGGCAACGTGGTATTCATCAACTTTTGGGCTACGTGGTGTCCGCCCTGCATCCACGAAATGCCCTCTATAAACAAACTCAAACAGTCTTTTAAAGATAATGATGATATCGCGTTTTTAATGGTGGACGTGGATAACAAGATAGAGAAGTCCACTGCCTTTATGAAAGATAAAGGATATGATTTGCCTGTTTATGTTCCGGCAGGAGATATACCCCAAGACTATTTAGGCAGTGCTATCCCGACTACGGTTATACTCGATAAAAGCGGAGATATGATAGCCCGTATGGAGGGCGGCAGGGATTATACAAGCCCCGAAATTATCAAAGCCCTGAATGAATTGGTAGAAAGTAACTAACAGATAAAAATAGGATTATGCTGAACAATAAAGAGGTTTCCAAAAAAAAACCGCCTGCCAGTAAATGGCAGTACATCAAGAAAAATGCCTTTACCATTGTAATGGTCATTTTTGTAGGAATAATGTTTGTCAGCCCCGATGCAAAATCATTCGTGCTGCGGCAGCTAATGGCAACAGGGCTTTTTAATGCAAGTATGGATAAAAAGGATGCGGCTACGGCGAGCCAGGCGAACACGGATTTTGACTTTACGGATGAAAAAGGCAATGTACAAAATACCGCATCATTAAGAGGTAAAGTTGTGTTTATCAATTTTTGGGCATCGTGGTGTCCGCCTTGCAGGGCTGAATTTCCCTCAATCGAAACACTTTATACCCAATTCAAAAACAACCCTGATATGGTCTTTCTGACCATCAACGAAGACAATGACCCCGCAGCAGGAAAGGCGTATTTGGAAAAAGAGAAATTTTCAGTCCCGATGTATCAATCCAATGGTAATGTTCCGGCAGAAATTTACTCTGGTTCATTGCCTACTACCGTTGTATTGGATAAAAAAGGAAAAGTCAGATTGCACCACGCAGGATTTGCCAATTACGCCTCAGACAAGTTCGTAAAGCAGATAGAAGAGTTAATAAATGAATAACGAAACAAAAGGAGTTTTTAAAATGAAAAGATTACAAGCCTTGTTTATAGTGGTATTGTGTTTTACATCTGTCAGCATTTTTGCACAGCAAAAAACCGATGCAGTTTTTGAGCCTGCAAAAGCATATAAAAAACATTACAACGCTCTATACATCTTGAACGAAGCAGAAGATAAAAAAGTAAGGGGCATACTTCGCAATATAAATAATGTATTGACTGACCCACGACTGAAAGGCAAGCTACACATAGAAGTCATTGCATTTTCTGACGGGGTGGAAATGTATAAAAAAGCGAACAGCTATCAGGAATTATTGATTGCGCTAAAAGACAAGGGCGTAGTATTCGCTCAATGTTCAAAAACGATGGAGGAACGAAAAATTGAAAAAAAAGAACTGTTTGATTTCGTGAATTATGTTCCGAGCGGTAACGGAGAAATTATATTAAGGCAATATGAGGGTTGGGCAATTGTTCATCCTTAATCAAAAAATGTTTCAAACCCAAAATTCAATATTATGGAATTATCAATAGGATTTATAAACGATGTACACGGCTATCTCGAACCACATCCCGAACTGTTTTACAACAAAGACGGAGAATATATAAAAACAGCGGGCGGATATGCAAGGATTGCAACCATTTTTGAGAAGATAAAAAGCGAAAATGAACACGCTTTATTTTTCGATGGTGGCGACACCTTTCACGGAACCCTGCCAGTAGTATCTTCAAAAGGCGAAGCAATTGTACCTATTCTAAACCAGCTCGGTCTTAGTGGGATGGTTGGACATTGGGATTTCGCTTACACACCCGATCATCTGCTCTCGCTGGCAGAACAGCTCAATTACCCTGTACTGGCGATTAATGTTTTTAACGAGGACGGCACACTATTCCTAAAGCCCTATTCATTTATCGAAACTGGCAATATCAAAGTAGCCGTGATAGGTATTTGCGCCAACATTATAGATAAAACAATGCCCGATAAATTCAGCAAAGGAATATATGTAACCGATGCAATGCAGGAAATAAACGGCTACGTGGACGAAGTGAAAAATCAGGGTGCTGACCTTATTATACTTCTTTCACACAACGGCTTTCCGCAGGATATTGAGTTGCTGAAACACACCGTTGGGATTGATATTTGCCTTAGTGCGCATACCCATAACAGGCTGTATGAACCTGTAAAAGTGAATGATACTATTGTAATTCAATGCGGTTGCCACGGCTCTTTTGTGGGACATTTGAAGCTATCTGTTTCAGACAATAAAATCACACACCACGAATATGAGCTTATAGAAGTCAATGAGCAAGTTGCCAGCGACAGATCTGTGGAGCAGATGGTAAACGATATTATGGTTTCATACAGAAGCCTGCAAAAGCAGGTAGTCGCAAAGACAGACAACATTCTGCACCGATATTCTACGTTTTCATCGTCAATGGATGATTTATTATTAGAAGCTGTCCATAAAGCGGCAGGTGTAGCTATTGCATTCTCAAACGGCTGGCGATATGGTGCGCCTATTGACAAGGGGGATATCACCGTGTGGGATTTGTACAATATGGTTCCGATGAACCCTGTAATTACCACCGTAGATATGACGGGGCAAGAAATAATTGATATGCTGGAAGAGAACTTTGAACGAACATTTGCAACTAATCCAATGCAGCAAATGGGCGGATATTGCAAAAGGCATATAGGCTTACAAATTAAATTCCATATCGAAAACCCCTGTGGTTACCGAATAGAAGAAATCTTATTCGAGGGCGTACATCTTAATAAGCAAAGCATCTATAAGGTTGCCTACATCACCCAACAAGGTGTTTCGGATAAATACGGCAGTAACAGAATAGATTTAGAAGTAACTACCGTACAAGCCCTAATTACTTACTTGAACGAAAGTAGCGTTGGCTCGGATGCCAATTTTTCGGGAGAATGATCCTGCGGGAATACGGGTTTTACTCGTAATTATTTTAACATTAAGCTGCAAGCTATGGATAAACAATATGAAAATTACGTACAAAACTTAGAACATAAGATTGAAGAATTGACAGCCGAAGCGGAGAACCCGATTGGCTTAGCTCATCAATTAATAGAACTCCTATTAGGTTGTATGGCTGAACTAAAATCTTATGTAATGGAAAATGGTTTTAAAAATGTTGACGAAGAGATCTATTTCTTCAAACATATAAAACCAGTTTTTCTTTCCAAGCTCATTTATCACAATGCCATCTATAAAATAGAAACTAAAAAGCCTTATGGCAATGGCAAAGCCATAAAGAAATATATCGGTAATGAACTTGCAAAGCTGAAAAGGTATTTTGATAACAACCTCGACTTTTACAAGTATTACAGAACAAACAATACCTATCTTGATGAAAAATATTTTATCAGGGGCAAGTACGATATAAAATTGAGCTTAGATTGGATATACCAATTAAAGTGTCCCCCGTTCGCCACTGCAAACTGTCCCCTCAGAGTTGAGGTTTGAAAAGAACAAAAGTTGTTGTACAGATTGGCACTTTGAACTGATGCTTTTAGTCCGGTTTAACAACTATTATTTTTACAAAAATACATTTTCCGGTTTGGATTTTTTTCTCCTTAGAGATTCTCCAAACAATTCGACTCTTAAAGAGTGGTGAACGATACGGTCAAGTACCGCGTCAGCGATTGTCTTTTCACCAATGATATCATACCAATCCTTAACCGGAATCTGCGACGTGATCACCGTGGACCGTTTTTGGTGCCTGTCCTCAATGATATCAAGCAATGCAAGTCTGGATTGAGGATCAAAGGGCTGCAGACCAAAGTCATCCAGGATGAGCATGTCCAGACGCTCTATCCGCTTGAGTTCTGCCAGCATAGTTCCTTTTGCCTTAGCCAGCTTTAACTGGCCCATCAGCTTAGCTGTATTTACATACATGACTTTATACCCGTTCTGGCATGCATGATACCCAAGAGCGGTAGCCAGGTAACTCTTGCCGGTTCCTGTAGAACCGGTGATAAACAGGTCTTTGTGTTCTTTGATAAAGTCCAGTCCTGCCAGCCGGTGCACCTGGTTTTTATCCAGTCCGCGGTCAAAGGAGTAATCTACCTGTTCCAAAGATGCTTTGTACCTGAAGTTAGCTGTCCTGATGGTTCTTTCGATGAAGCGGTTACGTCTGTCGTCCCATTCACTGGCCACCAGCAGGGAGACAAACTGATCGGCCGTGAGGGATTCTTTCACTGAAGTCTCCAGATTTGTTTTAAAAGCATCATACATGCCGTAAAGGCGAAGCTGACGCATCTTCTCTAGTGTTTCGTTGTTCATTATTCTTTATAATTTTATAGCTGGTTACTGATAATATTCTTTACCCCGGATGTTGTTGTGTAGAGGAATAGTGGCCGGTTCATCTTCAGGGGTAAGCTGGTCCAGGCGTTTACGGAGGATCTCCTCTATGACCGGATAGTTGTACTGTCCAATGTTGTCGGCCCAGCGGCAGGCGCCGGCAAGGCGGTCGGAGCCTACCCGTCTGGCAAAGCTCAGGATACCGGAACATGATTTATAAGCCTGCTCAGGATAGGCTTTGTGCTCCAGTACCTGGGCGATATATCGTGCTACATCTTCATGGATCTGTTCCGCTTCCTGTATAAACTTTTCGGGTGTCCATTCGGTTAAAAAGCGGTGCTGTGAGGCCAGATGCTCTTTGTCAGTAGTATAATGGTACTTGATCCGGTTGCGCTTATGGGCAGCAACCTGCGTGTAATGGAAATAGATCCGGACTATAGCAGAGGTATAAAGTACTTTTACCTTCTTACCAATATAAGTGTAGGGCACGCTGTAATAGTGAATATCTTCGCCTAAGCGCACATAACCGTTCTTCATCACTGTTGCCATGACTTGTTTGTGCACTTCGTACCGTATTGGGTTAAGTGTGCCAAGGGCTTCCCGTTCAATCTCTTCAAACTGTTCACGCCTCGAATAGCTGCGACCAGAAAAAGGTTTGTTGTTATGAATCTCCAGCGCCGGACGTATGGCAGCGTTCAGCGATTCCAGGTCACTGAACCTGCGGCCCTCCAGTCGCTGGTAAATACTCCGGTAGATCAGTTTAACAGCCCCTTCCACCAAAGACTTGTCGCGCGGCTTATAAGCTCTTGCAGGAACTACAGTTACCGAATAATGCTCCGCAAAAGCTGCGAACTCATCATTGAGCACTGCCTCATACTTGCTCCCTTTGGTTACCGCTGAACGCAGATTATCTGGAACGATCGCCCGGGGCACACCCTCGAAATAGTGCAGGGCATTCTCGCAGGCCCTGATCAGATCTTCCTTGCGCTGGCTTTCCACAGCTTCCACGTATGTAAGCTGGCTGCAGCCCAATATGGCTACAAACACCTCTGCATCACGTTCAGGACCATCAGCAGGATGAAATTGAAGTTTGCTCCCGGCAAAGTCGATATACATCTTATCACCTGCTTTGTGATCAATATGCATCACAGGTTTGGAAAGCTGAAGATAAGTATGGATAGCATTGTTAAAACGGGATCGTCCGTAACCTCCAGGATGTTTCGCTAAGTATTCCACATGCAATAGCTCACGGGTTACACCCTTCTTTTTTAGTCTTTTACAATACTCAGGAAGCAGTAACTCAAGTTCCTGCCGCCGGGGACTGTTTACAGTCTTGGCTGCCGAAGTCATGAAAAGTACCGACAGTTCACTATCGCTCTTGGCACTGAATTCTTCGTGGGTAATACCAAGCTGATGCCACACGCGAACATACTTTTTTACGGTAGTACGGGAACTGCCGACCATCCCATTAATGGTCTTGGTGCCGGTTCCCTGGCAATAAAGACGGATAATCTGCCTAAGTTTATTCATTTGAATTGGTTTATTGGACATTGGCATCAAGGATTTGTGTTTAGCGAAAAGCTAACAAAAACCCGGTCCATAGAAACCTTCGGAACTAAACTTTATGTTCTTTTCAGGGGATCACTTTGATTTGGCCAAAGGGGGACAGTTTACTTTGGCCGAAGGGGATCACTTTGCTCTGGCAGAGGGGGGCATTTTCAATTGGCCAAAAGGGGTCAGTTTGGTGTGTTTTATCCAATATGCAGTCCGCCTGAGGTTTTAAAAACCGAGGACTACCTCTTCAACAAATTAGCATATTCCGATATGCCTGCAGATCTACCTCTGCTTGTTTAGTTTCCCATATTTATTTTTTTATATGTCTCCTTCTGTGAATCAAAGAGGCAAAGTGTCTCAACTGATAACCATTTTAAAACAGTCTCTTCGTGGCGAAGAGACCGACCTTACTTCTGTCTCTATCCATAAAGCGATCATTCTGTTGGCTATACCCATGATGCTTGAAATGGCGATGGAATCCGTCTTCGCCCTGGTTGACCTTTATTTTGTCGGCCATCTTGAAAATAGCAGTCACGCTATTCAGACCGTGGGTCTGACAGAATCTGTGCTAACGGTGATTTACTCCCTTGCTGTTGGAATGAGTATGGCTGCAACAGCGGTTGTAGCCCGTCGAATAGGAGAAAAAAATCCGGAGGCCGCTTCGAGAGCTGGCATGCAGTCGGTTGTAATCGCAGTGGCAGTGACTCTCGTGCTTGCTTTTACCGGAGTATGGTTCGCCGCAGATATCCTCTTTTTAATGGGAGCGTCAGCCGAAACAGTTGCCCACGGAACACCTTTTGTTAAAATCATGATGGGAAGCAGCCTGATCATTATGCTTTTGTTTTTGATTAACGGCATTTTCAGAGGAGCTGGAAATGCTGCAATTGCAATGAAGAGTTTATGGATAGCGAATATATTCAATATTATTCTGTGCCCCATATTCATCAATGGTTTCGGCCCCATACCTGCTTTCGGCCTGACGGGGGCCGCTATAGCTACCTGCATAGGAAGAGGCATCGGTGTCATTTACCAGATATATCATCTTTTTAACGGCCAAAATGTAATCAAGATTAAGCTTACTTATTTTATTCCGGTAAAAAATCAGATAGTTGCGATTATAAAAGTTGCGGCTCCTGCTGTGATGCAATTTGTAATTGCCAGCTGTAGTTGGATCTTCCTTGCCCAGCTCGTCGCGACAACAGGAGGCGATCATGGTTCAGCCGGTTATCAAACCGCGCTCCGGCTGATGATGTTCTTTATGCTGCCCGCCTGGGGACTCAGTAACGCAGCAGCAACGCTTGTAGGCCAAAACCTTGGAGCACGCCAATTCAAACGTGCTGAACACTCAGTTTTTGCAACAATGAAATACACCATGGGCTTTATGGCAGTTGTTACCGTACTGTTTTTATCGTCAGCAGGCTTCTTTGTTCAGTTCTTTACTGAAGATGAGCAGATAAAGCAGGTAGCAGTTAAGGCCCTTCGTATTATGAGCATAGGATTTGTAATCTATGGAAGCGGAATGGTATTTACCAGTGCTTTTAACGGTGCCGGAGATACATGGACGCCTACACGAATCAACGTGTTCGCCTTCTGGATCTTCCAGATTCCCTTTGCATGGTTTTTAGCAAGGTATCTCGAAATGGGACCAGTCGGCGTGTTTATAGCGATTCCTATTGCAGAAGTAGGAATTACACTTACGGCTTACTATTTATTTAAAAAAGGTACATGGAAAAAGATACAGGTATAATACCGCCGGGTGGAATTTTCATCTATCGGACCCTCTCAGGATTAAAGGCAACTAAATATTCAAAATTTCGGTTGCCTTTATCCTCTGTATCCCTGTCCTTTTCGTAGTCAGAGGAACTTTTTACCAGCTTCTCATTCACTGCTCTTAACAATTCAGTTAAAGCTTCAGGTACGACTTTAAGAGAAATTGTAGGATAATACTTTTTTTCAAGCTCCGCTTTTTCAGTAGTAGTAACCGCTTTCAACCGCCATCCTTCCGTCTTAAAACCATACTCGTTTGCACAATTATTTAAATCGTACACAATACTTCTTACTTGTTTTTCAACTGCTTGATTTATCATAATATTTTCTATTTTGTGGATATTGTCTCTTATTTGATATGCATTTCACGCTCCAACCTTCGGATATTCGAATCGATAAGATTTATATTTAAATCGTCATAATGGTCTATCCGGTATTGCTTCAAATTGTCAATACCATTTTCAGCTTTCTTTATCAGTAAATTAATATAAAACAGGGCTCCAGCCTTAGCCTTCTTCATCGCATCAATTCTATCCGTATAATCATAAAACATCTTATTATCCTGGGGAATTGAATAAATATTACCTCTTTCAAAATGAGTGGCAAAGCCTGGCTTGAAATCCAAATCGGAGATTTCAGACACGGCTGTCTCGTTTTTATAGACCCGGTAATACTTCTGCGAAATCATATTCATCATGGTTCTTTTATAATTAATAGGTTTCCGATTCTTCGGTAGCAAACGCGACAAAGTCGGAGCCGCTGCCTTCTGTATACTGCTCCATGGTTAACCTTGCCATCAAGTAGGTTACTGTAGACTCTGCACCCTGGTTGAGGTTTACTCCATATTCCTCAAGTCCATCATAACAGCCACCAGTACATGGATTGTAAATTATCTGGTGCAGGTGGTTGTTGCCTAAAAACCAGTTAAAGGCAATGTGCATTTTATTGAGATATTCAGCATCGCCAAATACCTGGTAGAACTTATCCAGGGCCAGGATAGTGTAGGCCACGTCAATTGGTTGTTCGCCATAATCAGCTGCGTCCTTGCCTTTCTTCAGCCAGTCCTGATTGGAAATAACCTTAATTCTGTTCCGGGTAAAGGTCTTATCCAGAAGAAAAGCAAATGATGCCTGAGCCGTTTCTTTATATATCAGATTATTCGTCGCCTGATAAGCACATAGTAAAGCTTCAGGAAGGATGCTGTTGCCGTATGTTAAGTAACTTTCAAACCACTCCCAGCGTAACTCTCCCTCATGTTTAAACATTTCCACCAGTCTCTCCGCAAGGGTATTTATCAATGAGAGATTTTCAGGAGACGCTCTTCTAAGATTGTAATAATGCAAACCCTTTATTGCAAACGCCATCGTCCTCGAAGAAAACATACCTTCAATTCCCGGGATAGCCCTGCTAATTACCTCTTCTGCCGTCTTAATTAATGATGCCGGAAATAACTCTTCTTCAGCAATTAAATATCCCAGCGCCCAAATCGTCCTGCCATTAGAATCTTCCAGGTTAGTCTCATAGTTCTGTTTCGTAAATTCTTTGTTCTCATCAACATAATTCAGGAATTCACCGTTATTCTGCTGACAGAACTTTATAAAGTTAAGATAGGTCTCTATATAAGAAAGGTCCGCTTTGTCTCCTGTCGCTTTATAATGCATTATCAGGGCGACCATGGCCCTGGCGTTATCATCGATAGTATATCCTGAACCCAAATCGGGATGATTGATTTTTGCAAACTGGATCATTCCAAACTCGGTAGTGAGATGCTTAATATGAGATAGATTTAACTCGGGAATTTGAAATACCAGGGAAATATCACGTGAAATACGCCTGAATAACGCAGAGTATGCCACAGCTACATTTTCCCAGGCGCTTGGCTCTATTCTCTGTAATCCATTATTGCTGTAAGTCCTTCTTAACTCTTCATTTCCAAGAAGAAGGTTTACTGCTTTGGCTAGCTGCGGGGAGTTTTGAAAGTCAATAATCACTCCAGCGTCATCACGAAGAACTTCTCTTGCATGCGGAATAGGGGTGGATATAATTGGGCATGCACAACTTATAGCATAGGAAAACGTCCCGCTTACGGCCTGGTTTGGATCCTTGGAAGTAAACAAATAAATATCTGTAAGCTGCAGGTATTCTAGCAACTGATCCAAAGGCAAATACTTATTTATAAATCTTACATGTTGCTGCAATCGTAATTGCTCTACTTTTTCTTTAAGCATTTCACGGTAAACCTCGCCGTCGTGTTTTATAATATTGGGATGTGTTTTCCCAATTACCAGGAACAACACCGATGGATTCTCCTTGACAATTGAAGGTAACGCGTCGATGGTTGTTTCGATACTCTTCCCCGAACCAATCAGCCCGAACGTAGAAAGAATTGTGCGGCCTTCTACATCGTACTTACGCTTGAGCGTCTCTTTATCAGCATGGGGAACAAGGTGTACTCCGTGAGGGATAACAATTATTTTATCTGTAGGAATCTGATAGTCCCTGGATAAGATTGTAGCAGCATTTTGGGTCATAACCACCACCGATGCGCACACTGAAGTTATTTCTTCCACTTTTAGTTTAAGCGCAGCATCGGGATGTGGCAATATCGTATGAAAAGTGATAATGACAGGCTTTCTGATATCACACAGAAATTGAAGAAAGTCGGCTTCGTGGTCAGAATCAAAAAAACCGAACTCATGCTGCACCATTACAATCCTTATAGCAGCATTCTGACTAATCTCACGCGATACTTCCGAGAAAGAGGACGATACCGAGGTATCGAGAATATAGCGCACTTCACTGGTATAACTATGGATCTCCTTTTCAGATTCGAGTGCGCAAACCGGAATGGTAAAAGAATCATTAAATTTATTATTAAGGGCCTTTATCAAATCCTGAGAATAAGTAGCTATACCACACTCCCGCGGGGGATAGGATGTAACAAATAAAATTTCAGGCAGGTTATTCTGATCCTTTTCGGTCATGTTGTTGGGGTTTTAAAAGCAGAGGTTCTGCTATGAGTCATGGTAAAATAATGAGACAGTTTTTGCGAAAACATACAGACAATCAACAATCAATGCTGTGTCTATTCTCATTTTATGGCACTATATAAGGTGAATATTCTCACTGAACAAAGATACGCCGCCGATTGAGCCGGATAGTTACACTTCTTTTGAAAAGAGTTACATGATTCACACATTTTCAATGCCCTGACGTCTATAGTCTTTAAGCTTCTTAAAATGCGAAGGAGTTAAGCCTGTTATCTTCTTAAACTGATTAGATAGATGAGCAATACTACTGTAATGTAATTTGTAAGAGATTTCCTTTAGTGATAGTTCGTCGTATACAAGCAACTCCTTTACTCTTTCTATTTTATGAGTAATAATATAATGCTCGATGGTAATCCCCTCAACTTCGGAAAACAAGTTCGCAAGGTAGGTGTAGTCGTGATTCAATCTTTCGCTTAAATGATCTGAGAAATTCGTCTTTAAGGGCGCTTCTGTATGATGAATCAGTTCAACGATTACATTTTTAATCTTTTCAATCAGAATGCTCTTTTTGTTATCCATCAACTCCAGACCAAACCGAAGTAAGGCAGTGCTAAACTCATCTTTTTGAGCAACTGAAATATCTTCCAGAATTTCCACTTCTCCCAGTTCCACGACTACATAATGAAGGCCCAGCTTTTTAAGCTCCTGCTTTACAACCATTTTGCAACGAATGCAGACCATATTTCGGATGTAAAATTTCAAAACTACTTCTGCTGTTTTATTCTAAAAGGGACATTTCTTAACGGAGAAATTAAATATAATGATTTAATTCGGCATCTCAAAACAGGTCTACGCCGTGCTCTTAACTGCTATTCTTTACATCAGTAGAAGGGCCAGTCATATTGTCGCATATGACTTATCTACATTAATACTTTTGAATCAAATTCCTTTCCGTATATTCATTGTTGATATAGAAAGACACACAATCTTAACACATCATGAAGTCTTATACGCAGAAATTGATTCTCTCATCCTTTTTCTTGCTTTTCAGTTTTACAGGCCATCTAAACGCTCAGGTAATTTCATCGGGAGAAATAGACCGCCTGGTAACCAACACGATGAAAACGTTCGATGTTCCAGGTATTGCCCTGGCCATTGTAAAAGACGGGAAGGTTATTCACTCTAAGGGATATGGAGTTCGTTCTCTCACATCCGGCGAAAAAACCGATGAACATATATTATTTGCCATAGCCTCAAATAGTAAAGCTTTTACAGCTGCTGCTCTCGCAATCCTTATAGAAGAGGGAAAGCTCAAATGGGATGACAAGGTAAACTACTATATACCTGAATTTAAGTTATATAATCCTTATGTTTCTGATGAATTCACTATAAGGGACTTGTTGACACACCGAAGCGGACTGGGGCTCGGCGCGGGCGACCTGATGATCTGGCCTGGAGGAGCTGAGTTTACAACAGATGAAATCATTCATAATCTTAGGTACTTAAAGCCTGTATCCGGATTCCGGACCAAGTTTGACTACGACAACCTTCTGTATATAGTGGCAGGTGAGGTTATTAAAAGGGCATCGGGCATTAGTTGGGAAGAGTTTATTGAAACCCGTATAATGAGGCCCTTAGGCATGACCGGAAGCGCGGCTTCCTATACCAGAATTAAAGATAAGTCAAATGTGATAGATCCTCATGCACCTGTAAACGGCGGGCTAAAAGTCATAGATCGTGATATTAGTGAACCGGCTAATGCCGCAGGAGGTATTTACAGCAATATTGTGGATATGTGTAAATGGGTAAATACGCAGTTGAATGAAGGTGTTATACAAAATACAGGAAAGCAACTATTCAGTAAATCTCAGCATAGCGAAATGTGGTCAGCCCAAACTATTCTACCGGTTAACACTCAGCCTCCTTATAACAGTCATTTCGGCGCCTATGGCTTAGGGTGGCTTCTTACTGATGTGAAAGGATACAAACAAGTGTCACACACCGGAGGCCTGGCAGGAATTGTGACGCAGGTCACTCTCATTCCGGAAATGAAGCTTGGTATCATTGTTTTAACGAATCAGCAATCAGGCTACGCTTTTACAGCGATCACGAACACAATTAAAGACCGCTTTCTCGGAATAAAAGGGATCGACAGAATAAAACAGAATGAAGAAAACTTTCATTCCGCTCAGAAGGAAGCAATGGAAGTTACTCAAGGCATATGGAAAACAATAGAGGAGGCTCAAAAAAACAGCTCTTACAACGGTGAAAATAATGTATTTACAGGCACGTACAATGACCACTGGTTCGGTGATGTTGTTATAAAACAAGAAGGGAATAAACTGTTATTCGAATCGCAAAAATCACGACGGCTTAAGGGCGAAATGTTGCCCTATAAAGGAAATACTTTTATTGTTAAGTGGGACGACAGAAGCCTTGATGCCGATGCTTTCGCTATGTTTGTATTAGACAACGAAGGAAATGCATCCAGCTTTAAAATGAAAGCAATATCTCCCCTTACCGACTTCAGCTTCGACTTTCATGATCTTGATCTGAACAGAAAGAAGTAATGCCGGTTGCTAAACAAAACATAATAAAGCATGTATCAAGGGAAGAATACTTTGTAGCATTATGATAGCCATGAGGAGCTTGAATATTGTCTTACTATTGTTATGTTGTAGTATCTCCTATAGTTTCGGATCTGTAGCACCGATTGCAAAAAAAGGTGTATTAGATTTACGTAAACAATCATTTTCAACTGAAATAAAACTGGACGGCGAATGGAATTTTTATTGGAATCGATTCCTAAAACCCAACGACTTCACAATTAACAGAGGTATTCGCGTAAACTTTCCTTCTAAATGGAATGAAATTGCTATAAATGGGAAAACACTTCCTGCTTTTGGATTTGCTACCTACAGGCTCACTATCCTGCTGCCTAAAATGAATGAGCCTTTACGTATTGGAATGCCTGATGTCTATTGTGCCTATCAACTATTTATAAATGGCAAACTGGTGGCAGTTAACGGGAAGGTCAGTACTAACAAAAAAGATTTTGTTCCTTATTGGGAATATAAGGCGGTTGATATTCTTCCAGGCATTGATACATTAAATGTGATCTTACACATCGCTAATTTTTCACACAAAAATGGTGGTATCAGCAAATCATTGGTAATAGGCAAAAAAAGTATAGTCGCCTTAAAAAGGCGGCAGACGGAAGCTATTGACCTTTTGCTGACAGGGTGCTTATTTATGGGCGGTTTTTTTTTCCTTGGTCTTTTTCTTCTCGGAAACAGAGATAAAGCGATACTTTTTTTTTCAATGTATTCTGTTGTGTACAGTTACAGAATTATCGGAACAGAAAACTATATTTTGCATTCGGCTTTACCAGATATAAGCTGGTATATTACTATACGGTTAGAATACATCAGCCTGTTTCTTGGCATCGGACTCTTCTCACTGTTTACCAAAAGTCTGTATCCCAAAGATGTACATGACCGTGTCATAAACGTCATTGTTACTATATGTCTTAGCTTTGCAGCAGCCTCTCTATGCCTCGATCCAATTTATTTTACCAATTTAATAAATCCCTTTTTAATACTGATGGTGTTTTGTATCACGTACTTACCTTACGTGTATTGGGTGGCGTATAAGAACAACAGACCAGGGGCCGTATATTCATTATTAAGCTCCTTTACCTTAATGCCGGTATTTGTTATTTCGCTTTTACATTATTGGGGCTTTATTCCGCCTTTACAATTACTGAGCTTTGCCGGATATGTTGGCTTCTTCTTTCTTCAGTCGCTTGTTTTGTCTAACCGGGTGTCGTATACATTAAAAAAAGCATGGGAGGAAGCTCAGCAAGGATCAGTGGCAAAAAGCGATTTTTTAAGCACCATGAGCCACGAAATCAGGACACCTCTCAATTCAGTAATCGGGATGAATCATTTGCTGCTTAAAAACAACCCAAGAGAAGATCAGGCATCTTGAGGTAATGCTTTTTTCGGCGAATAATCTGTTGGCAATTGTTAATGATATCCTGGACTATAGCAAAATCGAAGCGGGTAAAGTTTCTTTTGAAAATGTAGAAATGGATATTGGTTCTATCGCAGGTAATGTTGTCAAAGGATTACAGGAACTTGCACAGGAAAAGAACATTAATTTAAGATTGAAGACCGATCCCCACCTGCAAAGCATGCTGAAAGGCGATCCCACCAGGACGTCTCAAGTGTTAACTAACCTTGTTCATAATGCGATCAAATTCACCCAGGCAGGCTTTGTAGAGTTGAGCATTGACATTAAAGATCAGACAGAAAATACTGTCGCCCTTAAAATACAGGTACAGGATACAGGAATAGGTATATCTGAAGAAAAACGAAAAGTGATCTTTGAAAGGTTTACACAAGCCGATTCTTCCACATCTCGTAGTTTCGGAGGCACAGGCCTCGGCTTGTCCATTTGTAAAAGGTTATTAGAATTACAAAACTCCTCCCTTGAGTTAATAAGTGAAGAAGGCAAAGGTTCCGTCTTTTACTTTGTTCAAACCTTCGAAAAAAGCTTCAAAACTATTGAGCATGAAAACATCAGCGACACTATCAAAAAGGAAGCAGAGCGGCCTCTTACTGGTGTAAACATTCTTTTGGTTGAAGATAATCCAATGAATGTGCTAGTTGCTAAATCTTTTCTAAACCGCTGGGGAGCAACTGTTGACGTAGCTTCGAATGGACTGGAAGCCCTTAATATCGTCGAGCCCGCCAGACACCATCTAATACTCATTGATATCCAAATGCCCGTAATGGACGGCGATGAGGCAACCAGGAAAATGAGGGGGAATGGCGTTACATTACCCATTATTGCACTTACAGCCAACCTCCCGGACGAAATTAAGGAGAGGGTGGAAAAAACGGGCATGGATGACATTCTGGTAAAGCCATTTCTACCTGATGAGTTGTACAGAAAGGTGGTCCTCTATCTTTTGAAAAACAAAAGCACAGAAGAAGATTTATTTAATAAATGTTAACACCGCATCCGGCATTATCCGATGACCAGAGCGAGAATTATAAATATGTCGATAATCAGCAGCGCTGGGCTGATCTCCTCTTTTTTACCCGAAGCAAACTTCAAGATGGTCCAGCTAAGAAATCCCCACGTAATTCCATGAGTGATAGAATAAGTAAAAGGTATTAAAACCATTGCAATGAAGCAGGGTATCGCATCATCGAGTTTCATCCAGTCTATTTTAACAACCGGTCGGATCATAAAGACACCAACCAGCACCAGCGCCGGTGCTGTTGCAATACCAGGTACGATGGATAACAAAGGTGCGAGAAACAAAAAAGGCAAAAACAATAAGCCTGCAACTACAGCTGTTAACCCGGTTCGTCCTCCTGCCTCCACCCCTACAGCCGATTCTATATAAGCCGTACCAGGGCTCGATCCTACGAGTCCTGCCAGGGTTGTAGAGACAGCATCCGTGAGGAGCGATCGCTTTATATTCAGGGGTTCCCCCTGTTCATCCAATAAATTGGCAGCTTCGGCAATACCAACAAAGGTCGAAAGACTATCAAACATATCTGTAAATACAAAAGCAAAGATGACCGGCAATACGGCCCAGCTTAGCGAATTAACAAGGTCAAGTTGAAACAGCAAACTAAAGTCCGGCGCTGCAAACAGCCCCTTCCAGCTTATAAGGACATCTGTACCCACTCCCCACAAACGACCGATGGGATAAGCAGCAAGTGTCGTAAAAAAGATACCTAACAGAATACCCCCTTTTACGTTACGCATTACCAGTATCGCAGTTACAAACAGGCCTGCAACGAATGTAAGAAGAGCCGGTGTTATAGGGCCTAAAGAAACTAGAGTGGCGGGATTGGGCACAATGAACTTTGCATTGGATAGACCAATCATCGTGATGAAGAGACCTATTCCAGCAGATACAGCATAACGAAGCGGACGTGGTATAGCTTTTACAATATGCGTCCGGATATTAAAAACAGAAAGAAGGAAAAAAACTATGCCCGACCAGAATACAGCGCCGAGCGCCACCTGCCAGGATACGTTAAGTCCAAAAACCACCGAAAAGGTGAAAAAAGCATTAAGCCCCATACCCGGCGCTACAAGAATGGGATTTCGGGCATAAAGCCCCATCATTACACTGCTAAAAAAAGAAACTATTACTGTCGCCGTAAGAACACCCGTAAAAGGCATCCCGGTCTGACTTAGAACTGATGGGTTGACAATAATAATGTATGAGGTAGCAAGAAAAGAAGAGATACCTGCAATGACTTCAGTTGATACCGTGCTGCCATTTTTCTTTAGCCCAAAATATGAATCCATTTATGTGAATGCTGATGGACCAAACTTAGATAAAATTGCTTTTATATGCCAAATTTATAACCTCAGATAACGCTGTTTATAACCTCCTGGTCTGCTTTCGGTAAAGATTACTCTTCCTTATTATCTGGATTATCCTTTGATCTGATTTTTAGTTCCGAAGCTACACTGGCCTTATCCTGGGCTTTCCGGGTTCTGTCTTCTGCTTTCTTTACCTCGTCCTTTTCCGATAAAGGGCCTTCAGTAACTGGTTTGTTATCCTCGTCTTTTGATGGTGTTTTCATACGATGTCCTCCAAAGGTTATCTATTTACAACGGGGACAACTTTATATTGTTTCAAACCTTTTTTCGTTAAAAAGGTTCGAACTTAGCATCTTTACATACTATGGATTTTTCTATCGAATATCAGGATCTGGTCAGTATCATTATATCTATCATTTGCGGGGGTATTATAGGCTTTGAACGCGAATTCAGAAATAAGTCTACAGGCTTCAGGACCATTGTTCTCATCTGCCTCGGCTCTACACTTTTTACCATAGTATCCCGATATGGTGATGGTAGTGACGACCGCATTTCTGCCAACATTATTACCGGAATAGGATTCATTGGAGCAGGGGTTATCTTTAAAGACAAGCTTTCTGTTCTTGGCCTTACTACTGCGGCTGTAATATGGACAACTGCAGCTATTGGCATGGCTGTGGGAATTGGATATTATGGGATCGCCCTTATATTTACCGTTCTTACTTTTATTATCTTATCGCTTGTTACCAGGGTGGAAAGGCTTATTGAAAATCTTCAGAAGAACAAAACGGTTAATATCAATTTCAGGGATGGAGATTGTGCTAGTCTCTCCCTTCTGGAAGAGAAAATAAAAGCGAACAGGCTTAAAAGCAAGACCGTCCAGATCTCCAAGCACAACAACACATTAAATGCAGTATTGCAGATCTCAGGGACAAAAGAAAACATGGATCACCTGAATGAAATAATGATGAACATGCCGGAAATAACAGACTTTTTTTAAATCAGTTAGCGGGAAGTTACCCAGCCAATGATATAACTAATATCGAGATAACGGCTATGACGATCCCGATCTTATTTACTATGCTAAGTCGCTCTTTAAATAAAAACACGCCTACAATAGCGCCAGCAACTATTACACCAATATTCATTGCCGAAAATACGAGGGAAGGATTTTCAGGAAGGGCCCGATGTGCTTTCAGGTAGAACAAAATATTACCAAAGTTGAAAAAGCCAAGTATCAAACCTGACACAAAATTCACCCAGTTAAATTTGGCCTTCCCTGTAACGATAAAAAGCACTAATGTAATAACCGAAATGATGAATGCCAGTAGAAGGACAATAAAGAGAGATGTCGTATAAGGCAGTCCTCTATAGACTGCAATCTGTTTAAATAAGACGTCAATAACACCCATACCTGCGAAGACCATCAAAGGATAAATCCAGGAAGCAAGCTTCTCAGACTTTCTGGTTCCTTTTTGCCAGGGTATAGTACATACAATTGCTATAAAACCCATTATAATTCCGGTAAGCTTAATCATCGACACCTGTTCTTTGAAAAACAGGAAAGCGGTTAGAAGTGGAATAAAAAGAGAAAGCCTTTGCGCCAGATCGGTTCTAACGATGCCTGTGTAACGGACTGATAGGCCCAATATCACAAACAGAGAAGGCAACAGAATGCCGAGAAGTAAATACACAGTTACTGGCGCCGTGGCTATATGTAAACCGGTCAGATCAGGACGATAGATTATAAAAGTAAAAAATGCAGCAACGGGATAATTCCATACCACGGCCTGAGGTATGTTTATCTCATACCGTTTTGCAAGCTTTAAAAGAATGGAAACGATAACACTGCAGCAAATACTTAGAAGAACAAAGACCATGTATGATATCCTATGACAGTCAATTTGACATCAAATGTAATCAGAATTTGCAGAAAGAAAATAATAAAACAGACTGCCGGCTACGACAGTCTGTAAAGAGCAACCGCTGCTCTTTCTCTTTGCATTGGAATAGTAATTCTTATTCAGCTGTTATTTATTAACCAGCTGTTTATCACCTGTTAACACTTTCTTCCACACACCCGCACCACCAATCAGGGCTGCTTCTTCGCCAAGCTTTGCTAGGGTTATAGGAACATTATTGCCAGCTTCTGCCAGAACCTTTTCTGTATGCTTAAGATATAGTTCAGGGGATTTGGAAATGTTTCCGCCAAGGACTATTGCTTCGGGGTGATTTGCATTGATGCATTCATTTAGGAAGGTCCCAAGCGTATTGCCAAACTCAACGAACATCTCAGCTACGGTCGGTTCCTGATCCAGGCGTTCAAGTAAATGTTTTACATCCTTTACATCTTCGCCCTTTAGTTCCTTATATCTTCTGATAAACCAACGTGTAGACAGGTAATCTTCGGCAATACCATCCCGAAATGGCATACGCCATAAATCGGCGTCTGTTACCTCCCCATCCCTGTATAGCGCAGACCCTAATCCAGTTCCAAGGGTAAAGCCCATTACAGAATCATATTGCGAATCAAGTGTTCCTAATACCTCACCCTGTAAAAAGCCGCAGGCATCATTTAGTATCTTTATATCGGTAGATTCAATCCCTAAATTCTTTGCCAGTAACTCCTTTATATTTAATCCATAAAGATGTTCGTATTTATCCTGGTCCTTAATCCAGCATATACCCTTCTCATAATCAAGAGGACCGGGCATCGCAATACCAATTTTGGTGATAACCTCTAAACCGGCTTGTGCAAACGACGCTTTAATAGCTTCAGACCATGCCGGGATGATATCCTCAGCCGGCAAATGTGAATTCACAAACTTTCGCACGTAGCTTGCCCGGAAAACCTGTCCCGACACAATATCGATTAGAGCTGAAGTTATATGCGACCCGCCTATATCAATCCCCAATACCAAAGAGTTATTCATTATAATTTAGTTTATTAATACCGCATAATTAACATAAACAAATCGTTTTAGCAAATTTATTTTGCATTTGAAGACATATAAAACACAACCTTGCCGCCAGCGACAATTTCATTGTGCTGAATATATTTCCGGTCGAGCGTCTTTCCGTTTAAAACAACTTTCTTTACATATACATTCTTATCACTCTGATTAACCGCTTCAACCGTGAATGTTTTACCATTTTCTAAATGAATATCAGCCGAGCGAACAGAAGGGCTACCCAGCCAGTACCGGTCTGAAGCGGGAGCCACAGGATAAAAACCAAGAGAACTAAAAATATACCAGGCGCTCATTTGGCCACAATCGTCGTTCCCTCCCAGCCCGGCGGGACCGTTATGATACTGCTTTTTGAGTATCATACGAACCTTCTCCTGGGTCCTCCATGGTTCGTCTGTCCAGTTATACAAATAGGCCACATGATGTGAAGGTTCATTGCCATGGACATAATTGCCAATTATCCCTTCCCGTGTAATATCTTCGGTTTCAGCAAAGAACTCATCAGGCAGATGCATCGTGAACAATGAATCAAGATGACTAACAAAACGCTTCTTCCCTCCCATCATATTGATCATCTGCTCCGGGTCGTGTGGCACATAGAGGCTGAAGTTCCAGGTATTCCCTTCAATAAAGCCCTGGCCGTCAGTTTTCAGAACATCAAAATCTTTTCTGAAAGTCCCATCGCTCATCCTCGGCCGCATAAAACCGATAGAAGCATCGTACACATTCTTCCAGTTGCCCGAGCGTTTAACAAACTCCTCATAAATAGCTGGTTTGTTCAATTTCTTTGCCAGCTGAGCAATACACCAGTCATCATAAGCATATTCAAGAGTTGACGAAACTGAAGTTCCGTTTTTATCAGCCGGAATATACCCCCTATCTATGTAATCACCGATGCCTTCATAACTACGATGACGAGCAGTGGCAACGCACGCATCAAGCGCTTTCTGTGCATCCCCTTTATATGTGCCTTTAATGATAGCATCAGCAATAACCGAGACACTGTGATAACCACTCATACACCAGTTATCGTTAGCATAGTGCGACCAGACAGGGAGCATCTTAAGTGCACTCTGATCGTAATGGGCTATCATAGAACTTACTATATCGGCATTTCTTGAAGGATTGACGATATTGAGATAAGGATGAAAGGCCCGGAACGTGTCCCAAAGCGACAGCGAAGTATAGTTCGTAAATCCTTCGGCTTTATGCACATTCTGATCAAGTCCCTTATACTCGCCGTTAACATCCATATAGACCGTTGGCATCAGAGCAGCATGGTACATTGCTGTATAAAAATTGACGAGTTCCTCCTTGCTATTTCCCTTTATATTGATCTTCAAAAGCTCTTTTCTCCATAGATCCTGTCCTTCTCTCTTCACCCGGTCAAAATCCCAGTGAGGGATCTCCGCTGTCATATTCTCAAGCGCATTTCTTGTACTTACAGGAGACAGCGCAAATTTTATCTTTATTTTTTCCTGATCTCCGGTTTTAAAATCGAAATACATCCTCATCTGTCTGCCTGCGAGATCCGGAAAGTTCTTTGTCTGGTCAAACTTTCTCCAGAAACCTTTATATACCTGCCCCTTCGAATAATCCTTCATCCCATATTGAGTGAACGGTTTTGAAAAGGTCATAGCAAAGTATACAGTACGGGTTCTGGCCCAGCCATAGGTCTGGCGAAAACCTGTAACCAACGTGTCGTTTTCTACACGCACGAAAGTCCAAACGTTCTTGTCATCGTAATTATAGATCCCTGCCATTAAGTCCAGAATAATATGCGACTCATCCGACTTAGGAAAAGTATACTGGTGAAAGCCCGTCCGCATACTCGTAGTAAGTTCAGCCAGAATACCATGGTCATCCAGCTTTACCTTGTAATAGTTTGCTTCAGCCGTTTCATTGGCATGCGAATAAGCAGAGCGGTAACCACTCCCGGGATTGTTTTCAGTCCCCGGATTAAGCTGCAGTTTTCCGGTAGTTGGCATTATTAAAAAATCGCCAAGGTCTGAATGCCCGGTTCCACTAAAATGAGTGTGACTGAATCCCACAATGGTAGGGTCGTCGTACTGATAGCCTGCACAGTATTTGTAGACCTCCTTATTATACTTCCCATTCATCTCATACGGAATCGTATCAGTATCCGGGCTTAGCTGGACGGCCCCGAAAGGAACAGTAGCACCCGGAAATGTATGTCCCATCTTCTCTGTTCCGATGATGGGTTTGACATATTGAATCAGATCAGCATCTTTTTTTGACTGACTATAAGCAGAAATAGTAAACGTTGCTGATAGGGCAAGGGCAAAAATCTTCCTCATATTTATTTATCTACTTGTGAAATCCACTGTTCTTTTATTCCCCAATTCTTAACAGGAGTTCCTGAAGCCTCAAATACGATAGTGCCACCCGACATTATCTCCTCGTGAGTAATATAATTGCGGTTTAATTCCTTTCCATTTAAAATAACTTTGCCGATGTACCTGTTTCCGGGCGAATAGTTTTCTACCTTAATCGTAAAAGGTTTCCGGCCTGGCCATGAAAACTGAACCGATTGAAAAAGAGGCAGATTCAGGTAATAGACCGGCCAGCCTACACATGCAGGCGAGAATCCACAGGCGGCGAAAACATACCATGCCGACATAGCCCCTGCATCATCATCCATGGTCCGGATATAAGCAGCCGGCTCATTTTTATAAATAACGTCAACAAACGGATCAATTCCCCGGCTATTATCATTGAAATAGTATTGTACAACTGTATCTGCGGCGAGCTGGTGCATCAATGCCTGAGATTTCCACGGCTCAGGTGATGCATTATACATAAGAGGTACCTGCAAATCCGGCTCATTGGCATGATTGTAATAGTCATTCTCAAAAAAACGATCAAGCTGACTCGTATATTCCTTATCGCCACCGGTCAGTTCGATCAATCCTTTCACATCAAAAGGAACAAACCAGCGGTATTGCCAGATAGTACCCTGGTACAGTCCTCTTGCCTGCATTCTGTCTATATCAGGCCTGGACAGATCCTCGAAATCCTTGTTCCAGTATTCTTTATACTGCAGGGCTTTTTGTTTGTACTTCTCGCTAAGCTCCTTCTTTTTCAGTATTCCAAGTATTTCCGACAACGCCCATGCGTCATAACTCGACTCCAGAGCCTTGTCTGGACGTGAAAAATCAAGCCCGTCTACCTCTTTGATAAGGGAGTCGATAATCTTCGAAAATTCTACCTTATATCCCTTGCGATAAGCATCCAGTAGAACAACGATGGTGTGCTCTGTCCTTACAGTATTGGAAGGTTCGTTTTGAGTAGCATAATCTTTCTTCCCGAAGCGGTAAAGATCGGCGAGAGAAGCTGATATTCCCTTGTATCGTTCTGGCCACGCGATAGAAAGAAGAGGAAGTTGCGTGCGGTAATTATCCCAAACAGCCCAGCCATTATATCTGATATCGGAAGAGTGTTGCTCTGCTCCGTTTGTTCCCTTGTAAATTCCATCTTTTTCGGATATGACATAAGGTGATTGTACAGCTCTGTATAAAAGTGAATAAAAAAGCTTTTCACGTTCGGGCTCCCCTTTCACCTTAATGGCATTCAGCAACGAATTCCACTCGTTCTTACTTTTCTGCTTTAAAGCGTCAAAATCATCAGCGAATAAAGAAGCTTTCGCGTAGTCAATGCTTACTGAAGATAAAGCTATTCTAATTTCTGCACTCCTCATATCCGGCTGCAGTTTTCCAAGAAGCTTATGATTCCCCTGCTCCTGCAAGTTTATTCCCTTGTTAAACTCGGCAAAGTAATAAAGTCTGTATTTACCGGCACTACAAGTGGTTTTTGCATCGACCCATCCGCTTAAAGTGTTTCTTTCAATGCGATGCTCCTCATTCACGAAACCGTTAGATAGACTATGACGTAAGTCGATAGAAAAACCTTTCTCGCCTTCGGGGAACTGGTATCGATGCATCCCGGATTTATGGAAGACCGACAGTTCAGCTGTTATCCTATTGGTAAAAGATACACTGTAAAATCCGGGGGAAGCGGACTGAGCGCTTTTTATAAGTTCGCTATCAGGACTTTGTCCAATAAAAGGTTTGATCAAAATAAGACCTCCGCTTCCGGTGCAACCTACACCTTCAAAACGGTTATGTGTAAACCCTAAAAACTTTTTCGCATTGTATTCGTAGCCGGTGTGAGTATTGGGATATGTTTGAGGGCCGATACTCAGCATACTAAAAGGATAGGAAGCCGCTGGCGACATCTGTCCGTGATCACCTGAAGTACCTAAAAAAACATTTACAAGGGAAGCAGCGTCCTTTTGTAAACTATTCTTTACTGGCTGGGCGGCAAGATAGCCTGTCGGACAAATAAAAAACAGGCATAGCGCAAAAAGAAACGCTATGCCTGTTAAAGTACTATTTATTCTTATCATTGGAGAACGAATAAGGATAATCCGCTTTATTTATTCCCCTCTTTTCGTTCGGCGCGGCCGACATGTTATAATTCATAACGGCACCTTTCTGAAGTTCTGAATGGCTGAACCAGTTTTTGCTGTACGGTTTCCCATTTAGCATAAGGCTGTTCACATAACGGTTAGCATCGCTGTTATTAGGAGCGTTGATTACAATCTGCTTGCCGTTCTCAAGTTTAAGTGTCGCTTTCTTAAATAAAGGAGCGCCGAGTACATATTGGTCAACTCCCGGTGTAACAGGGTAAAACCCTAAAGCCGAAAAGATGTACCACGCAGATGTTTGACCATTGTCTTCATCTCCGCAATAACCATCAGGAGTAGCTTTGTACATGCGGTTCATCGTTTCACGAGCCCAGTATTGCGCTTTCCACGGCGCTCCGGCATAGTTATACAAATAGATCATGTGTTGTATCGGCTGATTGCCATGTGCATACTGACCCATGTTAGCAATCTGCATTTCCCTTATTTCGTGAATAACATGCCCGCCATAACCACTTTCGTCAAAGATCGGAGGAAGTGAAAATACGGAATCCAGTTTCATTACAAACTTGTCCTCGCCGCCCATTAAATCTGCCAGTCCCTGGACATCCTGGAATACCGACCAGGAATAGTGCCAGCTATTTCCTTCAGTAAACGCGTCACCCCATTTAAAAGGATTAAAAGGAGTCTGAAAACTTCCGTCTTTTTTCTTCGCCCGCATCAATCCCGTTGCAGGATCAAAAAGATTGCGATAGTTTTGGCTCCTCTTTGCATAAAGGTCAGTTTCCGACTTAGGCCTGCCCAAAGCCTTACCTAGCTGATAAATAGCAAAATCGTCATATGCATATTCAAGAGTCCGCGCAGCGTTCTCATTGATATTAACGTCATAAGGAACATAACCCAATTTGTTATAATACTCAACACCTTTACGGCCTACTGCAGTGATCGGACCTTCGTTGTTTGCTCCATGAATTAAGGCTTCGTACAGTGTATTAATGTCATATCCCCTCAAACCTTTGATATAAGCATCGGCCACTACCGACGCCGAATTATTGCCAATCATTATATCAGCATACCCAGGACTCGACCATTCAGGAAGCCAGCCTCCTTCTTTATAATCGTTAATGAGCCCTTCCTGCATTTCTTTATTGATAGAAGGATACATCAGGTTCAGAAATGGATATAAAGCCCGGAAAGTATCCCAGAAACCTGTACCCGCAAACATATATCCGGGAAGTGTTTTTCCGTTATACGGACTGTAATGAACGATCTTGTTGCTGGCATCGAGCTCGTACATCTTATGAGGGAAGAACAACGTACGATACAAGCATGAATAGAATGTACGTACCTGATCCACAGAGCCACCCTCTACTGTTATAGCACTCAATCTTTTATTCCAAAGAGCTTTAGCTTTTGCCATCGTAGCATCGAAGCTATCATTCGCCAGTTCTCTTTTCAGGTTTAATTCCGCCTGATCGATACTAATGAAGGAGGAAGCAACCTTCAGGTTCACTTTTTCACCTTTGATAGTCTTAAAGCCGATAATAGCGCCTGCATGCCCGGCCTCTAACTCAAGCTCATTCTTCAACGTTTTTGAATCCCAACTTTTGCTGATACTGAAAGCTTTGTCAATATAGATTACGAAGTAGTTCTTAAAGTTCGGCAACGGTCCGCGGCTATAACGGGTCGAGTATCCTACAATCTTCCTCTCTGAAGGTATGATCTTAATATAAGAACCTTTATCAAAAGCGTCTACCACAATGAAAGAGCTGTCGGCCTTTGGAAAGGTAAATCTGAACTGAGCAGCACGCTCAGTCGGCGTCAGCTCTGTGGTAACATCTGCATCGGCCAGATAAACACTGTAATAATATGGCTTAGAAACCTCTGCTTTATGTGAGAACCAGCTGGCTCGCTCGTCTTGCGTGAACTTCATCTTTCCTGTTACCGGCATGATTGAAAATTGACCGTAGTCGTTCATCCACGGTGAAGGCTGATGTGTTTGCTTGAAGCCTCTGATCTTTTCAGCATCATAGGTGTAGGCCCATCCATCACCCATATTTCCGGTTTGTGGAGTCCAGAAATTCATTCCCCACGGCACGGCGACTGCAGGATAAGTATTTCCATTTGAGAGGCTCGGCTTTGAAGCAGTTCCCATCAGCGGATTAACATATTCTACCGGATCGGTTACCTGATTAACAGTTTGCGCTGCCAGCCTGAATGAAGCACAGATCAGGAGCGTCGTTAGGAGTTTTTTGGTCATTTTTATCAAGTTTAACGAATACAAGTGTGTGTTGTATATATTTATAATTAGCAATTTTAAGCTAGGATTGACTCTCCGTATATTTACTCCACAGTTCGTCGAGTGTGCGGCCAGTATACTGTCTCCATAGTTCGTCAGAATATGTATGATCCCGTAAGTGCTTGTCCATATTCTTTACCATCCCTTTGTGGCCATCGGTTTCAAGCCAGTCTAAAAACTTTGCAGTGATACGATAACTGTTCTTATAACTCTGCCCGGCTTTATAATCAGGTAAAGACCAGTGGGCGCCTGCATTATCTACTCCGAATTTATAACGAACGTAGTCCGCAATACCTTCTGTAAGCCACCCCGGACCATTGGTATTGCCATAGTCCTGCACAATATGCATTACTTCATGCGTAACAACGTCTATGTCTTCCGGATGAAGCTTAAGCCAATTCGAACTGAATGTTACTTTACCGTCAGATGTCGCAGCTACCCCCTCATAACTGGTATCAACTATAAATACCACTTCCTTAAGTGCCTTTTTATTAAATTCTTTTACCAGTTTAGGGTAAACCTCGTAAAAAGTTTCAACCATCCTGCTCTTTAATGCAGGATCCAGGCTCTTATCTTGTGATATGAAAGTAAGAGAAAAACCTTTCTGTTTGAAAGTTTCTGACTGTTGCCCAAAAGCTATGCTGCCTGAAAAAGCATGGAGGAGCAACACCATTGTCGTTAGTCCTTTCTTTAAAGATTTTGGAGAGAAGAATTGAATTTTCATAGCAAGGGGTCCAAGCAGCAATATTTATTACACAAATATATTAAAAACGATTTAGCAACCCAATTTTTTAACAGTGTAAAGAAAAAGTGACTAATTATGTAATTTCTGCATAACAGATAAAAAAAGCCGCCATGCGGCAGCTTCCTTTTTGTCTGTTTTTATATTAATTCTTTTTGCCTGCGAGAGTCGCCTCAAGCATCTTAATGAAGTAACCTCCAACTACACTCCGCGCCTGGAATCCCACCATCTTTCCATTGGTTGTTTCATGCCAGTCGCTGATAGGCACTCTCGAAGGAGTCTGTGTAGCAAACTTGTACATCGGACTCATAATTGCCTCGAAATCCTTCTGATTGTCAGCAAGCACCGAAGTCCATATTACCCAGTCCGATTTTGTGTAGCTTTTACGGCTATCAAGAGGCAAACCAAATGCATTCTGCTTCGTAAGGTAATATTTCACTTCTTTAGCATACACCTCTTTAGGAAACAAATTTAATCCCAGCAGTTTATCCCATACAAGATTGTACTTCTGACTCCAGGTGCCCTTCTTTTCAAATACAAGGGTGTAATGGTCACCGTCATCTGCAAGTTGTTGCCATTTAGCAACCATCTGCTTCGCACTGTTCCTGAATTTCTCGGCAGTTTCCTTTTCCCCTAACTCTTCCGCCAGCATTGCATAACATCCTATGCCGACGATGGCTTTTACCGAGAGATTTGTATTCCTCGCCAGATGACCTGCAAAGTCGTCTGTACAAAGCTGGTTCGCTGGATCAAATCCTTCTTTTAACAGGTAGTCCGCCCAAACCGAAAGCGTCTGCCAGTGTTTCTTTGCATATTCGGCATTGCCTTCTGCTTTTGCAATGGCCGCTGTCAGGATGATCATGTTACCAGATTCTTCTACGGGCATATCTTCACCATAGGTTTGTCCGTTAGCAAGCGGATAAGTACCCAGGTCGTGCGCGGCAAAAGGCTTCTTCCACTTTCCGCTTTCGCTGTAATAGAAGATACCGTTTAACATCCCCTTCAGCAGATCCGGATTATATATAAGAAACAAAGGCGCTGAAGGATAAGTTACGTCCACTGTATTGATCGAACCATTGCTGTAGTTTTCTTTAGAAAGAAAAAGGATATCGCCCTGCGGACTTTTAACCAGTTTATGAGCAGCAATACTCTGACGATAGCCTATTTTACATAAAGCGGCATACTTTTCTCCCCCTGCTTTTACAGCGTCGCTGTACATTTTCTTATCAAAGGCATCACATTTACCCAGAACCGTCTTGTATTCCGCAGCTGCAAGCGCTAACTGCTTGTCGATAGTTTGATTGCCATCCTGGTTCCACCATGGACGAAGGTTTTGACCGAAATACTGTACCGAATAAATATCATCGTAACCCAGCATGATATACTGCTCTTTTGCCACATTCCCAACTTTTCCGAAAGGAAGAACAGTACTCAGTGTCAGATGTGCTCCGGATGTCACTGATGTTCCCGCAGCTTTGCCAGACCTAAATATGGAAACGGCCTCCTCCGGGCGACTTACATACTGCTGTACTGCCTGAGCTGACGGAGCAGCAACATACATATATCCCCAGTCTATCCGCAGGTCATCTCCCCTTTTCTGCAACACCGGCTGACTTTTAGTCCCTGCTTTCAAAATTGACAAATTATTGGTACTGTACTGTTGCACAGAAACCGCCTGGGCCTGAGTATTTACAGCAATATCGGTTGAAGCTCCCATGTATACCTTCACTGTGTGAGGTGCTCCGTCATTCGATTTAACCTTATATGTAATATAAGACACCGGCCGCGACAGTAGATTCAAGTCGTCCATTAACAAAGGTGAGGTAAAGGTCACAGTCAGATCGGCTTTCCCACAACCGAAGGTATAAGTTGTCTGAGTCGCTGTAATATTTACACTTTTTTGAGTCGCGGTTGCAATAGCACTCAGGTTTGCGGCAACTTTCTCTTTTACAATACCAACATCCAGCCATTGTCCGCCTGCTGTATTAGCGATATGAATAGCCAGTACATTTTCACCTTTCTTAATTGCCTTAGCCGCCGCGTTCGCTATGTCAATATACTCAAACTTGCTGTTCCAGCCTGTTTTCTCATAAATCTTTCTTCCGTTCAAATACACCTCCACGTTGTCGTCATGATAGATCTTCAGGTAGAGACTGCTCAAGTTTGCTTCGTTTAGCGAAAATTTCCTTCTCATCCAAAGATCTTTGCTTGTCCATCTGGTTTGCGCATCCTTATTATCCCCGAAGTCGCCTGCTCCCGTTTTCCAGTCGCTGTCATTGAACTGCAGGGTATTCCATCCCTTCCCGGGATTAATTTCGGTGTACCGGCTGCTATAGTTTTCTTCATCCGAAGCAGCCACAATACTCTGATAGTACTTCTCATCCTGTCCCAAAAAACGATATGCTTTCCCATCAACCTGAATGAGGCCTGTTAAAGAATGGTCTGTGCCTGTCCAGTGTTTAGTTGGCGATGCAGTTAACTGATCACTGAATGACCAGATGCTGAAATAGGGATCATGCGTTATCAATGGATACGCAGGGGCCTTTTGTCCCTGAGCTAAAGATACCGATACAGTGCAGCACAATAGCAATAAGCTATAAACCTGTAATAGCGTGTGTTTGAATTGGTTCATTAATATTATCTGTTAAGTGTTTACAAACATTCGGGACGACCGGAAGCTAAATCTTAGAATTCCAGCGTTTAAACCCTTTCATTAATCTTGGCTTGTTTATTAATTGCATATATTCCACAGAACACTTTGCATTGCAAATAAATCGTTTTTTACTTACTTAAATTCTTAAAATCCTATCACAATTTCTACAATTGCTCTCACTGCATCCAGCACATAATTTACAGGCAAGATTTTCGCTAAAACATTTTAGCAATTTACCTTACCACGTAAATCTCACGTTAATCCCCTCGGGACTATTTTCAAAACTCAAATAAGAAGTATGAGATAATGGATCCCACGACATTTTTACGTCGGCAACCTGCATGCCGCTGTGATCAGTCAATATGGTCGTTTTAGGTGCCGATGGCAGCAAAACACGCATACTATTGGTTGTTTTTGTGGGGCTTTTGCAGGTAAATGAATAGGCTTTATTCTCAGGAACCTCATTATCCACCCTCGACGCAGACGCCAGAACCTGCGCTTTATTTTTATTTTTGATTCGGCTTACGTTATAGAGAAAAGCCTGTTGCCCGGGCTTTATTATCTTTTCGGATAGAACCGGCAGGTCCGGATCAAATAAATCTATAACTATATCTTTTAAAATATAGGGCTTGTCGCTTACACTTTCATTCAAAACCGACACTAAATCATAGTTCCCTCTTTTCAAATAGAAGTTATTCTTAAAGGTCAGGGCCCCCGCCTTCGCTTTTTGTTCATACATCCTTTTAACAACGTCGATCAGCTTTTCGTCCCCCCCTGCTTTCAACACGTATTCTTTAGGATCTGAACGCAATATATAAACAGTGCCTTTTCCAAAAGAATACTCCCCTTCCTTTGGCGACGCACTCATATTCATTTTGGCGAACAGATGATCAGAAGGAGCTGCATATCTATGGTCCCCTGTATTCCACCACTCCTGCACGGTCTGGTATGGATCGCTATCCCGCCCGCTGTAAACCAGTATACCGCCATCTTTTACCCAGGCTGCGATAAAACTGTGTGCCTCTGCCGACAAAGGCTTCATATTTGAATAGGTCATCAGCAAAACCTTAGTTGCCTTAAGTGATTCTTTATATCCTACATTCTCTAAATGAACGGCCTTTACAGGAACACCCCGCTTTAAAAAGGGAAGCGCCTGTCCGTAAAAGTTCGACAACTGCGGATCGTCATAGCCTGCATGAACAGGAAACCTTTGAAACATAAGTGAATTGGCCATGAGTACACTAATTCCCTCTGCTCCTGTCACTTTATTATCTGAAACAGGCATGTCATTCAACGTATTAATCATCACCTGCATCTGCGTAGAATAATGTCTCGGTATTCTCTCTCTGACGTCACTATTTTTGCTTGTACGATATAATCCTTCATATATGCGATCAGGCCAGGGCATAACCTCATAATTGGCAATTTTGGGATACAGAAGCTGAGCCGTAAAGGTTGCTTCATAATTCTTCTTATAATCCACCCAGTCCCGCGCTCTGTCCTCGATAGGGTCTGTAAGAAAAAACATTTTACGTCCTGTCGGTGCTGTCATCGATTCCATGGAGCCATACTCCAAAAAGGCGGTCTCAAATACCCTCTCTTTTGCTGATCCGTTGAAATAGTTAGGTTCACGCGAAGTGCCGGTCCAAACCTGCGCAATATATCCGTCCACACAATCCAGTGAAGCCAGACTTGCTTCAGGACTAACTATCATCCACTGAGAATAATTAACAAGCGAATGAGTAGGAACATAACAGCGGACATTCATACCCTTGCTTTTCCCATACTCTTTTGCGTACGTAAACACTTCTTTCAGAGCATTATAATATAATTGATATTTCAGTTTATTAGCCAGGTAAGTATTTTCAGGCGATTCATGTTGCGGGCGCCATTCGAAGCCGTAGTAATTCTTCCACTCCTTTTTAAAAGCCTCGCTGTATCCCGCCCTTGCCCAGAATTCCGGTTCCTCCATGTAGATTGCGTCGACGCCTGCATCAATCACTCTTTTCACATGTTTCTCTTTCATGTATTTAAGGAAATTGCCTGTAGGCACAATATAAGGAACCATCCGGCCATGCCAGATCGTATCGCCGTTTACCTGTACCTGCCCTTCATCAAGATGCCATTTACCATCCCATTTCCCTGTGAAATAATCCTGATACTCACCCCAGGCAATCCCAGTCATAAAATGGGCAGTATACCCTTTATCACACCATGATTGCACGCGTTCCTCAAAAGTCTTGCCTTTTACCTTATCCGATGGATTGCCTCCAACGCCGTATACGATGGCTACATCAGCCCGTATATCCGTTACCGGCTTCCATTGTTGTGAGGTTTGAAATGCCGTTTTTTCCCGCTTCTTGCCTTTACCTCCATCGTCAGGATTCTTCATAAATACAAACAGTGCGGCAATAGGCAAAATAAAATAGAGTGCTGTTTTCCTGTACATAATTGGTTTCTAAAAGGATCTTGTCTCTTTATACGTCTAACAAGATCAGGTCAACAATCAAAAATAATTAAAACGTTTTAGCAAAACAATATTCCTGCCATCTGTGGATACATTTATCATACCCGTCTCCATCAGGCTCTGCCAGCACAACCCCTTCTGCTATTCGCATAACACGTTATTACAGGTCCTAATAACGTTAACAATACGTTAACAAATATATTTAAAAACGATTTAGCTAATAAAGTTAAATATATGTAACGTTGTATTGTCATTCAACTAACTCTAAAATCAAATGTTAAAAAAAACCATTCCGATAATGTTTGTTTTGGCGCTAATTTGTATTGCGCTAAAAGCTCAAAAACTTACATCCTTTGTTAATCCCTTTATAGGCACGGGAGCAGTAGACTCCTCTAGCTTATCGGGCAGTAACTTTCCGGGTGCAACAGTACCATTCGGTTTTGTACAACTCAGCCCCGACACACAGGATAACCCGGACAACCCTGCGTCCGGATACGATCACAATGACAAGACTATCGTAGGTTTTAGTCATACCCACCTCAGCGGTACCGGGGTAGCCGATCTGTTCGACGTTCTTTTTATGCCGGCTACTGGCGAAGTTAAAACAGTTCCGGGGGAAGCTGGCAAACCAGGCAGCGGCTACAGGTCCAGGTTCTCACATAGCGAAGAATCCGCCAGGCCCGGATATTACCAGGTGAAGCTGGCGGACTACAATGTGAATGCCGAGCTGACCGCAACCGAGCATACAGGTTTTCACCGCTATACTTTCCCTTCCGGGGCAAAGTCTCAGGTCATTATCGATATGAACCATTCGCTCAATAAAAAGAGGTCTTACTGGTCATGTAAGATTATAGGGGCCGAATTGAGAGTGATCGATAACAAGACTATTGAAGGCTACAGGATCCTGACCGGCTGGGCGAAAATGAGGAAGATATATTTCCGTGCCGAGTTTTCAAGACCATTCAGCAGCCACAAAATGATCAACGGACAGAAGGTTTATGAAAACGAAGTATTTGTAAACGGCACGAACATTAAGTCGGTACTCAATTTCGGAGAAAACAACAAAGAACCCCTCCTTGTAAAAGTCGGGCTTTCTCCTGTCAGCCTTGAAAACGCAAAAATGAACATGGACCAGGAAATCTCAGGCTGGGACTTCGAGAAAGTAGTCAGTCAGGCCGACAGCAAATGGGAACAGGAGCTGCAAAAGATCCATATCGACGGTACTAAAGAACAGAAGCAAATCTTCTATACCGGACTCTATCACGCCTTCACCCAGCCAAATAATATGGCCGATGTGAACGGTGAATACCAGGCAACCGACTTCACTATCCGGAAAGCAGATGACAAAAAACATTATTCTACGTTCTCGCTTTGGGATACTTATAGGGCAGCACATCCTTTATATACGTTAATTCAACCGGAACGTACCGCTGATTTTATCAACAGCATGTTCCGCCAGTACGACACCTACGGATATCTTCCCATCTGGCAGCTTTGGGGTGACGAAAACTATTGCATGATCGGCAACCATGCCATTCCTGTAATCGTAGACGCAGCCCTGAAAGGACTCAAAGGTTTCGATATCGGCAAAGCATATGAAGCAGTCAAAGGATCCTCCGTAAGGACCCATCCAGGTTCACCTTTCGATCTCTGGAACAAATACCACTTCATGCCCGAAAACCAGCAGTCACAATCGGTCTCCATTACACTGGAAATGGCCTATGACGACTGGTGCGTGGCCCAGCTGGCAAAAAAGCTAAACAAGACGGAAGACTATACCTACTTCATGGCAAGATCCATGTATTATAAGAACCTGTACGACTCACAAACCGGCTTCTTCCGTGCTAAGAACGACGACGGCAAGTGGGTTTCCCCCTTCAATCCCCTGCAGTACGGCGGAAACGGCGGCAATCCCTACACCGAAGGAAATGCATGGCAGTATTTCTGGTATGTGCCCCAGGATGTAAAAGGCCTGATCAGCCTCGTAGGCGGCGACAAAGCATTTATTGCCAAACTCGATCAGTTTTTTACACTTAAGGATCTCCCCGGCGAAGTGAACGGCAATGCCTCCGGCTTTATCGGCCAGTATGCCCATGGAAATGAGCCCAGCCATCACGCCGCCTACCTGTACAATTACGCAGGCCAGCCATGGAAAACACAAGCCTACGTTGCCCAGGTACTCAACGAACTCTACAACAACTCTTTTTCCGGCTATTCCGGCAACGAAGACTGCGGCCAAATGAGCTCCTGGTATATCTTCAGCGCAATGGGCTTCTACCCCGTCAACCCGGCCAACAGCATCTATGCCATTGGCTCCCCGGTATTGCCCAAAGCAGTCATCCACCTTCCCGGAAAAGACTTTACCGTAACCACTAAAAACCCTTCAAAGAAGAACGTGTACATACAATCGGTAAAACTCAACGGCAAGAGCTATAACAAAACCTACATTACCCACCAGGATATTGTAAAAGGCGGAACCCTGGAATTCACCATGGGCCCGCAACCGAATAAAAAATGGGGAGTAAGTGCAGATGCCAGACCACTGAACAGTGCATTTAATTAATCTTCAGGAGCGTAAACAAAAGGGGCATCTCAGTTTATTTTGAGATGCCCCTTTTGTTTATACATAATTGAACTTCTGTCTGTCTCGCTCACTAAACACTTCCCCTTTTTAAAAAACATCATCTCTAAGGTATAACTAAAAATTCCTGTACCCCTAAAAGCGTATACTGATATGGTTTAGAGCTTAAATCATGCACAATCCGAGCCATTTACAACAACTCGTCCATAATCGCCAAGCGAAATTTGCATTGAAAGCAGACGAGTCCGAAATAACAAAAGAAGGCGTCCTGATTAACCAGGACGCCTTCTTCAACACCAACAGATGCAGGATACTCTCCTTCTCACATCTCTACCGCCTTTCGTTATATACTCCGAATTCCGCAATCTCCGGAGCCTTACGAAAATCTTTCATATTGAATCTGATCTTACTTCCCCACACCCGGTCAAAGCGGTTCACCTTAATACGCTCCCTTTGACTTCCGTTCAGCAGAGGGTACCACTTCCCTCCCGAAAAATATTCAATGGAATACGCCGAAACATTAGGAGAATTCTCAGTGATCACAACCGTATTAAACGCCTTCTCACTCCCGAGGTCAAATTCCAACCATGGCTGCTTAACCGATGGATGTGATAACCAATTCGTACCATAATCGTCATCCACAGCAAAATCCATCAGCCACATATCATTGCTCCAGCTTCCGTTCACGGCACATTTTTTTGCCAGGTTAGACGATATAATGGGCGCTGTCGCCACCGGTACCTTCGGCAGATGCGCTGGTCTTTTATACAATTCTCCCATCCTCTTAAGAGCAGCAAGGGCATTTTCATCGATCAAACCATCCCTGTTGGGCGCCACATTCAGCATGAAGTTACAGTAGGCACTGTTAAAGGGAACAAGATTATCATTGACCAGCTTATCCGCATCCTTTACAGGAGTCTGGGGGAAAGAACTTTTCCAGAACCAGTTGGCCTGAAGCGGAAGGCACGACATCGCCGGCAGTTTATTGTTCTCTTTGGAGATATGCTGTCCTGCGTTCTGTTCGTACGATTTGATGTCCGAATAAAACAGGAAATCTCCGGGATACTTAGCCGAATTAAGATCCGTCACCAGGCACTCAGGCTGCAACGTTTTGATCAGCCTGTAGATCTCCTCAAACGGGACCGTATCATAAGAGATCCTCGACCAGGGAGCATCCCACCCGTCGATGATCAGTGCCTCAATCTTCCCGTAATTTGTCAGCAGCTCTGTCAGCTGGTCCTTCACAAACTGAATATGCGCAGGCGTAATATGTCCCTGCCTCAGCTTATGATGCGTATCCAGGATCGAATAATATAGCATCACACCCAGCCCGGCTTTCCTGAAAGAATTTACATATTCTCTTACCACATCCTTCTTTAGCGGACTGTTCATCACGTTATACGGAGTCGTTTTGGTGTCCCAAATGGCAAAACCACTGTGATGTTTAGTCGTCAGACAGCCGTAGCTCATATTTGCCGATTTAGCCGCTGCCGCCCATTGGTCGGTGTTAAGCTTTTTAGGATTAAAGATGGCAGGTGAAGCGTCCGGATCTGCCCAGTCATCTTCCATATAGGTCGGAATATTATAATGGATGAACATGCCGAATGCAAGGTCAACAAATTCTTGTTGCCGTTCCGACAATTGTTTTCTGCTGTTCGGAACTGCCTGTGCGAAAGCTCTTCCACCCATTTGAATCAGCAAGAAAACAACTATTATTAGAGTTAACGACTTATTAGCTTTCAAAAGATTGAGTATATGTTGGTAAATTACTCCTTTGGATATTTGTTACTTTAATCCGCCGTGATATTTATTGAAGATACTAAATTAAGTACCTACACAAGAAATCTTGCGATTTCTCTAAAGCATCGACATAAAGATAGAACAGCTTTACCGTCGGATGATCTGAAGATAAGCTTTTCTATTTCGGCAACGCAGGTGATTCGGAATAGTCCTTCCAGAGTTCATCAATCGTTTTACCGGTTTCCTTCAACCAGAACCCATTTGTGTAAGTCCCTTTTCTCATAACATCGTCGAGTTTCTTTACAAGCCCTTTATTTCCCTTTTTCTCAACCCAGTAAAAAAAGCGGGCAGTGACACGGTAGGCATCAGTATAGGATTGCTTGCTGGTATACTCGGGTAACTTCCAGTTGGCAGCGGCATTACTTACTCCCATTGTAAAGCGGACATAATCAGCGATACCCTCAGTGATCCAACCTGGTCCTGCATCACCGGGATAACTCTGAACAAGATGCATTACTTCATGAGTAACCACATCTATATCATTCGGATTCTTCCTGAACCATTCAGGATTAAAGCGAATGATACCGCCTCCGGCAGCTGCAACTCCATCATATTCCGGATCAAAAAAGAATATAACTTTCCGTGTTGTCTTCTTATTATATTTTTTTGCTTCCTTCGGATAAACAGTAAAAAAAGTCGTAATCAGTCGACTCTTTACCTCAGGATTCAGATCGGGAGATTTATCAATAAAGATTAGTGAATATTTACCTTCCTTTATCGTATCAACTGATGTGGCATTAGTCAAATCAATATCATTCCAGTTTTTCTGAGCCTTACTGCTCAACGCTGTACACAGTGTAAGAGGTAAGGCAATTAGTAATAACCTTTTAAGCATAAATAAATCTTAAGTTGTAAAAAAGACCGCAGACATCATCCCGCGGTCTTTATAATTTAGTAGTATTCAATTACCCGCCATTCACTCATTTGGAAGATGCTGGATCCATTGTTAGCTTCAAGTACAACCCGGTAGTAACTGTAAGGGACCTCATTATCAATTTCAAATCGACGGGTTTCTGTGAAGCTGTTAAATACCTGATCTACACGACGATCCAACATCACCCAATTCGAACCATCACTAGATGCTTCCAATCTCCAGGTTTTTGGATCACGAGTATGCGCATCATTACCAGAAATAAAGGTGTAAGCACCTACCGGCTTTGCTGTTGGAAATTTAAGCTGAAACCACATTCCGGAAACATACGTTTGTGTCAGATATTTAGTCGACGCGTCGCCGTCTACCAGCTTCGGAGATCCTTCACCAGCACCGGCACCGCCATTATTTTCGTTACTTACAGACAGTGCTGCCTGTGCAGTAATATCGCGCTCACGACGCACCAGCGAATCGATGCGAAAATAGGCTATTGAAAGATTAGGGTCTGGAGTTCCCCCGCCGGCACTGATCATTCTAACCGGGATCATATACGCACGTCCCAATTCCAGTTGCTTCGCATCTACTTTTATCTTCAATGGATCGGAATCGATTTTACCACTCCTGATTACGCTATTTAAATCTGGAATAGTATACGATGCATGAGGAAACGCTATAAAATTCGTCCCGTTTCTCTGATTGTAATCAGCTATCAAACTCTCATCTACTTGAAATGATACGGTAATGTCGGATGCTGCAGCCCTCAAACCTCCATATGATGCACCGAAATTGATATCCTGAATCGAATCAATATCATAAAGAGTTAAAGCAGCCCTATTTTGATATGCCTGCGACATATAGATTGTACCTTCATTATCTACTGAATACTCGTCGTCCTTTAAACATCCGCTACCCAAGACAGTTAATACAACGGTTAGCAGTAGCAAGCGGCAGGTCATCCATTTTATATTATACATTTTTGCTATAATTGTCATTTTACAATAGTTACCTTTTTTGGATATTTTATTTCCAATAGTTATTACCACCCAGGATTTTGAACCATCAATTCATTTTTAAGTATCTCATCGTTTGGTATGGGCCACAAGTAGTCTCTTTGCCTGAATGTCCTGGTTTCAATTAACGTTTTCCCATAAAAGGCGTTCCCATCGCCAAACATGTTCATTCCATAGACTTCCCCGGCAAATTCAGTCGAAGCAATTTTCCAACGGCGGGCATCGAAATATCGCACATTTTCAAAAGCTAACTCAACCTGACGTTCTTTACGGATTGCTTCACGCATCAGCGACTGAGTAGCCGGTACGGAAATCTGGCCCTGACCAGAACCATAGGTAGGAATCCCGGCGCGTTCACGGATCAGGTTAAGATACTTAAGAATATTTGAATTACCGGGATCATATTCATTTAGCGCTTCCGCATAATCAAGATAAATCTGGGCAAGGCGTAGCTGTACATTACCCCTGTCATTACTATTTCCAACTACATTTTTTCGCACTATGTAGCCCGTCGGAGATACATCCGATGTACTCTGCTTCCTGCCGGAATTTCCTGACAGTTCCATTACCGATACAACTTCGCTTGTGTTGGAACCCTGAAATAACCAGTAACTCCTGTTATATGTAATTCCAACATAGAAACGTGGTTCCCTATTAATCCATTGATTATAAGTGGACCTTGCTTTTACATCAAAAGGCGCTTTAAAATCCGAAGATCCTGTTGACTGATAGCCTGAACTCTGGTTTCCGATAGAAAGGCCGTTAGCCATAAAATAAGCGTCAACCATCTTTTGAGTTGCCCCGAGCGCACCGGCGCCTTGCACTGCGGTCGTATAGCCTACATGTTTTGGTGTTTTATCGTATTCTGACCGATTCATAGATTTCGGACGAGCAAAGATCCATTCCTTATTCCATTCAGCCGACATAACATTTCTTGTAGACAAATATGCCTTTATAAAAGGATCTGAGGTAGTACTGGGATCTACGTAAAGATCATAGGTGACAGGAACAAAAAGATCCAAAAACTCCTTTGCGGCATCTGCCGCGGCTTTCCACTTGTTAGCATCATAGCTTTGGTTAATCAATTGCTTGCCGTCTTTATTGACTAAGCCAGCCATATCTGCATTGCCGTTGAACAACGGGCTCGCGTTTAACATTAACGCTTCAACTTTAAATGCCTTGACTATCCCCTTCGTAATGCGACCATATTCATCATCTACCGGTATGATTGGCAAGTCATTATATGCTTGATCTAATTCACCTACAATAAAACTAATACATTCATCAAATGAACTTCTTGGCAGGAGAACTTCACTAAGGGGAGCGTCGACAGGCAAAACTTTATTCACCATCGGCACCGGTCCATAAATACGTACCAGCCAATAATAGTACATTGCACGAAGAGCTCTCGCCTCGGCTTTGTACCTTGATTTCATAGCTGTATTTACTTCCGCCTCGTTCGCTCCGTCTATTTTATCAATAAAATCGGTAGCATTACGGATCGATTTGTAGAAATTATTCCATAGATTCGATACGGTTCCATCAGTAGTTGCCCACGTACTCCGGTTGAGATTATTAGCATAATTAAAGTCCCAGTTATACTTTGCCTCGTCTGAGCCGGCTGTCCAGGGACCTGAAAATTGTTCGCCCAGACGCTGAGAAAGTTCATTTGGTATATTGGCGTAAATCTGCGTAAGGTAATCATCCACGTAATCCTTTGACTTGAATATATCCTCCACAGTCAGCACGTTGTCCGGAATTTGATCGAGGAAGTCGGAGCATCCGCTGGATACAAAAAGTCCACCAGCAAGTATTATAGATAATATTTTCGTTTTCATTTTTTTATCGTTGTTTCGTTTAGCTGATCTTTTAGATTATTAATCTAGCTTCCTTTCTAATCCTTGCTAAAAGTTCGCCTGTAAACCAATTGAGTACGTTCGGATGTTAGGATACGAGGAACCGTTCGAACTGTTCAGCTCAGGATCCCAAAGCTTAAACTTACTCCAATATAGAAGGTTTACACCCTGAAAATAAATGCGAGCATTCTTAATTCCCATGGTGCTCATCTTTCCAGTAGGTAGGTAATATCCTAAATCTACAGTTTTTAAGCGTATAAAGTCGATATCTTTTATCCACCACGTTGATGCTACGGCGTTATTCTTATTCACGGAATTTCCATAACCCAGGCGTGGATAAAAAACATCCTGAGAAGGGTTCTCTTCTGTCCATCTTGATTCAGCTGCGGCATATAGATTACTTCTTTCAGGTCCAGTACTATTATTGAAGGGAATAATTCCATCTCCAGACAAAAGCCTCTCCGCGCCATTAACACCCTGAAAAAAGGCGCCTACATAAAACTTCTTATAGCTAACATTGAAACCAAAACCATAAACCAGATTAGGCACATCTCCATTACCGATCTTCGTCTGGTCATAGGTGTTTATCACCCCATCCCCGTTTAAGTCTTTGTACCTGATATCTCCCGGACGCTGTGAACCAAGAGCTGATTGGTCTGCATGATTGTCGATTTCTCCTTGACTCTGAAACAACCCATCAGCCACATAGCCAAAGGTGGCTAATGAATTACGCCCCCTTCTTTCAAGATAAGGATAAAGTTGTTTAGGCGCATCATTATCGATCAGCTTATTTCTACTGTATGTAAATGTGCCATTGAAAGACCATGTTGTCTGACCAATTTTATACCCATCCAAGGCTACACTTCCGTCTAGGCCCTGATTGTCTATGACGCCCAGGTTTCCGTATGGCTGATTCTGAAGCCCTAAATAATTGGGTAAACTTGCACGTTGAAGAAAAACACCTGTACGATGTTCCTTAAACCAATCCAGTGTAATATTCAATTTGCTCTTCAGCGTCGTTATATCTAGACCAATATCCTGCTTATGCGACTCTGCCCAGGTAACGTCGTAGCCATAATCTGATATAGCTACTCCCCCATAACTGATGTTACCGGTTAAAGGATTATAGAATGAATAGCCATTTGCCCCTGTTGTAACAATAGTCATAAAACCAAAACGGCGACCACCTCCACCTGAACCTGTTATACCATTAGAATATCTGAACTTAACAGTTTGAAAGGCATCCCGAAGAGGTTCGAAAAAGCTTTCGTTCGACAGTATCCATCCCACACCGAAAGATGGAAAGAATCCATACCGACGACTGGGCACGAAATTCTCAGATCCATCATAAGCAAAATTAAACTCGGCAGCATAACGGTCGTTAAAAAGATAATTAGCACGGCCGACGAGACGCTGCGTACGAAATGGCAAAGAGCCCGTAAGATCACCGGCAAAAGCAGCGGTTTGGTCAGTCTGAGTATATAATAAAAGGCCAGTCACATTATGTTTTCCGAATTGTCTGTTGTAATTGAAACCTCCTTCGAAATAGAGCTGCCGATCCCCGCCATTCGTTCTCTGATAGCCTAGATTATCCGACCCATTTGACAAAACAACCATATTAAGAGATCCGTCATCATCATAAGGATCTGCGCGATCAATAGCATATGTAGTTCGCGTTCGCCTTCTTGCAATAGTATGAGAGTTATAAGTATCAAAGGAAAACATGGCATGTGCCGCGAGCCCAGGTGTTACAAAACCAAGTTCCTGAGATATCTTTGCATTGGAATACAATTGGCTTCCAAATCTATTAATATATCCAGTTTGTGTAGCTAAAGCATATGGATTGGGTTGCGCGTCAGAGGACTGATTCACCGCAGGAACCAGATTACCGGGATACATAAGAGGATATAGTACAGGATTTGTTTGCATCACTCTGCTGAAGATTGACTGTACGCCGGCAACAGGGTCATTTCCCGAAGTAGCGTTGATGTCTGTTTGAGCAGCCGGATAATTCGTATTTGTGATATAACCCTGTACCCCCAATGTAAATCTGGTCGTTTTTGTCCAGTTCATATCAATATTGGAGGTAAAATTGTATCTCTTAAAACGGGAATTTGCTTTATAGCTTTGCAATTCGTCCATATCGAGCAAACTACTTTCGTCATAATATGCCACAGATGTATAGAACTGAGTATTCTCATTACCTCCGCGCGCACTAAAATTAGCGCGTCGGTTATAAGAGGCATCCTTGAATATAACGTCCATCCAATTTACATTGGGATATAAATTTGGATCAGTGCCATTAAGGGTGTTCTCGATATATTCATTACTATATTCAGGGCTTAACCCGGAACTTACCATTGCTTCATTGCGCAAACGCATGTACTGTTCTGCATTTGTGAGCTCAGGGACTTTTGTAAAATTAACCAAGCCCTGATTATAATTGAACATAAGGCTTGGTTTACCACTAACACCTTTTTTTGTAGTAATTAGGATAACACCGTTTGCTCCTTGTGCACCGTAAACAGCAGTGGCTGAAGCATCCTTTAAGATCGTTAATGAAGCTATATCTTCCGGGTCAAAAGCGTTCAAACTACGGCCCTGTACTCCATCTACAACGATCAACGGGCCAGCGCTATTTGAACCAAATGTCGAGATCCCACGAATCCAAACATCAGCAGTATTACTTCCGGGCAAGCCCGTTCTTTGAACACCTACAACACCAGCTATTCTTCCGGCAAGCGCTGCGCTTAGATTAGCTACCGGCTGTTTCAATTCTTCTATTTTAACTGTCGACTGGGAACCAACCATATTGATTTTCTTCTGCTGACCATACCCAACAACAACAACCTCTTTTAAGTTATTGTCTTCGCCAACCAGTGTAATATTAAATTCGATAGATCGATCGAATACAAAAGTATAATTGCGGAAACCGATAAAACGGGCGACTAGTGAATCGCCTCTGCTGGCAGTTATAGAAAACCTCCCTTTTTCATCTGTACTTATGCTCTTGCGCGTACTTAAATTAGTTATTGTTACCCCCGGCAATGTTGAGTTTAGCTCATCCTTAACAATACCCGTTACTGTAATTATCTGCTTGTCCTGCGACCACACCAATTGTCCGCTGAACAACTGAACGATCAGACATAACGCTAAATAGTTTAAAAGTCTAATTTTTATCATAGTTGATTTTGTGAATTAATTGAATCATGTTTTGGGGTTGAATCGTAATAATCTTGCACTTTATCATCTCATTTTTTACCTCCTTTTTAAAAATCCTTGATGATATTTAATTTATTGCTAAATCGTTTCAGGTAAAACTAGTCGGTTTGGGAAAAGAAAGTTGTTAATGGATTTATAATGGCGTGTTAACAAATAATTAACACTTAATAATGCGAAACTTTCCTCTACGCAGCATTTTTCTAAGTAACTTTCTCCATATACCGCCAAATAAGATTATTTTTACAGGAGTAAAGAGCATTTACATCTAAAAGGCTTAATAAATGAATCTCAATCAGCATTAGCGCGGATGGATGAAATAAAGAGAATCAATATATCCCCTAAAACCCACGTCGTGTTTCTCATTGTGAGTGTACTCGTGCTTCTGATAGTACAATATCAATTAATATCTAACACTTATAGCCTCAAAAACAAGCAATATCGTCTGGAAGAGCAGCAAGTGATCAATGATTTATATTCGGCTAGCATAAGGAATGACAAGGTCTATCCCGGTGGACAAAGGATCGTGGATAGTTTCATAAATCGGCGTATGCTCGATCTTTCAACTATTTATAAAAGGGACAAGGTCGCCTTCCAACGTGAAACACGGTTACTATTAGACTCCGTTATAACAGAAATGAGAGACCGTTCTAATATGGATAGGCTGTTTCAAACTTTTGTTCAAAAGGGACATCTACCCTCTAATCTGAAGTATCTTTTAACCATAAATGATATCACGATCAAAGATGAACGTAATCAATACATTCCATTGTTTAGTGAACAAACTTTACGAGGTCATACGAGCCCTTTGTTTTACCCGAGGAAGGTTGTTGTTATAGACGGAACATTAAAACATCCCGGTAGTCATAATCTGACGTCAAGCTACACCGTCAGTTCGCCAAGTGAGAATAGTTACCAACTTTCCTTTTCCTTATATGTTGACCGCACCGATCGTGACCTTATTCTATTCAAAATGATGTTACCCACACTTACTTTATCCCTAATCAGCATATTGGGAGTAGTACTGATAAATTATATTACGTTTCGTAATTGGGTGAAGCAAAAAAAGCTCGCCGAAATGAAGTCTGATTTCCTCAACAGTATTACCCATGAATTTAACACTCCGTTATCAACAATATTAGTGGCAAACAGGAGTCTCCAAAACGAGAAGCTTTCGTCCAAAACGGAAAACATACATAGTTTAACCGAAGTTATTAATCGTCAGACACTAAGATTACAAAGTCTTTTTCAGCAAGTCATTGACATTACAAAAACAAGCAAAGCTACCCTGAAAAAAAACGAGTATAATCTGAACGAAGTGTTAGATGAAGTACTGCTTGATTACCGTCTTAAGATTGCAGAAGAACCTGTAACTATTTCTTTCAATAAAGGCACAAATATTAACCCGGTACAGCTCAATAAATTCTGGTTTACTACGATGTTATTTAATATATTCAACAATGCTATAAAGTACAACGACAAAAATCAAAAAGAAATTATTGTCACAACCACAACGGGCAAAAATGGCATAGAAATACACGTAAAGGACAATGGGATCGGTATCCCCGCCAGGAATGTAAAACATATCTTTGAAAAGTTCTTTAGAGGGAATAAAAATGAGCTGAGCTCAATCGCCGGCCTGGGTCTAGGGTTATTCTATGTCAAGCAATGTGTAGATACACACGGCTGGCAGATCGGTGTAATAAGTAAAGAAGATATAGGGAGTGAGTTTATTATTCAAATTGGATAAAATATGAGACCAAAACTACTTTTTATAGAAGACGAGACAGACCTTGGAAACGTAGTGAAACAATACCTCGAGATTATGGGTTTTGAAGTAACATGGTGTACTAATGGCAACAGCGCTTTTGCCGAATTTACAACTCATAAGGGTAAGTTCGATCTTCTTATCATTGATATCCAGTTACCTGACATAAGCGGTTTTGATCTCGCAAAACGAATCCAACAACTCAATCAGGAAACATCCTTCCTTTTCTTAACTGCCCGGAATGAAAAGCAGGATCGGTTGCTTGGATTGAAGATAGGTGCGGATGATTACATATGCAAGCCGTTCGATATAGAAGAGTTCATACTGCGTATTAAGAATATCCTTAGACGAAACTCGCAGACTCATAATGCTCTCAACGTAGAGGATGACTCTGAGGATAATGTATCCATTGGTGACATCATCCTGAAGAAAGACCTTCTTACCCTTACTATTGCTGGAAGAAAGCCCGATTCAATAACCTTACGGGAAGCGGAGCTACTTGAATACCTTTGCAGCCATCCAAATAAGATATTGAAACGTGAATTCATCCTGATTCAGCTATGGGGCCAAAACGACTATTTCCTGGGACGCAGCCTCGACGTCTTCATTTCCAGGCTCCGAAAACTGCTCAAATTTTCTTCGACAGTAAGTATAGACAACGTGTATGGCATTGGTTTCATATTCACGGTCAATAAAAATGTCAAAGCCGGAAGTCAGAAAATCTCTAATCAATAAAGAGCCCCTGCAGCGTGCAGAGGCTCTTTTATATTTAGTTATATCCCGGATTCTGTTTCAAATTCGGATTCAGCTGTATTTGCCTGTCGGGAACACGCATCAATTTCAAATGTTCCTGCAGCGAGGGCTTATGATCCCACCACTCAGCAGTGAGGAATCGCCCAAACCGGATAAGATCCTGCCGGCGCCATCCTTCAAAGAAAAACTCACGGGTCCGCTCATTAAATAACTCATTTATTGTCAATGTCGACGTTGTATAAGCCTCAGCAGGCCAGTCAGCTGCAGAAAATGCACGGCGTTTACAAGTATTGATCAGGTCCACAGCCTCAGCGTTTGCTGTTCCGCCATTCTTTCTCATAATGGCTTCAGCTTTTGCAAAATAAACCCACGTCAACCGGTATATAGCCCAGTCATTACTCATATAATTCGGGTCTGTAGACGCCCCCGGCTTATACTTATTAAACCTGTATCCACTGTTTTCTTCACCCTGCGTCATGTCAGACCGTGTGCTGCCTTCACTGTTACGACGGATATTATCAACAAATTCCAGCGGCTGTCCGCGATACTCCTCGGTTCCCAAAACTGGCTTCGAGGGATCATAAGGAGTTTGACGACCATGTAAGAACCAGGATTCTTTTCTCATATCCGTATTCTTATAATACTGGTCCCAAACACCCGGATTTACTACAACGCCGTCATTCCCATCATGCTCACCGCCATAAATAAACCGTTGGTTAAAATGATAAAAATCGCCCGTCCACTGCGGCTTCCAGCCAATGCCGTCTCTGAATTTATATGCAATCGAAAAAATGATCTCTTTTGACTTATCATTTGTATTATTGTAAGTAGCGGTAATCGTGGGGTCTAGCGCCATCGCGCCTGACTGTCCGCCCGCTTCATTGTTGATCAGCTTATTACAGTACGTAATGCAGTCGTCCCAGCGGGCCGTACCTGTCCAAACTTCCGCATTCAGATACAGCTCTACCAGCATGCCATATGCGGCGGCTTTCGAGATCCGTCCTATATTGTTTGACGAAAGGTTTGGAAGGTTTTCCATGTTTTCGAGGATCTCCTTTTCTATGAAATTAAAGACTTCCGTCCTTGGCTTAGTAGGAGGATCTTTCTCACCAACAACAGTAACAATTGGAATATTACCCCAGAGATCCATCAGTCTCATATGATGAAAAGCCCTAAGCAGCTTCATTTCCCCGATATAAGCGTCCTTCTCTTCCTGTGTAATTCCCATTTCTGCAGCTTCCCGCCGTTCGAGATTCTCGATAGGATCGTTACATAAGCCGAGCCCCCACCACATTAATCTCCATGGCTCCCAAACTGCTTCATCATCATAGATCCAGGTATGGTAATGATCTCTGATCCATTTTCCGTCGTCATAACCATGTCTCCCCTTTTGGGGCCATGATAAAAGGTCTGATGACAATTCACTGATCCGCCACCATCCGTTCTGCCCCGGTGTGATCCAAGCGTTTGCATGAGTGTAAGGTCTCAGAACAGCTGATAACACTTCATTTTTATTATTGTAAAAATTCCCTGTTTCCAGTTTGCTGTATATATTCTCGTCAAGCTTCGTACAGGAGGCCGTTACCATAACAGACATCGCCAGTACCAAATATTTGATATAACTCTTTATTGTTTTCATCTCAAAACTTTTAAAATCCAACCTGAATACCAACTAAAAATGAACGGGTGGCCGGATATGGATTCCTTATGTCCATACCAGGATCAAGTCCATTGTCGTTTACAAAATCAGGGTCATTACCTGTGTAGCTGGTGAACGTGGCAAGGTTCTGACCCGTCGCGTATACCCTTAAATTTTTCACATGAGGTGTCTTCAGTTTAAAGTTATACCCCAGTGTTATTTCGTCGATCTTTACAAAGTCACCTGACTCCAGAAAATAATCAGAGTACATGTATGCCGGCGAATCCGAAGAATTGAGCTGGGCATGACGGGTGAAGGTACTCGTTAACAGGTTGCTTGATGTTGTTTTGTTACCATAGGTCATCTCCATCCGGTTTAGAATATCGAAATCAAACTTACCTCTAAGGAATATCCGCAAATCAAAACTCTTATAGTTGAAAGTATTGGTCCACGATGCATAATAATTTGGAATACCATTGCCTAATACTGCAAGATCGGTATTCGGATCTGTTGGCGACATTATAATCTGATCCGCTGTGACCCTCGAACCGTCCCTCTTAAAGAAAAGCCAGTTCCCTGCATCATCAAAACCGGCGAATCGTTTACCTACGAAATTGCCAATATCATCGCCTTCTCTGGTCCTGATGGCATCCCCCAAAGCCCCTGCTCCTCCAATGCTGCCAAAACTCAAGTCAGAGGTGCGGAATTGAGGACTCGAATACTTATCCATTTTGTTGCTGACAGTACTCGCTGTAACATCCATGCTCCAGGTAAAATCTTTCTTTTTTACTGGCGTAGCGTTTACAGACAGCTCGACTCCACTTTGCGCAATGGTTCCTATATTATAAAACAGCCTTTCAGTAATGTACGAAGGGAGCTGATTCTGCACAGTACCTAGCAAATCCACCGTCTTCCTACTGAAAACATCCAGCGATCCGCCGATCCTGTTTTGAAACAAATTAAAATCAACACCAATATTCAGCTCCCGCTTTTCCTCCCACTTAAGGTCCGGATTGGGATTTCGATCAGGTCCATAGGTTTGCCTCCACACACCGTCGGGGTATAAATAAAAGCCTCCGGTTCCCAAAGTAATCAGCGAAGTATAATTAGCATAACCCGAATTACCTGTCACACCATAACCGGCCCTCAGCTTCAGAAAGTCAATAAATGACACACCCTGCATAAAGTCTTCACGGCTGATATTCCAGCCCACAGATACCGCCGGAAAATTTCCCCATTTATTATTCGCACCGAATCTTGACGACCCTTCTCTCCGCAGGATCACCTGTGCCATATATTTGTCTTTAAACGAATAATTTATTCTTCCAAAAAAAGCGATCAGCGTGTTGTCCTGCTTCTCACTCTGCATCGAAGAAGCGTCAGATTGCTGATACATCCCCGCTCCCATATTGTTATTATCATACTGATCGTTGAAATAACCCGAGTTAGCCATGCCCGAAGTTTCCCATACATTATAACGGTAGCTGTATCCAACAATGCCATTTATCGAGTGGTCATCAATCCTGGTCGAATAGTCAATTGTTGGCTCAAAGGCATAGTCGTTCTCCATTCTGTTACCCTTGAAAGCATATCCGGTACCTCTTGGAACAACATTTCTCCCCCCTTCCGGTGTTATGGTGCCGGCTACCGAAGCCCTTGAGTTAATATCATAGTAAACATTATCAGTATAACTATCTCTTTGCAGAGAGCCGAAAACCGAAGCCTTAAGCCCTTTGACAATATCAAGGGTAAATTTCGCATCGGCAGAACTTGTTTGCTGAGTACGGTTATTCGACTGCTGGTTTAAAACGCTTACAAGGTTATTTGAAGATGTCGTGGTTAGGTCCTCCCAATATGTACCGTTGGCGTTATATATAGGCTGAGTGGGGAGCCGGGTGTAGGCTGTCTCCCAGTTAAGACTGTTGCCAAGCATATTAGCGGTATTGAAATTTGTGGCAAGGTTTATTTGCGCGCTCAACCGGTCATTCAATCCCTTTTGATTAATATTCAGCCTGCCACCATAGTTTTTTCGGCCGCTTTCTTTGGCGATTCCTTTAAGATCCTGAAAAAAGATGCTCGCCCGGTAGCTGGTACTTTTGGTCCCGCCTGATAATGCAAGATTGTGATATTGGCTTACAGGATTGTCGTTTACCACTTCATCAAACATGTTTGTCGAAGCTCCTCCCCAATCTGCATTATCGCGGTTTGCGGGAAGCTGCCCTGCTGCGATCGCTGCTCTCACCTCTTCAGCTGTCATAAAATCATACTTCTTAACCACTGATTCGGTACGGAAGTAAGTTGAATAATCAAACCTGGCCGGACCTTCTTTACCTTTTTTGGTCGTTACCAGTATGACTCCTCCATTTGCCCTGGTGCCATAGATAGCAGCTGCAGAACCATCTTTTAGCACGTCCATCGACTCTATATCGTCCTGCTGCAAAAGGTCGAGGTTTCCCCCCGGAATCCCGTCAATGACTATCAACGGCGACCTGCTGCCCTCTACAGACGTCACTCCTCTGAGCTGTAAGGAAACTCCGGAATTGGGGTTGTTGCTGCTTCTGGTAATGTTAAGTCCGGCTACCTTACCTTGTAAAAGGTCCATGGCATTCCTCGCTCCCCCCTGTCTGAACTCGTCTGCTTTTACGCTCACTGCCGCATTGGTAAGCTTATCACGGGAAATCGAGCCGTAGCCAATTACAACTACTTCTTTCAGATTCTGTGATTCATCTTTCATCACTACATTGATCTCAGTGCGATCGCCTACGGTTACCTGCTGATTAGCAAATCCAATAGCAGTAAACACCAAAACATCCCTTGGGCCTGCCTGAATTACAAAATTACCGTTGACGTCAGTCGACACTCCCTTCTGGCTCCCTTTCACATTTACCGAAACCCCCGGTAAGGGCTGTTTGTCGCTGGAAGCTGTCACTCTTCCTTTGATCTGGTTCTGAGCAAAGGCGTTTATACTGTTTAGCATAAACACTAACAATGCACACAGAAGTGTTACTTTTCTCTTGTGTTTCATAATAGTTGTTTGATTTATTTGAATAGTTTAATAGATGGCGATGTGATCGAAAAATTAAGAGACATAGGAATGTACCGTGGCTGGCTCCTGTAGCCACCACTTTATACCTTTTCTAAAACGCTCGTTATTCTTATTTATATTTCTTCATATAGCAGACATAGTTTTCATAGGTGAAACAGGTTAAACGATTTAGCAAATGTATATTTTTTTCGATAAAGTGCGAAAATTTAAAAAAAAGCGACAAGACACACTCCTATAGTAACTAAAAGCTGTTCTACTTTGAAGATTTCCTAAGCTCTAAAGTTGTCTTTAATATAAGTGATTCAGGTTTTTTTAGCTTCGACGGCGACTTCAATCCCTTGAGCAACAAATTGATAACCTCACCAGAAATCTCTTGAATAGGCTGTTTAATGGCTGTAATAGAAGGGTTGCTTAATTCGAAAACATCATGATCATCAAATGCTATTACTGCCAGATCTGACGGTATTTTCAGTCCAAGGTTATAGATGGCACGTAGTCCGCTTACGGCGAGGTAGTTCGTACCGAACAACACTGCATCTACTTCCTTTTTTCTGCTTAAAAAAGCCGATACATGTTTAATAATATCATCAGGATCATTGCTGTAAGGAATTTCCTTTATATGCTGATTCATCTGGTGTTCAGCAAGTGCACTCTCATATCCCTGCATACGCTCCTGCATCTGGGATTGGAGTGAATACAGCGTGATAAAGGCTATGTTTTTGTACCCCTTCCTGATAAGGTAATTTATAGCATGATAAGTACTGCCATAATTATCAATACCAACATAGTCAGTATGAACACCAGGCAGGTTACGGTCAAACAGGACGACCGGCGATCCTGAGCTTATAAGTGTATTTATTTCTTCCTCCACCCCGTCGGGCGGGGCTATGATATATCCATCCACATGCCTTTCCTGGAACATCTGGATCAAATCCTTTGTCTTCTCTGTATCGTTATCCGTACTGCAGTAGAGGATCTTATATCCATTCTTATAGGCATTATCTTCAATCATCCTCGCAATATTAGCGAAGAAGGGATTGGAAATATCTTCTACCATCAGTCCGATCGTGTTCGATTTACCGGTCCTTAAGCTTCTGGCAAGAGAATTAGGCTTATATCCAACCTCCGCTATATATTTCTGAACACGCTGTACAAGCTCTTCGCTGATCCGCTTTTCTTCAGCGCGGCCATTCAAAATAAAAGAAACGGTAGTGACCGATATGTTCAGGCTTCTTGCAATATCACTAATGGAAAGTTTTTTCTTCACTTTAACGATTTAATGGAGTCCAAATATAATATTTAATAGTTATTCTTTATCAATATCACAGCGATGCCCCTTAGCTTATGGTGCATCGCTGTGATGCAAATCGGACTGCCATTTATGAATCAACATTCACCGTTTCCGTTAAATCAGACAAGCAAGTGAGGTCTTTCTTTATACGTTTTCCATAAGAACTCACCAAAAATAGTGTTGGCCCATGCAAACCATGAACGGGTGAAATTCTTCGGATCGTCTTTAAAGAACGTCTCATGCATAAAACCTGTACCTCCGTGCGTCGTCCTCAGCACTTCCACACAACGCTTAATCTCTGCGTCATCGGTGCTGGTAAGACCATAGATGATAATACTCAAAGGCCAGATCATGCCATCTCTTTCCACGTGCGGACCGCCATATCCTTCTCCTGCTGTTCCTTTGTAGAAGTAAGGGTTATCTTCCGACCAGATAAACTTGCGCGTATTCTGATAAACTGCATCGCTGGTTTCGACGGCCTTCAAATAAGGTAACGACATCAGACTTGGCACGTTTGCATCATCCATAAAGAGCTGATTCCCGTATCCGTCAACCTCGAATGCATATATCTTACCATACTTTTTGTGGTCGGCCGTCGCATAAAGCTTTAATGCCTGTTCAACTTCAGTAGCAAGCGCTGTTAATTCGCCGGCAGTTTTGCTGTCTTTAGCTATCGCCTCCATCATTTCTGCAGCTTCTTTAAGACTTACCACTGCAAAGAAATTGGACGGTATCAGAAACTGGTATAACGTCGCATCATCACTCGGCCTGAATGCAGAACAAATCAGTCCAACTGGTTTTACAGGAAAGCCATATCCGGCCATCGGCTGTGTATCCGACGCCTTCGGCGTACTGCGCTGAAATTTATACGGTCCTTTATTCTCTTTTTTCTGTTGCTCTTTGAAGGTCTTCAGTATCGCCTTAATAGCGGCCTGCCATTGTTCACCGAACGGTTTCGTGTCGCCGCTGCTTTTCCAGTAGTGATATCCAAGCCGGATAGGATAACAAAGAGAGTCGATCTCCCATTTCCTTTCATGAACACCGGGTTTCATGTCGGTATGATCGGTAGACCATTCCCCTTTCTTATTGGGATCATGATAAAAGGCATTAGCATAAGGATCTTTGAGGATATATGTCACCTGGCGGTTAATTACCCCAGCTATCAGCTGCTGAAGTGGTTTATCCTGTTTTATAAACTGCATATATGGCCAAACCTGTGCCGTACTGTCGCGCATCCACATCGCATCAATATCTCCTGTAATTACGTATGTATCAGGCACTCCATTGTTAACCTCCGGAAAAACGGTAGTATCGAGCGTATTTGGGAAGCAGTTCTCAAACAACCAGCCCAGCTCCTCATTCTTTACATTCTTTTTAAATTCAGCGATAGCTTTTTCAACTGCTTTACTGGTGAACTTCCTGGATGCCGGAGCAGTTCTTACCACTGGAAATGCAGGCGGAGTAGCAAAAGCAAAATTGTTGCTTAGAACAAACCCGGCACCTAATGCCCCTGCGCTCTTAATAAAGGTTCTTCTTTTCATATATATTCTATCAATGTGTTAGCTAGTTAATTTAACAGAGCAAAGGCACACCAAAGAACAGGAGCCTGTCCGTGCATATCGCCGGTAATACGCTTCCTGTCCAGGTAGTACTGTCTGCTACTCGTGCGAGCCATCCCTTTTTGTTACCCTCCAAATGTATTTCATCAAATAATTAATAAAACAGTTTAATCTAAATTGGTTATGGCATTCTAATAAATGCCATAACCAAACATACATAACTAAATTGTTTTAGCAAACTATTGAATCCAAAATTTTACAATCCTGGTCTAAAAAACTGGAAGTAAAGGTGATACGCCTCAACAAGAGTTTGATGATGTGGCAATAAGAACTATCCGTTATATCTATCCTTCCTTTGATTAATTGTCACCAGTCTTTTGCATATTAAATTCCGCTTCGTTCGATTCTGAAAGAATAAACGTGAGCGTTACCCGCCGGAATTTCATATTCTTTTAAAGGGCCCGGGCCGCAGCTTGCATTCCCGATTCCCCTTTGCATGTAATCGAGATATAAGATCGTTTCCGGTTTCTTGATCCCCGAATGTTTAAATGCATGAACAGCATTCCAAAGATCCTGCTCAAGATAATGCATCGCACTAATGTTCATCTTATCTTTTGAAAAGATCTTTATACCCTCTTTGCTTGCATTGGTTAGCTTGCACCAGCGTACATCTTCGCGGTTGCCCATGCTTTGCGACCTCACATAATACTCTTCCATGGCATCCACCGTATTGTTATATACGCCGAAATAAGCAGAAGCTTTGCGGTCTGCATAGTTTTCATGCGGACCACGACCATACCATTCCACCTGTTCCATCTCGGGGATCAGCGACATCTGCAGCCCTAGTCGCGGCACATGGTATGCATCTTTGGTATTGTCGAAGGTCGCTTCAACATCAATAACACCTCCCGGCGAAATTAAATAGTTAACCGAATAAGAAACCGTGCCCTGTTTCTCACCAGGGATAACAGCAGTATACCTTGTTCTCACGATTACCGTCTTGCCATCCTGAGAAGGCAGGTACGTAAACCCTTCAAGCTTTATCTTTGGTTCAACAAACTTACGCGGATCGTTATTTATGCTCCTATACCAGTTGAACGCCAGACCTCTCCCCTCATGGATCATTTCTTTGCGGGCGTATTTCAGTGAAACAAGCAAACCCGTCGTCCTGTCAAACTGCACGTCAGAATCACTTCCCGAAATGTTCACGATATTTTCTCTTTCAGAAGCATAAAGTCTTTCTACACCTAGAGTATCAACCGCCGCAAGTGCTGGCCGCGGGGTTAAGGCAAACTGGGCGGAAGCTACCACATGACCCGGCTCAGCCCAAAGCGCCTCTTTGGCCAGTTTAAACTCGAGGTTGAGGAAATATTCACTTCCGCTCTCAAATCTGTTGATAAAAGGAATCACCAGTTCCACCGAATCATCAGGCCTGACATCCTGCGGCACGATAGCACCCGAATCTACCACTCTGCCATCTTTCAAAACGCTCCATTTTAAATCAAACTGTTTAAGGTTGATAAAATCATAGCGGTTAATGATCTTCATACTGCCTACCGAAAGGTCAACAGGCACCATCTTAATGTACTGGTAAACCTTCTTTACCTCCAGCATCTTTGCCGTAGCCCTGCGGTCGGGCGTGGTAATTCCATTATTGCAAAAGTCGAAATCATTGGGCTTGTCACCAAAATCACCGCCAAAATAATACCGGTCCTTAGGTTCCCCCGTCTTGTTTAAACCCTGGTCTACCCAATCCCAGATACAGCCGCCAATCATACGCTGCGATTTATTTTCGATGTAATCCCAGTATTCAGAAAGATTACCAATAGCATTCCCCATAGCATGAGCATACTCACAGAGGAAAAATGGCTTATCCGTATTTTGCCGGTCAACAGAAGTCATGTAGTCTATTGACGGATACATCCTCGAATCCATGTCTGCAGCGTTGTTCTTTCCTTCGTAATGGACGATTAAGGTACTGTCGATCTTCTTGATCTCTTTATACACTGCATCAAAATTTGTTCCTGATCCGCTCTCATTCCCCATCGACCAAAACACCACAGAAGGGTGGTTCTTGTGCTCTTCTACGTTCCTCACATTCCGGTCGGTAAAGGCCGGAAGCCAGCTGGGCATCCTGCTGATCGAGTTATTTCCATGACATTCAAGGTCCGCTTCAGACATCGTATATAGCCCGTAATAATCGAACATCGCATACATCTTCGGATCGTTGGGATAATGACTGGTCCGGATAGTGTTAATATTAGCCTTCTTCATGAGCAGGATATCCTGAATCATTGATTCCACAGGAACGGCTTTCCCCAACTGCGGATGAATATCGTGGCGGTTAGTTCCTTTAAAGAACACCTGTTTACCGTTAACCAGTACCCGTTTATTCTTAATTTCTACTTTGCGGAAACCGAATTTTGACGAAATAACTTCAAGCGTATTCCCGGTCTCATCATTCAGCGTAAATATAGCCGTGTAGAGATCAGGCGTTTCTGCCGACCAGAGCTGTGGATTTTTAACTGTGGCATTCAGGTTATACCCCTTTTCCCCTGCTTTTTCGATAGAAGAAAGAGGCTGTTTTAATGTAAGTACTTCTTTCCCTTTAGGATCAAGTACCGAAACCTGAAGTTCCCCGGATTTCAAGGCCTGTTTTCCCATATTCCTGACAGAAATTTTGGCGTTAAAAACCGAAGAAGAGAAATCCTGTCCACTGAAATCGGTTTTCACATAATAATCCCGGATATGAACTTCCGGCAAAGCATAAACAGAAACGTCTCTATGGATGCCGCTTAGCCTGAACATATCCTGATCCTCTATATAACTTCCATCACTCCAGCGATATACCTCAACAGCAAGGGTATTCTCTCCTGCTTGGGCATAATTAGTCACGTCAAATTCGGCAGCGTTATTAGCGCCCTCACTGTAGCCAACCTTTTTACCATTTACCCATACATACATGGCGCTATAAACGCCCTCAAACCGGAGATAGATCCTTTTCCCCGCCCAGTTTTCCGGAATGGAAAAGCTTCTTCTGTATGACCCTACCGGATTCGGCTCCTTTTCGTTGGTATAACCCGGCTCTGGCTTAATGAAAGGCGGATCGTTTTTAAAAGGATAGGTAATATTGGTATAGATTGGTGTACCATAGCCGTGCATCTCCCAGTTGGATGGCACCTGAATTTCTTTCCACGACGAAACGTCGTATTCTGGCTTATAAAATTCAAGAGGTCTTTCCGAAGGTTGCTTTACCCAGTTAAATTTCCAGTTTCCGTTTAAAGACTGATACAAAGACGACTTGGTTTTTTCCCAGGGAGTTTTGTAAGTCGGATCGTTTTTAAGCTCTTCTGCAGATGCAAAAGGGATATAGGAAACGTGGGCAGGTTCCTTGTTTACCCCAAAGATCTCTTCATTCTCCCATTCCGTCAGTCCAACTCTCTTTGGAATATGAATTTTTGCGGTAAATTCCTTTATTTGCCATTCCTGGTTCGGGTCATCCGCATTAGCCGGCATCTGGAATAACTTTATTTCCCCGCGCGCATCAGCTTTAAACGACAAATTGAAACCCGATGCCTGCGACGTTATCGTATAGCTGTCCTTGTCCTTTTTAACAATTTTCCATTGCTGATTTTCATTATAGTCATCCCTATCCCATAATACCACTGCATTCCCGCTTCCCGAGCGCTTATTAGCATTATCCAGGCTTCGAAAGCTTACCGGGCTTGTAATAATATAAGAACCTTTTTCATTTTCGCTAAGTAACCATATCTGTCCGGTGCTTCCCTTATCGGTCTTTGCGAGATAAAGCTCCGAATTATTCTCGTTGGCACCTCGGGTATCGGCCGCTAAGCCTTTTTTGTTAATTAGTTTATAATATACCCCGCTTTTAAAGTTTTGAGAAAATAAGTTCGCTGGCTGAACAAATGTAATTGCCAGTATAGCGTATAAAAAGATTTTCAGTTTCATTTGAATCTATAATCCCCTGCGGATAACTCCCTGAAACACAGCACCCATCTCTACACCTGCAGTTCAAACAAATATAGCCCACCCAATCGATTTAGCAAAAAAAAAGAAAATTCAGACGCCGAACCGGGTGATTTCATGGTTAGCTAAACTGATACATAACAAGTGGTACAAATTACCTGGTACTCTTTACTTTTTATAAAACTATAAGCTACTTAGCCTTTCATTATACGTGTCAATAATGTGTTGCTGTTTTCAGTTTGCAACTGAAGCTTCCCGATAAGACTTTTGTACCTTCGTGTATCTGCAAAAGATCCATTTTATTCAGCGTTCTGGTTCCGAATGTAAGTCAGTACTTTACAGATAGCAGCCCGTGGCAAAATTACATCTTCGTCCAGCCATCCTTATCCTTTGTCTTCTCCTTCGCCACTGTTGGGCTCTTCCCCTTTGCCTGTTTCAGCCTTTGCCTTTGCAGCTTGTTATAGGCCTTGCTGTTTAACCCGACCTTTCGCCAGCCTGAATCCGGTGCCCATGATTCGTATTTGGATACCCGGATGATCTGCGGTGGTTCCTCATACGGCGTTTCCCGATCAGCACGGATAAAGCTCCCGATGATCTCTGTTGAACTGTGTTTTGAACGGTCCTGTACGATCTCCAGGATCCCGTTATTGTTCCGGTAGTATTTCAGAGAGAACCCCACCAGAAGTAAACATCCTTCCGGTACGTCCGACTCAAACGTCCATTCGGTGGCCTCCTGACGCCCGGTAATCAGTTTCACTTCCAGCTTCTCTTCTCCAAGGCTCTTGTACCGGCTGTTCTTAAAGTCGAAGGCGATCACCTGGGCCTTGATGATGCAATAGCTGCAACTGGAGGATGGCGTCAGGTCTTTTAGATACGCGAACGACGGAAAGCTCACCCGGATCGTTCCCTTTTCATCCATCCCCACCTCCGGTGTCAGCTTCCACTGGTTGCGCAGAGGGGCCGCCGCATTGAACTCGAAGCCCTTCAGCCTGCTGATATCTCCGCCGGTGATCTCCCTTTGTCCCCGAGGCCTGTCGTCCTTGCCGATCACTTCGGTAAGTGTTCTGACCATCCTGTTCATCATCCTGCCATCATACTCATACCCGTACAGGTTCCCAAAGGCATACCGAAGCATCTTGCCTGCTGTACTGGCCAGACCAAACTCGGCGCTGCTCTCCCGCGTGGCCTCCGTTTGACGGACCGTGCCCCGGCCTGGCTTAGATTGTATAATGTTGCGGTTGCCGACCTTGCGGAATGCGTAATTCCCTACGCTTCCCCTTAAATATTTGCCTTGTATGATTGCCATGCCCGTTTTGGTTTAGATGAACATCGGTTTGGTTTATGAAGCTAATTTAAGAATACTGAAAATTAAAACATAAAAATTTGAAATCTTTTTTCTTTAAAGATTAAACCACTTTCTCCTGAAAGAGAGCGGATTAGCTCTGCAGGTGCAGCAAGGCGATCTAAAAACGGGCTGTATAAAGGTATAAACAACGTTTGGACTGCATTTCAGCCTTTGCGGTCAAACAATATAAAAACTATGTTAAAAGTCCGTGTTTTAATGCCAAAACACGGACTTTTAACGCACTCATCACGTAATATGGACGCTAACGTAGTGACTGGATTTAAAAAGAGTTACATGCTGGGTACAGGCCGGTTTAAAACCGGACCCAGGTAGGGTATAGTATTATTTATAAAGCGATCGAACAGGATCTTTGATATCGTCCATACGGTTTGACGTATGGACGATATCAAAGATTAGTTTAAGGTAACACGGATCGTCATCCCGGTGGTATTAAAGCCCTCTGTTACCACATCTACTTGCTTGCCGGCAAAAGAGTCGGCAGGAATTTCAATTGTAACGGTTTTCGACTCACCCGGCAACAGGGAGAAAAAGTTATCGCTATAAAAAGCAGGCTTTACGATAGCGCCTTTTGCATCCTTAAGCTTTAAACGGGTAAAGAATGCAAGTGCATTGCCCGAATTGGAGATGGTAACATCAATCAGCGATTTACCGGCAGCCTTTCTGGCACCTGCCTTTATTTTCAATTCAGTAGCCGGCAGTTTATTAATATCCGAAAATCCAGAAACAGCCGGACCGGTTATTGTCCATGCGCCTTTATACTGATCTTTCGAGCGCCAGTAAAAAGCATCGCTTACAACCTTCCCGGCAGCATCTTTCAATTGCAGCTTAATAAAGTGAACCTGCGATATGTTATCCGGAAAATCAATCTTAAGGGCGTCATTTACTACGCCGTCTGAAGGGATGTCGATAACCTTCGACTGGTTAAAGACCGCCTTCGAGTTCAGATCATATACAGTAGCCTCCACACTATACTTACTGAAAGCGAGGCGATAATCGTTATACACGGATACCGTATTCTTTAAGTAATCAAATTGCGGGTGCAGAGGGGCCAATCCATTCTGAGAGTAATACAGAGCTGCTGTTGGTTCAAGCGACCAGTCGTACAGGCGGCTGCCTGTCTGGGGCAGCGGACTGTTATGATACCAGAATAAAAACCCGGAGGCAAAACGGTCGCCGTAGTTAAACTTGTTATAATTCCATACCTCCCAGATAGCCCTGAAGTTCAGCGCACCCACCAATTGCGCTTTACGCGCATACTCGGCAATAGACGAAGATTTTCCGAATTCTTCTACCGCCTGGCGATATTTAGTCGTTATCTGGTGAAAGCCTCCGCCGTCCAGGTAGTTCCATACGGTATCATTGGCCGGCCATAAGTCTTTTGCAGGCATCATTTCCTGAAGGGACTCGAGGGTTGGCAAACAAGGTGCCCCATATTCAGGATTAAATCCATCTACCCTGCTGCCTCGCGGAGATGCGGTATTCTCAAAATACTGCATAGGGTTTTCGTATTTATAGGGACTGCCATCATGGATTCCGCAGCACTCACTTTGCACCTGATAGCCAATTGTACTGTCAAGGCGGTGGATCAACTCTCCGGCACCCTTCAGCTCGGTCGACTCGTTCGCCGAAACATAATAGGCCGAAGATGCGTGTGAGCGAATTCTCTTGATAGTATTTTCAAGATTCTTAAAATACAGAGCGGTGTCGACGGGGAACCGGGTGTCTCCGGTGATCCAGAATTCCGACCAAACCATCAGTCCCAGTTCATCACACAGCTGGTAAAAATAGTCCGACTCGGCAATGCCGCCGCCCCATAAGCGGATCAGGTTAATGCCGGCCTGCCGCGTATATCTCAATTCGGTATAGGTACGTTTTTCTGTATTACGCAGCATCGCCTCGGGAACCCAGTTGGTGCCTCTTATGAATACAGGATGCCCGTTGACATAAAACCTCCGGGATTTATCAGGCGTATTCTGATCTGAACTTATTTCCCGGATGCCAAAACGGGTTTTCGCTGTGTGGCTCACCTGGTTGGCAGCGTTTACAAATTTCAGGTTAAGCGTATAGAGATTGGGCTTCCCTTTGTTCACGGGCCACCAGAGCTTAGGATTTTTAATTACCAGTTGTTTGTATTGCTCCGGACGGAATATCACCGTTTTCCGTTCATGAGGGGCAAGATGAACCGCCTGCTGAAAGCTGACGCCGTTCTCGCTGATCAGGCCTGAAACCGTCCCTTTCTGCGCTTTTGAAGTGGCATTAACAACTTCAACAGAAACTATTTCGCGCGAAGAGGTGGTATCAGGAAGTGGCAGCTTCGACTGAACAAAGGCATTTTCAAGCAGCACGTCGCCTGTGGCGTAGACTTCTACGTCTTTCCAGATTCCGGTGTTACGATCCCGGATACCATCAGGCGATGTAAAATCCCAGCCTACACTCATCAGCATCGTGACATTCTTACCAATCTCGCCATCTCCCCCATTCTTGTTCTCTCCGACAGCACCCTGACGATTGTTATTTGCGCGGTTGCTTGTGCCGGGGACGTCGACCGGAAGGACATTTACTGCCAGTACATTTTTTGATTGCAAAGAGGCAATGGCTGTGATATCGAAGCTTTGTGAATTGAACATGCCGGCCATATTGCCCAGTTTCTTACCATTCAGCCAAATTTCCGAACGGTAATTTATCCCGTGGAATTTCAGCCAGATCCTCTTGCCTGCAAAAGCTGCGGGAACCGAAAATTCGGTTCTGAACCAGTAGTTATAGAAGTCCCTGCCAGCCTGGGAAATATCCGGGATAAGATTTCTCTCTTTGCGGTTATTGTCGCCATAATAGGGTTCGGGATAAACTTTATTACTCACCAGCGTATTCAAAACAGTTCCCGGTACAATGGCAGGATACCAATCATTACTTCTGTAGTCAGCTTTTGACAATACAGCGCCTCCGCCCTTTACGTCCCCCGCTTTTCTAATTTTCCATTCGAACTTTCCGTTAAAGCCTTTTTGAGACCTCAGGAAGATAGAGTTTTCGGAGGAAGCGTTGCTAAGCGAGGCGCTTGTCTGCGCATTAAGACTTGCACGAACCAAAAGAAATAAAAACAGTAGTACTGAATGGTATCTATTCACTTTATAAAAATTTATATATTATCTGATTAGTTTCATGCATTATTTTCGCCTTTGGACAAAGTCGATAGCGTTCATATTTACATATGTGCCGGTAAATATTTGAACGATCCTAATTGGACGAAGGAATGTGTATAGTTCCTTTAATTCAAGACTTGCCCCGACCGCCAAAGTAAAACAATGTATTCTTTATAATTTATTCAACATTTTGCCGATTTATCTCAGATTCAAACATTGATGGATACTTATTATCCGCTATTTGGAACTGCTCAGCAATCTTTTTAAATAGCCAGGATAGCTTTCGACCGGCCCATCACCGTGGGTGATACTGTCGCCAAAGCAAACGATATTCGTTTTAGGAAGGTCATGATATAGGATATAATCATAGACCGAAAGGCCAATAAACCGGTAACCATTGGCGGTTGGATGAAGCCCGTCGGTCTTGTTGCTATTCGCTTCATTTTTTATAAGCGAGTCTTTGTCTGTGCCTATCTTTCCAACAGCTTCAAACCGCATACCCAGATCGAGAAGGTGTGTTTTATGCTTTTTTGCCGCCCGTTTTATCACTTCGATAACCTGTGCCCTCCGTTTTACAGGTCCTTCCGGCTCGTAAAAAGCCGCGGGATGCCGCGTCATCAAATAAGGTTCATAGAACGGAAGAATAGTCATCAATAAAACTTTGCTTCCTTTATCCTTAATACCGGTAATAATCTGAGAGAGATTCTTTTCATATTGGTCAAGCGGAACGTACTTCCTGCTGTTCATATCATTTGTTCCAATCATCAGAACGGTGAGCTTCGGCTTATGAGCGTAGCAATCCTTCTCTATCCGGTTTAACAGATCGACGGTATTGTTACCACCGACGCCCGAATTGATAACGACCGGCTCATTCGTTTCCGGTTGCGAAACAAACCCGGTTGATATTTCCTCAATGGTTGACGCCCCGGCTTTGAGGACCGCGATACCCGCTGCCGATGTCAATATGCTTTTTAATACTTGTCTTCTTTGCATCTGTAATTTCTATCAATGTTCAGGAACAATCAGGATAGCGTCGGCTATTGTATTTTCATTCGCTTTTTTATGATTGCTTATTTCTATATAAGCATTCTTTCCTTCTTTGAGATCAAAAACACCTAACGATGTCCACTCGCCGGACGTTTGTCCGCTTACATTTACCTTGCGGGGATCCAGTTCAACGGACTTACTATTTGTTCCGTCATAGATCGTGTAGTTAATCAGACTGGCGAGCCCCTTGACCTTTGTAATATAAGTGTATACGTGATATTTACCCGGCGACTTTATTAACGGGAAGAATTTGATAGCTGCACCAGAACCGGTGCTGTCTATGAGCATAGAAGGGCCGTAGCCTCCGCCTGCCTTTTGCCAGTTACCGGTTATTTCGACATAGTCCTTATCATCATTATCGACCAGGATGTCGGCCGGGCTGTTATCCGCGAGAGGCTTCGTTTTCAGTAAGGCCTGCAACTGACTTACATCGATCTTTTGTACGGGCTTGCGGGTATCAATCGCCATGGAGGCCGCCGTTGCTGCTGACTGGCCTAAGACCATAAAAACAGGTTCCATCCTTATTGATCCGTAGGCGATATGGCTTGCTGAAAGGCAAACCGGCACCAGAAGGTTCGCACATTCTCCGGCTTTTGGTACAATTGACCGGTAGGATACCGGATATGGTGCAGGTACTTTGTGCTGTACGTCGCCTTCATTTTTAACCATTCCGTTTACAACTAAGCGCTGTGCATTATGCGAATCCATTGTATAAGCGGCAGCACCTACGGCGTCCGGCGTTTCCACTTTCCCCAGACAGTTCGCCTCCGTCATTACATAATCGCTCACCATCCTTCGGGCTTCGCGAACGTACAGCTGAGGTGTCCAGTGGCCGTTATCTGTATATTCATCCTTTGGGTATCCCCATTTCAGCATATCTTTCCGCAAATGCTCAGGAACACGCAGATCGTTTCCGAGAAAGTATAATAAGCCCTTATTATAGGTTTCGTGTGCTTTAAATATAATATTCCGCCTTGCGTAATCTGCATCGGGATAATCATAGTTCATGCCGATCATATCCGTCGAAAAGGGACCCTGATTGTTAATGTCGACCTTGCGGTTGGGCATGTGATCGAACTTCAGAACGCTGCCGGCAACTTCCTTCGGTTTGGCAAATTCGATATACCTGAGCAGGAGCTCGTATTTGGTAGAATCATAATTAACCGGCCTTGTGACAGGAACCCTGTTTGCCGGATCGCTTGTAAGGCAGATCCTGAAGTTATACGCCTGGATCTTTTTGTCACCCGAACCTTCAGGAGCCAAAGGCTCAGCGCTTACTCCCCACAGCAAACCGCTTTCGGGCATTCCGGGAACCTTGTAAGGATCTATCCCATCAGGAAACTGATGCTTATTCTTCATCTGTACCCCGTTGATGCTTTCGTTATACTGCGAGTTCGCTTCTCTTCCATACGTATAGGAAACCCCGGCCCGTGCCATCAGGTCGCCCTCATAAGAGCAATCGATAAACATCTTCGCTCTGACAATCATGGCTTTGGTGCCTCGACCCGAGGCATCTTCAAGTAGGATCTCGTCAATACGCTGTCCCGTCTTTTTGACTTTAATTACCCGTTTCTGATAAATAACCGGCAAAGCGGCTTTTGTTACATATTCCTTAAAAACCGCTTCTGCCACCTTCGGCTCAAATACCCATTGTTCAAACTTTCCGTAATGCTTACCCACCTGACGGTAAAAATCGCGCGCTACACCTGTAACGATCGACTTATTTCCGATATCGGTAAAACCAAGTCCTCCGGAAGACAAGCCGCCAAGGCGCTTCCCCGGCTCTATCAACAGGACCGATTTATTCATCTTTTTGGCCGTATAGGCCGCTATAACGCCAGCCGATGTACCACCATAAACGCAGATATCTGTTTGAATAATTTTAGGTTGGGCCGCAGCCCTAAAGGTGAATAAAAGAAGCAGAAAAAAAAGTGTGTGTTTCATCTGATTAATTATAAAAGGTCAAGGTGCCCCGCTACTGTTTTTTAATATGCAATAGTATCTCTTTTTGCGTAAAAAGTATCTATCGCATTTGGGGGAAGATATGCTGTTCGTAGAATTAATTTTCCACCAGCCGCGGCATTCTTCAGGATAGTAGTATCTCTCCTTTTTGAGGTGAAGATGCGGGCAGAATCTCCGGAACTTAATTTATAAGCAACCTCTGTACCGGCCATAACAGAAGAGGTATCTGTTTCTGAATACCAAATAATGGCAGGACTTCCGGTGATACTGACTTTACTTTTTACGATACGATTTGCCAGTCCCTTTACATAAACAGGCCCGAGGACTTGTCCGGTTTTTTCCGTGACAACCGACTTATTGCCACTTTTATCAAAAGTTACAAGCTCGAAAGTATACACGCCTTCGGGAATGTTGGGTACCTGGATTATTTTACGATTAGCGATTTCATCCTTTGATATCACCGCGTCGAGTGAATCCCGGCGGCTATTCCAGTACAGGCGAATCTTTACAGCCCTCGGATCGGTACTCATTAATGCATTTATGTTAGCCCTGTTATAACCAGGCATAACAATAACAGAATCGGGCCGGCCGGGGTATATGGCTTCAGCCTTATCGAGATAAGCACTATAATCGCCATCGTTGGGCAGACATGCTGCTATTACCAATATCAAAAAGAATGTAAGGGGTAATAACAATTTTATTGTTTTTTTCATCATTGATCAGATCTATGGTTTCTATTATTCTTCTATTGCCCCGAAAAATGTAAACTCTGACATTGCGACATAGGTGACATTTCCCCAGTTAGCAATCGTTCTCCATCTCCAGTACCGGAAAGCTTCCACCTTTCCTTCCACCTCAAAGTCTTCGCCTTTTCTTGCGAGTGCAATGTCGTCTGCGCTCACTTGTCCGAGAGGTAAGCCTGATGGCTTTGTCGCATGAAATGTTCCCACAAGCGTCCAGCTGGCATCAAACGTTCCATCAGGATTCGGGTTGTTACTTCCCCATAACTCCCATACAGAAGGCTGACCGCCCATATAGACGTTGTTTTGACTCGCAGGAATATCGGGATAGAAAATAAACCGGCTTAACCTTGCTTTCACTCCCATATCCCAGGTGAAATGCTGGGGTATTACAGTGGAGGGCTTCGTTTGAAATATATCACCAAGCTGATTATGCAGCCCGTTCCAAAGAACCGGTAACTCCCTCGCTCTCCCTTGCCCGGTATGTCTTTCCCATGTATCGCCGGGTAGTTTTACATGTCTGAATAAAGCCTTATCAAACTCACTTTCAAACAAGGGGGTTAACTTCTTTATAATAGTATCTGATTTATTATTCCAGCGGTCGCGAACGTACACTCCGAACGTATACTCAATGGTATCCAGTCCGCGCACCCTTACCCTTCCTTTTTTTGCCCTGGTATATTCGGCACCGATCTCCTGCCATTTATCCAGAGAGTCTTTTGCCATCACCTTAATCACTATATTTCCTTCCGCAGTGTTCGTGTAGTCTATATTTATACCACCAAACGTTGCATAAAAATTATCCTCGTTCGCGATACTGGCAGCGACCATGACATGTGGCGGCGTTCCCACCGATACACGGATAATGACCGGTTTTGATTCTACTTCACCTACAGCGACAGCAGTTAACGAAATATCGTATTCTCCGGCCTGCGCAAACCCTTCAACGGTGATTGTATTTTTGTAAACGGTAGACTTCGACTCGCGCGCTGTTCCGTCGCTGAGCTCGTAACTGGCTTTAACATATCGAAGGTCGCTGCCTTCGGGGACATCGTAAGTAATAATGGCGCCTCCGGGGATTTCCTTTGAGCTGAAATTTTCGACTACCCCGGGAATATCCCCTTTCCTGATCGGTTCAGGGTCGAGGGCATCCTTGCAGGCAGATATAGATAGCAGCAGCACAAAGAGTAACAGCTGATATTTTTTTAATATGATTCTCATATTCTTATTTCTTTATTGTTTACCAACCTGGATTTTGAGTTAATTTAGAATTCCGCCGAAGCTCCGACAGGCTAAGCGGCCATAGATAGTCCTTCTGTGCGAAAGTGCGGTTATAAAGACTTACAGAACGATAGAATAGTTGTGTTTCCTTTTCCCTGATGCCCCATCCCAGGATGTTCGCATTGAGCTCTAGTGTTGCAGTTTTCCATCTTCTCAGGTCCCAGAAACGTTTCCCTTCAAACATCAGTTCAATTGTTCTTTCCCTACGGATGATTTCCCTTAAGCCCTCTTTTGTAGCTGGTTTTCCGGGGTTCCTGGAATAACCAGCCCAGGAATCGACCACACCACTTAGGCCACTGCGGGCCCTCACCTTATCAATCGCGTTATAAACTTCTTCCGATGGGCCCGAAGCTTCATTCTGTGCTTCAGCGTAAAGAAGATACAGTTCTGCAAGGCGCATGATAGGATATGGATATTCGTAAACTGTATAGGCATCAGAAGATCCGACAACATTTCTGTAGCTTACCAGTTTTTTGGGGGTATAACCCGTGATAGAATAATAGGCGATACTGACGGGTGCGGCATTTCCTCCAGAACGATACACCGTATTAAATGCATTTGCATCGCTGGTATGACTGCTCATAAAATATCTTCCGCCATCAAATGATAAAGATGCATAAAAACGGTCCTCTCTATCGAAATGCATACCCACTGTAGTATGTCCGGGAATCATGTTATACATATATGGCGAAGTACCTGTGGGCACAGCGCGCAGATTGAACCGGGCGCCATAATCATAGGTAAGATCTTCATCAATCGGCACACCGTTTTTACTATAATACAGCAAAGCTACATTTATAGTGGGAGAGAGATATCCCGTCAGTGTTTTGTTGTCGACGTAGGCAGGATCGTAACTTCTTACAGTAGCTGCTGCCTGAAAGCCCTGCGTAGCCCTGGAAACGTTGTTTATCCAGATCTGCTCAGAATTATTATCCCTTTGGGCAAGAGCCTCCCTGTAACTCATTTGATTAATGGTGCTCTGCTGAGGAGGTGTGGTAAGATTTAATGTCGGCTTCCATTTATATAATGTGCGACCATAAGTTTCAGCAAACTCTACCGCTAATTTACAGGCGTCTGCAGCTTTTACCCATTTCTCAGAACTAAAAACAGGATTAATAAACGGCTTGTTCTCTGAGTTTACAAAACCCGGATAGTCTGTGTTACCGTTAAAAAGCGGACTGGCAGCAGTAACCAGCATTTCGGCTTTCATAGCATATGCTACAAGTTTGCTTAGCCGCCCGTTTTCCTGTGCGGTTGCAGTGATATCATCCGGAAGATTTACAATAGCGCTATCTACCAAACCGACGATATAATCCATGCATTCATCAACGGGCCTTCTTTCATACTGTGTTTTTTCCGGGTCGGAAAAGACCGGAACTTCGTCGTCCATAATATGAACCGGTCCATACATTCTCAGTAAATAATAATGATAATACGCTTTTAAGAACAGGGCCTCCGCTCTCCACCTGTCTTTTTCCAGATCATCCATATCCGGTACCTTATAGACATTCGCAAGAAAAATATTGCAATCCCGTATTCCTCTCCAAAGGTTTTTTGCCTGGTTGCTGCCTTCCCAGTAATTATTCAGGGGAGAATTCACATTTTGGTTCCCCCTGGCGATATACCAGTTTCCGTAGCTTCCTTCCCCGAAATTAGCGGTAGAATTGAGCCAAAACTCATCGCCTCCCAACAATGCAGGATTCGACTGAAGATCAAATCCGCCGGGGAGATAACTGTAACACGTAAATAAATACCGTTCGGCGATGATCCGTGTTGCAAAAGCGTTATCCAGCTCAGGAACGTTATCCGGCACAATATCCATGTATTTATTGCATGAAGAGGTGCAAACGGAGATTAATATGGCTATAATACTTATTATTCTTTTCATCATCATCGTTTTAAAGGGTTAGAAAAACGCCAAGGTTAAAGACTCTTTGCAAGGGATAAGCGAGTCCGTTCCCCCCCATTTCAGGGTCCCATAAATCGAAAGAGCTAAACTTAAACAGGTTGGTAGCACTTGCGTATATCCTGAACCGTTCAATATGAAGACGCCGGGTAAGTTGCTGATTCAGAGTATATCCTACCTCTGCCTGCTTAAGCCGCAGAAATGCGCCATTTCTCATCCAGTACGTGCTCGACTGCGTGTTGTTATTGAGAGCCGATGGGCTTAAACGTGGCCAGAAGGCATAAGGGTCCTGGTGTTCTTCGCTCCAATGGCTGTCGGCAATTTCTTTTAATACTGCCTTCGGACCTGTCGTTGAGCCGAACGGAGCAATCCCCTGTACATCATCCCCTGGTTGGGAGGATATCGGCGAAATGAACAGGGACGTACCGGCAACTCCTGAAAAGAAAAACGAGAAGTCGATATTCTTATACCCTGTTGAGAGCCCAAACCCATAGTTGATAAGAGGGGTTGTTGGATAGCCAATAGGAACCTGGTCATCCGAATTAATAACCCCGTCATTATTCACGTCCAGATATTTAATATCACCTCCCATCACGCTTCCGAACGTTTGCCGGGGACTGTTAAATACTTCCTGGTCATCGGTAAATAACCGCTCTGCTATATAACCGCGTCTCTGGCTGGATGCGAGTCCAAGCCGGCTTAGGTACGGATACTCGTAATAGGGCTCTTCATACTGTTCATATTTTCCTCTGGAATATGTAAATGTACCTCTTCCCTGAAACCACAAATCTCTGTTTACTGAGTGATCGTAAGTTGCTTCCATATCGACCCCAGTACTTTGATACTTACCCATATTCACCAAGGGATTTTGTGCGAGTCCCAATGAGGCAGGCAACGACGCCCTGGATTGAACAATATCACTCCGGTCTTGCCGGTATATATCCGTTGTCAGATTGAAGGCATTGTTAAAAAGCCCCAGGTCGATACCCAGATTGGTTTGTGTTGATTTCTCCCATCTTACTGTTGGATTTGCATATCGGTTGGTTGATATACCGTTGCGGGTATACAGGTTTCCGATGGTCCCGAATGAAAAGGCGCGGTCTCCGTCGCTGAGATTTATATCAGACAGGAAAAAGAAACGTGCATCAGAAATGGCGTCATTACCCACCAGGCCATGCGTTAACCTGAACCTGAGGGTGCTTATCACATCTTTCAATGGCTCCATAAATTTCTCCTGATTTACTGTCCATGCTACCCCTCCGGAGGGGAAAAAGCCCCAGCGATATTTGTTGTCGAAACGTTCTGACCCGTTATAGCCAAACGCAAACTGGAAATGGTAGCGGCTGTCGTACGCATAAGTAAAGCTTCCGGAAAAGCTTACGTTCCTGAAAGGCAGCGTATTGAGCAAAGTGAAGTTGTCTCCGTTCGGCTGATTTATATTGCTGCGCATGGTCGCTATTGCCATTCCGCTTACCGCATGTTTATCATTAAAGGTCCTGTTATACGAAAAAGCATTTTCCATATAGAACAAGGCTGAAAGCCCGCGGCCCTCAGATGAGAAATTTAATTCTTCATTTCCTCCGGTTGGATTAAGGTTAACGTAAGTATAATTTCCTGTCAGGGGATCAAGCGCGGCAGGCATGTAATAATAAGGATTATACTGCCTTACAATCCGGTATTCCGAAGTGCGGGTAAGATTTGCAAGCGAACGAAAATTAAGGCCCTCTGTAAGAATACCCGAGAGATCTTGTTTAAACTCAAGTTGCACCTGCATGTTATTCGAATTTCGTTCCTGGTACCCGCGAACTACTTCCGCGTAGGGATTTCTGTAGTTACCGGTATTATAGTTTCCAAACATAGGGTGCTTAATGTAGGACTGGTCGGGCCCCGGCTGATAGATAGGTTGGAACAAGACCGGATTCGCGCTGATAGCATACGCAAACGCCTGGCTCCCGGTAATAGGCGGACCACTGTATGTTTGAAAATTACCTATTGTTCTTACCATAAGTTGGGTAGACCTGGTAAGATTGAAATTGATGTTACTGCGTAAATTATATGTCTTAAAATCAACATTGTTATTGAAGTTATTAATAGGATTTACCTTAAGCAGTCCATTGTCGCGTGTCAGACTTCCGCTCACAGCATAGGTTGCAAGGTTGCTCCCGCCGGAAACGCTTAGACTGTAATTTTGAGTAGTGGTATAGTCTTTCGTGAGCATGCCGAGCCAGTCGACTGCAGGATACATTATAGGATCGGCCCCTGCCTCTGTCATGGCTATTTTTTCATCTGAATAAGGCGTGAGAGCAAGCGGGTCACGGGTTAGCAACGCTTCATTATTCATTTTCATGAAGTTCACAGGATCAGCAACTTCCAGCTTCTGAGTGGCAGAAGAGAAACGCTGTTCAGCTCTAAAGCTGATCTTCGCCGGACCTTGAACTCCCTGCTTTGTAGTGACAATAATTACTCCATTTGCCCCTCTTGAGCCATATACTGCTGAAGAAGTAGCGTCTTTAAGGATACTAAAACTCGCGATATCGTCAGGAGGCATCCTTGCGAGCTGATCCTGAGTAACTTCCATATTATCAATCAGGATCAACGGTTTTTGGTTGACGCCAAAAGTGCCAATTCCCCGAATGAAGAAATCGGCGTTGTCCATACCGGGTTCTCCGCTTCGCTGGAATGCAATCATCCCTGCTACCCTGCCCTGCAAGGCTGTGGTGAGGTTGCTGCCGGGCACCTTGAGGTCTTTCGGAGAGACAGTAGTTACGGACCCTATCAGATCACTCTTCTTCTGCCGGTTACTGAATGCAGTTACTACGACTTCTTCAAGCGATTGCTCCGCATCCTGCATGGTTACATTGATAACTGTTTTATCTCCAACAAGGATCTCCTGCGTTTTAAAGCTTACCATGGAGAAGACCAGTACAGCGTTTTCAGGAACGCTTAATACGAACCGTCCGTTAAGATCGGTTGCGGTCCCGATGTTTGATTTACCTTTGACGGAGACAGAAACGCCGGGCAATACTTCGCCTTTATTATCCCTGATCAAACCAGTCACCTGTTTATCCGGGATTGCAATTTTTCTATTTTTCAGTTCTGCTTCCGGCTTGATAATGATGATTTCTTCCTTCACTGTCCAGCTCAAGTGCTTCCCCGGAAAGAATGTGTCGAGTACATCTTGAATAGAAGCCTGATTAAAGTCGACATCTTTCAATGGCGCTTCCCTGATCAGATTGCCATCGCATACAACCTGGAAGCCCGTTTGCCTCGTTATTTCCCTGAAAACGGTTTTAACAGAAGATTTCCCCTGTGAAAAAGTAATTTTCTGGGCAAGACTTGAAGCACTCACCTGCATCAGTATTGTGGTCATTATGAGTATTGTTAATTTCATAATACGCAATAATTGGTTAGTGCCATAAGCAAAGAGCTTTGGCTTAAAAAGATCATAAAAAATCATAGATTTGTTAATTGGGTTTACTTGATGATTCGATAGTACTTATTATTGAGATAGTCCAATTTTACCAGGGGTGTTGGAGCACTCCTGGTATTCGTATCTGAGAGTAGAATTTATTTCATAACGATTACCTGCCTCCCTTCAATTTTAAAGTGTACGTTTCCGGTTAATTCGAGTATGTTCAAAACTTTTGAAATGTTGCTGAAGCGTGTTACCGAGCCCCACACGGTTTTGCCTTTCAGGTCATCTTTGTAAACGATGTCAACATCGTACCATCTTGATATTTGGCGCATGATGGTTTCAATTGGTTCATCTTCGAAGAAAAACTGGTTATGTTTCCAGGCCATCTCTGCTTTGATATCTGCAGTAACAACCCGGATATTGCTTTGACGCGGCGATGCCTGAGCTTGCTGCCCCGGACTTAGAATAGTTCCTGTTGTACCATTTTTTCTCACTCTTACCTTACCTTCGAGAAGCGTTGTTTTTACTAAGGGCTCATCGGTATATCCATTAATATTAAAGTGTGTGCCGAGCACTTCTACTTCCTGATCTCCCGTTTCTACAATAAAAGGGAGTCTTGCTTGTCCGGGGATTAGAGAGCGTGCAGGGTTGACTTCAAAATACGCCTCACCTGAAAGAACCACTCTTCTTTCAGCAGGATTAAACTTTACCGGATAGCGAACTGAAGAGGCCGCGTTTAGCCATATTTTTGAACCGTCAGGCAAAACGACGTTATATTGCCCGCCCTTAGGTGTTGAAATAGTATTCATAGCAGCTTCCGGCGTGGACGCGGTACCGTCGGATGCTCCCTGGTCGGCAGCTATGACATAGGTGATCTGCCCGTCGGCTGTTTTGGTTACCGAGATGCCCGATTGCTTTGCCAGTGTTCCATTAGTGGCATCGGTTAATGATATCTTAGAGCCATCGGCAAGGGTTAAAACGGCTTTGTTTCCTCCGGGTGCAATATCAGCCGGAACAGCTTTAGAAACTGTATTTTCCTTTCGCGGAGTATAGTTAAAAATGAATGCTGCAGCGCAGATGCAAAGGATAACAGCGGCAGCTACAGAAATGATCCGCGGCCAGAGGCTGCGGACGCCTGCTTCACCGGCATCTTCTGTCTCTCCTATCCGAAGTACAATCTTTTTTCGGGCATCGTCTAGTACAGCCCGTATATGAGGCTGGTCGGCGAATCCGTCCTCTATATCTTCGGTTAGATTTTCTCCGATAATCTCCTCGAAAAGATGATTCTTTTCTACTGACCGAAGGTGCGGCAAGAGCCTGTTTACTTCTTCCTCAGAACACTCGTTGGCGAGGTATTTTCGAAATAAACGTTTGAGTTCCTGTATATCTTCCAAGCTGCGTTTTTAGATAATACGGTTAAGCCGGAAACAAACCCTGCTCTGAAATTAATTTTTTTTGAATTATATGGCGTGGAAAATAACGAGGGCTACAAAAAGTTCTGAAGCCAATAACTGCGACCGGATAAAACGGTTCGCTTTCAGCATATGATCGCTTACTGTGGATATAGATATTCCTAATAAGCGGCTAACTTCGAAATAGCTTTTGCCCTCGATCTTACATAAGGTATAGACCTGTTTTCTCTGCGGAGAAAGTTTCTCTATCGCTGTCCATAGGAGCTTATGGCTCTCCTTATAAATAAGTTCTTCTTCTATATGAGTGTAGGTTTCTTCATTGCTGACTCCGAGATGAGCTTCGAGCTTGCGGCTGAGGGCTTCCTTTCGGAAGTGATCATAAACATGATGCTTTGCTACCTGAAAAAGATAGGGGCCCCAGGGTTTGCCAGGCTCAATGAGACTTCTTTTCTCCCAGAGTTTAACGAAAATATCCTGTAGCAGTTCCTGAGCCGTCTCCGGGTCTTTCACCATTTTCAGGATGTTGCCGTAGGTCCTTGCACTGTACTCGTCGTACAAGGCATTAAAAGATTTTAAATCGTCTGAATAGCTGGTATTCATGGCGGGCTACGGCATTTTTAACTACTAATATAACATTTATGCTTAAAAACAACGATTCGATGGTTTATAATTGGTGTGACCCCGAATGCTCTGCATTTAGATTTATTTGCAATAATAGCAGGATTAAAGCCTTTTAGCAAAAAAAAAGGAGAAACTGTGTTTAAACAGTTTCTCCTTTTCAACATTGAGGTGATACGATTATATATCGACCTTTACTGTTAAAGCCGTTCAGCTTTCTTTAAAGCGGCAGCAGCTTCCATCAGCATTAAGCCGCTGATCTGTGTGGAAAGATCTATGCTCCCTGAAGGCTTTGTAGTCCAGTCGGGACCCGCAAGCATGGAGGGCCGGGCCAGTCCTTTCGTATAAAATGTTTCGGCATTAAACTTCAGGAACCTTACAAGATTTCCGCGGTCTGTCTCATTCAAATCGGGTTCCAGCGCCAGTAAGGTCATATAACGAACCAGGATTCCTTTGAACAGGCCGCCATCGCCCTGATTCTCGCTTTTCAACATCCCATCTTTATTAATATCAGCACTGTTCATACAAGTATTCGTCGTACGCATAGCATCGGTAAGGTACGAGCGGTCCTTGGTTACCTTATAGAGCTCGAGTGCCGCTCCAATGTAAGTTCCCTGATTATATGTAAACTTCCAGTCCTTATTCACTTTGATCACCGATCCTTCAACGGACAGGTTATCCCATACGATACCACTTGAGGGGTCAACCAGGTTCGCTTTTTCCCAGGCATAGATCTTCTTTGCCCATGCCAGATCATCGGGATTATTGCTGAGCTGATACATACGGGACGCAAGAATGGATGCGGGGCCATTTGAACAGGCGTTTTTTGATATGGGCGGAGTCTTTTTCCATAACATCCCACCACCAGCAGCATCGGTCCACGCGGTTTTAATATCTGTCCATAAAAGTTCTGCTGTAGTTTTGAATGCGTTGTCGCCCGTAGCATTATACACTCTTAAACACGCTAAAGCCAGCCATTCCATATCGTCGTAGTATTCATTCAGGAATGTGTTACCATTCTTTTCTTTAATACCATTCAGCAAGGCAGTCATTTTAGGTTTATAAGCAGCGTTGGCGGTTCTGATGTAGCCGTCGGCGAAAACATCCATTACATGCGCCTCCCACCAGTAATTGAAGCCGGTATTTCCAGCGTTATTCTGCAGGAAATATTTGCCATCAGCCGATTTAAAAGTATTATAGGTTGCTTCCTGCATTGAATCAGCCGTAGCAGCCCAGGTATATTCCATGTTTTTTACCTTTCCGTCGTATAATGCATATCCTTCTTCTTTTGAACAGGAGCTTATAGACAAAGCAGTAACGCCGATACCTGCAAGTAATAAAGACGGCAGTAGTTTGATCTTCATAATATAAAATTTAGAATCTTCCCTCTCTGCGATCAGACAGGGAAGATTTATTCAAAACTTATTTTACAGTTACCGAATGAGTATATGCAGCAGGATTAAACGTCACTTTTATATCGGCGTTTTTGTTATCTGCATTCCCATTGAATTTAAAACAGTTATCCCACTGGTTGTTTGTAACCGGCACCATGTACCAGTAAGATGGCTGGGAAGCATCAGTTGGTCTCTGGTTATCGCGGTTTACACTGCCGTACCATTCTTCGGAAGATGCTCCTGCGGCATTTTTAACTACAAACTTGAACTTGTAACGTTCATCTCTTCCCCAGCTTTCCTGCCTGAATACAACCGGAGCGTTTTTAATTTCCCAGCTGCTTCCTCCGGCATATGGCAACTCATACCATATTTTATTTTCGGGAGCAAACCATAAGCCAAGCGATACTATTTCAGTAAATTCTGAACCGGCGGTATTAAAATTAAGTCTAATGCGATACACCTTGTTGCTGCCCGTAACAGTAGTTGTTCCAGACTCAACTATTTTGCCATCACCCGAAACGGAATATATAGCAGGATTTCCGCTGTTGCGTTCTGCAATATGATAAGTTCCTGCTTTCAAAGAAGTATATACTTCAAAAACGCCATCGCTCAGCTTCTTAAAAGGCACTGCCTTACTGATATCGTCGCCACCCTCTGTGGCTGTTCCGGTTAAATAAGCAGTAGCCGGCAACACCGTAAATCCTTCAGGACGTTCAATTTCAAGTATTCTGGTGACGGACGATTTTTCGGCCTCCATGCCTTTGGAAGACCATACTGTCCACTTCACTTTACCTGTCTCGCCTGGTTTTATACCCGCAGCTGCAGCAACTTTCGACAAGTCGCCATAACTCATGGAAAGCGTTCTCTGATACCCGTTACCGTCTGATGGAAGTGAATAAAGAGGTTTGGAGAAATCGCCGTCAGTTTTGTCAAAAAGTACTTCATACAGCACGACTCCGTTGTCTTCCGCCTTGGCTTTCTCCCATTCGAACATCACAGAGCCTTCGCCCTCGATAAAAACGTTCGCATTATCACTGGGAGCAAATAGATTCTCTACCGCAGAAACCTTGGTATGATCAAGTTCGTTGTCGTCTTTGCAACTGCCGAAAACAACTACTGTTGCTAAGCAGACAAATAATATATGTTTTAAATTCTTTTTCATAATATATATTTTAGATATCAATGATTAGTTTTTTTTAATTCCAGCCTGGGTTTTGTGAGAGATTAGGATTGATGCTTCTTTCTTCTCTTGGTACCGGCCATAGATAATGTTTGTTTTTATCAAAGCTTCTCTGTCCGGCACGTATATACCCTCCGTCTTCGTTGGCAGGGCCGAATTGAGCTCCATGCACCCAGCCATTCAGAACCGTTTCAGCAATCTTCCATCGTCTGATATCGAAGATCCGCAGGCCTTCCATGGCAAGTTCTACTCTGCGTTCGTTCCTGATGATTTCTTTCAAATCACCCTGACTCCAGGAAGAGTTATAGTTCAGTGCTCCTGCATCAGTAAATCCGGCTCTTGACCGTAGTGCTTTTATCGTTTGATTCCAGGTGGCCTCATCCAGCTTGGCTAACTCATTTTTAGCTTCTGCATACATCAAAAGGACATCTGCATACCGGATCAGGATCAGGTTCAAGCCAGATCCTAAACTTGTAGTATGTGTTGGATCGAAATATTTGCGCAGATAGTATCCGGTAGCGGTTTTAGAAGAACCTGGCGCATATTCATCCAGCTTTGCAGCGTTAGGGTCTGAACCTGGTTTGATATAAATAGTTTGCGTGCTTCCATTGGGTTTCTTCCAGGTATAACCGTGATATACTACCGTGTATGTTAAGCGCGGGTCTCTGTTATTGTATGGATTACTCTCCACATAGCCTGAGCCCGATTCTCCGGGTAATTTACCATTTAACATTCTGTAACTGTTTACCAGTTCCTGTGTAGGGGCCATTGCATTTAGCCTGGCACCGGCTGATATTGGAGCCAGATCGAAGAAAGTGCCCCAGGTTCTGGTTAAGGGAACAAACTGTACATCCAATATTACCTCGCTGTTATACTCATTCTGAGGAAGGAACAATCCTTCGTAAGAAGGGAATAGTGAATAGCTTCCGTTGTTTGTATTGTTGATCAGCAATTCGCAGGTAGATACCACATCTGCCCAGCGGCTTTCATATAACAGAACGCGGGCCTTAAGGGCGATAGCAGCACCTTTGGTAATCCTGCCACGTTCGGCTTCGGAAAGCGCAGTATTAGTGGGTAATCCGCTAACAGATTCATCCAGCTCTTTTAAAATAAAAGCAAGTACCTCTGCCCTTGGAGAGCGTTGAATCGATCTGGATTCTTCTATTGTTATATCCTTTTCAAACAAGGGAACATCGCCAAACCAGGTCATCAACTGAAAATACTGAAACGCTCTCAGTACCCTCGCTTCTGCTTTCATACGGGTTTTCAAAGCTTCGTCCATATCGGGGACGCGATCTATATTTGAAAGCAACAGGTTACACGATTTTATTCCACGATAATGATCAGTCCATTCATCCTTTAAACGTGCCAGGGAAGCGTCGTATGCCCCTGTAGCGATTGAATTAGAGCCTGAAGCGTCTGTACGGCTGTAGGCGTTATCTGACATTGCTTCGTCGTAGAAGAAATGGTCGGTACTGTAAATCTGCGAATACGCTGTATTCAGCATACTCTGCGCCTTAGCTGGTGAATTCCAGTAAGTAAGGTCTGTAAACTGGTCCTCCGGGGCGAGCTCCAGGTCCTTACAGCTTGTGAATATCGCGGCCAGCAATAGGATGATCGCTGCCTTTGTTAAAAATAACTTTTTCATCTCTTAATCTTAGAAAGTAACATCCAAACCAAAACCATAATATACCAGAGTTGGATAAGCCCTGCCGCTATTTCCTCCTGAGTTCTTCAAGCTGCTGTCGAACTCTGTAAGCTCCGGATCAACGAATTTTACTGCTGACCATGTAAAGAGGTTTTGACCGGACAAATAAGCTCTAAGCTTCTGCATACCGAGCTTCTTTGAAACCGCTTGCGGTAAAGTATATCCTACCTGAACATTTTTAAGCCGCAGATAAGCACCACTGTAGAGGTATAGATCGGATCCTCTCTTAAAATTATTAGTATTTGAGGCACTTCCGTCGTCAGCCAGGCGAGGATAACGTGCATCAGGGTTTTGAGGAGTCCAATAGTCGAGCTGATGTTCGTACATTGTTCTTCCATAATTTACGTGGAAGGGCTCTACAAGTTCGCCGCGCAGCATCATTGTTCTCTTTCCTACGCCCTGGAAGAATACGTTTAAGTCAAAGCCTTTAAATCCTACATTATAGGAAGTTCCGAAGGTTAAACGCGGAAAAGGGTTTCCGAATACGAAAAGGTCGTCGTCATCTATTACCCCGTCGCCATTAGCATCGACATAACGATTATCACCCGGTTGAACAAGCAGTCCTGATGGCTTGGCACCCGCACTCACTTCATCGATGTTCTGGAAGTAACCGTCTCTTTTATATCCAACATAAGATCTGTAAGGGAAGCCAGTCATTTGCAGATAGCGCAGTTCATCAACCCTTGGCAAATTCTCTGTTCCTTCGAAGTAAAGCACTTTATTTTTTGTATCACCAACATTTAATGATACCGTATGTCTTAACACTCTTCCGGCATGCCTGTATGACAGGGCCATTTCCCAACCCTGATTTCTTACCTTACCAGCATTAAAGTCGGGAAGAGTTGTACCAAACACACCAGGAACCTGTGGTTTCACCAGGATGTCTTTGGTTATTTTGTTAAAGTAATCGAAAGAATAAGTTAGAGCATTTTTAAAGAAACTGAAATCTGCTCCGATGTTAAATGTTGCAGCACGTTCCCATCTTAAGTCGGGATTGGCAAAGTTAAACCCTGTAGCAGAAACTTCTTCATTGTTAAAGCCATAGGCCGGACCAAATGTAAAGAAGGTAGTTTGGTACTGGAAGTTTCCTACGTTTTGGTTTCCTACTATCCCGTAAGATGCCCTCAGCTTCAAATCACCAACTTTGTCGCGGTAATTCTGCATGAAGTTTTCTTCAGTAAGGCGGTACCCTACTGATCCTGCAGGGAAAAAGCCCCAGCGATACCCTTTTCTGAATTTCGAAGAACCGTCATACCTGAAGTTGAATTCTGCATAATACTTGTTATCGAAGGAATATGAAGCCCTTCCGAAAAGTGAATTCAAACTGTTCTGTCCCGAGCCTTGATTGGAATTCTTAGTCTCCGCTTCGTTGATTATCGTTTCAGTGACGGGTGTACCGAGTTCGGGGTCTGTATTTCTCCTTTGAAGTTTAATACCACGCTCTTCATGGTTTTCGTTAGATACGCCAACAAGAACGTCGACATCATGCGACTTATTAAAGGTTTTAGTAAACTGTGCCAGGAACTGTGTATTCAGGTCACGCAGTTTCCTGCTTTCGTCATTAACATTATAATCGGCACCTGAAACGCCCGCGGGAAAGTAATTCACCTTCATCACTCTTTCAAACTGACTGTTTGAATACTGACTTCCGCCGAACACGCCCTTCAGCTTAAGAAAGCTGGTTAACTTTAATTCAGCCGTTAAGCTACCGAATATGTTATCATTATCGTATTTGCGGAAACCGCCCTTCTCAAGAACGCCGAGGGGATTAAACTCCTGCAATACGTCGTTGGTAAGGTAACGGCCTTCATCGTCTTTTAAGCGATAGTTAAGAGGTACACGTGCAGCATCCACCATTAATGTACCCGTAGAGGAGGCGTGATCCCTTATATCGCTTTTAGTATAGGCAAGCACCGAGGTGAATTTAAGCCTTCCATACTCGTGCGTAAGGTTCATCCGGTAATTATACCTTCTAAGCCCTTTAGATGGCCCCACGAAGTTACTTGCCTGGTCGGTATACCCTACCGATACCATATAAGTTGAGGTTTCGCTGCCGCCTGTAACGCTAAGATTGTGATTTTGCTGCCAGGCGCTTTGAGTAATGGCATCAACAAACCATTCGTTATCGCCCTGTTCCTTGAATGTGCGTATCTGCTCAGGTGTGTACACTACAGATCCTAATCCTGAATTTGCCCGCGACTCATTCCTCAGAATTGCATTCTCGTAGGCACTCACAGGTTTAAAGAACATTTTCGGATCATTCACGCCAGCCAGTCCATTATAGTTGACTGTGGGCTTCATGTTTTTCTTGCCTTTTTTTGTAGTTACGAGCACGACCCCATTTGAGGCTCTTGAACCGTAAATAGCAGCGCTTCCGGCATCTTTCAGGACAGACACCGTTTCGATATCCTGGGGATTTAGGAGGTTTATATCTCCGCCCACGATTCCGTCAATAACTACCAGCGGACTATTATTACCCATGGTACTAATCCCTCTGACGTTCAGGTTCATTCCTGCGCCGGGCTCTGAGTTTCTCTGCTGAACTACGAGGTTGGGGGAAACGCCCTGCAAGGCTTGAGTTGTATTCACAGAGGGGCGTCCCTCGATTGCTGCAGAAGTTACCTGATCGACGGCACCTACCACACTAGATCTTCTTTGGGTACCATACCCTACTACAACCACTTCTTCCAGCGCCTTTTGCTCTGGCTGCATTTGTACCGAGAGAGAAGACTGACCTCTTAAAGGGATCTCTTTAGTGCCGTATCCGATGAATGTAAAAACAAGACTGGCATTTGCATCCTGCACGTTGATCCTGAAGCGGCCCTCTATATCGGTACTGGTTGCCGCCGAGGTTCCTTTGACCCTCACGCTAACCCCAGGCAGTCCGGCACCTTTCTCGTCGACTACCCGTCCTGATACATTTACCGGGATTATAGCAGCGGAAGTGAGGGATTGCGCACCTTTAGGCTTCCTCTTTACAACAATAGTATTCTGTTCTATTACATAGGTTATTGGCTGTCCTTCAAAACACTTTTCGAGAACATTTTCTATGGAAGCATTTTTTACAGATATGTTAACAGGCTTTGTTTCCTGCAACATTTCGAGATCATAAAAGAAGTCATACTGACTTTGCTTCTTGATTTCTTTAAAGACCTGCTCTATGGTTACGTTTCGTTCTGTTAAACTAATTTTCTGCGCGTATCCCGTGGCACTTACCTGTAAGAATGCTGCCATCATTAGGAAAACGGTTAGTTTCATGGCAAGCAAATATTTAAATGTGATGCAGCGTTTATACCTGCATATTAATCCAGTACAAATTTTATACATTTGATTTTAGGTTTAATTATAAGACGTTGTCAAAATCTCTATGATTAGCCTCTTAAACCAGGGGCGGGCCTAATCGCTCCTGGTTATTCAGGTTAACATTTCCGGTAGTCGGGTATATCTTAAGGCATAACAATGATCCTCCTTCCTTCTATTTTAAAACGAATAACTCCTGTTAATTCCATTATATTCAATACGGCTGATACATTTTCGAATTTTGAAATTGTACCGCCAAATCTTTTTCGCTGGATATTACCCTGATACTCAACGTCGACATCGTACCAGCGCGATATCTTGCGCATTATACTCTGTACATTTTCGTTGTTAAAAACGAAATATCCGTTTTTCCAGGCTATTACCTGCTGAGGGTCGACCTCCAGTACACTAATATCGTTGTCTACCTGAGTCTGCTGCCCGGGCCGAAGAAGTCTTGAAGCATGGCTTGAGTGTTGTGTAACCCTTACAGAGCCTTCTAATAATGTGGTTCGCGCTGCTTCCTCATCATCGTAGGCGTTGACATTGAAGTGCGTGCCCAATACTTCGACATCCTGACTGGCGGTTTTTACGATGAACGGTATCCTTTGTCCCTTTTTCACACCCGGCCTTTTTGCCGCAAACATTTTCGCAACTTCGAAGTAAGCTTCGCCCTTCAGCTCCACTCTCCTCTCGTTTGAACTAAAAACCGCAGGAAACTTTATAGAGGATGATGCATTCAACCAAACTTTGGTTCCATCAGGCAGGTCTATCTGATACTGTCCGCCCCTCGGTGTTGTTATTGTATTATAAGCAATTTCCTGTTGCTTACGTCCTTTGTTCGTTCCTTTTACTTCGTAAACGATCTGACCGTCTTTATTTTTGCGGATCGATATATTTCCCTGATTGGCCAACACACCCTGCTTCGCCTGGTCAAGAACAATACGTGAACCATCGGCAAGTGTAAGAATGGCTTTATCTGTGCCAGGGGCTATATCAGGGGATGTTTTTTTAGCTATTGCAGTATTTTCAGAAGGCTTATTTTGAATATAGAAATAAAGGCCGAATGATAGAAAAAGAAGAACGGTAGCTGCGAGAGGTAAAAAGTATTTATAATTAAATGGCTTTATCTGATGCTTTGAATTGATTTTTTCCTTTTCGACGATGGCATGGTACAACCGATCCCTCAGCTCTTCAGTTGTTTCGGATGAAGTCTCTTCAAGCAAGGTATCGTCAAACGACTGGTACCATTGCTCAAATTGTAATTTTTCTTCGTCAGTGATCGTACCCTCCTGCCACTTTCTGGCAAGCTCATGCATACGTTCCTCTGTCTTTCGCTTGGTCATCGGATTGGTTGTTTCTTATATAGCCAAACGGAAACGGCAAATCCCTTAGTGGGAAGAAAAAAAAGTTTTTCTGCCCACTAAGGGATTTGGCTATTAGGCTCCATTTAAAAGTTTAAAGTAGAGAGGGGAAAGTTAAAGGTGAAAGCATAAAGGCCAAAGGTAAAAGCAAAAAGTTATATGGTTTGTAGTTTAAGGCTAGTTGCCAACGACTACAGCTGATTGCTGACTGCTAATTGTTGATTATCACCAGCTGATCGCTAATTGCTCAGTGATGGTGGATAGCAGATTGCCGTCAGCTGTGAGAAATAAGAATTCCGATCAGTATTCCTAAGGCGTTTCCGAATGAACTCCGCAATGTTTTACGGGCTTTTGCAAGGTGGGCCTCGACTGTTTTCTCGGAAATATGAAGTTCTTCGGCTATCTGGTGCTGCGAATAGTCTTTCTCGTATTTCATTCTGAATACGATACGGCATTTATCGGGCAGCTCGTTAATTGATTGTTGAAGCTGGTCTTTTAACTCGTTCAGATCAAGAGTTTGAAGAGTAGAGTAATCAGCTTCGGAAAGAGAGGCCGAGACTTCTTTCTCAACGACCGACTGCCGCGCTTTTTTGGCAAGGCGATTAATTACTTCGAACTTTACAGCAACCGCAAAATAGTTGTCAAAGCCTTTCGACAACGTGAATGTCTCTCTCTTGCGCCAGAGGTTGCAAAAGATATCCTGTATGGTTTCTTCAGCTTCAAGAGAATCTTTCAAACGCTTTCTTGCAACGATATATAATTTATCCCAATAACGGACATAGATCTCTCTGAAAGCCCCTTCTTCGCCCTTTCCAAGGTGCTCTGCTAATTCAATATCTGTTAACTGGTTATATGGGTGCATATAATACGTTACGCTAAGTTATACGTAATAAGTTGTAAGTTATAAGTACCAATCGTCCGAAAGTCATAATTTACTGAATATCACAAGTCATTTTTTCTCTAAATAACCATATATGCTGGCTGTAAACGTGAATAGTTCATTACAATCTTCATAATTGGTATAAATAGTTCAATAGGTAAATCAAACATAAGCAACTAAATTGATTTAGGGAAATGATAAAAAAAATTCAAGGCGCACATACAAAAAGCCCCCAGCAATTTGAGTTGCTGAGGGCTTAATATGAAAAGGTGTACTCCTACAAATATCTGTTCAATAGATTTTCGAGGTATTCCTGTTTACCGCTTCTGGTTGCTGGTTCTCCATTTTCAATAGCGAACGCACGCAAATCTTCAAGGGTTAGTTTTCCTTCTTCGAAGGCTTTGCCTTTACCTGCGTCGAAAGAAGCATAACGATCCTGGCGGAACTTTTTGTAATCTGATTTCTGAAGAACGTTGTCTGCAATGATCAGAGCTCTTGCAAAGGTATCCATGCCGCCGATATGCGCATAGAAGAGGTCTTCCATGTCGGTTGAGTTTCTTCTGATCTTGGCATCGAAGTTTACACCTCCGCCTTTTAATCCACCTGCTTCCAGGAATACCAGCATGCATTCGGTAAGTTCGCCTACATTATTAGGGAATTGGTCAGTATCCCAGCCATTCTGGTAGTCGCCACGGTTAGCGTCCATCGAGCCTAATAATCCAGCATCGGCAGCTACCTGCATCTCATGCTGAAATGTGTGACCGGCCAATGTAGCATGATTTACTTCAAGGTTAAGCTTAAAGTCGTCAAGGAGGTCGTACTGACGAAGGAATCCGATAACCGTTGCGGCATCGTAGTCATACTGATGTTTGGTTGGTTCGCAAGGTTTTGGTTCGATAAAGAAATTACCCTTAAAGCCGTTCTTCCGTGCGTAGTCTTTTGCAGTATGCAGGAAGCGCGCAAAATGTTCCTGTTCACGCTTCATGTCTGTATTCAAAAGGGTCATATAGCCTTCTCTTCCTCCCCAGAAAACATAGTTCTCGCCGTCAAGAGCAATGGTAGCATCCAAAGCAGCTTTAACCTGCGCTCCGGCGTGTGTAAGAACATGGAAATCGGGATTGGTGGAAGCACCATTCATGTAACGGGGATTGCTGAATAAGTTAGAGGTTCCCCAAAGAAGTTTTACGCCACTTTCGGCTTGTTTCTTCTTTGCATAATCAACTAAAGCCTGTAACCTTCTTTCATTTTCAAGCACATCATTGCCGTAATCTACCAGGTCCACATCGTGGAAACAGTAATAAGGAAGATTCATCTTGGTAATGAATTCAAAAGCTGCATCCATTTTATCCTTTGCACGTTCCACAGGATCGCTTTTCTTATCCCATGGAAAGAAATGCGACGGACCGCCGAATGGATCAGCTCCGGTACCGCAGAATGAGTGCCAGTAAGCACATGCAAATCTGAAGTGGTCCTTTAATGTTTTTCCTGCCACTACAAGATTTTCATCATACCATCTGAAAGCTAGTGGATTGTCTGATTGAGGTCCTTCGTATTGTATCTGACCTATTCCTTTAAAAAACTCTGTTTCACCAGAAAGAATATTTCCCATAATGTTTAAATTTTAATTGTGTCGTTTTTTTATTATTTGTGATTAATCAGCAAGGGTTTAATTGGCATTGTTGAGATCGAGCTGCTTAAGCAGCAATTTCTTCCAGTCCTGATACACCGGCTCATACAGGTCAGCCGACGTTGGTTCTATCAGTTGAAAAGCTTTATTGTTAGTAAATGCCTCTCTTTCGGAAGCAAAAACTTTAACCCCTATCCCCGATCCGATAGCAGCTCCTACGCTTCCGTCGTTATCGTAAAACTCGACGGGAACGTTGGTAGCATTTACAAAAGCTTCGGTGAACAGGGAACTAAGGAAAAGATTGGCTTTTCCCACCCTTATTACTGAAGGGTTCATTCCATTCCCGCGCATAATATCGAGGCCGTAGCGAAATGCAAAAGCGATTCCTTCCTGAACTGCCCTGAAGATGTGGGCCTGAGTATGCAGGTTGAAATCTATATTATGGAAGTGAGCACCTACCATTTTATTATTCAGCATGCGCTCTGCTCCGTTCCCAAAGGGAAGAACTCTTAATCCCGCAGATCCCACTGGAATCTCTTGTCCCTTGGTATTTATCTGCGCATAGCTTGTTCCAGCTGCAAAGTTATCCCTCACCCAGCGATTTAATATGCCGGTACCGTTGATACATAGCAGCACTCCTAACCTTTTACTGTCGGCTGCATAATTCACGTGGGCAAAGGTATTTACCCGTGACTCGGGATCGTAGGTCAACTGGTCGCTTACTCCATAAATTACGCCGGAAGTTCCTGCTGTGGCAGCTACCTCTCCGGGCTGAAGTACATTTAAGGATAAAGCATTATTGGGCTGATCGCCTGATTTATAGGCAACCGGAATACCAGGCGTTAAAGACAAATGTTCTGCCACGCCCGAAGTAATATACCCGTGTTCTGAGAAAACGGGCTTTACCGGCGGGAATATGCTGCTGCTGAACCCATAGCACTCCAATACATCCTGTGATATTGCGTCATCCTGAAAATCCCAGAGGATCCCTTCGGAAAGAGCAGAAGCGCTGATGGTGATATCACCGGTTAATTTCATGGCAATGAAGTCACCGGGAAGCATGACCTTATCGATCTGTGCGTATACTTCCGGCTCGTTTTCCTTCACCCATGCCAGTTTAGATGCTGTAAAATTACCGGGCGAGTTAAGTAACCGCGAGAGGCTCCTTTGCTCTCCGATTTTTTGGAATGCCGAGTTGCCTATTTCTACGGCTCTGCTATCACACCAGATAATCGAATCGCGAAGTACGCGCTGTTCCTTGTCTACAATGACTAGTCCGTGCATCTGGTAAGCAATGCCGATCGCGCCAATGTCTTTAGGATTATACATTCCCGACGCATTAGCTTTAAGAATTGCGTTTTGAACATGATCCCACCACATCTCGGGGGACTGCTCGGCCCATCCGGTTTTTAATGACTTGATTTCTGTTTCTGTTTCAGGGTACTGAGCTGAAACCAGGGCGCTCTGGGTTTCTGAATCTACGACAGAAACTTTGATTGAAGAGGTGCCTACATCGATTCCTAAAAGAAGCATTTATAAGAGGTTTAATAATTGTGCCAACGTTTGCACAAATGTATATAATATTTGTAATTAAAAAAATTTAAGTCTAGAATTGTGAAAAATTTAAATGAAGAAAGTAACTATACTGGATATCGCTAAAGAGCTCAACGTCACGTTCTCTACTGTTGCCCGGGCGCTCAATGATCATCCTGCGATCAGTGCCGCTACCAAGAAAGCAGTGAGGGAAACTGCTGAAAGGCTAAACTACCGGCAAAACAAAATCGCTTCTTCATTAAGGTCGGGCCGCACGAATGTTATTGGCGTTATTGTACCTAGTCTGCGGGTCACCTTTTTCAGCTCCGTTGTATCTGGTATTGAACAGGTGATGAATGCGAATGGATATAATATCCTGCTTTATCAGTCTAACGAATCGCTCGTTAAGGAGAAAAAGGGTATTGAAACCTTCCTGCAGTCGCGGGTTGACGGCATCCTTGCTTCGATTACAACAGAAACCACAGATTACTCTTCTTACGAGGAAATAATAAAACGTAAAACGCCACTTGTCTTTTTTGACCGCGCTATTGACCAGCTCAATATATCGTCGGTTACTATTAACGACTACAAGGGTGGTTTTACTGCTACTGAGCATCTGATTCAGCAGGGATACAAACGAATACTTCACATAACCGCCGACCGCGAAATATTAATATTCAGGGAGAGGCTGCGCGGTTATATAGACGCACTTCGATATTATGGTTTGCCGGTGGATGACGATCTGATAGTGAAAGGAGACTTCTCTCCCGAGTTTGGAAAGACGGTAATAAAAGAGGCTCGTCTGAAAAACCTGGAATATGATGCTGTATTTGCACTCGAAGACTTCACCGCAATGGGTGTACTGCAACAGCTTCAGGAGTTTAACGTAAAGATCCCGGAAGAAGTAGCTGTGATAGGATTTGCAAATGAGTCCTTTGGCAGCCTCGTGACACCGCAGCTGTCGACCATAGATCAACAAACTATCCTGATGGGTAAAGAGGCGGCTAAACTGCTTCTTAAGCTAAAAAAAGCGGAGCTAACGCAGGAGGAGAAGCCGGAAAAGATCGTTCTTGATCCTTTACTCATTGTCAGGGCCTCCTCGCGAAGAAAATAACACACCCCTGATGTGAGACGGGCAGTACGCCGCGACGTAAAATTTGCAGATTGTAAGACACATAGCCTTGATTCTGATACCTAATTTTGTACATTTGCCCGAACCACAGTACTATTATGTTAGAGAACCTAAAACAACAATTCACAGAACTTTACGGCCAGCAAAATAAGAATGCATTCTTCGCTCCGGGCCGCGTCAATCTCATTGGAGAACATATTGATTACAACGGCGGCCTGGTAATGCCTTGTGCTATAACCATGGGTACTTACCTTCTGACCGCACCTAACAAAGATGGCGTTTTTCGTTTCAAAAGCACCAACTTTGAAGAAACCCTGGAGATCGCGGTTCAGGACAGCTATGAAAAGACTGGAAAAGAATGGTACAATTACCCCCTGGGGGTGATACATCATTTCCTTGCACAAGGTAAGTCTGTAGGCGGACTTGACCTGCTTTATCATGGCAACCTGCCTATTGGATCCAGTTTATCTTCTTCTGCTTCTATTGAGGTAGTTACCGCTTTTGCTATGAACGAGATCTATCATTCAGGTTTTTCTAAGCTTGATCTGGTAAAACTTTCAAAGAAAGTAGAGAACGAATTTATAGGGGTAAATTCGGGCATCATGGACCAGTTTGCCGTTGCATTTGGCGAAAAGAACAAAGCACTGAAATTAAACTGCGATACGCTGGATTACGAGGCTGTTGAATGTAACCTGGGAGATCATTTCCTGGCGATCATCAACACCAACAAACCACGCAAATTAACAGAATCAAAATACAATGAACGTGTTGGTGAGTGTCAGACCGCATTGAAGGCTTTACAGGCGGAGCTTGATATTCAGAACCTGTGCGATATTCATACCGACACTTTTGAGAAACATCAATCACTGATTGCAGACGCAACGGTGTTAAAGCGTGCTAAACATGTTGTTGAAGAGAATGACAGGGTTCTTGAAGCAGCTGAAGCTCTTGACCAAAACAGGCTGGCTGACTTTGGAAGACTCATGTTCGCGTCTCATGACTCACTTCAGCATCTTTATGAAGTATCGGGAATTGAACTTGATACTATTGTTGAGTTCTGTAAAGGCTTTGATGGTGTTACGGGAGCCCGCATGACGGGCGCTGGCTTCGGTGGCTGTGCTATTGCTTTGGTAAAAAAAGCCAGCTTCGACGACTTCAGTAAGAAAATCACAGATTATTATACTTCGAAAATAGGCTATGCCCCTTCAGTTTACAGCTCTGAAATAGGCACAGGAGTAGTTGAGTTATAATTGAGCTGATATACTTTTAAGCATACAAAGAGGGTGCCTTGAATACGGGGACACCCTCTTTGTATTTACATTTGCAGATCTTTCTGGTCTGCAGAATATTTTATTTAAATGGACACAAGGGAGGATACAACCGGAGAAAATGTACGGAAACTCAAACTGGACGAGCTAAACCGGGCCAGCGTCGAAGCGTTTAAGCAACAAAAAAAACTTCCCGTCACAGTGGTGCTCGACAATGTAAGAAGCATGCATAATGTCGGGTCGATTTTCCGTACATGCGATGGGTTTGCAGTAGAGCAAATATTTCTATGCGGGATAACCGGTCAGCCACCTCATCGTGAAATTGAAAAAACAGCGCTGGGCGCTACCCAGTCTATCGATTGGAAGTACTTTACCGAAATATCTGAAGCTATCGGGGAATTGAAATCCAGCGGGTATAAGATCGTAGCAATCGAGCAGGCCTTAAACAGCGTAATGCTGAATGATTTCCAGCCGTTAAACGGGTTAAAATATGCGCTGATATTCGGCAATGAGGTGAACGGCGTTTCAGACGAAGCAATGAAAGAGATTGACACCTGCATTGAAATTCCACAATTCGGAACAAAACACTCATTTAATATCGTGGTGTCTGCAGGAATAGTACTATGGGATTTCTTTGCGAAGGCAGGTTGCAGGTTGTAGATCGTGGGTTGTAGGTTGTGAGTTGTAGGTTGCTGGTTATAGGCTATTGGCTATTGGCAACTGATATATTCAGCTTTACAGGAGCCAATAGCTAACTGCCAACTGCCAATAGCTTTTAAAAAAAGAAACCTGCCCGGAAAAGGGCAGGCTTCTTTTTTTAAAACGCATACATACTTTCAGCATCTTTACTCTCCAGCGCAGTGCGTCCGCTAAGGAACTGATCCACTCGCCGTGCTGCTTCACGGCCTTCGGAGATCGCCCAAACAACCAGGGATTGTCCGCGCCGCATATCTCCTGCAGCAAATACTTTATTAACGTTAGTCTGGTAAACGCCTTCTGTAGCTTTTACATTTCCACGAGCATCGAGTTCAACGCCAAGCTGCTCAAGCAATCCTTCTTTCTGGGGATGAAGGAAGCCCATTGCCAAAAAGGCAAGTTGGCAGGGAAGTACACGCTCGGTACCTTCAACTTCTTTAAACTTCAAAGGACGACCAAATACGTCTGTTTCCCACTCTACATCTACAACTTTTACCCCCTTGAGGTTACCGTTCTCATCGCCAATGAATTCTTTAGTATTAATACCCCAGGAACGTTCGCAGCCTTCCTCATGTGATGTACTGGTTTTAAGCAGCATTGGATATGTAGGCCACGGCATATTTTCTGTTCGCGCTTCAGGCGGCTTAGGCATCAGTTCAAACTGAGTTACAGAGTTTGCTTTATGGCGGTTTGAAGTACCTACGCAGTCAGAACCTGTATCACCACCTCCTATCACAACAACGTCTTTACCTGTTGCCATAATTGATTCTTCTTCAAACTCAGTGCCGCTTACTCTTTTATTTTGCTGTTTCAAAAACTGCATTGCGTAATAAACGCCTTTTAACTCTCTTCCCGGTGCTGGAAGGTTACGTGGTATTGTTGACCCACCCGAAAGCACTACTGCATCGTATCCACGTAATAATTCGTCGGCACTGATGTCTTTACCCACTTCAGTATTACATTTAAATACCACCCCCTCTTCTTCCATCAGCTTTGTGCGACGCTCTACAACCCATTTTTCAAGTTTAAAATCAGGTATGCCGTAGCGAAGAAGGCCTCCGGGTTTGTCATCGCGCTCGAAGACGGTTACCAGATGTCCTGCTTTGTTGAGCTGAGCTGCCGCAGCCAGACCGGCCGGCCCTGATCCAATTACAGCAACAGTTTTGCCTGAACGGATAAGTGGTGCTTTAGCATGTACCAGACCCTTTGAAAAGGCAATTTCAATAATGTGCTTTTCAATCTCTTCAATTGTGACCGGGGGTTTGTTTATACCCAGTACACAAGCCGCTTCGCAGGGCGCAGGACAAATCCTTCCTGTAAATTCAGGGAAGTTGTTAGTTGAAGATAATATGCGGTAAGCTTCTTCCCAGTTTTCTTTATATACTGCATCGTTAAATTCAGGAATTATATTGCCCAGAGGGCAGCCTGAATGGCAGAAAGGTATTCCGCAGTTCATACAGCGGGCAGCCTGATGGTTCAGTTTATCCTCTGTGAAACAGCCTGTAAATTCTTTATAGTCATTAATACGCTCCTGAGCCGACCTCTTCGGAGGTAATTCTCTTGCGTACTCTTTAAAACCGGTCACTTTTCCCATTTTCAGTTAGCTGATTGATATTGTGCGTGTTGTAAAACTTTTTTATACTCCTTAGGGAACACTTTGATAAACCTGCGGCTTTCTTCGGCCCAGTTGCTCAACAGATAGAGAGCGAGATGGCTCTGTGTAAGCTGAAGATGCTTTTTAAGAAGGGTTAGTATTTGCTCCTCGTCCTCTCCTGTCAGCGGATCGAGATCCACCATTTCAGGATTACAGTTATCAGCGAAGTTACCATCAACATCGTATACCCAGGCTATACCGCCGCTCATTCCGGCGGCAAAGTTCCGGCCTGTTTTACCGAGTATCAGTGCCAGACCGCCGGTCATATATTCGCATCCGTGGTCTCCTACTCCTTCCACTACCGCTGTAGCACCCGAATTACGTACGGCGAAACGTTCTCCAGCCTGTCCCCTAACGAAAAGCTCGCCGGATGTGGCACCATAAAGAGCAACGTTACCGATGATAATATTCTCCTCGGGAACCAGCGTGCTTTCGGCCGAAGGATAAATCGCCAGGCGTGCACCGGAGAGACCTTTACCCACGTAGTCATTTGCCTCACCTTCAAGCTCAAAAGAAATCCCTTTCGCGCAGAAGGCGCCAAAGCTCTGTCCAGCAGAACCTGTAAACTTAAAGTTGATCGTATTATCAGGCAATCCTGCCGAATGATATCGTTTCGAAAGTTCATTAGACAAAACGGTACCCAGCGTACGGTCTGTATTTTTCACCTCAAACGAACCGAATACCGGCGTGCGGCTTTCAAGTGCCTGTTGCGCATGTTCAAGGAGCTGCCAGTCGAGAATGTTATCCATTCCGTGATCCTGGCTTTCACTGTTATACAATGTTTGTTTGGAAGGATTAGTTACCGGATGAAGTATCGCTGAAAGATCCAGCGTACGTGCTTTCCAGTGAATGTTTCCTTCGCGGACTTTCAGGAATTGAGAACGGCCTACCATTTCATTTACGGTCCGGAAACCAAGGTCCGCCATAATTTCCCTTAACTCTTCGGCAATGAAACGGAAGAGATTTACAATATGCTCCGGTTTCCCGCTGAATAGCTTACGCAGTTCGGGATCCTGTGTGGCAACGCCAACCGGACAGGTATTAAGGTGACACTTACGCATCATGATACAACCTCCTGCTACGAGCGCAGCTGTTGCAACACCCCATTCTTCTGCTCCTAAAAGAGCTGCCACTGCTATATCACGACCGGTTTTTAGCTGACCGTCAGTCTGCAAGACAACACGGCTTCTCAGCTGGTTGCGAACCAGTGTCTGATGTGCTTCAGCCAAACCAAGCTCCCATGGTAGTCCGGCATGTTTAATTGAACTGATCGGGGAAGCTCCGGTTCCGCCATCGTACCCTGCAACCAGGATCACATCGGCATGGGCTTTGGCTACACCGGCTGCTATAGTACCGACACCTGCTTTTGACACCAGCTTCACATTGATACGAGCATGCCGGTTGGCATTCTTCAAATCGAAGATCAGCTGTGCAAGGTCCTCGATAGAATAGATGTCGTGGTGAGGCGGAGGAGATATAAGTCCTACTCCGGGAGTAGAATGCCGCACTTTTGCAATCCAGCTATCCACTTTATCGCCTGGTAATTGACCTCCTTCTCCAGGCTTGGCGCCCTGTGCCATTTTTATCTGAAGTTCATCTGCATTGGTAAGGTAGTATGACGTCACCCCGAACCTTCCAGATGCTACCTGCTTAATAGCTGACCGCATAGAATCGCCATTAACCAATGGTGTATATCTGATTTCATCCTCTCCGCCTTCTCCTGTATTGCTTTTACCACCTATGCGGTTCATTGCAATTGCCAGAGTGCTGTGTGCTTCATGAGAAATCGAGCCAAAGGACATAGCGCCTGTAGCGAAACGTTTCATGATAGCTTCGATAGGCTCCACCTCTTCAATAGGTACAGGTTCACGGTGATGTGCAAAATCAAACAACCCGCGCAGCGTGTACATCTTCTCGGACTGATCGTTTATCAACTTTGCGTATTGTTTATAAACGCTGTAATCACCGGTACGTGCCGACTGCTGCAACAGGTGAACTGTTTGAGGGTTAAACAAATGCGCCTCACCCCGACGCTTCCATTGATATAATCCGCCTTCCGGCAATAACTGCTCATCCGCCTTGGAATAGATGAATCCCTGATTATGCTTAAACAGGCTTTCCTTGGCTATCTCATCCAGTCCGAGACCACCTATGCGGGTAACAGCGCCGGTAAAATACTGGTCTACTACGCTCTTGTTAATTCCGAGGATCTCAAATATCTGTGCTCCGTGATACGACTGAAGGGTAGAAATTCCCATTTTCGAGAATATCTTCAGCAGTCCATCACATACTGCCTTGATATAATTTTTAGAAAGGTATTTAAAGTCAAGCGATGTCTCAAGCTTGTTTTCTTCCTTTAAGGTTTGAATAGTTGCCAGGGCCAGATAAGGGTTGATAGCAGAAGCTCCGAATGCAAGGAGACACGCAAAATGGTGCACTTCCCATACATCACCGGCTTCTACCACAAGGCCGACCTGACCTCTGTAGCCTTTTTTAATGAGGTGGTGATGTACAGCCGAAACAGCGAGAAGCGAAGGAATCGGAGCATGCTCAGAGTCAACCGCCCTGTCAGACAAAATCAGCACTTCAAAACCATCATCCACAGCATCTTCGGCATAACGGCATAGACGGGCTATCCCTTTCTGTAAAGAACCTGGTTGGCCATCCGCTTTGAAATAAGTATAGAGTGTTTTGGAATGAAACATTCCGGTATCAATACTTCTTAACTTTTCAAGTTCGTTATTATTCAGAATAGGATGACGCAATGCAACGCAATGGCAATGCATCTTATCTTCGTCAAAGAGATTCCCGTTATTTCCAATGAAAGTAGCCAGGCTCATCACCATTCTCTCGCGAATAGGGTCGATAGGCGGATTCGTTACCTGTGCAAAGAATTGCTTAAAATAGCTTGAAATATGCTGAGGGCGGTCGGACAATACGGCCAGTGGTACGTCTGTACCCATGGAACCTATTGGCTCTTTACCATCCACGGCCATTGGTTTAACAATGGTTTCTATATCTTCACGGGAATAACCAAATACCTGCTGGTACTTCAGAACAGATTCTTTTGAGAGATTTGTAAAAGCAATCCTGGGCTCAGGAAGCTCTTCCATCCTAATTTTATAATTCTCAAGCCATTCTCCGTAAGGTTGAGCCGAAGCTACTTTGTGTTTAATTTCCTGATCGGTGATGATCTTGCCCTCAGCAATATCCACAAGGAACATTTTTCCTGGCTGAAGACGTCCTTTTTTTACAATAATCTTTTCGGATATTGGTAAAGCCCCGGCCTCAGAGGCAACAATTACCCTTTTGTCGTTAGTAATAGCATAACGCAGTGGACGAAGACCATTTCTGTCGAGTAAAGCCCCTATCTGCCTGCCATCCGTAAAAGTAAGGGCAGCAGGACCATCCCAAGGCTCCATTAATGTCGCATGAAACTCATAGAACGCTTTTTTCACAGGATCCATTTGTTCATTTCCATCCCATGCTTCAGGCACCAGCATCATCATGACATGAGGCAATGCACGACCGGTATGCACCAACACCTCTACTACGTTGTCAAGACAGGCAGAATCCGACTGGTTGGCATCAATCACAGGCAGTATAATATCCATCTCTTCTGCTGAAAAGTAAGAAGAAGCGTAGGATCTAAGACCTGAATAGAACCAGTTAAGGTTACCGGTAAGAGTGTTGATCTCTCCGTTATGCGCCATGAACCGGAAAGGCTGTGCCAGCTTCCAGGACGGGAATGTATTTGTCGAAAAACGACTGTGAACCATCCCAAATGCGGAAGTAAGGCGCGCATCGGCAAGGTCGGAATAGTATGTTCTAAGCTGATATGTTGTAAGCTGACCTTTATAAACAATCACGCGGCATGACATCGAGGCGATATAAAAGTCGCTTCCCTGTACTACTGTTTCGGTGATTGTCTTGCTGATCAGTCTTCTTAAAACATATAGCTTACGTTCGAAGTCGTCGGCATTGTTGATATTATCCGGGCGACCGATAAAAACCTGTTCAACAGATGGTTCAACAGCCAGAGCTGTTTGTCCAACCACGGAAGCATCGACCGGTAATTTCCTGAACCCCAATAACGGTAAGCCCATCTTTTCGGCAGAATTAACGATGACAGTACGGCATGACTCTCTCGCCGTAATTTCCTTGGGAAAGAAGATCATACCAACACCATAATGAGCTGGCTCTCCCAGATGAATATCAAGTGAAATACACTCTTCTATCAGGAACTCATGAGGTATCTGTAATAAAATTCCGGCACCATCCCCGGTTTCCGGATCGCATCCGCACGCGCCTCTATGCTCCATATTCTCAAGAATAGTTAAAGCATCTGACACGATCTGGTGTGACCTGTGGCCGTCAATATGTGTAATAAAGCCTACTCCACAAGAGTCATGTTCGAATTCAGGACGATACAATCCCAGCTGCTCATTTTCGATTTGTTTCATCAGATTTATAATGCAAATATTACGAAATTAAGGATTTCACCTCAAAATTAGGACAATTCAACAATTTTTGTTTATTCTTCAATTCTGCAATAGCAAACATAATATATTTTATCAAATTTATAAAATTAAAAGTAAAAACTTGACAATATATTAAATCATACTTTTCCTCAAACAATTTCGCAGAATCACTAACGCATAGAGGAAATTCTAATGTACGGCTTATTTTAAAAATATTCAAATTGATTCTTCAACGTTCCGCATATTTGCTATATTTGCCCCGGGTTAGTCTTCTACGACCAGCTCCTCTTGAACTCCCCCAGGGTGGGAACGCAGCAAGGGTAGAGGGTTGTAGCGGTGCGATAGAAGGTGCTAGCCCACTTTTTTTTCTCTAATTTGTCAATTGTTAATTTGACAATTAGCCCATGACCGATATAGCTCCAATTCACAATCGCCTGACAATTAATAAAGCCTTTCGGCTGACCATTCACTTTGCGGTATTATCTACCATAATTTCTCAGACAGATCCTTTCAACATATTAATTAAACTACATGAAATTTTTTATTGACACAGCAAATCTTGCTCAGATTAAAGAAGCCCACGACATGGGAGTACTGGATGGCGTAACAACCAACCCCAGCCTTATGGCCAAAGAAGGAATTACAGGGCATGAGAACATCATCAATCACTACAAAGCTATTTGCGACATTACAGATGGCGATGTGAGTGCTGAAGTTATAGCTACAACTTTCGACGAGATCGTTGCTGAAGGCGAGGCGCTGGCAAAACTGCATGAAAGAATTGTTGTGAAAGTTCCGATGATAAAGGACGGAATTAAGGCGATTAAGTATTTCACCTCTAAAGGCATAAAAACAAACTGCACTTTGGTTTTCTCTGCAGGGCAGGCTTTACTTGCTGCTAAGGCTGGAGCTACTTACGTATCTCCTTTTGTTGGACGGCTTGACGACATTTCTACAGACGGACTAACTCTGATTGAGGACATCAGAACTATCTACGATAATTATGGTTATCCAACACAAATATTGGCTGCTTCAGTACGTCATTCTATGCACGTTATCGAATGCGCTAAAATCGGAGCTGATGTTATTACTGCTCCCCTGTCGGCTATCGTAGGACTGCTAAAACATCCTTTAACAGATAACGGCCTGGCACAATTTCTTGCCGACCATGCAAAAGCAGCAGGCAAATAATAAATAGAAAAGAGTTTGGAATAAGCATACCCCTGCTCATTTCAAACTCTTAGCTTTAATGGGGCAATACGTTCTCATTGCTTCTATCTTAATCCGATAATTATGGTCCATATTGATGTTTTGATCATAGGTGCTGGCCCTATTGGCCTTACATGTGGAATTGAAGCGGGTAAAGCCGGCTTATCCTATGTAATAATTGAAAAAGGCTGCCTTGTAAATTCCTTATATAATTATCCGGCCAACATGACCTTTTTCTCTACCTCAGAGAAATTAGAGATAGGCGACATTCCGTTTGTGTCAATCAGCCTGAAGCCTACGCGGGCAGAAGCGCTTGAATATTACCGCAGGGCTGCAATTCATTATAATCTTAATATACGGCTCTTTGAATTGGTTTCTAAAGTATCAGAAACCGATGGAGCATTCCTTATCGAGACGAGCAAAGCAAGCTACTTCGCGAAAAATATTATCGTTGCAACAGGATTCTATGATGTGCCGGTAAAACTTGATATTCCGGGGGAAGATCTGCCGAAAGTAAGCCATTACTATAAGGACCCACATTACTATGCCATGCAGCGGGTTGCTGTTATCGGAGCGGGAAATTCGGCGGTAGATGCTGCTCTTGAAACCTACCGGAAATCGGCAGAAGTGACTATGATCGTAAAAGGCGATGAAATCGACTCCAGGGTAAAATATTGGGTGCGGCCCGATATTGTAAACCGTATTAAAGAAGGGAGTATAAAAGCCTATTTTAATTCCAGGGTTACTGCAATCCGGGAAAGCGAAATCGACATAGAAAGTACAGAAGGCAAAATCACTATAGCGAACGATTTTGTGCTGGCAATGACCGGCTACAGACCTAACTTTAACTTCCTGAAGCACATTGGAATTAACTGCTCGATCGACGACAGAAAGCTTCCTTCTCATAACCCTGATACAATGGAAACTAATATTCCGGGCGTTTACATGGCAGGTGTAGTTTGCGGAGGAATGGATACGCATACCTATTTTATTGAAAATTCGCGCGAACATGCCGTCAAGATTGTAAATAACATACTAGAAGCCGAACGTTAGAATGGGCGATTGGCTTAAGGAAATTCCCCAATAAAGCTGCCCCGCTGAATTATTTGTAAGTCGAACATCATAAATCACAAATAAAATCCGATTGCTGATTGCTCATTGCTGATTGCTATTTATCTTTGCAGCAATGGATACAAGGGATTTGCTACAGCGGGCTTTGGCTTTTGATTTTCTTTCAATAGAGGAAGGTGTTTACCTGTTCAAAAATGCAACTACATCCGAGTTGATGTATACTGCTAATGAATTACGTAAAATACAGGTGCCGCATGGCAAAGTCACCTGGCAAATAGACCGCAACTTAAACACGACCAATGTTTGTATAGCAAACTGCAAATTCTGCAACTTTTTTCGCCGCCCCGGTCACGCTGAGAGCTATATAACGGATATAGAAACTTATAAAGTAAAGATAGAAGAAACATTCAGACTCGGGGGCGACCAGCTTTTATTACAAGGCGGACATCATCCCGACCTCGGATTGTCGTTCTATACTACCTTGTTCAAACAATTAAAAGAGCTCTATCCTACCCTGAAATTGCATTCTCTCGGCCCGCCCGAAGTGGCACATATTGCAAAATTGGAAGGGATGAGTCATACCGATGTTTTACAGGCCCTGATGGATGCCGGCCTTGATTCACTTCCTGGAGCCGGAGCCGAAATCCTTAATGACCGGGTGCGCCGCCTCATCTCTAAAGGAAAATGCGGAGGACAGGAGTGGCTTGATGTAATGCGTGCAGCACATAAATTAGGCCTCACAACCTCTGCAACGATGATGTTCGGCCATGTAGAAACGGTAGAAGAACGATTTGAACATCTTGTTTGGATCAGGCAGGTACAGTCTGAAAAGCCAGAGGATGCCAATGGCTTTATTGCTTTCATTCCATGGCCGTTTCAGGACGATGGAACCTTACTTAAAAGAGTACGGGGAATCAGCAATGAGGTTAGTGCCGATGAGTACATCCGGATGCTGGCCTTAAGCAGGATCATGCTTCCTAATATTAAAAACATTCAGGCTTCCTGGCTTACAGTTGGCAAAAACGTTGCGCAGATATGCCTGCATGCCGGAGCTAACGATTTCGGATCAATCATGATAGAAGAAAATGTAGTGAGTGCAGCAGGGGCTCCCCACCGGTTTACATCGGCGGGAATTCAACAGGCAATCCAGGAAGCGGGCTTTGAGCCACAACTGCGCAATCAGAAATATGGATTCAGGGAAATCCCGCCTCAGATCGAACAGCAAACTATTAATTATTAGAGAATGCTGCAGGTTGCGGGTTTTGGCTTGCGAGCGTAAAGCTCAAAGTTGAATACAAAAGTTAAAAGCTTAAAGTCCAAAGCTGAAAGCGTTGAGTTAAAAGCTTTAGATTGAAACATGAAGCATATGTAAAAGCTTAAAGCTGATTACTAAAAGCGAATGTTATCAAAGGAGCCCTTGGATACACAACCTGCAACTTGCAACCCACATCCTACAACTCATACGGGCTTTTTAATTTATTTTAGGTAATTTCACAAAAATTACCCTTTATATGGCCCTAAATGCCCTTATTGTTGACGACGAGGAATACAGCAGGAAATCACTGTATTTTTTACTTCAGGAACACTGCCCCGAGGTAGTTGTGGAGGGAATTGCCAAATCAGTAGCGGAGGCAAGAGAACAGATAAGAGAGCAGTCTCTAAATCTCATATTTTTGGATATAGCAATGCCTAAAGAAAGTGGATTTGACCTTCTCCCCGATCTGGAGGGAAAAAACATTATGGTAATTTTCACTACTGCTTACGATCAATATGCCCTCAAAGCGTTAAAAGCAAGTGCTATTGACTATCTGCTGAAACCTATCGATATCGATGAACTGAAACTGGCTGTTAAAAAGGCCGGAGAGCGCGTAGAGTTAAAATCTAAGAACGTAGTCGATGCGGGTGATACCTTGCACGACTACGCCGTAAACAACTCCCTTCAGGCGAACGGCGAAAATAAAATAACATTAACGCATACTAACGGTTTTGATGTAATTGATACCGCGGATATCGTTTATATAGAAGCCGACTCCAACTATTCTGTATTCCATCTTCAGAACAACGAGAAAATCATCATCTCTAAGCCGCTGAAGGAATTTGAAGAAATGCTGGATCGCCAGAACTTTGTAAGGATCCATAAGTCAGTGATCGTAAACTTCAGATACGTAAAAGGTTATTCCCATAAAAACGGACTTCAGGTACTGTTAGATGATAAAACGTCACTCCCCGTGTCAAGAAGAAGATCGAATGAATTTCAGGAAAAAGCAAAAGCATATTTTAAAAGCTGAATAACAAAGCATGTCTGATCGCACTCACATGTCCCATTTCTCCCACCTGCTCAAATACGTATCCAGGTATCTGGCTGCATTTATTTTAGTTTTAGCCAGTTTTGCTACGTCGCGCGCTGAGACACTGAATTTCAGGAATTATTCTGTAAAAGAAGGACTGGCAAATTCTACGGTATATTCAATATTCCAGGATTCAAAGGGATTTATGTGGTTCGCTACAGAAAGCGGAGTGAACCGGTTCGATGGACAAAAGTTTGAGCTCTTTACCATGGATAACGGGCTTTCGGACAATGAAGTTCTGCAAATAAAAGAAGATTCTTCCGGACGGATCTGGTTTCTGACATTGAACGGAAAACTAAGTTATTACTTTAACAATCATTTCTACAATCCAGATAATAATCCCGTTTTAAAAAAGAGTATTTGTCCGAGCAGTTTTTTTTCCTTCTACGAAGATTCCAAACACAACCTCTGGTTTACTACTAATCAAAACAGGGTGCTGCGTATCGATGCTCAAGACAATGTTAAATTTTATACTTCCACGGGAAACTCATTGGCAGGCTGTTACCTTAGTCAAACTGATGAAGGTAGAATTGTTGCCATGAGGAAAGAATACGCCTTAATACTCCAAGGCGAACGATTTTCCCTGCTCCCGACAGAACACCTTCCGCTTTCTTCAAAATCAATTACGCAGGTACCGACCGACAAGTCGCTGTTATTTTTATCCGGCAAGGGCCTGGTGCAATACCGGCATAGCCAATTTCGTATACTGTCCAGTCTCAAAGGTATCAACAATAACGTGGCCTGGAGTCTGCTTTCAGATAGCCAAAATCAGCTCTGGGTAGGTACAATGGGCAAAGGCATACTGCTCTACAGATCACTGTCGTTTGCACCGGAAAACCATTTACGGGACCTCAGTATTACACACGTGTTTCAGGACACTCAGGGGAATATATGGATCGCTACTATCGGAAACGGCGTTTACATGTTACCTTTCTATTCGCGATATGTTGCTCATTTTACTACCCAGGATGGGATGAGCAGCAACGCTGTCACCAGCATAGTTAAAGAGAGGGATCAGCTGATCCTGGGATTAAGATCAGGAAATCTGGATATCGTCAGTCAAGGCAAGGTCATCCACAAGACACTCAATAATACCAATCAATATAATCCCGTAAAGAGGCTATATTATGATAAAAACAGGAATTCCGTATGGTATACGTCCGACAACAGTTTGATTGAAATGCATCCACAGTATGGCAATATCAATCTGTTAAAGGGAAAGGACAAGGCTTATGCACTGAAATCAATTAGCATAAGCAAAAAGGGAGAGTTAGCTGTTGCCCTGGCATCCGGCGTTTTTGTTGCAGATAAAAGCAGCTCGCTAACGTTCAACACTCTAAACAACGAAAAGACCCAGGTTTACTTTCCTGACAGAGCCTTCACGGTGTACTACGACTCGGCAGGACGCCTGTGGTTTTCCAATATCCAGGGATTACAATATTATGCTCAGGGGAAAGTCACAAAGCTATACCAATCTATCCCTGCACTAAAGCAACGGATTACGGATATAGCAGAACTGCCAGATGGAAGGCTCGTTTGCACCACTTATGGATTTGGCGTATACGTTTTAAAAAATAATCAGCTAACAAATACGATAACGACAGCGAATGGCCTTGCCAGCAACATATGCAAAAGGATCTTTGTCGAAAACAATAAAGCATGGATTGTTACCGGCAAAGGTATAAGCGTTATAAATTTCAACAGGCAACCAAATGAGGTCGACAGTTACAGCACCGAAAATGGGTTGATATCTAACGAAATAAACGATGTATTTGCAAATCAAGACACCGTTTATATTGCCACAAATAACGGGATCTCTGTATTTCGTCCGGCACTTCGGCTACCAGGTAAACCTCCTGTGGTATATTTAAAAAATGTCCTGGTTGATAAACGTCCGGTTAAAGCCGATGCATATTTACACCTTTCTTATACTCAAAACAATATAACCGTCAACTATATAGCCTTAGATTACAGTCATCCCTCTCACATTCTTTATGGGTACAAGCTCAATCACGATTCCAGATGGTTTGAAACCCAGGGGAATACATTAGAATTTGGGTCCCTGGAGCCAGGAAAGTATCTTCTCGAAATCAGAGCAAAGGGTTTGGATACAAAATGGGGCGCCCCTGTTAAAATACAATTTACAGTGTACCCTCCATTTTGGAAAACATGGTGGTTTATCCTGCTTTCCGGTTTGGTTTTTGCCACCCTCCTGTTTTTCCTGATCCGTTATTATTTCAGGACCAAGCAGACTGAAGAAAAGGAAAAGCTGATTACTAAAACACGTATAATTTCTTTGGAGCAACAAGCATTGCAGGCGATGATGAATCCTCATTTTATCTTTAATGTAATGAATTCCATACAGTATTTTATTAACACAAAGGAAAATACCATGGCGAACCAGGTACTAACTGGTTTTGCCCGCCTCATCCGGAAGAACCTGGATATATGCAATAAGAGCTATATAAGCGTTGAAGAAGAGGTGAGCTATCTCGCCCTTTATCTCTCATTAGAAAAAATGAGATTCGGCGAAAAGATGAATTATAGTATAGACGTCGATAAGGAAATAGATCACCAGCAAATGTATATTCCATCTATGCTATTACAGCCGTATGTTGAGAACGCGATATGGCATGGCATCATGCCTAAAGATAGTCCTGGGACCATCAAAATATCCATCCGGAAACGGAATGACGAGCTAAACATAGAAATAGCGGACGACGGCGTTGGGATAGAGAATTCAAAAAAGCTTAAAACCGGCGATCATATTAGCAGGGGAATGCGGTTAACCGAGCAGCGGGTACTTTTGTTAAATAAATTCAAACGCGAACAAATCAAAATAGACGTAAGCCAGGTTCCTTCGGGCGGAACAAAAGTGCAGATTTGCATCCCTCTTAAACCGTTTACTAATTAATACGTACCGGATACTCAATACAGAAGTATCGAAATAGTAATTACCGTAATATTGTAATGTGTATCTGCAATTTTAAGGATTAAAAATATTTTATCTAAGTGTGTGTTTAGCGGCTGAAGCTTCCCAAAAGTTTCACCGCTTTTTTTTTGTTCTATCCCTTTTAAAAGAAGAGGGGAACGGGAGCGTTTTTGGCACGAAGTGCTACATTTATATTCTGTTTCTGAAAACACTTCTGAAAATTTATATAAGTTTGCCGCTGAAAAGTGGAAGATATAAGATTAAATATAGAAGCGCTCGTATTCGCTTCTGAACAAAGCTTGCCTGTTAAAGAAATCCAGGCTGTCATACATTCGGGACTTGGAATTGATATCAGCGAGGAGGATATTATTGCTCATTTAAAGGCAATAAAAGAGAAATACGATGGCAACGACTTTGCGATTACGCTGGTTGAGCTCAATGAAGGATATCAGTTCCTGACAAAGCCGGCCCATCATGTGCTGATTCATCAGCTTCAGATTCAACGATCTAAAAAGAAGCTCAGTCAGGCAGCGCTGGAAACTTTGGCTATAATTGCATACAGGCAGCCAGTAACAAAACTGGAGATTGAGCAGATAAGGGGCGTTAATTGCGACTATACACTTCAGAAACTTCTCGAAAAGGAGCTTATCTCTATCACCGGAAAAGCAGAAGCTGCCGGAAAGCCGCTGTTATACGGAACAAGCGCTTTATTTATGGATTATTTTGGAATAAAGAACAATTCAGAATTACCTCAATTAAAGGACATTACGTCGGAAGCTAATGAAATAGGAGAAAAATCTGAATAATTTCATCTTCTCCGTTTCAGTCAAATTGAATTTCTGTTATTTTTGATGCAACGAAAAATAAAATAACATTCAATATTAAATTCTTTTTATTTTTATAGAAGCTTAACCGAATACTTTATTTAAAATGAAAACGCCAAAAAAGAAGCCTGGAACGAGTAAGAGCACAGTAAGCGGCGCTAAAAGTTCTAACATTAAGCCTGCGGATTCAAGAGCGAATAAACGCTTTGCAGATGATGACGATGATGACTTTGACGAACCGTTGGAAGATCTGGGAGAATTCAATGATTTTAATGAGTATGACGACGACGACGAGTATTGATATTAAAAAGTTCGTCCGGTAAGCATTCACAATCTGAATGCTTTTTTATTCTCAGCGATTTAACGCGGGAAACATTGGCATTGGTATTGGATGTTCACGGCAAATAAACAGCCTTGACATCATATTGCTATTTTATGATTATTACTGAAGTAAGGGACAAGAAAACAATAAAGGAATTTTTAAATGTTGCACGGGTAATATACAAAGGAGATCCCGCCTGGGTTTGTCCTCTGGATACCGATATCGAAAACGTTTTCAACCCTGCTAAGAACAATTTTCATAAACATGGGGTGATCACCCGGTGGATTGCCAAAGATGATTCAGGAACCCTTATCGGACGTATAGCAGCCTTTATTAACTACAATAAAGCAGATTCATTTGCCCAGCCTACAGGAGGCATTGGCTTCTTCGAATGTATAAACGATGAAGCAACTGCATTTGCCCTCTTTAATACCGCTAAAGATTGGTTGCAGCAACATGGCATGCAAGCGATGGATGGCCCTATCAACTTTGGCGAAAACGATACATTTTGGGGTTTACTTGTAGAGGGATTCACACAGCCATCGTATGGAATGAATTACAATCCCCCATACTACAAAAAGCTATTTGACAGCTATGGCTTTTTTACATTATACGAGCAGATCACCAACCATCTTGACGTAAATAAGCCGTTTCCTGAACGCTTTACCAAAATTGCTCAATGGGTAATAAAAAAGCCGGGATACCGATTTGAACATCTTAAAGTACAGGAAATCGATCGCTTTGCAGCCGATTTCATGGAAATATATAATGACGCATGGGAAGACTTTGACAACTTTGTACCTATCCGTAAAGAAACCATAGGAGAAGCCTTCAATAAAATGAAGATACTCATGGATGAAAATTTGATATGGTTTTCTTACGTCAATAACGAACCGGCATCCTTTGTAATTATATTGCCTGATGCAAATCAGATCATTAAGTCTTTTAACGGGAAGCTGGGGCTTATCGAAAAATTAAAATTCCTTTATTACCGGTGGAGGGGGGTTTCGCGAATGAGGGCAATTGTTATGGGCACGAAAAAGGCATATCAGAAACATGGTCTTGAATCTGCTATGTTTATTAAGCTAAAGGAATATGTTATTCCTTTAAAGCAATATAATGAACTTGAACTTTCCTGGGTAGGCGACTTTAATGAGAAAATGCTTGCAATCCATGAAGCAACAGGAGCTGTTTTTGGAAAGAAGCATGCAACACTCCGAAAAATATTTGAATAATGCCCCGGTATTCCGGAGCATTTCTTTTATGCTAAAACTTTTGTCCTTCTAAGCTCCTCGAACAAATCAATGATCTTCTTTTGAAGCTGAATTACTTCTGACTCCCTCTCCTGAAGACGTTTAGAAATAGATTCCAGTTCTGAAAGATATTTTTCCTGCTGCTCAGTATCATTGTATGTAAGTAATTGTACTACTGTCATATCAAACAATTTAGCAATCTGTTCTAATCTGGAAAGGTTAATGTCTGTAATACCGGTCTCAATCTTTGAAAATGCAGGAATAGAAATATCTAACCGCCTCGCTACATCTTCCTGGCTCCACCCTTTCTGGTGCCGCAGAAGTCTTATCTTTTTACCTAATGTTTTCATGTTCCTATCTTTTATCCACTGTTTCGAGGGCTCGTTCTGCAACTTGCACCAAATTTAGTCCACCGAAATCGCCTGAACTCATAAGAAGCAAGTTTTTACCCTTATAATTAATAGAACTCAAAAATTCGACCAATATTTCATTATTATTGAAAAAATTTAACTTGCTGTTACCAAATGCTTCTTTAACTACATTTTCACCATAAGGTTCCATCTTCTTTTGTTCAAAAGTATGACGGTTAATAAACACAACAGCAGTATCAGCGAGGTCCATACTTCCGTGGTATTCCTTTAGAAAATCCCGGTTCAGGCTGCTGAAGGTATGTAATTCAATCACAGCAACAAGCTCCCGGTCCGGGAACTGCTGTTTTGCGGCCTCTATTGTGGCTTTCAGCTTTGAAGGCGAATGTGCAAAATCCTTATATACCGCCGTATGCTCAGTCTTTCCTAACAGCTCAAGTCGCCTTGCAGCCCCTTTAAATGAGGATATTGCATTATAAAACTGTTCATCCGAAATACCAAGTTCCGCACACACATGACGCGCCGCTTCTATGTTATAAAGATTGTGTTTACCAAAAATCTGCAAAGGCAAGTCCTTATCTGGGGTTTTAAGATACGTAACGCCATCAGCGATGTAATTACTAGCCAATGAATATCCTTTTTTTGATACATCGATAGCTGACTCATCTACTATTTTTTGCACTACAGCATCATCCTGATTGTAAATCACCGTACCACCGGGTCTGATCGTTTGAAGAAAATTTTTAAACTGATCAGTATAATTTTCGAATGTTGGAAAAACATTAATGTGATCCCATGCGATACCGCTAATAACAGCAATATTTGCCTGGTATAAATGAAACTTAGGACGCCTGTCGATAGGAGACGTCAGATATTCATCGCCCTCGATAACGATCACGCCGGCATCACTTATCTTCACCATAGTCTCAAAGCCTTCAAGCTGCGCTCCGACCAGGTAGTCAAAACTTCTGCCACTCTCTTTTAGAACATGGAGAATCATAGAAGTGATCGTCGTTTTTCCATGGCTTCCTCCTATCACAACACGCACTTTATCACGCGATTGCTCAAAAATATATTCCGGATAAGAGTATACTTTCAATCCCATTTCTTTGGCTTTCAATAGCTCAGGATTATCGGCGCGTGCATGCATACCCAAAATAACAGCATCGATATCACTGGTAATATTTGCAGGATACCAGCCCATATTCGCGGGTAGTATGCCGTATTTCTCCAGACGAGTCCGGGAAGGTTCATAAATAGCATCGTCCGATCCTGTTATAACATGGCCCTTCTGCTTTAAGGCAATAGCCAGATTATGCATGGCACTTCCGCCAACAGCAATAAAATGTATTCGCATAAATCAATCAATAAGAAAAACTTTCTATTTTAAGTAAAGATGTTTACTTCTTTAAAAGTTTAAGAGAAGTCCAGTCATTTAACTGCTTTTTGGCAGTAAATACAAAAGAATATTTATCGGCTGCTTCGAGTAACACGGGGCAATCAACCTCATAAAACCCGCTTATAAACAGTTCACCTCCAGCTTTTACCGCATCTGCATAACGCTCAAACTGGTCCAGAAGTATATTGCGGTTAATATTTGCAAAAACAATATCGAACTTTTTATCCGGTATCATTTCTTTCGAGCCACAAAGAACTTCTATTCCACTAATGTTATTTAACGCAGCATTTTCAATGGTGCTCTCGTAACAAATAGGGTCGTAATCAATAGCAGTTACTGATGCTGCACCGATCTTTCGGGCCAGAATAGCCAGAATTCCCGTTCCGCATCCCATATCAAGCACCGTATTACCCTGTATATTCGCCTCCAGCATAAACTCCATCATCATAGCTGTTGTCTGGTGATGCCCTGTGCCGAAGGCCATCTTAGGATCAATAACTATTTCGTAAGGATATTCTGGATGCGGCTGATGGAAAGTTGCCCTGATATAGCACTGGTTTGAAACGGTGATAGGATCGAAATTACTTTCCCATACTTCGTTCCAGTTCTTCTGAGGTATTAATCCTTCCACGTACGAAAAGCCAAACATATCCTCAAAAGGCTCCAATAGTGCATTTAGCTGCGATTGGTTATATTTCTCTGAAGATATATAGGCATTAAACCCAAGAGGAGTTTCCTCAAAAGTATCGAAACCTGCTTCTGCAACAGCGTTGAGAAGCAGGTCACGATGAAAGTCCTCTTTCGAGTCTATTGTGAACTTTAATTCGAAATAGTCCAATGTTATTTATTGAAAACTTTTACGATATCTGTAAAATCCCTTGATTTAAGAGATGCTCCACCTATAAGCCCTCCATCAATATCAGGCTGAGAGAACAGTTCAGGAGCATTTTTCGGATTGCAGCTTCCTCCATAAAGAATAGTTGTATTCTCAGCTACAGCATCTCCATAACGGGCTTCAATTTGCTTTCTTATGTACGCGTGTACTTCCTGAGCCTGTTCTTTGCTGGCAGTAACACCCGTACCTATTGCCCATACCGGCTCATAAGCAAGAACTACTTTTGCAAAGTCCTCTGCACCAAGATGAAATACGCCTTCGGTTAATTGCCTTTTAATAACATCAAAGTGGATATTGTTATTGCGCTCTTCCAGCGTTTCACCAATACAAAAAATGGGAAGCAATCCGGTCTTAATAACAGCGTCTGTCTTCTTTGCCAGCAATTCATTCGTTTCACCAAAATACTGACGGCGTTCTGAATGCCCCAGGATCACATACTTTGCACCTACAGATTGAATCATTGAAGACGACACTTCGCCGGTGTATGCACCCGATTCTGCCTGGTGACAGTTTTGTGCGCCGATGCTGATCTTTACATTCTGATTAGCGAGCTGGGCCAGGCTATGCAGGTGAACAAAGGGGGGACAAACTACTACTTCCTGCTCTCCGCGAACTTCATCATTTACCATATTGATCACTTCAGAAAACAAACTTACACCTGATGTGTAATCCATATTCATTTTCCAGTTGCCGGCTACTATTTTTTTTCTCATCGTTTAATTGTTAAAAATTTCTATATTGTTTAGTAAGATCAAATACTTTTGCAAGGATTTGTTTTTCAGTATCATCAAATATCCTGTTTCTTCTCAGAAACACTCTTCCGATAGTTTCCATCGCCTTCTCAGGAAAGTACGTCTCCATTTTCTGCTGCCCGCCCCACGAGAAATCGGGAACAAAGTTAGGAGGAAAGCCCGCACCGAAGACATTGGCACAAACTCCAGCGACCGTACCTGTATTAAACATGGTATTGATACCACATTTAGAATGGTCAGCCATAATCAGGCCACAAAACTGCAAACCTGTATTCCGGTACTTCAGGGTGCTGTAGTCCCAGAGTTTCACTTCTTTGTAATTGTTTTTAAGATTCGAGTTATTGCTGTCTGCTCCTATATTACACCACTCCCCTATTACCGAGTTTCCCAGGTAACCTTCGTGACCTTTTGAAGAATAACCCTGAATAACCGCGTTATTGATCTCTCCTCCCACCCTGCAATAGGGCCCTATTGTTGTTTTCGGATAGATCTTAGTGCCCATTTTCACCTGCGAGTTATTGCAAAGTGCAAAAGCCCCGCGAATCATACATCCCTCCCATACTTCAGAATTTTTACCAAGATAGACAGGCCCCTGTAATGTGTTAAAGGTGCTGCATTCTGCTACGGCGCCTTCTTCGACAAAGATATTATCTCCAAGAATAGTATTCGTTGAACTAAGATTGCCCGAAGGCCGTTTACCCGAAAGGAGTTTAAAGTCTCTGCGAAGCTCTGTTTCGTTCTTCAGAAATACGTCTTCAGGATATACAATTCTGGTTAGATCGGATGTGTAATTTATCGTTTTAATACCGGCGATATTCAGATGAAAATCACGGGCATCATGCTCATTAAATTTCACTGCTATAAGTACGTCATTTTGTCTTAAAGCTTCACCTTCCCTGAGGCCACTGACAGCTTCAAGCAAAGCGTCATCAGGACAAACAGAGCCATTTATAAAAATATTCTGACTGGAGATACTTAACCTGAATTTTTCCTGCAAATAATCGGCTGTAAGATAAGCAATGTCTCCCTGAAGATATTCGGCCCACTTTTCGGCAATAGTAAGAATTCCAACCCTCAACGCTGCAACAGGACGTGTAAATGTTAAAGGTAACAAACTCTCACGTACTGAATCGTCAAATAGAATAATGGTCATTTAGGGCAAAAATAAAAAAAGTCCCGGCTGTTCACCGGGACTTTCAAAATATTTCTTATATTTTTTCTTACTTCTTAGCGTAACGGCTACGGAATTTATCGATACGTCCTGCAGTATCTACTAATTTCATTTTGCCTGTATAGAATGGATGTGAAGTATGAGAAATTTCAAGCTTCACTAATGGATATTCATTACCATCTTCCCATTTAATGGTTTCCTTGGTATCAATACAAGATTTAGTGATGAAAGAATACTCGTTAGACATATCCTTAAAAACAACTAATCTATAATTCTTTGGATGCAAATCAGCCTTCATGATCTTAACTTTTTCAGAGGCGCAAATATGCGATTAAAATTTTAATATTCAAAATCAATTTTAAAACCAGTCTTTAATATCAAATGAATACACAGTTTATTTCAGAGTGTATTGTCTGCAAAGCGTCCTGCCCCTACTAATTTTGAACTGTGCAATTATAAACAAAAGTGACCAAAATCACCCTTTCGTCATAAAAAAGCGTATCCCCTTGAAAGAAACACGATCACGTGTGATCGCCACAGTTTTTAGTTATCTTTGTATGTAGTGTTAAGTTAAAGGTAAAACGCCTTTATATTTTCGTAAAAAAGGCATTCAGGCGGTTCATACTTAATAACTTACAACTCATAACATACAACGTGATAGAGATGCTAACTCTGCCGGTTTATTTAGATTATAATGCAACTACCCCGATGGACCCATTGGTACTCGAAGCTATGATTCCCTATTTCACTAAAAAATTCGGGAATCCGGCCAGTAGAAATCATGCTTTCGGGTGGATCGCAGAAGAAGCCGTAGACCTCGCACGAGAACAGGTTTCAAAACTCATAGGTGCTTCAGATAAAGAGATCATCTTTACATCGGGCGCTACCGAAGCCGATAATCTTGCAATAAAGGGTGTATTTGAAATGTACAGGGAAAAAGGCAACCATATTGTCACCTGCGTTACAGAACACAAGGCTGTTATCGACACCTGTAAACACCTGGAGAAATTGGGGGCTGAGATTACTTATCTCGCAGTAAACAGCGACGGACTAATTGATCTAAAAGAGCTTGAAAGCGTTTTGAACGAACGCACTATCCTTGTATCTATCATGTATGCCAACAACGAGACTGGAGTTATCCAGCCAATACGCGAAATCTCCGAGCTGGTACACAGGCATGGATCTTTATTATTCACAGATGCGACGCAGGCTGTAGGGAAGATACCTGTTGACGTTAATGAAGACGGAATAGACCTGATGGCTTTTTCAGCACATAAAATGTACGGACCCAAAGGCGTTGGCGGCCTTTATGTAAGACGTAAAAACCCGAGGGTCAGGATTACAGCGCAAATGGACGGAGGAGGACACGAACGCGGACTCCGGTCGGGAACACTGAATGTCCCGGGGATCGTGGGACTGGGGAAAGCCTGTGAACTCTGTCGTACAGGAATGGAAGAAGAGGTAAGGCGTCTTTCTTATCTTAGAGATAAGCTGGAAAACTCATTATTGGAACTGGAGGAAACGTGCCTTAATGGCAACAAAGAGCAACGGCTTCCCGGCATTACCAACATTTCCTTCAGTCATGCAGAAAGCGATGGCTTAATAATGGCAATGAAGGACATTGCTGTTTCATCAGGTTCTGCCTGCACTTCGGCCTCTATCGAACCCTCGCATGTATTAAAAGGCATGGGCTTGTCTGATAGTTTGGCACACTCTTCGATACGATTTGGACTGGGAAGATTTACAAATGAAGAAGAAATAGACTTTGTGATCGAACAAACTCAAAAAGCGGTAAAACAGCTCCGGGAAGGTTCTCCTTTCTGGAAATTATTTAAAGAAGCAGGCAAGGCCGAATGGCAGGAAAACTAGCTTTTTTATTTCTTGTATCTAAAAAAACAAAACGATGATAACAATAACAGATAAAGCAAAAGCTCAGATAGATACGCTTATACAGGAGGCGGCGTATGATGCATCATACTTTCTGAGGGTTTCAGTAGAAGGGGGCGGTTGTTCGGGATTATCATACAAACTCGATTTCGACAACGCCGAAAAACCCGGAGATCAGTTCTTCGAAGACAAAGGTATCCGGATCGCGCTGGATATGAAGTCTTTTTTATACCTGGCCGGAACGGAACTGGATTTCTCTGACGGACTTAACGGAAAAGGATTCAACTTCCATAATCCCAATGCCACGCGCACCTGCGCCTGCGGAGAAAGTTTCTCGGTTTAACTATATTTTTCATAAAGCAGAAAGCCTTATTTCAGGTAAAAACAGTTTTACAGATTGAAATAAGATAGTATATTTGCGCGAAAGGGGCCTCAGCCCCTTTTTTTGTGGCATAAAATATGTATATTGTTGTTTAAACAAAGATAACCAATAGATGAATTTGAAGACCGGATTCAGCACAGTTCCTGAGTTGCTGCGTAACGTTGTGAATAACATTCACCCTGAGACAGAAACGTTCCTGATGCACAAAGAAGACGGACGCTGGAAGGAGATAAGCTTTAAGCAGACACTCGATAATGCAGATGCCATATCGGGCTATCTCCTGGAGATAGGGATAAAGAAGGGCGACCGTCTGGGATTTATAATAGAAAATTCACCTGAATACATATACTACGACCAGGCACTTCAGCAGATCGGGGCGGTAAATGTTTCCATCTACCCCACACTATCGGAACACGAAATTGAATATATCCTGAATGACGCCGGCGTAAGGACAATCCTGGTAGGAACACCATTCCTTCTTAGAAAGATAATAAAAATAGCGAACAACTGTCCTTCTCTCGAACGGATCATTCCTGCGTTTGATAATTACGAAAAGTATCTGGAGGGCATTCATCTGAACGCCGGAGTAATTGGATTTTCTGCACTCCTGGCACAAGGCAGAAAGAATCTTCCTGTTCACGAAAAGCAAATCCTTGCTTGCCGGGAAGCCGTATTACCATCAGATCTTTCAGCATTAATCTACACCTCGGGCACTACAGGCATACCGAAAGGCGCAATGCTTACGCATCATAACTTCATTGAGAACGTAAAGGCTTCCCTGGAGCAAATTCCTGTAGTTACTTCAAAAGAAGTCTTCCTGTCGTTTCTCCCTCTTTCACATGTATTTGAACGTACTGCAACCTATCATGTATGCAGCGCAAAAGGCTGTAGAATAGCTTTTTCGCAGAGTCTTGAACTCCTGGCAAAAAACATGGAGGAGATCAAGCCAACGTTTATGAACTGTGTTCCGCGTTTGCTGGAACGAATTCATGACAAGGCAGTAAAAAGTGCAACACAGGCCGGCGGCGCCAAAGCAAAGGTATTTAACTGGGCTATAGATATAGGAAGAAAATACCGCGAAATCAAAGAAGCCGGCAAAAGGCCTGGCCTCGCTATATCTATACAACAAAAAATAGCCGACAAGCTGGTCTTCAGCAAGATTAGGGAAAAGACAGGCGGCCGTTTGAAATGCCTGCTGTCGGGTGGAGCTGCGCTCCCCAAAAACGTAGGCGAATTTTTTGGAAATCTCAACATCAAAGTCCTCGAAGGATTTGGGCTGACAGAGACCTCTCCCATCATGTCGATCACCGAATTCGACCGTCAGGTATACGGTACGGTGGGTCGGATTATCCCCCGGATAGAAGTTGGCATTCAGGATGTCGAAACAGGGAAGATCTACACCGTTCAAACACATGAAAGCTTCGATCCGTCGTTCGAATCACCCGAAGGCGAAATAATAGTGCGCGGCCACTGCGTGATGAAAGGGTATTGGAACAAACCGGAAGATACAGCCCTGGCCATTGACCCGGAGGGTTGGTTTCACACAGGTGACGTAGGCCTTTTTTACAAGGGGAATCTAAAGATCACCGACAGGATAAAAAACATCCTGGTGAACTCTTACGGCAAGAATGTTTACCCTACGCCCGTCGAGAATACCTACCTCAAAAGCCAGAAGATAGAACAGATCTTCCTGATAGGCGACAAACGTGAGTATATAACAGCAATTGTAGTTCCCTCTAAAGATAGCTTGCAACATGAGTTCGGACTTCCGGAAGAGTTCTTTCAAAATCCTGAAATGTTTATCGAGGATAAAGAAATAAGAGAATGGATTGCGCAGGACATCAGGAAGCTTTCCCATGAGCTGGCGAAATTCGAACGCATCAAAAACTTTATGGTTAAACGGAATCCCTTTTCTATTGAGGCAGGCGAAATGACCCCTTCCCTTAAGGCGAAACGGAAAGTGATAGAGAAAAAATATGCACACGATATAAATAAACTATACCAGGAGGAAGAAGCAGAGGGATGAAGGGAGTTGGAAGTAGGGAGTTGAATGTTAAAAGTTCAAAGTAGAAAGTTGATTGCTGATAACTGAAAGCCAAAGCCAACTGCCGAAATCCGAAAGCTTTCGGATTTCTCCCCCAATAATTGCTACTTTTGCAAAAATTACACAACGACGATGAGTATTGGACTGTCCGAACAGGAAATTTTACGCCGCGAGGCATTACAGCAGTTAAGACAGCTCGGTATCGAGCCTTATCCTGCTGCATCATACAATGTAAACGTTACAGCAAGGGATATAAAAGAAAATTACGAACGGGATAAAACATCATATAAGAATATCAGCTTTGCCGGACGAATCATGACCCGCCGTATCATGGGAAGTGCCTCTTTCGCCGAATTGCAGGATTCTACCGGCCGTATCCAGGTTTATATAAAGCGCGATGATATCTGCCCCGGCGAGGACAAAACTTTTTATAATACGGTATTCAAGAAATTGCTCGACATAGGCGACTACGTAGGCGTTAAGGGCTTTGTTTTTACAACTCAAACAGGGGAAATCTCTGTCCATGTAACTGAACTTACGCTCCTGGCAAAATCACTCAAGCCTCTTCCCGTAGTAAAGAGAGACGAGCAGGGCAACATATTCGACGGATTTACTGACCCCGAATTAAGATACAGGCAAAGATATGTCGACCTTACCGTTAATCCTGAGCTCAAGCAGATCTTTATCAACCGCTCGAAGGTAATCAATACGATGAGGAATTACTTCGACAGCCAGGGATGGATGGAGGTGGAAACACCGATCCTTCAGCCGATACATGGCGGTGCAGCTGCGAGGCCGTTTAAAACGCATCATAATACGCTCGACATGCCCCTCTACCTGCGAATCGCTAATGAGCTATACTTGAAAAGGCTCATTGTAGCAGGCTTCGATGGCGTTTACGAATTTGGCAAGATGTTCCGCAATGAAGGGATGGACCGCACTCACAATCCTGAGTTTACCTCCATGGAAATCTATGTGGCCTATAAGGATTATATCTGGATGATGTCGATGGTTGAAGAATGTCTCGAAAAGATTGCTTTGGCTATCCATGGTACTTCAGTGGTAAAAGTTGCTGAACATCTGATTGACTTTGCCGGCCCCTACGAGAAACTATCAATGTTCGGATCCATACAAAAATATACAGGTATTGATGTTTCCCAAATGGACGAGCCGATGCTCCGCCAGGTATGCCGCGACCTCGACATTGAGGTCGATAAATCGATGGGCAAAGGCAAACTGGTGGATGAAATTTTCAGCGCAAAAGTAGAGGCCAACCTCATCCAGCCTACGTTCATTACCGATTACCCGGTAGAAATGACCCCTCTGGCCAAGAAACACCGCAGTATTGAAGGGCTGGTTGAAAGATTTGAAATATTTGTTAACGGGAAGGAAATCGGAAATGCTTATTCAGAGTTAAACGACCCGATAGACCAAAGAGGCCGCTTTGAGGACCAGTTGGCACTGGCCGACCGTGGTGATGAAGAGGCAATGGCGATGGACGAAGATTTCCTGAGAGCTCTTGAATACGGGATGCCTCCTACTTCAGGGCTCGGTTTTGGTATCGACAGGCTGGTGATGCTTATGACCAACCAGAGCACCATACAGGAGGTTCTTTTCTTCCCGCAGATGCGCCCCGAGAAACGATTGAAAGTAGCTTCAGTAGATGATTTTGTAGCGATTGGAGTCCCTGTAGAATGGGTTCCTGTTCTCCTGAAAATGGGATTCAATACAATAGAGGAGCTTAAAGCCGGCAACCCGAATAAGGTATTTAACGATCTCGGAGGAATGCGTAAAAAGCTGAAACTTGAAATAACCATGCCTTCGAAAGAGGAAGTCATGCTCTGGTTTGAATAAAAGACTTAACAAAAGCTTAAAGGCCTGTAAATATTGAATTTACAGGCCTTTTTTATTTTTGTTACCAAAACGGATTTTATGAATTTATCTAGTATCGAGATTACAGAAAAAGAATACCTTATTAAATTAAATAAGGAAGATTTCGACCTTTCTTTTATTAGTCAGCTCCTGAAAAGGATACAAGCGGAAAAGTTCTTCTCTTCAGCCAAAACAAACGAAGAAGAGGATATTATAAGCAAAGCTGCAAGGTTAGAAAGAAACACCTATTTTGATCATCTGGACGATAAATAATCACCACATCATCGATGTATCTGTCAATCTCTGCCTATCTGGGCCTGAACCCTCGGGTTTGAACCACTGTCTTATCCAGCTGGCTCATTTGTCCTTGCATCATCTTTATCTGCTCTGCCAGTAGCTTATTCTTGTCGGCCTTCTTTGCCTCCTGAAGGTACATCGTAGCTTCCCTCTTATTTCGCTTTGCCATGGCAATTCCTGCCAGGCTTAACTTTGCAAGAGCTATATTATGATCCATGGTCATTCCTAATGAAAGAGCTTTCTTAAAGTACTTTTCCGATTGCATAGGTGCCTTGCGAGACTCTATAAGACCAATAAGAAGATGATAGTATCCGTGTTGAGCCTTCAACAGCTCTGTTTCGTAATTCTTAATGCTTTTAAGCCAGCTTTCCGCTTTATCCATGTTTTCTTTTCTAAGATAATACTGCGCAATCAGCATCTTCTCGTTAAAGAAAAATGTTACAACTACGATAATAGCCAGCAGCAATACAAGTATACCCCAGCCCCAGTGTCCAAAAATCATTAACGCAACAGAACACCCGAGTAAAGCAAAAGCTATTATTAACCTTAAAAAGTTCGGCATATTTTTATTTCTTTGTTAAGTGGATGCAAATATCCGCTTATTTAGCCGCTTAAACAAAAAATATAGCATTATGCCTGTTCAAATAGAAGAATCATGGAAAGCCGCCCTTGAAGGAGAATTTCAAAAGGACTACATGAAAGATCTTAAAGCCTTTCTTCTCAGGGAAAAACAGGAAGGAAAGACCGTTTTCCCCCCGGGGAATATGATATTTAACGCGTTCAATCATACACCGTTTCAGAAGGTAAAAGCCGTGATCCTGGGGCAGGACCCCTACCATGGTCAGGGACAGGCCCACGGACTTGCTTTCTCAGTGCAAAAAGGAGTAACAGTTCCTCCCTCCTTACGAAGCATTTATAAAGAGTTAAAGAACGACATCGAAGGATTTACCATTCCCAATCACGGAGAGCTAACTAAATGGGCCGACGAAGGAGTGCTACTGCTAAACGCTACCCTTACCGTCCGAAAAGGAGAACCAGCCTCACACCATAACAAGGGCTGGGAAAAGTTCACCGACCAGGCAATCATTGAACTGTCTGAAAAGAAAAAGGGAATTATTTTTCTGCTCTGGGGGAAAAATGCTCAGGCAAAAATGCCTCTAATCGACGCGAATAAACATTTCATCCTGAAAGCAGCCCACCCCTCACCCTACTCTGCAGAGCATGGCTTCTTCGGTTGCCGTCATTTCTCCAAAACAAACCAGTTGCTGAAAGAACAGGGACTTGAACCGATAGACTGGCAAATTTAGACAATTGACAGGGGACAGTGGACAGTTGATAATGCAGAATTGAAAATGATATCGCATAATTGAATTTATGCACGGTTGTTTTGCTGCGAAACTAATTAAATTAGACACACTGTCAATTGCCCATTCTCAATTGTCAATTGTCAATTGTCAACTCTCCATTGTCAATTGTCCATTGTCAATTGCCTTAGTATTCCAGCGGGATCACCGGCTCTTTCTTGCTTGTTGAAAGGATCATCATGGTTTGGAAAGTTTTTACCACTCTGATCTTGCTGATCTTTTCCATGATCAGTTTCTCGTAGGCCTTAATATCCTTTACGTAAATTTTCAGGACGAAATCGCAGAGCCCGGTCACATGATGACACTCTGTAATCTCTTTAATTTTCTTTACCTCGTCAACAAAAGTCTGAATAGTATTGTTCTGATGGAAGTCGAGCTGAATTTGAATAAACGACTTGATTCCCAGCCCGAGTTCCTCTTCATCTACTATTGCATGATAACTTTTAATTACACCAAGGTTTTCGAGCTTCCTTACCCGTTCGAGGGTAGGGGCTGGCGACAGACCTATTTCAGTGGAAAGCTGCAGATTTGTAATACGTCCGTTCTGCTGCAACGTTTTAAGAATTTGAAGATCAATTTTGTCTGGTTGGTAGGGCATCGTTTACAATTATTCTGCAATTTAAAACAATTTGCAAATATTTTTATATTTAGATTACTCTAAATTAAATATTAGATTTGCAAAACAGACACATAATATCTTTATGGGAGATTCTTTAGGAGAAGTACATTCTACAGTAAAGACCTCTGGGAAAACCGGTTGGCGTAAGTTGATGGCATTTATCGGTCCCGCTTACCTCGTAAGTGTTGGATATATGGACCCGGGGAATTGGGCCACGGACATAGCCGGAGGAAGTCAATTCGGATACAAGCTGATCTGGGTATTGTTAATGTCGAACCTGATTGCCCTTTTACTGCAATCCTTAAGTGCCCGTTTAGGTATTGTAAGGGGGCTTGATCTGGCGCAGGCCTCCAGAAACGGTTACGCCAAATGGGCTAATTACCCACTCTTTGCCCTCGCCCAGATTGCAATCATCGCATGCGACCTGGCAGAGATAATCGGAATGGCGATCGGACTGCAACTGTTGTTCCATTTGCCCCTCATCTGGGGGATATCCATAACTATTCTCGACACCTTCCTGCTGCTGTTTCTGTTGAACAAAGGAATGCGGGCAATGGAAAGCTTCATCGTATCGATGGTGTTCATTGTAGGACTTTCCTTTCTTATTGAAATGTTTATAGTTGAGCCCGTGTTCTCAGAGGTAGTAAAGGGGTTTGAACCCTCCATCCTTAGTGGCAATGCTCTTTATATCGCAATAGGTATCATCGGAGCTACAGTCATGCCCCACAATCTCTACCTTCACTCTTCACTGGTTCAGACCCGTAAAATAGAACGAACACCGCAAGGCATTCGCGAATCTCTCAAGTATAACCTGATTGATACCGGCGTAGCATTAAACCTTGCTTTTTTTGTAAATGCGTCCATCCTTATACTTTCGGCTACCGCATTCTTTAAAAACGGTTATCACGAAGTGGCCCAAATACAGGATGCCCATAAATTGCTCGATAATATATTTGGTTCTCTGTCTCCTGCCCTATTTGCCATTGCGCTGATTGCAGCCGGACAAAGTTCAACAGTAACCGGTACTCTTGCAGGCCAGATAATAATGGAAGGACATTTAAATCTTCGTATTCAACCATGGCTGCGCAGGCTACTTACCCGCATGCTGGCTATCATCCCGGCTTTCTTTACCATTTTATATTTTGGAGAGGAGGCCCTGGGCGAGCTGCTCGTATTAAGCCAGGTAATCCTAAGTCTGCAGCTTGGCTTTGCCGTTATCCCTCTTATTCATTTTAACTCCGACAAAAAACTGATGGGGGAATTCGCCATAAAACTATGGGTGAAGATCCTGGCATGGCTTAGCGCGTTGATTATTGTTGTTCTTAACATAAAACTCGTATTCGAAGAGGTTACAGGGTGGATAAACACTTCTGAAAATAACTGGTGGGTGTTTGTCTTTGTATTACCTGTTATACTTGGCGTCCTCCTTCTGCTTTTCTATGTATCCCTTCACCCTATTATAAGTAAGGTAAGGGCTGAGATATTTACAGCACCTCATGGCCAGGCCATGGACATACAGGATATTGAGGGCGTTATTTATTCAAGTATCGGCATTCCAGTCGACTTTTCCAGTCATGATAAAAACACTATCCGCAACGCTTTAATCCAGGGAGGAAAAGAAGCTCACTATTATCTCATCCATATTGTAGAAACTGCCGGAGCAACTTACCATGGGGAGAAGGTGATGGACTTCGAGACGAAAAGTGATTTTGAAAACTTACAGAAATATCAGGCAAATCTCAAGAACCTGGGTTATGAAGCCTCAGTCTTAATTGGTTACGGCCGCTCAGCAAAGGCCATTGCCCGCCTCGCCAAAATCAATAATATGGATCTCCTTGTAATGGGAGCACATGGACATAAAGGACTTAAAGACATTATCTTCGGCAGCACGCTCGATTCTGTACGGCATAGAGTAAAGATCCCGGTATTGATTGTTAGATAAAGAGTATGAACTTAGCGCTGGTTCTTCCCCAGGAAAGACAGGAGCTGTTTATTACTAACCTCTTTATTGATATCAATATATCCGGGATAGCTCACTTTTTCATTGCCGATAGTAAAAGAAGGTTTGATCATCAGTGTTATTATGGTCTTCATCTCCTCTTCTGACGAAAGAAAAGCAGTAACGGCCTTCTGATATTCAGGATTGGAAAGTATCGGATAAAGCTCTGAATCTATTTTAAGCGCAACATCTGCCGTGCCTCCTTCAGGAGCTATTACAATCTTTCTGTTATAAGACCCGCTTGTCAATTCCACTCCTTTTAACACAATTTTATAATCAAACTCGTTAATTCCGGCTTCGTCCTTTCCCGGGTTCTCTATTTTCATCCGGAGCACGGCCTTTAACGGCAATGTTTGCTGCATGAACGCAAATGCGACGGCCGGGGCGCCTGAAAGGTCAAATCCCTTTTTCCTGATTAAACGCGAGATGTCGGTATTTGCAAGATAAACACTATCGGCCGATACAATGGAGTACGTACAGCCTTCCAGCGCTTCCAGCCGTTTCACCTGGCTGTCAATACCACATGAGTGCAGCAGAATAAGGGCCGGAAAAAGAAAGAGAAGTTTTTTAATATACTGCATCGCTTTAAGGGGGTATAATGATATAAGTGAATAAACCCTTATTTGTTCAACCAACCAAATCAATTGGTTTCCGGGCTGCGCCCGAAGCTCTTGAAAGCCTGAATTCTGAAGGTGTTTGACCTGTAATCCGCTTAAACTGAGAGGACAAATGCTGAACGCTGCTGTAACCAAGCCTGTAGGATATCTCGCTCAGGTTAAGTTCATCATAAAAGAGAAGCTCCTTTGCCTTTTCAATCTTCTGCCGGATAACATACTGCTCAAACGTTATTCCCTCGACAGAAGAAAACAAGCTGCTCAACGAGCTGTAATCCTGGTGCATTTCATCAGCCACTAAAGCCGACCAGTTAACCTTCGTATTCAGTTCTTCAGTATGGTGAATTCTCCTGATCACTATATTCTTCATTTTCTCGATCAAGCGCATTCTGGAATCGTCAAGCAGTTCAAAGCCCAGCTCCTGCAATCTCCCCGACAATAATGCACTTTTCTGTTCGTCAAGGCTGTCTTCTTGTATTTGCGCATAGCCGAGATCCACTTTCAGAGGATGAAATCCCAATTTCACAAGTTCACTCTCTACAACGAGAATACAACGCGCACAAACCATGTTCTTTATATACAACTCAGTCATTGGCACAAAGGTACTTTAATAAGACAAAATCGTCCTTTCTATATTTCATTGTCAATTAAAAATAATATCGTATTTTGGCTTCATAAATTTCACCATGTCGCGCATAACTGCCCTTATCACTCTGATACTCTTAATAACGGCGAAACTTGCATTTTCTGATACTTTCATTGTAACGAACAAAGCCGACAGCGGCCCGGGAACATTACGGCAGGCTTTACTGGATGCAGCTTCCAACGGCATAGCCAGCACCGACCGGATAGAGTTTAATCTGCCGGGCAGTACCATTAACGACCGCACGATACGGCTTAGAAGTCAGCTGCCTATGGTAAGCTCGAAAGTAATTATCGACGGAAGCACCCAGCCATCTGACGTTTTCGGTGTATCGGGAGCGAAAGTTATTATAGAAAGGGAGTTTAACAACGTTTACTATTCAGGCCTGGTTATATCAACAGATATCTATAAAGAAACTGTATCAGACGTGGAAATTTACGGACTGTATATCAGAAACTTCGCGAACATCACTTCACTCTCAAATATAAACACATCTCAGGGATCAGGAATTATCGTCGAATATAACGCCCAAAATGTAACGATTGGGGCACCGGGAAAAGGCAACGTGATATGCGGAAATATTAACGGAATTGCCATCAATGGATCCCGTTATTACAACGGCACTAACGATGTCAATTCATCCGGAAAGATAGTTATTCAATCCAACCTTATAGGCTTACTTGATAACGGAACAACCGCAAACACAAACTACATCGGGGTTTCGGTCAACCTTTTCGAACGCGAGCTCAATATCGGTGGCGACAATACCGGCGAACAAAACGTAATCAGCGCTAATGCTACAGATATACTAATTGACAGATCCAGTTATTATAACAGTAAACGAGCGGTAGTCAATATCATCAACAACAAGATAGGAACGGACTGGAATGGAACTAAGGATTTCAAAGGTCTGCCTCTCTTTTCCCAGTCGGCCAGTGTAGATATGTATGGAATCAGGGCATCGAGCAGCCTCACGGATTTGAACATTATGAAGAATATTATCTCGGGGCATTTAACCTGCGGGATCTCTATATCATATGCGGATTTTCTCATTACAGCAAATCATATTGGAACAGATGTAAATGGCACAACAGACCTTGGTAACACGGTTGGAATCCGCATCGAATCCGGGGCACAGGGAAGAATAGGGCGCTCAGCCGATGAAGACAAGAATTACATAGGCTATAACCGCTATGGCATTGACGTGCTTTCTGAAAAACCGACAACCATTTCGCGTAACAGCATTTTTTGCAATACGCAATTTGGCATTGGCAAGGCAACAAGGACGCAGCAGACCTATGTACAGGTTCTGAAAATAAATTCTGACCACATCTCGGGTAAGGCAACACCCAATGCAGAAGTCGAGTTATTTTATTCTGACAATTGTCCCGGAAGCTGCCAGGGCAAGACTTACTTTTTCACAACCGCTGCCGACAACAGTGGTCGCTGGGAATACAATGGCAATCTGACGGGGCACGTAGTTGCTACAGCAACGTTACCATCCTATGTCACCTCTATGTTTTCCACAGCCGGACTTCAGGAAAATGAGGCGAAAGTGGAACCGGTAACCTGTAAGGGACTGGGAAGTATAACTATCTCAGAGCCAAGGGAAGGCATTGGTTTTAAGTGGTACCGGCTCGAAGAAAATGGTACATCCGTGTTTATCGGCAGTACACAATCTGTTAGTGGCCTTGATGTGGCAACTTACGAAGTGAATATTGACGATGGCTGTAAAACTGTTTTACATACATTCTATATTACAGACCAGAAGCTGACGAAACCGGAAATCACCCCCCCGGTGCCGGCATGCGGACAAACGTCGTTCCAATTCTATGCTACAACCCTGCGTGGTAAAGGCAACATATCCTACCGCTGGGTTAATTCGGGCGGACAAACTGTAGGATACGGGCAATATGTCTCGCTGCCCCAGGGCACTTACTCTGTAGAAGTAACAGATGAGGCCGGATGTTTATCAAAATCCGATCCCGTCACTATAGTACGTAAACCTCAGCCTGTCATAAATATATCTGCTATGGTGTCTACAGCCGCCGCTTGTGGAAAGCCCAACGGTTCAATTAAAGGAATTACTACTTCAGATATTACAGGGAATGTTAAATATCAGTGGTACGTATACGACGCGTACCACGGTAAAACTGGCGACGCGGTGACCGGGCAAACAAATGTGGACCTCACAAATGTAGAAGGCGGCTACTATCAGCTTCAGGTTTCTGACCAGGGCGGCTGTCCTCCGGTATATAGCAGTCCGCTGTATATCAACATCTATAACTCGGTGATCGTAAATATTGGCTCAATCAAGGGTACAACCTGCGGTAAGAAAAATGGATCTGTAACAGGCATCACCATACTGGAAGGAAATCATTATAAATTATATAACGCACTAAACGTACTCGTTAAGGAAGAGGATTATTTAGGCGTCCCCATTAATTTCTCTGGTCTTTCCGCCGGGAGCTATATAATGATTGGCGAAAGCACCATCTCAGGTTGCACATCCAACCCTACTCCATTCACAGTATATGAGATAGCTCCGGAGAATTATACTTTTTCGGCTTCTGTTCAACCTACCACCTGCGGACTTTCTAACGGAAGCATAACCCTTACTTATAATGTAACCTCAGCACGTCCTGCCAGATACGAATGGACAGACGCGGGCGGCCAGTTATTAATTACCGGAACGCAAACACAGATTAAGGAACTCGGACCCGGTGAATATACATACACGGCATATGATGCAAACGACTGTCCGAGGACCTATGTGTACACCATTGCAAGAACCGAAATTCTGAAGATCGACGCATCTGCAGTAAAACCGCCAGTCAATGACTACTGTGGGCTAAAAAGAGGTTCGATAACCGGACTAAAAGCCACAGGAGGTATACCCGGATACATATATTCATGGATCGATGAAAATAACAAAGAGGCGGGAACAAGCCTGGATCTTCTCAACATCGGTGAAGGAAAATACCGTCTTGTTTTAAAAGATCAAACCAGTTGCGGCGTGGACACTAGTGATGAATATACCGTAGTTGACCAGTCAAGACCAATGGCAGATCCATTAGCAGCAGATGTTCGTGTTTGCTACACCACCGAAATCACAATACCGGTTTCGAATGTCGAAGAAGGCACCTACCAGTTGTACAAAAAAACATCTGATCCATCTCCATTCAAAGAAAACACAACCGGCATCTTCACTTTTCTAGCGTCCGGCTCATCCGATTATTATGTCCGGCGAGTCCTTGGACATTGTATTAGCAATTTCACAAAGATCCATGTCGAAGTTACCAACGACAACCTGCATATCACCAACACGATGACCCCCAATGGAGACGGCGTCAATGACATTTGGTCCCTTACAGGTTTACCTGATTACCCCGATATCAAAATCCAGCTATACACAAGAGATGGACAGCTCGTATACGAATGCATTGGCCCCTATATAAATCCCTTCGACGGTCACTTCAGGGGAGCCGAACTACCCGCTGGCGTTTACTATTATAAGATTGATCTCCGGGGCGATTGTAAACCCCTCAGCGGAAGTCTCACGCTTTTAAGGTAATGGACAATGACTAAAATTGTCTCTGCGAGCAGTTTACTTTGTAACGGTTATTCAACAAAAGGCCGAGCACGATTTCGTGCGAACCATTGTTAACATGCTTGAGAGGCGAAGTCGTAAAGTCATACGAGTAACTAAGATTGATAAGGTAGCCAACATTGAACCCAGCCATAAGAGAGTAAGAATCGTTATTCCTGAAACCGCTACCCATCCAAAGTTTATCTTTATAAGCAAGCTTTAAGTTAGCGTCTATGGCCGCAGGAGAGTTTAATGCGTAACTCAGTAAACCCGAAGGGATAACAGCTAGATCTTCTCCTACGAAGAACTTATACCCCACTGTCCCGTAAAAGGAAGGTTGCTGGTATTGTTCTACGGTACGCTGCCCATCCACCGTTTTCCAGTGCTTGCCCACCAGCTGTTTTCCGGACGCCCCCAGGAAAAACCTTGGGGTATAAAGCCAGATACCAAGGCCAACATCCGGCCTTATCCTGTTGTTATAGTCGGCAGCAAAAAGAACATCGTCTTTTTCACCTACAACACCTTCCACGTCAATTCCGATAGAAGAAAAACCACCGGAAACGCCGACGGAAAGGTTAAGGACTTCCGAAAGCCCGAGGTGATAAGCATAGGTGGCATTTACCGATGTTTGCCGGATCCTCCCTGCTTTATCAGTTATTGCATGGAAGCCTACACCATGATGCGGTTCAGCCGACATAAAACTGTTGACATATTGCCGGCTCATCGGATTCTCACCTTCGGCGGGAAAAGTATTAACAGAGCTTCTTATGAAATCTTCCCCGAAAGGAGCATTCAGCGATACATAATACGTTTCAGGAGCTCCCTCCAGTCCCTGCCACTGATTACGGAAACCCATCTTTACATCTATATAATTGTCTATGCCGGAAAGAGCTGGATTGAGTAAATAATTGTTAAAGATGTATTGCGTTGATCGTGGTTGTCCCTGTCCATAAACAAGTACGCTTATGAAAGAAAAAAACACGAGGCCCAGGCATGATTTCATACAGTATTAAACACCGAAATTTAGAACTCAATATTAGTATAATTTCTTCAATAAAGGAAAACTTATCGGCGGAAAATCAGGGCACCGCATTTAAAGAGTGTCGAGAGAGAAATTCCCCTTTCCAGGCTTCGCCTGGAAGGACACTTTTTGAGATCATCCAGTTGAAAAAGAGGAAGAAATGATTTAGATTCATTTAACACTGCTTGTAGTATAACACGAGAACAGTTCGGAGTGAGAGCACAGTAAGTGCAGGGTGAGTGCACGGTGAGTGCACCTTTTACCGGGAAAGGGTGCACTCACCGTGCACTCACTGTGCTCTCACCGTGCACTCATCCCGAAGAGTTCCAGAATAGTGGTCGAAGCAGGAGCGCACTATTCTTCCATTATATGATACATTTCCCGGCTGCTTTATAGAAAAGTCTTCATCGACTTTGAGCATATTCTTCGTTTATGCCCATTGTTTTAAACATCGACTCTACCACATAGATCAGCCGGATATTTTCCGCGAGATGCCCGTGCTGAACTTCAATATTAAAATAAGGAATTTTATTCACCTGAGCATAAACTGATAGTGAGCCATCTGCAGGCCCGGTCTGGCTTTGAAGAACAACATTTACATTTTGCTGTTTCAGGAAATTAAAAAAGGCAGGGTCTGTTACTAACACGAGGTCGTCAGGATCCATCGCTGGATTAATGTATACGCTATCCGCAGTGCCATGCAAGTAATTCCCTTCGAGATAGGATTCGATGCTGAATTTCCCGTCCGAATTATTATGAAGCGTAATGATATAGCCGGAGGTATCAGGATTATATACTTTAAGAGCTAATCTTGCAAGATCGCGCGCTTTTTGAACAGCGAGGGAGTCCTCTCTGCCCTTACTGTGTCTCTTCAGGCTCAAATAAGCTCCCACGTCATTAAAGATTTGATTGGGATCAAAAGATAATAAAGAACGCCTGCTGCCAAACGTTATATTTCTCGTATTCCCATACTTTAGCTCTGTTAAGCTCCCTCCGCGATTTCTACAAAAAGCATGAGCAGCCCTGACACCTGTATTTTCGTTATCGTGGAGTATTAAAAAATTGAGATTTGCCTTTTTATAATTCGACTTAAGTATATCAACTGTTTTGTTGGGAAAAACAAAAGAAACCGATTCCAAAAACTCAGGAACGCTATCCTGTTGTGAATGAACGATACCAGGACATAAACATATAAACGCGATCATTAACCGGGCTGACTTCATCATAGCTGTTCACTCAATTTTGATTCTTTTCCACCAATCAGGATTAAGATCCTGGGCAGGGGTTTTCTTCACAGGTCTAACTAATAAATAGATGTATTTATTCTGGAGTCCGGAAACTCCGATCCTAAAATAGTGATTTTTTGCTAAAATGGTCCTTTTGCTTCCATATTGCCTTACTCACACCATCCTTTTATTTAGTGCAGGTTGTCTACGGGATTCCTTCATCCCGTATCTTATTTAACAAATTTTAACATAAATTTTTTCCCTCATATTTAGCTAAAAGCTATTTGTCTTTTTAAGTTTGCCCCAGCCAAATAAAAGATTCATGGAAGAATTAGTAAATAGTAATTCATCGTACTCAACAGATATCAGGGCTCTGAACGAAATGATTCAGAGAGAAAGCGCATTTATCGACCTTTTAATGATGGAGATGGATAAAGTTATTATCGGTCAGAAGTATATGGTGGAGCGACTGATGATAGGACTTCTGGCAGATGGCCATATCCTTTTAGAAGGTGTGCCGGGGCTTGCAAAAACACTTGCCATCAACACGTTGGCCAAGGCAGTACAGGCAGACTTTAGCAGAATACAGTTCACACCCGACCTATTGCCGGCCGATCTCGTGGGGACAATGATATACAATCAGAAAAAAGATGAATTTATCGTCAGGAAAGGACCCATTTTCTCTAATTTCATCCTGGCCGACGAGATAAACAGGGCGCCGGCTAAGGTACAGAGTGCTTTACTTGAATCGATGCAGGAAAGACAGGTAACTATCGGCGACCAGACCTTCCCTCTACCCTCCCCTTTCCTGGTACTGGCCACTCAGAATCCAATAGAGCAGGAAGGAACCTACCCTCTTCCGGAAGCACAGACAGACCGCTTTATGCTGAAGATCGTTATTGGCTACCCCAATAAGGACGAGGAAAAACGGATCATGCGTGCGAATATTAGTCCGCAGGGAATGTTAAAACCCAATGCAATCATTCGTCCTGAAGAGATCATTAAAGCGCGGAAAGTAGTGAGAGAGGTGTATATGGACGAAAAGATTGAGCAATATATTATCGATATCGTGTTTGCGACAAGATTTCCCGACCAATATAAATTGCCCGACTACAAGAATCTGATTAGTTATGGTGCGTCTCCCCGTGCAAGTATCAGTCTCGCTTTGGCAGCAAAGGCCCTCGCTTTCATTAAAAGAAGAGGCTATGTGATCCCCGAGGATGTACGTGCCGTTTGTCACGATGTTCTGCGTCATCGCATCGGGCTGAGCTATGAAGCAGAGGCAGAAAACATCACTACAGAGGATATAATTACAGGCATCCTGAATGTAGTAGAAGTACCTTGAGAGTTGAGAGTGGAAAGTTGAAAGTGGAAAGGTTAAAGCTAAAAGGTAAAGTGGAGAGCCGAAAGGTAAAAGGTAAAAGCTGAAGGCTCAAGGCTGAAATCTAAAGACTGATGGCTAATAGCCAAAAGACAGCTAAATATGGCAAAGGACACTAAAGATCTGCTGAATAAAGTAAGGAAAATTGAAATCAAGACCCGGGGGCTAAGTACCAACCTCCTGTCCGGAGAATACCAGTCCGCTTTTAAAGGGCGGGGAATGGCCTTTAGTGAGGTTAGGGAATATGAACCTGGAGATGAAATACGGACGATTGACTGGAACGTCACAGCCCGTTTTAACCATCCCTACGTAAAGGTATTTAACGAAGAACGGGAGCTTTCGGTGATGCTTCTTATGGATGTGAGCCGATCTGAAGTCTTCGGCACCATTAAACAGCAAAAGCAGGACCTGGCCACGGAGCTTTGTGCGGTACTTGCTTTTTCGGCTATCCAGAATAATGACAAAGTGGGGGTGATCTTTTTCAGTGATAAGATCGAGAAATTTATCCCGCCTAAAAAGGGAAGAAGCCATATCCTGATGATCATCAGAGAACTGCTGGCCTTTACACCTGAAAGTAAAGGAACTGATGTTGCCGAAGCCTTAAGATACTTCACCAGCGTCATCAGAAAAAGATGTACGGCTTTTGTCATCTCTGATTTCATCAGTCCTTCATTCGAGCAGGCGCTGAAGATTGCCAATAAAAAACACGACGTTATTGCCCTCCGGCTTTACGACAAGCATGAAGATGAGTTTCCCGATATGGGACTCATCCCGGTACAAGACGCTGAAACCGGGGAATTTCACTGGATTAATACGGGAGATAAGAGAGTCAGGGACGCTTTTAAAGCTGAAAGTCTCCGAAGGAATGCCGCCTTGTCCGACCAGTTCAGAAAGTCGGGTGTTGATTTTACAAGTATCGGGACACACGAATCGTATATTAAACATCTAATTACACTGTTTAAAAAACGGGAAGGCCGCAGATGAAGAAGAAAATTTATTTGAACTACAGCCTTTTTTTTGCGCTGCTTTTATTGTTATTTTCACAAACTGCCTGGTCGCAGGACGTGAAGGTAGACGCCAGGCTCGACAACGTGTCTATCCCTCTCGGAGGGCAGACATTATTACACCTGAGCATTCAATTCCCGGCTAAGGACAGCGTGAAATTTCCCGCTCTGAAGGACACTATCAATGCAAAAGTTCAGATCGTTGAAAGCAAAACAGACACCGCCTTCAATAAAGACGACGTTAGCATTGAAACAATTACCCGCCATATACGGATTACATCCTTTGAGCCGGGTACATACACCATCCCCTCTTTTATATTCACCACCAGCAAAGGCAGCTTTGCTACGAAAGAACTGACGCTCCAGGTACTTTCGGTTGATGTAGATACGACCAAAGCCTTTTATGATATTAAACAACCCTTAACGGTATCCTATACCTTAATGGACTGGATCAAAGATAACTGGATGCTGATTGCCGGAATTCTGCTGTTCATCGCAGCCGCAGTGGCCGTTTTCTATTATCTAAAGAAACGGCCAAAGAAGGCGAAAGAAGTGAAGGAGGTAAAAGCAGCAGTTCCTGAACATGAGCTTGCCTTGCAAAAGCTTCAGGCTTTACGTTATAAAAAGTTGTGGCAGCAGGAACAGGTGAAATTATACCACAGTGAACTGAGCGACATCGTGAGGGAGTATCTCGAAAAGCGGTACCTGATAAAAGCGCTTGAGCAAACAAGCGGTGAAATCCTGTCGAGCCTGAGGTCGGCTGAAATACAGGAGAACGACAGAGCAATGCTTCGTCAGATCCTCACCCTGGCCGACCTGGTAAAGTTTGCAAAGGAAAGGCCATTGCCGGCCGACAATGAACGCAGCATGGAGAATGCGGTCAGCTTTGTGGAAAACACTAAAAAAACGCAGCAAACGACGGTAAATAAAGAAGATAACAGCAGCAATGGACTTACTTAAAGGAATAGAATTTGCCAATCCGGGATTCTTCTGGTTACTGATCAGTATACCATTGATCGTTGGCTGGTATATTTGGAAAGAAAAAGAACTGCAGGGCAATCTTACAGTAGCTACCCTTCAGGGATTCCCGGTCCCCTCCAACAGCTTCTTACCACGCCTGCGGCACTCCGGCATTGTGCTGAGGTCATTATCGCTTGTGGCCCTCATTATTGCTCTGGCGCGGCCCCAGTCGTCATTGAGCTGGCAAAATACCACAACCGAAGGCATTGACATTATTATCGCTTCGGATATTTCGGGAAGTATGCTTGCGGAAGACTTCAAACCAAACCGTTTGCAAGCGGGAAAGAATATAGCAATTGATTTTATCAAAGCACGGCCCGACGATCGCATCGGCCTGGTGGTATTCAGCGGCGAAAGCTTTACTCAATGCCCGCTAACAATTGATCATGATGTACTGATCAATATGTTTAACGGCATACAGAATGGTATGATCGAAGACGGCACAGCCATCGGAATGGGATTAGCCACCGCCGTGAACCGGCTTAAAGACAGTGAAGCAAAAAGTAAAGTGGTCATCCTGCTTACTGACGGATCGAACAATGCGGGGTCCATTCCTCCGCTTACAGCAGCCGAAATTGCAAAGCACTTTAATGTCAGGGTATATACTGTAGGAGTTGGTACCAACGGATACGCCCCCTACCCTGTCCCCTCGCCTTATGGCGGAATTACCTATCAGCGCATGCCCGTGCAGATCGACGAGGCCACCCTTGGCAAAATCGCCTCTACAACCGGCGGAAAATATTTCAGGGCTACCAACAACGAAAAACTGAAGGCGATATACGAGCAGATTGACAAGATGGAGAAAGCCAGAATAGATGTTACCCAATACCGCAAAAAAACAGAAGTATTCTGGCCGTTTGCTTTGGCTGCCCTGTTTTTTCTTTTGCTTGAGTTTGTTTTAAGGAACACTGTATTTAAAGGAGCTTTAACTTAGAAGATGCTACGTTTTGAACATATAGAATTTTTATGGGGACTGGCCCTTGTCCCTGTTCTGATAATTCTTTTTTTCAGGGTAAGCCGCTGGAAAAAGAAAGCAAGGGCCAGGCTGGGCGATCCGGACGTTATAAAGCAGATAATGCCGGAAGTGTCGTTCTCAAAACCCTGGTTGAAATTTGTGATTTTTACACTGGCATACACTATGCTTGTCATAGGCCTGGCTAATCCGCAGATAGGCTCGAAAATGGAAGAAGTAAAGCGAAAGGGAGCCGATCTGATGATCCTTCTCGACGTATCGAACAGTATGCTGGCCCAGGACCTTGCACCCGACCGCCTCGAGAATGCTAAAAGAGCTATAGCCCAGTTAATCGATAATCTTCATGACGATCGCATCGGGATGATCGTTTTTGCCGGGCAAGCTTATGTTCAGTTGCCCATTACGAGCGACTATTCGGCTGCCAGATTATTCCTGAACACCATCAATACAGGCATGGTTCCAACACAGGGAACCGCTATAGGCGAAGCTATTGCAATGGGAATGAGATCTTTCGATTTTAAAGATGGCATGAGCAAAGCAATGATCGTCATGACCGACGGCGAAAACCATGAAGACGATGCCGTTGCGGCCGCCGCCGCTTCGAGAGAGAAAGATGTAGCCATACACGTTATCGGTTTGGGTTCAGCAGAAGGTGCTCCGGTTCCATTATACAAAAACGGCAAAGTAGCCGGCTTTCATACCGATAGTGCCGGTCACACCGTAGTAAGCAAATTAAATGAAGACATGTGCCGTCAAATAGCGGCCGCTGGCGGCGGAGCATACGTGAGGGCAACAAACGGGAATAGTGGTCTCAATATCGTCATGGACGAAATTGGCAAAATGCAGAGGAAAGAATACGGCAGCAAGTCGTTTAAGGACTTTGAAGACCGCTTCCAGGTTTTCCTCACCATTGCATTTTTCCTGATACTAATTGAGTTTTTTATCTACAACCGCAAGAACAGAAGATTAAGCAGGTTAAAATTATTTGAAGTAAAAAAGCCATGAAGCGATCGATCTTAGTTATGTTATGGATGTTGCAGGCTTCCTTTATTTTTGGCCAGAAAGCAAAAAAATACATCGTCAAAGGAAATGAGTTATACCAGCAGCAAAACTATAAAGAGGCCGAAACGAACTACAGAAAATCGGTTGATCCGAAGGCGCATTCCATAGAAGGGACTTTTAACCTTGGAGACGCTCTTTATAAGCAAAAGAAGTTCACAGAAGCGGGTGAACAGTTCAGCAAAATAGCTGCATCGGCGACAGATAAGCAGGTTTTATCACATGCTTACCATAATCTTGGTAACTCATTGCTTTCTTCAAAAAAGATAGAGGAGAGTATTGAAGCCTATAAAAAAGCACTCCTAAATAATCCTAAAGATGATCAGACCCGGTACAATCTTGCTTATGCCAGGGAGCTTTTGAAGCAACAGCAACAAAACAAACAGAACCAGAACAAACAGAATAAGCAGAACCAGAATAATAAAGATCAGGACAAAAAGGATCAACAGAATAAAGACCAAAACAAAAAGGATCAGGATAAGAAGGATCAGGACAAACAAAATCAGGACAAGAAAGATCAGCAAAAAGAGCAGCAGCCCAACCCTAACCAGCTATCAAAAGAAGATGCCGAGCGCATGCTCGAAGCATTGAACAATCAGGAGCAAGGGACACAGGATAAGCTGAAAAACAAAAAGCTGGGAGGCGGAAAAGTCCGCATTACAAAAGACTGGTAGCTCTGTAATTATTTAAAATAATGACCTTGAGACATTATATATTATTATTTGCATTATTCTTCACAAACTGGCTCTATGCACAGAATACACGTTTTAGCGCCTCCGCCAGTAAAAGCGAGGTCGCTACAGGCGAGGAGTTTGAAGTTACATTTTCTGTAAACGCAAACGGCGATCGCTTCAGTCCTCCTGAATTTAACGGGTTCCAGGTATTGGGTGGACCGAATATGTCGTCGAGCATGACTTCCATAAACGGCAGCATGACGGTAAGCACCTCCTATAGCTATTATCTCATGGCAGTAAAAGAGGGCACATTTACCTTCGGCGCTGCTTCCATAAGCGTTAACGGAAAGACATACAAAACAAATCCGCTACGGATCCGGGTGGTCAAAGGAAGGCCAGTCCCGCAAGGCAGCAGCAGACCTGCCCCTGCTGTTCCGCAGGAAGACTTTGAAGAGAGCCAGCCCGAAAAACTATCGAACTCGCTGTTTCTACGGGCTGTCACCGACAAGAACAATGTGTATCAGGGACAGCAACTTACCCTGAGCTTTAAGCTGTATACCCGCGTCTCTATTGTTGAAAGTCAGGTCGACAAGATACCCGACCTTAACGGATTCTGGAGTGAAGACATAAAAAACACCAATCAGAATGTCGAATGGAAGGAAGAGACCTATAAAGGAAAACAGTATCATGTTGCAGTAGTTAAACAAACCATCCTCTTCCCTGAGCATTCCGGAAACCTAAGGATTGACCCCGTCGAGATGACTTTTATAGTACGTCAGAAGGCTCCGGCGCGAACGCTTATGGACGAGTTTTTCGGCACCTATGAAGATGTAAAATATAAAGTAAAGAGCCCCCCTTTAACCGTTCGCGTGAAACCTTTGCCAACGGCCGGAAAACCCCAGGGCTTTACAGGTGCAGTGGGTCAGTTCAAAGCGGAAGCATCATTAGATAAAAAAGAGCTCAAAGCCAATGAAGCACTGAACTATACTCTTAAAATTTCAGGATCCGGAAATCTCAAGCTCATAAAAGAACCGGTAATTAATTTCCCGGCCGACTTTGAAAAGTACGACCCAAAAATCACCGACGCCATTACCATGAACACGTCGGGCGCATCAGGAAGCAGATCGTATAACTATCTTTTAATACCACGACATGAGGGAGATTTTGCAATTGAGCCAGTCCGGTTCTCCTATTTCAATCCAGCTTCCGGGCGTTATGAGACAGCCTCGGTGCAGGGTTTCGAAATCAAAGTAAACAAGGGTAACCCTTCTGAAAATGTGGTATACTCCGGAGCCGGCAAACAGGATGTTAAACTATTGAATAAAGATATCTCTTACATAAAAACAGCGGAACCGGACCTTTACAAAGAAGGTAAAGAATTCCATGGATCTGTATGGTATTACCTTCTGCTGCTCACAGGCCCGCTGATATTTGCAGGAGCGCTTTTATATCGGCAGTGGGATAAAAAGAATAATAGTGACCCACTTAAAGTAAAAAGCAGGAAAGCAGGTAAAATTGCCGCCCGCCATCTTGCTAATGCTCAAAAGCAGCTGTCGGAGAATAACAGTAAGGTATTTTACGAGGAGGTGTTCAAAGGCCTGTACGGATATCTGAGCGATAAATTGAATATCCCCGCTGCGAATCTTAATAAAGAAAGCATTGCCGCCGAACTACAGGCAAAAGCGTTAGATGATCGCCTGATCAGGCAGCTGCTTGAAACGCTGGACTTGTGTGAAATGGCCCGCTTTGCTCCTGTTACCGGAATATCAGCCAATGAAGTATTTGAAAAAGCAAAAAACATCATCTATGAAATTGAAGATAAGCTTTAACTCGCTGAGGTTATTTCAATATCTGATCCTCCTGATTATCCTTCCATTGGTCTCAACAGCAGAAGATGGGGCTGATTCCATCTTTAAAAAAGGGAATGAGCAATTTGCGAAACGAAAGTACGAGGAAGCTGTGTCGTCGTATCAGAAGATCCTAAACAGCGGTTATCGCTCGGCGGCCGTTTACTTTAATCTGGGCAACGCCTATTATCGTACCGGCGACATTCCATCGGCATTGCTGTACTACGAAAAGGCTCATAAACTTGACCCGGGGGATGAAGACATTAAAATGAACATCCAGATAGCAAACCTGAAGACGGTGGATAAGACGGATCCTGTTCCAGAGTTTTTCCTTTTCAGGTGGTGGCGCGGACTAATTCTTTTGTTGTCGTTAAATACCCTCGCTGTTTTAAGCATCGTATTTCTCCTTTTTACATCGCTTAGTTTTGTGACCTACCTTTTCACACAATCCGTAGCCGTAAAAAAAGCATCATTCTATACCGGTATCGTATTGTTCGTTTTCAGCATAACAATTCTGTTCCTGCAGAACCGGCAAGCACATTACTTCAACATTCATCATGAGGCCATTATTTTCAGCGGATCGGGAACCGTAAAGAGCGAGCCTGACCCCTCATCAAAGGGCGTCTTCGTCATTCACAGCGGAACGAAGGTTGGTGTTGATAAAAAAGATGATGGCTGGATGAAGATTAAGCTGCCAAACGGAAACACAGGCTGGATTCGTGAAACAGATGCAAAGGAAATTTAGTTTATTATTGTAGCTTTAATATAATCATCCATACCTATGAAAAGACGTTCCTTTGTTAAAGCATCCTTGTTAACAGGCGCTGCTGTTACTGCCACCTCTGCTTTAAGCATCGCAGCAACAGACAACATTAAAAAGCCTGCTTTAGAATTTTATGAGCTCAGGGTATATTCTTTAAGTAATGATAAACAACAAAAGCTCGTTGAGGACTACTACAGGAAAGCCGCAATCCCCGCACTAAATAGAATGGGTGTGAAGCATGTGGGTGTGTTTACTGAGCTAAAACCTGCAGGACACACCAAAGTATATGTAATGGTTCCTTACAATAGCATCGACCATTTCGACGATGTAAGCAAAAATCTCGAAAACGATGCGAGATACAAGGCAGAGGGATCAGCTTATTTGAATTCTCCGCCGGCAGAACCAGCTTACATCAGAATAGAAAGCTCTTTACTGAAAGCATTTACACACATGCCCGCTATGGAAGTCCCCCCTGACAGGCCGCGGATCTTTGAGCTGCGGCAATACCAAAGCGCCAGTGAAAGTGCTGGTAAAAAGAAAATAGAAATGTTTAATGAAGGGGGAGAAATAGACATTTTTAAGCGGCTCGGATTCAAACCCGTGTTTTGGGGCGAGACATTAATTGGCAGTTCGAGGCCCAATCTGACCTATATGGTAACTTTCGACGACATGGAGGCGCATGCGAAACTCTGGAAATCATTCGGCAGCGATCCTAAATGGAAAGAAATAAGCTCCATACCCGAATATGCCAACGCAGTATTGATCTCAAAGATCAATTCGACATTGCTTGTCCCTGCTGATTTTTCACAGATTTAAAGAGTAACCTCGGCAACTATAGTTCATTGCTGTCGTTACTGCTCTGCTGTCCCGTTTTCCTTAAGGGATCGTACTCATTATTAACTACAGGCAACCGGGCACCACAGTTCTTTTGCCATTTTTCAAGCTTCTCTTTCAATTGCTTTACAATCTCCGGCTTTCTAACAGCGAGATCCTGCTTCTCCGAAGGATCTTCTTTCAAATTATACAACTCGTACGTGTCCGTTTCATAAAACACGATAAGCTTCCAGTCACCGCTTCTGATAGCCGCACCAGGAGTCCAGGTAGACCCATGATAATGAGGATAGTGCCAGTAAAAATCCGTTCTGCTCAGTGTGCCCGTCTGTTTCAACAATGGAACAAGACTTACTCCGTCCTTGTGCAACTCGGGATGGGAAGGCAGGCCCGCCCATTGTAATATGGTTGGATAAAAGTCGGTGCTCATCGTTGGTACTCTGCAAATCGCAGAAGCCTTAATTTCCGCCGGATATTTGACTATAAGAGGCACACGTATTCCTCCCTCATATAGCCAGCCTTTTCCCGACCGGTATGGAGCGTTCGATGTAGGCCCTGCCTTTTTTGAAGTAGCCAGTCCTCCATTATCCGAAGTAAATACAATGATAGTATTCTTTTCTATGCCGAGCGTCTTTAACAGCCGCTGTATACTCCCAACGCTTTTGTCGACCGCTCCAACCATTGATGCATACTGCGGATTATTCTGAACCGTTCGTGTTACTCCACTATGTTCGGCAACCACCGGGCTTTCCAGGCCCTCACCCGCGGTCCGCAATTTGTCTTTATAATGGTTAATGAGATCCGGATACTCGTAAATTGGCGTGTGGACATCATAATACGAGAGGAATGCAATAAAGGGCTTATTCTGTTTAGCCTTCCTGATTATAAAATCAGAAGTATATTTAGTCAATGAATCCGTAACTACCGGTTTTTTCGCCCTGCGCATTTCGAGAGCGCTGTAGTATTCTTCAAAACCCCGGCTCAGAGGGTCAAGGCCCGGCTTGGCGCTCTCCAAGATGCCACTTGCCTGCGTAGAAAGTGCTGTATCCCCCCTCTTTCAATAATTCCGCGAATGTAATTTCATCTCTTCCAAGGAAAAGCTTTGTCCCTGGTTGGATAAGTTTCGTATTTGACACCTTCTGACCAGGGATCCAGTCGGTTACGCCTGTTCTAACCGTATACCTGCCTGTCATTATACTCGACCTCGTTGGCGAACATACCGAACCTGCAGTATATGTATTCATAAACTTCATACCACCGGAGGCGAGCGCGTCTATATTGGGAGTTTCGTAAAATGAACTGCCATAGCATCCTACATCGGCGTAACCCATATCGTCTACCAGCAAGAAAACAATATTTGGCGGCTGTACTTTTTGTGCTTTTAAAACGCGTGGTACGAATATAAAAACAGCAATGACGGCTATTCTAAGCGAGACGAAACACTTCATAATTCCAAACCTCTATAAATGGTTCAACAAATCAAATGTCAGGCTCCCAACGAGAAAACTTTAGCAAAAACGTACCTTTTACTGTCAATTTTGTGCAGGAGGCTATTAAAGAAAGCGTACTAACAACAAAGGCAGGCGAAAATCGCCTGCCTTTGTATAGCTTATCTGTTTCGAAGGCACTGCTGCCTTGCCTCTTTCGAAAGTCTCTGCTTATTGAAGTAACTTCAATAATTTTTGCTGGTTTTCCTTGTTAACTCCTCTCAAATCGTTAATAATAACAGGAAGCTTCTGGTAGTCAGCATTAAACTTATCAATCAACTGATAAAAGTTCTGAGGATAATACTCAAGGGCACGGTTCGTTTCTTCTGCATTACCCAGCGCTTCGGGAAGATAGATACCATTGTCCATGCTCTTTAATTCAGCAGTCAGCTGAGTCAGTCTTTTAAGCTTTCCAACAAGCCCATTATTGATGTCTGCCTTATTATCAGTACTATAAATCACTTTCACCTGCTGTTGCTTGCGGGTGTCCGACAGTGGTAACGAAACGTTCACACTAAGCTCTCTTCCCGTATAACTCCAGTTTCCATCTTTCAACGTTTGGGAGAAATCAACGGCTTTTCCATTAACCAAGACCTTTTGAGGGATTTCCGAGCCGTATAATTTCAGGATATATCTCCTTTTACCGGGCATACCATCATACTTTCCGGTTGTTCCCCCGATGGTTACAGTAACTTCCCTGCCGTTGGAAGAGGTTGAGAATTCGGTTGATGCATACTGGTCCTTATAAGCTTTATCATTTCCATTATCCTCTTTCAGGGTGAACCTGCCATTATTCCCTGGAAAAACAGCGACTGTTATGTCTTCCGGATTTGAGTCCAGGTTTTGCACATTCTCGCCATACATAGGAATTATAGATCCGGCTTTTATATATATTGGATATTCATTCAGTGTAAATGCTCTTTCGAGTATCTGTCCGCCCTTCAGCAACGTACCTGTATGCCATTCAAACCAATCGTTACCTTCGGGGAGCCATACTTTAACCTTCGAAAATCCCTCTACTGCCGGCGAACCTATAGGTGCTATAAGCATATTGTCGCCGAACATATATTCCCTGTCAAAGCGATAAGCCTCTTCTGCCTTCGGATAGTCGTAGTACATCGGACGGCAAAGACCAATTGCTGTATCATAGGTTTTCCTGGTCATCGTATAAATATACGGAACAAGCGTATAACGCATCCTTATCGCTTCATACTGCACCTGTGAATACTTTCCGCTGAAGTTCCAGATCTCTTTCTGTATTTTACCATTCTTTGTTGAGTGCGTACGAAGAATAGGGCTTAACGCACCGTACTGCAACCAACGTGTATACAACTCAGGGTCAACAGATTCGTCTCCGTGTTTCAGCTGGTGCCCTCCTATATCATGGCTCCAGTATGTGTATAAAACGTTAGAAGAAGTGTTCGTAAAATAAGGCTGGTATTCGAGTGACTTCCATGAAATGAAGGTATCTCCCGAGAATCCTATCTGGTACCGGTGATTACCTAATCCGCCCCACCTGTGGTATAACATTGGGCGGGTTTCACGATTGCGGTCCATATTGGTATAAAAAACATAATTCAACCACCATGTATTACTAAGGTTAGTAATTCTCTTATCATTTGGCCATTGCTGCCAGTCTAACCACCAGAAATCTATTCCTTTTTGTTCGATCGGCCTGAGAATTACATCAAACAGATTCGACATAAACTGCTTATCGGAAGCAAGGAAAGGGATTGTCTTTCTTCCGGTGGTATCAAATTTCATGTTTTGAGCAAACTGGTTATAGTCGTCTTCGTAGCCCGCAACACCATCTGCCGGATGTAAGTTCAACGTAGTTTTCAAGTGGTTCTCGTTCGTCCAGCTTAAGAATTTGGCTGGGTCAGGGAATAAGCTTTTGTTCCAGCTCCAGCCAGTCCAGCCCTGCCTATGCCAGTCCATGTCAATAACCAGAACGTCGGCCGGAATATTAAAGCGTTTAAGATTCGCTGTAAGTTCTCTCAGCTCATTGTCTGAATAGCTCCAGTATCTCGACCACCAGTAGCCCAGCGCATACCGCGGCATCAGAGGCACTTTTCCGGAAATCTGCGAGAAATCATACAGCGCCGATTTGTAGTCGGAACCATACCCCATGAAATACCAGTCTGTACCCGCGTTCTCTCTGGTATAAACCCATGGCCAATCACTGTTATCCAGTCGTAAGTCAGATGAGTCATCCAGAAAATACCACCCATCCCTCGAAAGGATTCCGTCTTCAAGTTCGATCTTCTTGCCATTATGCAGATGAGTATCACCATCATAGTTGTCCAGCGTCCGGTAAGTACCTTTCAGGTTATACTTCTGCTTTTTACCAGGCGACCAGCTGATTGTATCGCTCTTCAGCATTTTTATTTTCAGGTTCTCCTGATTGAACGATCCGGAATTTAACTTGTAGCTCATTTCCAGCTCGCCGGTTTTAATAGTGAGCCACCCGTTTTCCCTTTTTGATGTATAAGCAGGTACAGGTAACTTTCTGTTTACAACAACAAAAGATGCATGATCATCAAAAGACTTGCTGCTATTCCACTCCATCCGGATAAGTCGTGGAGTGAGAACTGTAAAACGTGCATTATCTGCTTCTACTATAGCTTTTTTATCAGCCTGTAAGCTGGAAGCGTTCTGTGCCTGTAACGGCTGCAGATAGAGGAGAGAGATCAAAGCACCGAGTAGAACGGTTTTCAAACGTGCTTTGTGAAAAGAAATAGAATTCATATCTGGTTTTTAGTGTGTTATTTTCTTCGTCGGTGGAATTACATGGAAGATCAACATCCTCTCAATCCCTGGTCAGTTTTCTAAGCTTGTCATAAACCCCTTTCATGTATACTAAGCTAGAACGCCTTGACTTTTCGCTAAAGGTATGAATATCTCTGACCTTCGTTTCTTCTGGATGCGCGCTCTACAAAAAAATCCAAACGCGTAAAAATGCAAGCAATTGATAATTATCTTGTTGTGCAATTTTGAAAGGCTAAATATCCAAGTTCTTTTGCCCGAAATGATTAACGGAAGTGATATATTTTACATCCGTCAGGCTGTGTCTTTTGTACTTTATTTATAAATGTATTACTTGTAAGCTGCTAAATTAAAAAACTAAAACGATATAGCATAATGTAAACCTTTATGGCAACTCCGCTGAGTGGTTCACCAAACCAGTATCGTGTTTATCTCAATTTTATCTGGTTTGTGATAAGTTTAGAAAGCCGCTGAAGAGGGGCAAAACAAATATAGTCTCAGATGCGGGTTAAGCCTGTCCAGAAGCCGGATTGTTAAACAAAAGAACAACCTGCTCAGGTTGTTCTTTTGTTCATCATGTATTATTCACCTATTGGTATCGGAATATTAACACCAGTAGAGGTGGCTGTACCAAAATTTGGGGAACCATCAGCATTCCAGGTAAGCTTTTGCATTCTTGGGGTTCTTGGACCAGTGTTATTTGGTGCACTGCGCGCATGATATACAAACCATGTTTCGGTGCGTAATACGGCATTAGGATCAGTATAGCTGCTGGTGAAAAAACCATTATGTCCGGGCCCATAAACAGAATTAGTTTCATTTTTCACAAACACCTGCTTTTTATTTATCCAGTCAGAGGCGACTGTAGGATTACCCCCGGCTTTTAATTGTATTTGGGCAAGACAATAATTATCACTGCTGTAACGGCTGGCAGAAAATATAATAAATACAGGACTTCCTGCGTCTTTTTGCAACATAATCGGGCCTTCGTTCACACCTGCACCCAATGAGTTGGGTTCGTATTTTTCCCATGTATTAGTGGGTGAGGATATTTTCACCCGGGGACCGTTTATCGTCCATGGATTCGACATAGTAGCCAGATAAATATATTGTTTATACCTCGAAGCCACGCTTTCCCACCCAGACCAAATAAAATACATAGACGAACCTATAGTCAGCACCGAGCCATCAATAGCCCACTGATCGCTTGAATCAGTTATTTTCCCTTTATAAGTCCATGTTCCGGTCGTTGGATCTGAATTACTGTTTTCTAATACAAACATGCGATGGTTATCTCCCTGCCCGTCATTTGCAGCAAAATAGAGATACCATTTACCGGAAAGAAAATGCAATTCAGGCGCCCAAATATTCGAAGAATGATCTGTACCTGCGGGGGGAGTCCAAACTACTACTTCCTGCGCTGTTGCCAACAACGACATTGAAGTCGTTTTTCTGATACCTAAACTACTTCCCCTCGTATACATAAAATAATAGTACCCGTCCTTTTGAGCTACATACGGATCCGGCCTGCTTGCATTGATCAGGGGGTTTTGGAAATTCAGATTATGAAAATTAAACAGATCCTGCGTTCCGCTAACTGTTGTTTTTTGTCTGATCTTCCTTCCAGGTGTGTTATCTTCCGGATCAACAACCATCTTCATACCAGTCGCCTTGTTGGTGAGAGAGTATAAATTATTACTGCCGGAATAAGTAATCTTCCAGAGCTGAGAGTCGGTGCCGTCGTCGGTACCCTGTTGTAAAATATCTCCCGATGTTGCTGAAGGCGACTTCAAATATTTACTACTTGTAATATTTGCCAGTTTATAATAGGGTGAATCGATTTTTATTAGTTTCCATTTCTGTCCATTATTGGGAAACCATGACCACTGCTGGATTGCTGAATTCTCTGCTGTTGAGTTACCTGTTACTTCGACCACAGGACCTCCCGGTAAAGATGAAATGCCTCTGATGCGATAAATAGCACCGTCTATTAGCGTTCCTGCAGGCGGTGCCGCGCTAATCTTTTGTCCGCCTTTTTTGGCATTCTCACTTTCAGAATTGTTCCCCTCCTTTATTGTTTCTTTCTGACAAGCAGCAGTTAAAAATAAAACAGCGAAGAGTAGTTTAATTATTGGTCTTTTTATCATAAGGAATGTTATTGTACACAGCAAATACACGGTGTTAGCCAGAGAAGAGCATTTGCGGTGATGTTTACAAATTGGTTAATTGTAACCTAAAATAAGGAATGGGGCTTAGGAAATATGCTCATCTTTTTGCCGATTTGTCTCAATCTGACGAAACCCGTTTCAGGCAGATCCTTAAATCCAGATCACCTGAAACGGGTAAAAACAATAAAAATCAGTCTCCTGTCTTATCCTCGTCCGCTACAGCATCTTCCCAATTATCCCATTTTGGAGTTGCCGGGTTATAACCATCGTAGCCATAATTTTGACTAAGTTGTCCTCTCTTGTTCGCTGTAATTGCAGCATAAGGAATTGGCCAATACATATTCTTTTTGTCCATAGTATAATTAGGGTTGCTGTTACCTGTGGCGTTAATCTGAATAGGCCCTTTATTATACAAACTGTAATGTACGATACGCTGATACCAATAGCTTCCGCCTCCTGCATCAGTGCCGCTCTGTTTGTCGAAGTTCTCGAGGGTGTACATATTGCCCCACTCATCGGGCCGTCCGCTACGGGCAAGGCATAACGAAACGCGCTTCAGTTCTACGTTGCGCCATTCTTCCCAATACAACTCACGGGCGCGTTCGTTCATGATGTCGCCGATGGTAACACTACCTTGATATAGCTGAGTGCATTTTGCCCTTTGTCTTAATGCATTGAGGTCGTCTTTAATGGTAGGATCATTTGGATTTATGTAAAACTTAGCTTCCGCCCTGAGGAGATAGGCCTCAGCCAAACGGTAGAGATACCAGTCGGCATTGCCTCCGTTGGTTGCGCCCCTGTTACCATCAGAGCCGCTTATGTTCGCTTCATTTACTGGGTCGTCAAGGAAGAATTTGTAATGAGGCACATCAAACCAACGACGGATAGTGTCGCTGCACAACAAGGCGCCGTTGGTCGGATTGAAAAGTGTGAGCGGTTTCCCAAACTGTGTGGATGCCTTATTATTAACACGGTAATCTTCCATACGCACCCAGTTGCCTGTCTCCGAGCTATGGCGTAAGTCGGTTGCGTCCATTACACCATTTATACGCCATAGTGTATTGGTGCTGAAATAAGTGGGCCTAAACGTGGCGATGCCGCGCCCGAATGCCCGCATATAGTCGTAACTTGCATTGTAATTAGCATCATTGCGTCTGAGATTTAACAGTGCTTGTTTCCCGTCGGTTGTCTTGATCCTGCTGTCGAAAACAAAGGGATACAAAACACGCATCGTAAGCATCTTGATGAACGATTCTGCTTCAGCGCCGCGGTTAGGTATACCCATGATAACCTCGTGGTTGGCGGCAATAAGTTTGTTTTCGGCACGATGTAAATCCCAGATCACATTGCGGGTGATCTTCCATGTTTGTGGTTCGCCACCGTCGTTAAATGTGCCGAAGTTATCGAGCATAAGCGAATAGCCTGATTGAGAAATCAATATATCGGTTTGCTCTTTGGCCTTTGCATATTCACCTAAAGCAAGATAGCATTTGGTAAGCAACATACGGCAAGCACCCTTATTAACCATGCCTGTAAGGCTCATGTTTTTTTGATCGGGCACCCATTGCACTGCAAACTCCATATCTTTGGTAACCATTTGCAGGATAGCGTCGCGCTTCGTACTGCGGTAGTTTTGTTTAGGCACTTCCAATAGCTTGGAAACAAGCGGAACATCACCATACTGAAATACCAGAGCCATATAGCGGAAGGCGCGATGAAAATAAGCTCTGCCCTTATAGGCATTGCGCGTGGTCTCATCCAGTCCCTCCACTTTATCGACATAACTGAGAATCGTGTTTGCATTTGCAATACCATTATAAGTTTCCTGCCAAAAGTGCCAGATACTGTTGGTTCTGCCCAGATCATTTGTAGTAGTTCCGTCATCACTGGTAGGCGTGAGCATATTGGCAACATCACAAAGCATACTACCCTTATCGGTTGCGCTGGCTACCATTAAGTCGGAAAAGATATATTCAGTTCCTAAGGTCAGCATTTCGTTATGGTCAGTCGCATAATATTGTTTGAGCTGACGATCGGCTATTGCTAATACCGACATCAAACCGGCTTCGTTGGTGAAAGTAGCTGCAGGTTCGTATACCGAAAGCGGGTCGGGTGTCAGGAAATCTTTGGAGCAACTGTTAAACAGCACTGTGCTACCCATAATCAACGCAAAGCATATAGATATACGATGCAATTTTTGAGTTATCTTTTTCATATTCGTTGCTATTAAAGGCTAAAAAGTTAAGTTTAATCCCAATGTATAAACACGTGTGGCAAGACCACCGCCCTGATCAAAGGCCGGGTTGGTCTCAGGGTCGCCGTATTCCCAGTCTTTTGTCCAAACAGCAACATTCCGTACGGTGCCATAAAGTTTAACACGATCTAATTTCCATTTTGAAGTCCACATTTTGGGCAATGTATATCCGACAGAAAGGTTATCAAACCGAATGAATGAACGGTCATACAATTTTTGCACTCCAGTGGCGCCGGTAGGCCCTTTGGCTTCAATGCGTCCATAGTCGTTGGTGGGATTATCGGGAGTCCAGTATTCTTTTGCAGTTACATTTTGTAAAGCGTAGGTCATACGTCCTCCATCGTCGTCATTGTTAAGGTAGGCGCCTGCTAAGCTTTTGTGCCCCATATAAGAGTAGATATTGAACGAAAGGCTGAGATCTTTCCAAAACACAAACTCGTTGCGTAATGACCAATGAAAAGGCGGCGTAGTTTGTCCAAGGAATTCTTTGTCCTTGTCGTTATACACATGGGTAACAGAACCATCGGCTTTTACCACATCGTCTGCAGTATAGTTATTCGCTACTTTCGGATCGCCGGGTACCTGACCATATTCTTTCGCTTCTTCGACCTCATTAGCCTGCCAGATCCCGGTAACGCGGTAATCCCATATTGTGTTGATTGACTTTCCAATAAACCAACCGTTTTTCACATCGTCCATTTCCTTACTGCCTGTTACATTTCCCTGTGCGTCTAAAATGTCCTCATTCTCGTAGTAAAGATGCTTTATGGTGTTCTTATTGTATGATAACCCGACCGAAGTCGACCACTGGAACTTGTCCTTTCTGATATTAAGGGTTTTTAATGATAGTTCAATACCGTTATTGTCGACCCGTCCTAAATTGGTGGTAATATCATCAAATCCTGTGAAACCGGGCAGGCGCTCGTTCATGATCATGTCATGAGTCCTCATGTCATAATAATCCAGGGAACCTGATATACGGTCGTTGAGGAAGCCGAAGTCAAGTCCAAAATTCCATGACGCCGTTTTTTCCCATTGAAGATGAGGGTTTGCTAATCTGTCGGCCATTAAATAGCGGTATAAGGCCAACTCTCCGGAAGAGTTGAGGTAGCCCTGCATTTTCCCTCCCCCTTCATAAAGATTGGAAAGCGCCAGATTCGGGTTGGCCAGCGACCGGTTACCATTTTTACCGTAGGATACACGCAATTTACCAGTACTCATGATATTGCTCCATTTGAAGAACTTTTCGTTCGAAAACGACCATGCCACTGCTACGGAAGGAAAAGTAGCGTACGGGTTGGAGGTGCCGAAAGCAGAATACCCGTCTCTGCGAATGGACGTGGTAAGCATATACCGGTTGTCGTAGGAATAAAATAAACGGGCCAGGAGGGCGTCTGCAGTCTGGTGCGTATCTTCACTCATGAACGTACTGTTTTCCTTGGTAGCATTCTTAGTGTTATGGAATCCCAATGCGTCGGATGGTAAAATTTTGCGGGCTTCTATGCGGTCCTTCCAGAACTGCCGTTCCTCGGCTTCCTGCACAAGCGTGAGGTTTAGGTGATGCTTACCGCCGAAAGTGTAATCCCAATTGATGGTATTGTTATACGACCAGTCGAAACGTTTTGCCTGCTCTCTGTTCGCGCCACGCGACGCGGGATCGGAGCCAGGCAAATCTGCCGACATAAAATAACGGTCGAAGAAGAATTGATAGCGGGGTGAGGCGTTGAACGAATAGTTAATATTATAGGGCAGCTTTACTTTGGCATTAAAAATAGTGTTCAGCACAGTATAGCCCTTTTCCAATTCGAGATATTGTTTCTGAAAATCATAATTATAGCCCCGCTGACTGTATTCTGAACTCAAGGGATACTGTACGGGGTTGCCAGCCTCATCAGCATAGTCGGCATACGGGCTGTTGCGAAGCTGGTAATCCAAATCAACGTCAATGGCTCCGTCCGACCGGTTCTGGAAGTTTACGTTGGCTCCAAGCTCGAACCAGTCGGTTACTTTAGCATCCACTTTCATATTGGAGCGCACGGCCTGGTATTCATCACTTATGAGGGCACCCTGATTCTTTAAATAGCCCACAGACAGGTAATAGTTTACTTTGTCGCTTGCCCCGCTTACACTGGCATTATAGTCCTGATTGAGGCCCATTCTATAGGTCTGTTTTGCCCAGTCAACGGTCTTTCCTGAAAGTAAGTTCTGTAGCGCATTGCCTGTAAAACCTAATCGCTGGGCCCAGATGCTTAAATCAGATTCATCGGCATCATTAGTAGTATACCCCCGCCAATCCTCAATAGAAATAGTTGACGGTAACTGATCTGGCCGCGTAAAATAACCGGGCTGACTGGCGAAAACGCCTGTTTGATAAGCCTCATAAGCGCCTGTTTGCGGGTTTACGCCATAGGAGTTCTTCGTATACCAGTCCTCGCGGTGTCGTAAATAGGCGTCAGTGCTAAACCTTTCCCGGTAGTCACTTTCTTCCGTGCCGCCGATATTCATAGTCATATTGATAACGGGTTTGCCCTGTTTCCCCTTTTTGGTGGTGATGAGCACTACCCCGCTGGCTGCCTTCGAGCCGTAAACGGCAGCTGCTGAAGCATCTTTCAGCACATCAATCTGCTCGATATCGTCGGGATTAATTTCGGATAACTCGCCGTAGAACTGCATCCCGTCGAGGATGAGTAACGGGTCGTTATGCCCCCCCTCAGTATATACAGAACGCTGACCCCGGATTTGCATTGTACCTCCGCCCTTTGCCGAAGCGCTATAGCCTACCTGCAAACCCGGAGTACCGCGCAGGATGTCCTGAACGGTCTTTGGATTTTCGTTTGCGATATTGTCTGGACGGACTTGAACAATGGAACCGGTAAGATCTTTCTTTTTCATTGTTCCATATCCAACGACGACTACTTCTTCCAGAGAGTTGTTGCTTTGGATGAGTTTAATCTGGAATGTAGTTCTGTCACCCACCGTGATGGTTTGCGATTCGTAACCAATATACGACACATTCAGCACCGCATTTGGCGATACCTGCAGTTTAAAAGCTCCATTCACATCCGTACTGGTTCCCGTAGGTGTGTTTTGAACCTTTACGGCGACGCCAACGAGCACCTCACCTGTTTTGGCGTCGGTCACAGTACCCGTTATAATATGTTGTTGAAATAATGAAGCTTGCTGGGCGGGCCTCGAAGGCTTGCTCATAATTGCAATAATACCGTCGTTCAATGACCACGTAAGTCCATGTTGGTCCAGTAATGTGTTCATTGCGTCGGCAAAATTCACCTGTTTCAACCTGGCAGTAATGCGCGTCTCCGCAATTTTATCTCCACGAAACAAAAAGGAATACCCCTGTTGTTTCTGAATCTCCTGCAACACTTCCCGAAGCGTAATGTTTCTGACATTCAACGTAATGGTTTGCGCTTTGCTTATAGCTACCGCCGGCCAGGAAAAGGTAATAGTTAAGAGAACCGCTAATTTTGTGATAAGTAATAACCGGGATTTAAAGGACCAGTAATAGCCCGTTACACGTTGTGTAAAAATCATATATTTGTCATGTTTGGATGGTTAGAAAATTGGTTTTCCGACAGCTATTGAATATCCCGCCGGATGTCAACTCCAGACAAGATTAACGGGTGATGTCTCCAGCATCATCCGTTTTTGGCTGGATAAAACTATGATTTGTAATTTCTATAATCTCATTTTTCCTCCTTCTTTAGCGTTTATATTGGTTTATTGTTCGCCCAGAACGATCAACTGCTTTCGCTCTCCTTGCTGGACAATTTTAAACTTCAACCGGCTTAATTCGAGTGCTTTTAAAACAGCACTCAATGGTTTATCCCGATCGATATAGGCGTATACATTAGATTCAGGTAATTTTTCCTGATAAACCACATCAAGATTGTACCATCTGGCTAATTGTGTGATGGCTGTTGTTACAGGTAGCTTGTTGAAATAGAAAAAGCCTTCCTTCCAGGCAGTAAATTGAGAAACATCCACTTTTGATTTGGTGATGTGGCCCTTACTCAACGACGCCTGCTCGCCAGGCGCAAGTAAGATTGACTTACCCGATGCGGGAAAACCTTCTCCTGATCCTTTTGGCAACGATAAAAGGACTTTCCCATCTACAAGGGTGGTCTTTGTATCAGGGTCATCGGGATAAGCAGAAACATTGAATTTGGTGCCTAACACCAATACCTCCTGGCCTGGGCTAAGTACTTTGAATGGTCGTTTGCTATCTTCCTCTATATCAAAATAAGCTTCTCCGCTAATCTCGACAGTTCGTTCTGTGCTGATAAACCTGGCGGGATATTTAATTGTAGAACCGGTATTGAGCCATACCCTGGAACCATCCGGCAATATCAACTGATATGTTCCCCCTTTCGGTGTAGTGAGTTGCAGCAGCGAAACGTCCGACCGGTCTTTGGACTTATCCGGTATCACGGTAAGAGAAGATCCGTCACCGTAAGTAACACTCTCATCTTTTACGATAATTTCTGATTGTTCACTGCTTAAATCAATCTTTCTCCCATCAGACAGGGTGAGTGTGGCTTTATTCCCGCCGGAACGGATATCAGTTGCAGCGATTTCATGCTCCCGGCTAGTTTGTCGTTGCTCTGATACGTACCACATTCCAGCTAACAACATGACGAATACTGCTGCTGCATAAGGAAGTATACGCCTTACCAGCTGACGGACGCGTGGTTGATTTTTGGCAGTTTCGTATTGGAGGATAGCCGCATCCAGCCGTGGATCGTCGGCAACAGTGCGCCTCGGTATAGCATACCAGTCGTCGATATCAGCCTCGAGCACTTCATTATTATTTACGCGATCCAGCAGCTTCCTGTTAGCAGGATTGGCGGCTGCCCAATCATTTAGTTCTGTACGCTCAGCTTCACTGAGTGTACCTTCAAGATGTTTATATAGTAGTTGACTGATCCGTTCCATTTTTACCTTAACCCATCGGGATAACAAACACCATAGATACGGACGCAGCGTGCTAACCTTACCAAAAATTTAATCTTTTTTCAGTTTGAGCAAGTGACTTAGCTACAAGCAGGTATATACCAGGAAGATACCACAGTCAGGAAACCCACAACAGGAATAAAAAACTGTTCTTCAAAAGTCGTCTTAGAGTAGTTAGTGCCTTTGACTTCTGGACGAAGACAGATGACTCGGTCATTCCAGTTTCACTCACAATTTCATGGGTAGTTTTGCCTTCAATAACGCTTTTACGGAACACGGCTTGCTGGCTGGATGGCAGTTTCTCCACGACGTCCTCGATTTGTTGCAGCAACTCTATATAGAGAATGCGGTTGTACACCTCTGGTTCCTCCTTAAAGAGATCTTTTATATCCTCGGAAAGTTTAGCTGTCGGTAGTTTGCTGCTGCTACGGATATTGTCGATGCAGGCGTTACGCGTAGCGATATATAGAAAGGCCTTGATCTGCAGCGCTGTGGTAATACGTTCCCGATTCCTCCACAATTTAAGCATACTATCGCTGGCAATTTCCTCAGCCACGCCCCAGTCATGCACGTACGAAAAGGCGAAATGTTGCAGAGCCCTGGAGTAATAACGATAAACCCCATCAAATGCCTTTCGATCACCTGTATTAAACTGATTGATATTTACTGTAAAATGAGGAGACATAGATCAACTGGTTCCAGTACCTATCTATCGAATGTCGAAAAAATAATTGATCGTTGAAAATTACGGTCTTTCGTTTTATTCTTTAATATCAAAACATTCTGATAAAAATCAAAGTAAAGTAATAAGGGTAATTAAATTTATTCATTCTTTCATCAATTTGTCTCAATATTTCAGAACCTTAAAGTTGTTAAGTTACCGGCTCTATCATCAGTGTCCCTTCTTCATTTGACGCAGGAAGTATAATTTCTATCAGTCCCGGATAACGGGTTTTGATTTCAACTGATTTTCCTGAAAATGTCGCTTTATAAGTCTTTGAAGGATCCATACAAGCAACGACAGAACGCTTATGCGCCGGGGTGGCTTTATCGAAAACGATAAAAGCCTCATAAGCAGAGTTATTCCGGCTCATCTTCTGCGAATCTATCCATACTTCGAAACCGGCTGTAACGGTTCCTGGTTTATAATAAGCAGAGAACCATGACAAAACAGGTGTAGAAAGCCCCGAAAACTGATGCCATCCTGCACCTCTTCCTGTTTTCGCAAAAAAGTGTTCAAAGGTATAGTACGACTCATCCGTTTCCTTCGCATACACTTCCAGACCCTTAGATGCAATCTTAAAGGCAAGATCCGGATGGCCCAGGTCAAGCATGGTTTTCCACATAAACCATTGATGCGGCATCCATACGGAGCCATTCCAATAACCGTCTGATTGATAATATGGCGCAGACTGGTCGACTACACCAATACCGGAAGGAGTCGTCAGATGACGCTCTGAAAAAAGTTTTTCTATTAAAATATCCTCCTGCTCGCCTGTACAAATGCCCGCCAAAAGAGGATATGCTCCATCCAAACCCATATTGTAATCCTGTCCGTCGGTATAGTTAAAGGGGCCTTGAGGACGCCCCTCTTCATCGTGACGCACGTAGCTGAAATAACCGCTTTTCGTATTCCACGAAAAACGTTGCAATGAATTACTGAATTTCCTTATATCCTTGTCATAGGTAACAACATCATTTTCGTTCCCTGATGCTATCGCCGCTAATCTCAATATTTTCGCCGTCCTGATACATTGCGCGGTAGAGATAACGGGAGTTATGTATTTCTCTGCTCTCTGCCGGTGCACTCCCACCTGCGCAGGGTAATCGTCCCATCCCCCGGAGTTATAAAAATAATCCCAGGTTTTCAAAAGACCTGAACGTAGAACTGCCGTTGAAGAACTGCCTGAATGGCCCGCCAGGAATTGATAGTACTGCTTTAAACGTGGATAAAAATATTGCAGCAAATCTTTTGACTGACTTTTGTTCCAAAGATCCATAAAGGCATACATCTGGACCGGCACCGGTGAACCATGGTGAATGAACGCTGACTGACTTCCTACAGGAGTGGTATACGTGTTTATACAGTCTGCTGCCAACTGAGGATTTATCTCATTTAAGCCGATGGCAATAAAACCGGAATCCCATGTATAGAGACTGTTCCACCATTTCCCTGGCGTGAAATGCCGTATATACTGTCTTTGAGTATAAATAGGATACACCACGTTTGATAATACGGTAGATTTCAACAACCTCTGGCTGAATTCATACTTTTTGCCTTCCGGCAGAACCTGGCTTCGCTCATCTGTAGTCACAATCGGATCACCAACTTCAACCGATTCTGCTAAAATAGACTTAAACTGGTTCAGCCGCCCTCTTACCTGATCAAGAGATCCGGTACAAATCAAGCTGTAGACCGTTCGTTCAGAGTTTGGCGCAAGCTCTACCGGTCTGATAAACACGTTAAAATAATGTCCTTTGTTATTTCCATTGAGGATACTGTCAACATGATTATGCACCAGTTTCCGGAAATACAGGTCGAGTTCATCATTTCTAACTTCTCTCACCGTGAAATCCTTGCTGTCCCAGGCAAGACCATAATAAGCCGCATTGTCCTTATACTTTAGGATCGCGTTCTTTTCTTTGGGATTTGAAATAATCTGCGGATAATCTCCTCTTTTATTATCAACCAGGTTCACCGCACTTTTCCCGGCCGACAAGAGCATTCCGTTCAACTCAAGTGCAGCACCCAGCGTCACTTCTATTGTAAGATTGCCGTTTAGATCCCGGGGTAAGACAGCCTTCAGGTCTGTTATTGCCAGTGCTCCTGTTCCGTTCAGAAGGATGCTCTCATTTACGATCCCGGAGATTGTCAGAGCACAGGTTTTATTCTCCCTCAGCCTGTAAACGAGGGATAGTTTTCCACTCTCCCCCAGGTTCTTAAAATTTAACTTGTAAGTCCCCTTATCCCCTGCGTATTCACCTAACCTGATTGCTGAGCCATCAATATAAGCAGCATCTCTTATTTCGCCTCTCATCAGGCCGTCCGTTACGAGATTGTCCTTCGGACTCTTTTTCTTGTACCCAACAGATTGGTAATCTGCTGCATTTATCCACTTACTACCCTGAGGATAATTTAATGATTGAGCCGGAAAAATATCAGGATACGCCTGCCAGGCCATGAGGTTTAAAGTGATATTCTGGGGCATTGATGTTGCATTCACACATTTCATGGATGCCAATACCGTCGCACTATCCAGTATCTTGTAACGAACATCAACATACGTCTTGTCTTTCCATTCCAGCTCATACCGGTAGGTGAAGGCGGTCATATCAGAAGAAAAGTCCCATGGAAAGTAACCTGATTCAAAAAGCACATTGGGTACGACTATTTTGTTTCGGTAATACCCCGGCACAACAGAAAAATCGAACCGAATACCTGTACTAACTTCAGGGATATGCGATATACCGGCATACTGTTTTGAATACGGCCCCCATTTGCCGGTGCTAATATCATGAGTATTCTCCAGCTCTTTGAATTGTATACTCCTTATGCGTTTATCTTGTGCATAAAGAACTTGCATCCCCAAAAAAACAGAAAGCAGAACGGTGTGTCTTCGTTTCATAATTATAAAAGCCCCGGACAATTTAAGAATTATCCGGGGCAGAGTATTGTCTTGCCTTGCTAATATCAGGTATCCTGGCCTGCAGGCAAAGATATTCTAAATCCGCAATCAATTATTTAACATGTCTTTACTTCTCCAAAAGAGCAAAAGTGCACCACAAATAAGGCGCCTGTCCGTGGTAGTCGCCTATGTGTCGCGGGCGATCATAGTAATACTGTTTGTCGTTCTTTTTATTAGTCCCCACGCAAACCTCGGTTACGTCACCTTTCTCATTGATATAGGGTATCAAAGCCATCCATGCTTTCCTGGCAACCGGCGCATATTCATTTTTATCCAGCCATCCCTTTTTTACACCTGTTATGAGCGCATAGGTAAACATTGCCGATCCGGATGTTTCTGCCCAGCATTCCGGCTCGTCAATTAACTGGTTCCACATACCGCCGGCTGTCTGATACTTTTTCAGGCTTTCCATCATCGTTAGATAGCCCTTCATAATACGCGGACGATCTTTATTGTCTTTAGGTAGATTACGCAGCAGCTCCGTCATACCGGCAGCCATCCATCCATTGCCGCGTCCCCAATAAAACGGAACATCAGGAGCATGATAGAAAAGGCCATTCGGTCGTTGCAGCTCGTCAAGGTACATCACCATTTCTTTCGCAGCCCGGTCGATATATTTCCGGTCTTTGGTTACTTTATATGCCTGAGTTTGTACTATGGTGATCATATACATATCGTCGATCCATAGGCGTGTTTGCCAGGTGTAACCTTTCTCTGCCCAGGATTTTTGCTGTGCGCTCGCATTTTCAGGAACGATCCATTGGGTATCGGCATAAGGTAAGCCCAATTCCAGATATCTTTTCTCTTTAGTCACTTGATAGAGTTCGAGAGGCAAGCTTCCAAACATGTTCAAATCAACATGGTTCATAATCGGCAATAGTGCTTTTTCTGTTGTAAACAACGGTTCGAAGCGATCTTGCAGCGATGTTATCAGTTTTTTGTCTTTGGTTATCGCTCCAAACTTAAGAGCGCCGTTCCAGTTAAATGTTTCGGGATAACTGATCCATTTTCCTGCATGGAGCATATGTTTCCCCTCTAAAAACCGATATGCTAAACGCTTACCAACCTCCTGGGGCGTAAATCCTTTAGGAAAATCTGTCAGACTATTATTCTGAGCAAATAAGAACTGGAAGGGAAAAAGAAGCAGCAATACAAATAATCTCTTATGCATAATGATAAATTTTAACTATGAAGTGTGTTATGATATAAGTTTCCGTTTCGTTCATGGTCGTTGGCGAAACCAATCAGGATATATTTAGTTAGACAAAGACACCGCTTTTGTTGCCGGAGGTCCGAGGTAGGATCTCTTCATACCGCCGAAATCCAGCACTACTTTTGAAATAACCACACCCGGATCTCCGCAGAGGATCTTTAGCGTGTGTTTGCCGGGCCTATTGATGTGAAGCACTGATTTCTTGACAGCGCTATTTCTCAGGACATTTTCAGACCATACCTGTGAGTATTCCATGGCTGATGTAGAAGGCTGTGAAACAGGGCCATCGTCAATACACACACCGTACTTTGTTTCCCCACCCGACGTTTCATGTCCAAGAGCCCTGTCTGTGCTCACCGGAAAGGTAGGCAGCGCATAGGTATAAACGTCTACCGAACCTGCCTGAAAGGTATAGAAGTTATATTCCAGAGATGGCACGGTGCTGCTCATCGGATTTTGAAACGGGGCTGTCGGATCGCCGAGCTGTACAGATGCCCCTTCATAACCCAGGCCAGGGACAATCCTCATCTTAATATCTTCATTCTCCACTTTTTTATGAAATCCCGTGGCATTAATTGAGATATACCCGTTATCTTCTATAAACAGTCCGTTGACATCTGCCAGAGATGGGGCTACCGGGTTGAAGACCGACACCAAAACCTCTTCTTTTTTATTGCCGGCAGTGATTGTAACCGAGCCGGCGACTTTCTCGCCGCGCGGAACTTTTTTCCAGTCGACCGATACCCATATGCGCTCTTCGGTGGTGGTCGACCCACTTTTTGTATTAACAACAATCCAGCTATCGGAAGGCTTCAATGACCATTTCAACGGATCTTTGCCGGTATTATAGATGTCTATATAATACGACGGCCTGTTATAGGTGTTGAAAGAAGGAAGGGCATGAAAGCTCCGCACCCCTTTCAGTACATCTTCTCCTTCGGCCAGCACATTCAACGCGGCTGGGCCAGATAGCACAACAGAATCGAGTCGCGGCAGTTCAAAATAAGAAGCCGTAACCCCTTGCACCATCGACATCATGTGATTCCATTTGCCATTCAGCAAAGAGTTATAGCCCTTTGTTATTACCTGCAAACTATCGTAATACACCTTCACCTCATCTTTGAGCAAATTGGTAGCCGCACGTTGCTGCCGTGCATACCAGCGATTTTTCTGGGCAGTGAGATGCATCTTGTTCATCAGTTCGGCGCCCTTTACCGGGTAATAGAGTAACTGGTAAAAAGAAGGCTTCTGATTGTCTTTCAATTTGCCCATCAAGCTGGTTACAGCATTGCCTATCCGGTCATATTCTTTCAGCCTGGATTCAGCTTCTTTGTAATTTGAAAAAGAAAAGTCAGTATCTGTAGTCCGTTCTCTGTCGTTCTTATTAGTATTCCATTCATAGCCCCAGCCCATAGCTTCAGGTTTCCGCGCAAAGGCCAGCTGATAATAAGAGGTAGTGACATCGAGCAGCTGGTCGTAATGCTGCTTTCCGAATAAATTGCTAAGCCATGCTGCGTGATATTTGGATATCATAGCATAGTCGAATTTATTGATATTATATGCCATATCCATGAAGAGGGAGAAAGGGAATTCGCAGGATTTAATATCGCCCACGTTGAGCAGCCATAAACGGTCGGCCGAAGTGTCATACGCTTTGCGTAATTCTTCATACATCAAAGCCGGGGGCGTAGAACTTATCCACAGATAATCATGAGGCTTGCCGAGATAAGATGCATGATAATAAACGCCGGAGCGTCCGGAACGTTTCCGTTCCGCTGCGTTACTCAGGCGCTTAAGGTAACCGTAATTATCATCAGGCCAAACGATGGTTACATCGTCAGGCAGTTCCAATCCATTAGAATAGATATCCAGCACTTCTTTATAAGGCGTAAATGCCTGCGGGATCTGATTGGCCGGCTTTCCAATGACGTCCGTCAGGATCCTCCTCTGATCGAGCAATGCATCACCTAATACCTTTACACGGTCTTTTATGGAGCTGTTCACCGACATGGCCTTGTCGTGGATTCCGCGCAGCGCCAGGGTATACACATTCTCGTACTTAGCATTGCTTTTTACACGTTCCTTCAGCACTTTATTGATCCCTTCCTTGTTGGTCAGGTAATCCCACTCGCCCATCGTTTTTTTATCCCATTCACTGGCGTTGTTAAATAACAAAGGCTCCGCATGCACCGAACCCATTACAATCGCGAAACTATCAGCCAGGAGTTTATTCTCAGGTATTTTATTAAATGCTGTACTTGCTTCATGCATGGCCGGGCACAGGTAATTAGCCTTGAGCCGAAGCAGGAGCTCAAACACTTTGGCGTATGTTTTGGGACCGATATTGCCCTGCTTTACATCGAACGTACGCTTTGCCCAACGGAGCAAGCCCCAATCTTCGTCGTTAACATAAATGCCGCGGTACTTTACTGAAGGTTCATTTGAAACTGTCGTTTCTACTTTAAGATTAAGCTGCGACCTTCTTTCTACCGGTGCATCTGCCCACCAGTACCATGGAGAGACGCCAATCGCTTCGGAAAGAGAGAAAACGCCGTAGGCGGTACCCCGACGGTCACTGCCTGCTATAATAAGTGCTTTCTTTACCCCTGGAGCAGGGTTAGCAACGAGTTGAACGAGGTAAGATTCCCATTTACCCTTTAATCCGCCGACCTCTATTTTGCCTTCACGGATCAATTTATCGATCAGCCCGCTGCTGCCTATGGTACCTATAATGACGCTGTTTTCTGCCAACCTGGCTTCCGAAGATACAGTGGCCGGAAGTTTCCCGGTTACCCTTTGTATATCTTCTGCAAACAAACGGCCTGCTCTTTTCACAACTTCGTGGTCCTTATTATCGAAATAAAGAACCGTTTTATTTTGCTGGCCGCTCAGGTTAAACTCACTTTGGAGCCTACTACCGTCAGAAAGACTGATCTGTGCGCTGACGGTACACATAAATAAGCTGGTTAATATAATTATAGGCAGTATTCTTTTAGGAATACATACAACCCACGGATGGAGTATTTTGATTTTAGTGAAAGAGGTAGTCCTGAAGCTTTCGGTGAATAAAGTAAGAAATTCTAATTTCATAAAAGTTGTTGCACAAAGACAGTATTGCCTGGATGAATTTGCAATACCTGTTATTATTGGTTTCTATTACGAACCAAAGTAAACTAATGAAATTTAGAAAACCTGTTCAATCGTTTGCCGATTTGTATCAGATTACATAAGGAATATTGAGGCTGTATCATAAATCATGGTGCAGCCTCTTTTTATTTTTAATATTTCAGGATTTTTACCATTGATTATTTGATTTAATAATCTGATTTTCATATATTTAGTGTATAATCAGATAAAAGATGGCGGTAAAGCAACCTGTTTTCAAGCCCTATAATCAGGCACAAATTCTGGTACTCCCACCAACCCTTGAAGAATTGATCCCTTTATGGCATCCGGTCCGGGTTGTAAATGAGGTCATTAACAAGCTCAATATAGAGCCGCTTTTAAAAGCTTATCACATTAGGGGAAGTTCAAGTTATCACCCTCAAATGCTGCTTAAAGTGGTGGTTTATGGGTACGTTACCAACCTTTATTCCAGCCGTAAACTGGCGGCAGCCTGTAAGGAAAGTATTTACTTCATGTGGTTAAGTTCGATGAGCTATCCCGATCATAATACGATCAACCGTTTCCGGGGTGTGCGCTTGAAACATGCCCTGCGCAGTGTGTTTGAAGAGGTGGTAAAGCTGTTGTCGGAAGAAGGGCTGCTGAGCATAGAGGAGATTAATACGGATGGAACGAAGATCGAAGCCAATGCCAACAAGTACACCTTCGTTTGGAAGAAGTCGATTCAGACCAATAAAGAGAAGATGAAAAAGCAACTGACTGAGATATGGCAGTATGCACAACAGGTAGCCTCGGAAGAAGACAAGATGCCTGAGCCGCCTGATTTTACGGAAATTAACAGCGAAAAAGTAAAAGCTGCCGTAGATCAGCTTAACGAAAAGCTGGCCGCAAAAGATAATGCAGATAAAAAGGTGAAGGCTAAACTGAAGTATATTACTAAACATTACCCGCAGAATATAGAAAAATATGAGCATCAGGAAGAGATCCTGGGCCAAAGGAACAGCTTTAGTAAAACCGATACGGATGCTACTTTCATGCGGATGAAAGAAGACCACATGAAAAATGGTCAGTTAAAACCCGCCTATAATGTTCAGATATCTACCTCCAACCAGTTCATTGTCAATTATACCATTCATTCCAATACAACAGACACCAATACGCTGAATGCTCATTTAACGCAGCATGAAGCCAGCTTTGGCAAAGCACCTGAAAAGCTCACCGCGGATGCCGGGTACGGATCTGAAGAAAACTACACGCTGCTGGAACAAAAGCAAACCATTGCCTTTGTAAAGTATGGGATGTTCGATAAAGAGCAAAATGAAAACTACAATAACAAACAGCCTTTTGCAGCAAGCAAGCTTTTCTATAACCAGGAGAAAGATTGTTACATCTGTCCGATGGGCCGGCAGATGAATTTCATCGGGACAAGTAGAAAACGAACAAGCACCGGTTTTGAGCAAACAGTAAAAAGATACCAGGCGGGCAATTGCGCTAACTGTCCGCTCAACGGTGCTTGTCATAAATCAAGCGCCAACAGGATCATTGAGGTCAATGTAAATCTGAACCGGCTTAAGCAAAAGGCACATGAACTGTTAAACAGTGAAGAAGGCCTACAGCGGCGAAAGAAACGATGCTTTGATGTGGAACCAACTTTCGGAAACATTAAACAGAACCATGGTTTCAAAAGGTTCATGCTTCGGGGTAAGGAAAAAGTGGAGATCGAATGGGGTTTGATTGCAATTGCACAAAACTTAAGGAAAAAAGCAGGGTGAAAAGCTGCTTTTTGACTGGTTTTCGACCCCGAAAAGCAAATTATCCACAGCTTGCCCAAATTCATCTTGCACTACCTTAATAGGCAACAAATACAGAGGCCGCATCATTTGAATTATGATACGGCCTCAATAAATGCTGGGGATAAGCGATTTTAATTACCAGGGTTACGTGGATCAAAAACAGCTACTGCCACTCTCGAGTCAGCACAGCCATAATAAAGATACCACTTCTCCTTAAACCAGACCAGCCCCTGTGTAAACACGGTACCAGCTGCATATTGTCCCCGTTTTTCAAAAGCCTCAGTAGGCTTAAAAAAGGGCTTTTCCAACCGGCCAAGAACCTTCGCCGGGTTCGTAATATCAAATAATAACTGGCCCGCAGAGTAAATCCCTGCGCTTAAAGTTGTATCGCCTTTGCTCCCTGGTGCGTTTTTGCCATTATAGATAAGCAGAATACCTTTCTTCGTCACTATAGCCGGAGGCCCGCATTCGGTGAAACTGCTGTCGAAATATCCTTTTCGGGGAGCAATTAAAACTTTCAGGTCACCCTTGTCATCCACCAGAGGGTCCCAGTTTACCAAATCAGTTGAAGTGGCGAGATAGACATTTGATTCTCCCCAATACATCCAGTACTTCCCGTTAATGCGGGCGATAACCTGCTTGCCTTTTTCAATCTTAGTGACGATGGAAGCCGATTTTGACCAGATATTATAGAATTTCCCGCCGTACGCTTTTTTAAAGATTGCTCCGTGTTTCGTCCAGTTAATCAGATCGCGGGAGGTCGCGACGGCTAGTCTCGCATTCTTTCTATTCCACTGCGTATATACAATCACATAAGTTCCGTCGCTGGTAACAGCCACCCTCGGGTCTTCACAACCTCCCGGCCACTCTACATCTTTCTGACTATCATTTGCCGGGTATAATACAGGGGCTTTCCTGCGGGTAAAATGAATCCCATCAGAGCTTTCCGCATATCCTATCCGGGAAGTTCGCTTGCCTATACCCTCTCCAAAGCGATCTTCAGCCCGGTATAACACTACCACCTTGCCATTCTTTACAACGGCTCCGGGATTGAAAGTATCGTTGGCCTCCCAGTTCACCCGCTTGTTATCTATGGGAGAAATAAACGAAGTGGTGCTGTCAGGCGAAATAATTGGATTGACGCCGGCAGGCCTTGTAAAAGGGCCAAGCGTCCAGTCAGGTAATTTGGTTTGATGGTTTTGCTGACCCTGAACTGATGTAAAGAAGAAACATAGAACAATAAAAAAAGCTTTCATTAAATACTTCATTTTCCGTATATACTTGTTTTTATAATTGTGAGACAAATAAAATGTCAGGAAAAGCCTTCTCAAGATAACTTAAAATTATGATCAGGAGGGCACTTACCGTTCAAAACGGGTTGATTGGCAGTGCCCCTGATCGTGGTTAATCATTCAGTGTTTCTTTTATCTTCTTCCAGACTGCTAATAGCCGGTATTCTGCGGATACTGCGGACCTGAAATCACCCTGTCTATCTGGTCCTGAGGTATCGGCCTCAAAACGTGCTTTTCCTGAATATTAGCTGCTGCATCGGGGTTATGCTTCTTGACGCGCTCAATCAGTTTATTGGTCCGTACCAGGTCCAGCCAGCGCGTTTGTTCACCTGCTAACTCGCGCGACCGTTCATCTAAAACATAATCCAGCGAAACTTTGTCTGAGGTAATAGTCATCGCAGCCACGTTGCCGGTTGGGTTTGCAGCCCGCTCACGTACTGCATTGATGTATTTGGCAGCGTTAATATTGTCGCCAAGATTAACAGCCGCTTCTGCAGCCAACAGATAGGTTTCTGCCAGACGATAGACAATAACCGGCCTTACCGATGGATCGTTGATGCTTGCTCTTTTTGTGTCCTGATACTTCAGCATGGTTGGAAATAACTGCAAAGTATAATTCCGCGGAGGCACCAGCAAATAACGGCTAGCAGCTATTTTAGCATCGCTAACATCCACACCGGGCATATAGATTGCCGTATCACCAAGCGCATATTTGGGTACGCCATTAACTTTCGGGATCTTCTCGGCAGAGTTAGATAACCATACAGACTGGAACGTTTTATAATACCTGGTGTCGTTTGTTTTGTCGGCAAAGCAGGTATCGCTCAACCAACGTGTTAATTCAACACGTGCATAAGGACGACCGTAAGCCATAGAGCGGACAAGTCCGGGGAAGTTCTCATACCCCATCACGTAATAAAAGTTCAACTCGTTACTATTGTTGTTATAGGTGAGGTTAGATGTATGTTGTACACTCCATAACACTTCCTTGCTTCCTTCATTACCCTCTGCATAAACAGATGCAAAATCGGGCAGCAAGCCGATGCCCAGACTCGCGCTGTTATCAATAAGACCTTTGGCGATATTGTAAGCGTTCTGGAAATCATCCGATTGTTTGGCTGATGTGTATGCTCTGGTCAGATAAACCTTTGCGAGCAAGTGCGAAGCTGCAGCTGCGGTCGCTTTTCCCGGCAATACACCATTCTTAACCGGACTTGGCGGCAATGCGTCGATAGCATCTTTCAGATCCTGAATAATGAAATTATAAACATCAGCAATAGGAGCCCTGTCGGCGCTTGTACTCGGTTCGGCAATAAAATGAGTATTCAGCGTCACAGGTCCCCAGAAACGTACCAGTAAGAAATAGTAGTTTGCCCGCAGGAATTTAGCCTCAGCTATTTTTTGCTTAACAGTACCCGCATCAAGTCCCGTAACTGCCGCGCCATTGTCAATCACACCGTTACAGGTATTAATATAGGTATAACAAGCATTCCACACACGCGATACCCAGGTGCTGCTCGCGTCGAAGCTGCTGGAATAGATATTAAAATTACTATTTCCGCCGCCGCCTGATTTGAACTCATCTGTGCCGGGGACAGTCATAGTCATTAAGCCTTCATTTCCCCATATATCACGGTTGCCGGCATAGGCCGCATCTAGACCGGATTGAAAACCCTGTGCTGTTTGAAAATACTCGGGGGTCAGCCCCGAACGTGGTTGTTCTATTAACTGCTTCTTGCAGCCTAAGCCAGAGAAAACGATCGCTGCCAGTATGATATATTTATATATGATAGATCTCATGTCAGAACAATTAAAATGTAACATTTAAACCAAATAACAACGACTTCGTGGGCGGCGTATCTACGCCCAGCGTGCCCGCCGACTCCGGATCTATGCCAGGAAACCGGTCATGTAATTTCGAAAACAGGATAATGGCATCATTGAAACTACTGTAGACATGAAGTGACTTTACCCCTATTTTATTTACCATAGCCGTTGGCAAGGAATATCCTAAATTGATGGTTTTAATTTTTAAATACGACGCATTATAATAACCCAAAAGATCACCATAAGCAGGGCTTCCTACGTTAAAATTGGGTTTAGGATATGTATTTTCATGGTTATCAGGGGTCCAGTAATTGACGTCTAAATTATTCTCCTTTCCGTTTAAGGCATTTACTTTACTGCCGGGCTGAAGCCAGTAGGCTATCTGTGTACCTCCCACCCTGTAAGTAGACACCACGTTCAGGTCAAAACCGCGATAACTAAAGCGGTTGGTAAAACCACCCAGGAACTTCGGGTCACGTGAACCCACAATCGTCCGGTCGTTCGAATTGATCACACCGTCGCCGTTCAGATCGGCCACCTTTATAGTACCGATAACAGAGCCTGCTCCGGTCATCGTAAGCTTAAGATCCTTCGCCAGGGCCGAATCAGCTGCCGTATTTTGCCAGATACCTAGCCTTACATAATTATAAAGTGAATTAATAGGATGTCCGACAAAGCGGTTATTACCTACATCTTCAGTCACTCCATTTTGCAGCGCAACGATCTTATTGCGGTTAAATGTGATATTAAAATTTGTGCTCCAGCCAAAATCATTTCTTGATCTCGCCACAATATTGGTGGAGGAAATGGAAACCTCCAATCCTTTATTTTGTGTTTTACCAACATTCGCAAAAAATTGCTTGGTATAACCAGTGGTAATGGGTAGGTTTTGTGGAAGAATGAGATCGCTGGTATTCTGCTTGTAAGCATCAACAGACCCTGTAATCCGGTCGTTTAGTAAACCAAAGTCCAGACCCAGGTTCAGCGATGTCGTATATTCCCAGCCTAGCTTAGGATTGGGTACATTATTAGGATAGGTGCCCGTAACGTTTGTCGTCCCATAGTTGTAATTAATCAACTCCAGCCCGCCGAGTGTTTGGTAAGGCCTTACGGCAGCATTTCCTACCGAACCGTAGCCCGCGCGTAGCTTAAGGTTTGATAAGAAAGAAAGGTTTTTCATAAAATCTTCCTGCGCGATATTCCAGCCAAGGGCTGCCGATGGGAATAAATGGTATTTGTTTCCGGGAGCAAGCGTAGACGAACCGTCAGACCGCACGGTAAGTGTCAGCAAATACTTGCTCATGAAGTCGTAGTTGATACGTCCCATAAACGAGACGATATTAAACTTATTGTAATCACCATCTCCCTTCAGGTTCGATCCTAAAGCCGGATTGAAATATTGGATCTCATCTGCCAGGATGTTGTTATAAGAGAAATTTGTTGACGCTTTATAATCTTCCTGATAGCTAAAAAGGCCGGTGGCAGTTACGTGATGCTTTTTTGCAAAGGTATTCTCGTACGTCAGCAGGTTTTCCAGGGTGTAATCGTAAAAGTCATAATTGGTATTTCTGGCAGTAGAGGGCCCGCTGAGGTTTTGAAAAGTGGCGCTGCCATAGAATGCGCCATAAGTTTCCGGGGTAAGCTCCAGGCCTCCGTTAAACCGGTATTTCAGGTGCGGCAAAATTTGCGCCTCGGCATATATAGTTGTAAAGGTATTATACCGGGAGCGTTTTTGAACTACTGCACCAGGTACCAGATTAGCCAAAGGATTATAAGTCAGGGAGCCGCCGCCGGGGAAAGGGATAAGATTTCCTTTGTCGTCGTATGGAACGGTAAGCGGGCTGGAGATCAGCGCCTGGACCACCGGGTTTATACTTTCTCCGCTGATCTTGCTAATGGTGTTTAATGAACTTCCACCCACTTTGACATACTTACCCAGCTCCTGATCTACGCTTACCTTGAAACTGTAGCGCTTGAACGATTGACCAGGAAACACACCAGTTTCATCATAAAAACCAGTCGACACAGCATACTTTGTAGAGGGTGTTCCACCCGAAACGCTCAGCTGATGATTTGTTTTCAGTCCATTTTTGAAGATAAGCTTTTGCCAGTCGGTTGCTGTTCCATTTTCCATGCCGGCCAGTTCGGCAGGAAGGAAGGTAATACCGTCTGTATAGAACTTCGGATCATCTATTCCGCTGTAACGATTAGGTGTGCCAATGGTGTTGGGGTTATTTGCGTTATAGTTGCCCCACTTTTTATACGTCTCATATGCTTTTGTATCCATCACGTCATAATGGCCAAGGGCGGTTGAGACACCTCCGTAACCACTATAAGAAACTACAGGCGCTCCATTTTTACCTCTTCTTGTGGTGATAAGAATCACGCCATTTGCTCCTCTGGAACCGTAAATAGCGGTTGCAGATGCATCTTTCAATATTTGTACGGATGTTACGTCATCCTGATTAAGGTCATTAATATAGGTACTGTTGAATGGTATCCCGTCTACCACATAAAGCACATCATTGGTCGCACCCAATGATCGCTGACCCCTAATGGAAATGGACGGTGTCGCTCCAGGATTACTCTTACCACCAGATTTTTGAATATCCAGGCCAGGTGCCTGACTTTGAAGGGCGCTTATCAGGTTACTTGCCGGTACGCTTTTAATGGCTTCTTCACTCACCGACGCAATTGAACCTGTAACATCCGCCTTCTTTTGAGAACCATATCCAACCACGATCACCTCTGATAAGCCTGTTGTTACAGGCTTAAGAACGATGCTCATACTGACTGCACTCCCCACCTTTCTTTCCTGAGGTTCAAAACCGATAAAGCTGAATATCAGTATAGCATCGGCATTATCAACCGATATTGTAAAAGACCCGTCATTAACAGAAACCGTCCCTATGTTAGATCCTTTGATCTTCACGCTAACTCCGGGAAGCGCTTCTCCCTTTTCATCGGTTATTTTACCTTTAATAACCTTCCTAAGCTCCCGTTCTGCAACAGTTATTATCGGTTTACTTTTAATGAGCACGGTTGCATCTTCGATATAATAATTTACCGGCTGGTCTTTAAAACACTTATCGAGTGCCTCCGTTAATGACATGTTCTTAACAGATAAACTCACCGGCTTTGTATTCTTAAGATCCTTAGAGTTATAGAGGAAATTATAACTTGTTTGTAATTGAATTTGCTCAAGCACAGCTATAATAGAGGCATTCTCTACATTAATAGAAACTTTTTGCGCCAAACCGGCCGCGCTGGCGTGTAATAAAGCCATTGTCAGTATAACAATAGTAAGTTTCATTACGAGCAGAATTTTTTTGATACAATACGATCGGCTACTGCAAATCTTTGCTGTAAAAATTTTATACATTTGAATGTTAGATTAATAGTTAATTGGTTGTATTTCCATTCAATTAAATTATCTGACCCAGCTTTCTGTAGCTGACATCCGGGGGCGGAGCGAACGCTCCCGGTTTTAAGATAATTCATTAAGCCACCGGTAGCGATTAAGTCATCACAATAACCCTCCTTCCTTCAATTTTAAAATGTAAAGGCCCCAGTTTCTCCAGGTAATGGAGCAATTCTTTAAAGCTCTTTGATCGGTAAAATGTACCTCCGAACTTCTGATCCTCTACGTCTCCCCGGTATTCAACTTCTATGTCATACCAGCGTGAAATTTTCTTCATTATGCTTTTAATATCCTCATCGCGAAAAAGGAAGTAACCGTTTTTCCAGGCCATTACTTCCGAAATGTTAGCGGATGAAATGGCTATCTGATCTGATGCCCTGCCGACAACAGCTTGTTGCCCCGGCTGTAATAAAGCCTGGTGGCCATTCTTAAAAACCCGCACAGATCCGTCCAGAAGCGTGGTGGTCAAATCACTCTCATCAGAATACGAATTAATATTAAATCTGGTTCCCAAAACCTGTATGGTCACGCCGTTTACATTCACATGAAAAGGCATATTCTTATTTTTGGCCACTTCAAAATAAGCCTCACCTGTTAAGCTGACAGCCCGGGTACGGCCATTAAACGCGGTTGGATAACTGAGAGAAGAGGCAGCGTTAAGCCAAACCCGGGTACCATCAGGTAATATCACCTGATATTCTCCGCCCCTGGGTGTTTCTATTTTATTGAAAACTACCGAATTCGACCTAATTCCACTGCTTGTAGCCCGGTAAATAATCTCGCCTTTTTTTGTCTTTTCTATCTCAACACCCGACTCTTTAGCCAGTTGCCCTGCTCCGGTCTGACCGAGTACTATCTTTTTCCCATTTGAAAGAGTGAGTATGGCTTTATTGTCGCCTGGTACGATCTCGTCTTTTGCTTTTATCTCCGCAGTATGGCTGGCTAAACTGAGATCAGCCTTTTTAGTATTAACGAGATAGTAAGTAAACGACAGGGAAACAATCAAAACAGCGGCAATACGGAGCCGGATCACCTGATGACGCTTATCCGGCCGAACTTTGAAACGTGGATCAGATTTAATGCGGTCATATATTTTATCAGCCTGTGTCTTCTCAAACACAGGTCCGTCTTTCCTGTCACGCAACAATCTGTCGGTTATCTCTGAGAATAATTCAGGGTCAGAATGGTCCATATACTTTAACAATTCATCACAATCCTTGCGGTCAATGGTATTGTTAAAATATCCCTCTAATAATTTCCGGAGCCTGTCTTTATTCACGGTTCTCAATTTATAATCAGTCTCTAACTGGTTTTCATATAAGAGAACACGAAACTTGCCGGAGGGGACTAGTGATGTTGGATTTTTTTTAAAGAAAAAGATTAGTAAAAAGCAAAAATAAGCAAAACGGTTAAAACCATTGCTATACAAGGCTTTATAAAACCAGTAGTCTTAGTTCGGAAGTCGGTGTCTGATAGGTTTTGGGCTTAAAATGACAAGGTTAGGTTACTAATTCGTTACCGATTGATAAAAGTGACTATATAGCTTAACCGATTATATTTCAGTCTTTTGCACCTCTTTTTACATTCCCTTGTAACTCAATGTAATTTAATTTTAAACGTTAAACATTTGAGTTATGGAACAAACAAAAAAATCGACGTTCAAACTGCTTTTCTACCTAAAAAAGAACGAATTGAAAAAGAACGGTAATGCTCCGATTATGGCACGTATTACCATTGACGGAACCCCTAAAACTTTCGGAACAAAGTTAGAAATTGACCCCAATAATTGGGATTTAAAACACGGAAGAGTTCAGGGCAAAAGTGCGCAGGCATTAAGTATCAATAAAAAACTGGATAATATACGTGGGCGTATCGACAAGATTTATGAAGATATGTTGAAGCACGAGGGCTTTGCGACCGCCCAAAAAGTAAAGCTATCGTTTTTGGGTGTTGGCGTAATGGATGATGCAATACTTAAAGTCTTCAACGACCAAAATGAGGATTTTAAAAAATTGGTCGAAAAGGAAGAACGTGCGCAAAGCACTTACAACAAGTATATCACGGTTTACAATCATCTTACCACGTTTATAAAAGAACGCTATCATCGTGATGATATGGCTTTTCGGGAATTGACTGCCGATTTTATCCGGGAGTTTGATTTTTACCTCCGGTACGACTTACAATCTTCGCATAATACGGTTTGGGTTTACACTATGCCTGTATTAAGTCTGGTGGAACTGGCTATTAAAAAAGGCTTGATACGTGATAATCCGTTTCAGAATTACGAAATCAATATGGAAGAAACCGACCGGGGCTATATCCTTAAAGAAGATGTTGAAAAGCTGATGATGTGCGTACCATCGCACCAACGGTATGAACTTGTAAAAGACCTGTTTATTTTCAGTTGCTTTACAGGACTTGCTTATGCGGATATTAAGAAACTGACAAGGAACAACATTCAATCATTCTTTGACGGTCATCAGTGGATTATCAGTAGGAGAAAGAAATCAGATATTGCTTCAAATGTTCGGTTAATGGAAATTCCTAAACGTATCATTGAGAAATATCAGGGTACGACAAGGAATGAATTTATCTTTCCGGTTCCGACCAATGCAACCTGCAATACTCACATAGGCAAACTGGTTGAAAAGGCAGAAATCATTACGGAGCATAAAGTAACTTTTCACACGGCAAGGCATACTTTCGGAACAATGTTTTTGACCGAGGGCGTACCGCTTGAAAGTCTTAGCAAAATGATGGGGCATAAAAATATTTCCACCACACAGATTTACGCTAAAATCACAAGCCAAAAAATCAGTAAGGATATGGATTTAGTTACCCCTAAATTCAAGGCAATGGAAGAAGCGTTTATGATGGCAATCTAATCAGCTTTTATCTAATCTCAATGAGCAGAACTTAACGGTTCTGCTTTTTTTATGCCTATACTTTTTGTGTAGGTAAAGCACATTTACTTTCCTATACGCAAGCCAACGCTGTAAAAGAGCTTATTACCTACTTCCGAAATAGAAAATTGAAAACCGAAACCTCTACCTAACGTTCCCTGCTATTCCGTTTTTCAAATCTCTACAGGCTATCGTAGCCTGGTCATTAATGCCATAAAATTTAGAACAGAATATTTCCACAATCAACCGGTAAAAAGGCAGCTAAGTTATAGCGGGCAGCCACCCACACGCCCAACCAAAAGACTACGGCATAATGGCAAGTCAAAAAGATGGCTTCGCCGATTGCAGTGTGTTGCCTTGCCACCTTCCGGGACTTATTCCGTTTCCTTTTGGTTTTCCGCTTAGCCCGCTTGGATTATCTGCTTTCTTTTTTCCGGTTTTTCTTTTGGAAAAAATTATGCGAAGCGAAGCGGAGCAAACCACAACGGGAAACGAGAAAAGCGAGTGAGTATTTAAACATTTTTTCAAACATCAAAATTTTAGCATTATGGCACACAACATCAATTTCAACGAGCAAACAGGGCGTCATTCATTCTTCAGCGTTCAACAAAAAGCGTGGCACGGTTTGGGGCAAATCGTGGAGCAGTACCCAACAAGCAAAGAAGCAATAGTACATGCAGGTTTAGATTACGAGGTTATCAAATCCCCACTGTTTACACAGGGCAGAACAATGAGCATAGGCTACAGTGGAGAACTGATTGAAGCCAATGACATCTTAGTACCTAACAGTTTCGCCACACTTCGCACCGACACCAATACACCGTTGGGCGTAGTAGGCAAAGACTACCATATCGTACAAAACCGTGAGGCGTTCAATTTCTTTGATGCTATTGTAGGCGGAGGCGATGGTATATTGTACGAAACCGCAGGAGCATTGGGCAACGGTTATGGAAAGTAAAAGATTATGTAAAGCTATCCTCTTAAAGCCGTTGGATTACTCAAATTCAGCGGCTTAACCTCATTTATACTTTACATTATTTTGTTGGCGGCAATAGTGCCCTAACCATAAATAATGTAATTATGAAAGAAAATCAAACCATCGACGAACTCGTAAATGAGTTTGAAAAACACCTTCGCACCCTGCAACGAGGTCGATACACCCTCCGGGGATATTGGCAGATCTGGAAACCCTTAAAGCTATTTATGGCTGCGGCAGGGATCGAAAACTATGATAAATCTGTTGGCGACCAGTTCATTAAGTCAAAGCTGGGCGACTATGATTATGCCTCGCTTGACCGGATGCAGCGGCATTTGGTTAATAAGGTCGATGCACTGCATGTATTTCAGTCTACAGGCCAAGTCTTTTTTGGGACTGCACCATTAAGAAGAAATCCGCCGAAGGTGTTGACAGGCGAAGTAGGTGTTGCCATGCAAGACTTTATCACTTATAAAGCAACAACTTTTACCCTGTCAAAATCAACCCAAAACCACTACCTGAACACGCTGCATGGTTTACTTACCTTTTTGAGCGGTAAAGAAATAAAGAGAGTTGCCGATATCAATGAGGTGTACCTGGTATCGTTTATGAAAAGCCTTAATCCGGCAACTCTGCCCACCAATCATTCTAAATTGGGCGTTATCAAAAGCTTTTTTGCCTATCTGTACACAGAAAAGATACTCAATAAAGATTATTCAGATGTGATACAGCGCACAAATTACAAATCGCAGCCAAAGCTCCCCTCGTTTTTTTCTACAGAAGATATTACCTGCATCATAGAAAAGATCGACCGGGGCAACCCATCGGGTAAAAGGGATTATGCGTTGGTATTGCTGGCTGCAAAACTTGGTTTGAGGGTATCCGATATAGCACAGTTAAAGTTCGAGAACATTAATTGGGATAAGGGCATCATTGAGATAATGCAGTTCAAAACCAAAAAAGAAATTACCCTTCCGCTTCTGCCCGAGATAGGAAATGCCATTGTTGATTACTTAAAATATGCACGTCCCGTCTCCAATGCGCCATATTGTTTTTTACAGCATATATATCCATTCAAATCAATAACGCCCGAAGACGTTACAAACAGAATAGCTTTACATATACGGCGTTCAGGCATCATTCTTAAGAACAGGCACAAGGGAGCGCACGCATTACGGCATAGCTTTGCTACTCATTTGCTTGAAAATAAAACACCGCTTCCTGTAATATCAGAAGCGTTAGGGCATAGTCATACAGCTTCGACCATGCTTTACCTGCGTGTTGATAAACAGCAACTTAAACAGTGCGCCCTTGATGTACCAATGGTTGCGCCAGCTTTTTACCAGCAGAAAGGAGTGTTTGTATCATGAGTACGATCAATTACTACAGCATATACAAGCCCTTTATTGAAGAGTTTGTTGCGTTAAAAAGGCATCTGGGTTATAAATACATGACCGTCGAATATGCTTTTATGCAGTTCGACCAATTGGCTTATGACCGGGAAGAAACCACTATCGGCATCAGCAAAGAACTCTGTAATGAGTGGTGCATCAGGCGGTCAAATGAATCGGACAAAACGTGGTATAACCGCATTCAGGCCATGCGGCAGTTCGGCACCTATCTGAATAAGCTAAATTACGCATCTTCCTTACCTGTACTGCCGAAAATCAAGCAATCAACCCATGTACCTTATATCTACACTAAAGAGGAAATGGCTGCCATATTTGAGGCGACCGACCAGTTAAGCGCCTATAGTACTTGTTATAACTCTATGGTCTTGGTGCTTCCTGCATTGTTCAGGGTATTATATGGTACAGGACTGCGTGTAGGCGAAGCACTATCCTTATCCTGCAAAGATGTTTATCTCGAAGAACAATATATCATACTCCGGGACACGAAGAATGGGACGGACAGGATGGTGCCAATCTCTGATTCCGTAACCCAGGTGATCAAGGAATATATGAATTGCAGGGAGCGCTTTCCTATGGTAAGAAAAACAGACCTGCTTTTTGTACAGCCCAATGGTGACTGTTGCGACAATAGCCGGACATATAACTGGTTCCGAAAAGTGCTATATAAAGCGGGTATTCCCCATCGGGGCAGGCGTCAAGGCCCGCATGTGCATGACTTGAGGCATACATTTAGTGTGCACTCGCTGGCGAAAATGGCGGAAGCCGGTACTGACCTGTATTATTCACTGCCGGTGCTTTCAACTTATCTCGGCCATAAATGCATCGCCAGTACGGACGGGTATGTACGGCTCACCGCCGATATGTACCCATCTATTATCACTAAGGTTAATAATGTCTGTCCTTTCTTATTCCCGGAAACCCATGATGAAGCAAGCCATGAAAACAGTTAACTTCCCTAAGAGCCTTGCGGACTTCCTGACCAAATATCTTCCTGCAGAAAGGGGAATGAGCAATAACACTATAGCATCATACAGGATGACATTCATTCTGCTCATCTCTTTTATGGAAGAACATAAAGGCATAAAGCCCCAAAAGCTGGTGTTCGGCGATTTGACAAAAACTTGTATTGTCGAGTTCCTTAACCACCTGGAGCAGGTACGCAAATGCAGTATCTCTACCCGCAACGTTAGGCTGGCGGCATTGCATACCTTTTTTAAGTTTGTGCAATACGAATGGCCGGAGCAATTGGAAGAATGCCGGAGCGTGCTTTCAATAAAAGTAAAAAAAGCACAGCGCGGCACCATCAATTATCTAAGCGTTGATGGCATCCGGCTTTTGCTAAGCCAGCCTGACCTGACCACAAAGCAAGGAATACGGGATCTGGCTTTGCTTGCATTGATGTACGATACGGGTGCTCGGGTGCAGGAGATCATCGACCTAACCCCGGAAAATATCAGGTTAAACAAGCCTTATACCATCAAACTCATAGGAAAAGGTAATAAAGCGCGTATTGTTCCGCTCATGGATGCAGAGGTGGTTCACTTAAAGAACTACATGGAGAAAAACCGATTATTGGAAGCCCATGCAGGGACATACCCATTGTTCTACAATACCCGAAGGGAAAAACTGACACGGGCGGGTGTTACCCATATCCTGCATAAATATGCAACAATGGCGCGAAACAGCGATAAGTTGCTAATCCCCGAAAAAATCAGTTGCCATTCGCTTCGCCATTCAAAAGCAATGCACCTTTTACAAGCTGGTGTTAACCTTGTTTATATACGTGATATTCTTGGGCATCAATCGGTTATCACAACCGAAGTCTATGCGAGAGTTGATTCCAAACAAAAACGGGAAGCAATAGAAAGCGCCTACATCAACGTTGTTAAAAAAGAAGCCCCTGTATGGGTGAACAATGAAAGCCTATTAGACTGGTTAAAGAACTTTTGAGGCTAAAATAATGTAAAGTAGAATAGCCTGATTAAACACCTGAAAATGGCAAAAGGCACTCTACTTTACATAATCTTTTACTTTCCATAACCTTTGTTATGTAAAGCTTTACATAATAACGGGGAGCGCATTTTTATCACTGCCAAGCTGTAAATCGTCAGCAAAAAGTGGACACAATTTACTAAAAACTTAAGGAGTGTTTTCAAAAAAGAATTAGATTTAATTATGGAAACACCCAAGAAAAAGAACATCGAAAAATTTGTAAAAGACATTCGTAAAAACAGTCGCAGAACTTTCACTGCGGAACAAAAGATTTTAATCGTGATGGAAGGCCTCCGTGCCGAGACATCCGTGGCAGAGCTTTGCAGAAGACACAGTATCTCTCAGTCTCAGTTTTACTCCTGGAACAAAGAGTTTATGGAAGCCGGGAAGAAACGTCTCAACGGAGATGTGACAAGGGAAGCCACCAGAGATGAAGTGGCCGAACTGAGAAAGGAAAACGCCCGCTTAAAGGAAATGGTTGCGGACCTGGTTTTACGCTATGACATCGTAAAAAAAAGCTTGGACATGCTGGATTAATCCCTGAATACCAAAAATATATGAGATTAACAGCAGCCGAGAAATACGAGATTATTTTAGAGGTTACCCAAAGTGAAACAGGCGTAAAACGAACCTTGGAATCCTACGGAATTCCGCGGAGTACCTTCTACGGGTGGTATCAGAATTATCTTGAAAACGGTTACGACGGGCTAAGACCCAACAGGAGAACCGGCCGCAGGCAATGGAACAGTATTCCTGAACAGCAGAAAGATCTGGTGGTGGAAATAGCACTGGAGCACACAGAACTCTCTTCCCGGGAACTGGCCCATAAAATAACCGATGAACAGGGTATTTTCATATCGGAGTCCAGTGTTTACAGAATCCTTAAGCAAAGAGATCTGATTCCTGCTCCCAATCATTTTCTTCTTTCCGCAGCAAATGAATTTAAGGACAAAACCCAGTTTGTCCACCAAATGTGGCAAACCGATTTTACTTACTTCAAGATTATCGGTTGGGGATGGTACTATCTGAGTACTGTTCTGGACGATTACAGCCGCTATATCATTCATTGGGAACTCTGTGACTCGATGAAGGCTGAAGATGTAAAAAGAACCGTTAATACGGCGATTGACAAAGCAGAATTGATGACCAAAACAAAACCCAAACTGCTCTCAGACAATGGCCCCTGCTATGTATCCAATGAGCTGAAAACCTATCTGAAGGAAGACCTGAAGATGAAACAGGTTCACGGAAAACCCTTACATCCGCAGACACAGGGAAAGATTGAAAGGTATCACAGAACGATGAAAAACGTTGTAAAGCTCAATCATTTTTACCACCCGGAAGAACTGATATCAGCATTGGAAAACTTCGTAAACAACTACAATAACAAACGCTACCATGAATCGCTAAACAACCTTACCCCGGCTGATGTTTACTTTGGAAGATCCGAGCAGATCCTGAAAAAAAGACAGCAAATCAAAACCGATTCACTGAGAAAAAGAAGACAATTGTTTAATCAACAAAAATTACTAAGTTTATAACCCAAATCCTCCTTAAGAAATTAATGATATTTGTCCGAGTTTGTTTGAAGACATACACTTCTAAATTCATATGAATATCCGTAATTTATCATAATTTTTGTATATTTGTAGTAATCAAACAATTAGATATGAATTTATTCAGTTTTTCAGCACATTTTGGGACAGAAGATGATTGTATAAATCATTTTAAATCTGAGAGAGATAAAATAGGACTCACGTGCAAATGTGGAAGCACAGAACATTTTTGGATAAAGAGCAGATTAAGTTATGAATGCAAAAAATGCAGAAGTCGAACTTCTTTGAAAAGCGGAACCATCATGGAAAATTCGAATTTGTCTTTTCTAATTTGGTACAAAACCATGTTTTTGATGAGTGTTACCAAGAAAGGATTTTCAGCCAAAGAAATCCAAAAACAATTGGGATTAAAGAGGTATGAACCAGTTTGGGCGATGGTTCATAAGATAAGAAAAGCCATGGGAAACCGAGATGCACAATACACTTTGGAAGGGATGATAGAATTTGACGAAGCCTATTTTACAGTAGAATCTAGCGAAATAGAGCAGAAAAAAGGAATTCGTGGAAAAGGTTCAGTTGGGAAACAAAATGTAGCGATGATAGCAGAATCAACACCGTTAGAAGATATTGATACTGGAAAAAAAGAAAAACATGTTCGCTTCTTTAAAGCGAAGGTTTTAGATGGACACAGTGGAGAAGAAATCAATGAAGCCATTAAAGAATCTGTAGATAATCAGAGTATTGTTTTTACAGATAAAAGCACTTCTTATATGGATATTTCAGATTTTGTAGAGCTTCATATTATGGAAAAAAGTTCAAAAGAAACTACCGAAGAAACTTTAAAATGGGTTCATATTGCCATTAGCAACGCCAAAAGAAATTTGTTGGGCAATTACCACAAAATAAAAAGAAAGTATCTTCAACTCTATCTCAACGAATTCATCTACAAGCTAAATCGAAGATATTTTGGAGATAGACTCTTTGAAAGGCTTATTATTGCTAACATTACAGGATTATGATTAAAAACGGATAATCAAAAAATTCATTTTCAACTTTGCTTGTTTAATTTTAATCGAACAATTAATGAAAAAATCCAGCGATGGTTTTTTAATAGGCAGGGTAAAAAGCTTCCGGTATGCGTTTAAAGGAGCTTTTTTTCTCATTACTACCGAACATTCCGTCATTACACAGTCCTTGTTAGCCGTCATACTCATTATTAGCGGCTTCCTGTTCCACATTACAAAAACAGAATGGCTATTTCAGGTTTTGGTCATCGGGCTTGTATTAAGCATCGAAGGGCTTAACACCGCCGTTGAAAAACTTTGTGATTTCATCCATTCCGACTATCATAAACATATCGGTTTTATAAAAGACATCGCTGCGGGTGCTGTAACCTTTGCCGCCCTGACCGCTGTGGTGGTTATCCTCATTATTTATTCCCCTTACATCTATGAAAAAGTTATTTAACAGCCGTTTTTCCCTGCTGTTTTCAGTAGGATTATTGTATGTTGCTCTGTCATTTATTACAAGAATTGCCTTGCTCATCTGGTCAGCAAGTGATATAGATTTCAGTTTCATTTACATTTTAAGGGCGTTCCTGACAGGCTTAGGCTTTGACATCGCCATAGGGCTTTCGTTCTTGCTGCTTTACGCCGTTTACCTTTTGCTGTTTCCGAAAAGATGGATTGGCTCTTTGGCAGATAAGGTCTTTACTTATGGCTACCTTTCCCTTGTCCTAATCATCATCTTTTTTGGCTGGATGGCGGAATTTCCGTTTTGGGACGAATTTGGCGTAAGGTTCAATTTCATTGCGGTGGATTACCTGATATACACCTACGAAGTGGTGTCGAATATCAATCAATCTTATCCTTTGCCTTTAATCATTGCCGTTTTAATCGGCTTGGTTGTCGGTACGTTTTTCCTGCTAAATAAGACAGGCATTTTAAGAAATACGTTTTCAGATAAGCGACCTATCCGCATCAGGGCAGCTTATGCCTTTCCTGTATTATTATTTGGGCTTTTGCTCTTGGGCGTAATGAAAAACAAGCAGGCGGATTTCAGCAATAACCTTGTAGTAAATGAGCTGGGTAAAAATGGTGTGTTTTCATTCTTTGCCGCATTCCACTCTAATGAGCTGGACTATAAAACCTTCTATCCGACACTTTCCGATAAGGAAGCCTATGCCATATTAAAGAAAACGCTACTACAAGAAAATCAGCAGTATGCTTCCGCACAATGGGATAATATCAACAGGATAACCAAAGGCGAAAACGAAAGCCGTCCTAATATCATACTGATAGCCATAGAGAGCTTTAGCGGAGATTTTTTGAAAGCTTTTGGCAATAAAGACAACCTTACGCCTAACTATGACAGCCTTGCCAATCAAAGTATCTTTTTTACCAACCTGTATGCAACCGGAACAAGAACAGTAAGAGGAATGGAGGCACTTACGCTTTGCGTTCCGCCAACACCGGGAAACAGTATTGTAAGAAGACCCAATAACGACCATATATTTTCGATTGCTACCATACTAAAGCAAAAGAATTACCATCCCTATTTTATTTATGGTGGCGATGGTTATTTCGATAATATGAACAACTTTTTCGGTGGTCAGGGATTTGACATTGTGGACAGGGACAGGGGAAATCCTTTATCCGACAAGATTGATACGCACCGATACAACATACCAACCAATGAAGTAAGTTTTGAAAACGCCTGGGGAATTTGTGATGAAGATTTATATAAGCAGGCAATCAAATATGCAGACAAGAGCAATGCGTCAAATACGCCATTCTTCCAGTTTGTAATGACAACATCGAACCACAAGCCTTATACCTTTCCTGAAGGTACGATTGACCTGCCGCAAGGCGACAGGAATGCAGCCGTAAAATACACCGATTATGCGTTGGGAAAATTCATTGTGGAAGCGCAACAAAAGCCGTGGTTTAAGAACACCGTTTTTGTGATTGTAGCAGACCATTGTGCCAGCAGTGCAGGAAAATGGGAAATCAATATCGACAAACATCATATCCCGGCAATCATTTACAACCTGCCACACGAACCTCAAAAAATAGACAGGCTGGCTTCGCAGATAGATGTAATGCCCACTCTGTTCGGGTATCTGAACTGGAACTATAATACTGCGTTATATGGCAAGGACATTAACCAAATGAAAGCCGGGGAAGAACGGGCGTTTATCGGCAATTACAGGACATTAGGCTTATTGCAGGGCAAGCTGTTTACCCAAATTGATGACCGTAAACGTGTGAAACAATTTACCGTATCATCAAAAGACCAGTTCCTTACCGAAGTAAAAAATCAAAACAAGAAATTGGTATCTGAAACCATTTCGTATTACCAAACTGCCAGCGAAAGGTTTAAAAACGGAAAAATGAAAGCAACACATTAAAGATAAATGCCTATCTTATTTCTGAATTTTTAAGTAAAATAGCTCTGCAAAAAAACGAATAGGAAATGGAAAATAAAGCACTACGGACAGTACAAGATGTGGGAGCGATAGCGTTTCTAATCGCATTCTCGCACTTTGTTCCATTACCGCTTTATTCGTATGCTGTTGTATGCTTTCTTGTCATTTGGTTTTTATTGCGCAGGGAAGGCAAAACATTTCGCAGCATCGGATTGGTTAAAAACGGTTTCAGTGTAAAGGCGGTTCTCATAGGATTGGTTTCGGCTTTACTATGGGTGGGCTTTATGCAGTTCATCTATATTCCTGTAATAAAGAACTTATTTGTTGTGCCTGATTATACAGAGTATGATTTCATCAAAGGCAATATTTCAAAATTATTGATGATTATTACTGCTGCGTGGCTTGTAGGTGGGTTCTATGAAGAAGTAGTATTTCGGGGTTACATTCAGAATGTATTGGAAAAAAGATTTTTTAAAGGGTCTGCTGTCCTTTGGAGCATCATCGTAACCAGCGTTTTGTTTGGGCTTTATCATTGGCAGCAGGATATTTTCGGAGTGATTGCCGCTATTTTAGGAGGTTTGTTTTGGGGCATCCTTTACAAAAAATTTGATAATAATCTTTGGATACCTATTCTATCACACGCCATTTTCGATACCATCACGTTGGTTCTTATTTATACGGATAGGTTTGGAAATTTGTACCGATAATTTGTCGTTTATATCATCAATAGTTAATTCTAAATTTCTTCTAAATTCTGCCAGTCCTTTGTATTACTAAAATTTATATACAATGGCATTACAGGAAGAATTAGAGAAACAAGGAAACTGGCTTTTTAAGTATAGAAGTTTTTTACCGTTAGTTATTTTATTGATTGGTACTATACTGTATTTAAGAACAGAACTATACCCTGAAGTAAAAAGCAGAAAAGCCCACTTCAAAAGTTGAAAAAACGATGATGGTAAAAATTGTTTTATTGTTCCTTGGGACAATAGTTGCCTTTTGGATCAGTGCTATTTGCGGCGGCGGTGCAAGTCTTATCCTTATCCCTATTCTGAATGTACTTTTGCCGACTTCGATGGTGCCATTTTCTTTAACCATAGGGACATTTACAAGTTCTGCGTCCAGAATTGCAGTCTTTAAGAAACACATTAGTTGGAAAATTTTTTACTGGTTTGTACCTTTTTCCATTCCGGCAGTTTTGGTGGGCGCTTATTTGATAAAATACATCAACCCAAATTATTTACAGCTCATCGTTGCCTTGTTTCTGATTGGAAATGTGCCACAGCTATTCAAGTCAAAAAAAGAAGAAGCTCAGTTGGAAAAGCCATATCCCAGATATATCCTTGCCATTATCGGTTTTCTTGCAGGTTTTGTGTCGGGCATTACCGGAGCCATTGGGCTTTTGTTTAACAGGTTTTACCTAAAATTTGGACTTACAAAAGAGCAAATAGTAGCGACACGTGCTGCCAATGAGGTTTTTCTGCATTTCATCAAACTGGTCATTTATATTGCTCTGGGTCTGTATTCACAAATGGCTTTATGGCTGGGCTTGGCTATTGCCGCCGCAACCATTGTTTCTTCTTTTACGGTGAAGTATATCCTACCTTATCTAAGTGAACACCTGTTCAGAAAAATCGGATATGGAGCAATGGTGATTTCTGGTATAACGCTTCTTACGGGAACAACCGATAAAATTATAAAACAGGATAAAATAGCCTTTGCTACCATTCATCATAAAGGGAAAGATGAAACCATCGTAAGCTGGCGAAACACAGACCTCGTGTTAGAATATACAATAGATGGCGGTTTAGAAATAGAAAGACCCATACACTCCCAAGAACTGCCACCACATCTTACTGAAAAATACGCTGCCTTGAAACGAAACTATGATACAATATACATCGAAAAGGTCTTTCAATTCAGAAAAGAACCCGTGTATGAATTTTATTGCTACAAAAAAAAACAATTGACAAAGTTTGAATTATAACATTCTAAATTTCTTCTAAATCTCATTAGAATTTTGTGGTCAACAATCAAAAAAGCAAAAAAATGAAAAAATTAGTATTTCTATTGGTAGCAGTTGCAAGTGTGTCATTCGCCAATGCGCAAAAAGTTTCTGAAAAAGAGGTTCCGGCAGTTGTAAAATCAGCTTTGCAAAAAAGCCACTCCAATGCAAAGGATTTGAAATGGGAAAAGGAAAAAAGCAACTACGAGGCTGGTTTTGAAGTAGGAGAAACCGATTATTCTGTATTGATTGATGCTTCGGGAAAAATACTTGAAACCGAAATGGAAATCAAAATTAATAAGCTTCCTGCTAATGCCAAAGCCTATGTTGCTAAACACTATGCAGGGCAAAAAATCAAAGAGGCAGCAAAAATTACCGACAGCAAAGGGGTTGTTACTTACGAAGCAGAGGTAAAAGGCAAAGACCTGATTTTTGACAATTCAGGTAAGTTTTTAAAGGAGGTTAAAGATTAAGAAGATGAATAAAATAAGGTTGTTTTTTGTACTCATTTCCATACTGGCAGCTACGGTAACCAATGCGCAGGTGTCCTCCGTTACCATTTCCGGTATGGTAAAGAACAAGGCGGATAAGTCGGCAGTTCCTTATGTGAATGTTGTGGTAAAAACCGAAAAGGACAGTGTATTTGTAGCCGGAACAGTGACCAATGATGAAGGCAGGTTTTCCATTGCCAATATTAAACCTGGAAACTATCGTTTACAGATTTCATTTATGGGGTTTGAGAACAAGGAACAACCTTTATTTGTCGGCAGCCTTTCAGCGTTTTTGGATATTCCAGTCATTGAACTGCAAGAAGCATCGACGGTTTTGGAAGGTGTTACTATTTCCGCAAAGGCAAGTGATGTGAACAACAAGCTGGACAAAAAAACCTACTCCGTTGCCGATAATATCAGCCAAAGCGGTGGCTCGGTTTTACAGAGTATGCAAAACCTCCCCGGTGTTACGGTACAGGATGGTAAAGTTCAGTTGCGGGGCAATGATAAGGTTACGGTTTTGATTGACGGAAAACAAACCGCTTTAACAGGTTTCGGCAGCCAAACAGGGCTTGACAACATTCCGGCAACTGCCATTGATAAAATTGAGATTATTAACAACCCCTCTTCAAAGTATGATGCTAACGGTAATGCAGGTATCATCAATATCATAATGAAGAAGAACAAGCAGGACGGGTTTAACGGTAAGGTGGGTTTTACTTATGGAACAGGCTCACTTTGGGTACGAAAGGAGAACCTGCCAACTATCAGACCGCAATACACTTTCACGCCGAAACTCAACCCATCGGTATCGCTGAATTACAGAAAAGATAAGGTAAACATCTTTTTGCAGGCAGATAATTTATATACGCAAACGCTGAACAAAAATGAGTTTGTTACCCGAAACTATGACGATGGGACGGTTATCAATTCCCAATTAAAACGGAACAGGAACACCAATTTCCTGACCACTAAAGCAGGCGTGGATTGGAACATTGACGAGCAGAATACCCTGACCGTTTCGGGAATGTACGGCAGCGAGAAGATTATTGACCGTGGCGACCAGCCGTTTTTCAACGGGAATATATCACAGCGTTTACGCCTTTGGCAGTTTTTGGAAGATGAACTGAAAACTACGGCAATGGCTACGGCAGCCTACCAGCACAAGTTTAAGGAAGCAGGGCATTTATTGAATATTGGGTTCAACTACACTTTCCACAGGGAAGATGAGCAATATTTCTATGATAACTATCTGCCCTCATCCACCGGAACAGATGCCTTTAAATTATTGTCAGACGAGCAGGTGTATGACTTCAATATAGATTATATCAAACCGTTGAAATACGGACGTATTGAAACAGGTATCAAATTAAGAAATCGAAGCATCCCAACCAATATGGATTTCAGACCCGGAGCCAATTCTGTTTTGGATATGGATGCCGGAGGTTGGGCAGACTATAAGGAACTGATACCAGCCATTTATGGTAACTATGTTTTTGAAACCGAAAAATGGGAAGCGGAATTGGGCTTGCGTATGGAATACGTGAAAATTCAATACAATGTTAATCCTAACCATAGCACCTATAAGAGCGATGGCTATAACTATACACAACCTTTCCCGAATATGCGGTTAGCCTACAAGCTGAATGATAATAATAAACTTTCGGTATTCTATAACCGCAGGGTGGACAGACCGAACGAAGTGGATATCCGTATTTTCCCGAAATATGATGATGCTGAAATCATCAAGGTCGGTAATCCTGCATTACGTCCGCAATTTACCAATTCCTTAGAGTTAGGTTATAAAAATACCTGGAACAATGGTTATTTCTATTCCGCATTGTATCATCGTTTTGCAAACGGAACCATTACAAGAATATCGAGCATCGTGCCGGGCAGTAACTTAATATATGCCATATTCCAAAATGCAGGCAGGAGCTACAATACAGGTTTGGAAGCTATTTTGAACCAAAAGGTTTCCGATGTTTATTCCTTTAACATCAACGGGAACATTTACCGCAACCAGATAGATGCGTTCAGGGTACAGAACCTGTACCCTGAACCCAATACTTTTTCGGCAGCGCAGCAAACAGCCATATCGGGCAACCTCAAACTGAACAATACGTTCCGCTTTGCTGACGGATGGGATGCGCAAATGACAGCCGTCTATTTAGCACCCGATATTATCCCGCAGGGTAAAATAATGTCGAGGTTTTCGATTGATGCGGGAGTTAAAAAATCCGTACAGAAAGGCAAAGGAGAGCTGTTTTTCAACGCTACCGATTTGCTTAATACAATGGTCATCAAACGTAAGATAGACGGAGCCGGCTTCCGTTATACCAGCGATGATTACTACGAAACACAGGTTATCCGGTTAGGGTACAGCTATAAGTTTTAAATCATTGGCAATGACAGAAAATATTATTGACAGAGCAAGGGATTATGTGCTGCAACTTCTGCTCAGCAAACTTCCCAATGGTATGCGCTTTCACAATGTAATGCACACGCAGGATGTTGTGAAAGCTGCTATTGAAATTGCAACGGAAAGCTGTTTTTCCTCAACGCAGTCAGAGATAGTAACACTGGCAGCGTGGTTTCACGATTGCGGATATACAACTGCTTATACCAACCACGAAGACAGCAGCAAAACCATAGCTGCGGATTTCCTGAACAGGAACAATTATCCGCAAGAAAAGACAGCGCAGGTTTTGGCTTGCATTGAAGCAACAAGGTTTCCGCAAAACCCAAAATCGCCTGAAGAAGAAGTTTTGGCAGATGCCGATTTGTACCATTTCACAAAGACCGACTATTCAAAATACGAGCGTAGGTTAAGAATGGAGTTTAAAACCTATTTAGGTAAAACTTATACGAATGAGGAATGGGACGAAACAAACTATGCCCTACTAAAGCAACATAGCTACTATACAGCGTATGGAAAAACCGTGCTTCAAAAATTTAAAGAAGTAAATATGGAAATGTTAAAAATAAAGCTAACAAAATAGAATGCGCTCAATACATAAAAACGCCATTGTACTCATCTTTGTGCTGGCCACTACCTTTCGGGTAGCCGCACAAGATACTATCCGCAATTCAAATATCGCTTTGCAGGATAGCATTATCGGCAAAACTAATGACAAAGCATACAAATTAGATTACAGGCACCTTATCGCTCCAACGATTTTCATCGGTTATGGAATTGTGAGCTTGGAAAGTGACGGGTTGAAACAGCTCAATTTTTCGACAAGAGATGAATTAGGCGAACACCAGCCCAAGCACATAACCTTGGATAACTACACCCAATATGCTCCGGCAGCAATGGTATATGGTTTGAATGCAGTTGGGATAAAAGGCAAGCATAATTTCAGGGACAGGACGATTATCTATGCGACATCGCAACTGATTTCCGCCGCATTTGTATTGCCGTTAAAGCACATTGTAAAAGAAGAACGACCGGACGGCTCCAATAACCTTTCCTTTCCGTCAGGGCATACCGCCACGTCATTTTCTTCTGCTCAATTTATGTTCAGGGAATATAAGGACACTAATTTTTGGTTAAGTATTTCGGGTTATTCCCTTGCGGTTTTTACCGGAGTGTACAGAACCGTAAACGATAAACATTGGGTAAGCGATGTGGTAGCCGGAGCTGGATTTGGCATTCTCTCTACGGAGCTGGCTTATTGGCTCTTTCCTAAAATCAATGGCTTGCTAACTGGCAAGGAAAAGAAAAAGGCAACTTTGGTTATGCCTTACTATCAGAACAAAGGTTTCGGTATCGGGTTAGTACAGAATTTTTAAATCAGTTTATTATGTGGTTAGTTTATGCTTTATTATCCGCTTTGTTTGCTGCACTTACCGCCATATTCGGTAAGCTGGGCGTAGCAAACGTCAATTCCAATCTTGCAACCGGGATACGTACGGTGGTCATATTGATAATGATATGGAGCATCGTAATGGCGAGAGGCGAAGCAAAAGGAATTAGCACTTTGTCAAAACAGAATATCACTTTTCTTATTATTTCAGGAATAGCCACAGGTTTGTCGTGGCTATTCTATTTCAAAGCCCTGCAATTAGGAAAAGTATCGCAGGTCGCAGCCGTTGATAAGCTAAGTGTTGCCCTTACAATCATCATCGCAGTCCTGTTTTTAGGCGAACAGCTTACGCTAAAAACATTTGCGGGAGCAAGTCTTATCATTATCGGAACCATATTATTGGCTTGGAAGTAATGCCTTCGTACTCTTTTCAATCTCCCCAAATCAGAACTTAGCAAAAGCCGAATGGAAAAATTTTACAATGAAACATTAGAAAAACTCGAAACGGACATCAAAGAATTGGAAATGGAAGCGGATAGCTCCATACAACAGGTTGAAACCGTAATCAGGCTTATCATCAAATGCCTGGCTAACGTAAAAGACTATGTATTGAATAAAGGATTTAAGAATACAGATGAGGAAATCCGTTTTTTCAAGTATCAGAAACCTGTAATGGTATCAAAACTGATTTATTATAATGCCATATATAAAATTGAAACGAAAAAGGCTTACGGGGCAAAACCTATAAGAAATTACCTTAACAATGAGCTGAAAAAACTTAAAAGGTTCTTTGACAACAACCTCGAATTTTATAAATACTAACGAACCAACAATTCTTTTATTGACGATAAGCTGTTTTTAAGAAAAAATGAAAATGATGAAATATATGAGGTCGGAATATTTTAAATGCGCCCTTAGTGTTTTTAAGGCTTCCACTATGTGATTTTTAACAGTATTTGGTGAAATATGCAGTTTTTGGGCAATTTGCTGATGCGACAATCCCTCGGTACGACTCAAGCGGAAGATAAGCTGCTGCTGCTTTGGCAATCTGCTGACAATCTCATCTGCCAGCCGTTCAATATCGGCAGCAATAATCTTTTCCTCTGTTGAATTATTCGCCTCTTTGATATTAACCAACAATCTTTTAAACAGATCGTCAGATCGATGAACTTCTCTCAATACGTTTAAACAGAGTCTCTTCCCGATAACATAGAGGTACAACCACATGTTACCATTTACATCCAGCTTCTCCCGGCTCAGCCAAAGGTTCAGGAATACTTCCTGAACAATTTCTTCGCTTTGCTCTGCGTCTTTCAAAAACCGAAAGGCTAACCTATAGACCCTTTCGCTGAACTCATCATATACGAGCCTGAAAGCCGCTTCATCCCCTTCTCTTAAACGCTTAATATCTCTGCTTTCCATAATCATGAGTACTATGAGCGATATTTATGAGGTTATAACCGTAATTATGGAATTACAATTTCAATTCGTACATCTTCTATTAATGCCGCTTATGCCTAAGATGAAAAACCGGCATGTCTAATTGTGTCCATAGCTGCGTTATTTAAGTTCTTTGATTCTAATGTTGCGGTATGATACGGTGTTACCATGATCCTGCAGAAGGATACGGCCTTTAGGCGCCTCGCCGAAATTGTTCCACTTTTTATACTTACTAACCGCTACCAAATCCCTGAAGGCTTTTGATCCACGCTCATATTCTACTACCTTCACACCGTTAAGCCAGTGCTCAACATGGTTGTTAGGGTATACTCTTATTTCGCCTGAATTCCACTCGCCAATGGGTTTTATAACAGAGGCAGGCTTGTTAGACGGAATCAGGTCGTACAGCGACGCAAGCTTCCGGTTGCCGTTTCGCCCTAATTTAGCATCTGGGTGTCGCTCATCGTCCAGGATTTGGTATTCCAGGCCAATGCCCGATAGCTCCGTTTTTTCTTTTTCAGTTACAAAATACTTTATACCGCTGTTAGCACCGTCCGTCAGTTTAAAATCAAACCTGAGAATAAATGCTGAATATTCTTTAACGGTAACAATGTCACCTCCCAATCCTTCTTCCTTGCCGTTTGAACCCTCTATGGTTAATATACCGTTCTGCATATTCCAGCCACGTTCCGGAAATTTATCTTTGAAAAGCCCTCTCCAGCCTGCACTCGACTTACCGTCCCACAACATGGTAAAGCCTTCTTTTTTTTCATTCTTTGTAAGGGTGTTGACTTGTTGTGCTAAAGCAGAAGCTACAAATGCAACGATACTTAACTGTAATAGTCCTAAAAACACTAATGTAGTTTTCCTCATTAATTTAGTATTTGGTCATCTAATCTGCCTTAATTAAAAAGCGTTTGGTATATCTCAATTTGGGGGATAAAAATAGAAGTTGTACAATACACGAGCTGTTCAACTGTTTGCCGAATCGTCTCAAATTATTTCAGTCATCTCTGGTGTTTTTAATATAAAGTTTAAGTTTGAAGGCTAATAACGCGTGTAGCGGTTAAATCCAGCATCATGACGTGGCCGGTATTTACGAGTAACGTTAATTACCTATATTTGGGTTGACTAATTATGCGCCTTTTCTTTTATACAGGTTTAGTGAGTCTGATCCTGCAGTTTGCAGATGCAACCTGCTGCGCTCAATATTATTTCAGGCATTACCAAACCGACGACGGACTGGTATTAAATTCTGTGACTGCAATTTTGCAGGACAGTAGAGGTATGATGTGGATTGGAACCCGAGGTGGATTAAACCGCTTCGATGGTTATACTTTTAAAACTTATGGCGACAACAAAAATAAGCTGGGTAACATAGGAAATAACGCTATCACAGCTATTGCAGAGGATAAAAAAGGAATGCTCTGGATTGGTACGGGTAGTGGTGTTTTCAGCTATGATCCTCAAAAGGAAATATTTAATGAGCTCCAGTCTTCTTCGCATGCGTATATAAACGGTTTGCTCATCGACAATGAGAACAACCTATGGTTTCTCGCCAATTCCATACTCCACAAGTACGATCAACAAAAAAGGACAGTTAAACAATTGAACATTAAAGCCTCCTGTTTAACGTTTGACTCAAATGGAGATTTTTGGTTAGGTGACAACAATGGCGTAATTAGTATCTACAGCCCGCGAAAAAAAGCATTAACAAAAGTTCGTCTGATTGATAAGAAGATCCATGCTAATCTGCGGTCCATCAGTAAAATATTCCTTATTAACCCAAATGAGGCACTGGTAGGCTACTTTAAGCAGGGCTTAAAATATTATAACCGAAAAACGGGAATCATTAAAACATTGTCATTAGACCAGAACTCAACCAGCAGCGTGATATACGTACGCGACATTACCGCTGGGAACGACAATCAATACTGGATATCTACAGAATCAGGAATTTATATATACAACTTAACTAAAAATTCAACCACTCATATCAGGAAGAAACCCGGTGATCCGTATTCCTTAACCGATAACGCGGTGTATACCGCTTGTAAAGATAATCGCGGAGGTATGTGGGTAGGCACTTTCTTTGGCGGGCTGAATTATTATTCCCGGCAGAATGCCCGGTTTGAAAAATACTACCAGATACCTGGCACTAATTCCTTATCAGGTGATGCCGTCGGCGAAATCTGTTCTGATAACAAAGGCAACCTATGGATAGGTACAGAAGACGCTGGTTTTAATAAACTTGATTTAAAAACAGGCAGATTTACCAACTTCAGAGCGACGAATAAGAAAGGGGATGTATCCTATCCCAATATTCATGGGCTACTGGCGGTGGGCAACAAATTATTTATCGGGCCATTTTTGCATGGCATGGAAATCATGGACATGCGAACGGGACTGATTACCGACCGTTTCAGGCTTGTCGGACCGGAAAATGACAAAGCAAGCGACTTTGTGATCAGCATCTATCTTACAAAAGACAGTACTCTGCTCGTTGGTACTGCTTATGGCAGCTCAGGTTTATTTGCTTTCAATACTAGCAGCAAGACATTTAGCCGTATTAAACAAATCCCCTATAATTCCTCCGTTTTTCACATAGTGGAGGACCACCAGGGCAATATCTGGACAGGCAGTGAATTGAGAGGCGCCTTTTTTTATAATCCCAAAACCGGCCGGCATGGAAATTTCCGCTTTGGTGAAAGGGTGGGAAACAAAATCATAAACGAGTTTCCTATACATTATATGCTGGAAGACAGCAATCATGCCATGTGGTTCACTACAATCGGTGGCGGGCTGATCAAACTCAGCGCCGACCGAAAAACGGTTAAAAAGTTCAACACTGAAACCGGCTTACCAAGCAATGTATTGTTCGGCATTTTAGAGGATAACTTCAAAAACCTTTGGATCGGCTCCACAAAAGGTCTTATTTGCTTCGATCTTCGAACCGAAAAATGCCGTGTTTATACAAGATCGAACGGTTTAATAACTGATCAGTTCAACTATAATTCGGCACACAAGAGCGCTAATGGCAAAATGTACTTTGGCACAGTGAAGGGCATGATCGCTTTTAACCCTGCCGAACTCGGACAAAAAGAAACAAGCCCCCCCACCTATATAACTGGCTTCCAGATTAACAACGAGGAAGTTATACCAAATGAAAAAAATAGTCCACTCAAGAGATCTATTTTATACACCGATACGATTGTCTTGTATCACAATCAAAACAATTTCAGCATTGAGTTTGCAGCATTAAATTATTCATCACCCAAAGTAACCCGGTACAAGTACTTTATGAATGGACTGGACAAAGACTGGACCTATCTTAACAGTAACCGGAAGGCTTATTTCACGGACTTGTCGCCGGGAAAGTACATATTTGAAGTGCAGGCAGAAAGTAATATAGGGAACTGGAAGGGTAAGGAACGTCGACTATACATCGAAATACTCCCTCCAATCTGGAAAAGTAATACCGCGTACTTCCTGTATATATTATTTTTTGCTACTGCTTTATATCTGTCTGTACGCTATTATCACCGCTATCAGCAAACTAAGAGCGCAAATAAGCTGCGGCTTTTTAAACATGAAAAGGAGAAGGAAATTTATCAGGCTAAGATTGAATTCTTCACCAATATTGCACACGAAATACAAACCCCACTCACGCTTATCAGCGTTCCCGTAGAACGGGTGATAAATAAGGCCGACGATTATCCTGGCATAAAGAAGAATTTGCTGATGATCGCAAAATACACCAAACGCTTAATCGATCTTACCGGCCAGCTGCTGGATTTCAGACAAACGGAGATGGAGCAATTCGGACTAAACTTTGTTAATGTAAATATAAACAAGTTGCTGAAGGATCAGGTTGAATCGTTCAGGGAACTGGCTGAGGAAAACCACATAGAGCTTACCCTGAATCTTCCCGCATCTGAAATTGTGGCGTTTGTAGACAGAGAAGCCTTCATAAAAATCTGTAGTAATCTCATCTCTAACGCTATAAAATATGGAGCGTCGTATGCAACTGTCACGCTAACTCCCCTAAAGGTCGATGATGATTACCTTACCATCCATTTTAACAACGATGGAAAAGGTATTTCTGAAGAGTTCCGAAAGAAAATTTTCGAGCCATTCTTCCGATTACGGAGTAAGGAAAAACCAGGGACGGGTATTGGCTTGCCACTAGCGAGATCGTTGACAGAGCTACATAACGGATCATTAGAATTAACTTCCGGAGAACATAACAACATCACTTTCGTATTAACGTTGCCCGTACATCAGAAAATTGAGTTTAATTTGAGTAGCTGGAAAAAGATTGAAAAACTATGAACGAGAGTATTTTAATTATCGACGACAATAAGGATATGCTGGAGCTGCTGTCAGACGTTTTAGAAGAAACCTACAGGGTATACACGGCAGAGGACGGAGAAGTCGCCCAGGAAATTCTGAACAAAGAAACAATTCACCTTATCGTGTCAGACGTGATGATGCCCGGAATCGACGGTTTTGAGCTATGCAAAGTAATTAAATCAAATGTAGCATATTGCCATATTCCAATCATTCTGCTTACTTCAAAAAACACCTTAAAATCACACATCGAGGGTTTAGAAAATGGAGCAGATGCTTACATCACCAAACCATTTTCGGAAGAGTTATTACAGATTCAAATCGCAAACCTGCTTCAAAATCGTTCGAAGATAAAAGATCACTTTGCCAGTTCGCCGTTTGAAGACGTCCGGGTGATGGCACACTCAAAAACCGATGCTGCTTTCCTCAAAAAGCTTGACGACTACATTCGTAAAAACATCAAAGACCCCAATATAGACATTGATGCACTGGCCGAATACATGAATATGAGCCGTCCGACTTTTTATCGGAAGATTAAGTCTCTTTCGGCTTTAACTCCAAAAGAATTAATTGATATAACGCGGTTGAAAAAGGCGGCCAGCCTGATTGCTGAAAATCAGTTTTCTTTATACGAAATTGCCAAAATGGTGGGATATAGCACGCAAAGTGTTTTCAGCAGGAACTTCCAGAAGTATTTTAAAACCTCTGCGCAAGATTATATGAACTCCCTTCCAAAAGCAAATGAGACGTAAGCGAAAGAAGTGTCGACCAATTTGCAACCTGGATTTCGTCCGGGTTTTTCAGTAAATATACCCCTTATACCAAATGCAATATAGTTGCAATAATGGAAAATATCACTATATTTGAATAAATCACATCAATCAACAAAAACACCGATAAGTGTGGTTTGTGCAGCAAAGGTCAACAACTTACAAATACTTCTATTAAAACGGCATGGAAAACAGCAGCAATTTCGACGTGATAATTATTGGGGGAAGTTATTCCGGACTCTCCGCAGCGATGGCTTTAGGCCGCTCTTTACGAAGAGTGCTCATTATAGACAGTGGCCTCCCCTGCAACAGGCAAACACCTCATTCGCACAACTTCATCACCCAGGATGGCAAAACGCCAAAAGAGATATCACAGCTTGCCAGAGAGCAGGTTGAGAAATATGATACCGTCAGGTTCCAAAACGGACTTGCTGTAAAAGGAGCTAAAACAGAATACGGCTTCGAAGTCGAAACCCGGTCGGGAGAAAAATTTAATGCAAAAAAGATAATTCTTGCAACAGGCGTCAGAGATATAATGCCAGCGATCACCGGCTTTTCTGAATGCTGGGGGATATCCGTAGTACATTGCCCCTATTGCCATGGCTATGAGATTAAAAGTCTGACAACAGGCATATTAGCTGATGGTGATGCTGCAATGCATTATGCTCTGCTGGTAGGCAATCTTACAAAAGACCTGGTTGTTTTTACAAATGGAGCATCAAGTTTGAGATCTGATCAAAGACAGAAGTTAGAAGATCATAATATCGCAATCGTCGAAGCCGAAGTTGACAGGCTTGAACAAAGCGACGGACAAATTGAACGGATCGTTTTTAAAAATGGCACTACTGCTCCGGTTAAGGCTCTTTATGCACGCGTGCCTTTTGTGCAACATTCGGACATTCCGGAACAATTAGGCTGTGAAATGACGGAAGAGGGCCTCGTAAAAACAACAGCCTTTCAGCAAACTACTGTCAGCGGCGTTTTTGCATGCGGTGACAGTGCAACGCTTATGCGCTCTGTGGCAAATGCAGTGGCCTCGGGTAATTTGGCGGGGGCGGCTGTCAATAAAGAGCTATGTGAAGAAGCATTTTAACCTCTTGAACTGGAGGTGTAAAAAGTAGGTTGGGTATTTTAACCCACCCAACCTGACTTAATTTTGATACGAATCAAGCAGCAAGCGGCGACTAGAACGCCGTTGACAAGGTGTAACTTTTCCATCGTTCCGCTTCATTTGTTATGATGTTAATCTTATTATAAACCATGTCATAGGCATCGTTTCCCAGGAACAGATGTACCGGAGGGTTCTCCTCTTTAGTTACAGAAATCAACACCTCCGCCGCTTTTTCAGGGTCGTTAGACTGATTTCCGTTGATGCTGTTTAAATGCATCTGTTCCGATTGTCGCGCTGCAGCGTAGGCATCAATTGTATTCCGGGCTACTTTAATAGACCCTTGCGACAAAAAATCAGTGCGGAAGTACCCCGGATAAACCACCGTTGCTTTTATACCAAACTCCTTAACTTCTTCAGCCAGGCTTTCCGTAAAACCTGCGACAGCAAACTTCGTGGCACAATAAATACCCCAACCCGGAAAGCCGGCAAAAAAACCGCCTACAGAAGAAATATTGAAAATATGACCAGATCCCTGTTCCCGTAATTGGGGCATCACGTTCCTGATGACATTCAGGCAGCCAAAAACGTTTACTTCGAAATTACTTCTCGCTTCCTCGTCAGTAAGCTCTTCCAATGTTCCTATTTGTCCGAAACCGGCATTATTCACCACTACATCGATTTGCTCAAAGTGAGCTACACTTTTAGCGATTGCTTCCTTTACATTTTCATCATCGGTAAGTTGAACTTCAAGTGGCAGGAATACCTCTGATCTATCTCCAATCTCCTGGATTAATGACCCGTTATTCCGGGATGTAGCAATCACCCGATAGCCTTCTTTTAACAACTTTTTAACTAATACAAGCCCCAAGCCTCTTGAAGCGCCTGTTACTAACCAAACTTTTTCTGTGTTCATAATATCTGTATTTGATACACAAAATTACTGTGACTTAGGGGTATAGGATAGCGAAATGCTTGCAATACATTACGAAATTCAAGCACTTCTGAACTGAGTGGGGCTCAGATCAAGGTGTTTTTTAAAAAAGTTATTAAAATGGGTAACCTCAGTAAACCCCAGGGCGAAAGCTATTTCAGATATATTCCACTCCGTGTGCTTCAGAAGCACCTTCGCTTCCTGCAAAATGCGTTCGGCTATAATTTCGGATGTTGTTTTTTGTGTAGTGGCTTTTACGGCACGACTCAAGTGGTTGGCATGGATAGAAAGCTGATTAGCGAAGTCAGATGCCGAGCGAAAACTGACACGTTGCCGGGTATCTTCAATGGGAAACTGTCGCTCCAACAACTCTAAGAATAAAATCGATATTCGGTGTGCAGCGTTTATTTGTTCCTTTTGAGTCTTTTTAGCCGGATGCATCTTCATCGTATGATGCAGAATCTCGAAAACCAAATTTCTCAGTGCGTCATATTTATGCTGATAATCGGAGTTGATTTCGTCAAACATTCTCAGATATATCTCTCTTATTTTCTCCGCCTGTTCATCTGTGAGCTCGAAAACGGGTGTACCAGTCGGCTTAAAAACATCATATTCTCTAAGATTACCAAAGTGATGAAAAAAGCTGGGAGTAAACACACAGAAGAAACCTGTTTGCTGGTCGTCTATTTCCTCCCAGCTGTACGGAATCTGAGGATTTGCAAATAATAAAGCCTGCTTCTTAATTTCAATGGTCTTGTCTGCATAATAGATAATATTCCGTCCGATAATCAGGCTAATTTTGAAATAATCCTTTCTGCTGTAAGGAATTGGTTTTGAATGGCAGCCAACAAAATCATCCAGTTTAAACACATTAAAATGTCCGATTTCCTTACGGAGCGTATCAGGCACCCAGTTAAGCTTGGTCTTATAAAAATCCTCTATCGTTTCTGTTCCATTCATACACCAATATAGTTTTTTATGTTACATAATAAACGTTAACAATTGTACCCTATTTACTTTAGATCGAAATGCAATGCCGCAACTCGAAGTTCCCCTGATAATTAATATTAAAAATTAAACTCCAAAAACCTCTGGTACGACGTGTCGTGCCTGTGCGAACAAACATAAAGCGGATTTTTATAATTCGCTAACGGACCGACACTTTTGCCCTTATTTGACACAGTTTGACATTGTTTGACACACCATAAACAAGGCATCTCATTCCTGTTTCTGAAAAGAGCCTAAACCGGCCCCGGCTGTCTCCATATACGCCTCCCCGATCTCGCTTTATCGTCGATTTACCGTCACGCTGACGAACAGCTGACGAAGAACTGACGAGCAGTTGACGAGCAATCGACAAGGAGCTGACGAACAGCTGACGAACGAAAAGCGAGCAAGGAACGCAGGAGAAACGAGCAATGTCTTGTCCTGAAATAGCTATACAGGTTAATGAATAAATCCTGAATTAATTATACACTTCGATTTGTTATTCCTGTTTCGATTATACACTGCAATTTGTTAATCCTGTTTGAACTATACAAGGACAAGTCCCTCCTTTTTTGATTTTTTATTTTTCCAGCGTTTCATCAAGACCCCTGCCCGTAAATGCGCCTGCTCAGGGGTTAGGTAATCACAACTGGCATGAGGTCTTACCTCATTATATGCCCGGATGCTTTCGGCGATCTTTGTTTTGGTGTCCTCAAAGCCGAGTCCTGAGTGATGCAGATTGAATTCTTCTTTGAGAATCCCGTTCACCCGTTCAGCCAGTGCATTTTCATAGGGATCGCCATTTTCGGTCATACTGATGGCAATCCTGCTGCCCAGTAAAACCTCTACATACTCTTTGCTGCAATACTGGGATCCCCGGTCGGAATGATGGATCAGTTCATCCTGATAGATCCGCTGGTCCAGGGCCATTCGCAGTGCTTCTACACATCCTTCCGCGCTGAGATCTTTATGAAAGCAGTAACCCATGATCTTGCGGGAGTAAGCATCCGTCACCAGGCTGAGATAACCCCATCCGCTGTTCATGCGGATATAAGTAATGTCACTCACCCATACCTGCTCGGGACGGTTAACCCTCAATTCTCTCACCAGATTGGCATATTTATGCATCCAATGGCGCGAATCGGTCGTCACTACCCGCCTCTTTCTGCGACGGATATCCAGTCCGTGCTCCCGCATCAGATCAAATAAATAGTCCCGCCCGATCCGGATGCCATGCTCTGCCAGCATGGGAGCGAGCATGTAATGTAATTTCAGGGTACCTGTCCGCGGAAGGCCCTGACGGATCTGATGGACATGCTGAAGGGTGATCTCCTCTTTTAATCCAATATCCTCATAGCGCCACTGGTGGTCATACCAGGCATGGCGGCTCTTGCCAAACAATCTGCACAGCGTCTTTATTCCCATTCGGGGCTCCTCCTGTTTCATTTTGGTGACTGTTTGGCTCCAGACTTTTTTCGGATATCGATTTTAAGCTGTTCTTCGGCTATATCGATCATCGTCTCCAGGGCCCGGATCTTTAACTGTGCCTCTGCCAGTTGTTCCGCCAACCTCTTGACCTGGCCTGACGAATCTCCTTTTGGTTCCTTCTCTTCTGATTTCACGGGTGCTATTTGACGCCTAAGTTCGGCATTTTCTGCTTTCTGTTGTCTTAGCCAGCCGGCTACTACTGTTTTGCTCCTTATTCCAAAAGCTATACATGCTTCCCGAACCGACATCCCTGACTCCACGGCCCGCAGCACTGACCGTTTCTCCGAGGGACTATACCTCCGGTTTTGCCCTGCATGATACGCCTCTGATCCATACCGGCTCATCCAATTGGTCAACGTTGATTTGTGCATCCCATATTCCCGCAGTATCTCCCGACGCGGAACTCCTGATTCGATCTTTTGGACTATTGTCTCAATTTCTCGCTTGGTAAAGGGAACATTCTTATTCTCCCTTGTTGACTTTTTTTCTCCTCTTTTTGTTTCCATACACTTCTTGTTGGGTGTATAGCTTTTTTAGGAATGGACACCTTTCGATTATATTCATTGTTTTCAAATTGAAAACTCTATATCTTTGTATATGAATATCATCGTACGACGGGCGATATTATATTATGCAGACAAGTATCCATCAGCAAAGAATGCATTATTAGTTTGGTATAATGAGTTCCTGAAGCAGAATTTCGATAGCTTCAACGAATTGAAAGCGGTGTACGGCAATGCGAGTATAGTTGGCAGCAACCGGGTTATATTCAATATTAAAGGAAACGATAATCGGCTAATAGTATCGGTTAATTTCAATCAGCACGCCGCCTATGTGATTTGGTTCGGTACGCACAGGGAATATGATCGAATAAATGTAGAAACTGTGTCTTTTGATACGAAAATATTGACATACAAAGCATAGAGAGATGAACTGGAAAGTATTAAATACAGAAGAACAATACCAAATAGCAGTTAGACGGACAATGGAAATCTTTCATGCTGAAGAAGGTTCACCTGAATCTGATGAATTAGCTTTACTCTTAGTTCTGATTAAAGATTATGAAGATCGGCATATACACATACCAACTATCAATCCTATTGACGCTATAAAGCTGAAGATGGAGGAACGAGGTATGAAGGCCAAAGATCTGGAACCGATCATAGGAAGTAAAGGGCATGTATCGTCCGTTCTGTCAGGCCGAAGGGAGCTCACTTTAACTACGGCGAGAAAACTGCGGGAGTACTTTAATCTACCGGCAGAGTTATTTATGCAGATCTAGACAGCTCAAGCTCGACTTGAGCTTTAATGGGTTGATCCACTTTAATCAGGATTAGATCAAAAAGTCTTAAAAAGAAAAACCGGGAAGAAGTTTTTAAACTATCTTCCCGGTTTTCGTACCCAGGGCCGGAGTATCCCATAGTCTTTATTTATCTGATTTATAATACTTTATATAAAAATGTTGAAACGCTGGCTTAAACATTTGTTCATGTGTTAGTCGAGTTCATCTGGCGCTGAATCTATATCAATATCCAGCAACTCAGTTATTCTTCTGTCCATCTCAATTAAAGTAGCTTCCTTGCTTGATCCATCTATTCTCGATAAAATTATCGCCTGATGTTCCTTAATAACTTCCACCGTTGCTTTCATTTTCATGAACTCTACCAGCCAATATGATTCGAAACCTGTTACTTTTCTCTTTGCCATACTTATGCTATTGAAAATCCTAGTTTAGATGCTTCAGAAATGAGAGTTCTCAGGAGATCTGGAAAATTTTTGTAATAATCATCCTGATTGCCGACTATGGTAAATGATGTGGTGATCCCCTTCTGTTTGCTTGCGTATTCCGGAGCTGGTTCTTCTGCTATCCACCTGCCTTTTCCGTCTTCCTTTAGCGCAGCTAAATATTCCTTAACAAAATCGTAGTCAAGTATTTCCGATGCGCGTGTTATTTGCTGAAGCGAGATGTCGTTACGCTTGAAAAAGTACTGCAAATTCCGGTCGGTAATACCGAACTTATCAGCAAAAGCAACAAAGGTCATCCCCTTTTCTTCAATCTTTCTTCTAATTGCGTCCCCAATTACATAATCCATTTCACAAAAAACCGGAATTTTTTTCTATTGATAATGAGAGCATTACGTCGAATATTAAGATAAACATAGTCGTTTATTTGTATTAATAGATAATAACATCTATAATTGTTTAAGAAAACGACGGGACAAAAAAAGGACAAATTCGGGACTAATCAAATCACATTAATGTGTCATGCTAAGTAAAAGAGAACTCACCGCCCTAAAAAAGCAACTGCCAGAAGGCGGTTATCAAAAAATTTCAGAGCGATTAGGCAATGTTTCAGCAGAATCAGTAAAAAAAGCATTTAACGATCCAAAGCGCTATAAACGCGATATCTTCTTTGTAGCACTCGAAATAATACAGGAAGAAAAGGAAGCCGATGAAGCGCTGAAGAATAAAGCGAAGGAGGTTCTGGCATGAAGCTCATTCACATAAACCATTCTATTCCTGCTGCCCTGGTAACGAAAGCCGTCGAGTTTTTTATTGACGACGAAGAGGTTAAATGCTTATGCATGGGTATGGTTTATAGTTTTAATGAGTTTCCATCGTGGATCTTGTCTATCGTTAAAAAAGACATGCGTAGAAATAAGGACGCTGTCAATGCACTGGTTCAATGGGGCATAATTGACGAAATGGAACAAATCCGCTATTATATAGCTCTACGCTACGGAGCATTCGATAACGCCGCAGATATCGACGAAAATGGATTTATTCAAGCTCCGGAGTATGTGATTTCAGGCAAAGAACTTCTGACGCCATTAAAGGAACTCCTGTCAGACCGAATCCGTTTGCCTTACGGACGTCTTACCCGACGTGAAATGCAGGTTTTGAAGGAAATAGGCCTCGGATTGCTGGATAAGGAAATATGCAGTAAGCTTTCAATAAGCCAACAAACCCTGCGGAATCATAAGGATAAAATTTCACGTAAGGCAGGCATTGAGCGGAAAACGTCTATTGGCATTCTTGCTTATAAACTGAATATGGTTGACCTAAAAAGCGCATAAATAAAAAGGCCCCTACGGCAAATAGAGGCCCCTCAAAAATAAATTTTGATAGTTAATGATTCAAGAAGCTAAACGACCAGATGCGGTAAATGTTTTACCGGCTGCGTCAAAAACCATTACTCCGATGCAATTTGTGGCTTTGCTTCGCACTATCTGTGAAGAAAGGCACCAGCGTTACACATCTTTTCGCGAGTACGCTAAGAACATTGATGAAAAGCTCACACACATTGAGATCATCAGGGCTGAACTGGCTATCGCATGCGCTGAACTGAACTGGCGCGAAAAGCTGAAAACGTGTCTCAAAACCGAGAACTTCTTTAAAAGCATCGCGCCACGCACTTCAGCGGAGGCCTTCAACAACTTTAATCAGAAAATCGACGCTTGTATGTCTGCATGTCGCGAAGCTATCGGATGGAGGGCTCAGTCATGAACATTAACGAGGAAGTGGTAGACGAAATGCTCGCTGATATAGCGCGGATCGACAGGGAAATCAGCCTGATGGCTATTATGCAACAGAGCTATTCCAATTTTTGGGGTTGGATGGTCGCGATCAACAAAAAGGTACTTCACCTAAAGCTCGAAAAGGAGGCTATTAACGAAATGCTCGAAGCGGAATACGATGAGCTCGACATTGACGACATTCTGCCACAACTAACATAAAGACTTTCACCGGCAAGATTAACATAGCAGCGCTGGGGAGCGCTGGAGTTTGGAAAAGGGAACCCGGTACCGGTGCCGGGGAATTTAAGGGCAAGCCGACGGGCTCTAATCGTCGTTCTTTTTATTACTCGAATCAGTCCGCAGGGAGCGTGGCGGGCTGATTTTTAAAAATGGCAGGTTGGCGGAATTGGTAGACGCAGCAGAGTAATTCTGAATTGGGATAGTGTGGGGCTGATGGGCACGGTACATATAGTTAGTATGATCGCTGTGCGGCCCTGTTATCCGTCAAAACTTCTGGTAGAGATACCAGAGCCTCAGAAGCCGAGGATAAACTCATTCAGTGATGGACCATCGAGCCGGTTCGAATCCGGCACCTGCCACAACATCGAGCAGAGCTAATTGCAAATGATGATCAAGGCCGAAACGTAGATGAGGCCGAATGTACACGACTCGCGTGACCAGCGCCGAAGGTGACAGCCCGGAAAGTACGGGCATTTTTTACCGAATCGAAATAGTTCGAGATATAAAACACTTTAAAATTATGGATGATATAAAGATTCCTTCCGTCGGACGAATAGTCCATTACTTTCCCGTCAATGATGTTACATGCTCTGCAAACAACGCTACAGTCGTTCCTGCAATTATTGTTCAGAACTGGGGCGGTTTGGTTTCAAACATTTCCGTTTTCCCTGCGAATCCGGACAGTACTAATGTGTTTCGCCTTTCGGTACAACACAAGTCTCAAGTGCCTAAGGATACTGAAGGGAATCCGCTGGGTAGGTATTGGGATTGGCCTGAAATAAAGTAAAAACCATGTGCCCCGTCAGGGGCACTTAATTCTAAAACAATGAAAATCAAAAACTCATCATTTATAGGTTTATTAATTACACTGGTAGGCGGACTTGCTCTGTCAGTTATTTCATTATCAGGAGGTTGTTATTTTATTCACATCATCTACAATGAAGTAGCCCCTAAGCTACACTTTCCGGAGCTTGAATACCTGGATATGTTCTGGATACTCCTGATGATACTGTTAATTCGTCTCTTCACAAAACCGACCTCCAACGACTAATTAAAAATACTATGGACAAACCGATTCTTTACATCGCCGGAAAAGTATCAGGTCTCCCCGACCTGAATAAGCCGAAGTTTGAGGCGGCGACCAGGGAGCTTCGCGCACGTGGCTTTTACGTGAAGAACCCGCATGAGGTCTGCCACGGGCGGAAGCCGGACGACTGGATCGGCTGCATGCGCGAATGCATCAAAGTGCTTATGGATTGCGATGTCGTTATTCTGCTCGACGACTACAAAGACAGCATCGGCGCGACGCTCGAATTTACGATCGCAAGCGCTTTGCAAATTCGCTGCGTGCTTTACGAGGCTTTCATAAATGAACTTAACTCTAAAATCGAAAAGTAATGGTTTGGAACGAAAACGACTGGAATCACGACGGAACGCCGGTAAAAGACGAGGACCTCGAAAGGCCGACTACTCCTCTGATAAAAGATGAGGACGACTTGACATCTGGTGAAACATGGCTTCTACATTCGTACTGGATGACTGGCATGTTCTTCTTACTAACAATAATTTACTTCTGCTGCAACTAACATGAAACACTTTAACGGACCTCACCCCCGCATTAAATGCCCCGTTTGCAAAAGCGAACAAACCGGAATACTAAAGCAGTACCCTAACGGAATCCTTTACGTTGAATGCTGCCTATCCTCATGCAAGCATATTATAATGGACAAAGGAATCGAAGATATAACGGTTGGGCAGGTAACAACAGAACAATCATATCGCCATGACTAAAGACGAAATTGAAAAGAACACGATGTACGGCACACTATTTAGCGCCGACACATTTGCCGAGTACGCCGAGGCTCTCGGTACCATATTCGGCGAGCAGGGAAAGAACTACGAGCGGAACGCCTGCTCCGCTGCAACGAAAGCTGCCGTTAAACTTCGAAATGCCATCGACCGCACCTTAACCGCTGGACTGGCTCCTGAACAAAAGGAACTCGTGAGGGAAGCAATCGAGCATAATAAAGACCAGGTTTACGAATTCTTCACGCTCAGCGCAGAGCATCAGTCTCGCGTAACCGGACTGATTAAAAAGCTGAAACGCGATGAGGCTAAAATGCAATTAGTGAGAGAGGAGGCTGCGGCATGAATACAGTGAAGGGTAAAAAACTTGAATTCGGCAATGATGAACAAATCAAGTTTCTACAAAAACACCGTGCTTACGAAAAGCAGATGATTAACGGACTAGTCGATTTTGAGCACGAGCGGACAAACCTCTCCGATGCCAACATAGACTGCCAATTTATATGCGCAGAGTGTGGTACTGAGATTCGGACTTCTATATACTGTACTGTAGAATATCGGCAGCTGTCTGGATTCATGTTGCAACCGGAGGAATCTACTAAAGTAAAATGTGTCAACTGTTTATGCACTTACCAGATTTACGACGGGCAAATATGGTTGATCCACAATCCGAAGTATCCTGAAAAAACTACTAACAGAAAAAGTGAGGAGGTAGAACTATGATCGCTCAAAAATCAATCGACGAACTTTCGGAGGTGATCGACATTGTGAAAGTCGCTCATCATATTAATATCGACCTTAAGAAACGCGGCTCCGGTTATACGGCCTGCTGCCCTTTTCATGAAGAGAACACGCCCAGCTTTCACATAAATCCTGTGAAGCAGATATTTAAGTGCTTCGGCTGCGGTGCTGGCGGGGATGCGATTAAGCTGGTGATGGATAAGGAACATCTTGACTATCCGGATACTGTACGGAAGCTGGCCGACTTGTTTAATGTGACGCTGGAAGAGATTCAGGCGAACGAAGAGGACAAAGAGATTAAGGAGAAAAAGCTTAGTCTTTACGACATGAACCGAGGCGCTGCGGCACACTACCAGAAGCAGCTGCTCTTTCATCTGAATAATCCAGACTCTTCTCATTGGGCGGTTGAGGAATTGGTGGAGAAACGGATGCTGAGCAAGGATTCTATTGTCGAGTTTCAGCTGGGTTTCGCCCCTGATAATGCGTCTTTTCTTTCCTCGAAGATGATCGCTGCGGGACTGTATCAAATGGCGAACGACTTAGGGTTGTGCAAAACGAAGGAGGAGCAGGTTACAGACATGTTTGTGAACAGGATCATGTTTCCGATACATAACGAGCGCGGGCAGATTGTAGGTTTCGGAGGCCGGAAGCAGGAAGATGGCAATAAGATGAATCCGAAGTACATCAACAGCAAAGCGTCGATGATATACCGGAAGGAGGAGGTTTTGTACGGTCTTTACCAGGCTAAACAGAGCATCCGGAAAGAGAATTGCGCGATCATTACCGAAGGTTACTACGATGTTATTACCCTCCATCAGGCAGGCATGACGAATACCGTTGCGCCCTGCGGTACCGCGATCACCGAAAGTCACGCTAAGAAGCTGAAACGGCTGTGTTCGTCGGTAATCCTCCTGTGCGACGGCGACGAAGCAGGATGGAAAGCAAACCTGCGCGCTATAGATATCCTCACTATTGCCGGACTTCGCGTCGAGGTGTGCGAGCTTCCGGAAGGCCAGGACCCTGATACGTTTACGAGGGCGCTGGAAGTTGATGTTTGGGACGAGCAGAAGGTTGGGGAGGTAGCGGCATGATAAACGCGCAATATTTCCTGCACGCTGAAGGGGGCGGTTTCAGACCGCAGATAGTAGCTAAGCCTGAAGAAATTGAATTCCTCATAATTGACTTGTTTTGCGGCGCCGGGGGAACGACTACAGGCTTTGACATGGCGAAGCTTAAAGGTCACAAATGTGCGCTTGTTATTGCTTGCGTAAATCACGATGCTAAAGCTATCCGTTCACACTGGGAGAATCATCCGGAGGTCGTGCATTTTGAGGAGGATATCAGGACGCTTGATTTATCGCCACTTTCGGCGCTTCTCATTAAATACAGGATTATATACCCGAATGCAAAGGTTATACTGTGGGGATCACTCGAATGCACCAACTTTAGTAAAGCTAAAGGCGGACAGCCGAGGGATGCAGATAGCCGCACACTTGCCGAGCATCTTCCGAGATACATAATTGCGCTGAACCCAGATTATGTGCAAATAGAGAACGTAGTTGAATTTATGAGCTGGGGGCCGCTTGACGAAAACGGTAAGCCGTTAAGCAAGCGATCCGGAGCTGACTGGATGAAATGGAGAGGATGGATCAACAGCCTGGGATATTACGACGAGTGGAGGGAAATGAACAGCGCTGATTACGGTGCTTACACTTCCCGTAACCGCCTCTTTGGCTGCTTCGCGAAACATGGCCTCCCTATCGTCTGGCCTGAACCAACGCACGCAAAGAAACCGGTTAAAGAGAGCTTGTTCGGTGACGGATTGAAAAAATGGAAAGCTGTTAAGGATGTACTGGACTTCGAGGATGAAGGGGAAAGCATTTTTACGAGAAAGAAGCCGTTATCTGACAAAACGCTCGAAAGGATATATGCGGGATTAATAAAGTACGTTGCCGGGGGGAAGGATCAGTTTTTACAGCAGATCTACGCATGCAGCAGTAACAGTGCAAATAATTACGAATTGAACCGTCCGGCGAGGACTATTACGACGCGCGATGCGACTGCTCTTGTATCAACGTCTTTTATCGCTAAGTACTACAGCGGAAAGCCTGAAGGTAAAGTTATCCCCGTTACTGGCCCGGCAGGATCTATTACATGCGTAGATGGACAGTCGATTGTTCAACCGAAGTTTATGGTACAAAGAAACTCAGGAGAACCCGAAAGCAAAGTTGTTTCGGTAGATGGTCCAGCAAGAACATTGACCGCAACAGGCGGGAATCAGGAAATTGTTCAAACTAAATTTATAATGAATTACCATCATTCAAGCGATGTTAATTCAATCGAAAATCCTTCTCCCACGTTAGTTACAAGAGATAAACTTGCAATTGTTAATCCTGCTTTTATAACAAAATACTACGGAAAAGGGAACAATATCAGCTCCGTAGACGATCCATCAGGAACTATCACGACAAAAGACCGGCTTACTAAAGTTCAGGCGGTATGGCTTGACAAAACCTACACAGGCAAAAACAATCATCAATCCATTGAGCAGCCTGCAGGGGTTGTAACAGTTAACGATCACCATCAGTTAGTACAAACATATTATATGCTTCAATACAACGGCGGACTGCCTGAAGCAAATGTCTTCGGCATAGACAGGCCAATGAGGACTATAACAGCAGGTCACGGAGCAAAACATAACGTCGTAAAGGTTGAGCCGTTTATAATGGACACGAACTACAGCAACGTAGGCAGTTCTATCAGCGAGCCGAAACGATCGTTGCTTGCAAGCCGCCGTCATTCATATATTATAAATCCTTCTCACGGGGGCTGTAATACATCAACTGATCAACCTTCACCGGTAATCGTTGCAAGGCAGGATAAAGCGCCGCTTTATTTAGCGCAGTGCGAAGAGGGCGAAGTAATATTCATTAATTGCCCCGGATTTCTTACATCCGAAGATATTGAATACCTGTATGCGATAGAGGCACTGCTTGAGGGAACTGAGGTAATGCTACCCGAAAAGTCCGTGCGGATTAAGATTATAGACTTCATGATCATGTATGGCATCGCAGATATAAAAATGCGAATGCTGAAGGTTGCTGAGTTGAAATTAATTCAAGGCTTTCCTGCTCATTACAAGCTTCACGGCAATCAGTCAGACCAAAAGAAATTTATCGGCAATTCCGTTGTTCCGCACGTCGTAACCGCATGGTGCGAAACGATGAGCGGACGAATCAGAGAAATAAGGAGGGCAGCATGACTACTGACATAATAACTAGAGCTTCAGAATCGCGGAAAAAGCAGATTGCTTTCAGCTATTTAGGGGGAAAATACTATCACCTTGATTGGCTGCTTCCTTTGCTGGAATGCGTGAACGCTTACTCATTTGTGGATCTATTCGCTGGTAGTTTTGCGGTTACATTGAATATACGGCCGCATCGTATTATGACCGCCAATGATATCAATGGGGAGGTAGTGAACTTCTTCATGGTTCTGAGGGATCAACCGGATGAACTGGTACATCTTTTACAGTTAACACCATACTCCCGAGAGGAATATAAAAATGCAAGAATCGATCTATCATTGCCGGACATAGAGCGGGCACGTCGGTTTTTTGTTCGCGCTATGCAAAGCAAGTTTTCTATGGGCGCTCAAAACCATAACAAAGGATGGGCGACTATTACCAGAGATTCACGGGCGAATCTTTCTGAGTATATAAGTAAAAACCTCAATAAGGTAAAAAACCTAAAGATGCTGGTGCAATCGCTTAAGCTCATCCAGATTGAGAACCGCGATTTCAGGAACGTAATAAAAAACTACGCATCGCCGAACACTCTGATCTATGCTGATCCTCCTTACCCGCATGAGAGCAGGACGAACGATAAAGACTACGCTTTTGAAATGAGTAATGAGGATCATTGCGAGCTATCCGCTGAGTTACATAATACCGACGCTTTTGTCGCGGTGAGCGGTTATGATTGCGAGCTGATGAATTCGCTTTACGGAGATTGGTTTTTACATAAAGCTCCAGTATCAAAACGGAATATCAGTAAATCGGACAGGCAGGAATGCCTCTGGACAAACTACAATCCCAAAACAGTGAACCGCTTAACACTTTTCTAATGCATCCTATTCAAACCTATATACAACAAAATAAGCAGGACGGCATCCTGTACAAGTCCAGCTACCTGCTTCGCAGGGCGGTTACGATCGGGAATTTATACAGCCGTCTGGCGCCGGATTTCTTCAGCCGGGGTAAAGACGATCCGATCGAGATAAGCCAGCGGATCGAGACGGTGTGCGGGCTGATCTCTCTGGTACCTGGCAACAGTTTCGCCATTACGAAGTATGCCGGCATGGTTGGCAAAGAGTTTAAGCTGAAGCCGGCCGACCTGATAAAGCGGATTAACAAGATTATCGACGAACGGGAAGATGCTGAGGAAGGGCAGGAACTTGATGAGAATGAAACAGCATTGCCGAAGTGGGTTGATGCGGAGAAGCTGTATGAGCAGGGTTTCGATTGCAGGGTCGACGGGCCGAATACGGGCATCTACTTCCACAAGGGAAACAACTACCTCGTAAAGTATACAAATTTCACGATGCGCCCGCTGATCCACGTGTATGCTCAGAATGATCTTGACAACCGGCGACTTACGGAAGTAGATAACGGCTTTAAAAAGGTTGTTCTTCAGCTTCCTACAAAGGCTTTCATCAGCGCAGAGGTGTTCGAAACTATACTCGGCAACGAAGGGAACTTTATCACGATCGACGGATTTTCGAAATCTCATTTGAACCGCCTGAAAGCGGCCTTTATGAAGGAGTATCCAACTTGCTACGAGCTGAAAACGTTAGGATGGCAACCTGAAGGTTTCTTCGCTTTCAGTAATAAGATTGTGAACCTGAAAACGGATGATAGCCGCGGCGAGCTGGTTGATTTTAACGAGTACGGCTATGCCGATGTGAACGGCACGAACTTCCTGAGCATGAGCGCAAGTTCGATACAAAAGGAGGTTCGGGCGGAAGATGACATTTATGAGAACGACCGGTACCTGAGCTATTACAATCCTTCGGTTTCGTTTTCAGAGTGGGCACGTCTTATGTCGGCGGTGTACGATAAGTCCGGATGGATGGGCGTTGCGTATGCGCTGGTGAGCCTCTTCAGGGATGTGGTGTTTAAGGTTGATAACTTCTGCCCTCTTCTATACGCTTACGGCGCTGTTCAGGCTGGGAAGAGTAAATATGCGGAATCGGTTTCAAACCTCTTCTTCCACGAAATGCCAGCGTTTAACCTTAACCAGGGTACCGACTTCGCGTTCTTCAGCAGGCTGGAACGCTTTCGCAACTGTCCGGTAGTTTTTAACGAGTTCGATGAGAATGCGATTAAGGAGGAATGGTTCAGGGCGCTGAAAGCGGCGTTCGACGGTGAAGGAAGGGAAAAGGGCCGCGGACAGAAGGATAAAACCAAAACGCAGAAGATTAACTGCACGGTGGTGATTGTGGGTCAGTACCTCAGCAGCAAGGATGATAATGCGGTAACAACGAGGTGTATTCTGGAGGCGTTCCGAGAAAACAATAACCGTACTGAATCGCAGATAGCAAACTACGAGCGATTGAAGGAGTTTGAAAAGCAGGGTTTAGGCGGTGTGCTGGTCGAACTGCTTTGGCACCGGCAGTTTATCGCGACGAAATATCCGGAGGTGTTTGGCGAAACGTGCAAGGAAATGACAAAGAGCATTTCGGATGAGGGTGTTACGGTGAAGGCACGCATCCTGCGAAACTACTGCACGACGCTGACAATGGTGAAGCTGCTGAACGATAAGATTGCTTTCCCTTTTAGCCTCGACGACTTTTTCGGCTACTGCAAAGAGAAGATCATGGCGCTGAGCAGTCACATCAGCGAAAGCGATAGTCTCGCCTCCTTCTGGAAGATGGTTGAGTTCCTGCTTGATCAGGAGGTGCTGTTCGAAGGTTGCGAGTTTAAGATCGAGACAAAGAGCGACGTGTCGATCATGGTCGACCGTAAAAAAGCGGAGGTTAAGAAATTTGAGGAGCCTAAGCGCCTGCTATTCCTGAGGTTGGATGCTGTTCATCCGCTGTACATGGAGCATATCCGCAGGCAGGGAAAGAACGGGATTAATAAGGAAACGATCCAAACGTACATGAAGGATCAGCCCTATTTTATCGGCACGAATAAGGGCAGCAGCTTCCGAACGTCGAAGGGAAAGACCTCGGTTACCAGCTCGTATGTGTTCGATTACGACATGATCGATGTGAACCTGGTGCGGATCAGCGCCGACCTGAGCGAAGAGCGCACGATCGTTGGTGTGGTGAAGTACGACGCCAATATTCAGGAGGTTCTCGGGGTTCCGAAAGTTATGTTCGAAGTAGAGCAGGATTTGAGTTACGATACCGCCGAAGGGAAACGCGTGATCAAGGTGCTGAACATTAAATGTTTTGCTCCGGATCTGGACTTGCAAACGAGCCTGATTAAAGGCAGGCCGGTGACGGTTACGGGGAACTACCTGGAGCGCCAGTTCGGCGAAAAGACTTCCCGCAGCATCGAAGTAACAAAAGTGGAAATCAATAGCGCAGGTCCGTTTACCACGGCACCGCAGGAAGCGGCATTTTAAGAAATGGTCAATCCCTCGCTTAACTCGAAGTGGCAAGCCTATAAAGGCAAAGATCTGATCACTTACCAGGTTACAGCGATTTGGGGGAAAGGCTTCCTGGCTAAGTACAGGGTTGAGTCCTACGAGCTGACGCCGGTCGCTGGAGGTGATGTTCAGACGGTCGCTGCTGAAAAGATGAGGGAGTTGAAGTAGAAAAATAGAATCATTTGGGTTTCGGCCCAGTAATCAATAACTAAAATCAATTTATTATGAGTAAGTACTCTTTACTAAGCGTAGCTGTTCAGGGTGAACAGATGCGGAATGCGCAGAAGCTTTATTTTGAGCAGATCAGCAAGGCTAAGAAATCGAAGAATCCTGAAGATTTCGCCCAGGCTAAAAAGACGTTGGCAATGTCGAAGAACCTTGAACGGGTTTTTGATGATACGATTCTCGAAATTTCTAGAGGAGAATATAGTCTTTGTAGTACTTTATCCAGTGTATCCCTTGCTGTAGAGATAAAAGATGCGCTGTCAAAACTAAGTTTTCATGAAGAGGCTATTATAAAGCCATTGACTAATATCAGACACAATAACGGTAGGCAATACCAGGCAATACTAGAAGTTACATCTCTTAAAAGAGCATTCTTTTCTAAAAGAATATATGCAGATCATGTCTTTACCTCCCAAAACCTTTTAATCGAAGATTTTTAGCGATGAAAGAGATTCCTATTTTATTCAGCACGCCTATGGTGTTGGCTTTGCTGGATGGCAGAAAGACGATGACCAGAAGGACCAGAGGCCTTGAAGTAATTAACGAACGCGCCTGGGCATATGAGTATTCCAATGACGATAAAGCTGTATTATTAGGGGATGACAATCAAAGGAAAAAAGTAATATTTCGTAATTACTATCCGCAAGAAATAGACCTTTTATTCAAAACTGCTACATGTCCGTATGGTAATCAGGGCGACCTATTGTGGGTTCGTGAAAACTTTCAGCCATTAGGATGGACGGATTCGGACGATTCAGAGTTCATCATTAAATACAAAGCGGATGCAAGCGAAAGGAGGGGTTATTTTGAGGATACAGAAAGGGAAGAAAAGTACATTAAATGGGTTTTTGATGAAATGGAGAAAAAGCATATAAAGCTGAATAATGATGGAAGCTGGAAGGGTAAGAAGTGTCCTTTAAAAAATCGGCCTGCGATTCATATGTTCAAAGATTTTTCCCGAATCTGGCTGCAGGTAAAAAGTATCAGGGTTGAAAGACTGAATAGAATATCAATGGATGATGCAAGAGCTGAGGGGATCGATATTATTGAATTGGTAGACGGATTTACTCCTGGATATAAAGACTACCTGAATCCGAAAGGCTTTTTCTTATTCCCTCATCATTCGTTCTTCAGCCTATGGCAGTCGATCAACGGAGCTGAAAGTCTTGATGCTAATCATTTCGTATGGGTAGTTGAGTTTGAAGTTCTCAGCACTACCGGAAAGGCCGCTGCGCTGGCAAAGATGGAAAGGGGTGTAACGGCATGATTACTTTTATCGACTTTCACGCTGAAACGTTCGACGGACAAAAGTATGACGGACGTTTCGCAGCATCTTCAGAAAAGATGAGAGTCATTCGGGAAAAGGCCATGACCGAGGCAATCGAAGTGATTAAAGTTCAGAGACGAATGGAAGGATTGGGCGATATCGGGATCGCTAGCATCAGTATAATCAGAGTGGAAATAATAGAATTATAAAAATGGACCTAGAAGAATTCAAAAAACGCTGGATCGGCAGAAGAGTGCTGATAACAGGCAAGGATCACCCTCACGTAAATGAAGTTGGTGAGGTAAAGGATGTTGAGCATACTAGTGCAGGTTGGGCTATGGCGATCGAAGGAGAATATAATTCCTTCTACGTTTTCAATGGAAGGGATTTAAAACTTATTGATTAACAGAAAGGATCATAAAATGACTATAGGACAATTAAAAACAATCATTGCTGATCTTCCGGATCATATGGACGTGATGGTCGAGCAAACAAACGACGAATGCCGGTACGGAATGTCGGAAACAATAGAAGTTCGGCCGGTAACATTTGGAGGAGATGATATTCCTGAAGATGAAGAGGCGGTCGTTGACTGCCTGGTTATATCGGACGAATTTTAAAAGCATTGCCTCTATTCAACTACTCAAAGCCCCGTAACAGGGGCTTTTTTATTTTCGTTTAACGAAAAAACACCACGTTTGGCGAAAGTGCTCCAAACGCTCCAAAGCAAAAAGCCCATTTTTGCCCGTTTTTCGGCTTTGCTTTGGAACACTTCCTATTTGCTCCAAAGGACGTAAAACAAAAACCAGTTTCGAAAAAAAAGATAAAAACCGTGTTCTTGCCTGCTCTGGCGAAGGTAGCGAAATAAAAATGTGCATTTACGTGTCACTCTTCTGGAAATCAAAAAATGTGCTCCAAATGCTCCAAAGGCTCCAAAGGACATATTAATCATTGTTTATTTTATTTAAACTAAGATTTTACTCTAAAAAGCCCTTTGGAACACTTTGGAACAATTGGAGCGCTTTGGAGCGTTTGGAACACTTTTTCGCAAAATCGTTCGGCCAGAGAAGAATTTTAATTTTTTTTTCTTTATTCTGCTTATATTTAGTCTTTCCAAATCCCCCGTTTTTCCCTTCGTTGCGCATTGTATACATCATCAATGGACGCAAAAATATTACTACCGGTTAGGCCACACATTAAAAAGTATTTGGAGGTCCAGTTCGGAAAGCAACTGGCAGTTTCTTCACGAGGTTACATCCCTCACCTGCTTCGGCTGATGCTGGAGAAGCACGAAAAGATGGACCCTTCGAAGGTTCGCCCTTCTCAGCGAATGATTGATGATAAGAACTTTGTAGGCTACCCGATATACGTGGGTTCTTCGTTGCGCAAAACGAAAGGCTCCTTTATCAGCGAAAAGAATATTCTTGCGTTTAACGAGGACGTTGACGATCACCTGAAAGAAGAGATGTTCAGGTTTATCCATGCGCACCCGGGAAAGATCGACAGCGTGGTAGATTATAATATTATCCGCTTCCGTGACTTTTATGATATCAGCGAGGATGAGCTTTCGTTCGATGCCCTGAAGCGTTGGTATTACCGGAACCGTCAGCGAATCGATGAGCGGAAGCATGCGCCTGAGCCTTTCATCCCTCAGCTAATTCTCACATTTTAATCTCGATCATATGAACTTTCATGAAGGCGATAATATTGGCAGTATAGCTATATGTGAAATCGCATTTCCGTTTTCCTTTTCCTCTTTTAATCCTGCCGTACTGGCAATCGGGTATACCTGGTTGTCTCTTCCGCTCGATGACCAGTCTGGTTCACTCAACCTGAAGGTGTCGGACACTGACAACGGTCCGGTTTACACCTATAGCGGAGGCCTGAAGATCCACAACCTTCGGGAGTCGGTTGATAATACGTTATACCGCTACGTGGCAAGCGGCGCCGTGATGCGCATTACGGATATGAACGGGAGGATCTATATCATCGGCGCGCCAGACGAACCAGTTACCGTGTCGCTAAACGGCGGCACCGGCGAAAAGTTCGCTGATGAAAACCGGCAGCAGATGCAATTTAAAATAGATCAGGCTCATCCTGCCTATACCTCCTAGCCTGTCCTTTCGGAGGCTGTTTTCGTTGCTGATTTTTGGGCTTTAAGCACAAAGGCTCAATGTCAGTAACGAAGAAACCATTTTACTCAGTTGTTCATAATAAGGCCGAAAACAAGGGGGAGATATTCCTTTACGGCATTATCGGAGCCTCGATATGGGAGCAGGGAAATGACTCTAAGCAATTCGTTTTGGAGTTTAAAATCCTCGAACGGGAATTCAGCAGAATCGATATTCATATCAATTCCCCTGGTGGCTCGGTTTGGGATGGCCTCCCTATGTACAACGTGATCAGGTCGTCATCGGCTGACACGCATACCTATTGTGACGGCATCGCTTACTCGATGGGGTTCATGATCTTCCTGGCTGGCAAAACAAGTCATGCTGCAAAGGGATCGCTTCTAATGTGTCATAACGTTCTGGGCGGTGTATACGGCAATGCAAAAGATCTTCGAAGCGCTGCCAGTATGATGGATAAGCACGACGAAATACTTTGCGACCTTATTGTGTCGAAATCAGGAAAGGATAAAGATTTCGTAATGTCCAACTGGATGAACTTCGAGGATAACTTCTTCACTCCTACGGAAGCGAAAGACTCGGGACTGGTCGACGTGATCGAAGATTACGACGCTAAAGAGGTACCTAAAAACCTGAAGAACATCAGTCGCGATGAGTTGGTCGCTTTCTTCCAAAACTACAATTCAGAACCGTCTCAGTCCTTCCTTGACAAAGTAATCGAGGGAGTAAAGGACTTTTTTAACCCGCAAAACTCTAATACCGATATGGGATTAATCACCACAAACAAATTCAAAAGCCTGTCTGCGCTGGCTAAAGTAGCAGCTGCAGCCATTACCGCCGACCAGGTGAAAGCGGTAAATGACGAAATTGAAGCCGAAGGGATTTCAGGCGTTTCCTTTGTGCTGGATGCTGATATGCAGGAAACGATAGAAGCAGCTGCTAAGGTTGTAGGCCTCGAAGCTAGTATCAGCGCTAAGGATACCGAGATTCAGAACCTGAAGAACAAGATCACCGCTCACGAGGCAACCATCTCAGAGCAGAAAACAAAACTGGATGCTGCTGCCGAAAACCCTGATACCCCTCCTAAAGAGGAAGGCGACAAGACTGCTGGTGAAGGAAACAAAGATGATAAGGTTATTAAGACTCCGCAGGACCTCGAATACGAAAAGATTCAGGCACTTCAGAATATGATTCCTTAGATCATTTAGGTCCATTAAGAAGAATTAATTTAAACAGACGCTAAGTCACACACTTTAACGATGAAAGATAGATTTTTGAAAACGCAGATAGTTGTTGCGATGATTGCAATGCTATTTATGGCTGCTTTTATTTCAAACATTACGGGAATACCATTCCTGTTAATAGCCGGAGTATTTCTGGTCACCGGATTAATTAAAAGGCCTGATGGCGTTCTTAGAAACGACATTAACCCTGATGTAAGTAAGATACTTACGTATTTAGGGAAGGTAAAAGCGGGAGTATTTACCAAACTGGTTAACTCGATGGATATTATGAATGATATCACGATGGTGCCAAATGTTAAGAATGTCCTCACTCTAACGCAACTTACTATCCGGAACGGATTTAAGCCTTATACTGGGGTATTCCGTCCTGCGGCAAACGACATCGATTACGACCCCAGGCAGCTTGTTGTTGAGCAGATGCAAAGGGACTTAAGGATTGACCCGAGGAAATATCGCATCTCCTATTTTGCCGATCAGCGTGGAGCAGGTGAAGGATCAAAAAACAACAAAATACCGTTCGAACAGTATACAATCAAGTCGGTTTTAGAACACGACGCGGCAGAATTGAACGATAGAACAGCCTTTTTTGGTTTAGGTAAAGCTGCTTTCGCAGCATTCAATCCGGCAGTTCCTTATGCCGTAGGAGCCAAAATTAAAATCTCAAAAAACGATGAGATACAATATTTCATTGCAAAAGAGATCACACTCGCAGGAGAATCTCCTATTACGCATCCGGATAAATGGGAAGATGCGAATGATCTTGCCGTATGCAAAGGGTTAGGCACTCACTTCAAAGAGGCACGTGCAAACGATGAATTCCAAAGAGTGGTCTCGATCGCTGGTCTCGATGCTTACCCAGCATTTAAGAAGGTATTCAGGGCCTTGTCTCCAGCAAGAAAAGCTAAAGGCGCTAATCTTTACGCTCCGCTTAACCGAGTTGAGGAGCTTATGGACGACTTTGAAAACAAAGTTGGAAAGTACACTGAGAATGACGGCAGCGGCTTGATGTATCTAGCAAATACCGGAAGGAAGTGCCGAATTGTTCCTACAACCTGGCAGAATGGCTCGAACATGTTATTTGCAGGCGGTAAAGAAAACTTTTTAGGAGGAACTGACTTGCTTAGCGACCTCAACGAAGTAAATATCATTCCTGGCGTATATCACCTTGATATGGGTATTGCAGCCACTTTAGGCTTCAACTTCCAGGATCCGGATGATATGTCTATTAGCGACGAGGATTAATTAACGAGTGGGGCTTGTCCCCACTTAAGTCAAAATAATTTATTTCGATAAAAATGAAGAAAGAAGAAATTAAATCGCTGGAGGAGGCATTTGAATTTATAGCCGGTCAGGAGGCTACCATCGAAACGTTAACTGCTGAAAAGAAATGTGCTGAAGATATTGCAAAAGATGCAGTTGATCAGTTAAATGAAGCGATAAACGCCGGACCTAAGCAGTACGTAGTTGTCGTAGATAAGAAAAAAGTTAAGGTCAATTTCGGCGTTGAAGGTCTCAACAAAGAGCAGCTATCAAAGGACAAAAAACTGATATCTGCCCTAATAAAGAAGGGATCTTCGGCTGTAACAGTTATGGAGGACTAACATTATGCAGGATTATTCAAATATCACACCCCTGGCATTCGAATTTACCGACGGGTTAGAAAATGCATCAGGCATACAGGAGCAGGCGTATCTGATCCCTCTCAGCTTTATACAGACGGAAGCTAAACCTGTTACCAACGGTACTACTCCTGAAAGCCTGGTTGCGATTACGACCGACCACGTACTGAAGGCTGCGAAGGCACCTATCGAGGTTCAGCCGCTTTTTAATAAGTCTGGCTCAACCACGAAGCTATCTGGCGAGGAACTTTCGAAGATATTCGAAACGGATGTCGAGCTGATGATCCCCCAGGTAACGGCAAAGCTGATCGGAGGAGCTGCAGCGATTAAAAACACGCGTTTCATCTTGTTAATCCGCCGGATTGGTCAGACTACAGGTTTCTGGCAGATCGGGTGCAAAGCGATGCCGGCAAAGGTTCAGGATATCGCAGGAGGTTTCGGAGTAGGTCCTACTGCCGAAGTTGGATTAAAAATAACGTTAAAAGCTTTTGACGTCGTTCCGATGTACGACTATCAGGGCGAGTTACCAGCTCCAGCAGCACCGTAATGGAAAAGCTCAGTTTCGAATTAAGCCCGGAGATTCGGGGAAAGTTTGAAGTCGTAAATACGGAATCGCCTTTGCTTCATAGCAGGATAGGTGATATCGATTTCAGGCGGATAACACTCGATCAGGCCGAGCAGCTGGTGAAACTTAACAGCCGGTACATCCGTAAAATAGTCACCACTTCGAAAAAGAAAAGCACGAAATTTAGTTAAGGGATAATAGTTAATTGGTTTGATTCAGAGAGCTGTCCGGAAACGGGCGGCTTTTTTGTTGCTTTCCCCTGTCCTTTCCCTCCTACCTTTCCCTCTGCATCTTTGGTCATGCAGGAAATAAATGCGTGGCTGCTGAATGATCATGACTTTTACAAGGGTGCTGAACTTTACGAGAAGTACGGCGCTAACAGTTTCTTCAAAAAGCTTTTAACAAGCGCAGGCCCCACGCCATACAATGTATCGAAGTTGCGCGCTGAGCTCGAAAAGCTTGCGCCTGCTTCACCTGCAACGGAAGAGATTAAGCCTACAGAGGCCGTTACACTTCCGGTAACTACGCAACAACCGGCAACGGCTGAAACGGCTGAAAAGGCAGCGCCTAACCAGAAAGATCATGCCCGTTACCTCTTCCTCCTGCAACGGCGAAATGATATCGTGATGCAGCTCGACCGGAATATGGCGATCCTCGACCTGAGCAATGACAAGAACGTACTTTTCCAAACAGCTAAGCAGGTGCTCAGGCTTCATCAGCAAAAAGAAGAAATCTGGTCACTGATAGACTACTACCAGGAGCACGGAACATTCGAGATTATACCTGAACCTGAAAAGCCATCCCGCGAAAAGGAGATGCAACAGATTTACGTGTCTCTGAGCAAAGCGCGCAAGCGTCTGGCTGATCCGGAATATAAAGACAGGGCGAAAACCGAAAAGTTGATAGCTGACAAGCTCAGGCGCCTCGAAGAGCTGAAAGGGGGTGAAGAATGATTCCTCAACTGGCTGGACTACTGAAACCGCGTGATATTAAGCCGGAAACGACTTATGATGTCATCCTGAAGGCGTATCTCGAAAATAAGATCGACGAGCTGCCGGAAGATCAGCAAAAAATGCTGGAACGATGGAAGAAAGCAGATTCGTTGCTACGATCTGGTGAGCTGGTAAAAAAAGGTAACAACGAAATTACAAGGCCTTACAATATCAGCAGGCTCACCGACTACCTGGTATCACATTATAAGGTTTCGGTACGTACGGCACGCGCCGATATTGCTCATGCAAAACGTTTCTTCCTGTCTACCTACGATCGCGATGAAAAGGAATACGCACGCGGCGTGATGATCGAGTGGGGCGAAGAGCTCTTTTTCGAAGCCCGCAGCATGGGTGATTATAAAGCTGCAGCGGCGATATTCAAAACGTTGTCTGAGATTAAGGGCATCTACAACGATGATCCGGATCTCCCTGATTACTCCAAAATACAAATCCCGCAACTGGTGATCGTCGATGATCCTTCTGAGCTGGGCTTTGAGAAAGTTGAGAACGTGGAGGAAGTTGTTGCTTCCATCCTTGCAAAACGAAAGAAAAACAAGCTGGATAAGCTTATTGAAAGCACCGAAATAATTGAGCCTGAAGATGGTGACGGAGACTAAGCAAATATGGCTGAATAAGCCGCAGAAGCTTTCGCGTCTGATCCAGGCAAAAGAGGAATACGGCGTATGGGGGCGAGCTACAGGAAAGACCGACGAGCCGATCGCGCACCGGTCGTCGTTGGGTGCGAACGTAATGCCCCGGGGCACCACCGGCATAGTTGCCGAAACGTACGCCCAGTTGCTGGACCGCACGCTCCCTCCTCTGTTTAAAGCCTGGGAAAAGTTCGGATATCAACGAGGCAAACATTACTGGGTGAGGGAAAGGCCTGATAAGCGTTTCAAAATTGACGACCCTATTTATAAAGCCTTAGACCCGCAACACTATATTTATTGGTGGAACGGGCACGTTTTCTATATGATCAGCCAGGATCGCAGCGGTTTGGCGAATGCGAAGTCATTGGATGCAGTTGTCGCCGATGAGGTGAAGTTCCTGAACTTCGATCAGTACTCTGAAGAAGTGGCCCCTGCGAATCGTGGTAACGACGAACTTTTCGGTCATTTCGCAGAGCACCACATGGTTACGATGTATACCGATATGCCGACAAAGAATTCGGGTAAATGGATTCTGGAAAAGGCTAATCTGGTTGATCATGACATGGTGGCGCAGGTGATCAGCATACAGATCGAGTATTACAAGATGGTCCAGGAGTATAACCATCCCAGGACAACAAAACCACGAAAGATCTACTTAGCCCGCAAGATCACAAACTATTATATCGCGCTAAACGAATTGAGGCGCGGATCAGGCGGGGATGATGACCCGGGGCTGGTTTGGTACTCGGAAGCATCAACGCTCGAAAACATCCAGATCTTAGGGGTTAAGAAAATCAATCAGTGGATGCGTGAGCTGAAGCAGCACGTTTTCGATCAGTCAATCCTTAACCTAAAGAACATCGGCACCCCTGATGGCTTCTTTCACATGCTGGATGCTGAATATCATGGATATACTTCTTACGACTATAACCACATCGATTCGCTCGGACTATATCTTCCTAACGGATTAATCAAGGATTGCCGGAAGGATGGCGACCTGGTGAAGGGGAAAGCGCTTGATATAGCTATGGACTACAACGCTGCTATTAAGAGTCTGGTTGTTGGTCAGGATAAGCAGAAGTTTTATGCTACCCTGAATTCAATGTTTGTACTCGGTGATGAGGGTAAGGTACTCACCGATATGGTTGATGAGTTCAGCCTATATTATGAATACCATAAGCACAGCTGTAATGTAGTGAACTACTACTATGATCATACGGCTATGGGTACCGACTCAACACGACTGGAGACATTGGCCGATGTGGTATGCAGTAGACTGGTACTCAAAGGATGGAGCGTTAACCGACACTATATAGGTCAGCAGCCCGAGCACGATGTACGGTACCGCCTATGGGAGGAAGTATTCGCAGAGAAAGACCCTAAGTTCAAGCCAGCACGGTTCAACCGCGACAACTGCGAGCAGCTGCTGATATCGATGAACCAAACAGGAGTATACAAGATTGGTAACAAACATAAGAAGGTTAAGACCACAGAGCGAAAGGGATCGAAGGTACGTCCGCAGGATGCGCCTCACCTGGGTGATGCCTGGGAGACTCTGTACATTGGTCGCTTCCGTACCGAGTATGGATATGAGGACCCGCTGCTCGACATGGTTACCTCTTAACCTTTCCCTCACACACTATCACATGCGCTTCAAACCCATAAAACAACGCCGAGGCGGCGACCGCCTGCCCCTACCCCCCCCTGTCATATATCCCGGAAAGTGCCATCTGCCCTTTCCCTCACGGATAGTGCGTGGCGGGGTCAATCGTGTCAGAGTGTAATGAATTTTGTCTCATTTCGGATTTAATAAAAACAGTATCAATTGTTTATGAAAATTTTGGTTGCCATGAAATGCGACGGTTTCCCCTTTCCCTTTGCCGCAAAAATCAGCCTCCTTTTCCCTGTCCTTTCGCACGCGGGCGCGAAGCTGGATTTTTGAGATAATGGAAATAATCAGGGTTACAGACATGTTATACCAAATGTCCAGGCGAGATCACGAGGGAGAATACATTCCGTTCACGATCACCTTCGTTACGTGCAATCTGAAGCTGAACACAGGCGGGGAAAAGATCACGCTTGAACAGGCAGTTTACGTCGGAGGACCTTCGAAGGCCGACAAGGTGCGTAATCCGAACCACGCGGCAAACTACACGCGGAATATCCGCTCTATCGATGGCGACCGGATCATTAAGATTCACCCGCTGCTGGTAACGCAGTTTAATGGAAGGAAGGTGGCGCAATGAGCGAGCAGATATCACCGGACCTGATGATGATGGGCGAGCATGGCATTATCGTATCGGCCCTCACCTATGATCCTATTACTCAACCTGTGTCTCCGAAGCCTGAGAAAACAGATTCAGGCGACGATATCGCCTACTGGGGCGACAACAACGACGATCCGCAGGAAATTATAAAACGCGTGAAGGCCGACACGGAGCTTCCGCCGCTCCTGGACTGGAAAGGCCGGGTACTGCAAGGCCGCGAGGTAATCGCCGTTAACCTGGTATATAATGAGGAAAAGAAAGATTTCGATACCGAACGGATCAATGATCCTGAAATAAACGACTTCCTGCATCATCGTTCCTTTAAGCGCTATTGGCGGGAGGCGGCGGTTGACTTCGTGTGGTTTGCGAACGTGTTTCCGGACATGATTAAAAGCAATGGGCTTGATAAGATCGCTTATCTCGGGGTACATTCAGCAGACTGGTGCCGATGGAATAAGCAGGACAAAACGGGTACTACAACAAAATGTTATGTATCGCCTAGCTGGCCGGATGCAAAACCAACAGACGAGAATTGTAATACGTTTGATGTGGTTGATCCGTACAACCCGATGCTGCTTGAGAAGGTTAAGGAGAAAAAATCCTTAAAACGTTTCGTCTATCCTATCAGCTACCCTATGCCAGGCAACGCCTATTACCAGATGGCACCGTGGCATCCGTTCGTTTTCTCAAAATGGTATGAGATTAAGCGGCTGATCGAGCGGATGAAGGAGTCGCTCCTGAAGAAAATCCTTTCGGCAAAATGGATTCTTACCATCCCGGTGAACTATTGGCCTGCTGCTTATAAGGATTGGGAGAAAAAAAGCCCGGAAGAGCGCCTCGAAATAAAAAAGAAAAAGGTTGCCGAGATTGAGAAATCCATCACCGGAGTAGATAATACCGGGAAGCTGATCCTTACCGAGGCTGGTTTAGATCAGAATAACAAAGAAATTCAGGGATGGAAGCTTGAACGCATCAGCGACAACATAAAGGACGGCGAGCACCTGGAAGATTCGCACGAAGCCAGTCAGCACGGAATGCGGGCGCTGGGTACCGACCCGACATTGGTAGGCGACGGCCCGGGAAAGACGGGCGCTGGCGGCGGCTCCGGATCTGACAAGCGGATCGCCTTTAATATCTTCGTCGCCATCCTTCAGCCCTACCGCGAAGTGCTGCTCGAACCGCTGTACTTCGTTGCTGAGTTTAACGGATGGACTTCTAGGTTTCCAAACCTTCGCTTTAAAATTCTCGAAGTAGAACTCGAAACACTCGATAAAGGCACTACGAGCAAAGTAACCAACCCTGTAACTAAATCCGAAGGCAATGGCGCTAATTGATAACGATATCGAACTTAAGAAGCATAACAGCAGCATCACAAAGCAGCTTAGTGTGCCGAGCATACAGTCGTTCCTTGCCGATGCGGAAACGAAGTATATTATTCCTGCCGTCGGCCGGGCGCAATTTAACGCGACGGTAGCGGCAAAGCCTACTATCGTAGTTGGCTCGAATGCTGAAACACTGCTTCTGGCTTTGCAGAAAGCTTCGGTCAACTTCGCGATCGCTGAGTATGCCAATTTCGGGGCAGTGAGTATTGATGATTCGGGCTTGTTTGTTCGGAAAAGCGATAGTAAGGCACCTGCATCCGACAAAAAGGTGATGGCTCTACGCGAGCAGTCTATGTCGGCCGGTTACGACGCGATCGAACTGGCTGTCGACTTCCTCGAAGAGCATATCTCGGACTTCCCTGTTTATGCGGCCTCCGATGAGCATATCGAAAACCGCAGCCGGTTTATTAACTCTTCGCGTGAATTCCCGCAGAAACTGCCGGTAAACCCGACGCTGTTCGCCTCGATTAAAAGCATCATCAGCAAAGTGGAGGACGACTATATAGTAACTGTTTTGGGCGATGATCTCGACGGGCAGTTGCGGACAAAGATCAGAAACAAGTCGTTGACCGAGCTTGATAAGGAACTTCTGCGGATGATCCGCAAGGCCGTGGGTTCTATAGCGATCGCTGAAGCAATCCCCTACCGGCTTGTAAGTTTTGACGGTACCGGATCGTATGTGCGATCGGAAACGGTAGGTGGTATTTCGGGTAACGTCGAGAACCGCAGTCCCGCCGAAATACAGCGGATGCAGGTAACGATGAACAAACTCGTTACCGACGGCGAATCCGACCTTGAACGGCTGCGGCTATGGCTGAATAAGCACACCACGGAGTATAATACTTATACGCCGAGTACCATGGCCGTACTGAACCAGGTGAACGAGTCGACCGATGGCGCGGTCTATTTTTTATAAATGCTCAAAAATGAACAATGGAGAATATTTCAAAACACATCAGCTGGGGGGAAGCGACGAGCAGTCCGACGGCAAAGGCCAGGGGCATTGTAAATGTTCCGGATGCGGCGACGATCAGCCGGATGAAGCACGTGGCGCTCAACATCTTCGAAAAGGTGAGGGAACACTTTGCCCTGCCTATAAAAGTAACGAGCTTCTTCCGGTCGGCTGCACTAAACATTGCTATCGGCGGCTCTAAGACTTCGCAGCATTGCCTGGGCGAAGCGATCGACATGGACGGCGACGTTTACGGGTCACCTTCCAATGCACAAATTTTCGAGTTTGTCCGCGATAACCTGGTATTCGATCAGCTGATCGTCGAAGGAATTGTAAACGGGCAAATAGCCTGGGTGCATTGCTCCTTAAAGGCAACCGGCAACCGAAAGCAGATTACATTTATGTATCATAGCAAAGCGGGTAAAGTTGTGCCTTCAGGAACGCCGGGGGCAAAGAAGGTTTATGAACCTTACACCGAGTCGAGGTACAAGGCCCTCGTTTATCCAAAACGTCAAGTGGCTTAATCATGATACACGAAGCAAAGATGTTTTTAACAGAGAAGCCCGCCATTGGCATGATATCCGGAGTGTTGAGCTGGATAATGCTGCAAGTTCAGAATGTGATGATTGATGAGAATGTGTTAAAGCTGGTTGCAGCTTCCGGCGTTTGGTGCGGAGCTATAGTAGCGGCGCTGACGGTCATCCTGAAGTTTATTGATATATACGATTCGTTTAGCCGCAGGTATGCGGTTTGGAAGGAAAGGAGGCGCAATGCTAAAGTTAATTAACTGGCTCCGCCCCTCTTTTCAGGATAATGACGGCACGGCATCGTACCGGCGGCTGACGGCTTTCTTCCTGGTGATGATCGATGCGTACATCGTTCTCGCGGGTAAGATAACAACTGGCCTGATGCTGAACGTGCATTACTCGCTGCTCGCGGCCTTCCTCCTGATCACCGGGATTATTACTACACAGAATGTTTTACAGTTTTTAAATAAGGACAAATGAAACGAATTGCCATTGTAGCGATCGCCGCTACCAGCTTATTATATGCTTCGTGCGTGACCGAAAGAGCCTGTAACCGGAAGTTTCCCCCGCAGACTTTTACAAAGGATAGTATCATCGAGCGTACTACTGTAGAGTATCGCGATACTACGATCTACGACACGGTGCCCGGCGAACAGGTAAAGGTTTATATCCCTGCAGGCGCAAGCGGGAGCAAGTCGAGCGGACACGTTCACCTGCGGTTCAAGGCGAGAGACGGCGGCACGGAGGTTGAATGCGTGGCCGACAGCCTGATCAGGGAGATTAAGGCGCGTAACCAGGTGATCGACCGGCTTAAAAAGCAGCTAACGGAACATCAGATCGTAAAATATGTTTCGCGCGTTCCATGGTATGTGTGGGTGCTCTGCGGTGCCGGTTGGTTCTGCGGAATGCTGTTCGCAGCTCTGTATCTTATAAGAATCCGCTCTATTGTAGAATAATCCAGAACCCGCAACTCACAACTAGATGAACACCGTCATCGCGATCAAGCCATCCGGCAAGCCGTACAAGTTTTATGCTCCTTCAACCTGGAATGAGGTGAATGAGAAGCAGCTGGTAACGTGGGCGGCGATCACGCTGAAGCGACTGAGCTTTGGCGATGCCGCGCGACTGGCAATGATCGTCTTTTACAGGATGCCGGTGAAGCTGTTCTTCTCGGTGCCGGAAGCACAGAAGGTGCAGCTCGCTCCTACGCTTCGCTTCCTGTTCGGACACAATACATTAACGCAATGGGTTATCCCCCGGATTCGCCGTCGCTTCCGCTGGTACTACGGACCGGAGCATCGGCTTCAGAATATCACCATCGGCGAGTACAGCCGCACGGAATTGTATTACCAGGCCTACGTAAAGCGGAACGACGAGAAAGCGCTTGATATGCTGATCGCCACGCTCTACAGGCCGCTGAGAAAAGGCACAGCTGAGCGCGATATCCGCGAAGAACTATCTGATATCAGTATCCGGAAACGGGCAAAGCGGATGAGTACGTTAAGCAAGCGGTACCGGCACGCCATTCTTTTAAACTACGAAGGATGCAGGAATTTTATCAGGGTTAACTTTCTCGACAAACTACCCTCTGAAGGCGGCACAAAGCCCGACGAGATATTCGACTATAATAAAGTGATCCTCGCAGTTGCCGGGGCAAACGGAAAGTTCGGAACGAAGTCGGAAACCGAAAGGGCGTTCCTTTACGACTTCCTGCAGCACCTGGTTACGAATGCTGAAGAGATCGCTAAACTGAAAACGAATTAATATGGCATACGACTACATCGAAATTTTTGCCTTCTCCGGAGGCGTGGTATTCGGAATCGCGATGGCGGTATTATTCTTTGAAATCAAAAACAGTAAATACGATGTCTGAAGCGCAATACATTAGCTATTTTGAGAATCTGGCAAAACAGAGCATTGCCATAGGGCACGATCCTGATCAGGGCCGCTATTCGTTTTTCTACATCGAAGATCCATACAATATGGAGGAGATTGACCTTGCAATCCGCAACCGACTGACTTTGCCGGCACTGCTTTTGGAAACATCCGACGGCGAACTCGACAAGAATGCTACGACTAACTATACCGACACAATAAAATGCGTGTTCTCGGTAATCGGCAAGGCAAACACTACGGAGGAGCTGAGACAGTCGCGCGACCAGTGCAAGCGAATCGGTATTGAGATTCTCGCGCGCATGAGTCACGACAGCAGCCGGAACGCCATTGTTCCAGGCAAAAACGTTTACTTCCGGATAGAGGAAGTGGAGTACAGTCCGATCAGCGTCGACACCTTATTTTTTGGCTATCAGTTCAGCTTCCGGTTTGTATGTCCTTTCGGTTTTTCGGTCGATTCCGCAATTTGGCATGACAAATAAGGATCGATGGCCGTTACTATATTACAAGCCCCCCCTGCGATTGCGTTTTCCGGGAACTTTATTCCGGTAAGACTGCAAACGAATAACAAGCTGCAGGAGGCGGGGGTAAAGTCTGTAAACATCATCGAGTTTTTCCCTACCGTTATTCCTTACACCATCCATATTAAATATGGAGGCGTAGAAATAATAATGCAGGCCGATCAATTTCCAGACGGGTCGGGTACGCAGTTTCCCTTTAATGGCGGCTTAGCTGGCGCTGACTACGCTGCATTGATCTTACCCTATTTTCAGGCAAACTTCACCCTTTCGCGCGATTTCGATATCACCGCTGAAATATCTAATTCAGGTGCTGGCTCGCGCTTGAAATTTATTGCAAAAAATGCCCGCTACGGCTACGATTTCGAATATCAGGGAGCAGGCGAAGAGTATACGGTTGACAACATCACACCTGGCATTACGGATGTATACCGCCATAACTTTGCCATTTACTTCGAGCTATGGTGCGAAAAATCGAATTATTCCGGCTTCGAACAGATCTATAGCGGACGGTTGCCGGTTAATCCGAACGGACTCGGTAACATCGCAGACATCGACCTTTCCGATCTTCTGCATTCGTACATCGAAAACGCGGGATTCGACATGCCTGAATTTAACAGCACCAACCCACTGCTTTGTACTAATACCTGCCGGAGATACTACTTCCGCTACGCGGAAAGCTGGGGCGATCCGGTTACCTATCAGGGGATCAGCCAGTCGCCAACGTACACGGCAATTTTTGGAAAGTTCAGTTATGTGGGCGCGGTGGAGAATACGCTGGAATCGGTATTGCAACCAGGACTGCCATCGGCAGACCGGTTTTTGAAACAAGGATCAGCAACGATCAGCACGCTACCCGCTCAACCGCAGTTTATCTATTTTCTGAACTCGCGTGCTGAAGCTTTAGGCGCGAAGCTGAAGATTAACTTCTATACCGCCAACGATCCGGAACCGATTTTAAAAACGGTCGTTTTCGATTGCCTTCAGTATCGTAAGTACGCATTTAATATGCGATTCGATCAGATTTTTAATAAAACAGATCATCCAGGAATAACCGTATTGAGGTATGAGGTTTGGCTTGAAAATGCCGCCGGTAGTAATATATCGCAGGTGTACACTTATAATGTCGACTACTCCGTTCAGCTGTCTGTTCGCTACTTCCTTTACTTAGGGAGTTGGGGCGGAATTGAAACGCTTTCGACGTTCGGTAAGGCAGAAATGAAGCAGGAGCTTAATTCTTCAGAAGCTCAGCGGCCGCTAAAATCCGGATACGGCTTGCCTTCTGGCGATACGGTCGTTTTCGATATCAAGATGCAGGATAGTTTCAAGGTGCCCACAGGATGGATCAATAAGCCAGACCTGATCCAGCTCCGCGATTTCCTGACGGCATCTAAGAAGTACCGATATAATAAAGGCAGGATGCTGCCGATATCGATTACATCAAAAATGCTCACCGAAATGAAAGACGGTGAATACTTGTACGCGCAGTCGCTGGAATATAAGTACCTGATATCGGATGACGCGTACACTGAGCGTACAACCGATGAGGCCGAGCAGTTTGTCGATCCTCCGAAGATTCTGCCGGTATACTACGGGCCTGCGAATGCGGTGCCGGGGGATGAGGAAGCAGTAAAAGCGTTGCCATCATCCGTAAGCGAAAGCACTTACGAGTTAACCATAAATACGGGATTGAACAGAATTATTATACTGGCGATTCCCTCGACCAAATCAGTACACTCGATTCATGACGTTCAATCAGGAGAAAGCTTAACGCTTTCATACGCGCAGGTCGGTACCCTGATGATCGACGAATCTCCTTATAAAATTCTCGCGCTTCAAAATGCGCTTTCATACTCATATAATCACGAACACATCATTACGCTTAAAAATGGCTGACGTTAACGAATTCACCAATCCTATTTTATTCCTAAACGGAGGGAATATTGATAAGCTCCGCGGTCCATATCCGACGAGAGAAGCGGCTTGTTTGGCGATACCGAATCTCGTCGACGAAAACGGAAAAAACTTCAGAGAGGGGAAGTTTTGTGAGATCGGCACTGATGGCAATTATGTTACGCACTGGTGGACAAGAGGGTATGATGATGAGAATCTAGTAGAGCAGATTCGGTCATTTATTTTAGAGTCATATTACCCTACAAACAACTTAAGTATACAGGATTCGAAATCGGGAATATCACTTGAGGCAATAAAAAGGATATATTCGGTCGCTAATGGCACATCTGGCGTTAATTCAACTTACCTTAAATCCAGTTTTGATAATATAGCTTCAATATTAAATGATGCCATTTTAACAGGAATACGGACATTTAGACTCGAATATCAATTTACTACCCTCACGCTGCCTTTCTATCACCAACTCAATATTGTTTCAAATTTAAGAAATACAAACATCGATATTCCAGCTTCTTTAGTCGGTGATAAGAAGATTACGTATGAACTAGTCTTTAATGAAGGGGAAATATTGACTAAGTTAAGCCTTTTAAGTAGGTTCACCGTCAACCCAGCAACACAGGATTTGAAAGTGTATGTGAACTACATCGCATTATATCACCTGGATAATTCCCGCATAAATCAGCAATTACGGGAGCAGTTCCTTTTTGAAAAAACGAAAGCATATCCCTTTGAGGCCTACTATCCTACAAATAACTTAAGTATTCTAAACCCGAAAGATGGGATCTCGTTGGATACTGTAAATAGGGTATATTCAGTAGCTACCGGTACTACTTCTGTTTCTGGGAGTTATTTAAGGTCAGCTTTTGAAAACGTAATACCATATATCAACAAAGCAATAGAGGCAGGGATTTACTCCTTTATGCTAGAGTATGAATTTTCCAGCACCATATCTCTTTCACATCAACTTAATTTAAGTTCAAACCTTAGAAACACTAACTTAACGCTTTCGTCTACCGTTACAGGCAACAAAATTGCATATACTGTAGTATTTGAGGCAGGTGAAGTGTTGGTCGCTTTAGGCTTAGTAAGTAGGTTTGGAGTTGCAACTGCCGATCAGGATTTAACGGCTGTTTTACAAAGCGTAAGTTTAAAACATAGCTCCAATCAGCTTATTAATCAACAGTTCTCTAAGCAGTTTTCAGCAGAGATTGCCAACTCGCTTATACAAAACCCTTCTACGTTTAGGAATGTAGAAATAAGGAAATCTGATTACGACGCACTGGCTAAATTTGCCGCTTATGGGCAAAAAGTATACAGGGGGTTAAAAATACCGAATGGAACCGTTATGGATAATACCTGCTTTGTTGGATTCCTATTGGGCGCGAATCAGTTGTATTTAAATGGAAAGGATATTTATATCGAAGCAACATTTAAATGCAACGTAAGCCCTTCGCTCCATTTCAATGCAAGCTTCACCACATTAGGCAATAATCTTTACCTGTACAAAAAAACAATCACGGCATTCGATAGTAACAACTCTAGTAAAATATTCAACTATATACAGGGAAAGGCATCTACCACAGCAACAGATGTAATAATTACATTAGAAAAGCTAGAAATATCACCGAAGGATCTTGCAACTAGCTCTGCTGCAATTGAAAGATTTAACCAAACCAGAAACAAGAATATTACCATCAAGTGCGGGCTTACTTTGGGAACTTACGGCGAGAAATATACTAATCTTGTTACTGCTATGCACAGTTTTCTTGATGGCACATCCGAAATAGGGTACGACGTAATAGTGGATTCTGGGACGTATGATCTTACAACAATGTTTGATTACGACAATATCGTCGATCAAACACCTTTTAAAAGGGGTTTGGAGTTGGCTCCGTATGTAAATTTACACGGGTATGAGGGAACAATACTTAATTGCAAGTATACATACGGTGATGCGAGGATGACACAGGCAAAATATCAGGCTATCTCTCCGCTAAACCTAATGGGAAGCAACAGACTTAGTAATATTAAGTGTATAGCACAAAATTGTCGCTACGTAATGCACGACGATGGAAATGTAATAATTTCCAATGGTGTCGTAAGTAGTGTGCCGTTTGTTGAAAACCACCTTGAAATGGATAATGTATACCTGGAACATCTTGGGAACGATCCAAATATATTGTGGACAGGAACTGGTGGTTATATATCTGGCAATCCGTCTGGAAAGACAAGCAAATTTAGGAGATGTACTTTTGTCGGAAAACGTGGGTGGTCGCTACACGAAACAAATGTAATGCCTAAGCCTCTTTTAATAGATATAGAAGATTGTAAGTTTATTACTAGAAACACTGATGGGTTCTCTTTCGTCCTCGATGGATCTTGGAATAATATGACAAAAAATAAAGTATCATTAAAGAATTGTACTCTTAATGGGAGAGCAAAAATAAACAATACATCTACTAGTCAGACATGGGAACTAAATGGAAGCGGAAATACGGTAGTCCCGTGGTTAAGTACAGGACTATATAGTTTCCCTGAGTTCTCTAACGAGGTTTATTTTGCAAACAACTTCACATCTGCTACAATCGTAAAGTTCTCTCCGGTAAAAATAGTATCCGGCGCTGCTTCGGTATTTATGTTAGGCGATAATATTAACACTTTCGTAGGTATTGCGCTTGTTGATATACCGGTAAACGGTTCTGGGGCAGTAAGGGTAAGCGGGTATATAGACGCTACTTATCTAGGCTTAACGGCAGTATCAGGAGATACATTATGCCTTGATTCTGGGGTTTTCGTTAAAAATGGAATTAACAAGAGAGGGTATTGTGATTATGCCGGGTTCTTTAAATTAATTTAACATCAAAACTACTACTCCATGCTCACCATCCTCAACCCCTCCAACCTCCAAATGGAGCTCGCTCCCGATACTACAATTCCTGTAGTGCGGGAGAATCCGCTTTTTAACGATTCCGACAAGTTTGTGCAGGAGACGGTGTACAGCGTAAACGCTCCGTTTTCGCCTGCAAATAAGGCGTTTTTTAATGGCGGGCATAGGATCGACGCACCGGTCGAGGCGTATGAGTTTGATATCCAGGTGTACGATTCGGGAGTGCATTTTTTTAATGGCGTGTGCCGGTATTCAACAACGAGCGAAGGGTACGAGGTTGAGCTGAAGGTGAATATCGGGGCGGTAGCGGATCGGATAAAATCAACCAGGCTGCCGGAAATTCAGACGATGGACGGGATCCAGTTCGGAAACACGCTCGACGCACTCGACAATCACATGAAAAACACCGCGCAGAATCCGGACGCCTATCCTTATATCTTTTTTGACCTGCGCAACACGCGGCTGCATAATTCTGACCCGGGGCTGAGCTATAATAACGTGAACTATTGGAAAGCATCTGGTCACCGGTTTTATACATACTCGGAGGATAACGTTTTCGGTTTCAGAACAGCGGAGAGCCCGTTCTGGAAACTCACCTACGTGCTGAAGCAGTTGATCAACTTCATGGGTATGGAACCGGAGGGTTCGTTTTTCTCCGATCCGGAGGTACGTAATGTTTGCATCTATACCAGGAAGGCTATTCTCGACAAAGAGATTCAACCCTGCTTTTTCTACATGCCGAATATGACGGTCAGCGATTTCATAAAGCAGATCAGGGAGCGTTTCGGCCGGCTTTGTTTCGACGTGGATCTGGCAAGCAAGCGGGTTACCGTCGCGCGTTTTCAGGATATCCTTAACTCGCAGGATGTGGAAGATATTACCGACTACCTTTCTGCGGTAAGCGAGATTGATCCTCCTGATCAGAAAGGCTATACTATAACGCTAAAGCCTGACTCGCAGGATGCAGCATACGATATTGAGGTTAGTGAAGGAGTAAAGGAGAAACTTCCTACGTATACCATTACCGTGGGAGATGGCGCGACAAAGGTTGAAATGTCTTGCACGACTTTGAAGTTCTATCCTATTACGTCGCTTGTTGATCCAGATTTCCCTGGTGAAGAATTGGGCGTATGCCAGGCGCTGCAGTACGTGATGAAGGTGGGTAACTACCGGCGCGAGGTCGGCGACGGCGATCCTTACACTGAAGATTTTCAGACGAAAGACGGTGATCCGTCCGGCCGCAATAACTGGCCGCTTAGGCTAATAAGATATAAAGGCATCGCAGGCGACGAGTTATCTGATTTACCAATATCTGAACCTGTAGACCTAAAACCATCTGATGCGCTTTGGTACCAGTTTCTGAACGACTCGAAACTGGTAATGGTAACCGCATCTCTTCCTAAAACGATACTGGCAAGGATTCGTAACACCCGGAAGATTGGGTTTCATCATCTCGGGGTATGGCATGAGCTGGTTATAAAAAGGCTCCAGTATGATCTCGGTAAAACGGAGCAGCTCATATCTGTCAAAATTGAAGGGCAATCGGCGTACTTCGAAAGGAAAACGCCGGTTACAGTTAAAAGATCGGATCATGTTGATGAGTTTGTACCTCCCAGATTTCGCGCATATTGGGACCCGGACCAAACTGGTTTTGATCAGATCGAGATTGAGGTACCGGTCGCAAAGGGGTTACAATGGACGGTGCAGCCGATCAAGTCGCCTACGGATCCATGGGGAGCTGGAGGAAACGGGGGCTTAGTGAGTACTGTGAGGGTTGGACATTCGAGTACAGGCACGCAAACGTATACCGAGTTGCGGATAAGGAAAGGGAGCCCGAAGTATGTCCAGGCACTCGGAAAGCAGTTTAATTTTATATACGACAGTATCGCCAATTATTATTATGCTCAGGTTGCTAACCTGAACGATGCTTGCATTTATTGGATAGTGTATTGATATGGCAGCTCCGAATAAAAGACCTATTAACGTACAGAAGGAAGTTGACGCCTGGGCGAGGATCACCATCGACCGCTTTCAGAAAGTACTAAAGCAAAAGAAGATCGGCAAGACCGGCGCGCTGATGAAATCTTTTACCAGGCAGCTGCAGCTGAAAAATGGGGACGTGGATGCGGTGCTGATCACCTTCGCCATGCACGGCCGTTTTAGGGATATGGGAGTCGGGCGCGGACTGAAAGCGTATGAACGCTATATGAATAAGGGTAACCAGGTCGCGGTGAAATCATACGGGGCGAAACTTAACTACATTCACAGAGGGGCGAAGCGGTGGTTTAATAAGCCGAAGATGGCAGAGATATATAGACTGCGAGAAATCCTTGCTAAGTCGGTTGGTGATGCTGTTGTAACAAATGTGCATGATGACCTGAGTACCTATACTTCCTACCGGGTTAACCTGTAGTGTTTTCTGACATAGTTTCAAGTATCAGGTTAAGCCTTTCGTTTATGATTTTATCGATTTTATTCCCAGAATATAACAGCTGAACAGGACACTTAATGGTTACTTCGACGCCGAACGAATTGGCTAATTTAAGCGTTACCATTTCGTATGGGTCGTGGGGCCCGTAATTATGGCTAATTTCAGCTATAGATAGAGCTTCGATTTCTATTTTGAATTTCTCTGTTATTTGTTGGTTTTCCATAAAACTAAATTAACAAACGAATATACCTTTTTTCTATATATCCTGTCCTTTCCCGCTTGCTTATCATTCAGGATTTTTAATGCATGGCAAAATCCAGAACCGACGTCGAAAGCGTCGTAAAACTCGTGATCAATGGCGAGCAGGCGAAAACCTCGATGAAGGAGATCACCGACTCCATCCGTAAGTATGAAGCTGAATTCAAGAATATGCGGGCGATCGACAACCCGCAGGCTTATCGGGATAAGGCTGAAGCGATAGGCAAGATGCGGAACGCCTTGAAAGCTGCTACCGACGAAATGAAGGGGGCAAATAAAGAAAGTAAAAACTTTCTTGGTAACTGGAAAGAGATTGCGGGGGGCATTGTTGGCGGGTTTGGGATAACGGCCGGCATCGGGATGATTAAAAGTTTTGGGGTTTCGGTTTTTGAGACGACTGCGAAATTTCAGAAGCTCGAGGCTGTTCTGACGACTACGTTAGGCAGTAAAAGTGCTGCTCAAATGGCCATGCAGCAGATCCAGACTTTTGCAGCAGAAACACCTTTTCAGGTTGACGAATTAACAGATGCTTATGTAAAACTCGCGAATCAGGGCTTTAAGCCTTCGATGGATGAGATGCGCAAGCTGGGCGACTTATCCGCTTCTACCGGTAAGGATTTTAACCAGCTCGCCGAGGCGATGATCGATGCGCAGACAGGCGAATTTGAGCGACTGAAAGAGTTTGGTATCAGGGCCGAAAAGGATGGTGACAAAGTACGCTTCACATTTAAGGGCATTACTCAGGAGGTCGATTTCACGTCGAGCAGCATCAGGAACTACATTACTGAACTGGGATCAGCGGAAGGAATCACCGGATCCATGGCCGGAATCTCTGAAACGTTAAGCGGTCAGGTTTCGAATCTGGGCGACTCGTGGGATACCATGCTGAAAACGGTCGGTGAGGAAACTACCGGCGTATTCTCCGGAGCGATCAGCATTATGAATCAGGCGATCGGAGGTATTACCGCATATCTCAAAAATCTGAACATCGCCGCGAAGTATAACGCACCTGGCACTGGCTTCTGGGAACGACTTGCATCCATCGCCACACCTGGCTCATACGCCGGTACCCGCGGAGCTGGCTTGCAACGATCGATGTTCACTGCTGTATCAGAGACTTTGGATAAGCGCGTCGCCGATTCGAAATATTTCAAGCAGTTGATCGACCTTCATTCAGAGCTAACTACGAAAATGAAGGATATCGATCGAACAACGAAAGAAGGCTCTGCAACCTATCAGTTGTATGCGGATAAGATAAAGCTAATAAAGGACCGCTGGCAGTCCATTAGCAGCGACCGGCATCAGGAAGTTTTGCGAAAAGAAAGTGAGGCCTCGAAGAAAGCTGCTGAAGAAGCAGAAAAACGAAGAAAAGAGCATGAGAAGCTTGAAAAGCAATTTATAAAAGAGGGCGAAGCGCTGGATAAAACCGTCGCGAAAATGAAAGCTGATTTCGAGACGAAGGGACTCGACGGCCTTGATCAGCGGTTATCGGAGATTTCGAATAAATACGATCCTCTTATTCAAAAAGCGAAGGCGCTGAACAGGGAAACCTCTGCTAAACTGCTTGAATCATTAAAAAGCGGCGAGGTTACACGCGCTACGGATGAGGAAAAGAAGAAAAAAGAGGATGAAACCGATAAGCAGCTTAAAGGGCAGTACGGACGTGTAATCGGGCAGACAAATTCGAAGTTTGATAAGCAAAGTTCGGCCAATACGAATGCCTATGCCGACGGCGAAATGACCGAGGAGCAATATGTTCAGGCTGAGTACGACCTTGAAACGCAACGCTTGCTGGCTCTTCAGCTGCTTGCGCAAACATACGGGGAGTCATCGCTTGAATACGAAAAGCAGCTATCTCAGCGGAAACTCGAGCAGAAGAAAAAAGAGGTTGAGCAGCGTAAACAACTGGCTGAAGGTGAGAAAGCGATTCAGGACGCCACGATGCAAAATATGGCCGACGGCGTTGGCTTGTTAAAAGGTTTAGTTAATCAGAGAGGTGCAGCCTTTAAAGCGTTATTGATCGCTGAAAAGGCGATCGCCATATCGCAGGTCGTAATGAATACGCAAAAGGAAATTGCCGGTTACTACGCGGCTTATGCAGCAATACCTGGTGGCGCTGCTGTCGCTGCAGGCCTGTCGACGGCTGCTAAAATCAGAGCGGCGATTTCGATCGGAACAATCGTGGCTGCGGGCGCGAAGGAACTTTCGGGAGGTTCTGATAGTAAAGGCTCGTCATCGTCAGAAGGCAGCGGCAAAACAATCACCAGGGGACGTTATGCTAAAGGCGGGTTTAGTGGTGTGCCGGATGGCCCTCCGCACTCGCAAGGCGGGATTAAAATGGTCGATGCGCTGACAGGTGCGATCATCGGTGAAATGGAAGGTGGCGAACCGATATTGAGTAAAGACACGTATCGAAATAACAAAGCAACGATCGACGCGCTGCTTTACAGCTCGCAACGCAGGAACGGGGCGAACATCAGTATCAATACGGACAGCGTTACCAGGGCGGAGAGGTTCTATCGTACCGGGGGCATTTCAGAGCCTTCAGCTGCAAATAATCCTGCCGGTGGAAGTGATCCTGTTACGATACCGGTGTTTGATACTAAAGGTCTTGAAGAGAAACTTGAAAGGCTCGCCGCTGGGTTCGACGAGTTTAAAAATAAACCGTGGGAATTCCCTATGCGTACGTTCTACGAGGCTGATGAGAAAAATAAGCGGATCAGTAATAATGCAACTGCTTAAAATTGTTAAATTTGAGTTCTAACGATTAACCAAATGAGAGTAATCACTATACTTATCCTTATTTTTTCTACTACGCATTCTTATTCACAACAATATAATGCTAGTTTCGATCCTTCTGATGCGCCTCTTAAAGATGGAAAAATAACTTATATCGTTATTGACTCCGTACAGGGAATGCCTAAAGAGAAATTATATTCTAAAACGCTTGAATGGATAGCTATGAAATTTAAAGATGCTAATTCGGCGATAAAAATGGAGAACAAGGAAGATTTTAAGATAATTGTAAAAGCGGCTTCCTCTCAGTCGAGCACGTTCGTTGTGGTAGGGCAGCCTGTTGAATCAAAATATCTGCAGCGTTTTACTATTGACTTCTCATTTAAAAATGACAAATATCGGATGGTGATGACTGATTTTATCTGCGAACTCCCAAATGCAGACCCTTTCGGGCTTGAACTTCACCTAAAACAAATTTCAACCATCGTTCCAAAGAAAAAGAGTGAACAACTTGCACAGTCTATAAGTTCGAGTATGTTAAGTAACGCAAAAATCCTTAAGGATGATCTCGCAACGTCATTAAAGAAACACTTAATGACGGCATCTGTACAAGGGAGCAGCGATAACTGGTAATTACGAACTTTATTCATCTTATCCGACTAACCTCCTGACCGGCATATGCCTCATAAAGGCTTCATCAAGTTTCTTTATTCCGTCGCGCTTATCCTGCTCATTGATATGAACATAGATCATGGTGGTATCTAACTTATAGTGCCCCATGATCTTCTGCAAACTGATAATATCCTTCGTCTCACGGTAATAATGGCTTCCGAACGTATGCCGTGCTACGTGGAAAGTCAGGTCTTTTTTTATATCGGCGAGAACAGCAAGATCTTTGAGCGACCGGTTCATCTCCTGATCGGTCGGCAAGCTGAAGAAAAAGCCTGTTTTCTTTTCGATCAGCGACTCGGCCACGCGGCTGAGCGGGATGATCACTTCTTTCTTTGTGCTGCGGGTTTTGTACGGAACGAACTGCATTTCCTTGTTTATCGTTACCCAACCCCATTGAGCTAAGCGGATGTCGGAGATCCGGAGCGAGGTAAAGCAGCTGAATAGAAACGCTCGCAGCACCTGGTGGTGCGTAGGCACCAACCTACGGCTATTGAACAGAACGAAAAGCCGGTCTATCTCCTCATCTTCCAGGTAAATGATGCGGCCCTTTGGTGAGCTGATCTGATACTTCTTATAATCGCTGTTCACGCCGATGCCCTCCCCTTCTGCAATTTCAAGATAAGTGTTGACATCCTTGATACGCGTCCAGACGGTCGCGTCCTCATTTTCGTACTCCGTTTTCAGCCAACCGGCAAATTTCTCCAGGAAGCGCTTATCAATCTCGTGAAACGCTATGTATTCCTTAAACTCGCTGAGCTTATTCAAAGTACTTTGATGATTCTTTTTTGTCTGTACACCGATTTGCTTCAGGTTGTACCTTTCGGTGATCCGCTGGGACATGAAGGCAATAAAGTTCTTCCTGCGCGAAAAGCTCTTCAATTCCTTTTTAAACAGTTCCGGGGTGAGCAGCTTATCCTGGAGGCGGTAGATTTTAAAAATTTCGTTGATCTTGCTGAGCTCCGAGATGATGATCATCTCATAGTCGCGGAAATCAGGGTCTTTCTTTTCGCGCGGAAGGATGCACCCCTTTTCCATCGAGATGAAAGATAACGGCCATTTTAATCCCATAGGAATCGGGATCGGCTTCCTGTTAATAATAACCTTTAAATAAAGTGAGCAAAGACCTGTTTTCTTGTTTACGCGGTCTTTGTTCACTACTAGTTTTACAGAGTAGCTTTGCATGTTGAAACAATGTTGAAGCATGCATCGCTGGGGAGCGCTACTAAACCGCCTTTACGTTGCTGTAAAAGCGGTTTTCTGTTTGGAAAAGATTGGCTTGCCAAAGCCTTGTACCCAGGGCCGGGATCGAACCGGCACGATCGAAATCATTGGTGTTTGAGACCAACGCGTCTACCAATTCCGCCACCTGGGCTTAATCGCGGGATGCAAATGTATTTAAACTCTTCCTCTTTCGCAACAATAATTTCAAGATAAATGAACATCACTGAACTTCAACCGGATAGAGCACGAAACATACAGAAAACCGATGCAGCGTGCTCCATCCATCTTATTTTATAACATATTTTAGAATATCGTTGCCCAGTACAAACACCATCAGCGCCACAATAATGCAGAACCCAACTATCTGCGCACGCTCCATAAACTTATCGCTTAGGGGCTTTCCTTTCACCATCTCTACCAGCAAAAACAAAGCATGTCCGCCATCTAAAGCTGGGATAGGTAGTAGGTTCATTAGAGCAAGAGCCATTGATAATAGACCAACCAGGGTCCAGAATTTAAGCCAGTCTACAGTTCCGCCAAACATATTAGCGATGCCTACAGGACCTGTAAACGCCTTATTCGCCTTTACCTGTCCGGTAACAACTTTCCCTATTCCCTTCGCGTTATCTGTAAAGAGCCCCCATGCTTTCGAAGCCCCGATGGGCAAAGATTCAATAAAGGTATGGTTGATACTTTCAGTAGGAATATTCCTGTTTAGCGAAATACCGATCACACCCTCTTCGTTCACAACAGGAGTCAGAGTTAATACCTGCCCTTTACGCCAAACGTTTACATTCACCTTATGACTCTTATGAGCAAGCAATGCGCTCTGAAACTGGTCGAAGAACTTTATCGGCCTATTGTTCACTGTTAAAATACTGTCCCCTTTTTCAAAGCCCGCAGCGCCTGCATTGCTTTGAGGAAGCACCTGATTGATACTGTTCAGAGTTTCACGGGGCTGAATAAACTCTCCAACGCCAAAATCAGCCACCTGTTCAAGAATATTCCCCGGAACATGGATCGACTTCACCTCATTGCCGCGGTTTATCGTTAATTCTGCACCGCCGAGCAGCACTTTCGAACTGGTGATCTCATCAAAACGTTCAATCCGCGCTCCATTAACCGCAACAATACGGTCTCCGGTTTCCAGCCCTATAGCCTTCCCTATCTTACCCGGAACAATTCCGTTGACCAGCTTATCGTTCGGAATGTAGGTTTCTCCTAACTTAAAGGTGAGTATCCAGAAAATAAATATACCAAGCACAATATTTACGGTGATACCACCAAGCATCACGATCAAACGCTGCCATGCTGGTTTGGAACGAAACTCCCAAGGCTGCGGAGGGCCTGATAATTGCTCGGTATCCATCGATTCGTCAATCATACCCGCTATTTTCACATATCCGCCTAATGGCAGCCATCCAATACCGTATTCACATCCTTTAAAGTTAAAGCTAAAGAGCTTAAAGCCCCATGCGTCAAAAAAGAGATAAAACTTTTCTACTTTTATTCCGAAAGCTCTTGCAGCAAGAAAGTGCCCCAGTTCATGTAGTATAATCAAAATTGAAAGTCCCAGCAAAAGCTGGCCGGCCATAACCAATCCATCCATAATCTATAATAATTCTTTAATGGGATATCTTTTTTAAAAATTTGTTACCAATTGTTGCGCAATAATACGCGTTTCCTTATCTGTCTCGATGTAATCCTGTAACAGAGGACGACGAATATAAGAAACTTCATTCATACATCTCTCTATCACCCGGCTCATACCGAGAAATCCGACCCTGCCGCTCAAAAACTCTGCCACGGCAATTTCATTGGCAGCATTCAGAACGCATGGCATATTTCCACCCGCCTCCAATGCGTTAAAGGCCAGCTCCAGGTTTCTGAACGTAACCCTGTCAGGTTGCTCAAATGTCAGCTCAGGGTATTTCAAGAAATCAAAACGCGGAAATCTGTTATTTATTCTCCGGGGGAATCCAAGAGCATACTGAATAGGCAGCTTCATATCGGGCAATCCCATCTGTGCTTTCATTGACCCATCGCCGAACTGCACGATAGAATGTATGATAGATTGAGGGTGAACAATTACATCGATCTGCGAAGGTTCAAGGTCAAACAGCCACCTGGCCTCAATCACTTCAAGCCCCTTGTTCATGAGTGTAGCTGAGTCGACGGTTATTTTAGCGCCCATTACCCAATTGGGGTGTTTCAACGCATCTTCCTTTGTTACACTTTCCAGGAACGACCTGTTCTTTCCGCGGAAAGGCCCACCTGATGCGGTAAGATAAATCTTTTCGATGGGATTTTCGGCTTCTCCTGTAAGGCACTGAAATATAGCAGAATGTTCTGAATCTACAGGTAGAATGCGGATATTATGCTCCTTAGCCAGAGCGTTAACCAGTCCGCCAGCAACGACAAGGGTCTCCTTGTTTGCCAGCGCGATGTCCTTTCCGGCCCTGATAGCTGCAATTGTCGGCAATAAACCACAAAAACCAACAAGTGCAGTGAGTACCACATCGATTTCAGGAGTTTGCACAACATCTGTAAGAGCCTCTTCTCCAGCGTAAACCTCTACGCCCGACCCTTCTAAAGCCAATCTTACATCATCATACTGACTTTCATCAACGATCACCACCTTTTGCGGCCTGAATTCCAGAGCCTGCTGTACTAACAGCGACGCACTTGTATTTACAGTAAGAACGGAAACCCTGAAGAGGTCAGGATTCTCCCTTATCACCTCAAGTGCCTGGGTCCCGATACTGCCTGAGGAACCAAGTATGGCAACATTTTTCAATTTAACCATTTACTAATCTTATCTGCTATCTGCCTGTCATTCGACAGCCTTGGCACTTTGTTCTGCCCACCTAACTTACCTTCCATTTTCATATAATTGCGGAAAGCGTCTTTCTGAAGCGGTCGTATCACCAGTGGCCTTAGAATCTTTCCTTCTATCAGATCCTGATAGTAGATATTTTTCTTCTGTAAGACCGAATCTACTTTCATAGAAAACTCCTCAGCGTTGGCTGGTTCCTTTGCAAATTCTACAAACCACTCGTGGTATGGAAGCCCCCCACCGGGCGGGGAAACCTGAGGAGCGACAGTAAATTCTGTAATTTCAACTCCCGTTTCCTTTGCCGCACTCAGTAGCGCATACTCCACTTCTTCTCCGATCACATGTTCTCCAAAGGCAGAAATATAATGCTTTATCCTCCCTGTTACGATGATTTTATAAGGATCTTTGGATATAAACTTAACGGTATCACCTAAACTATATCCCCATAATCCTGCGTTTGTATTCAGTATCAACGCATAATTCTTGTCCAGCTCAACATCTTTCAAAGAAATACGGGTAGGATTCTCGTTAAAATATTCATCAGAAGGCACAAACTCATAGAACATCCCGGCGTTTACCAGAAGCAGAAGACCTTTCTCCTTCTGCGAGTCCTGATAAGCGATAAAACCTTCGGAGGCAGGATAAGTTTCAATAGAATCCACTTTACGGCCTATCACCTCCTCCATTCGTGCCCGGTAGGGTTCAAAATTAACACCACCATATACAAAAAGGCCGAAGTTCTTAAAGATATCCTTTATTTTCTTTCCCCCTGCTTTTACAGAAAGACGATCGAAATACATCTGAACCCAGGGCGGGATTCCTGAGATAAGCCGCATATCTTCGTGAAACGTCTCCTCCACAATAGCATCCACCTTCAGCTCCCAGTCCTCTATGCAATTTGTTTTATATGAAGGAAGCCGGTTCTTCTGAAGATAACCCGGCACATGGTGCGCAACGATGCCCGATAACCGGCCTGTCGAAACTCCCGCTTTCTTATCAAGTATGGGACTGCCCTGAAGGAATATCATCTTACCATCGACGAACTCAGCCTTACCTGTCTCGTGGATATAAGTAAGCAATGCGTTGCGGGCAGCTTTAATATGTTCAGGCATCGACTCCTTAGATATGGGGATGTATTTAACGCCCGATGTTGTTCCGGATGTTTTTGCGAAATAGGCCGGTTTCCCAGGCCAGAGCACGTCCTCCTCCCCTTTCACCATTCGGTCAACATAAGGTCTCAATTCTTCATAGTCCCTCAGGGGGACAGACCGTTTGAAGTCTTCATACGATTGGATATCTGAAAAATGATGGTCTCTTCCAAAAGCCGTATTTGCTGCATCTTTTATGAGGCTTTCAAAAACGCCTGTCTGAACCTCTACAGCTTTCCTCTTCCATTTATTTATTTGCCAGACAGCATAAGCCGCAAAAGGTTTACTAAGCAATGCCTTTAGTCCCATTTCTGCTAAATGATATTTCTGATAATGCCAGGATCCTGGTCTCCTTCATACTCCGTCATCATCCGGCGATAAGCCACAGTGATTACCACACTTGATAAAGGGATAATCAAAAGAGAATTTATAAGGTTAATAATTGCCCCCACAACAAAGTTCCCTTTATAATTTATCAGTAAATGAAGTATCTGAAAAATAGCGAGGAAAATCAGCAGCATAAGGAGCTTGGTAAAATTACCCCGCGTAATGGCCATACTAAACCGTATAGATTTAAATGGAGAGAAGTCTTTATCTATAATAAAGAAGGGGAAAAACGAAATCCTGATCCAGGTAAAGATGATCCCCAGAACGCCCAGTGAAATAGCGATCTGCGTAAGTATTTCCATCGGAACATGAACATATGCCAGAGGAAAGATCACTACTATAATAATCCCGTATACTACCAGGATACACAGGATAAAATAGAATGTTGCCACCAGGAACTTTATGATCTGCCTGCTACTGGGTACTGATTCCTTTACGTAAACGTCCTCCCGGTCTTCGTCGAGTACCCGCAATATAAACTTGAAAAGAGTTAGCTGAAAGCCGCAATAAGTAACTATAAAAACAAGAAGCATAAACAGGCTGATGCCGATATTTACACCACTTAAGAAAAATGCCAGGAAACCCGACAAGTTAAAAACGAGGAACATCATAATACACAAGCCCAGGACTTTAAAATACTGGCTTTTTAGTATTCTCCATGCTACTCTGAGTACATCGTTAACAGCAAAGGTACTCTCCTTTAGAAATTCGATCATGAACGTTTAAGAATTATTCTCTTCCAAAAATCCTGCATAAAACCAAGTCCATAGGCAGTAAGCTGAATAAATGCAGCTATTATGCTAAGAAATGCCACCCTTGCAGATTTATTTACACTCCACGAATGGAAAAATATCATCAGGATAAATAACGCCAGAAACAGGTTACATATGCCTGCAAGCTGGGTATTAAGAGCATTCATCAGCAGTGTAAAAATAAGGAATATGGTAAATAATGCGGGAAAAAAATGAACAAGTTTAAGGGTAGAAGGAAAATATTTATAAATATTTATCCTTGCCCTGCCGAAGAAATGAATCTGCCTGTAGAATTGCAAAAAATCAGTTCTGCGTTTGTGATAGACAACTGCATTCGGAATAAGTCCTATCTTAAAGCCCATGGAGTGTATGCGGATACTGAACTCTATGTCTTCTCCAAGCCTGGTCAGTATAAATCCTCCGGTAGCTTCCCATACCTTTCTTGATATGCCCATGTTAAAACTTCGCGGATGATACTGCCCCCCCAGGTTTTTATTATTTCCTCTGATCCCTCCCGTTGTAAATGGCGAGGTCATGGAATAACTGATCGCTTTCTGAATCGGAGTAAACGAGGTATGAGCTGCGTCGGGACCGCCGTATGCATCAAGATGATGCTGCAGCAAGTATCGGCTAACTTCCTCGAGATAATCAACCGGGATAAGGCAATCAGAATCAAACATGATGAAATAATCACCTTTTGCATGACCGAAGGCAAAATTCCTCGTAAATCCCTGCCCCTCGTTCTTCTTATAAAAATAATGTATATCCAGCTTATCTTTATACGACTCGACTATTTCGCGTGCATCCAGTTTTGAACCGTCTTCAATTACCAGAACTTCAAAGCGGGTATAGGTTTGCAGAGTGAGCGTATAGAGCAGCTCGTCAACTTCCTGAGGCCGGTTATAAAGAGGAATAATGATGGAAAAAAACATATCAACCGGGCCTATATGGTCTTTTCAATATTATACGAATTCCGCTCGCTGGCATTTCGCGAAACCAATTCTGCGACGAAGCCTGTAAGGAAAAGCTGGAAACCTACGATTATGGCAACCAGGGCTATAAAAAACAACGGCTGTTCAGTGACGTTTCGAAACTTTACATTGTTGGCAATATCTATGAGTTTCTCAGCGATTATCCATACCGTCATCACTAAACCTGTAAGGAAACTCAATACGCCCATCGAGCCAAAAAAATGCATTGGCCGTTTTCCGAACTTCCCTACGAAAAAGATGGAAAGAAGATCCAGAAAACCATTAATAAAGCGGCTGAGGCCAAACTTCGTCGTACCGTATTTTCTTGGCCGATGTTCTACAACCTGCTCTCCTATTTTCCTGAAACCAGCCCATTTAGCCAGAACAGGAATATAACGATGCATCTCGCCATACACTTCAATACATTTAACGACGTCGCGCTTGTATGCTTTTAAGCCGCAGTTGAAATCATGAAGGTTGTGAATGCCCGACATTTTGCGTGTTGCTGAATTGAACAACCGGGTAGGAATGGTCTTACTTAGCGGGTCATGCCTTTTCTTCTTCCATCCAGATACCAGATCATACTTTTCTTCTGTAATCTTCCGGTATAGTTCAGGTATCTCATCGGGACTATCCTGAAGGTCGGCATCCATTGTAATCACCACATTTCCCTGAGCTGAGGCAAATCCAACATTCAGGGCTGCTGACTTTCCATAGTTGCGCCTGAACTTTATCCCTCTGATTGCTGCATTAAGTTTCTGAAGCGATTCGATTACCTCCCATGAACTATCGTTGCTTCCATCATCCACCAGAATGATTTCGTACGAAAATTTATTGGTTTCCATCACCTTGCGGATCCATTCCACCAGCTCAGGCAACGATTCTGCTTCATTATAAAGAGGTACGACTACGGATATATCCATTCTTAAGATATAAGGAATGAGGCATGAAACATACCTATATAAAAACGTGCAAATTTTATCATTTTTATTGACAAAACCTGCACGAAATAATAATATATTCTCAACAGTGGTCAGGAAGAATTATTCCTCAGTCACTTCAGGAATAGTATAAGGTTTTTCTTTCTTAAAGATGGCAGCTCCAATAAGACTGAATATACAGCCTACAATAGCCATCCCGATAATAGAACCAACAAGGATCATCAGCGGAAACCACTTACGTGTGATTTCAAGGGCGGTTTCACGCTGCTCGTCGCCCATAGAGTTGTTATTGAGCATGGTTTCTTCCGTTTTGTTCATAACGGCGTCAAAAGCAGCAGTATTTAGCAGCTTATAGTATAAAACCATAAAGATACCGATCAGTAGTCCGCTTATTAAAGCAACTCTGAACCCGGTTGTAAATCCCCGCCCGTAGGTCATATAACCCTCCAGTTGCTCGTCCCTATGGTACTTCTGTGCATAAAATACTGCGCCCAGAAATGGAAGATACGAAAGTGTCCATGTCATAACTTTTGTACCCATAGATAATTCCCCGTTTACATCAATACCCATAAAGAACAAGGCATAGGTGAGGAGTACTGTGTAGAGCGAATAAGCTAAAGCGCATTGAAATGCGATCTTGTTAGGTTTAACTGTTGATTGGTCCATATTTAATTTTTATTAAAGGCGACTAATAAGGCGTATACTGATGAATCAAACTCAGGTTCAACACTGTTTCTGATAAACACTTCCGTTTGATGATCAGAAGGAGTATTTTGTTGAAAAAAGCACATTACAGGATAGAAAAGCTCTTTAAATTCAGATGATTCCGGAAGGTTTTTCGCCACTTTTGAGATCTCCTCTACAGAGCTTTCCATGAGCATCTGATTGGCAATAACATCTTCATAGATTCTGTATTCATCCTGGAATTCATCCTCGTCTACCAGTAGAAATTCTTTCAGGAAATCTTCAAGCTCCGGCTCAATATCTTCGTCGCGACATTCGCGTAAGTAAAGCAGCACATTTAACAGTTCGGTTCCCCGGTCAATGGTTTCTTCTTCTATATCTTCCCATTCCTCTGATTCGAGATAATCTTCTTCCAGTTTCTTAACATCTTCCGAAAAGAAATTCACCATCAACAGGTCAAAGAATACTTCCCTTAGGGCCTCAAGGTGCGGATCGTCATCAAAAGCTTCATCCATCAACGAAACTTTGGTCATAAAGTCTTCGTCTGAATCAAATACATCTGCTATCCTGTTTTTAAAATCAGATACGGGGAAAGATGCAACTTTCTCAAATTGATCAAGAGAGGCATTAACAGCCTGTTCAATGTGTTTATCCATAATGAGCGATAGCTATAGGCATTCAGCTGTTAGCCTTAACAAGTTTATCGTTTAAAATTCAAAAATGCAAGAAAAGTTTAGCTCAAGTTCAAAGTTCAAAGTTGAAAGTTCAAAGTTCAAAGTTGAAAGTTGAAAGTTGAAAGTTGAAAGTTGAAAGCTGAAAGTTGAAAGTCGAAAGCTAAAAGCTTATGGCTGAAAGCTTACAGCCCCACAATCTGTTCTTTATTACAAACTAACACGGCCTTCCCCTTAAGTTTTTGCCCCATAAAAGGCGAATTAGATGATTTCGACCGGTTTGCCTCATCGTCAAATAGCCATTCTTCTTCCGGATCAAACAGCACGAAATTTGCAATTTCGCCTGGCTCGAGGACCGGCACCGGGACATTAACTATCCTGCGCGGATTCACAGCCAGCTTCTCTGCAATCTGCGCCGGCGAGAGTCCCGCTTTTAATGCGAGCGGAAGTACCGTCTGGAGGCCTGTAATTCCAAAAGAAGCTATTTCAAATTCTACATCCTTAAATTCTATCTCGTGAGGGGTATGCTGGGAAACAATGGCATCTATGGTGCCGTCATTTAGTCCTTCGATTAAGGCCTCAACATCCTTTAGAGTCCTAAGAGGAGGCTTTACTTTAAAGTTACTATCAAAGTCGGCCAATGAGTCTTCAGTAAGCACCAGGTGATGTGCGGCCACATCGCAGCTTACTTTCAAACCTTTCTTTTTTGCTTCTCTGATGAGAGACACACTTCCCGCGGTTGAAATTGTACTGAAATGCACTTTCGATTCATTATACTCCGCCAGATACAAGTCCCGGGAAATAAATACTTCCTCTGCGAGTGCGGGGATTCCCTTCATTCCGAGGTATGTACTCATCACTCCTTCATTCATCTTTCCTTTTCCAGCTATAGAGGTGTCCTCGGGATATGAAAAAATAAGCCCGTCAAAACCTTTAACATAAAGCAAAGCACGGCTCATCAGTCCCGAATCGCAAACAGGCCTTGAACCGTCTGTAAAAGCGATAGCGCCTGCCAGAAACATATCATATATTTCTGCGAGATCTTTTCCTTCGCGGTTAAAACTGATACATCCTACCGGATATATATCTGTAAGAAAGTCTTTTGAACGATTAACGATATAGGATACTTCTGCCTTGGAGTGTAAAGGGGGATGTGTCGCGGGTTGTACAGCGAGACCCGTAAAACCTCCTGCTACTGCTGCTGCAGCGCCGCTGATCAGATCTTCTTTAGTCTCGTAACCGGGTTCGCCCAGATTCGCATTAAGATCAAAAAATCCGGGCGACAGCATTTTTCCCTGACATTCTATGAGAACGAGGTCCTCATCTCCTGCTGCGATGTACTGAGAAACCTCTGCAATTTTCCCATCTTTTATCAAAACATCCGCTGTTTTATTATTGAAAGCCGATCCGGGATATAAAATGGTGACTGAACGAAGAAGTATTGTTTTCATTAAATAAGTTTTAAGTTCCTTGCTGCAGGCGCTCCCCTTCCCTCCTGCCATAAAATTTTAAAAGAAGAATTTCTGCTGCCAGGAAAATCAGCGCTAAAATTAGACAAAGTTTCCACAACTGCACACCATAATTTACTGCTTTTACAGTATTTTTTAAAGGAGCCCTGCCAGGACTAAATACTTCTGCTTTATTTCCACTGAACTGCTGCAACAAATCTTTCTCAGATGCATAGCTCAGATCTGATTCCTCCCTGTCGTCGTTAAAGGAGCTTACCGCAACCAGACTATCGCCTTTAAGTAAATTATATTGCCCTGCCTCTCTGATCTGGTCGGCGATAAATAACCTCGTTCCTCCGGCCGTTTGTCGTACATCGGGTATTACCTCCGCTTTTTCATTCTTGAGCTTCAGAATTTGATTTCCAGGTAATGTGATTCTATTAATCTCAATATAGGAATCCTTACCGATGGTAGACGACAGCGCTTTGTCACGCAAGCTTAAAAATGCCGACTGATACATTACCGGAACAAAAAAAGAATGCCTCACCAGATTGGCGGCTTCTTCAGTTAGAGCCGCAGCCGAAAGGTACACATATCCGTTTCCAACAGTATACTGGCTCAGAAAGGGCCTCCTTCCCGGCAGCTCCATCAGGGGACTGCCTGCTGCACGTCCCGATCGTTTGTAAAGAACGTATTTGAGAGCCGCAGGCAGATCAACATTTCGCGGGATCTTCTCAAAAACCCCTCTAAACAAGGGATGCTGATAATTAACATAATTCACTTTGAGAGGTTGCATTCCTGTGGCTTCGGGAATATCGGTGCCCAATGTTTGTGTAAGCATCTTCAACGCTGAGATGTCTTCCGTAACCGAGGGAAACACCATCAGGCTTCCGCCGTTTTGTACATATATCTTTAGCTGCTGTGACGCTCCTTCTGAGATTTTATCCGCGCCATTCAGAATAATTAGCGGGTAAGAGGAAAGCGACGAGTAATTTATATTCCCTAAATGTACGTTATCAACCCTGAAAAAAGGTTTAGCTGCATATACGGCGTTAACGTAAGGGTTCTGTTCTCCCGAATTGATCACCAGCAGGGACATTGACGGCCTCACGTAAAACGAGAAAAAGAGGCGGTCGTCGAAAGTAACAGGATAATCAGTAATAGTTACTGTTCCCCGCCGCCAGCCAGCGGCCAGGCCACTGAAAGAAAGCGTGTCCCGGCGGGCACTGCGAGCCGGAACTGTAACAGCGCCAATGGCTTTTTGACGGCGATCTACCATCACCTTAACCGGCACATTCTCAGCTTTTCTATCCGAATTATTTTTCAGTCTCACCACAAGCTTCTCGCTTTCGCCGCTCTTATGGACAGGGGATACAAACCACGCAGAGTCTATCGATATATTGGGTTGAGGTGCAGCTTCCAGCTTTACAAGACGGCATGAAATCGCCGAATCTTCATTCAACCTGGCTCGCGACAGCATGTTTGTTTGAAAGTCAGAGATAAGAAAAGCGGTCTTCTCCGACCCCGTTTGCTGGAGCAGCAAATCCGTCTGACGGTTAATTACCTGTTGAAGTGTACGTCTCACTCCACTCACCTTCACTGCATCCAGCGCAGAAATAAAATCTTCATAGTTGAGCAGGCGCTGATGACGACCCTCAAAATCATTCGTCAGCAACTGGTACTTATCATTAATATCATATGCAGAAGCAATCTCTCTGGCTCGGCGCTTCGCCTCTTCCAGTAAATTACCCTCCCTCGTCAGCAATTCCATGCTATATGAATTATCAATGTAAATACTGACAACCTGCTGCCTGAAAGCAGAGGTACTATCGCTGGATGAAGGAATGTAAGGACGAGCGAAAGCAAGAACCAAAAATATCAGTGCCAGCATCCGTACCGCTAAAAGCAGTAATCTCTTTAGCTTCCTGGCGGAAGAAGATTTTTGTTCAATTGCCTTCAGAAAACTAACATTACTAAAATATACTCTTTTCAACCGCCTGAAATTAAACAGATGAATGAGTATGGGTATAATTACCGTTATTAATGCAAAAAGGAATCCGGGAAAAAGGAATCTCATTAATCAAAATTACTATTTGTGGCCGTATTGACCCTTGTCAAGGTAAATAAACTGGACAATTATCCGGTAAAACGAATCCCACTGTCTTTTAAAAAGGACAAAACCAAAGCGTATTCTATCTCTTAATAACGAAAAATAGTACTGGCATTATCTTGGCATAGATCAAAATACAAAAACATTATTGCTATGAATACTTCAAATATCAACCAGAATGTCCTTAAACAATTCGATAAAGAATTAAAAGCAATATTATCAAACGACCTCAAACGATTCCGTCAGGAAAGAGGCAAGTTCTTACGTGAAAAACCAGGTAAAAGCCAGGATAATGACCTACTGGTTGCCTGATCAACATATATCTTTACCTATTTTTAAACACTTAGTAATAAAAAGAGGGAACACCCAAAGAGCGTTCCCTCTTTTTATTAATTCAAACTTCATCGAGGGAAAACACCTTTTCCATAAGCATCCATTTTTCCCCCGGTTTTGCCCAGGGCAGTCCTTGCTGATATTTCCACATCAGCTGTTCCCATTCCCTCACTCTTTCATTGGATGAATCGGCAGCTGCCTTCTTTTCGAAATCAAAGGAATCGTCTGTCTCCATGATCATAAATAACCGTGTATGCAGGCGGTAGATGTCCATCGCAGTAATGCCCGAATCTCTGATGCTCTCAATGATTTCAGGCCATACTGCTTTATGATAAAGCTCATACTCCTTGATCAGCTCTTCATTATCTTTTAAGTCGAGTCCGAAACAGTATCTTCTCATACAAAACAGTATTTTGGGTTGCAGAATATTAGTAAAAATAAAGAAACAGCTGCTTGAACCAAAACAGCAAACTGCGTCTTCCGCTTCAATTAATTCTATATTAATCTAAACACTTAGTACTTTATAATGTTACATATTCAAAAAAGAAATGATTATGAACTATAAGAAGTATTTGCCAGACGCATTACACAGAAGCAATGATACCTCTGCCATAGTAGCAGCACTTATTGCCGGCGTTGCTATAGGTGCAGCTATTGGAATTTTGTTTGCCCCTGATAGTGGAGCTGAAACGCGTACCCAAATATCTGATAAGGCTAAAGATCTCGCCGGTTCAGTTAAAGACAAGGTTCAGGCTGTAAGAGAAACATTCCAGAGCAAAGCCGACGATCTGAGCGACATGAAAGACCAGGTTGTCAGCAATGTTAAATCAAAAATAAGTGGTGCTTCAGATCAGGCGAACGATGTGGCACCTGGAGCATAATATCGCAGTTCTTTTAAAGCCTTAGTTATCTTTAGGATGAAGATAGCTAAGGTTTCCCTAGCTCTTTCTGTCTTTTTAGCATCTCTCAAACTCACAAGCTCCAGACTGAAATTCAATTTGAACGGTCGGATGCTGGATGTTCTGTTCCTTAAGGATTTGAACAGCCTGGTTCTTTATATCGTTAAGTTCATCTACCCTGGCATGTTTATCCACTACGATGTGTGCAGTTAAAACGTTATAATTGCCGTCCATCGACCATATATGGATATCATGGACACTTTTAACCTGGTCTATCCCGGTTAACCTGCTAATAATCCGATGTTCATCTACTTGCTGCGGCACCGACTGCAGGAAGATCCGGAACACGCCAAAGATATTTTTTGTAGCGTTCACGAGTATAAACGCAGCTATTCCAAGCGACATTAAGGGATCTATCCAATACCATTCGGTATAATAGATCACTACACTTCCAATTAGCACAGCAATCCAGCCCAAAACATCCTCCATCATGTGGAGCATCACCGCACGTTGGTTCAGAGAGTCGCCCTTTCGGAGACGTAGTATTGCAAGTCCGTTAAAAATGATCCCCACTATTGCCAGAGCAAACATCCCCCCCGCGTGTACTTCTTCAGGATGAAAAAAGCGGGGGACTGATTCAAAAATGATAATAGCCGATCCAACAAGGAGCACCACTGAAGTGATAAAAGCAGCAAGAGTGGAGAATCGTTTATAACCGTAGGAATAATTCATACTCCGGCCTTTTTGCGAAAACTTCTCCATCCAGAGGGAGATACCAATAACTACAGCATCGCCAAGATCATGCACGGCATCCGATAGTATTGCTACCGAATTAGTGAGCGCTCCGCCAACAAATTCGATAATGGAGAATGAAAGATTGATAATAAAAGCGACTCTCAGATTTTTCACTACCGGGTGCATATGCATTTGTCCATCGTGATGGTGATGGTCATCATGATGATGCCCACCATGTTCATGATAATGGTTTCCATTCTTCTCATGATGATGCCCGTGTTCGCAGTGAGATTGAGCCATAGCGGTATTGTTGAATTTCCAAAAATACCGTTAATCCTGTAAAGATTATAGAATTATTCAGATGATCAGTTGGTCTAAGCTATTTCATTAATGGAATAAGACTCCCTTTGATATAACTACAGCTTTCAGTAATACTGTCGTAAGGATCAATCGAAAAGTTTTCCTGCTCTACCAGAATATGCTCTACACCCGAAACCTCTGCAACAGCGAATATCTTTTTATAGTCGATACTGCCTTTGCCAATCTCTGTATTCAACTCCGGCTTAGCACGATCCATGTCTTTAACATGCCACATTGTAAAACGCCCGGGATGATCATTGAACATCTTCACCGGGTCTTTTTTGCCTCTTACCGCCCAGTAAATATCAAGCTCAAACTTAACCAGTGAAGGGTCGGTTTCCTTCAGCAGGATATCATATCCGGTAGTGTTTCCTATAGCCTCAAATTCAAAATCGTGATTGTGATACGCAAACCGAAGTCCCGACTTTTTACAAAGTTCAGCGGCCTTGTTAAACTTTTCTGCAATTTTCTTATAGTCATCAGCGCTTCTCCTGAAGCGATCGTCAAGATAAGGAACCGTAAGATAAGAATGGCCCAATGCCGCTCCCGCCTCTATATTTACTTTGAGATCGTCTTCCTTTCCCCCGGGAGCCAAATATTCGTCAAGACCGTAATGGCCTGAAGGAGAAGTAAGCTGATGAGATGCCAGAATATCTTTAAGCAACCGGGGTTCGATCCCCCAGAACTTATCTTTTTTACTAAAACCGAACATTTCAATTTCTTTGTATCCGGCTTCAGCTATTTTTACAATTACTCGTTTTAGGTCTTTTCCTATTTCATCGCGGAGAGTATACAGCTGGATTCCAACTTTTCTTTGTTTTGGTTCACTGCACAGGATATTCGGACGTACAAGCATTACTGCAGTAACTAAGCCTGCCTGTTGCATAAAATTTCTTCTGCTGATCATAGTATCGCAATTTTCTTTTCTGCTTTCTCTTAAACGTCACAAATCTGTACAGCCTTTCGTAATGAAGCGACTTTATCCTCCTGCAACGGAATAAACTCCTGTGCTACATATCCTTTGAAGCCCGTATCCTTGATCGCCTTCATGATAGCAGGGTAATACAACTCCTGTGTTTCATCTATCTCGTTACGCCCCGGTACCCCGGCTGTATGATAATGGGCGATATACTGGTGGTTGTCCCTGATCGTATGGATCACGTCGCCTTCGTCAATTTGCATATGGTAGATATCATACAGCAGTTTGAAATTTTCGGATCCGAGCCTTTTCGCCAGCTGAACTCCCCACGAAGTGCGATCGCACTGATAATCCTGATGATTGATCTTGCTATTCAGTAATTCCATCACCAGAACCACTTTATGTTTTTCAGCTAAGGCCAGCACTTTTTTCAAGCCTTCCGTACTGTTCTTTAAACCGGTTTCATCATCCATACCCCGGCGGTTTCCACTGAAGCAAATGAGATTCTTATATCCTGCTTTTGCAACAAGGGGAATCATTTCAGAATAGTTCTTTACCAGAGTATCATGAAACTGCGGACTGTTCCATCCGTCGGTGAGGTTTATCTCTGCACCATTGCACATGGAAGAATCAAGGCCATGCTTTTTGAGGGTTGCCCAGTCCTTCGGCCCTACAAGGTCAATTGCCTTTAAACCAATTTGTTTGGCAACCTGGCAAAGTTCGTCGAGCGAAAGGTTATTAAAGCACCAGCGGCATACCGAATGATTAATATCTCCTTTTAACTGGTATAATCCTGCTTCAGAAGCGCAGGCTAATGATGGTATCATTGCTGAAGTAGTTAAGGCAGCAGTCCCTGCTAAAATATTCTTAATAGCCGACCTTCGGTTATGTTTAACATTCATATCAGCGGATTTATTTCGTTTGGTTCCGTTAAAGGTGTATTTACCGGTGCTTTTCCAGCAGCATTGCGGTCTTTAAACAGCAGCATAAAGAGCAGCAGGACAACAGCTGCAATCGCGGCCGGAATTAACCATACCGACTTCCAGTCGTGCCCGCCAGAAGTTGCATAAGCGTCGACAATAGGGCCGGATACCAGCGATCCGATAAGCATTCCAACACCGTATGTAGCAAGAGTGATCATTCCCTGTGCTGCACTCTTAAACCGTTCGCCTGCAAGGTTATCGGTGTAGATCTGTCCTGTCACAAAGAAAAAGTCATAGCACACACCGTGAAGAACAAGCCCCATGATCAGCATCCAGTAATTCGCATCCGCATTTCCGTAAGCAAACATCACATAACGCAGTACCCATGCAAGCATCCCGATCGCCAGCATTTTCTTCACACCCAGTCGAATAAAGAATACAGGTATCAAAAGCATAAACAACGCTTCAGAAACCTGTGACAGGGTCTGTACTGCCGCGGCCGACTTCATCCCAGATTCGTTGAGGAAGAGATTGGTGAAATTATAGTAAAAGGCCAGGGGAATGCAGATAGCCACCGATGATAGAAAAAACAGTAAATATGACCGGTTCTTCAATAAGCGGATTGCATCCAGACCCAAAACATCCCCAATGGCTATCTTACCTTCCTTCTTTAAAGGAGGCGTTGCAGGCAGAGTGAAGCTCAGAAGCCCAAGCAATACAGAAGCGGCTGCTGCCATTTTGAATGTGATGTCAAGCTTGTCTGTTTGTTCCCAGCTCAACCATCCTATAATCTGCCCAGCAACAATCCAGGCTATTGTACCCAACACCCTGACCGCAGGAAACTCTTTTCCCGGATCTTTCATTTGCCTGAACGAGACCGAATTAACCAGTGCGAGAGTAGGCATAAAAAGGATCATATAAACCAGGATTACCGGGAAAAAAGAATCAAAATTTGTTGATTGCGAGGCAGTCCACAGTAGCGCTGCTCCAACCAGATGGAGCACTCCCAGAATTTTCTGCGCCGAAAAAAAGCGGTCGGCTATCAGCCCTATAATAAATGGAGCGATAATGGCTCCAATGGATTGGGTGAGATAAGCCAGACTTATCTGAGTGCCGGAAGCACTCAGATTTTTACCCAGGAAGGTTCCCAAAGTTACAAACCATGCTCCCCAGATAAAAAATTCGAGGAACATCATGGCTGAAAGCTTAATACGATTGGTTGAAGTCATGATTTGGTTAGTTCTTTTTATTTAAAGCTTTTTGATCACAATGTTACGGTACCACACTTCATCTCCGTGATCCTGCAAAGCAATTTTCCCCGACTTAAATGTACCGAAACCCGGCATTGAAGCAAATTTACTTCCTGCAACCATCTTTTTCCAGTTATCATCCCATAAAGTGGTCGATACAATTTTAGTCCCGTTTAAATAAAGATCCAGTTTTCCGTTCTTACTCACAATTTCGGCTTTATTCCACTCACCTGCAGGTTTAACAGTTTCTTTACTGCTGGCAATCAGGTCGTAAAGGTCGCCGGCACGGTGCTTATGTATTTTGGCATCCGGATGGCCGTTGTTATCCAGCACCTGCATTTCAAGTCCGGTATTATAGGTTTGATGGAACTGGGAAGGATCTTCCTTCACAAAAAAGATAATGCCGCTATTGCCGTTGGGAGCAATTTTCCATTCAAGCTTAAGATGAAAGTTATCATACTCTTCATCGGTGACCAGGTCGCCTCCTTCAGCGCCTTGCTTTTTCGCCGCGGGATCGAGATGCAGAGCACCATCTTCAGCCTTCCAGGCACTTGAAGCCTGGTTTTTTCCATAAGTATGCCACCCGGCCGTAGTTTTACCATCAAACAAGGGCGTCCAACCTTGTTTAGCAGTGGCAGTGCCAGTCTTGTCCATTGATGTTGTGTTTTTAAATGACTGGCACGCCAGTAAAGCGGTTACAGCCAGTGCAGGTAGAATAAAAGATTTCATTTTTTTTACTTTAAGGATAAAACGTATTTCGCCATTTCAGCTGCATCTTCCTTGCTGATTGCAGGATGAGGAGTCATAGGAATATCGCCCCATACACCGCTTCCTCCATTGATGATTTTATCTGCAAGATATTTTATATTGGCATCGCTTGCTTCATATTTCTTTGCAACTTCTTTATAAGAGGGTCCTATTAGTTTTTCATCAACCTTGTGACAGGAAAGGCAGTCGGACTGAGAAATAAGCTGTGCACCTTTTTCATGTACACCACTTTGTTCTGAGCCTTCCGACCTGTTCGTTCCAATATCATTTGCATTTGTATCCACTTCCGGCTGTCTTGTTGCGGCCGACATGTCGGAAGATGCAGCAGTATCTTTATTGTCTGCTGTTCCGGAGCCACCGCCACAGGCAGTTATCATGGCGTAAAAACTAAAAAGGATTAGTACTTTCTTCATTGTGTTATATTTATTTAATTATCTTATTCCAATCAGTTCACGGTTGGTTTGTTCATCGGTACCGGCAGCAGCAAAGTCATCAAATGCCTTATCCGTTACATGAATAATGTGGTCTTTTATAAAAGTTGCGCCTTCACGAGCTCCGTCTTCGGGATGTTTTAAGGCACATTCCCACTCCATCACTGCCCATCCCTTGTAATCGTATTGTGCTAACTTACTAAAAATAGCTTTAAAGTTTACTTGTCCGTCACCTAATGAGCGGAAGCGACCCGCCCTGTCTACCCAGCTCTGAAAGCCTCCATAAACGCCCTGTTTCCCGGAAGGGTTAAACTCAGCATCTTTAACATGGAACATTTTAATACGTTCGTGATAATGATCAATGAAAGCCAGATAATCAAGGCACTGGAGAATAAAATGAGAAGGATCATATAAGAGACAAGCCCTCGGGTGATTATTCACTTTTTCAAGGAACATCTCATATGATACTCCGTCGTGCAGGTCCTCTCCGGCATGCGTTTCGTAGCAAAGATCTATGCCGCATTCATCAAACGTATTCAGTATTGGAAGCCAGCGTGATGCGAGTTCCTGGAAGCCGGTCTCTACTATTCCGGCCGGTCGCTGAGGCCATGGATATACTAAAGGCCACAATAAGGATCCGCTGAAAGTGGCGTGCGCATTTAATCCCAGGTTTTGGGATGCCTTAGCAGCATACTTCAATTGCTGCACAGCCCATTGCTGACGCGCTGCCGGGTTATTCCTCACTTCCGCCGGTGCAAAGCCATCAAATAATTTATCATAGGCAGGATGCACAGCTACCAGCTGTCCCTGCAGATGTGTTGAAAGTTCGGTGATCCGAAGCCCGCAGTCCCTAACGATACCGTTTACCTCATCTGCATAGTCTTTACTTTCAGCCGCTTTTTGTAAGTCAATAAAGCGGGGATCGAGAGTGGGGATCTGCACTCCTTTAAAGCCGAGACTGTTTGCCCAGCGGCATATCGATTTAAGATCATTAAAAGGAGGCTGATCGCCAATAAATTGAGCAAGAAAGACCGCTGGTCCCTGTATTGTCGTCATACTGATTAAATTATAAAATCAAACCATTTCTTTTCTGATTTTCCCGATGCCACCACATTTTCTATAAATGCCATACCTCTGATACCCTCTTCGATTCCGGGGAAGTCCAACCATTCCGGTTCAGGGTCCTTTCCATCCTTGCGAGCTTTAATGCATAAGGCGAAATTGCGATATAAGTTTGCAAAAGCTTCAAGATACCCCTCCGGATGCCCTGCGGGAGTCCGGGTATTGTGAGAAGCAAAGGAACTTAAATATCCTCCGCCGGTCCTTAATATCTCGGCCGGGCGATCCGTCCACTTCAGCTGAAGTGAATTGGCGTCGCTCTGCTGCCATTCAAGGCCGCCTTTCTCGCCGTACACTCTTACTTTTACGTTGTTTTCTTCTCCAGCAGCCACCTGAGTCGACATCAGTACACCTGAAGCTCCGCCCTTAAACTTCAATAATGCAGCACCGTCGTCATCCAGCTTTCTGCCCTCTACCACCGTATTGATGTCGGCACAGAGCTGACTAACCTGAAGGCCGCTAACATACTCCGCCAGATTAAAGGCGTGAGTGCCTATGTCGCCCATAGCGCCCGCTATTCCACTCCTTGCAGGGTCGGTACGCCAGGAAGCCTGTTTATTATCTGTACCCTCCTCAAAGCTGCTGAGCCACCCCTGGGGATACTCCACAAAGACTTTTCTGATCTTTCCAAGCCGTCCCGATGCTACAATCTGCCTCGCCTCTTTCACCATAGGATAACCCGTATAGGTGTGGGTAAGACAAAAAAGCATCCCGGTTTCGGCAACGATCTTCCCGAGCTCCTTAGCTTCATCAAGGGAAAAGGTCATCGGCTTATCCAGGATTACATGAAAACCGCTTTCGAGCGCCAGCCTGGCGGGTTCAAAATGAACGTGATTAGGGGTTACAATACTGATCACCTGCGCTCTCTCTTCCTCAGGCAGCTGTTTTTCCTTTTCAAAAAGCTCTCTGTAAGAGTTGTATACCCTTTCGGGATTAAGGCCAAGTAAGGTTCCGCTGGCCCTGGAATTCTCTGCGTTACTGCTGAAAGCCCCGCATACCAGTTCATACTGATCATCAATGCGGGCAGCAATCCGGTGTACGGCGCCAATAAAGGCACCGGTTCCTCCTCCAATCATTCCAAGTTTGATTTTTGACATGTTGAGCTTTGAGATATTAGATATGAGATATGAGACAACTCCTGTCCGTCACGTAGCCCATGCCCTGTCGCCTTTTTTATAAGTGGTGCAACCATCGTATTTTCCAGGTATTGCCACATAGCGCAGGGCTTTTGTGGCACCGACTTCCGAGGTAAAAAAGCCCAGCAAGGTTAACTGCTTCATCATGGTAAAGTAGTGATTGGGATCCTCAGGCTTCTTATCTTTCTGATAAGCCTTTTGTTCCTGATCAAGACGGTTCAAAAACGCAGTGCGTTGTTTGGCGTCACAATCCATGAACTTTTTGCCGTTTTCTTTCTTACAGGCTTCGTCCAGATCGCTGATCCCTTTTATAAATACTTTCTGATCTTCAGGTGTATAACAATCCAGGACCATAACTGTCATAAATTGGCCGACCTTCGCAGCTTTTGCCCCCGGTGTGTTAGTGGCCGGAAGAATGGTTTCGGCTACTTCATCCAGCAGAGCTACCTGATCACTATCGAACAGGTCGTTTACCTTGTCGGGGCGAGGGGTACAGGCCAGATCTGCAAAGAGTTCTGCACCAATAACGGTCCCGCCAAGAATCCAGGCAACCTTTGATATTGCTTCTCTTCTGTTCATACTATCTGTTATTTCAGGCACCCAGGGTCCACCCCTGACGGTACGTCCGTTTTACAAACTGGTTTACATCATCAAAATTGGTCACTTTCATGTTCTGGTTGTCCCATAAAAGCTTAATATACCGGCCCGGATAATCAAAACCGGTACCTTCGGCCTTCGGCTTTTGTATGTCAAAGCCACGGATAGCTAGATTAGCCATCAGCAGGGCCTCTGTAACCGGACCTGCAATCTCAAAAGGAGAACTAACTTCCTTCTTTCCATAACCTGCGATGCAAGCTTCCACCCATTGGGCATAATGTCCGTTCGCACTTCCCGGAACCCTGGGAAGAGTTTGCTTAACCTGTACCTCAGCGTTCCTTGTCAGAGGCAGCAAACGAGGGTCTGCTCCATAAGTGCTGCACATCATTTTGCCTTTGGTACCTATAAACAAAGTGCCATTTCCCCCATCGCCAAACAGCTCATTCGGCCCCAGTTCTTCAGGACGCTCCGGCTGAATACCTCCATCCATCCAATGAAGCCTTACCGGGCCACTCGTTTTGTTTGTCTTTGGAAACGTCATGGTTACGTGGCTCGACGGCGGACAGCTTTCAGGGAAATATCCACGTTTAAATTCGTCTACATATACACTTCCAACACTACATTCAACATCCTTTACATACTGAAGATTTAAAACCCTGAATGCCGGTTCTATCAGATGACATCCCATATCTCCAAGGGCACCTGTACCATAATCCCACCAGCCACGCCAGTTAAAAGGCACGAGTTTATCGACGTAGTCTTTGTAAGGAGCCGTTCCAAGCCACAGGTCCCAGTCAAGTTCCTTTGGTACCTCGGCTTTTGTTTTAGGCCATGGAATGCCCTGAGGCCATACAGGCCTGTTGGTCCAGCTGTAGACAGTATGCACATCGCCAATCACTCCAGCGTTATACCACTCTATCATTTGCCTTACCCCATCACCTGAAGCGCCCTGGTTTCCCATTTGGGTCACCACTTTATGTTTTTTTGCAGCGTCTGTCAGCAACCTGGCTTCATAAATGTCGTGTGTTAAGGGTTTCTGAACATATACGTGCTTCCCCAGCTGCATAGCAGCAAGGGTTGTTATTGCATGGTTGTGATCAGGGGTAGAAACCGACACAGCATCAAACTTCTTCGACTCTTTATCAAACAACTCCCGCCAGTCGCGGTAATACTTAGCCTTCGGAAAACTTTGACGGCTGGCAGCCGCCCGCCGGTCATCTACATCGCATAAAAAGGCGATATCGGCCTTTCCACTCTGGAAGAAACTCGCAATGTCACTTTGTCCCTTACCACCTACGCCGATTCCGGCAATCAAAAGGCGGTCGCTGGGAGCTAAAAACCCTTTACCTCCCAATACGTGACGGGGTACAATCATAAAGCCGGCAGCAGCAAGGGCAGTATTTTTAATAAAATCCCTTCTCGATTTCAACGCTGCTTCAGAGGTTACTTTTTTCTCTGCCATAACATAGGTTAGTTTTAAAAGCTATTATCTAGATATTCCTTTTATTCAGTTCTTTCACGGCATGATCTACAGCTCTTGCTGTCAATGCCATATAGGTGAGTGAGGGGTTCACACAACTTGCTGAAGTCATGCATGAGCCGTCGGTAACATATACGTTCTTAGCGTCCCACACCTGATTCCATTCGTTCAGTACCGATGTACGGGCATCTCTTCCCATGCGCGCTGTGCCCATCTCGTGAATGCCCTGCCCCATGCCATATCCTGAATCATACGTTTCCGGATTCTTCAGTCCCGCTGCTTCCAGCATCTCCTGAGCATCGACCATCATATCCTTACGCATCTTATGCTCGTTTTCTTTGATTTCGCAATCAATAGCAAGAACGGGCAAGCCCCATTTATCTTTTACCGATTTATCGAGTGTTGCTTTGTTCTCGTAATACGGAAGAGTTTCGCCAAACGCACCCAAGCCGATGCGCCATGGTCCTGGTTCGCAAAGGGCATCTTTAAATTCAGCGCCGATATTCATCTCGGCGATCTCCCTTCCCCAGTTTTGGCGACTGGCGCTGCCCTGATAACCGAAACCCCTGATGTAGTCGCGTTTTTCGCCATTCAGGTTTCTGAAACGCGGAACATAAATTCCGTTAGGACGGCGTCCATAATAGTACTTATCTTCATATCCCTCTACAATTCCTGCCGCTCCGCAACGGAAGTGATGGTCCATCAGGTTGTGCCCGAGCTGACCGCTGCTGCTGCCAAGCCCATCAGGCCATACATCAGTAGCTGAATTCATCAATACCCATGCGGAATTCAATGTAGACGCGCATAAAAACACCACCTTGGCGTAATATTCAAACGTCTTATTGGTTACCGCATCAAGTATTTCTACTCCTTTTGCTTTTTTGGTATCCTTATCGTAAAGTATTTTGGTAACTATTGAAAAAGGCCTCAAGGTAAGATTTCCTGTGGCCATTGCAGCGGGCAATGTCGCCGATTGCGTGCTGAAGTACGCACCGAACTGGCATCCTAACCAGCACTTATTTCGGTACTGGCAATTTGAGCGGTTGTGATGAGGAACTGTAAGATTAGCACTACGCCCCATGATCATGGTACGTTTCCCTTTGTAGTGGGATTTAATACGGGCAGCAACATCCTTTTCCACACAATTCATTTCCATTGCAGGTAAGAATTCACCGTCAGGCAGCTGAGGAAGTCCTTCTTTCGAACCATTGATACCTGCAAAACGCTCAACATAACTATACCAGGGGGCTATATCTTTATACCTTATCGGCCAGTCGACTGCTATACCATCTTTTACATTAGCTTCAAAGTCGATGTCACTCAGCCGGTAACACTGGCGGCCCCACATCAGTGATCGTCCGCCAACCTGATATCCACGGTACCAATCGAAGCGTTTCACTTCTACATAAGGACTCTCTTTTTCATTTACCCAATAGTCAAGGTTCGTTTCGTTAAGGGGATAATCTCTTTTGAGAACAGGATAGTTTTCAATCATCTCCTGAGTGCGACCGCCCCGGTGAGGAAATTCCCAGGGGTCCTTATTAGCGTTCACATAGTCTTTAACATGCTCTATGTTCCTGCCACGCTCCAGTAAGATCGTTTTTAATCCTTTTTCTGTAAGTTCTTTTGCTGCCCATCCGCCTGATATTCCAGAACCAATAACAATTGCATCGTAGGTATTCTCTGCCATTATTTTAAAGGTTTTTAATGCGTTCTTAAGTGATGTATTTAGTTAGTTTTTATCATTTATAATTAATCAGAACATTTTTTTCAAAGCTAAATTGTAAATAAAATCCGGTTTCCCGAATGTAAAGTTCAATGAAACATGTAACGTTCTTGTTTCAAAAACCTTTTCAGAGTGCGTGCTAAAACCTTTTTAATATTATCCTTTACAATTATATAGAAATAAGTTGAAAGTTGAAAGGCGAAGGTTGAAAGTTGAGGGCTGATGGTTAATTGTTGAAAGTTAAAAGTTGAGAGTTGAAAGTTGTGAGTTTAAAGGTGAAAGCCAAAAGGTTAAAGGTGAAAGCTGAAAGCTGATAACACAAAGGTTAAAGCGAAAAGGTTAAAGGTGGGGGCTGAAAGCTGATAACACAAAGGTGGAAGCCAAAAGGTAAAGGTGAAGACTGAAAGCGGATAACAGAAAGGTGAAAGCCAAAAGATTAAAGGAGGGGGCTGAACGCTGATAACACAAAGGTGAAAGCCAAAAGATTAAAGGTGAAGACTGAAAGCTGATAACACAAAGGTGAAAGCCAAAAGGTTAAAGGTGAAGGCTGAAAGCTAATAGCTCAGAAACCCAAAGCTGATGGCTGATAGCAGAAAGCCGAAAGCTTTCAGCTTTCTGTGATCTTGTCGATCCTGATCCAGTCCATTCCGGCAGCCTCAGCGGCTTTAACGCCAGCCTCTCCGTCCTCAAATACGAGGCAGGACGATGGTTGGACTCCTAGTTTTTCCGCAGCTAATAAGAACGGATCGGGAAAAGGTTTACCCCGTTCTGTATCGCCTGCACACACGAGAACTTCAACATGAGAGCTTAGGTTCAATATTTCCAGCGTTTTCCGGATAGCCTCAGGCGATCCGCCCGAAACCACTCCTATCTTTACCTTTGCGGCATGTGCTAAAAGATGGTCGGCAACATGCTGAACCGGCTTTATATGCTGAATATATTCGTTGTAATACAAATCGTACTTAAGTTTCTCAAAGGTTTGAGGATCGAAGTCGCAGTTGTATCTTTTATTGATCTCTTCTATCACCCGCGGTATAGGAAGGCCTGCAAATTCGTCGATAATGGCAGCATCTATTTCTATCCCATGGTCTGCAGCCACTTTTACATAAGTGTCTTTGTGCGCCTGCATGTTATCCGCAAGCGTTCCGTCGCAGTCGTAAAGGAAGGCTTCGTAATCGCCTTTTGAAAGTTCTGTTAATATATCAAGTTGGGTCATTGGGTGGGTTGTGGGTTGTGGGTTGCGGGTTGTGGGTTGAAAGTTGAAAGTTGCTTAAAGCGCTTTACAAGGAGACAATTGCTAACTACCAAAGGCTAACGGCCTGTTGTTATGAAAACCCTTTCATAACAACAGTTTTAGATCTGCAAAATTCCGGATTGTAGCTACAATATCTCCTTCAACATTGCCGAAACCGTAGGCTGCAAAAATGAATGGCACTCCGGCTTTTTTACTTGATTCATAATCGCCTTTTGTATCTCCTACATAAACAGGAGCTTTCAGCCCGTAGTCGTTTACCACGTCTTTAATATTTTCTGCTTTAGGCTGGCTTTTCGTTCCATAGCATGCGTGACCGGTAAAGTACTGGCTGAGCTTACTGTATTTAAGGAATATTTCGATATACCCGCTCTGACAGTTGCTCACTACAAATAACTTATATGTATTTGAAAGATACTTAAGAGTTTCTTCAAGATGGGGATAGAGGACACCTCCATTTTTGTCCAGCTCTTCCAGTTCTTTTTTTGCACAAAGGATTTTGAACTCCTCGCGCCTTAGACTGTCCAATTCAGGGAACAGGGTATCATAGATGGCGTCGTAAGTCATGCCGGCAATACCTGCCACCATCTCCGGAGTAATATTGATATTTACATAATCCACTTCTTCTTTAGCAGCCTGCCACGCCTTAGCTACGCTAATAGTCGAATCCCATAACGTTCCGTCGAGGTCAAAAATCAGCCCGTCAAACCTGTTCTTCAAATTTTCTTTCATGATCGGCCGCAAACTTAGAAAAATGTTTTTTATGATTGTTAAAGAAAGCGAAAGTTCGGGCTCATACGCCTCCGCAATTATTGCAAAATCTCTGTTACTCTATTAATGCTGTGTCATAAAAGGGGCATTTTATATCCTGATCGACTGAAAAGCACCTGTGTAATAACCTCTCCTGCCCGGATATTTCGCACATTTGCGGCTCGAAACAATTAAGAGCAGTGATGCCGGATAGCCCTTCTGCTCAAAATACACACACTATGAACAATAACTATATAGCAAAACTCATTCAACTCAGAAGAACCGGTTTTTGTGAAGCGGTTTCATTTGTCGTTCTTCTCTGTGTGGCAATGCCTCTTAAATATTATTATGATTACCCTCTTGCTGTAAAATATACAGGATGGGCCCATGGACTGCTCTTCATTATATATATAGCCGCCGTACTACGCGCTGCCTATGCTGGCTCATGGGGGCTCAAACGAATAGCCATCTTCCTCACGGCAGCCTTTGTTCCTTTAGCACCGTTCTTTCTTGAAAAGTCATTAAAAACCGAAACTGAAGAGCTTCGAAACTCCGCAACAGCTAAATTAACAAGCAGTTAACAACAACTTAATAGCATGTAAGTACCTTAGAAGCAGAATTTTGAGTTGAAGGTTGAAGGTTGAAGGTTGAAGGTTGAAGGTTGAAGGTTGAAGGTTGAAGGTTGAAGGTTGAAGGTTGAAGGTTGAAGGTTGAAGGTTGAAGGTTGAAGGTTGAAGGTTGAAGGTTGAAGGTTGAAGGTTGAAGGTTGAAGGTTGAAGGTTGAAGGTTGTAAGTTGTAAGTTGAAGGTTAAAAGTTAAAAGTTGTAATTCTAAGCTGCAGGTTACTTCATGTCGTTATATAAAAGCTGATAACTGAAGCCTGACAGCTAATTACGAATTGCCAAAAGCTAATCGCCAGCAGCCAACCGTAAACGTCCAATTGCTAACTGCCAACCGCTAATTACCAAAAATGAATGGCTAAAAGAGAAGTTGAGGTAGTAGTTATTTCCGATGTACATCTGGGAACATACGGCTGCCACGCAAAAGAACTGCTTCAGTATTTAAAAAGTATTAAACCGGGAATCCTGATCCTTAACGGAGATATCATTGACATCTGGCAGTTCAGCAAGTCGTACTGGCCGGAGTCGCACATGAAAGTTTTACGGCGGATTATGAAGTTCATTACCGAGGGAGTGCCTGTTTATTATCTTACGGGAAACCACGATGAGATGCTCCGCAAATTCAGCGATTTGACCATCGGCAGCTTTCAGCTTACCGATAAACTGGTACTCGAGCTGGGTGACAAGAAGGCCTGGTTCTTTCACGGCGACGTATTCGACGTTACAATGCAGCATTCTAAATGGCTCGCAAAATTGGGGGCGGTGGGCTATGACACGCTCATTCTGTTGAACAGCTTTGTTAACTGGCTTCTTACCCTGATGAAGAAGGAAAAAATGAGCTTCTCTAAAAAGATCAAGGCGAAATTCAAAGATGCGGTAAAGTTTATAAATGATTTTGAAATAACAGCAGCAGAGCTTGCTATTGATCAGGGTTATTCCTATGTGGTCTGCGGTCATATTCACCAGCCAGAAAATCGTCAGATCCGTACGGAGCAGGGCAGTGTCCTATATCTTAATTCGGGCGACTGGGTTGAGAACCTCACCGCACTGGAATACCATGGAGGAACATGGAATATCTATAAATACACTTCTGAATTTCATGGCGCAGACTCAGACGACGGTGACCAGTTGGACGCTGAAGATCTTAACTTAAAGCTTGATATAAAAACGATGCTCGGACAATTTTATAATCCGGGACTATCTGGCCAAAAACCGGGCATACCATTTCCCTGACGACTTGATTACACGTTTTTGGGTAGCAAAATCAATATAAATGATCCCAAAGCGCGGATCATATCCTTCAGCCCATTCGAAATTATCTGTGAGTGTCCAAATAAAATATCCATCCACTTTACAACCCTCGCTTTTAGCCTTCAATACCTGCGCGATATGGTCCTGAAGATATTTGAGCCGCTCTGTATCTTCAACCTTTCCGTCCTGTAGCCAATCGGGAAACGCGGCGCCGTTCTCTGTAATGTAGATCTTCTTTATTCCCGGATAGTCATTAAACTTCTTTAGTATATGATACATGGCCGGCGGATATACCTCCCATTTCATGCTGGTGAGGGGCACATTCCTTTTCTCGGCCTTTACAAGCCTCGCATGAAGGTAAGGTGTAAACAAAGAGTACTTTACAATCTCACGCGTATAGTTTTGCAAACCTATAAAATCAAAATCGAACTTCATTTTCTCTTCGTCGCCGGGCTGATGATACTTATGCAGGTTTTTAAGAACCGGAACGTCGGAAACGGGATATCCCATTCCAAGTACAGGTTCAATGAACAAACGGTTCAGGAGGGCATCGGCTCTCGTTGCTGCCGCAATATCTTTTGGCTTCTGCGAAAAAGGCTCAATATAAGAACAGGAAAATGTCGTACCAACCTCTGCTTCGGGAATTAGCTTTTTTAAAATCCGTCCGCCTTCACTCATGCTCAACACAGTATGGTGAATGGCCGGAAGGAAGTTCGAAAGGCCTGTTCTTCCCGGCGCGTGCAACCCAAGGAAATACCCTGCACCTGTAAATACCATGGGCTCATTCAGCACCATCCAGTGTTTAACGCGGTCGCCATAGTTACGCGCACAAAGCTCTGTATAATCGGCAAACCACGACACGATATCCCGGTTGGTCCAGCCCCCTTTTAATTCAAGGGCCTGAGGCAGGTCCCAGTGATACAATGTCAGCCATGGTTCGATATCGTTTTCCAGACAATGATCTATCACCTTGTTATAAAAATCGATACCTTTTTGATTGACGGTTTTTACACCGGAGGGCAGCACCCGCGGCCAGGAAACGGAAAACCGGAAATTAGGAATATTCAGCCTTCTGATCAGCGCTATATCTTTTTGGTAACAATTATAAAAGTCGCAGGCCGTATTCGCGTGGTGACCGTTTCTGATCTTGCCTTTCCTGGCCGAGAAGACATCCCATACCGAGGGGCCCTTACCATCTGCTGCACAGCTCCCTTCTGTCTGAAAAGCAGCAGTTGAAATACCCCATTTAAAATCTTCGCCAAATTGATCTTTGTGCAGTTCCTGCCCTTCGTAATCCATTTATCTCCTTCAAAGTATAAGTTTAGGTAATTTCAATCTGATTGTCAATAGTCCAGTCCATTTGCGAATCAAAACGATGCTTAGCTACAATCGTATTCACGATCTCCTGAGTATTATCCGGATAGTTTACCGGCACCGGCGACCCGTTTAAAAGCCAGTCAGAAATATCAGCTTCATATTTAGACTTCAGACTTTTCATCACCGGAACGCCCATTGACCTAAGCGCTGCGGCATTCAGATGCTGTTCGTACTGATTCTTCATGGGGATCACCAATAGCTTCTTGCCCATAAATAATGCTTCAGCCGGGGTTTCAAACCCTGCGCCACACAATACTCCGGCAGAAGCAGCCATACTTTTGATGAACTTCTCGCTCTCCACGGGCCTGATCGTAATATTCTTTATATCGCGCGGTTTCTTATTATGCTTGCTGAAAACCTGCCAGCGTATATCACTGAACCTCGACAACTGCTTGATGAGCCGGTCGTCATCGTACGCCGGAAGATATACGGTGTAGTGGCCTTTATCTGAAATTTGCTGCTCCCGGACTTCCCTCCGGATTACAGGAGTAAATATATTCTCGCTATACGGTGCAAAATGGAATCCATATTTGGCGCTGGAGGGTGCATAGTTATTCAATATCAGCTTTCCAATCATATCGGTGTGAAGCGGTTTGGGAGAAGCGGCAGACAATACGGCTGACTGGTGACTTAGCGCTATACAGGGCTTATTTTTAAGATAACAGGCCCATGCCGAAACCGGCTCGAAGTCGTTGATCACAAGATCGTACTTTTCAACGGGAAGCGAATTAATACTCTTTGCCAGCTTACGAAGGTTTGCTTTCATCAAGGTTTTCCAAAGGTTCACCCCGCCCGACTTCCCAAATATGAAACTTAGCCCGCGAAGCTTATAGGCAATGGGAAACGGAAGAATCAAATCGCCCTGAATACCACTTATCAGTACATCAACTTCCGCGACTTTTTCCAGACAGGGCACAACGTCCATAGCCCGGCTTAAGTGACCGTTGCCGGTACCCTGAATGGCATACAATATCTTCGTCATATACTAAGCTAGTTCTTTTAATGTAAAAAGAACGACCGCATCCCCACCCTGAAGAGACGTATCCTGATATAGTAAAACAGCAGTAAAGGATTTAAACTGATTTTCATAATACTTCTTTTACTATGCAAGATAACAGTCGGGTATTAATATATCGTTTTGCTAATGTGATGATTACATTAAGCCGAGCCGCCTGGAAAGAAAGTACCCGTAATAACTGTTATTGCCTGCCCCGACATTAGCACCCTGTCGCCCTCGTGCCTTAATTTGAGCTCTCCGCCGCGAGCAGAAGCCTGATAAGCGAAGAATTCATTTTTGCCGTACTTCCCTGCATAATAAGGAACCAGAGCACAGTGTGATGACCCTGTGACCGGGTCTTCATCTATGCCGTGCAATGGCGCGAAAGTGCGGGAAATAAAATCATAAGGAGATCCTTCATCAGCGGGGCTGGTTACTATCACTATTTCATGTTCTCTAAGACCGGCAAAGTCGGGCTTCAAAGACACAACGTCTTCGGCCTTTTCAAGCTCAACGATATAACGATCCCTGGCAAATACAACGTGCACTGGTTCTGCTTGCAGCGCCTTACTTACCTCTTCGGGAAGGATTGCCGGATTATTCAGGGAGGCAGGAAAATTAAGTTCTATCCAATCGCCTGATAAACTGGCAGTAAGCACGCCACTCCGGGTATTAAAAGAAGCTATTTCAGATTTATCGAGGATTCCTTCTTCCCAAAGGATGTGCGCAGTAGCCAGCGTGGCGTGACCGCATAGGTCTATTTCTACAGTGGGTGTAAACCATCTTAGATCAAAGCCCTCAGCCGCTTTTACAACAAAAGCTGTTTCAGCAAGATTGTTCTCTGCAGCTATTGCCTGCATAGTCTCCATACTTAACTCTTCATCCGGCAGACAAATAGCGGCAGGGTTACCTTTGAAAGGTTTATCGGTAAAGGCGTCCACCTGAAAAAACGGAATTCTTCTCATTACTTTTTATTTACGATACCTGGTTAAATGTCTAAGATAAGTACTTATAACAGCAAAAAAGAAGAGACTGCCCGGTGGTGAGGACAGTCTCTTCTTTTTTACATAATACTAACAAGTACTACAATCGTTTATTTAATCTCTATCTGACGGGTCATCGTCTTTGCTTCTTCTTTTTTAGCGACGTCGATCTTCAATACACCGTCATGATATTCCGCTTCGATGTGTGCGTCATCCGCACTTTCAGGCAGCGCAAACGAACGAACAAAAGAAGTATAGTTAAATTCGCGTTTGTTATACTTCCTGTTCTTTTCAGTATTTTCAGACTTCTGCTCAACTGATATTGTCAGAATATTCCTGTCAAGCTGAACTCTGAAATCCTCCTTCTTCAGTCCCGGAGCTGCAAGTTCAATGTTGTAGTGGTCCTGGGTCTCACAGATGTTCACAGCGGGAACTCTTGATACCATTCTGTCTGAAAAAAAGGAATCGTTAAAGAAAGATTCAAAAATGTCATCAATCCCTGGGACTAATGCATTGCTGTTTTTTCCGTTGTTAAATTTAACCAGTGACATAGCTTTGTCCTCCTTAAATTTATCTTTTTGAAAAATCAATCGCTAAAGGAGCGTCAAATAAAGTGCCAGTCGCAATAGCGAATGCCTATATTGACACAAAACACTCCTGCTCTGAAAAAATTACATTCCGGCAGGTTTTATGAGATCAAAAAGGCAGGTTTAGCTGTCACTTTTGCACCCTTTATTTTGCAGAGGGGGTTTCATCTATCAGCCTGTCGAGCCCTAACAATGACAGCCCGATCATCAGCCTTAAAGCGTTGTAGGAGTTCTGCTTATACAAGGGATCGTTAATCCCATGCTCCGCAAAACCGGCACATAACAGGGGGATTAGCTCAACAGGGATTCCCGTCTCACGAACGTTCTCAGAGGTCGTAAATAAAACGATATCTTTCTGTTCGGGAAAAAACACATTTCCTACGTCGTCTGCCTGGATTCCGAGAAAATCCAATAAGCTACTTTGGGAAATTACCGGAACATCCCCTTCCAGAAGGTAATAATCCAGTGTACTATTTTCATATATCTCCAGTACCTTATGTTGTACTGAAAACAAGCGGGTGTTGTCTATTGCCATAACGATCAGGCGGCTATGCCGTCCCTTGATTGAAGGAACGCCAGAAAACTATAGTATTCCTTATTGATATCTTTCCACAGTTCTTCTGCTTCTGATAATTCTTTCTCTTTTAAGAACCGTTCACCGGCTAGTGCCTTGCCGATCTTTAAACTTAAATATAATGACTCAACCCTTATTACTTCATCACCAAGGTTGCGCAGATGCTGTGTAGCTTCCATAATCCTGATTTTAACCCGCCCTTCAATATTCTATTTAAATCACAGGCTTAGTGTTGTTTAAGCAATGATAATGCCAGCTTTTTCATTCCGAACCGACACCAGCGCTGACTTGAAGTAATAATTATGTAGGTTTGTATAGTCTTGTCTTAAAACCCAGGGCGAAAAAAACAATTAACCAACCATTAATATCAATGAACACGTACACTAAAAGATCACTTCTCTTCGCTTTTGTGGTCGGGCATCTCGCACTGCTGCCATGGCATACTGAAGCGAAGGTCACATTGCCTGCATTTTTCAGCAACAACATGGTTCTGCAGCAGAAAGACAACGCGCCACTCTGGGGTTCGACCGATTCAAAGAAAGAGGTAAAAATCAGAACCTCCTGGAACGGCAAAAGCTACATTGCAAAACCCGATAGCAAAGGAAACTGGAAGATCGCAGTGAGTACACCCTCCTACGGCGGCCCCTATTCCATTACTTTCGACGATGGGGAAACACTCACTTTAAGCAACATCCTTATCGGCGAAGTATGGGTTTGTTCAGGCCAGTCCAATATGGAAATGCCTTTGGCCGGCTGGGGGAAAATCAATAATTATGAGAAAGAAATACAATCAGCCACCTTTCCTGAAATCCGTTTATTGCAGGTGCAAAAAGCAACCAGTACCGCTCCTCTTAGCGATGTAAAAATTGACGGAGGTAGCTGGCAGCTATGTTCTCCCAATACTGTAGAGAACTTTTCTTCTGTGGCCTACTTCTTTGCAAGGAATATCTACGAAAGCAAGCACATCCCTATCGGACTGATCCATACATCATGGGGCGGAACCATCGCTGAGGCGTGGACAAGCGGGCCCTCTTTAAAGAAGATGTCCGACTTTGCTTCGGCAGTGCAGAAAATGGAAAACGACCGCAACGGCGATGGAAGTGAAGAAGTAAAATACCAGGCGGCACTCAAAGTATGGACGGCAGCGCTGAACGCAAAAGATCAGGGCTATGAAGGAGGCAAGGCGATCTGGGCAGCTACCGGGCAAAATGTTTCAGACTGGCAAACGATGACATTGCCAGCCACCTGGGAAAGCGCTGGCTTAGGCGAATTCGACGGGATTGTCTGGTTCCGTAAAACATTTACCGTTCCGGCGGCATGGGCCGGAAAGGACTTAACTTTAAGCCTTGGCCCTATTGATGATAATGATTATACCTTTTTCAACGGAACAGAAATTGGAAAAACAGAAGGATGGGATAAACCCCGCACCTATACCGTTCCCGGTAACCTGGTCAAAGAAGGCGAAAACTATGTCACCGTGAGAGTATATGACGGAAGTGGTAACGGAGGAATCTATGGAGAAGCAAAAAAAGTCTTTGTAAAGAACGCTTCGGGTGAAAAGGTGGAACTTGCCGGTGAATGGAAATTCAAAAAAGGTGCATCTTTAACCGATCTGCCTTCTATGCCGGTAGTGAATACCGGACCCAACAGGCCTACCGTTCTGTACAACGCCATGATCAATCCTATTGTTCCTTATGCCATAAGAGGGGCGATCTGGTACCAGGGAGAAAGCAATGCCAGCCGTGCCTATCAGTACCGCGAGCTTTTTCCTTTAATGATAAGCGACTGGCGCAAAAGCTGGAACAGAGGCGACTTTCCTTTCTACTTTGTGCAGCTTGCTAATTTCATGAAAGCCAATGATCAGCCGGTAGAGTCGGAATGGGCCGAGCTTCGGGAAGCACAGAAGATGACCCTTTCTTTACCGAACACCGGAATGGCTGTCACTATTGACATCGGTGAAGAAAAGGATATTCATCCCAAAAATAAACAAGAGGTTGGCAGACGTCTTGCCCTTATTGCCAGGGCTAATGTTTACGGCGAGAAGATTGCCTATTCGGGACCTATATACGAATCGAATAAAATTGAAAATAATACTGTCCGCCTCAGCTTCAAGCATACAGACAAGGGTTTGAGCATAAAGGGGGGAAATGAGCTAAAGGGATTTGCTATTGCGGGAAGTGACCAAAAATTCTATTGGGCGCAGGCAAAGATCGTTGGAAACACGGTGGTCGTTTCAAGTCCGCAGGTTCCCAACCCTGTTGCAGTAAGATACAATTGGGCTAACAATCCATCCGGGAATTTATATAACGTAGCCGGGCTTCCCGCTTCTCCTTTCCGTACAGATGACTGGAAAGGTATAACCGCCGGAAAAAAATAAGACTGTTTAGTTAAGAACAGATGTTGTTGTAAAATCTAGTACAACAACGACATCTGTTCTTAATTCCTTTTCTCCCCAAAGCTGTTAACCATACTGTTGTGCAGCGTCCTGGCGCTCCAATATCCGCTGGCTATGATCCTTCGGATGGTGAATAAAGGATCGGCATCGTCTCTCTTGGTAGCAAGTATAAACGCTGCTTTCATACCTCTCTTCTTTAACTCGGGAATAGCTTCCTTGTTCCACAAACCGAAGGGATAGGCAAAATACTCTATCTCTTTCCCGGTGATCTCTTTCAAGGTTTTAGTTGGCTTCTCTATTTGAGTCACCCAGTCCTCCCCCTGATACTTTTTCACGTTATGATGATCCCAGGTGTGGCTGGCTATAGTATTTCCTTCATCCGACAACTGCTTTACCTGTTCGCGGCTCATATAGTTTGGCCGGCCAAGCGAAACAGTCATGATAAAATACACAGCCTTAAATCCATATTTCTTTAATTCAGCGTTCGCAATCACAAACTGATTTTCCTCATTGTCGTCAAATGTGATCATAACCGGTTTGGGAGGCAATGGGTCGCCGTACAAAAGATAGTTATACACCTGCTCGGGAAGAACAGAATGATAGCCACTATCCGCCAGCATTTTGATATGCTCCTTAAACGTACTTACCGGAACAATGTAATCTTTGGCGCCCTTTGAATCTCTCGGCTTCCAGTCGCGTATCTGATGATAACACAGGATAGGGACTTGCTTACGTGCAAGTATGGCAGCAGCGTCAGCAGGTACACGTTGCTTATCAGATGAAACAGCTGTTTCTGTGACTGTTGCAGAAGAATCGCTTTTTGTCGAATCAGCCTGATCGGAGGAAGCATTTTTAACGTCTTGCTGGCAGGAAGTGATAAACAGAATTAAGCAAGGAGATAGAATACAAGTAAGGAATTTCTTTATCATCAGTATCAATAAAGCTGCAAAATAGCATAAAGCATTTCTTTAAGCAAACCGATACAGAAAATATCGGGGAAAAGGGTTGGATCTCGACCATCCTTCTTCTGATATGCGAGGGGAATGATTCGGGATGAGTGCTCTCACCCCAAAGCTTTCCGGAAGAAACACCGAATCATTCTCCTGTCTTTCTTATCTCATTCGCATCATCGTCTAAGAGGAACATTTGACCTCAGCCGCCTGTTACACTGATCCAGGTAAAGAGACTGCGGGTCCAGATCCTCTCCCTTCCCCTTCCCTTCTACAAAATCCACCGGATCGGTAATCCATTCAGTTCCAGGCTCCCAGGCTAAAGTGCACACATCGGGTTTATTTCCTGAAGTTCCAATAACGTAGCCATAGCGCCCTTGCTGGGTTTGCACGGCGTAAGCTTGAGTGCCGTTACTCCTCAGGCTCCAGTATACACTGTGGGCGCCCGTAATTCCATGAATAGCCGATCCACCCCATTTACGCCAACCCGCAGCAAAGAAACTATTTTCGACGGTACAGCGATCGAACAGGTTTGAATGGCTAAAATGCATATGATGGTCGCTGCCGCTACCGCTGGTCTTTTCGTTTCCCGTTGTGCCTGTCTGCCACCCTGAATCTTTATCAAGGCAATTAAGGAATACATTACCTGATGCTGTCATTCCCGACAACACAAAGCCATGCCTGCTGAATTCCGCAACACAATCTTTAATAAGGGTTTCGTTACCCATAATCCGGTACATATAGCCATTTCCGCCCCCGCCCCCATATTGCGGCTTTTTAAAATTGCACTCTATGATGCTGATATTTTTGGTTTGAGAAACCTTTATACCGTTTGAAAGAAGATGTGCCTGAGAGCTATTTCCTGCAGGGCAATACGACGCAACCCTGCGAATCCAGCCGTTGGATACCTTCTCCATAGCAATGGCCCATGAGTCGTGACTTTGATAAGAGGGATTCTCTCTGATCTTATAAGATTCTTCTGTCCAGTCACCTTCCTCTGAGATCTCCTTATTCCCGATTGATAAATTCTCAATACCTACTTCCCGCAACATAGCAGGAGCTATAGATACACCCGCCTTCTGAGCCATCTTCAATGTATAGCGAATCGGGATATCGATCGTCAATTCATTTGAAGCGGAATTAACTTTCACTATTTCCCGGTAGTACTTCTGCCCACCCAGTTGCCGGCCCATATCTTTCCAGTATTTAAGCATGTGGTGTTCTGTTATCCATTCGTTATCAATTTCATTGCTGATGAGAACCATGTCGCCGGGTTTAAAGCCATTTGTACTCTGTACGGGAACTATCATTGAAGGGCTTAGCAGATCTTTGGTGATTAGCTGTTTTCCCTGCACAAGCGGCGGGGAAGAGTTTGCAGGTGCGATTCTCACAATCGCTTTACTGCGCATGGCTGCAGAACTGTTAAGTATAAATGTCTTTTCCGCTCCGGCTCCCTTTAACACTATATTTGAATGCGCCAGAATTAAGCAGTAGCTCTTGCCGGTGGTAACACTTACCTTGTAAATACCTTCAGGCAGATAAACCACGCAGCCACCCTTTACAGAACCGGCATCATCGATTGCCCTTTGGAGTACTGAAGTAACATCCTCTTTTCCGGTATTATCAGCGTTATAAGGAGATTTAGTTACATCCATCACGGTTTTAAAGTCAGACGGTATTTCTTTTTCTCCACGGTGGTACCCTGCGTATGAAAAATCCTGGATAAGCATATCTGAATAGAAGGTCTTATCCTGCGAAGACTTCCAGTTTGCAGGATAGAGCTCACTCCTCCACATCTGGGCATTTAATTGGTTTATCGCGCAGGTCGTAAAAATTATCGACAAGAACAACCTCATCTTCATATTGCAATGCTTTATTCGCCAAATGTACATCATTTTGGTTCTGTTATTTCTTCTGATAATTTTCAATTATATCCTATACTTACGCTGTGAAATTCCTCTGCTACCTATTTAGCCTGATGGTATTTGTAATGAGCTTTATGCCTTGCGCGGATACATTTGCTGAAACCAGCAAGAAGGATTCTGCTGTGAATCATAACTCCTCTTCTCCTGAGGACCACATGAATGACCTTTGTTCGCCTTTCTGTCAATGCACGTGCTGCACCACACCTGCGGCCACCAAAATATCGGTATTTTCAATTCTTCTTCCTGTGAGTGCCGAATTCGAACTTGGAGAACATATTCCCGGAGACGTCCGGAATACTCCGATCAGCGTATGGCAACCACCTAAACTTGCTTATTTCCTTTCATTTTAACTAATACTCTATTTTACTGAACACGATATTTTCCTCCCAGGGAAGGTATTGCAATTAATTAAGTCTGAATGTTTGACAAAATCATTGCGTTCTCTATCAGCAACAAGCTGATGACAGGCGCGTTTGTAATACTGCTGATCGTAGCCGGGGTTTATTCCGCCACTCAGCTACCCATTGATGCACAACCCGATATAACCAATAACCAGGTACAGATCATAACGCAGGCGCCTGCGCTTGGTGCACAGGAAGTGGAGCAATATATCACTGCACCTATCGAACTGGCCATCGCCAATATTCCTGCAGTTATTGAAAAGCGTTCCATTTCAAGATCAGGGTTATCGGTAATTACCGTTGTGTTTAAAGACGATACTGATATTTATCTGGCCCGGCAACAAGTCGGCGAGCAGTTGAAGGAGGCCGGGGAAACTATTCCTGAAGGTTCCGGCCGTCCTGTTCTGGCCCCGGTAACCACCGGCCTCGGGGAGATCTATCAGTACGTGATACATACGAAGCCGGGGTATGAAGATAAGTATACGGCGACTGATCTTCGAACGATCCAGGACTGGATTGTCCGGAGGCAACTGGCGGGAACGCCCGGCATTGCTGAAGTCAGCGGCTGGGGCGGCTACGTAAAACAATATGAAATTTCATTAAACAACGAAAGGTTGAATAGCCTGAATATCACGATCAGCGACATCTATACAGCCCTCAAAAAAAACAATCAGAATACCGGCGGCTCTTATATTGAACAACGGAGTAATCTTTACTTCATCCGTGGCCTGGGACAAGTAAAAACATTGTCTGACATAGAACAAATCGTTGTAAGGAAGAGCGGAGGAGCAACGGTGCTCATACGCGATGTGGCAGATGTTCGTTATGGCAGCGCTAACCGGTATGGCGCCGTCACCCGAAACGGCGAGGGTGAAGTCGTTGCGGGAGTAGCGCTCATGCTGAAGGGAGAGAACTTTAACGAGGTCATCAAAAATGTAAAAGAGAAGATGGAGCAGATCGGCAAGTCTCTTCCTGAAGGAGTGATCATCGAACCTTTCATTGACCGGACTGAGCTGGTCGGCAGAGCGATGGGCACTGTAGAAAAAAACCTGATTGAAGGAGGCCTGATCGTGGTCTTCGTCCTGGTCCTGCTGCTTGGAAACCTAAGGGCGGGACTCGTCGTTGCGTCGGTCATCCCCCTGGCTATGTTGTTTGCCATTACCATGATGCACCTGTTCGGAGTATCCGGCAACCTGATGAGCCTGGGAGCTATCGATTTTGGCCTGATAGTCGATGGTGCCGTCATCATCGTGGAAGCCATCGTCCATCGTATTACAGGCAGTGCTTCATTTACAGGAACGACAAAGCTGACACAAAAGCAGATGGATCATGAGGTATACTCGGCAGCATCGAAGATCAGAGATAGCGCGACCTTCGGGGAAATCATTATTCTCATTGTTTATCTGCCGCTATTTGCGTTGGTGGGTATCGAAGGCAAAATGTTCCGGCCCATGGCTCAAACCGTTACTTTCGCCATACTTGGTGCTTTTATCCTTTCGCTTACATACGTTCCGATGGCCAGCGCCCTGTTTCTAAGCAAAAAGACGCAGCACAAGCGCAACATTTCGGACCGCTTAATGGAAGGCCTGTACCGCTGGTATGCACCGGTTCTTGAGGCCGTATTAAAAGCAAAAAAGCTCACCATCCTTTTATCCGCCACGCTGCTGGCCCTTGCATTATGGGTATTCTCAAATATGGGCGGTGAGTTTATACCCACGCTTGAAGAAGGAGACCTGACGGTCGAGATCAGCATGATGCAGGGAACTTCTCTTACCCGCGTAGTGGGAACATTTGGCAAAGCGGAGAAGCTGTTGAAGAAGAATTTCCCCGAGATACGTCAGGCGGTGACGCGCATAGGAAGCGCCGAAATACCAACGGACCCGATGCCGGTGGAGCGGGGTGATATGATGTTATCTATGATACCCAAAGATGAATGGAAAACAGCAGGCACAAGAGAGGAAATGATGGAAAAAATAGAAGAAACCCTTAAAGACATTCCCGGCATTAATGTAGAAGTAACACAGCCCATGCAAATGCGGTTCAATGAGCTCATGACCGGGATCAGGCAGGATGTGGCTGTCAAGATCTTCGGCGACGATATGGACATCCTTTCTGCACAGGCAGATAAGGCCGCCAAACTGATCGCCGGGGTGAATGGAGTAAGCGAGCCGATAGTAGAACAGGTTAGCGGACTTCCTCAAATAGTAGTGAACTACGACCGCAGTAAAATCGCACAATATGGACTAAATATCGAAGATGTGAATACCGCACTCAGCACCGCTTTTGCGGGACAGGTGGCAGGAGCTGTTTATGAAGGAGAAAAAAGATTCGAAATAGTCATTCGTCTGAGCAGGGAGCTTCGTGAAGACGTTACTAACATCGAAAACCTGTATATCGCTTTACCTTCGGGGAACCGCGTACCTTTAAGCCAGATCGCCGACATAAAGATTGAAGAAGCGCCCGCGCAGATAAGCCGCGAAGATGGAAAGCGGAGGATCTACGTAAGTTTTAATGTCAGGAACAGAGATGTTGAAAGCGCGGTCCATGAAATTCAGAAGTTGCTTAATGAAGGCCTCGATTTGCCAACAGGATATTACACTACTTACGGAGGTCAATTTCAAAACCTGAAGGCGGCAGAACAACGACTGGCCCTTGCTGTACCAGCTGCCCTCCTGCTCATATTTATCCTGCTCTTTTTTACCTTTCATTCATTAAAGCAAAGCCTGCTGATCTTTTCGGCTGTACCTTTATCTGCCATTGGAGGCGTCTTTGCTTTGTGGATAAGGGATATGCCTTTCAGTATATCGGCAGGAGTTGGATTCATTGCCCTTTTCGGGGTGGCTGTGCTAAACGGCATCGTCTTAATAAGCTACTTCAATCATCTAAAGGCAGAAGGCGTTGCGAATATCATTGAGCGGGTAAAAAAGGGCACGGAAGTGAGATTAAGACCCGTTATTATGACTGCCGCAGTAGCGTCGCTCGGCTTTCTGCCCATGGCACTTTCTACGACCGCCGGAGCAGAAGTGCAAAGACCGCTGGCCACAGTGGTCATCGGAGGACTGATATCTGCCACTTTGCTCACCCTGCTGGTTCTTCCAGCGCTTTACGTGTTGTTCACACAAAACGAAGATGAAAGGCCGGGTAAAACATCACTGGCAGCAGGGAATAAGATAATGATCTCCTTACTATTTTTATCCGTTTTTTTGCTACCGGCACAGACAAAGGCACAGGAGAATCAAAAGCCGCTAAGCCTGAAAGAATGCATTGAACTTGCAATAAAACAAAATCAGGCTTTAAAGCGGAGCAGCCTGGAGGTGGAACAAAACACAGCGCTTCAGTCAACATCTTTTGAGCCTTCAAGGACGGGGGTGTCACTCACACAAGACCCAACAGCAGGCGGAGGCAGTGATAACAGCATAAGCGTCACGCAGAGCTTCAGTCTGCCCATGGTTTACGGCACTCAGAACAAAGCAGCAAAGGCACGCACAGATCTGAGCAAACGCGCGCTGGCTGTAAGTACAAATGAGCTGATCAGAGAGGTAAAACTTGCGTATTATAACTTATGGTATACGAAAAACCGGGCCTCGTTATTCCAAAGCCAGGACAGTTTGTTTCAAAACTTCTCGGAAAGAGCACGGATCCGTTATAAAACAGGTGAAACCTCTTATCTCGAGCAGCTTTCGGCATTGAATGCAGCCAAGGAAATGGAGGTTAACAAAGGACAGGCCCTCGCGGATGTGAAGATAGCAAAGCAGGAGCTTGCATCGCTTATGGGGTTGAGCCAGCTTCCTGAAATTGTTTCCGCTCCGCTTGAAAAACTCCCAGCTCCGGTTGATCCGGACACCGCAGCAACGCGGAATAACCCACAAACGAGTTACTATAACCAACTACTAATAGCTACAGAAGCAGAGGTGAAAGCCGAGAAACAAAAACTTCTTCCCGACATTACACTTAGTTACCGCCACCAGCTTCTGGTACGACCGTTTAACCCAGCGGGTATAGACCGCGATTATTTCCCGGGAACAAGGATGGCTGGTTTTGAGGCCGGTGTGGCCATTCCCCTGTTTTCGGGGGCACAGCAGGGAAGGATAAAGGCGGCGGCAATCGGCAGGCAGATCGCCCTCGCCGAGCAAACCTCTGCATCCCTCCGGCTTTCAAAACAATACGGACAGCAACTCCAGGAATACATGAAGTACAAGCAGGCCCTTGATTATTATGAAGGACCGGGACTTAAACAGGCTGCAGAACAGATCCGGATAGCGCAGTTTGCCTACAGCCGGGGGGAAATCGGCTATATTGAATTTATCCAGAATACCAGTCAGGCGATAAATATCCGCCTTCTGCACTTGCAATCACTCAAGGATTATAATAAAGCAATTATTGAATTATCTTATCTCAGCGGAGGACTATAAAATGACCGTCTTAAAAAGAAAACTAAAAAGTATACTATTTTTTCTGTGCTCCCTGCTTGTTCTGGGCTGCGGCGGAAACGAACAGCCAACAGACGACGCAGAGAAAGAATCAGAGGAAACTGCTACCCGGGAAGGAATACAACTGAGCCAAAGACAAATAGATGCAGTGAATATACAACTGGGGCCTATTGAAGAGAAGAACCTGAAATCGGTGGTTAAAGCCAGCGGACAGCTCGAGGTCCCGCCTCAGAATAAGGCCGAAGTCACCCTGCTCACAGGAGGCGTGGTGAAACAGATCTTTGTGCTCGAAGGCTCTCATGTATATAAAGGACAAAAACTTGCCGCCATCGAAAGCAATGAAATTATCAGTCTCCAACAGGAGTATCTCACTGCATTGAATGAGTTAAACTATGCGAAGAAAGAGTTTACGCGGCAAAAGGAGCTGAATGAAAACAACGCGGGAACAGGTAAAGTTCTGCAGCAGGCGGAAGCTGCGTACCACGGCGATGAAGCCCGTACAGCAGCTCTGGCGCGCCGTTTGCAACAAGCAGGTGTTAATCCTTCGGTTACAGCTAAAGGAAAGCTTACTTCGCTCGTTCCGGTGTATTCCCCTCTTGGTGGCACAATCAGCAAGATCAGCATAGAGACCGGTTCGTATGCCGAAGCCGCCCGCTCTCTGATGAATGTTATCGACAACTCTAAAGTACATTGCGATCTGCTTGTTTACGAAAAAGACCTTTTCAAAGTAAAAGAAGGCCAGACAGTCACCTTTCTTTTGACCAACCAGAATAACAGGGAGATCACCGGGAAGATCTATGGAGTAAACCAGTCTTTTGAAAATGACAGCAAAGCCATCATTGCGCACGCAGTGATTGAAAACGCGGCGAAGAGCAATCTCATCCAGGGAATGTATGTATCGGCTCTGATTGAAACAGGAAGTCATACCACTCCTGCGGTTCCGACCGAATCCATCGTGAGATCAGGGGGTAAAGAGTACATCTACTACCTGAAGAAAGTTGAGAAAGAAGCTGGTTCGGCTAAAGACAAGGATCAGAAAACACCGGCAGATGCGGTGTATTATTTTGATAAAGCCGAAGTGATCAGCGGAGTTTCTGACCTTGGTTATACAGAGATAAAACTGATCACCCCTGTTCCTAAAGACGTTAGAATCGTCACGAAAGGCGCCTTTTATATCTTATCTTCCACAGAAGCAGAAGGGGAAGAAGAATAGGAAAAACGAATAAAATACAGATTATCTTGTTTTTATACATTTCGGTTTATTACATTTGAAAACAACAAACAACCAAACCGAAAGCAAACAAAATAAAGACAATAAACTCTTATGATAGTTAAAAAAGCCCTCGGGCTACTGACATTTATAAGCTATTTTAGCATAGCGCCAGCACAACAAGTTCAACGAAAAGTTGACTTTGTAAACCCATTTATTGGCACAGGTGCCGCAGCCGGGCTGCCTGGCTGTGCTTTTCCCGGCCCTACGGTTCCGTTCGGAATGGTACAACTGAGCCCTGACACAAAGGAGGAGATAGATGCACGCCCCTGTAGCGGTTACGACTATAAAGCCAGCACTATTGTAGGATTTAGTCATACACACTTAAACGGCACGGGAATACCCGACCTGGTAGATGTATTGATGATGCCCACTACGGGTGAGATTAAAACAAATGCGGGAACTGAGGATAAGCCTGGAAGCGGTTACCGTTCGCGCTTTTCTCACGAACAGGAAACGGCTAAACCAGGTTATTATAGCGTTCAGCTTCTGGATTACGATATTAAAGCAGAGCTTGCAGCAACCATGCATGCAGGATTTCACCGGTACACATTCCCTGAAGGCAAGCCCTGGAATCTGATAATAGACATAGATCACACCAGCAAAAAAGGCACGAAAGTTCGTTCTGCCCGCATTATTGCTGCACAGATCCGGGTGATAGACAACCAGACCATAGAGGGGTACCGTGTTATGACAGGCTGGGCGAAACTTCGTAAGGTTTATTTTTATGCAAGGTTCTCCAGACCGTTCACCTCTACGCTGATGCAGGAAGGGACGTTTACTTATCCGGATAAGAAGTTAACTACTGGTAACGCAGATATCAAAGCTGTGGTTACTTTTGATAAAACAGGCGGAAGGGAAGTACTGGTTAAAGTAGGCATATCCGCCATCAGTGCAGATAACGCCAAAGAGAATCTCGACACAGAGATCAAAGACTGGAATTTTGACCGTATTGTTGCGCAAACAGAAGACCTGTGGGAGAAAGAACTGTCGAAAATGGATATCGAAGGTACAACGGAACAGAAGCAGATCTTTTACACTTGCATGTACCATGCATTTACGCAGCCCAACAATATCACTGATGTGAACGGCGACTACACCGCAGGAGATATGACGATCCGCAATGCCGGAAAAAAAGAGATCTATTCTACTTTCTCTTTATGGGATACCTATCGTGCTGCTCACCCGCTTTACACACTCACTCAAATAGAAAAAACTGCCGGCTTTGTTAATAGTATGGTTCTGCATCATAAGAGCTATGGCTTTTTACCTATCTGGGAACTTTGGGGCTCGGAGACGTATTGCATGATCGGGAACCATGCAATCCCGGTAATTGCCGATGCAATAATGAAAGATCTTCCAGGGATTGACGTAGATGAAGCTTACAAGGCCGTAAAAGAAACGTCCATGACCGATCATGTTCAGTCGCCCATAAGCATCTGGGAGAAGTACGGTTATATGCCCGAAGACCTGCAGTCGCAGTCTGTTTCTATCACCCTCGAAACCGCTTATAACGACTGGTGCGTAGCTCAGCTTGCTAAAAAACTCAATCATATGGACGATTACGCTTATTTCATGAAGCGTGCAGGTTTCTATAAGAATCTCTATGATGCCAAGACCGTTTTTTTCAGAGCGAAAAATTCAGACGGAAAATGGCTTGAGCCCTTTAATGCGCTTGAATACGGCCATAACGGAGGTCACCCTTTTACAGAAGCAAATGCATGGCAGTACCTTTGGTATGTACCTCACCAGGTTAAGGAGCTGGTACATCTGATGGGCAATGAAAAGAAATTCGGCGACAGGCTCGACCGGTTCTTTACTTATACCGACACCTCTACCAAGGTGAACCACAATGCATCAGGCTTTATCGGGCAGTATGCTCATGGCAACGAGCCAAGCCATCATGTTGCTTACTTGTACAATTTTTCAGACCGTCAATGGAAAGCGCAGTTTTATATTTCTAAGATACTAAACGAAATGTATTCCGCCACGCCTCAGTGTTACATCGGCAATAACGACTGCGGGCAGATGTCTGCCTGGTATATCTTCAGCGCGATGGGTTTCTATCCTGTCAATCCGGCTAACAGTATTTATAATATAGGATCTCCCGTTTTAAAGAGCGCTGTTATCCGGCTGGATAATGGCAGGAGCTTTACGGTCAAAACAACAAATGTTTCGAAAGCTAATTGTTATATTCAATCCATGCGATTGAATAACAAGCCTTATAACAAATCGTATATTACTCAGGCTGATATTGTCAATGGGGGGACACTAGAATTCGTGATGGGCAATAAGCCCTCGACTAAAAAGCTGATTAACTATACTGAACCTAATTAAAAGACACTGTTTTTAGAACAAGCCAATCCCCTGAATAGATTTTAAGGAGATTGGCCTTATAAAAATCTTTAGCCTCCTGTGGCTTCCCGAATCGCCTTTTCTTCCTTTAGCTCCAAAATATGGTTTTTATCTCCGAACTCCTCGGTCGTCCCGGCGAAATAATCAAGAATGCCGGTAATGGTATCAAGGTTGTCTGAAGTACGCTGATGCACATCGGGAAGGTCTTTTTCCAGCCTGCTGTCTCCAAGCTCAATATTGTCCACTTCAATTTTACCGATCTTCTGAATAACTGCCTGCTGACTGTTCTTCAGATCTTCAAGTTCTCTGACAATTTTCTCCATCAGGTCGTGTTTCTTTATCTTATCCATAATGCTACGGTTTTAATATGTAGTATGTCTAACAATAACCTTGCCCCGATTTTTATTTAGTGATACAAGTACCTGGTGTTAAAAACAAATAGTAAGCCGGTTATTGCGCCTTTTATAATTCGGCGTCTGTCTGAGGGTTAAATCGTTGATCAATTAGCGATTAATTTATAAAACCAAAGAACTATTCATTCTGGTAAGCTCGCTATTACATAGATTATTTTCTATTGAGGATCGTCCGTAAAGTCGTACTGAAATTATACGGATTTACCTGATGTAGTGACATTTATCATTAACCTCAAAAATGAGACGAATCGACAAAAGGTTGAACAAATAATCCTGGCGCCATTCCTTTATTTTGGATTGTAAAACTTGTACTTCGTATCGAAGCAGAAACGAAAGACTCTTTAAAATGGATTCCCAATTATAACCTTTATAAGGATATGACACAGTATTAGAGGCTACCCATTAGAGGCTTAACCCTGAGGCATTAATGACTGATGCCGCTATGATGAAAGAACAAGACAATATCAGGATGTGAATTGAGACACACGCTTAATAACCAAATAGAAAACTGTATATGAAACTCCTATTGTTTATTTCAGACGGATGACTTTAAGGAACAATTCATCTAAATTCAATTAAATCAAATATTTAAACTTAAATTTTCAATATGACCAACAAGTACTTATTTCACAACTCCGCCTTCCCTGCTTCTTAAGAGAAGGCATCCTCAATACTGTTATTCAATTCGTCACGACGATACAGGCAATGAACACTTAAGGTAGTTCAGGATATCCTATATGGTGCTCTGAGAGTGTCACAGATCCCATTGACATGAACTCTTCTGAGACTAGCAGAACGGACTAATTGAATTCATAACAAGATTATTGTTACTTAAAGCTCGTCCCTTCCGGTCGGGTGGCAAAAAGGATGATAAACAATTAAAATAGAGTAACCCGGTGCTTGCCGGATAAAAGCAATATGTATATGAAAATAAAAAACAATGTTAAAGCCTGGCGCTGGCAATCCCATTGGATGTGGCTCGGGTTGATTGCTCTTTGCTTAACGCAATGTAAAAAAGAAGAGGGCGAAAAGCAGGATGTTGGTTACGATCCGTCTAAACCGGTAGTGGTCACGGATTTCTCGCCTAAGGAAGCAGGATATGGGAGCGACCTGGTTATATATGGCGAAAACTTTGGGAATGACCCCTCTAAAATAAAAGTCACAGTTGGAGGACAAATAGCGAAAGTTATCAAAGTGAGCGGTAATAATGTGTATTGTATCGTTCCGATGAAGGCTTATGATGGAGACATAGAAGTAAGTGTTCTGGATGATAATAATCAGGAACTCACCCAGGTCGAAGCGAAGGAACGGTTAACTTATGTAAAGAAATACCTTGTTTCGACTTTTTTAGGGACATATTATGAAGTGGGATCTAATTACAAGGAGAAGGAAGGGTCTTTCGAAGATTGCGGGGCGTTTAAGGGAATACTGTGGTTCACCTTTGATCCACGAAATCATGATCGTCTTTATTTCTCAGGTGATAAGAATAATGCCCGTTTAATTGACTTCGAAAGGAGATATGTAAGCATCTTTAAAACCGATATGGCCCAGGTCTCCATGATCAATTGGCGGATTGACGGGAATCAAGACATGATTGTTTCTGAAAACCAGGCCAGCGATACCAAATATGGTAATTACATATTTTCCCGTTCGTCAAATTTTCTTCAAAAGGAACCTATCCCCGTTTATGCACGGAGTGTGAACGGCTCAATGGTCCATCCGCAAAACGGAGAATTATATTATTCAAAATATTACACGGCTGAAGTAAGAAGGTATGATTTTGTTACTAAGGAGGATAAACTGGCGTTCACAGCTCCGGATACCAGAGTATCCTTGTATATGGTTGTCCATCCTTCGGGGGATTATGCCTATTTAATCGCAAATCAAAAACATTATATTATGCGTACCGATTATGACCGGGAAAAGAAAATCTTTAAAGTCCCCTATACTGTCTGCGGAGTTTCAGGTAGTGCAGACTACGTAGATGGAGTAGGGACCGCTGCGCGTCTGAGTAAGCCGGTACAAGGTGTGTTTGTGAAAAATCCGGAGTATGAAAAATCGGGAGAAGACGATTTGTACGATTTTTATTTCTGCGATGCGGAGAACCATGCCATACGCATCCTGACTCCACAGGGAAGGGTAAGCACATTCGCCGGAAGGGGGAATAACGGTACAAGTGGATATGCCAATGGAGATTTACGAAAGCAGGCTCGCTTCAACCTCCCTCAGGCAATTACCTACGATGAAGAGAGGAAGTGTTTTTATATCGGAGAGGCCGGCAATTGGGTGATCCGGAAGATAGCTAAAGAAGATTAACGAATGAAAACCTATTCTAGATGATGAAGAAATTTATTTTATTAACCTGTATCGTGTTACTGGGAATTTCCTTTGACCTACTGTCACAGGAACAGGTGACAGTATCAGGACTTATAACGGACACAAATAAAGAACCCCTTATAGGAGTAAGTATATCCATTGCCAACATGCCGGGATTGGGCGCTATCTCCGACGTCAATGGAAAGTATACGATAAAGATGCCTGCATATCAAACCCTGGTCTTTACATACATTGGCTTCGAAAAGCAGGAAGTACTGGTGAAAGAACAGCGGGTTGTCAATATTGTACTGAAAGAAACCAAAGCGAATGCGCTTAACGAAGTGGTGATTACTTCGACGGGGGCGCAACGAAAGATAGCTGTGACCGGAGCGATCACCACAGTAGATGTGGAGCGGCTCAAATCGAATCCTACCACCTCCATAGCCGACGGATTGGCTGGAGTGGTACCTGGTATCATGGCTATGCAGACTTCGGGGCGCCCGGGGAGTGTTTCCGAATTCTGGGTCCGCAGTATCTCTACTTTCGGCGCCAGCAATGCGGCAATGGTACTGATCGATGGCTTTGAACGCGACATGAACGAGATTAATGTGGAAGATATTGAATCCTTTACGGTGTTAAAAGATGCCTCTGCTACAGCTATTTATGGCAGCAGGGGCGCCAATGGCGTTATCCTGATCAAAACCAAACGGGGAAAAGAGGGGAAAGTGAATATCAACGCTAAAGTAGAAGGTTTTTATAGCCAGCTGACTAAACTTCCAAAATTTGCTGATGGATACACCTATGCATCGCTGGCCAATGAGGCGAAGGCCGCCCGAAACCAGGAAGCCCTCTATTCGCCGACAGAACTTGAATTACTTCGTCTTGGGCTGGATCCCGACCGTTTCCCCGATGTAGACTGGATGGATGTAGTGCTTAGGGATGAAGCAAAGAGTCAGCGTAGTGTGCTGAATTTAGGTGGAGGCGGAAAAACTGCCCGTTATTATATATCGGGAAGCTATCAGAACCAGGAGGGTATGTATAAAGTCGACAATGCCATTAAAAAGTATAATACCAACACCAATTTCAATAAGTATACTTATCGTTTGAGCGTGGACATGGATATTACGAAAACCACTTTGTTAAGCGGAGGTGTTTCGGGGTCCTTACGGAAGCAGAATGATCCTGGAGTTGGAACGGATGCCATCTGGACCTCACTGATGGGATATAATGCGGTCATGATGCCTCTGCTATACACGAACGGGAGAGTGCCATCATGGACAGGTAAGGACGATAACCTCAATCCCTGGGTACAGGGTACCATGACGGGATACAACCAAAGTTGGGCGAATAATATCCAAACTACTTTAAACCTGGATCAAAAGCTCGATTTCATTACCAAAGGACTCCGGTTTTTGGGAAGGTTCGGGTATGACACGTACAATACCAATTGGATTAAGCGGTTCAAGCGTCCCGAAGTATGGAATGCCGATCGCCTTCGTAACGAAGGTGAACTCGTATTTAAGCGCGTGGCAGAAGAACAAAAAATGATCCAATCGTCGGGATCAGACGGAGACAAGCGGGAGTTCTTTGAATGGGAGACCCATTATAACCGCAGTATCGGGTCTCATAACCTGGGTGCGGTTTTGAAATATAGTCAGGCTTCAAAAGTATTTACCCAGAATATAGGTACCGATCTTAAAAATGGAATTGCACGCCGAAACCAGGGAGTAGCGGGACGCGCCAATTACAACTGGAAATCGCGTTATTTTATTGATTTCAATTTCGGATATACCGGTTCGGAGAATTTCCATAAAGATTACCGGTACGGATTTTTTCCGGCTATTTCAGGTGCCTGGAATATTGGAGAGGAGCCTATTCTGAAAAGCCTGGATTGGTTGAATATGCTAAAGATTCGCTATTCATACGGAAAAACGGGGAATGATGATCTGGGAAATGATATTAGATTCCCTTATCTGTATTCAATCGAACAGATGACCGGCGGAGGCTATCAGTTTGCTGATTTTGAGTCTTCAGAACCTGCCTGGAATGGTATGCGTTATTCGTCCATATCCTCCCGTGATGTTTCATGGGAAATCTCAACAAAAAAGGACTTAGGAATTGATTATTCATTGTTTCACGATAAGTTCAGTGGGTCTGTCGATTACTTTTATGAGCACCGTGAAGGAATTTATATGGAACGCAGATTTCTTTCCGGAATGACTGGACTGGAGAGCAATCCTTCTGCAAACGTAGGCGAAGTAGAAGCGCGTGGATTCGATGGAAATTTTACGCTCAAGCAGAAACTTAACCAGGTAGACTTCACCTTACGTGGCAATATCACTTATAGCAAGAATGAGATTCTTGAAAGAGATGAAGAAAACACTATTTACGGCTACAAGCTACAGGAAGGTCACCGGGTAAACCAGGCAAGAGGCCTGGTGGATCTGGGTTTGTTCAAAGACTATGATGACATCCGTAATAGTCCGAGACAAACCTTCGGAGAAGTGATGCCTGGTGATATCAAATACAAAGATATAAATGGGGATGGCATTGTGAATAATGATGACATAGTGGCGATTGGTGCAACAACCAGACCAAATCTCACCTATGGGTTTGGAGCGTCAGCCAGTTGGAAAGGCCTGGATGTGAATGTGCACTTCCAGGGAGTAGGAAAATCCAGTTATTTTATTAACGGAACCTCGGTTTATATGTTCCAGGGCGGAGACGGATGGGGAAATATATTGAATGAACTGGCAAACAGTAACCGCTGGGTATTAGGGGTAAATGAAGATCCTAATGCCGATTATCCTCGCCTGACATACGGAGACAATCCAAACAATTACCGGGCGTCTACATTCTGGCTTAGGGATGGATCTTACCTGCGTTTGAAAACGCTGGATGTTGGCTATTCCCTTCCAAAAACTTTGGTCAACAGAGCCCATCTCAATACGGTTCGCTTCTTCCTGATAGGCACAAACTTGTTAACATTCAGCGATTTCAAGCTTTGGGATCCGGAAATGGGCAGTTCAGACGGGAAAAGATACCCGCTGAGTAAAACGCTGTCGTTAGGAGTATCAGTCAGTTTATAAGCATTGAGTAATATGAAAAGAATCATTATATTTTTAACCTTAACAGCGTCAATTTTAGTAACTGGCGGATGTACCGATTATCTCGACTCAGATTATCTCTTTGATGAGCGGATGACCACAGAGGATGTGTTTACTAATCCGGATTATGCCAACAGGTGGCTGGCACGGGCATACAATTTTCTGGCGAGTGATTATATGCAGGATGTCAGCAGCAAGAAAGCTGTACCCTTCAATTTCGCGGACGACATGTATTTCGGGGATTTGGACGATCGGTACAAGAAATGGAAATACGGACAATACAGTGAAAGTGGTTTAAATGGTGAAAGCGATGATATATGGAATACAGCTTACCAGGGAATCCGGCAATCCTCTGTTTTTCTGAATAACATCGATATTAATAAGACGTTTACTGAAACCGAAAAAGCGAATCTCAAAGGACAGGCCAGGTTTTTAAGGGCTTATTTCTACTGGATATTACTGCGTACGTTTGGCCCGGTTCCTATTGTGCCTGATGAAGGTATTGATTACACAAAAGAGTATAATGAATTGGCATTGCCGCGAAATTCGTACGAGGAATGTGCTGATTATCTTTCTAGGGAACTCGCAGAAGCTGCTAAGGGGCTCCCGTTTCAATCTCAAGGCGTACAGGATATTGCCCGACCTACCCGTGGCGCTGCTTTAGCCCTGCGCGCCAGGATACTATTGTTTGCGGCAAGCCCTCTGGCCAATGGGAAAGCGCCGGCTGAGGTAGCTGCTGCAATGGTTAATAAAGACGGGAAGCATTTACTTTCAGCAACCTATGATGAATCGAAGTGGGCGAAGGCTGCTGCGGCTGCAAAGGATGTCATGGACCTTGGGATGTATCAATTGTACGTTTCTTACAGCAAATCAACGGGAGATGTTGCGTACCCTGCAACTGTGACTCCGCCGCTTGATAACGAATTCTCAAACAGCGACTGGCCTTCAGGCTGGAAAAATATCGACCCTTTCGAGTCCTATCGGGCAGTGTTTAACGGAGCCGTTCCTGCTTATCAGAATCCGGAACTGATCTTCACCCGCGGTCAGAACCAGGGCAGCGAAGGTGTAGGTGTTATGGTTTTACATCAGTTACCTCGTCTTGAAGCTAAAGGATATAATTGCCATGGTATGACGCAAAAACAGGTTGACGCATATTATATGAATGATGGGACCGACATACCGGGAATGAATGATATGTACGCAGGAAGACAAGGTTATGAGGGCCGGTATAACACGGCGAGAAGGGAGACCGGATACGTAACGACAGCTGAAATAAACGCGAAAACTTATCCCGAATTAGGAGGCGTGGGAGTTGGTGTAAACAAACAGTACACTCGGCGCGAACCCCGCTTTTATGCTTCAGTTGCATATAATGGTTCTACCTGGAATCTCTTGAACGCAACCACTTCAGGCGATGAAAAGAAGAATGTACAGATATTTTACAACCGTGGAGAACCTAATGGATATAAAAATACAGCATTCTGGCTCCGTACAGGAATTGGCATAAAGAAGTATGTGCATCCTGACGATATCAGTAATGTAGTCCCTACGGGATACGATGCAAGCCGGCTGAAAAAGAAGGCTGATCCTGCTATCCGATATGCCGAAGTACTGCTGATCTATGCGGAGGCCTTGAATGAGTTGAACGGATCTTATAACATTCCTTCGTGGGATGGCAGCCAGACTTATTCTATCTCCCGGGATATTGGCGAAATGAAGAAGGGCATTCGGCCAATTCGTATCCGTGCTGGAATGCCTGATTATACAAGCGACGTGTATTCCGATCAGAGCAAATTTCGTATTAAGTTGAAAAGAGAACGCCAGATTGAACTGTTTGCCGAAGGACACCGGTATTTTGATTTACGCCGTTGGACGGATGCACCGGCAGAGGAGTCAGCCCCAGTCTATGGATATAATGCTTATGCCACTAAAACTCAGAATGATCTTTTCCATACACCGGTTGAAACACCCTCGTTGCCTTCTATTTTCACTCTGAAAATGTGGTTCTGGCCCATCAACTTTGCTGAACTTAGGCGCAACAAAGAACTGATCCAAAACCCCGGCTGGACAAATCCTGAATAAACAATTACACTTTGCGACAATGAAGAAGAATATATATATATTATTTTTACTGATAACAACAGCGGTATGCTTTGTTTCATGTAATGATGAATGGGAAGATGAGCAATTCGTTCAAATGGCATCATTCAAAGCGGAAGCAAATGATCAGGGGGTGACACCGGCTTACTTGCGTTATTACCCGGAAGGAAAAGTAAGGTTCAACCTTCCGGTTGTGATCAGCGGGTCAACGCAAAATACCAAAAACCGTATTATACATATTGGTCTGGACCCTGATACGCTGGCAAGATTAAACCAGGAAGAATTTGGACACCGTCAGGAGTTATATTTCAGGCAATTGGACAGTAAATATTACAGTATGCCAGAAACGATAGAAGTTCCGGCGGGAACGAGTACCGTTACAATACCTATCGACTTTACTCTCGGAGATCTGGATCAGGCTGATAAATGGGTATTGCCGCTGCAGATTCTGGATGATCCTTCGTATGACTATAAAGCTAATCCGAATAAACAATACCGGAGGGCTATGCTGCATATTAATCCGTTTAACGATTATTCGGGTGAATATAGTGGTACTCTTTTAAAGGTATACCTTGATGGGAGTGCGGATGACCCTTTGACATTAAACACGCACAGGGCTTTCGTGGCGGACAGCAAGACGGTTTTTTTCTATGCCGGAACGCGGAACGTGGAATATTTGGATCGTAAAAACTATAAAGTGTTTGTTAAGTTTACGGATGATCAGCTGGTTGTCGGTAAGAAAAAGTTGCAGCTTTGGAGCGATAATGCCGACAATAACAAATTTAAGTTAGGCGCAAACCCTTCGTATTACACGAAGACTGAGGAATGGGATGCAAAGCGTCCGTATCTGAAACATATTTATATTACACTTTACCTGTCGTACGAGTTTGAGGATTATACCACAATTTCCGGACAGCGATTGAAATATAAGGTTGAGGGTACACTATCCATGCAACGTGATTTAAATACATTGATACCCGACGAAGATCAGCAAGTTCAGTGGTAGCACAAAAGTGGAATTAACAATAAGGGATTGGTCGTGTCGGCCAATCCCTTATTGTTAATTCCATAGATTAATACTCCGATGTACCCGATTCAAAATCGGTAATTCTCCCCTCTTATTGAGCTTTTTAAATTTAAAATTGTACGTTATGCGAAGTATTCAATATCATTCGTTTTTGATTAAATTCCTTATACTTTTTTTCACACTCGCCTCATCCTGCGGGCGTAGCGAACCTGCGGTTCCGGACGGCGAACAAAAGGAAAACCCAAAAGAGGAAAAAGTTAACCCGGTTACCAACTTAACTGCGGAAAGAACTTATCATGCGAACGAACTGAGAATTGCCTGGAGCAATCCATCCGGTATAGTTTCTGTCGCGATCTCTTATAACCGGGAAGGGGCCGATGACAAAAATGCCGTATCGGTCAATGTAAATGTAAACGGCCAGAAAGAAAGTTCCTATCTGCTCAAACTGCCTGTATATGCACCCTATCAGATTACTGCTGTAGCCATCGATAATTACGGGAAACGATCAGAGAAGACGATGATCACTGCTACCCCGGCTTCGACTGAGACAGCTACCTTCACAAATCCATTATTGAGTGGTGCCGACCCCTGGATCATTAAAAGTGAGGGGACTTATTATTATACCTATACGCAGGGAGGAAGCATTGTGGTGTACCCGACAGAGAAAGTTTCGGAGCTTGGCAAAGCAAGCCCGGTAACATTATGGAGACCCGCTTCGGGTACAAGCTATTCAAAAAACTTATGGGCGCCCGAATTGCACAAAATCAATGGCAAATGGTATGTTTATTTTGCCGCTGATAATGGGACAAATGCCAATCATCGCATGTATGTGATTGAGAATACTTCGGCCGACCCCGTTCAGGGAAGCTGGTCCTTAAAAGGAAAAATTGCCGATCCGACAGATCAATGGGCAATCGACGGAACAATCCTGGAACACAACAACCAAATGTATATGATATGGTCGGGAGGGATAGCAGGCGGTGCCCCACAGAATCTCTATATCGCCAAAATGAGTAATCCATGGACCATAGATGGGGAACGTGCACTGATCTCGTCGCCTGAATATACGTGGGAGAAATATGGTTCAGCCATTAACGAAGGACCTGAAATATTAAAGAACCAGCAAGGTGACGTATTTTTGGTCTATTCAGGAAGTGGTTATTGGGTAGATAACTATTGCCTTGGAGTGTTGAAGTTAAAAACCGGCGGCGACCCTATGGTGCGTTCAGATTGGGTTAAAACAAGTTCACCGGTTTTCGCTCAAAATCCTGCGGCAGGTGCCTATGGTACAGGACATAACGCATTCTTTAAATCCCGCGACGGTAAAGAAGATTGGATTATCTATCATGCCCGTTCGCTTCCGAACGGGGCGGAAAACAATGGCCGCAACGTGAGGATTCAGAAATTCACATGGAATACCGACGGCACACCAAACTTCGGAGAGCCGGTGAAGATCGGACAAGATATAAAGGTACCTTCGGGAGAATAGCGGTGTAAGCAGCATTTTTTTATTAAAATTGGAATATGAATAAATCCATCTTATCATTTTTTATTGCACTTTTTGCGTTTTATTCAGGTGTTCAGGCTCAGGGCACCAGAAAAACTGTATTTGTTATTGCGGACGGCATTCCCGCCGATGTAATAGAAAGGCTCGATCTTCCTAACATAAAAAAAATTATGACCGCTGGAAGTTACACGCGCATGCATGTGGGTGGCGACATAGCCGCTTATAATCAAACTCCTACGATCTCGGCGGTAGGTTACAATAGTCTTTTAACAGGAACATGGGTAAACAAACACAACGTACCTGATAATAATGTTAAGGCACCTAACTATAATTATCAAAATATCTTCAGACTATTTAAGTCGCAATATCCGTTAAAGAGAACAGCTATTTTTTCGAGCTGGCGGGATAACCGGACCAAGCTGCTCGGTTATCGTCTTCCCGAGGCCGGCAACCTTGATTTTGATTGGTATTATGATGGTTATGAACTGGACACTTTAAGGTTTAAGCATGATGCCGCCCGGTCTTATATGCATAAAATTGACGAGCAGGTTGTAAATGACGCTGTTGCATCCATCAGGAAGAATGCACCAGACCTTTCATGGGTATATCTGGAGTACACGGATGATATGGGCCACCTGCACGGCGACAGTCCGGAGTTTGAAGCGGCAGTAAAAATGCTGGATGCTCAGATAGGAAGGTTAAATGAAGCTATTGAATATCGTAAAAGTCGCTTCAAAGAAAACTGGATGCTGGTTGTTACTACTGATCACGGCAGGGATGAAAAAACCGGTCACAGGCACGGCGGCCAATCTCCCAGACAACGAACTACCTGGATGGCAACGAATTATCGGCCTCTGAATTCTTATGCAACGAGATACGAGCCCGCAATTGTAGATATCATGCCGACTATTTGCCGGTTCATGGATGTGCGTGTCCCAAAGGAAATTGAACGTGAAATTGATGGCACACCCTTGATTGGAAAAATATCTATCGCTGGGGCAGCAGTAAATTTCATACAGGGTAACATAGATATTAGCTGGAAGGCAATCAATCCGGAAGGTACGGTTAAAGTATGGTTGGCTCAAACGAACAATTTTAAAACCGGGAACGAAGATACATATCGTCTTATCGGAGAGGTACCGGTGAAAGATCAACATGCCTGGCTAAGCCTCAAAAACTATCCTTCAGAGTTTTATAAAGTAGTGCTGGAAGCACCGGAAAATACATTGAATAAGTGGCTGATCGTGGAGGCAAAGAAATGAACTGCATAGATTAGCTGATAGCACGAATGGTGAGTTCGCACCTTTGTGTTGGCTTCGTGCAATACAGCTCACTTTGGAAAAGGCTAGCCGAAAATCCGAGACAGTGTCTCGGATTTTCGATTTTCAGGTCTAATATATGAACTGTTTAAACGCAAAAAAGCCTCTAAACTATGATATTTAGAGGCTTTTGAATCCAGTTAGACTGGTTTTCGTCGGGGTGGCAGGATTCGAACCTACGACCTCCACATCCCAAATGTGGCGCGATACCGGGCTACGCTACACCCCGAACTTTTTTATTACTTCTTTTTTTAAAGAACTTCCTTTCTTAAGGGTCTGCAAAGATAGAAAGTCTGTCGTACTTATCAAATATATTTTCAATTAAATTCGTCTTTTTTGTACGTATAAATCCGGCTCTTTTCGTAAGCGCCTAATTTACAAATCGCTATAATTTTCACCTCCCACATAAATCGTTAATTATTTTATAGAAAGTTATAATCATGCGCAAATACTACACCCACTCCGTAGGCGCTTTACCAAATTTTCTTTTAAATGAATGCGAAAAATGACTTAGACTTTCAAAGCCTAAGTCAAGATATATCGCCGAAGGCTTACTGTTCTTTTTCTCTATCAGGTGACGGGCTTCCTGCAGCCTCTTGTTCTGCAGCCAATGCCGGGGCGACATACCAAAAACCTTCTGAAAGTCGCGTTTGAAACCTGCCAGACTTCTGCCTGTTAGCTGCGCAAACTTTTCAACGGGAACGTTAAAATGGAAATTACTGTTCATGAACTTTTCAAGGTCTATCTTGTGAGGCTCAGAGAAGTCGAACAGAAACTGTTTAAGTTCGGGCATGGCATTGAGGAGGAGATATACAGCCTCCTTCACCTTTAGCACACCGATAGCATTGGTTATTTTCTCTTCGGGATGATGAATGTAAGGAATTACCGATTCGAAGAAACCTGCTAAAAAATCGTTGCCAGGAACGAGAACATTGAGTACACCGGTATATTTCTGCTGAACTTCTATCTTTTCTTCCAGTGCTATCATCCGGAGTATCTCGTCCTTCAGGCAAATAACGATTGTTTGGTAATCCTCGCCCTCAAGGGGCATTTTTTTAATTTCCCCCAATTGATTTTTCCGTATCAGCAACATATTGCCCCGCCGCATGGAAACCTTCTGAGCGGCAGTTTCCATCGTAAATTGGCCGGAAACCTGCAATACCAGTGTATTATGCTCAAAAAAACCTACTTTCTCTTTTCTCATGGTCGAGAGATAAGAGTAAAAGATTACTCCAGGGAATACTTCAGTCGGATTCGTCACTTTATAAAAGTAAAGAAAATAGTGTAACTTATGTTGTCGCTATCTTTGCAGATATGTGCTGCCAAGTATGGCGCCTTGCGAAAAATGCAAGTTAAGTTTATTCATCTCTTCTGGAGTAAACTCAATCGCCATCGCCGCTATATTCTCGGGCAATCGCGTTCTCCGGCTCATACTTACCAGTGGCATAATATAATCACCCTGTGCATTCACCCATGCTATTGCGAGTTGTGTGGATGTACAACCTTTATCCTTTGCCATTTCCTTCAAGAGCTCGACCTTCTCCAGATTCCTCATCAGGTTTTCTCCCTGAAAACGTGAGAAATGATTATGGTAGTCATTTGCGGCAAGTGGTGCCTTCATTTCTCCGGTGAGTAAGCCTTCGGCCGTATTGGCAAAAGCAACAACTCCTATCCCTAATTCTTTCGCTGCGGGAAGCAAATCGTTTTCTATCTGACGGTCGGCTAATGAATAGCCTATTTCTAATGCGGTAACAGGATGAACGCTGTTCGCCATGCGTAATTGGTCTGCGGTGATTTCAGATACACCCAGATAGCGCACCTTCCCCTCTTCAATCAGGTCAGCAACGGTTCCGATCACATCTTCTACAGGCACACTGTTGTCCATTCTGCATGGCTGATAAAGATCAATAGTTTCCACACCCAGCCGTACCAAAGAGTAATTGATAAAGTTTTTAATAGCAATAGGACGCAGATCCAGTCCGATCCATTGATGATTGTGAAAGATCGCACCAAATTTTACACTTATGAAGGCATCATCCCTTCTGCCTTTTATGGCTCTGCCTACAAGCAGTTCGTTATGGCCACTTCCATAGAAGTCACCTGTGTTCAGGAAATTGATGCCATTATCCAGCGCTGCCTGAATGGTGGCTACGCTTTCGTTTTCGTCATTCAAAGTACTCCCCCATACAGACGACATACGCATGCAGCCCAATCCGAGTTTAGACACGAGTGGACCATTTTTTCCAAGGTTGATTTTTGAGACAGTTGTCATTGTTTTGTTTTGATTTAACACAAATATCAGTGAAATACCGGCCCGGTGATTTCTCCTACGGCTCAATTTACTTGTCTCTATAGCTCACTATCATCTACTGACACAGTCGCACCCTCTCCCGGCTGGCTTCGGCACGGGTATGGGATTTCTTCTACAGTTCTTCTAAAAAATCCTATACCTGCGCCGAAGCCAAGTCATAGCCAGCCAGAACCTGAGAAGCAGCCAGTCCGAACGTGGTCAGGAAAAGATAGCTTTTAATTATTAGTATTGAAAAGGGCAAAACCGAAATGAGGCACCCAGTGCGGCCGGGCCCAAAACCGAATGGGCCCATCTTCGGTCCAGACAGCCGCTCGCTCCTGTGCTTCTTCGGTTTTTACTCGAAGAAGCACAGGAGAAAGACAAAGCATGGTGGCTAAGTGAGTGCTTACCACTCCGAACCTTTTCTGAAGCGGGTCCGAAGCGGACCCAGAAATTTGCATATAAAAACAAGTTAAGTGACCATGGAGAGATTGAACCAGGATTCCCTCCTAACCGAGTTTTTTCCGTAACCATCTGCGAACGGGTTCATCATACCATTTTAATGCAGTATAGGCCAATATGACTGATCCAGCTAAAATAAGAAAAGCGTATGGCCAGGCCTGCATGATTGTCACTCCCTTGTGGTTACTGATCCATGCGACATAAAAATAGACCAGTGGGTAGTGAACCATATAAAGCGGATAAGATATATCACCCAGGAATTTACAGATCCTGTTTTCTGATTGAGTATGTAATACTCCGCCTGCGCCGAGATAAACTATAAGCGGAAAAACAACAATAATACAAACAGATTCATAGATTCCGTTCATCCAAAGATGCTCAGCGCCGCCAATGCGTGGCATATAAAGCACGACGCCTAAAAGAAGGCTGCACCACAAAAAGGCATTTTTAACCCGGACGGGTTTTGCAATACGTGAAAGCAGCAAACCGGCAAAGAATGGGTAGATGGTGCGGGTTAGTCCAACGCGTACCTGTTCTGTATTCAGTGTCCATCCGCCACTAACATCACCATTTGTAATTGCCAGATGGGCAAGGGCTATAGCAGCAATGGATACGATGACACCTAATGCCGTTTTTGAAAACTTCCTGATCCAGATAGCATAAAGAATATTAGCAATATATTCAAAGAACAAGGACCACCCCACGCTATTCAAGGGATGCATCTCTTGCCAGCCGCGTATATCAAGCGATAATGGCACGGGCAAAATGGTATAACCAATCAGCATCACGAGCAACATCTTCCAGACTGGCACCGTGTGAATGAGCGGCCACAGCGTAGAATCGGTAAAATAAAATCCCAGGGCACCTAAGGTCATCCCCAGGACTACCATCGGTTGAAGACGTTCTATCCGGCGTTTGAAAAAGCTGCCGACGGTCATTTTCTGCCAGCGATCATCGTAGGCATAGCCAATTACAAAGCCGGACAATAAAAAGAAAAAGTCTACAGCCAGATAGCCGTGATTTACAAGAATATCTAAATGACCTGTAGCTAATGGCTCTGCCAAATGAAAAGTTACTACGATTATTGCAGCTACACCGCGAAGCCCGTCGAGTATGGGATAGTGTGGCTTCGAGGCCAGTTCATTGTTGTTCATTAAAAAAACGGAATATACAAAATGTGCATTAAGACTTGCGCAAATTATAAAAACGAATGCTTTCCCGCAACTATCCTGCGTTGATTCCTGCTATTTACTGCAGCAGCAGGACCTTGCAGGACAGTTGATTTTACTAAATGACAGACCTCTTCGGTCAGAGTGGGTAACGATCATGCAACTTAAACATTTGGTGGTTGCACCCAGATAGGAGGCCATATGGTATGTTTCAACATGGCTTTTACGTAGCCTGCGCTAAGGTGGCGAGAAGTTCGGGTAAGGTGGTGATGCCCCAATGTTCAAAATACTTGCCGTCTCTCACCCTGACAATATCAATCACGCCGATGCTAATCGCCTTGCCAGTTGCGGGTACCCCCAGCAACGGACCTGTTTGCGTACCGCTGATGGTTTTGCGGGTGGTGACACTGTCGCCTTCAGCTATCTGATCATGTATGGTCACTTTTATATCGGGTATAGCCGGGCGTAAGATCTCATTAAAAAACCAGATCATACCCTGCGGCCCATTGTCCATACCGGCTGGAGCCGACCGGTTAATAAACCCGACGTCCATAAGTGCGTTGAAGCTGTCGACATTTCCCTGTTCGATCACTTCCGTATTAAAGCGACGCACTACTGCTTTGTTGTTTTCTGTCATCGTTTCCATGGTTATTGTTATTTGATGATACAAAGGTATCGAGCGGCATGGGGAACAGGTTAGGGCCAAACGTCCACTTGTTACGGCACAACGTTCATACGTTTCTGCTGGTATTCGCTTGGTGTGCTACCGAAATGGTTACGGAAAGCCTCTGAAAAACTGGAATGATTTTGATAGCCAACCTTCAGATAAACGCCCGAAGGGCTCTCACCTGCTGACCTAAGCAGTTCGGCAGCCATTTCGAGTTTCCTGGTAAGAAGCCATTTTTGAGGTGTGGTATCATAGATCTCCCTGAATCGTCTTTTAAAAGTAGAAGTACTCATATGACAAAGGAATGCAAGTTCATCTACGGTGATTAACTGCCCGACGTGGCTTTCCACCACCTTTTTTATCTGCAATTGCATCCTGTCATTTGTGATGATCCGGATAGCCCGAAACCGCTCGGGATCCATATGCAAAAGATACAATAGCAGCTCTTCAAGCTTGACCAATCTGAGGGCCGATGGAAGGTCGTTTTCTGCCGTTAACAATGCTTGCATCGAAGCGGTGAAATGCTTGATGAAGCTATCCTGCTTAAAGATAAGGAAGGGCTGTCTACCGCCTAAAGGGGTCACCGTTTGCAATAAGTGATCGTACTTGATCAGAAAACGGTTTAACACCTCGTTACTGAAGTAAAACAGAATGCTGCTGAACTGCTGCCCGCCTGTCAGAAGTTCGGAGGTGAGCACGTTCCCGGTCGATAACACTACCAGTTCGCCGGCATTCACTACAGCGGTGGCATCGGGGTAAACTACTGTCTTCGTACCGCTAACCAACAGATTGATCATATTCTGATTTAACACAATCCTATTTTTAACTGAATCCCGACCGGAGATATAAAAACGGATCACAACCTCATCCGAGCCATTGGCAGAACCGCCTATAATGTCATCAGGTAAATAATATGTATTCATAAAAGCTACCCAAATATGCTCATAAATGAGCATTTCATGCAAGCCTTAAAAGCACAAAAGCCTGTAAATCACATGATCTACAGGCTTTTGTGTTCTTTATTATCTTACTCTGCGGTGAGGGAGGGATTCGAACCCTCGGTACGGTTACCCGTACGACAGTTTAGCAAACTGTTCCTTTCGGCCTCTCAGGCACCTCACCCCCTATTTTCAGGGACTGCAAATATAGCAATTAGGTATAGCCTTCAAAAAAAAAATTCGTTTTTCGGATAAGTTATCTGCCATAAAAATCAGCTCTCTCTGGAATCATCTGTAGCTGAACGGGTTAAAGCCAGACAAAAATCCGGATATCGCTGAGTTATATTTCATAGTCTATCCTTACATGATAGATACTCATAAGCATATTCTTAAATATCGTCCTGATATTGGCAATGTCTTTAAGCGTAATGTTACTATTATTTAACTGTCCTTGCTCGAGTTTATAGTCAATTATACGATCTACCAGGTTACTTATACTTTTGGCATCGGGCTCTTTTAAGCTGCGGGAAGCTGCTTCAACAGAATCGGCAAGCATCAGCACGCCTGTTTCTTTTGAAAATGGTATTGGTCCGGGATAGCGAAAAATATTCTCATCGACAAACTTTTCAGGGAAGTTTTTAAGGAACGACTGATAAAAATAGTCCATTCGCGTATTCCCGTGATGCGTTCGGATAAAGTCGATAATTATTTCGGGCAGGTGGTTTTTCCTGGCTAACTCCACGCCCTTGGTGACATGCCTGATAATAATTTGAGCACTCGCCTCATATGACAGACTATCGTGAGGATTTTGACCCTTGTTTTGATTTTCAATAAAGTACTGCGGGTTTTCCATCTTCCCTATATCATGATACAGGGCTCCGGCCCTTACAAGAAGAGTATTACCACCGACATTAAAGATGGCCGCCTCCGCCAGATTTGCTACCTGTAATGAATGCTGAAATGTTCCCGGTGCCTTATAAGAAAGTTCGCGAAGTAGCTTTGAATTGGTATTGGTGATCTCCATCAAAGTCACCTCGGAAGTAAGACCAAAAACACGTTCGAATGCGTAAATAAGAGGATAGGCGAGAAGTGAAAGTAGTACACTGAATATAAAAGGCACAAAGTTAACCCATTCAAGACTGGCAATAGAACCATTATTCCGGATGAGTGAGATCCCGAGATATGCCACAAAATAATTACTAAGGATGAAAAGGGCAGATATCAGGAGCTGCTCGCGTTTTACCAGGTTTTTTATACTATATATTGCTACCATCCCCGCGGTGACCTGAAGAAAAGCGAATTCAAAGCTGTTTGGCACAAAAAAGCCAGCCACCAGCACTACCAGTAAATGAATATTTAGTGCTAACCGGGTATCAAACAAAATCCTGATGATTATTGGAACGATGCAATATGGGATATAATAAAGGTTCGGAATTTTCAGGTTTATCGCCCATGAGAGTGACACCAGCATAATGGTGATTACCACGAGGATAAGAGATATTTTTCGATTATCCTCAAATATATCGCGCCTGAACAAACGGAGGAATATCATCAGCAGAGCCACTATTAACCCTCCGAGCAGCAGTTGCCCGAAGAAGATAATTTTTCGATTTCCGCCAAACTTGCTGTCTTCTTCATAAGTATTCTTCAGCGACTCAAGCTTCTGGTATACCTCCTGCGTAATTACCGAGCCGTTAGCCACAATCAGTTCTCCTTTCTGCACCATCCCCCGTGTGGGCGAGAGATTTTTAAGAGCCTCTTCCTCCACTTTCAAGGTTAAGCGCTCATCATAAATGTAATTCTGTTGAATATGATCGTCAATAAGCTTGGTAAGCCAGGGCTTATTCTTAACGGCAACGGCTTTGTTTACTTCTTCTTCGGCATATCTGGCGGCCGATTCGAGCGTAAAAACGGTTGCGGTATTAAGCTGCCGGGCTTTGTTGTTTGTTAAGAGGTCGAAATTGTAGTTTGTATTGGCCTGCTGATACTTTTTATTAAAGGCCATCACGCCTCTTTCGTATATCGCAGTAAGTATTTTCTCTCCGGTTTGCTGGTATACCGTTTTCAATGCATCGTCCCCCGAAGCTCCCTCCCACCTCACTTCGAAGTCGGCCAGGAAAGCTTGCAATTCATTATCAGCTACTTCTGTTTCATTCTGATAAACTGGCAGCACTGATTTGTATATATCCGCTTTATCATTTTCGATTTCCTCAAAAGTCTTCTCTATGGCAAAGCTATAAGGTGAAACGAGGTCCTTGTTCATCCAAACCTTTCCTTTTTCGTATTCATACTTAAAGCGGGCATGCTTTGGAAGAAAGAGAGTTACAATCACCACGCATAGAACCATCATGACGTATTTCATCGACGACGAATACCTGCGGTAAAGAATGAGATGGGGATTTTTATTCAGCTTGGCCACAATTTTTCCTTAAGCTTCAAACTTAGATAAACTTGCATATAAAAACAAGTTTACACAAACAGCATGTAAAGATGTTTATCAATAGGTGAGCCTGGTTTGAGCCGCTAACTTGTTTAAGAATCCGGGCATGTTATCGTTTGCCTTTTTCAACAAATAAATTTATAATTGTGCGTGTTTTAGAAATGAGAAGAAGCGTTTACTTTCTGGCAATAGGATTATTTATGTGCATGAACACCATGGCACAGCATTCTGATCCTCCTAACTCGGCTCAAACTTTTATAAAGCTTCAGGACAGCCTTAAAAACTTAGGTTATCAGGTTGTGAATAATCCCAGCGAAGCTGAAAGATATAACGCCAGTTACACGATGATCAAAACGTTGGTCAGCGCCTTAAAGCTCAACAATTCTTTTAATTTCGGCTTTGATTCATTAAAAACAATTTCCATTCTCACTTCTCCCGACCGCCGGTTCCGCATCTTTTCGTGGCATGTTCTAAATAATGACGGCAGCTATCGTTATTATGGCACCATCCAGATGAACAACGCCGGCGGAAGGCTTCAGATGTTTCCTCTGGTAGATCATAGCGCTGAAATTAAAAACCCGCAGGACAGCACATTAAACAGCGGCCATTGGTATGGCGCTCAATATTACAAGGTTATTCCTGTTACCTACAATGTAAAAGTGCCTTATTATATATTGCTTGGATGGAAGGGTAATACTGTAAAGTCAACAAAAAAAGTAATTGATATACTCTATTTTAAAGACAACAAGGCGTGGTTTGGAATGCCTGTATTTTATGGAAATAAAGAGAGTGTTAATAAGCACAGGATCGTATTTGAATATAACCGGCAGGTCTCAATGATGTTGAATTACATTCCCGCCGAGGGAATGATCGTATTTGACCATCTCGTTCCTCCAAGCACCGAAATGGCAGGTTCACCGGAGTTATTTGGACCTGACCTTTCTTATGATGGTTTTAAAATAGACAGAGGCCGGCTAAAGTTTGTAGATAACCTCGAACTAAAGAACTCTCCTTCTGAGATAGATGATTTATATAATGATCCTAAAAAACCCTCAAAAGAAATTATAAATAAGTTAAAATAAAACCTTAAGAAGAATACATTTTTAACATGTTTCGTACTTTTCCGGCTGCGTATTAAAAAATCTTTAACCAGAAATAAATTAAAAGATACTATTTTGCACATTTTTAAAGAATATATATAAAATATGGATACTATAAACATTGCTGAAACACCATCGCCATCCAAAGGTCATCCTAAAGGGCTGTATGTGTTGTTTACAACCGAAATGTGGGAGAGGTTTAATTTTTATGGGATGCGCGCCCTTTTAACTCTCTTCCTTGTAAATGCACTCGCGTTCCGTGAAGCGGAAGCTTCGGTGATCTACGGAGGATTTCTAGGATTGTGTTATCTCACGCCAATGCTTGGAGGCTTCATCTCCGACAGGTTCCTTGGAAACCGGAACTGTATCCTCCTGGGTGGTGTTACAATGGGAATCGGGCAATTGTTCCTTTTCTTAAGTGGCAGTACCTACGACACCAATTTCGAGCTTTCTAAAATAGCAATGTATGTAGCCCTTGGTGTCATTATACTCGGCAACGGTTTTTTTAAACCTAATATATCGTCTATGGTAGGCCAGTTATATCCCAAAGGAGACAGCCGGCTTGACGCAGCATTTACTATATTTTATATGGGTATCAATGTGGGCGCCTTCCTTGGAATGAATATTTGCTCGATGGTGGGAGACGTGGTATTAGACAACGGCACGCGCATAGTCACCTCTTTTAAATGGGGATTCCTCTCCGCTTCCATGGCCATGTTCCTTGGCTCCCTGGTATTCTATTTCCTGAAAAACAAATACATCGTATCGCCTGATGGTTCTGCTGTTGGCGGAAAACCTGCGCTAGATATAACCAAAGGGGCTGATGAAGTGCAGGAAGCTAGTTTTTCCGTCGCTTCAAAATATGGAGCATTTGCCGCTTTTTTTGCTCTTGTGCTTGTTTTTCGTTTTGTTATTGACCAAAACTGGATCTATGCCTTTATTTATGCGAGCGGACTAAGTTTGGCGGGTTTCATTATTACGGATAAGTCGCTTACGGCGGTTGAACGCGACCGGATTCTGGTGATCTATATACTTGGCTTTTTTGTTATCTTCTTTTGGGCTTGCTTTGAGCAGGCCGGATCGTCGCTGACATTTATAGCGGATAACCAAACCGACAGAAGGCTGTTCGGATGGAATATGCCACCAAGCATTGTGCAGAATGCTAATTCGCTGTTCATCATGATTTTCGCGTTTCCGTTTAGCTGGCTGTGGTTACGACTTCAAAGAAGAAACCTGGAGCCTATCTCACCCGTTAAACAATCTATAGGACTTCTATTGCTTTCATTCGGGTTCCTGATCATCGCATTCCAGGTAAAGAACCTTGGAAATACCGAAAAGTTAGCTGTTATCTGGTTAATTGTTATGTACCTGTTCCATACGCTAGGCGAGCTCTGTCTCTCTCCTATCGGATTGTCGCTGGTATCGAAACTTGCCCCGCATCGTTTTTCGTCTCTTCTTATGGGAGTATGGTTCCTTGCAAATGCTGCCGGATATGCATTGGCAGGTACACTTGGAGCTTCTATTCCTCCAACCGGCGAAAAATTCACGGCTGCGCAGGAAGCTGGCATTAACCTGCAGAGCGTGCTTGACAAAACCATTACGCCAACTGCAGCGCAGCTTGCAAAACTCAAAGAGCTAAGGATACCTACTGAATATCCGACGTTTGCAGGGTTTACAATTCATAATCTTTTCGAATTCTTTATGCTTTTTGTAATCCTGCCAGGAGTAGCAGCTGTTTTGCTGTTCCTGCTTTCGGGAAAGCTTAGAAAAATGATGCATGGCATCCGCTAATATTATTTTATTCCTTTATATCTTTATACGTGTCATCTGATAGTCTTGTAATAATACCCACTTACAACGAAAAGGAAAATATAGAGAAGATTACCCGATCTATATTTTCCCTTCAACAACCTTTCCATATTCTCGTTATCGATGACGGATCGCCTGATGGTACCGCCGCCATTGTTAAACGGATGCAGGGCGAGTTTTCAGGAAAACTATTTATTGAGGAAAGGAAAGGGAAGCTGGGGCTCGGAACAGCCTATATTCACGGCTTTCGCTGGGCATTAAAACATGATTATCAATACGTTTTCGAAATGGACGCCGACTTTTCTCATAATCCGGCAGACCTTCCCAGATTGCGTGAAGCATGCCAGAGCGGAGCGGATGTGGCGATCGGATCGCGGTATGTTACGGGAGTGAATGTGGTGAACTGGCCTATGAGCCGGGTGCTGATGTCGTACTTCGCATCTGTATATGTGCGCCTTATTACCGGCATGGACATCCAGGATACTACAGCAGGCTTTAAGTGCTACCGCAGACAGGTTTTAGAAACTATCGACTTCGATAGGATTAAATTTGTTGGTTACGCCTTTCAGATTGAAATGAAGTTTACAGCTCTGCAACATGGCTTTAAGGTAATTGAAGTCCCAATTATTTTCATTAACCGTGAACAGGGAGTATCGAAGATGAGCACTAACATTTTCAGAGAGGCGTTTATCGGTGTTATTCAGATAAAGGCAAACAGTTGGTTTAGAAAATATAAGCAAAAACCAGCCGCACCTGCTGCTATCCCAGCAGGTATTAAGCACGACGCTTAATAATATACTGCGACCAGAATAATATGCTATAAAAAAGCCCGGCAAGCCTGTTCACGCAACAGATTTGCCGGGCTTTGTATTGAAATATTATTTCGACTGGTTATAACGGCGTTCTACTTCAGGCCAGTTTACAACACTCCACCATGCAGAAATATAATCGGGACGTTTATTCTGGTATTTCAAGTAATAGGCGTGCTCCCATACATCCAGGGCGAGAATGGGAACTCCATTTTCTTTTACCACATCCATCAAAGGATTATCCTGATTAGGGGTGGTGGTTATCTTCAATTTCCCTTTCTGAATAATGAGCCATGCCCACCCTGAACCAAAACGTTTGGCAGCCGAATCCGCAAATGCTGATTTAAACTTATCAAGGGAGCCGAACGTACTGTTAATCACCTTAACAAAGCTTTCTGAAGGCGCCGAACCATTAGGTGCCATTACTTGCCAGAACAAACTATGATTGTAATGCCCTCCGGCATTGTTTCTTACTGCTGCAGACGACTTTGATACAGAAGCGAGAATCTTCTCGATTGACTGCTTCTCCAGGGCAGTACCCTTCACTGCGTCATTCAAATTCTTAACATAGCCTGCATGGTGCTTATCGTGATGAATCTGCATAGTCTCCTTATCAATTGCAGGCTCAAGAGCATCAAATGCATAAGGCAGATCGGGTAAAGTAAACTGCGCCCTGACTGAAGGCGCAAGCAGGATAGTTAGCACACCTGCAAGCATTAAACTTTTAAACTTCATAATAAATAGAATATATTGTTAAACAATTGTGCTTTTTTGTAGCCGGCATAGTTATATGCAACTCCTGTGTATAACCCCATAGTGCAGATCCGGTTTCATCTTTTTAGTATTCCCCTTGAGTATTTCTGATTAATAGGGTTCTACATGTATCAGCGCATTTTTTATCCTGCTATCGCGACTCATTAATCTTTCCTTCACCAGGTGTGCGATACGATGCCCCTCAGCCACCGTCAGCTGAGCTTCTACGAGAATATGCAGATCAACAAAATAATCAAATCCCATTTTCCTGACGTAGCATTTCTCGACTGCCTTTACTTCAGGAACGCTGCCTGCATCCTCTTTTATTCTTTCAACAACATCGCTGGATGGTGCGCTGTCCATTATCTCGTTAAGGGCTGGTCGCAAAATCCGGAAAGCATTGAAAACAATCAGGCCAGCAGCCAGCAAAGCTGCCCAATCATCAGCGGCTTCGTAGCCTGTTTGTATCGCTATGATAATTCCGATAAAAGCAGCGACCGACGTAATCGCATCACTGCGATGATGATATGCATCAGCAATAACAGCCTGACTATGTATGCTTCTTCCTACTTTTATGACGTACCTGAAAAGAGCTTCTTTAATGATAATCACAATCAATAATACCCAGAGTGTAAATACATGTGGGGGCACATGAGGTGTATTAATGAAATGAAAGGCATTGAAGCCGATCCAAACAGCGGCACCGAGCAGGAATAGTGAGATAATAATAGCAGCTAAGGGCTCAGCTTTTCCATGCCCGTAGGGATGCCCTTTGTCTGCAGGCTTTAATGAATATTTTAATCCCAGCCACAACAAGGCCGAGCTAAGAATATCGGCTCCTGTTTCCGTAGCATCGGCAATCAGGGCATAGGAATGGCCCAGGTTTCCCGCAACGGCTTTTACTACAACCAGAACTATACTTATTATTATTCCCAGCTGCGTAGTACGAATTGCTCTTGCCGATGGATGCTGCCCCATATCCTTCATCAATTACATTTTCAGGCAAAAATAAGCGAATAATACGGATTAGATATCATTTGTTGTAAGAAAGCCGCTGACCAATTTTATTTGTTCTTTTTTTGAACATAGCTCTATATCTTTATTGGCGATAATATTCTGCTTATTACACTAATATATTTAAGATATGACTATCAATAAAACACTGTTTTTTCTGGCAGTAAGTCTTTGCATCATTGCGTGTCAGCAAAAAGAGAACCGCAAAGAGCTCAGGAGTGAAGTGATTAAACTCCACGATGAGGTAATGGCTAAAAATAGCGAAGTCGTTAACCTGCAAATGACGCTCGATACGTTAATCCGAAACGTCGACAGTCTGAAGAAAGCAAACCCTCAACGGGACACAGCCGTGTTAAAGAAAGACCTTATAAAGCTGCTGGAACGATTAAAGATTGCAGAAGAGGGTATGAACGAATGGATGCATGCGTTCGAGCCGGATACAGAAGGTAAAACGGAAGATGAAGCCTCAAGCTATTTCCAGGCAGAAAAGAAGAAGCTTCAACGGATAGATAGTTTGTATGACGAGAGTACGGAACAGACAAAAGCATATCTTAAGAAGTCAGCACTGAAATAAGCGGAATAAGTGTGCTTCGGACCCGCTTCAGAAAGGGTTCGGAGTGGAAAGCACTCACTTAGCGACCATATTTTGTCGTATCTTGTGCTTCTTCGTTTTTTATCGGAGAAGCAGCTGAGCGAGCGGCAAGCTGCACCGGGGATAGCCTTATTCGGTTTTGAACAGTGGCTTATCCTGAAATAGCAAGTATCCGCTGTAACTTTTTATTTGCAGGGCGCTAAATACCTGCAAAACCCGTATCTTTAAAAAATAGAAGAAAACAACGCATGGCATTCACATCCGACGAGTTCAAATCTAAGATGGAAGAGATAGAGCACACTTACCATGAGTGGTTCTCTAAACATCCTCCGATCGGCAACAGCAACGTTAATTCTATTCACGACCATTATTACATTTACATGAGCACACAGGGGCATCAGTTAAGATTCAATGCAAGTTCGGATCTTCCGGTTGAAATACGCACATTGATCAAAGATGCTTTTTCTGAAGTATCTCCTCAGAGCTGAGCCTGTTTTTATAAGAAACAGCCATAGATCTATTTATTCCGGCGCAAAACATTTAATATAAGGCTCGCACAGAAGCCGATGGCTCCCCCAATGGCGACACTCGTCAGCGTGTCGAATTTGTATATTCTATTCAAAACCAAAATAATACCGATGGTAAGCGCTAGTACAATGAATCCGGGAAAGTCCATTTCTTTCATGATAACAAACTTACTAAAAGATTGAAATTATAGTAGCTGTAAATAACATTGGGGATCAGTGGCAAGCGGGAGGATGCTTCTTTTCATGGTCGTTAACACGCTAAATGACACGGTTAATAAAAAAAGGGCCCTGAAATCATCAGAAGCCCTTTTCGTACACCCATCAGGATTCGAACCTGAGACCGACGGTTTAGAAAACCGTTGCTCTATCCAGCTGAGCTATGGGTGCCCTTTTCGCCTGCAAATATAGAAAAAGTTTAAATTATGAGGAAGCTAAATTTAAAGTAGTGAAAATTTAGCCGGATTCATAACTTAAACTTTAGGCATTTTGCTAACTAAGCTCAGCAAAGTACTTGTGAAACAATGGAATGGTTTCTATCCCTTTGTAATAATTTGCAATGTCAAACTTCTCATTTGGAGAATGCAAATTGTCGCTATCGAGACCAAATCCCATTAATACCGTTTTAATTCCCAGTACTTCTTCGAACAAAGCTACAATTGGAATACTACCTCCGCCCCTCGTTGGGATAGGTTTCTTACCGAACGACTGCTCAATAGCTTTTTCAGCGGCTTTATATGCAATACTATCCGTAGGAGTAACTACAGGTTCTCCGCCATGATGTTCTGTTACGGTTACGCTTACGTACTTAGGAGCAATTCTTTCGAAATGATCTTTAAATAGCTGCGTTATATTGCTTGATTTTTGATTTGGTACGAGTCGCATGGAAATTTTCGCACTGGCCTTTGAAGGAAGGACCGTTTTTGCTCCCTGACCAGTGTAACCTCCCCATATTCCGTTAACTTCTAAAGTCGGACGTATTCCCGTTCTTTCTATGGTTGTATACCCCTGTTCTCCCCATAGTTCTTCAACTCCTAAATCTTCCTTGTACTCGGCTTCATTGTAAGGAGCTTCATTCAACTTCTCACGCTCAGCTTCAGATAAACTTTGAACATCATCATAAAACCCAGGAATGGTAATATGATTATTCTCATCGTGAAGTGAAGCTATCAACTTACATAAAATAGTTGCCGGGTTGGCGACTGCTCCGCCATATACTCCCGAATGCAGATCGCGATTAGGCCCGGTGACCTCCACTTCTAAATATGACAGACCACGAAGCCCGGTTTCTAAGGATGGATCTTCGAGACTGATCATGGCGGTATCGGAGATAAGAACAACGTCTGCTTTTAAACGTTCCTTATTCTCTTTAACAAAAATGCCAAGGTTCTCTGATCCTACTTCCTCCTCGCCTTCTATCATAAATTTGATATTACAAGGAAGCGTGCCTGTTTTTTGCATGAGCTCAAAGGCTTTTACATGCATATAAAACTGTCCTTTATCGTCACAGGCTCCCCTGGCGAATATTTTACCTTCCCTTATTGTTGGCTCAAAAGGTGAAGTCTTCCATAATTCCAATGGATCTGCCGGCTGAACATCATAGTGTCCATACACCAGTACGGTAGGTTTTGAAGCATCAACAATCTTCTCACCGTAAACTATAGGATATCCGGCAGTCGGACATACTTCCACTTTCTCAGCTCCTGCTTCTCTGAGCTTTCCAGCTACAAAATCGGCAGTTTTTAATACATCTCCCTTAAAACCGGGATCAGCGCTTATTGACGGAAAACGAAGCAGTTCGAACAACTCATCCAGAAACCGCTGCTTATTCTCATCAACATATTTTTTTATCTCTTGCATACGCTATAAGTTTTGAACAAATATAGCTTGCATCGAGAAAAGAAACCAATTGTTTAGTGATTAATCCCAACCACCCATATCTTTCTTATCACCTACCATTACACTGCTCTCTGCTTTCACTGCTGGTTTTGCTTCTTCATCCTTCTTGCAGGAAACCATACCTAAACTGAATAATACTGCTATTAATAATACCTTTTTCATTGTTCTTAATTTTTAAATGTTCTTGATTCTGTTCTTCATTTATTAATCCCAACCACCCATATCTTTCTTGTCGCCTACCATTACACTGCTCTCTGCTTTCACTGCTGGTTTTGCTTCTTCATCCTTCTTGCAGGAAACCATACCTAAACTGAATAATACTGCTACTAATAATACCTTTTTCATTGTTCTTAATTTTTAAATGTTCTTGATTCTGTTCTTTACTTATTAATCCCAACCACCCATATCTTTCTTATCACCTACCATTACACTGCTCTCTGCTTTCACTGCTGGTTTTGCTTCTTCATCCTTCTTGCAGGAAACCATACCTAAACTGAATAATACTGCTACTAATAATACCTTTTTCATTGTTCTTAATTTTTAAATGTTCTTGATTCTGTTCTTTACTTGTTAATCCCAACCACCCATATCTTTCTTGTCGCCTACCATTACGCTGCTCTCTGCTTTCACTGCTGGTTTTGCTTCTTCATCCTTCTTGCAGGAAACCATACCTAAACTGAATAATACTGCTACTAATAATACCTTTTTCATTGTTCTTAATTTTTAAATGTTCTTGATTCTGTTCTTCACTTATTAATCCCAACCGCCCATATCTTTCTTATCACCTACCATTACACTGCTCTCTGCTTTCACTGCTGGTTTTGCTTCTTCATCCTTCTTGCAGGAAACCATACCTAAACTGAATAATACTGCTATTAATAATACCTTTTTCATTGTTCTTAATTTTTTTAATTAATATTTATTGTATTCAAAAATAAGCAACTTTTTCGTGGATGGTTTTGTAAAAAAAATTATATATCTTACGTCGAGATTACGATGAGAAATTACTACCTCTTTATTGTTACTTTTTTCCTTTTTATACACACTTGCTTCTCACAAAAGCTAAACAGACCTGATAGCCTGGAGATTGCCAGATTAAACAGACTTGGCTATGAAGCACGTTTAACAGATCCAGAACTTACAATAGACTACGGTACAAAGGCATTTGATCTCGCATCAAAATTTGATTACAAGGACGGCATTGCTGAATCCTATCGTGTTATCGGAATAGGCAACTATTACTTAGGGAAAAACGATATTGCTATTTCCCAATATCTAAAATCATTAACGCTGTTTAAAGAGACTAAGAATCTGAATGGACAAGCAAAAGTCTATAATAACATTGGGAACCTGTATAGAGAAGTAGATTATGAAAAAGGGCTTCAGTTTTTCAGAGAAGCTCTCATACTGGCCAGGCATTTAAATATCCCAGATTTGATAGCAGGATGTTATTTAAACACGGGTATTATCTATTACAGGAAAAAACAATATAATATCGCCTTAAAAAATTTCGAACAGAGCTATATCCTTTTTCAGAAACTTAATAACCCCATTGGGATAACCCAGTCATTGCAGAACCGGGGCGTTATCTATTTTAAGCTAAACCAAATATCCAAAGCAGAAGAGCTGCTACTTGAAGCAAACAAGAAGGCAAAGGAAAACGAATTGAATAATACTATTGCAAGTACAAATCTAACCCTTACCTCTGTTTATATTCAGCAAAATAAGTTCGAAAAGGCCGAAGAAACACGCGATGAAGGACTGGCCTATGCTCGACTAGTTAAGGATAATAAATTAGAACAAGACTATAACTATACTTCTTACGAACTCGAAAATAAAAGAAAGCGTTATCAGCAGGCCCTATACTACCTAAGAGAAGTGTATAAAATTGATAGCATGAGTTTTAGAAGTCAGGTTTCTGAAAAAATTGGCTTACTTCAGGAACAATATACTTATCGTGAAAAGGAAAGAGAGAACCAGTTAATTATAGAGCGACAGAAAACAAGCAAGATTTTATATTGGGCCACGACAATAGTGCTTATACTGTCAATTGTAGTTATCATCCTTCTGGTAATGAGCGTCAGGAAGAAGTCCAAAACCAACAAGCAGCTCCAGGCACTGAATGATGAAATATCTCTTCAGAAAGAAAACCTTGACAGGATAAATCATAACCTTGAAGAAATAATTGCCGACCGGACAAAAGACCTTCAAATTAAGAACAAGAAACTCTCCGCCTACTCCTCGCACCTATCGCATCAGATAAGAAGTCCTATTGCTACCATGAAAGGATTGATGCTTCTTGAACAGGAAAATCTTATTGAAGAAGAAGAATTTGTGAAAGAAATTGGGAAATGCGTGAATGAAATTGATGATAAGATTCTAAACATTAACGAAACGCTTCACAATCCGGAAGATCAGGGTTTTTAGTGCATTTTGAAATAAAGAATCGGAAGGGCACAGATATTCGTGCTCATTCTTTAATTTTGTAGCCTTAACAAGAGGATCAGGTTTTGGAATATTTACAGGGATTAAATCCTTCACAAAAAGCGGCGGTATTACAAATCAAAGGGCCGGTAATGATTGTTGCCGGAGCGGGATCAGGAAAAACCCGTGTTATTACTTATAGAGTGGCACATCTTATTAAATCAGGAGTAGATCCTTTTAATATCCTTGTGCTTACTTTTACCAATAAGGCTGCAAAAGAAATGCGGGAGAGGATAATGAAAGTAGTCGGTCCCGAGGCAAAAAACATTTGGATGGGTACTTTCCACTCGGTTTTTGCAAAGATACTGCGTGTAGAAGCTGAAAAGATTGGCTACCCTAATAACTTCACCATTTACGACACCGACGACAGCAAGAGTCTTATCAGGGCAATCCTGAAAGAGCAGCAGCTTGACGATAAGCTTTATAATGCTAATTTCGTTTATAACCGAATTTCTTCTGCAAAAAACAACCTCATTTCAGCTGCCGAATACCAAAAAAACGAGCATATACAGTCAGAAGATTTTTCCTCTGGCAGAGGAAAACTGGGCGAAATTTATCAAATATATGCTCAGAGATGCTTCAAAGCCGGAGCTATGGATTTTGATGATCTTCTCTTCAAAACCAACGTTCTTTTAAGAGAGCATCCCGACGTGCTTTATAAGTATCAAAACAAGTTTAAATACCTGATGGTCGACGAGTATCAGGATACGAATTTTTCGCAGTATCTTATTGTAAAAAAACTCGCGGCTATTAACGAAAATATTTGTGTAGTGGGCGATGACGCTCAAAGTATCTATGCCTTTAGAGGAGCCAATATCCAGAATATTCTAAATTTCGAAAAAGATTATCCGGACCTTAAAGTATTTAAACTTGAGCAGAACTATCGTTCAACACAGAACATTGTTAATGTTGCCAATAGTATAATTGCCAACAACAAAAACCAGCTTAAAAAGAACGTCTTTTCGGAAAACGAAATGGGCGATAAAATAAAAGTCGCCAGGGCCTTCAGTGATAACGAAGAGGGCAAGATTATAGCGGAAAGCATCATGCAGGAACGGACCGTTAAGGGTCTCAAGTACCATGATTTTGCTATCCTTTATCGCACCAATGCGCAGTCGCGGGCGATGGAAGAGGCACTTCGGAAATTAAATGTCCCCTATAAGATCTATGGAGGACTATCATTCTATCAACGGAAGGAAATCAAGGATTTGATTGCGTATTTCAGGCTTACGTTTAACCCGAATGATGAAGAAGCGCTAAAGAGGGTGATAAACTATCCAAGAAGAGGAATTGGCGACACCACGATAGAACGAGTTGTAATAGCGGCCGATAAGAGTAACCTTACCCTATGGCAGGTTATTAATGAGGCGGCAAGCCACCTTGACCCGAGAAGCGCTACTGCCGTGGGCAACTTCGCAACCCTCATTCTGAGCTTCCAGGCAATTACAAAAACGCATTCAGCTTATGAAGCCGCTTTGCATATAGCGCAGCATTCAGGTCTTTTAAAAGACTTGTACGAGGATAAATCAATAGAAGGACTTAACCGTTATGAAAACATACAGGAACTTTTGAACGGGATCAAAGAATTTAGTGAAAGAGAGGACATTGCTGAACGAGGGCTGGATGTCTTTATGCAGGACGTAGCTCTTTTAACGAATGACGATAACGATAAAAACCCGGATGCAGACACGGTTTCGCTGATGACTATTCATTCCGCTAAAGGGCTAGAATTTCCGCATGTGTATGTCGTTGGGCTGGAGGAAAACTTATTCCCGTCGCAGATGTCGTTAAATTCCCGCTCGGATCTGGAGGAAGAAAGGCGTCTTTTTTATGTTGCTATTACCCGGGCAGAGAAAAAGCTGACACTCTCCTATGCAACGTCCCGCTATCGCTGGGGCACATTGACAAGCTGCGAACCGAGCCGCTTTATTGATGAAATTGATGCGAGTTATCTCGAGCTGGAGTTTCGGCAGCAGGCAAAATCGCCTGACAAAAATCCTTTCTTCAATGACGAGAGGACTGCCTGGAGCAATAACACTCCGGATACATTCTCAAAACCCAAGCCTGCTGTTAATCAACGAACAACATCGATATTACCTAAGGCGCATGTGCCTACTCCTGACTTTGCGCCTTCTGATACCTCCGGCTTGCAAGTAGGAATGGAAGTTGAACATGAGCGATTCGGCTTTGGTAAAGTAATAAATATTGAAGGCAACAAGCCCGATATTAAAGCAACTATATTTTTTAAAGAATTGGGACAGAAGCAACTTTTGCTTAAATTTGCAAAGCTGCGTATAGTTACGTAATTTCCAGAAATAATAATAATTCCGGCCGGGAAACTTCCCCCCCAAACAAGAATATTAGATGACATTTGATTATAATACTACAAGGAGAAAACTAATCCTTGCTGAATATGGCAGAAACGTACAAAATATGGTTGCATACATCTGCGATCTGCCAACAAAAGAAGAAAGGAACCGTCACGCACAGGTTGTCATAGATCTTATGGGCTTTCTCAACCCTCATTTGCGTGATGTGGCCGATTTCAAACATAAATTATGGGATCATCTCCATATTATCTCTGATTTTAAGATTGATGTCGATTCTCCCTATCCCAAGCCTTCTCCTGATGCGATTCACATTAAGCCCGAACCCCTGGGATATCCACAGAAGCGTATAAGGTATAAGCATTATGGGAAGACCGTAGAGATACTGATGCAAAAGGCAAAGACCATAGACGATCCTGAGCGGAAACAGCTAATGGTTCAGTCTATTGCTAATTTCATGAAGATGGCCTACGTTACATGGAATAAAGATTCGGTTGCAGATGAAACCATTATCAACGATCTCAAAGAGTTATCAAACGGAGAATTGGTGCTTGAAGATAATGTAAACCTAACTAAGGTTGAATTCAGGCCAAATGCACCGGGCCTTCGCCAAAAAAATCAACAGAAAAGCAATAACCAGAACGGTAAAAACCGGCAAAACAATCGGGGCCAGGGAAACAGACCGAAAAGCAACGGAAAACGTTATTAATATGAGTAATGAGATATGAGATATGAGTTTTAACCAGCTTATATCTCATATCTCATTACTCATGACTCATAATTAACAGACATGAACGCATTCGAAATTAACGGAGGAAAACCTCTGAGGGGAGAGATCATTCCTCAGGGAGCAAAAAATGAAGCCTTACAGGTAATTTCCGCTGTACTTTTAACAGAAGAACAGGTAATCATAAGCAATGTTCCTGATATAAAAGATGTCAATAAGCTGATAGAGCTTTTGGGAGATCTGGGCGTTCGTGTAGAGCACCTGAAAAAAGATACATACTCTTTTCAGGCTAAAGACATTGATCTCGACTTCTTCATGTCAGAGCAGTTTAAGGCTAAAGGCGGGAGTCTGCGGGGTTCAATTATGATAGTTGGTCCCCTTCTGGCACGTTTCGGCAAGGCTTCTATTCCAAAGCCCGGAGGTGATAAAATAGGAAGAAGAAGACTAGATACGCATTTTCTGGGATTCGAGAAACTCGGCGCTAAATTTAATTATAATTCAAAAACTAATTTTTTTAATGTCGACGCCAGTCATTTAAAGGGAGCTTACATACTTCTTGATGAAGCATCCGTTACCGGTACCGCCAACGTGATCATGGCGGCAGTTCTGGCAAAAGGGATCACTACGATTTACAACGCCGCCTGCGAACCTTACATTCAGCAGCTCTGTAAAATGTTAAATCGGATGGGCGCGAAAATATCAGGCATAGGCTCGAACCTGCTGAATATAGAAGGAGTTGAAAAGCTTGGGGGAACAGAACATAGATTACTTCCAGACATGATCGAGATAGGCTCCTTCATCGGACTGGCTGCAATGACAGGTTCTGAAATCACTATTAAGGATGTTCACTACAATGAATTAGGCATTATTCCCGACATATTCAAACGTATGGGAATACGTTTAAAACTGCGGGGCGACGATATCTATATTCCTTCGCAGCCGCATTACGAGATCGATACATTTATTGATGGGTCTATTCTAACAGTAGCCGATGCTCCTTGGCCTGGCTTTACCCCCGACCTGCTAAGTATAGTTCTGGTTGTAGCAACGCAGGCAAAAGGGAATGTCATGATCCATCAAAAAATGTTTGAGAGCCGACTGTTCTTCGTGGATAAACTCATCGACATGGGTGCTCAAATTATCCTTTGTGACCCTCATCGTGCTACTGTTATGGGACTCGACAAACAGGTGCAGCTTAGGGGAATAGAAATGACCTCTCCCGACATTCGTGCTGGTGTATCACTTCTTATTGCCGCACTCTCTGCCAGCGGCCGTTCGATCATCCACAATATCGAACAAATAGAAAGAGGATATCAGGATATAGATATACGGTTAAGGGCTTTAGGAGCCGATATAAAACGCATCAACACCATGCCGAAACAGCATTGATGAGTATCAAGTAGCTAGTATCAAGTATCAAGAAGCTAAAGCTGAAAGCGGAAAGATAAAAGCTGAAAGCAGCGTTGCTCAACGTTACGCTTAGCCTTAGTCTTTGAATTTAACTCTTATTTCTTGATACTTGATACTAGCTGCTTGCTACTAAACGGCTATATCGCCATTGCGTTAATGATATCAAACTGAGTAATAATTTCAAGACGCCCAAGTTCATCTTCCACGAGCACTGCCGTATTCTCTTTATTTATAAGCAGTGATATCTTATCAATGGAGGTATTAAGATCCACAAAGGGAAACGGTTTCGTCATGACTTCCTGTACGCCAGCTGACTTCATAGAAGGATTTTCAAGCAATGAGCTTAAAATGTCGCTTTCCGTAATCTTTCCTGCGATTTTGCCGTGCTGCGTGACAGGGATCTGTGAAATATTTAATGTTTTTATTGTGTTAATTGCTTCGAGAACTGTTTTATCTGCGTCGATTGTAACAATCTCCTGGCGCTCTCTCCTGGAAAGAATTGACTTCGCAGTAAGCTTCTCATCCTTAAGGAACCCTCGTTCCCTCAGCCAATCTTCATTATACATTTTAGCCAGGTAACGTGTGCCATGATCATGTACGATTACAACCACCAGATCACCCTCTTTGAGGTGCTCTTTCAGCTGTAGTAACCCGGCAATCGACGCTCCCGTCGAGTTCCCAGCAAAGATTCCCTCTTTCCTGGCAATTTCCCGGGTCATCAACGCGGCGTCTTTATCAGTTACTTTCTCAAAGTGATCAATAACCGAAAAGTCAACGTTCTGAGGCAAAAAATCTTCCCCTATGCCTTCTGTGATATAAGGATATATTTCATCTTTGTCAAAGATTCCGGTCTCTTTATACTTCTTGAAGACTGATCCGTAGGTATCTATACCCCAGACTTTAATATCAGGGTTCTTTTCTTTCAAATATCTTCCCGCTCCCGAAATAGTCCCGCCCGTACCTACTCCAACGATCAGATGAGTGATCTTTCCTTCGGTCTGTTCCCATATTTCTGGTCCGGTCTGCTCATAGTTGGCTTTTGAATTTGAAAGATTATCATACTGATTCGCTTTCCACGCATTTGGAACCTCTTTCTGCAATCTGGATGATACCGAATAATAAGATCTTGGATCTTCAGGCTCGACGTTAGTGGGACAAACTATTACCTCGGCCCCAAAAGCCCGAAGAGCGTCGATCTTTTCCTTAGATTGCTTATCTGTAGTAGTAAAAATACATTTATAACCCTTTATCACGGCAGCAATCGCCAAACCCATACCGGTATTGCCAGATGTCCCTTCGATGATCGTCCCCCCTGGTTTAAGCAGACCCTCACGTTCAGCGTCTTCGATCATCTGCAATGCCATCCTGTCTTTGATAGAATTACCCGGATTAACCGTTTCGATCTTTGCTAAAACAGTCGCTTTAACATCCTTAGTAATCTTATTCAGTCGCACTAGCGGCGTATTTCCAATGGTCTCTAAAATGTTGTTATACCACATATTTGCAAAAGTAATAATTAAACGATCAATCCACAGAGACGACGCCGCAATATGATATTGGCCTTATGTTATAAGTGGCAAACGTTAAAACTTAAGATGTTTTACGGTCAGACCGTTATTGATTAACTGCTCAAGTGAATCTATGCCTATGCGCAAATGAGTTTCTACATATTTCTCTGTCACCTTCGAATCACTTTCAGCAGTTTTAACACCCTCAGGGATCATAGGCTGATCCGAAACAAGCAATAGTGCGCCAGTTGGTATCTTATTTGCAAAACCAGCCGTAAATACTGTGGCCGTCTCCATATCTACCGCCATAGCTCTTAAAGATTTAAGATAGCGTTTAAATTCTTTATCGTGCTCCCATACCCGACGGTTCGTGGTATAAACTGTTCCTGTCCAATAATCCCTGGAATGATCACGTATAGTTGTTGAGATTGCTTTTTGAAGGGCAAAAGCAGGAAGCGCCGGAACTTCTGCAGGAAGATAATCATTAGATGTACCTTCACCACGGATAGCGGCTATCGGAAGTATAAGATCCCCGATATTGTTCTTTTTCTTTAAGCCTCCGCACTTCCCTAAAAAGAGAACCGCCTTGGGACTGATGGCGCTCAAAAGGTCCATCATCGTGGCAGCAAGCGGACTGCCCATTCCGAAATTTATAATAGTGATACCTGCTGCAGACACACTTTGCATGGGCTTGTCTAAACCCATTATCGGAGCGTTGTTATGCCATTCAGAGAAAAGCTGAAGGTATTTTGAAAAATTGGTCAATATAATAAAGTCAGTGAACTGACTCAGCGGTCTGCCCGTATACCGGGGAAGCCAGTTAGATACGATTTGCTCCTTGGTTTTAAGCCCTTTTTTCACAGGGCTTTCCACTTCTTTTACCTTTGGTGTCTTTTCTAAAACATCAGCATCTTTTTTAACATCTTTTTCTTCATTCATAATTTTAATATTTCGGATACAAAAAACCCCGAATTTCTTCGGGGCTCTTTCTATGCAACTTTTAGTTTTTTTATGTCCGACTTGGCGAACTTCTCAAGTGCGTAATCGAGCGTTATATATAGCTCCTTCTCATGCTGCTTCTCAGAAGGGACTTCAAACATAGCATCGATCATGATGCCCTCGCAGATAGACCGCAGTCCGCGTGCACCGAGCTTGAATTCCATCGCTTTATCGACAATAAATTCAAGCACTTCCTTTTCATACTCAAGCTTTATACCTTCATATTCAAACAGCTTCTTATATTGTCTTATTAACGAATTTTTCGGCTCGGTTAAAATATTCAGCAAAGCAGTCCGGTCTAAGGGATTGAGATGTGTAATCACAGGAAGCCGTCCGATCAATTCAGGAATTAACCCGAATGAGCGTAAGTCCTGAGGAGTAATATATTTATACAGATTCTTTAAATCTATATTTACATCCTCTTTCTTTACTTTATATCCAACCGTTTGTGTTCTTAACCGGTTGGCAATCTTCTTTTCAATTCCGTCAAAAGCACCACCACAGATAAACAATATATTATTCGTGTTTACTGCAATCATCTTCTGATCGGGATGTTTTCTTCCCCCTTGAGGTGGGACGTTTACTATCGTGCCTTCAAGAATCTTGAGTAGCGCCTGTTGTACGCCTTCGCCTGAAACATCACGGGTAATGGAAGGATTATCGCTCTTCCTGGCTATTTTGTCAACCTCGTCTATATATACGATTCCGCGTTCAGCAGAAGCAACGTCATAATCGGCAGCCTGGAGAAGCCGTGTTAAGATACTTTCGACATCCTCTCCAACATAACCGGCTTCCGTTAGAACCGTTGCGTCGCAAATGCAGAAAGGTACATGAAGTACTTTTGCAATGGTTTTTGCAAGCAATGTTTTACCAGTTCCGGTTTCTCCTACCATGATGATGTTCGACTTCTCGATCTCCACCTCATCCTTCTCAATCTTCTGATTCAACCTTTTGTAATGATTGTATACCGCTACAGACAAAACCTTTTTAGCATCGTCCTGACCAATTACGTACTGGTCCAGGTGATTCTTGATTTCAAGCGGCTTCATTAGGGTTAAAGCAGACTGCGAAGTTTTACTTTTGCGGGTCGATAGCTCTTCGGCCAATATCTGATTTGCCTGCGCTACACACTTGTCGCAAATATGAGCGTCAAGGCCAGCAATCAGCATCAGCGTGTCCTGTTTACCTGCTCCGCAAAAGGAACATTTTATGTCTTTCGAACTTTTACTCATTGTTTCCTTTGTTTTCACCAAGAACCTCGTCAATCATGCCGAATTCTTTAGCTTCACCAGCAATCATCCAATAATCTCTGTCTGAAGCATCGTGAACTTTCTGATATTCCTGACCGGTATGATTAGAAATAATTTCGTAAAGCTCCCTCTTCAGTTTCAATATTTCACGTGCAGTTATTTCAATATCCGAAGCCTGTCCCTGAACGCCCCCGAGAGGCTGATGAATCATCACTCTTGAATGAGACAAAGCCGCACGTTTACCCGCAGCGCCGGCACAGAGTAACACAGCAGCCATTGAAGCCGCCATTCCTGTACATATTGTAGCTACGTCCGGCGAAATATATTGCATCGTGTCATAGATCCCCAACCCTGCATATACCGATCCTCCAGGAGAGTTAATATAGATCTGGATATCGCGTTTTGCATCAGTCGACTGAAGGAACAACAACTGAGCCTGAATGATGTTCGCATTATTATCATAAATCGCATCGCCCAGAAAAATGATGCGATCCATCATTAATCTAGAGAAAACGTCCATCTGAGCAACGTTCAACTGACGTTCCTCGATAATATAGGGAGTCATCGACATTGGAAGAGAGCTTCTCTCCACGCCTGCTATGAACTTATCAACATGCTGACTACCTATACGGTGGTGCTTTACCGCGTATTTACGAAATTCATTTTTATCAATATTCATTGGATTGAATTTATATGGTTACTAATTTAAATCAATTAAAGCATAAGCAAGTAATTTCCCTGTAAAGAAATACTGGCTAAAACACTCTTATAACCAATATTTTTTAATTCAGTTCCAGAAACTTGTTATATTCTATTTCCTTCTTATCTAATGTAATAACAGTTTTCAGATAATCAAGAACCTTCGCCGTTTTTACATCTTCAAATACCTTGTTGGCGTTTTCTTTATTCTGTAAAAACTGAACCGTGTACTGTGCTAACTGATCCTCAGGAAGAGCTTGAGGACTATACATTCTGAATTGAGCATCAAGCCTTTGTTTCGCTGCTTCAAAAACATCCTCGTATTTTACTTCAAGACTATTTTCCTTCATCAGCTTATTTTCAATCAGCGTCCATCTCAGATTACGCGCAAAATCACTATAGCCATTCTCGAGTTCTTCCTCGGTTATATTCTGATTAGTCGCCTTCAGCCAACGCTTAAGGAACTCATCAGGAAGTTCAAGATTAAACTTCTGCAGTCCAAAACCTATAATATCATTATTAAGTTTCTGGTCAGCATTCTGCATTACCATCGACTCAAGCTCTGCCGTGATTTTCTCTTTAAACTCTTCTTCTGTTTTTACAGCGTCTTTGCCAAATAATTTATCAAAGAACTCCTGATCCAGATCAGCCTCTTCGAGTCTGTTCACATTTTTTACTGTCAACCTAAATTTAGACTGCAGATCTCTCGCATCGTCCTCACCAATGTTTAACAATTTCGATATCTGAGCGGCATCATTAGCAAATGCTTTCTGAATATCCAATTCTGTAACATCGTCTTTCTTAAGACCTATTAAAGCCTTCTTTATTTCCTCATCTTTAATCAGGTCGAGCCTGACAGAAGCTGTACTGCTTATACCGCCTTCAAAAACAGAGCCATCCGGAGATAGTTGCGTTAATTCGGAATAAAGGATATCATCTTCTGCCGAAACTTCAGGGTTTGTCATTTTGCCATAACTCTTTCTGATGTTTTTGACGCGTGACTCAAGTGTCTCAGCATCGATTTTTATCTGATAATAAGGCAGGGTATCTTTTTCTGAAAAACTAAGTTCAAACTCAGGCGCAAGCCCAAGTTCATAATCAAATTCGAATTCATCGTTATAATCCCAGTTAAACTCCTTGCTTTCATCAACTTTCGGAAGTGGCTGGCCCAGGACGTCAAGCTTATTTTCTGTGATATAATTGTTAAGAGAATCGTTCAACAAATTATTTATCTCATCCACAAGTATACTCTTGCCATACATCTTTTTTATGTGAGATGGAGGCACCATACCTGGTCTGAAGCCTGGGAGTTTTGCCTTCTTAGCCTGGCTCTTAATAGCTTTTTCAACGCGGTCGCGATAGTCCTCTGGCTTGATACTTACTTTAACTACTGAGTTTAGGTTATCGATTTTCTCTTGTGTGATATTCATTTTACGACATTTAGTTCATTAGTGTCTATACAAAAATTCCCCCCGGTCAGCGGAGGGAATTATGTGCGGAAGAAGGGACTCGAACCCCCACGCCTCTCGGCGCCAGATCCTAAGTCTGGTGCGGCTACCAATTACGCCACTTCCGCATTAGGATATTCATTATTTTGGAATGCAAAAGTACGCCTTTTTATAAGATTATCAAATTTATTATTAAAAAAATGAGGCGTGCAAACTCATAAGAAGCAATGGCAGTTGTTGGCCCTCCGATATATCTAATTCCGACTTACGAGATTTAATTCAGTCAGCCTTCCGGATATACCGGTCGATCATTTGGTGTAATGCATTGAGATCAAAAGGCTTACTTAAAATATCATTCACACCAGCATCTAAAGCTTCCTGTTTTTCGTCGTCCATTACGGCCGCCGACAGGGATATAATCGGTATATTCCTTACGTTCTCGGGCATTTCCGTACGTATTTTACGGGTTGCTTCATATCCTCCCATTACAGGCATATAGGTATCCATCAGGATCAGATCGTATCTATTTTGATTTATTTTTTCCAAAACCTGAGCCCCGTTTTCTACGATATCCGCCTTTATATTCCAGCCAGCAAGGATCTTTCTGATCATGAATTGACTTATCGTATTATCCTCGGCAACAAGGATATTAAGATTGTCAAACTTCTCCAGTGCCGAAATACTCTTAACCGAAACTTTATCAGCGTCCTCAATTACTACTTTGAACCAGTTAGCAAAAGTAAAACTACTGCCAACACCCTCCTGGCTTTCAACAGAAATCTCTCCGCCCATCAAGGCTGCTAATCTTTTAACTATCGAAAGACCCAGTCCGGTACCTCCGTACACATGTCCGGTATTCTCGTTTGCCTGCTCGAAAATTTCAAATATCCGGTCATGTTTGTCGGCAGGAATACCAATACCGGTATCCTTCACTATAAACTGCAAACGGGTGAGGCTACCTTTACTCTCAGGAGCCTTAACAAACAACGACACTGTTCCTCTCTCTGTAAACTTAATAGCATTACTTAAAAGGTTAAGCAGGATCTGATTTAAGCGAAGAGCATCTGCTATTACAAGTGGAGGAACATTTTCGTCTACTAAAACATTCATCAAAAGCCCTTTTTCATCGGCTTTGGCTTTTAAAAGTCCTGTTACGGACCCAACAACATGAGTAATCCGGGTTTCAGATCGAACAATCTTAAACTTTCCTGCTTCTATTTTCGAAAAATCAAGAATATCATTGATTACTCCCAGAAGCGACTCTGATGAGTCTTTTAGCAATTCGATGATTCTTTTCTGTTCATCATCGAGATTCGAATTCTGAAGCAAGTAGATCAGTCCAAGAATACCATTTATAGGAGTACGAATTTCATGGCTCATATTCGCCAGGAAGCTTTCCTTGGTTTTCCTTCCCTGGATAGCCAGGTCTTTCGCCTTGATAAGCTCCTTCTGATAACTCTCAAGCTCTTCATTCTTACGTTTAATCTCCCGCTGATACCGCACCAACTGTATAAAGGAATCAACCTTAGCAGAAGTTATATATGGGTCAAGAGGTTTATACAAATAATCAACAGCTCCAACCGACAGGCCCCGTACGGCGTATTTTGTTTCAGTTGAAATTGCCGTCACAAATATTACCAGCATTTCGCGTGTTCGCGGATTGCTTTTCAGGATCTCCACAAGCTCAAATCCATCCATTTCAGGCATTTGAACATCGATAAGTGCAATAGCAATATCCTGCTCCCAACAGATTCTTAGAGCCTCATTGGGAGAAGTTGTGGTTATAAGCTCGATCTCATCGCGCTTTAGCAAAGCTTCAAGAGCAACGATATTCTCGGGTCTGTCATCAACTATCAACAGCTTAATTAAATCCATTATTTTAAGTATATTCTTTATGTGAAGATAAAGCCTTCGCCCTTTAAAATATTCAACTGTATAGGCAGGCTACTGCTGTTTAGTGCATGAGCCTTTACCGTTGTATACGTCTGCAATACTCCTAAAGGTTGCATCTGAACGTTAAAATATTATGAAGGCGTGACTAATTCTAGCTTCACGAAATTTTCTGATAAATATTCTGAAATTTGTCTATAATTCTAAACCTCTTTGAAAGCTCTGTACCCCGAAGTATCTCCTTTGCACCGAGGCATAAAAAGCCTAAGGGACATAAACTATCATAGAAAAGCTGCAGGACTCTTTGCTGTAGCTCTGCGTTAAAATAAATGAGGACATTCCGGCAACAAATCATCTGAAACTCATTGAATACTCCGTCTGATACTAAATTATGAACAGAAAACAACGTGTTCTTTTTCAGCTGACCGGCGATCAGAGCGGCATCATACTGAGCTAGATAAAAGTCGGATAAAGATCCGGCAATACCTATCCTGTTGTAATTTTCTGAATACTGTTTCATGTTCGACAAACTATAAATTCCTCTCCGGGCCGTTTCTATCGCCTTTGGATTGATGTCCGTCCCATATAGGAACGTTCTTTTATATAAACCATCGCGCTCTAATAAGACGCCCAGCGAATATACTTCTTCCCCTGTCGAACACCCTGCGCTCCATATCTTAATCTCCTGAAAAGAAGCGAGATAGGGAAATACATTTTGTTTTAACGCTCCGAAAAACAAAGGGTCTCTAAACATCTCCGTGACATTTACAGTAACGTCAATGATGAATTCTTCAAAAAAATCAAGATCGTTGATCAAAAGTCCCTTCAAATCATAAAAAGAAAAATTCCGCAGTTCGAGAAGACGTGCCACCCGCCTCTTCAGAGAGGCTCTTGAATAACCATCAAAACTGAAGCCGTGAATATTATTGATCCAGTTAATCAATTCCTCAAGTTCTTCCGATGTAAGTTTTTCGTTATGCACAGGCTTCAATATAAATTTAACTCAACCAAACCCGCATCATGGACAGCAGTTTGTTGATATCCAGCGGCTTTGAAATATAATCATTTGCACCTGCCTCCACGCATTTTTCACGATCATTCTTCATCGCTTTAGCCGTGAGTGCTATTACAGGAAGATCGCGGTATTGATATTGTTTCCTGATTTCCCTAATAGCTTCATAACCGTCCATTTCCGGCATCATAAGATCCATTAAAACAATATCAATATCAGGATGCTCCTCAAGCTGCTGTAACGCCTCTTTACCGTTGTTGGCAATTTCAATTTTCAATTCAAAGTCTTGAAGAGCGCTTGATAAAGCGAATATATTACGCATATCATCATCCACAACCAATACATATTTACCTTTCAAAGCCTTTTCCATCGTAGAGTTATTTTTTTTCAATGGCTTGTCTGCTAAGGACGAGCCAGAGCGGGGAACAACCGTTTTAATCTTATTCATAAATAAACTCACCTCGTCAAGCAGTCTATGATTAGATTTACCACCCTTAAGAACCATTGCATTGGTATACTTCATTACAGTATGCATGGTCTCCTTATCCAGCTCCATAGCTGTATTTATCACAACTGGGATTCTGTTAAGCCGGGCATCTTCCTTTATTTTCTTCAAAAGCTCTACCCCCGAGATGTCAGGAAGCCTCAGGTCAAGAATGATACAATCAAATTGCATATCCTTCTCTAGTATATTGAGTGCCTCCTTACCATCAAAAGCCTGCACTACTGCAATATTACGGGCAGACAATTCTCCAGCAAGAACCTCGCTTACTACCTTCTGGTCCTCAACTACCAAAACCTTACAGAGTGCTGATTCTTCCCGGTCAACTATGAGGCTGTCAAATATTTCGTCGAGCTGTTCTTTATCAACCGGCTTTTGCAAAAATCCAACAGCCCCTTCTTTGCGGACTTTCGACTTCGCAGCATCTCCTGAAGACATCAGATGAACTGGAATATCTTTAGTTCGGATATCTTCCTTAAGCCTTTTCAACACCGTCCATCCATCCATAACAGGCAGCTTAATATCCAGAACAATAGCGTCGGGTTGTTGTTCCTGCGCCATTTTAAGTCCAACATCGCCCTGACTTGCAATTAACGGCCTAAAGTTCCTTTCTAGAGCATATTCTCTCAGTTGATTGGCAAAGATCTCGTCATCTTCGATTATCAGCAAGGTGTGAATATTTTCTGAACTGGAAAGTTTTGAAGCTTCAGAATCTGATTTCGTTAGTGTCTCCGGATTCACATTTAAATCAGGATGCTTATGTTCGTCCTGCTCTACGGGAGCCGCTTCAGCAGACTCTCCCTCTATTGGTAAAAGTAATGTAAATGTACTTCCCTGTTTAAACTGGCTTTCAACCTTTATTTCTCCCTGAAGTAAATGAACCAGTTCCCTGCAAATTGACAAGCCCAATCCAGTTCCGCCATATTTACGGCTTGTAGAACCATCTGCTTGTTTAAATGCCTCAAAAATAACTTTTTGCTGATCTCCGGAAATTCCTATACCCGTATCTTTAACCTGGAACGATATTACCTCCGAAGCAGCATATAATGCCTTATTAGTATACACCGTTTCAGGTCCCGCTTTGGATACAGATACCGTTACACTCCCTTTTTCAGGCGTAAACTTAAAGGCATTCGAAAGCAAATTCTTTAAAACCTGTTCTATACGAAGTTTATCTGATATGATCGAATCGGATACCCCAGGGCTAATCTGATATGAGAAGGTTATTCCCTTGCTATTCGCAACTTCGGCAAACAGCGATATCATATCATCTCTTAATTCATCAAGACTTACTTCTTCTATTGTAAGATCAAGCTTTCCTGATTCTATTTTCGATAGGTCGAGTATGTCATTTATTAATGTCAGAAGATCACTCCCTGCATTATGAATCACACCTGCATATTTTATTTGATCCGCAGTCAGATTTTCCTGCTTATTCTCTTTTAGGATTTTGGCCAGAATCAGGATACTGTTAAGTGGAGTTCGCAGTTCGTGGCTCATATTGGCAAGGAATTCCGATTTATACCTGCCTGTCTGCTCCAGTTCCTGAGCCTTTAAATCAATAGCTTCTTTCGTTTTTTCAATGATCCTGTTTCTCTCTTCCAGCATCTCAGCTTTTTCTTCCAGTTCCGCATTCATTTGTCTGAGTTCCTCCTGCTGTACCGTGAGTTCTTCTTCAGAAGCCTGAAGCTGATGAGTTTTCTGCAAAAGCTCCTCGTTCGCGGCCCGCAGCTCTTCATGCTGGCTTTCCAGCTCCTCCGCCTGCTGTCGCGTCTGATTAACCAGATTTCTTAACCGAACCCTTGCCTGGGCTGTATTAATCGCAATTCCGATAGCGTCTACCACTTCCCTGATGAAAGCTATTTTTATTTCCGAAATATCAAATGTAAAACCTAACTCAAGCACGCCCTTAACCTCATCTTCAAAGAGAATAGGTTGTATAAGCAAAGAGCGGGGAGCTGTATCGCCTGTCCCCGATTCAATGCGAATGTAGTCTTCAGGAACATCACTAAAGACAACAGCGGTTTTCTCAAGAGCCACCTGTCCAATCAATCCTTCTCCCGGCTCGAACTGCCTCGCTTTACCTTCCATTCCCCTCAATGCATAACTACCGCTAAGTGTAAGGGTGCCAGTTTCTCCTGAAAGATAAAGTGCACCCACCCTCGCGTCAACATACTTTGCCAATACTGTTATTACATTTCCGGATAACTTCGTTATGTCAAGTTCACCTCGTATTGCCGCATCTACTTCAGAAGAGCCTGTAAGTATCCAATTCTTTTTTTCATTTTCGCCTGTTATATGCCTTAATTCGATATTCGCATCCCTTATCCGCTCTTCAATCAGTTTCTGATGTTTAAAGGTTTTCCTAATGAAACTAAATACCAGTAATAACAAACAAAAGATCAAAAAAGATCCAGTCAGAATAATCGCCAGTGTCCTGCTGCCTGCCTCAGCGCTTTCTTTCTGTCGGTCTTCGAGCAACTTATTTTCCTCGTTTTCAATGCGTACTATGAATTCGTGAACCTTATTCATTAAAAACTGGGCATACACAACATGCACCTTTAATCTGGTAGTATTAAAGCTAGCACCAGAAGAGATTGAATCAATTATCCCTTCCATCTCATCAATCTTCCTCCCAGCGTAGTAATTTAAAGAATCAATGTTTTTTAACTGCCGGGGATTGTCATCGGCCATACGACGCAGTTCACTAATCATAGGCATCACTTGATTGACTTCCTGCCTGTATGATCTCAAAAAGCTATTAAGAGGCGTTATTACATATCCCCTTTGATTAGTTTCCGCATTGGTAAGCTTCTGTTGAATGTTTGCATTTAAGCTAATCATACGTTCTGCTTCCTCTACCCATTCGATATCGTCGCGCTGATCCTGAATACTTACAAAAGATACTATTGCCAGCAAAAAAACGATAAAGAGAGCAAGGCCAAATCCTGTAAGGACCTGCTGCTGAAAAGATAATTTTCGCATCTTTAATAATTGGACCTGTGTATATTTTTGATTCCTTAAGATTAAATTATACGGGCTGTCTTCTTTAAAGTTTCAGCAATAAGGCTACTTATAGCGCAAGAGTTTAACTCTATAAAATTCAACTTTATAAAACTCTTTAACTGGTACCATGTTTAATTCGATATAAAACTTAGAACTTAAATACTATGAAAAAACAGGATTCAAAATCAACCAGCGCTCCCATTGAAGAATCGGGACTTATGAATTTATTCAAAGACGAATTAAAAGATATCTACTGGGCTGAAAAGCACCTTGCTAAAGCTCTTCCTAAAATGGCAAAAGGAGCGACATCCGAAGAGCTCAGATCTTCCATAGAACAACATTTGACCGAAACAGAAAATCAAATCTCAAGATTAGAGCAGGTGTTTGAACTATTGGGAGTAAAAGCCGCAGGAAAAAAATGCGAAGCTATGGAGGGTCTCGTTGAAGAAGGAAAAACAATGCTGGAAGAGACTGAAGATGGCAGTATGACCCGTGACGCAGCAATAATCTCATCGGCACAGAAAATTGAGCACTATGAAATTGCTTCTTAAGGTACCCTTAAAACTCTTGCGAATACGTTAGGAATGTCAGAAGCAGCCAGCCTGCTTGAACAAACTCTTAACGAAGAGAAAAATACCGACGTAAAGCTGACCCAAATTGCAGAAGGATTTGTAAATGAGTCAGCAGGCGCCGAAAAAGAATAGCCTGGAGGTATATTATGGAAATTTCAAATGAAAAATCGGTCGCAAATCTTAAACATCTTCTTTCGATCTGTAATGACGGAAAAGAGGGATACAGAACTGCGTCCGATAATGCAGACTCAGCTGAATTGAAGGGCATTTTTACCACATATTCTATTCAGAGGGCAGAGTTTGAAATGCAGCTCAAAACATGCATCCAACAATGCAATGCCGATCCTGACAATGAAAGTGGCGGCCCTATTGGTGTCCTTCACCGAACATGGATGGATATAAAAGCAGCTTTATCATCTAATGATAATAAGGCGATATTAGAGGCTTGTATAACCGGAGAGAAAGCAGCAGTAGAAGCTTATGATAACGCACTTGAAGACAATGACCTAAGCCCTGAAGTAAGGCAGATTCTGGTCAGCCAGCGTGATGGTATAAATGATTGTCTGAGAAACATTCAGACTCTCGAGATTCAATACACTGCCTAACTTCGATAACATTGAAGAAGGGTGCCATTCTATTTGGGCACCCTTTTTTTATGACATTACCACGGAGCATAGTTACATCTTTGCCATTTTAAACAAATTTGTTCTGTTAAGAATGCCAGGGTACTATGCTTTTGTTATTTTTGTTCATGGCCTAAAAGCCGTTTTTAGAGTATGGCGAATATCCTGTTAGTAGAAGACGACACCACTTTCTCGATGATCCTGGAGAACTTCCTTCAAAAAAAGGGACATCAGATTGTTACCACCCACGATGTTAAGAGCAGTATTAAAGCCTTAGATTCCAAAAAGTATGATGTCTTACTGCTTGACTACCGGCTTCCTGACGGAAACGGGCTTGACGTAATGGTCGCTGCAAGGGAAAAAGATCAGAACGTCCCTGTAATAATCATGACAAGCTTTAATGATGTCCGCACCGCTGTCCGGGCGATCAGGTCCGGAGCTCTCGATTACATAACGAAACCCGTTAACCCTGACGAGTTGGCGATGATCCTGAATGAGGCTCTTGAAAGGAAAGAGTCTGCCCCTGTTAAACGCCAGGATGTTTTACCGGCTTTTATTGAGGGCGAAAGCGATGCTTCAAAAAAACTCCATGAATATATTCAACTGGTTGCGCCTACTGCTATGTCAGTAATTATTCAGGGAGAAAGCGGGACAGGTAAAGAGTATGTTGCCGGTTCTATACATCGGCTTAGCAAAAGAGCTTCGATGCCCTTTGTAGCCATCGACTGCGGGTCTTTATCTAAAGATCTCGCTGCAAGCGAACTGTTCGGACATGTCAAAGGCGCTTTCACCGGAGCTTTACAAGACAAAAAAGGACAATTTGAGACTGCAAACGGCGGTACTCTTTTTCTTGACGAAGTTGGCAATCTGAGCTATGAAGTTCAGGTAAAATTATTGCGGGCCTTGCAGGAACGGGTTATACAACCACTGGGAAGCACCAGGCAGATTAAGGTCGACGTGAGAATTATTACAGCTACAAATGACGACTTATTAAGCAGTGTTTCCAGGGGTGAGTTCCGCGAGGACCTTTATCACCGCCTCAATGAGTTCAAAATACAGGTACCTTCTTTGCGGAGCAGGGATAACGATCTTCAGGTTTTCATCAAGCATTTTATTACTCTGGCCAACATCGAACTCGATCGAAATGTCAAAAAACTTTCCCCGCAGGTAAATGACATTTTCAAACAATACGATTGGCCGGGCAATCTGCGCGAATTAAAAAATGTCATTAAGAGAATGGTGCTGCTTTCGGGGGGTGAAGAAGCGGGGATAGAATCTCTGCCTGAAGAAATGATAGCTTCCGTTAATCAGCCTGTTAAACAACCTTCAGGGACCGATCTTAAAGCCATTAATGAAGCAACAGAAAAAGAATTGATTACAGAAACCCTTAGAAAGGTGAAATATAACAAATCGCAGGCGGCAAAGCTCCTTAATATTGACCGCACGACCTTATATAATAAGATGGAAAAGTATCAGATTGAATAGCTGGTATATATGCCCAAACTAGAACTTCAGCTCATTTAGCTCTCCTGCATACAAATAGATCCTCTTTTTCTGCTCGTTATGCAGGGTATTACTATTGTGAATCATTATCTCTTCGGCCCTGAACTTAGCAGCCAGATCTTTTGCACCAATCTGGGCGGTCCTCCCTGCTATACGATGCAATAATAACGACACTTCCGAGATTTGATCCCTTTCCATTGCTATTTTAAGCTGACCCAAGTCGACTAAAGTATCATCTTCAAAGCGCTGGATAATCTTTTTAATAAGGTCTTTATCACCATAGGCCATCTTTTCAACGGCCGAAAGGTCAACATTCGCGCTTATTGGCTCTTCCTTCTTGCCCTCAACTCCCTGCTGGTTAAATAACAAGCTAAGTAATTCCGACTCTCTAAAGGGCTTCATCAGCAAGCCGTCAAAGCCCTGCGAAAGAATCGACGATCGCTCATCAGGTAGTGCCTGCGCAGTTAAAGCATAGATTTTCACATAGGAGGGAATCTTTTCGCGAAGCAATTTACAAAGTTCTGCTCCATTCATCTGGGGCATACGCATATCCATAAATACAACCTTGAGATCATCGGGTGGCTGCTGTGCAAGTACATCCCGGGGCAACGTAAAGCAGGAATGTGTAATGCCATTCTTATTGAAAACAGACGAGCAAAGCTGAAGGATAAACTGATCGTCATCAACGATCCAGACCTGCCCGCTAAAACTCCTCACAAATGGATCTTTCGGTTCAAGCGACTTAACAACCGTCGCTTTTGGAATGGCGAATCGAAGCTTTACGGTAAAACAGGATCCTTTGCCAGGTTCACTTTCTGCTTCAACTCTCCCACCTTGTCCCTCTGTCAGGGCCTTTACGATACTCAAGCCTAATCCGGTACCATTCGCATTATTCGCAGCCGTCGCGTCTGCCTGCTCAAATTCCTCAAAGATGTTATTCAGGTCCTCTTGAGCAATGCCAACACCTGTATCTTTTACAGCAAACGTAAAATAGCTTCTTCGTTTAATATCCTTATTACTTACAGTTAAGGAAACTTCACCCTTCTCCGTAAATTTGATAGCATTACCCAGCAGGTTTATTAGTATTTGCTTTAACCTGAAAGGATCCCCCGTTATTAAATCGGTCTCGGTGATGTTGGTATAGAGGGCCAGTTTTAGCGACTTCCTTTCCGCCTGGGGTCTCATAATTGTCATTACTTCATCTAAAAGGCGCCAGATACTGAACGTGCTTCTGGTAAACTTAAATCTTCCTGATACGATACGACTGTAATCAAGCACCTCGTTCACGATATGAAGCAGGTGTATCGATGAATGATATATCGCATTGATGTCCTCTTTAGCAGGCTTATCATTATCCTTGATCTGTTCGGCGTAACCAATAATCGATTGCAGGGGAGTACGAATTTCATGGCTCATACTCGAAAGGAACCGTTGTTTCGCCATACCGTGGTATTCGGCCTCATCCTTAGCCATTTCCAGTTCCTCACGGTAGGTATTACTTCGGCTTATATCGGTCAGTATAAGATAAGCAAGTAACGCCGTTATCAGTATAAAAGCGAGCATAATCAGTTCAATGCTTCTGGCACTTCTGTTGACAACTGCAGTAGCTTTACTATTATTCAGATCAACCTGCCTGATCACTTCCTTTTCTACTTGCTGGAGAATGACCAGCATTTGATTAATAAGAATATTTCCAGCGTTAGAAAGCTCAATTTCGCGATTGATAAAGCTTACCCGACGCTGTTTCTGACGTTTGGCAATCCTCTCGACAGCTTTCTCCATAGCATGTATCACGCTATCTGAATTAGCTCTCGCAAGGGTGTCCACGGTGATACTCACTTCCTCCTTCACCATCTCAGGATTCTTATCGTTTTTTTTCCTGCCAAATATCCGGTTAAAGATCCCGCGGTCTCTGTTCTTTCTGCTGTCGTCCTGCTCTGCCACTCTCGTCGTCGAGAACTTCTGCTCTGTGGTAACGATAGTACTATCAATTTCAGAAGAACTCTTATCAATAAGGCCGCTAAGGGAGCTTAACTGCCTGGCGAAGTCTCTGCCATTTACCAATCCCTCCCGAACCTTTATATAACTCATAAACAGCCTGTCCCTCTCCCTGAGCAAACTCTTCATTTTGTCGATCCGTTTTACCTGAATGGTATCATAAGCATAAAGGCGGCGAAGGGAATCCATTGTTGCCCGCAGAGAATCTGATTCCTTAAGGAAGACTTTATAAGAGCCCGGTTTTCGTTGAAAAGCCTGAGAACGCTGGAGCTGATCAAGTTTAGTGATATCTCTAAAAAGGTCATTAACAATCTTCAGCCTTTCGTCGGGCGTGGAAATGCTCTGAACGGTCGCCAGCATTTCTTTAAAAGCAATTTTGCTTACCGCCCAGGCCAGAATAAGAGCCAGAAGCCCCACTCCAAAAGCGATAATCACTTTCCTTTTCATTGTATTCCGAAAAGAGTAACTCATTTAAACGTTGTTAACACCGCAACAAATAACTTACAAACCAACACGTTTGTTTTCTACTACAATTACCCCATTCCCGCTTCTTAAATCTTGATTCCTGATACCAGCTCCCTCGTTCTTGATTCTTGATTCTTCATACTCAAATCCTGATTCCTGATTCTTGAATCCTGATACTCGAATCTTGATTCCTGATACTAGATACTTGATTCTAAAGTCTCACCTTTTCCGGGAACCGGGATGCATGGTTCAATACCATATTTCGTATATAATCATTCGAAGGATGCGGATGTAATAACGTTTTAACGGAATTTATGTCGCTAATGGTATAATTGCGGGGAAGATACCCCATTCCGTAAACATTCCCCTGTTCCATAAGTATTATGCTCTGCTCTTCTACGGTACGGCCTTTATCTAACAACATAAACGAAGGCAAAGCGGTCTTAAGGTCTTCCAAAGCCTGTCGTACCCTGGCGTTATATTCTGCACTACCTTCGTCTCCGTTACATGCACCGCGACAGTAATTAGACAAAATACCATTGCAGCATTCATTATTCCGTTGTATGAAACAAAGCTTAGGACAAAGGTCAAACTTCTTCGTTAGCGAAATAAGAATGTTCCTTCCTTCCAGTAAACTGTTAAATGAAAATAAGGGACAAGAGCCTTTTTTCTTTTTATCGATTATCAGCCTGAGATATCCTCGTTGATCCTCATATAAATAAAGTCCAAAGGATTGTTCAAAACGTTTCATAGCCCGGTTGTTAGACGGCCATATACGCTTAATTTCTACCGCCTCGAGAATAAAAGCCATAAGTTCTGTCCCGCATTCAGTGAAACTAACGGAATGAATATTCTTCAGAAACTCCTGGCGTTGCCGCCCGGGATTATTTCCGGTAAAGTGAGAAAGTACTCTTTTTCTGAGATTTATTGCCTTTCCGACGTAAATAACATCCCCTTTTTGGTTCTTGAAATAGTAAACACCCGGTGACAAAGGAAGCTTGTCGATGTCCTCTTTCTGCAAATACGGCGGTAGCCGCTGTTCAGCTGAGCTCCGACCCAGCAATTGCAATATGTGTCCGTCTTCGTCTTTCTCTAATAGCATTGAAAACAACTTTGCTGTAGCCAGAGCGTCCCCTCCGGCCCTGTGCCTGTTTTCCAGAACGATATTAAGCCGGCTGCAAAGCTTGCCTAAGCTATAAGAGCTAAAACCAGGGAATATCTTACGACCCAGGCGAACGGTACATAGTTTTTTACATTGAAGGTTAAACCCAGCTAAAGAAAGATGATATTTTAGAAAGGAATAGTCAAAATTAACGTTATGTGCAACAAAGACCTTATCCCCGATCAGGTGATAGATATCGGCCGCTACTTCACGAAATGATGGAGCATTTTTAACCATCTCATCGCTTATACCGGTAAGGGCACTAATATAAGCTGGTATTGAAATGCCTGGATTTATTAATGTTTCATATTGATGTACTACGCTTTTTCCGTCATGCAGCAAAATAGCAATATCCGTTATGCCATTTGCAGAGGCATGACCTCCTGTTGTTTCGATATCAACTATAGCGTACATAATACAAAGATAAGGACTCGAATGCCAAAGAATTTAGCTAAAATAAGATAAACTTATTTTATAGATGAATTATAATAAAATATATCATCTTTTTGAATCCAGATCCAGCAGTGTAGCTACTGCTCGCCGGTTATCCCAATCGCTGCACTGTTGTAGGTGTAAGGATTTACCTGGGGATATACGAGTATTTTACTAACAGTACTAAAATAACGTTCAAGTTTGGTTTGCAGGCCTTCAAACGTTTTCTGATAGGACTGCGATTCTTTACGAGCTGCTACAAAAACCAGAAGATCATCGGCCTTAAGCCAACCTTTAAGTGAGGCGGCATGCTCCCAGTCGCTGTTATCAACAAAATTGAAATGTACTGTAATTTTCTTTATATCCAGAAAACTAACGATCGCATTTTCTGTCCGCAGAGAACAATGGCAATAAACTGGAGCTGAAAGCTCTTTAGCTAACGCACACACCTTTGAAAGCCAAAGAGAAAAACCGGCCTCGAATTCTGTAAATGGCGGACATATCAGAACAATCCTGTCGTGCACAGCAACTGGCCGGGTTAAATGGCATACGAAAAGATTTTTATCCGTATTGTCAATGATAGTTTCTGTTTTATCTCCCATAAACTTGTTAAGGAAGGTTGTTTTACGGGGCCAGCCTGATATAATCAGCGATGCGTCCTTTTCTCTCGATGTCCGTACAACCCCACTGGCAGCATTGTAATCTATAGTGGTGAGCACTTCCACCCCTGCTTCCGATGCGGAAGCATAATGCAATAAGCCCTCCAGTCTTTTCCTCGCTATCCGAAGATTATTCTCAGCATCTTCATTGTTATGAACCACCGAAAGAAGATGAATAGGCTGTGGTGATGTTTTGTCTTTCAGCAGCACCGCAAGATCAAGCATGGATTCCAGGTTATCAAAATTGGCAATCGGCATCAAAATGTTCTCCGGCGACTCGTCATTAGTTTTCTCTGGCTGGTAATCTTCTTCTGAAGCTACTATTTGCTTTGCTGCGTGTTCCGTCGCAAAGGAAGCAATTATACATGTCGCCAGAATAAGGATGACCGTGCCGTTCAGGATGTTTTTGTCAATAATGCCGGCTTTATACCCTACCAATATGATAGCAAGAGTCGCTGCGGCATGAGCGCTGCTTAAACCGAAAACAAGCAGCGATTGCGCCTTAGTGTACTTAAAGATCGTACCCGTAAGAAATGCAGCAAGCCATTTGCTTACAACCGCCATCACTGTCAGTACTCCTGCTACTATCAATGCCTGCGGCCCCTCAAGCAGTACCCTCAGATCTACTATCATCCCTACACTGATCAGAAAAAAAGGAATAAACAGCGCATTCCCGGTAAACTCTATTCTATTCATAAGTGACGAGGAAGCCGGAATAAGCCGGTTTAGAGCTAAGCCGGCAACGAAAGCCCCGATGATTGGCTCCACTCCTGCTGCCTGAGCAAGGAAAGCTGCAAAGAACACAACAGACAACACGAAAATGTAATGCGACGTTTTCTCACTTTCCAGCCTTGTAAAGAACCACTTGGTGATGCGGGGGATCACGATGAACATGACCAACGAAAATATAATAAGCGAAACGATCAGCTGTATCCAGAACTGAAAATTCAGGCTGCCGTCTCCTGATCCTATTATCACCGCCAGAATGATTAGCACAGCAGTATCGGTAAGTATAGTACCTCCCACTGCGATAGCGACCGCTTCATTCCTGGTTATTCCAAATTTAGTTACCACCGGGTACGCAACAAGGGTATGCGTAGCAAACATACTGGCGGTAAGAATAGACGCCTGCCACGAAAAATGAAGCAGGTAATAACAAACCGGCAAACCTAAAAGAAGAGGGATAGAAAAAGTAAAGAAGCCAAATGCAAAACTTTTGTACTTCTTCTTCTTAAACTCATTCATATCAAGTTCCAGCCCTGCTATGAACATAATATACAATAAGCCGATGGTGGAGAATAAGTCAATCGCAGAATTTTTCTCCAGGACATTAAATCCATTTGGGCCCACTACTATGCCTGAAATTATAAAACCAATGATCCCCGGAACTTTTATTTTACCTAAGATTAACGGAGAAAGAAGTATAATAAACAGGATTAGGGAGAATACCAGCACCGGACTTTTTAAAGGTAACTGAAACTCTGACAGAAGATGATGAGCGCTATTGTTCATATATTACCTTTTACAGCATCCACTTTGATAGGATAACTGCATGACAGATCGTTTCGTAAAGGTAATAAAAAACGTGAACCGTCGCTTGTCAATTGTCCCTTGTCAATTGTCAATTTTAACAGTCCTCCGTCAATTGTCAATTTTCCACTGTCAATTTTCCATTGATCCTGATATCTTCTGAAGAGGCTCCCGCCATTACGGTAAAGCTCCCGGGCTCAAGCAACCATTTCATTTCTGCATTTAGCAACATCAGCTCTGAATCTTTTAGCTGAAACTTAACAGTCTTCTGCTCTGCCGGACGAAGATGGATCCTTTCAAACTTCTTAAGCTGCTTCACCGGAGAAACGGTAGAGCTAACATTATCCCGGACGTAAAGTTGAGCAACCTCATCACCTGGTATGGAGCTAATATTCTTAATTTTAAATTGAACGGTGATAAGAGGAGCATTACTATCATCCGCTTTTGAGATACTCAGATCACTGTACTCAAACTTCGAGTAACTCAGTCCATAACCAAAACAATACAACGGAGATGACTTAACTTCAACATAGTCGTGAGGTACCGGCTTCTTTTGGTTATAATAAACCGGTAGCTGCCCAACCGACCGCGGTACCGAAACCGGCAGGCGACCGGCAGGATTATAATCGCCGAAAAGAACATCGGCTATTGCATTTCCTCCTTCCTGACCAGGGTACCATGCGTCAACAATAACAGGAACATGCTCCGATATCCAGTTGAGGTTCAGAGGACGCCCTTTTATAAGGACAACCACTACGGGCGTTCCAGTCTTAACCACCTCCTTTAAAAGCTCCAGCTGTTTACCCATTAGGTCCAGGCTGGCACGATCGAATCCTTCACCGCTTTCCATATCGCTCACTGCTACATCTGAAGCTTTCGCAGTAGCGGCGCCGGTGCTTTGATATTCGGTTTTAAAGTCCCGGGCGCTCGAACCGCCAAGTACTACTACAGCCACATCAGCATTTTTTGCCGCATCTACTGCTCGTTCGATCTCATCAGCGGAAGTGTCTCTTATTGCGCAACCCTTTACATAGTCAACACTTGTGGTACTCTCCACTTTCATTCTGATGCCTTCCAGCACAGTGACGACAGCCTCTTCGGCCTGTGGTGCTGTATAATCACCTAACTGGTTATATATATTGTCGGCATTCGGACCGATAACAGCAATGCTCTTCAACGTTTTTTTCAACGGAAGAACATTATTCACGTTCTTTAGAAGGACCAGCGATTCCTGTGCAACACGGCGGGCCAACTGAATATTATCTTTATTGCGAACTTCTTTACCTGCTTTTACAGGATCAACATAAGGATTCTCAAACAAGCCCATGGAAAACTTAATTCTCAGCACGCGTGCTACAGCAGTGTCTAATACAGCAGAGCTTACTTTTCCTGCCTTCACTGCCTCTATCAACGCCTTCCCATAACCATACCCGCTTAGATCTGCATCGACACCGGCATTGATTGCAAGAGTGGCAGCATCCTCAGCATTTGCAGCTACCTGGTGATTAGTCAGTAAGCCGCTTATGCTTCCGAGATCCGAAACTACAAATCCATTAAAGCCCCAATCCCTCCGCAATATATCTTTCAGTAAAACAGGGTTGGAAGAGCAAGGAATGCCGTCTATCGAATTATATGCAGTCATTACAGACAAGGCGCCTGCTTTGACGGCATCTTTAAAGGGAGGTAAGTACGATTGATGCAGCTCTCTCAGGCCGACACTTATACTTCCGCCGTTATGCCCTCCTTCGGGTACACCATAAGCAGCAAAATGTTTAAGCGTCGATACCACATTCTTACCCGACTTCAGGCTTCCTCCCTGAAAACCCTTAACCATAGCAATTCCCATCGCACCGTTCAGAACCGGATCTTCGCCGTATGTCTCTTCCACTCTCGACCACCTGGGTTCTCTTGCAAGATCAAGTACTGGTCCGTAACCAATATGTGCGCCTTGAGAGCGTGCTTCTGAAGCAATAGCCGACGCCATACGCTCGATAAGCGCGGGATTCCAGGTGCTGCTTTGCCCGATAGAGGTTGGAAAAACAGTGGTCCCGATCGCCATATGACCATGCGGACATTCTTCGGCCAGCAATAAAGGAATGCCAAGCCGTGTATTTTCAACGGCATATTTCTGTAAGGCGTTTGTTGCTTTGGCTGCCAGCACAGGGTTCAGCCCCGTTTTTAAGGTCTTTTTCGTCCAGGGATCAGCTCTTAACGTAGCCCAGAGCATTCCTGTTTGTTGCTCCTTAAGTGCCTGTTTGAACTGTGCGCTTACCCCTACTTTTTCACCCTGCTTATCATACATTTCCCATCCTAAAAGCACCGATATCTGTCCCACCTTCTCTTCCAGAGTCATCCTGCTGATCAGATCGTTTATTCTGCTTTCAACGGGAGCTGCAGGATCTTTGTACAGCGGTTTCTTTTGTCCTTTAACACAAAAGCCAGTACTTAATACAACCAGGGCAAACAATAAAACCTTCTTCATTTTATTATTTTATGGTAGCCTTCTGTTCGCTGACATTCCATCCCTTTACCGAGAGAACCGGATTTGCCACTGGTGATGGATATTCTATGATTATCGTCTTTTCGGCCCCCGGCATTACCGAAACGTAATTATCGTCATAGAAAGCGGGAAGTATCCTTTTACCCGTGGCCGGATCAAGAAGAGAAATACGATTAAAAAATGCCACTGGGTTTCCGGCAGGGTTCTTTAGTTTCACCTCCACCTTTCCTTTTCCAATAGCTTTTGCATCAGCAACCAATGCGACCTGTTTCATTTTATTCAGGCCTGAGTATTCCCCTTTTTGATTAGGATACCAGTAAAAATTATCGCAGAGCACCTGCTGTTTTTCATCAAGTATCTGAAGAGAAAGAAATGCGCCTTCCTCCTTGGAAAGTTCGTCGAGCTCCTTCTTTACAGAAAGGATCTTTTTAACCGACGATGGCTCAATATAGGCGAAGACTTGTGTTATCATTTTTTCTTTACCCGACATATCATACGTTTTAATTGCCAGCATAAGGTTCCGCTGCTGTTTAAAACCATTGTTCACAAGCATCACCGTTCCATCCACAGGATTACACATAATATTCAGAGAACGGCTACCTGCCCTTAACCCATATAAGCAAGCATTCGGATCAAGGTAATAATCATACATCTGTCCGCGCATAGCAGTCCATGGATTCTGCGTTTTCCAGATAATAACCCCGGTATACCAGTCCCACATATGAGAGCTAAATCCTTCCATAAGCCCCCGGTACTGGTCGTAATTAACCAGTTGCGCCTTGGTCGCAAAATCGCGAACATCCGAAGGCTTACCATATGGCTCTATAGACTGCTCATAACCAACACCTGTATAAGTGTGGTAGGTCCATACAGAATCTGCTTCCTCCGAAGGCTGCTGACCAGGTCTTGGAACAGGAACTTTCATATTCTCTTTAGGGATGAATCTCTCGAGCGATTCGTAATCTCCAACACCAACTGACCCTACTTCAGAGTTAAAAGGGAAAGTACGTTTCTCCCAGAAGGAACTGACCGGCTGAATGGTGTAAGGCCCGTCGCCGTTGCCGCCGATTATATTATACGACATCTCATCCGAATTGGAATAGTCAATAAACCAGCGAGTGCCGTCCAGTTTAGGAAGAATGGAATCTCTCAAAGGCACCAGAATATCCTCCGGAGGAGTGATTTCGTTCCCTCCGCACCACATTGCCAGAGAAGGATGGTTCCTCACCATCTTAATCATGTCTGCTGCCGACTCAAGAAAAAGATGGTGGTCATCAGGGTACTGTCTCCTTGTCCACTGATCTTCCTTCTTCATCGGGTCTACCCAGCGTCCGTTACAGTCGCCCGACATCCAGAAATCCTGCAATACCAGCATTCCATACCTGTCGCAGGCTTCATAAAACTCAGGGCGTTCTATCAGCGCTCCGCCCCAAATCCTGATGAGGTTGAGGTTCATATCCCGATGGTAACGGATCTCGGCATCGTAACGTTCGTTCGTAAAACGAAGCATCGCGTCAGAAATAATCCAGTTACCACCCTTAATAAAGACCTTCTGACCATTGACCAGTATTTGCTTGCTCTTTGTATCCGCGTTCCATTCTGTCTGAATTTCCCTCACTCCGAAACTGAGCTTTTCACTATCTGAAACAATCTTTCCTCCTTCAATAAACTGAAGGTTTGTAACGTACAGATCCTGCTTTCCGTAACCCGCAGGCCACCATAAACGCGGATTCTTCAGGATATGATCGGGTAACTCAACGGTAACACTACGTCCCGGCGCCACACTTACGTTTTTCGAGACCTTAGTTCCTTCCAAAGTATATTGTAAAATGCCCTCTATTCTTCTGTCCGTTGCATTCTCGAGCTCTGCTGACACTTTCACTGTTGCAGACTTCTGAAGTCCGTCCGTATTCCTTTTACCCGGAACGAGAGTGACTATATGGGGATTTTTAAGATTTATGGAACCGGTTTTCTCGATATAAACTTTATCCCAGATGCCTGTGTTGCGATCCCGGATAGGCCTGATCCAATCCCATCCTGCTACATACTGATGCGACACGTTCCTTGCAATTACTCCATCGCCGCCCTGTCCGCCATTGGGGTTTCCCACCGGATCAGGAGGGTATACAATTACAGCCAGACGATTATTCCCGTCCCGGGACAGCAACTTCGAGATGTTGAAGGTCTTCCGTAAGAACATTCCCTTATACGGCTCGGCGTTTACTTTTTTACCATTTAAGAATATCTCACAGCTGTAGTTGATACCTCTGAATGTCAGCCAAACCTGCTTCCCTCCAGATGGGTAATTCTCCTTAAAATCTTTTGTAAACCAATAGGTATAATAATCCCTTCCGGTGTGATAAATGTCAGGTATTTTCTCATTGTTCATTCCCCAGAAGGGATCCGGGACCTCATTATTCGCCAGCATCGAAGTAAGAACCGTTCCCGGAACAACTGCCGGCTTCCAGTTCGCCAGAGAATAGGTTTTCAAAGAAACCGCAGTACCTGACTCCTTGACTTCTTTCACAGCAGCCATCTTCCAGCCCGAATTTAACTCGTAACGGTCCTGTGCTTTTGCAGCAGTAAGAGCGATAACTAAACCCGACATTACGGGCACAATACATTTAAAAACACCCAGTTTACCAAACATAGAAAAATCAATAACTTGTTACTATTGCATCACTCCGCAACTTTCAACTCTTAACTTTTAACCTTCAACTCAAAAAGGTCTTTCCGCTGGCTTCGTACCCCAGGCAGAAGGTTTGCTTCCCATCTCGATAGTCATGGTTCCCCCGGCTACAATATCTTTGTAATGAATATACGACTTAGTATATTCTTTACCATTCAACACGATGCGCTGCACATACTTGTTGGCTGCAGAGTTGTTTTTAGTTATAACCCTGAAGGTCTTACCTGACCCCACCTGAAGAGTTGCGTCGTCAATAACCGGACTACCTATCACATATATCCCGTTCGCCGGATTTACCTGGTAGAAGCCCAGCGCAGAAAGTACATACCAGGCCGACATCTGGCCGACATCTTCATTTCCGCACAAACCATCAAACTTATCAGTATACAAGTGATCAAGAATATGCCTCACTTTATCAGCTGTTTTCCAGGGCTGACCAACAAAATTATATAGATATGAAATATGGTGACTTGGCTCATTTCCATGAGCATATTGGCCGATAAGGCCGCTAATATCGGGCGAAGCATGCTCTCCCAGATTTCCCTGAATAACAAAAAGCGAATCCAGTTTCTTTGTAAACCGATCCTCACCTCCCAAAAGTTCAATTAATCCCTTCGGATCCTGAGGAGCAAGCCAGGTGTACTGCCATGCGTTACCTTCGGTATAATCATTCTTGCCATGGATAGATTCAAAAGGATTAAAAGGAGTACGCCATTCATTGTCAGAAATCTTACCACGCATAAAACCAACCTCCTTATCGAAATAATTTTTGTAATAAAGGCCTCTCTTGTTAAAGTATCGGAAGTCCTCTTGTTTACCCAGTTTCTTCGCTACTGCACCAATTCCCCAATCCGCAATGGCATACTCAAGTCCCATTGCCACCGACTCGACAGTACTGTCAGCCGGGATATACCCGTATTTCTTTACATACTTCAGACCTCTTTCATCGAGCATTGCCGAATTTTTCATTGCTTCAAAAGCCAGGCTTGTGTCGAAGCCTTTAAAGTCTTTCATCACAGCATCTGCCACTACTATAATCCCAGGATTACCAACCATACAATCTGTCTCATTCCCCATCAGATGCCATACAGGCAGCTTACCTTGCTGCTTATAGATGGCCAGCATCGTATTGATCATATCGTTGACCTTATCTGGCTGCAGAATAGTAAATAGCGGGTGAGCAGCGCGGTAAGTATCCCACAACGAAAAAGTAGTAAGGTTTGTAAAAGAAGCATTTCTATACACCTTCTTATCCGTTCCGAGATAATCTTTATTATGATCATTAAAATAAGAAGGAGCAATCATAGTATGGTAGAGAGCCGTATAGAAAGTACGCATCCTTGCAGGATCAGCAGAGTGAACCAGCGCTCTCGACAGCTCTTTATTCCATGCAGCATCGGCAGCCACAACTGTATTATCAAAGTTCCAGCCCGGAAGTTCCGCTTTCATATTAGCTCCCGCATTTTCAATGCTCACAGGAGACAGTGCCACCTTTACCTGAATGACTTCTCCTGCCTTCGTTGTAAAACCAGCTTTTCCGAATACAAATCGTCCTTTCAAGGCGCTGCCACTCTTTTCTGCGGTGCTGTCTGAAACAACGAAAGAGGTCATCGGCTTGGAAAACACCATTCTAAACCATATCCGCTGATCTTTAGCCCAACCCGAAGAAAAACGATAGCCTGCAAGTGTGGTATCATTCACCTTCTCCAAATAAGTCTCTTTAGCCAGATCCCAACCGATTCCCTGTCTCAGGTCAATAACAATACCCGAATTCTCCGATTTCGGAAAGGTATAACGATGAAAACCAACGCGCGCAGTGGCAGTAAGTTCAGCTTTGATATCATACCGTTTTAATTTCACAGAGTAATATCCCGGTCTTGCTTTCTCCTCCTTATGAGAAAACAGAGAGACAAATCCGCTTTTTGGATCTTTAAGATTTCCTTTGGAGAAGCGTACATCTCCTGTCACGGGCATCAGGGCTATATCACCCAGGTCGCCTATCCCTGTTCCACTCAAATGAGTATGGGAGAAACCAACAATAGTCGAATCAGAATAATGATAACCAGAGCACCAATCCCAGCCTTGTGATAAGTTGACCGGACCCAGTTGAACCAGTCCGAACGGCACATTGGCGCCAAGGAATACATGGCCGTGAAAGCCGGTACCGATATACGGGTCAACATACCTTGTGAGGTTCTCTGGTTTATTAAGCGTCAACTTATGTTTTTTTTGCTTCTGCTGAGAAAAAGCACTCAATATTACAAGGCTAAAAGCCAAACTAAGAAAGTAGCTTCTCAAAGTTCCTGAAATTTGTCCTGATATATGCATGTTTGTTTTATTATTAAATCTCCGTCCTACCGCGAGCTTTATAATTTATAAATAGAAGTCTGCCGTCCGATTCTTAGTTTCCGAGCGAATTCGCAAGAGTGTTTATCGTTTTAGCTTTGTAAAAATATAGGTAAATGATCAAAACCACAACTATTCATAAACCAATATACTTGAATTTATCACGCTAAAAACTAGCCCTTCGATATCAAGGGAAACGGCACTTAGCAACTCTCATGAGACGGTCTTTGTCGTCTCTGCTAACACTTCGAGTACCTCAACCGTTACATCTCCAAACAGCGAAATTCCTGCTGCTCCACTTCTCAACGCATACTCCATTCCCTTCCGAACTTCATCTTTACTCTTAAAATCAGGGATAAACAATCCCGCATAAAGTGGAAACTTCCCGTTAAGCAACCTCACACCCTCGGCTACGGCGTCGCCGATCCAAGCCACATCCTCTTTATAAAAACCATGATAGATCATAGGACAAACACCCGTAAGGTTCCATTTTGTCCAGTCCTGTCTAACATTTCTCCTCGCTACCTCCGGCGTCGGAAATACAGCTGCCGTGATCTGCTTTTTATGCGAGGATGCCACACCGGCAATTTCATTCACAATATCGGTTATGGCCTCATACCTGAATAAGCGCCAGGAAAGACTGGCTTCAGGATACTTGATATCGTTGATATCCTTACCCCGCCACTTTTTAAACTTTTCCCTGCACACGTCACAATAACAATAATCATATTCAGGAAGCTCACGCGTCTGTTCTATATGGTAATTGTCCCACAAGTTTACAGGAAGGACAACATCACAAAACCGCACATAGTCTAGATGTATGCCATCAACATAATCTTTACTAAGAATACTCTGAACATCATCCTTAAGGTATTGCTTTACTTCCTCGCGTGAAGGGCATAACCAGCGATAGTAATCAACGTAAGGAGGTTTATCAGCACACGACTCACCCTTCCGGTTTACAGCATACCATTCCGGATGAGCTGCGAGCAATGATTTCTCCCCCCGGTTCATCGTCCACATCCATCGGTGCGCTTCAAGCCCTTCTGACTTAGCCGCTCCGAAGTGCAACTCGCTATCATTTTCAAAGAAAATCCCCCTAATGCCTGCCTTATAATAACTATTGTACCGGGTTTTTAGTTGCGCTAAGGTATCCTCCTTATTTGGGTTCGTCCATACCCAGTGCTTCCTGCTTTTCTTTTCACTCACTGCTCCTGTTACTTCAGAAAGAGGTAATATTCCTGCAGCAATACCGGCTAAGCAACCCGACTTAAGAAAATTCCTTCTGCTTGTCATTATTCCGTTCTTGTAATTTGTACCAGTCCTTCTTCATTAATCTCAGCGCCCCCGCTATCCGAATCAATTGTCACACAAAACTGACTCGACGAGGCAAACATGGTCAGCCTGTTAATTTTGCTATCAATTTCAATTTCCGGGCTGATTCCCAAATCTTTCAAAGACTTTGCGTATCTCTTAGTTCTTCCAAAGTATTCCTTCTGGCGATAATATACAAGCCACAAATACCGTCTCTGCAGTTCACTATAAGGCATAGAAAATGAAGCTGATCCACTTTTGCTAAAGAGCAGATACCCCCATCGTTCCGGATAATGCATATTAATCACACCCTGGGGCGACCATACCCAATTGTGCTCAGGCAAGCTCTTTCCATCAGGACCCTTCCTTTTCCGGTAGCTACCATTTTTCACTTCACTATCCCACTCCACTCTGGAAAAATTGATGCGCCATAAATCTCCATCAGCAGGAACTTTCGTATCATTACCAATAGTCACAGCCTTGAAAGGAATCGCCATTTCCACCGTCCATCCCTTGTCTGTATCATAGGGACGATTAATAGTACCTAACACCTTCACCGCCGACCTTAAGCCGGGAGCATCCCAGCTGATGAGCGCGCCCGAATTGTTCCTGTATGGTTTTGAAAGGAACAAATCAAAAATAGTGTTCAGGGCATTTACTTCAATCTCAAAATACTGATGAGTATTATTATCAGGATCAATAAACACCTCAAAATCATTATCGTAAAAAACAACCTGATCACGTTTCGAAATATTTGCCCAAACATGAGGTTCCTCAAGTTCGGCAGCAACAAAAAGACAGGTGTCATTCCAAAGTATTTTCACCCTCGTCTTCAAAGGTGGATCGGGTTTCTTGTCCCCTTCAATATCCTTAAAAAAATCAGTCCACGGTGCATTCTTCCAAACATCCTCTTCAGTATTTCCGTCGATAACGGGCGGTTCACGAACATAACGCGCAACGTAATGCCGCGGTTCAGTAAATAGGTGATCAAGTCCTTTAAACGATACTTGTCCACTCACCGAATCAAACAAAAAAACCAATAAAACCGAAATGTATAAAAACCCCTTTCGCATTATATTTATACCCTTTACCTTCCTTCGAATGAAAATGCTAAAGCAGGTGTTGCTTTTGCCGATCCGGGAAGAGTTACCTTCACTGAATTGCCGTCGGTAGTCCATTTTACCTTGCTCCCTGTTTCCAGGAAGATCATCTCACTTCCCTTTCTCGGGATGTTACCTTTCCAGGAAATCACCTTAGGCAACCGAAATCCATCTTTCAGGCACACCATTGCAAAGCGGGTTTTTCCATCTTTGCTTTGGGTGAACCAAGTATCCTCATCTTTATAAGCCTTAGTTATTCTGGTATTATATATAGCTCTGCCATTGACGGATGTCCACTTGCCAATTTCTTCAAGGCGCTTTATTGCTTCGGTAGGAATAGTACCATCAGCCCCGGGTCCCACACCAAGGAGTAAGCTACCACCCTTAGCTACGATCTCAATCATTGAATGAATAACCTGAGAAGCAGACTTATATTGATCATTTGGAACATATCCCCATGCGTTTCCCAGCGTCATACAACTTTCCCAGGGATGATCCAGTTGCTTTTCAGGTATTTTCTGCTCAGGTGTCTGATAGTTTTCATATGGCCCGTGTACAGTTCTGTCGACAATTAAAAGACCAGGCTGAGCCTCTCTTGCCATCGAAGCTATCCCCGGCATATCTATATCCTGGCTCCATGCCGGTATTGCGGCTCCCCATGATCTAACTTCCTCATTCACCGTTTCCAATGGCCTCACCCATCCCCCGTCAAGCCATAAAATATCAACAGCCCCATAATTATGCATCAGTTCACCTATCTGGTTGTAAGTATACTGTTTGAACTGATTCCATCTCCATGGGTGTTTTCTGATATCATAGTTATTATTACGATCCGGAGTAGCATACTTGGGCCACCAATAGTATTCAGTATGCCAGTCAGGTTTGGAGAAGTAAGCTCCAATCATAAAATCCCGCTTCCTGAATGCATCAAAAACATATTTTGCCACATCAGCACGTGGGTTATTTTTAAACGGCCCCTGCGCAATACTAAAATCAGTTTGTTTTGTATCAAACATACAGAACCCGTCATGGTGCTTGGTAGTGAACACCAGATACTTCATCCCGGCATCCTTCCCTGCTTTAGCCCATTGTTTAGGATTAAATTTTACTGGATTAAACTCCTTACTTAGTCCCCAATACCACTTTTTAAAGTCATCGTAAGATTGCGTGCTATCCCTTTCTATCCAATCCTCCGAGCATAGAGCCCAGGACTCGATCATTCCCGGCACTGCGTACAGCCCCCAGTGAATGACCATACCGAATTTCTGATCCTGCCATTTATCGAGCTTCTGCCTTACTTTAGGATCGGTAGGCCATTGATAGTCTGCGGATTGAGGATGGACGTTCTGTTGGGAAAATAACCGCCCAGCCTGAAAAGAAAAAAGAAATATCAATAATAATAACCTATGCATTCACAATTGAGTTAAAAATTCCTGTCGATGTTGATACTAGACTATATCGATTTAGCCATTGCTGAAATCGACAATAATGTACAATGAAAAAATCCAAACTTCGATTTTACCAAGTAAGGGAGGCACTCCAAAGATGAAGTACCTCCCTCTAATATCACATTACTGATTTCTCGTTACTGCTTCTTAGCCCACCAAAGAGGTGTCAGAACTGCGTCAGAACCTCCGAGGTAGTCAACCGCTTGTTTGTATCCGGCCGGATTCGTATTTGGCAGCCCAGATGGATATTTCACGCGTTGCGGAAAAAACTGAACTCTGCTCGTCATATAATTTGCTTGTGTTAAAGCAGGCATATTAACCAACTGGGTTTCTACTGCTGGATTTTCAAAAAACGGCAAGCCCAATCTTCTCTTATCATTCCATGCTTCCAATGGAAGATAAGGCATATGGGCAAGATACTTCTGAGTAATAATCTTTGTTAAATGATCATTTTTGATATTCCCATTTTGATACAGATCGTTTTTAGGATACATTACAGTCGCAACACCGTCAGTACCTGTATAACCATCTTTAAAGTTCATTGTATAGCTTGCGGGAGGTTCGGTTGTATGATCCCATCTAACAGAGGTGCCCACTCTGTTGTAGTTTGCCGATTGCAGATAATCAGCGACAAAATCAGATACACCCCAATAAGAAAAATTCAAACTGATGCCCTTTTCATACGCTTCCCTACCACCAACCGGCGTTGTCCATCCTCGTACGTTAGCTTCTGCAAGCAAGAAGTAAGTCTCCCATGGAGCAAAGAAAATTCTCTTCATGCTATGATTTCTGAACTTTCTGCTCAAACGAGGCATTGTACCTTCGAATGTTACTACCTGATTCATTACACCCTTAGTACCCCAATTACCCGCAACCCTTGCATTCCAGGTATGTTTTGCTTCTATTTCTTTTACAACAGTTTCTCCATTGGCGCTCATCAAATTCCTTTTTGTAGTCTTTGAGTCCGTGCCATTATCGGTAAAATTAGGATCAGAAAAATTCCCAGGTATAATAAAGGTTTTATAAGCTCGTGGGTCAATTGAATATGGTAGGCCGTCAAACCAGTATCCTGCGGACGGATCATTGGTCAGCGTAGTGAAGTGGTTTGCAAACTTTAGTCCCATCCAATTTGCAGGCCTGATATAGGAGTGCAAAGAATCAGCCACCTGGTTCTCGGTTTTAACTCCACCTAATCCGAGGTAAATATTGTTTAATGAAGCAGAAATTAATTGTGTGTTCCATGTACGGCTCATTACCCCAGCCAAAGGATCCCAACCATCTCTTTCCTGCACCTGGAATGCATCATCCATTGTGATGATAAGGTCATTTTCAGAAGCCGCAGCAGCTTCGAACTCTGATTTCGCCTTAACGGCATCTACTTCAGACAAGCGCATTGCAAGGCGCATACGCAACGAGTTACCATACTTTTTCCATTTCTGGTAATTATAGCCATAAGCAGCGTCAAGTTTGTCGAGACCCGATGGATTGACTACCGAAATATCGATTTTAGATACCGCATCCTTCAGCTCGTCCATAATATAATAATATACAGTTTTCTCACTATCAAAACCTGGATTGACCCCCTGAAATGCATTAACAGCTATTGGTCCAAAGTTATCAGACATCTCACTCATTAAATAAGCCCTCCAAATACGCGCAACCTGAACAAGATTATTATCGTACGGCTTCGATACACCAGCCTCAACCTTTTTGGGAGCGATCTCAATAGCAGAGTTAATTGAATTCAACCATCCAGAGATCTGGTTATAATATTCTGTGGTCCATCCGTCGTCGTAGCCACCAGTAGCGAAACCAGAAACACTGTGTTGATGAGCCGCCGTTTTCCAATAAAGAATAAATGAACGCTCTGCCACACCAGGATCCATTTGGGTGCCAATAATGGAATTATTTATAAAATATTCTATTTGAACCTGTTCTTCACTCGCCGCTAAGGGGTCGTTATTCAGATCGTCAAATTTCTTACAGGATGTTATCAATAGCCCCGCTGTAAGAAGTATATATGAATTTTTGATTAAAGTTTTCATTTTCGCTCAGATTAATTTAGAACCCTAATGTTAAGTTAAATAAAAAGCTGCGGGTAGTAGGTGCACTTCCATTTTCGAAGCCTACGGCATTTGTTCCTGTAGCAAACACTGATTCGGGATCTATGCCATGCGTATTGCTTTTGATCATCCAGACATTGTTACAGGATAAGCCAAGACGAGCTCTCTGCAAAGGCGTTTTGGAAATCCATTTAGCTGGCAAATCATAGTTGAGTTGTATATTTCTCAACCTGATATTAGTCGCATCATAAAGATTTGCTTCTGTAATTCCTAAATTATTTATCCCTATTGCTTCCCAATACAACTGAGGATCAACACCAGTCGTATTTTTCACGTATTCATTAGAAGAGTTTAACACTACTCCATCTGCAATAATGTCTTCACGGGCGCCATTAACGACTGTTACAGCAGCAGTACCAGCCCTCTGCATGTTCACGTTTGTAGAAGAAAATATTTTACCTCCAAAACGCGCATCAACTAAAAATGAAAGTGACACGCCTCTGTATGCAACAGCGTTTGTTACCCCTAGTAAACCGGACGCCTGTTGATTGCCTAATTTAACGGGGTCAGGATTATGCACGGGCAAACCGTTTTCCGTTAACAGAAGCTCCCCATAGAAAGGGCTAGACTCGTCAGTAACTCTTCTAAACGCTGTACCGTAAATATCTCCATACTCTGAGCCGGTAACAGCTAAAATGCTTACATTATCAAAACCACCAAGAGGGTATTGCGTCACATTGTCTGTGATCCGATTGATTTTACTCTTGTTTGTTGAATAGTTCAAACCGACGTTCCATGTTAAAGACCTTGGATTATTCAATACACTGGCATTTACCTGTGCCTCAAATCCCTTGTTCTCAACATCCCCTGCATTAATCTTTCTTCGATTGTATCCGCTGAGAGGATCCATCGGTAAATCAATCAGTTGGTTAAGTGAATTTGTTTTATACCAGGCAATGTCGAATGTGAATCGATTATTCAAGAAACGCATTTCAGCACCAAATTCATATGATTTGATTAACTCATTCTTAACATTGGGATCAAACAAAGTTCCATTTTTTGTGGCTGTAGTATTGCCCAAAGGGTCTTTGCCGATGGTATAGGTATTATATAACTGATACGGCAGCATGTCATTCCCTACTTCAGCGTACGACGCCCTGATCTTTCCAAAACTAACCCACGCAGGTAAGGACTTGCCCATTCTAGAAAGCATATCTGTAAAGACTACTGAAAGGTTAACGGATGGATAAAAATAAGATTGATTGTCGGGACTTAGCGCAGTAGTCCAGTCATTCCTTAAAGTTCCATCAAGAAAGACATACCCGTCCCAGTTCAGCCCTACCGAGCCGTAAAGCGAATTGATCTTCTTTTCATAAAAATCCTCGGTCACTGTAGGAGAATTGATGCCATTATTTATATAAAAGAAATCACGAGCGTTTAATAGCCCGCTAGACGCACCAAAAAGGCTGAACTTCTGATTCATTAAATTACCTCCCCATGTTACAGTACCTCCTAATTTACCGAACACATTGTCCTTTGTAGCAGTAAACAGAGCGCTGTAATTGGTCTCCTGAAAGTTATTTTTTCCAATAGAGTATCTGCCGTTTGCAGCAATAGGGCTCCCTCCATACAATTTATCTTGATTATTTGTTGAATACATATCAGAGCCACCTCTGATTTCCCCGCTTAACCATGAATTAAACTGATATTTTAGCGACCCGCTCATGATATAACGGTCTCTGACATCATTATTTGTATTGTATCTGGTATTCCAATATGGGTTGATCTCCGTTGAAGCATCGCCATACCAATACATATTGTTATTACCATCGACTGCATTTTCAAACTCTGTAATATTGAGTGATCTGGGAAATAAATAAGTTATGTAAAAAGGGTTTTCATTTCTATTGCCACCAATTGGTCTGTTCTTTGCATCGGCTCTCGAGTATTGAACTTTTGTATCAGCAGTCCAGCGATCATTTTCTCCGAATTTGCTAACTGCACGTGCAGTTAAATTTGTACGCTTCAATTCAGCTCCTGGAATAATACTACTGTTATCCAGATGATTGAATGAAGTATAAACAGAGGTCGATTTATACTGCTGTTGCAGAGATACACTTTGATTGGACCATGATCCCCTCTCCATAAAGTTCCCAAGATTGTCATATGACGTTAAGGGGACTTGCCGTCCGTCCCAGTTTTGAACATTTTGGCCTTCGATTTTAGGCCCCCAGCTCCTACGGGATCTTTGATTGAATGTACCATTCTCTCCCTGACCAAAACTATCCTGCATTTCAGGCTTCATAAAAATAGATTCCACCCCAAATGAAGAATTCACATTAATGCCGAGACCTTTCTGCGCTCTCCCGCTCTTGGTTGTGATTAAAATCACACCGTTCCCCGCACGTGAACCATACAAAGCAGCTGCCGACCCACCTTTCAGTACGGTCATGCTTTCTATATCTTCAGGATTGATATCGGATAGCCCGTTACCCATATCGTTGGAAGGGTTATAAAAGTCGTTATTGGTAGCTCCGGTAAAATTATCTACCGGAACACCGTCAACAACAATCAAAGGCTGATTGCTCCCTGTAAGAGAATTGTTTCCCCTCAGCACAATTTTCGATGATCCAGCCGGCCCATTCGAGGACCTTACAACTTGTAATCCAGATACTTTTCCAGAAAGTGCATTTGCAAGGTTAGGCTCTCTTGCCTCCACAAGCGACTCGCCTTTAACTTCCTGGATAGCGTACCCTAGCGATTTTCTTTCTCTTTTAATTCCAAGAGCCGTCACCACCACTTCCGACAAAGCATTATTGTCCGACTCCAGTGTTACATTAAGACTATTAGCAGATCCTACCGGCACTTCCTTCGTTTTATAACCAACAAATGAAAACACCAGTACAGCGGTGTTCCCCGGCACTACAACCCTAAAAGAACCGTTTGGCGCGGTCTGCCCGCCAGTCTTCGTTCCCCTCACAACGAAAGAGGCAAAGGGCACTGGCTCTCCTTTTTCGTCTTTTACTGTTCCTGTGATAGTTCTTTGCTGGGCGGAGACCAGTGCTGTGAAAGCACTCAGCAACATACACAACAGAAATCGTTTTGTAATAATTACACGCATAAGTGATTTTGTTAATGGTTAACCCGTTGTGCGGTTTAAGCGGCAAGGGCATGTTTTAAGTGATTAATGGGTTTGTTGTTTTTGAAATTGATCAACTGCAGAACGGCTACGCCACTTATCTTTGAACACATCCTTGTGAAGAGCCCGCTGAGCGATTTTGCATAATTCCTTTTGATGTAAAGGTGGTCGCAAAGCTGAGAAAACAGAGTTTCCACTCTCTTGCGGACGTATCGGTAAGAAGGATTCCAGAGCGTTGTTCTTTTCTTCATATTATTCCTTAAAGGGGTGATTAACCGAATCCTGTCCTGTTCAAAAAGAGTGGTTTGATAGGGCAGGGATAAATATCCTTTATCTGCAATTAATTCACATTCATTTAGTTCCAGATTTTCAAGCTGGCTGAGATAGTGTACATCATGTACATTAGCAGCCGTTATTCCCATTGATACCGGAACACCGGCTTTCGAAATAATCAGTTGCATTTTGAACCCGTAATAATGCAGCCTGTGAGATGCATGATACCCTCTGGAAGGTTGTACATGCAAATCTTCTCTGCATATGCTGGTCCTGGAAATCCTTACATTCTGACAAATAGGAACAGGTACCGAATCTATAATAAACTGGTGGTTATCGGGATTGATTATTTCCGATATAGGTTGAGCCACCAGGGCAATATAATCCTGAAGTCTCTTTCGTCTTCTGTTGTAATTAGACCGGTCTATTAAATTAGGAAACTCCCCGCTATATTCTGTTCTAAGTTTAGAAAACAGCAGGTTTTCCGAGTCAATACCCAGTGCTTCGGAAGTAATAGACAAAGCAACTATCTCTATATCTGACAGTTTCGGCAAATTTCTGTACTTGAAGAAGTTGCCATCCGCTAACATATATTCTGTCAAAGCAAGTTTGCTAATCTCAAGAATCTTATCGAAATTGGTCTTTAAGTTGTGCATGTAAGAAAATATAGAATACTTTCTTAATTTACTGCTTATCAGTAACGTGCACAACTTTATTCCTTCTTCTTTTTTCATTTATTTACTTTTACTCAAACCGCACAACGGGTTAATGGTTAAAGAATTTGTGATTTGTTTGCTTTTAATAAGAGTACTCTTCTTATCTCAATATTTCTTTTTGTAACTTCCTGTATTATTGCATACTTAACGAAACGAACAATTGTCAACAACAAGATTTGCAGCTCCAAGCAGCTCTGCTTCACTACCCAGTTCTGACACAACTACAGTAGTCTGCTCAGCGATCTTGTGTATACAAAACTCATTAACAGCCTGCTGAATAGCCGGTAAAAACATTCTTCCCGCAACAGCACCCCGGCCACTTAACACTATCTTTTCAGGATTCATAATATGGATAAGTGTAGAGATCCCTTTTCCAAGAAGGAACGCCGACTCCGATAAAATCGATAGTGCTAATGGATCGCCCCGTCTCGCTGCTTCCAGGAATTGGTCGCCCGCAAGTTTGGTCTGATCTTCAAACAACGATTTTAAGACTGATTCGGCTCCCGATTCAACGGCTGATTTTGCCTTCTCCACCATTGCGAGTAAAGAGGTTTCTACTTCCAGACAGCCCCTTTTGCCACACGAGCATAAATTATTACTATTCGAAAGGGGAATATGGCTGAATTCACCTGCATAGCCGTTATGCCCGCGGAAAAGACGGCCATTAATGATCATACCAAGCCCCGTTCCCCATCCTATATTTACTACCAGTAATTCCTTGCAATCTGTACCAGCTCCAAATCTTAACTCCGTGAGCGCAATTAAACTTGAGTCGTTGTCTATGAATACTGGTAAGCCAATCTCTTTACTCAAATAATCCTTCAGACTGATTCTTTCCGTGTAAAAAAAGGATTCGTTAATCCCTTTCTCCGAATTCACAAATCCAGGCATCCCAACTCCTACGCCAAGTATCTTTTCCTTCGGCAAACCAGATCTTTCAACAAAGCTATTTATGAAAATGATCAGTTTGCTCAGACCTTCTGCATCCTCAAAAGGATTCAGATCCAATTGTTCCGCAGGACAGACACAGGTCTTGAGAAGGTCGAATATTGCAACCCTCGTGACAAGCTGGTCCATTGCTACAGCAACTATATATTTCGGCTTGTCCTTATTAAAAAGAAATACCGCCGGCCTACGTCCACCTGTTGAAGGGGCAAGACCATACTCAATTATAAAACCATCATTTACCAGCTCATTTACAGCTGATGTTATCACAGGAAGACTTTTAGATGTTAACTTGCTTAGTTCCGTTAAAGACAAGCAATCCTTATAATATACATTTCTCAGTATATCTTCTTTAAACTGTTGATTCTTTAAATGACCACTCATAATGTTAAAGTAAACTTAACTTATATTTTACAAACAAGCAAAAACTTTTTAATTTTTTATAAAAGTTCATAAAACTTATAAAGGAACAAGAAAACATGTGTAATTAATGCCAATAAAAAAGGCCTGAGATCTTTCTCAAGCCTTAAGCCTTATAATTCTTCTAGTAAAAGCTGATTATTGGGTCAGCAACTCCTTCATTATCTTAACAATGCTTTTATCAGTTTGATAAAATGATCCTATTACATTAGCTGTATTATTAAAAGTATATCGAGAATTCATTTCAATTTTAGCTGTGCTGTGAAACTCAGTACCACCACTACCCACAAGCATATCCGGTAAATTATCCTCCTTTATCCCCGATCCCGCCATCACAATAACCCTTCCGTCAGCGTGTTCGACAAGGTCTTTAATCACATCTATCCCCTCATAAACATGCGCGGCTCCCCCTGACGTCAGCACCCTCTCGCATCCTAAAGAAATGATATCCTCCAGTCCCTTCTTCATGTCGATACAACAATCAAAAGCACGATGAAAGGTTACCTGCATCGGTCTGGCTAGAGTGATAAGTTCAGAGCAGCGATCCACATCAATATTTCCGTCCCTCGTCAAGATGCCAAGCACCACCCCCTCACACCCCAGATCCTTACTCATTTGAACATCAGCCTTCATCACCTCAAATTCCTCTTCCGTGTACACAAAATCGCCTCCCCTCGGCCTGATAATCGGAAAAACAGGAATTCCCAGGAGATCCTTACACCTCTTTATTGTCCCATAAGACGGTGTAGTACCACCCTCCGACATATTATCGCATAATTCTATCCTGTCAGCCCCTCCACTCTGCGCCGCCAGCGCCGACTCTATAGAATTAGCACATATTTCAAGTTTATAATCCATATTAAATTCTGAATTCTTAATCATGGAACTCACCACCTACAACCCGCAACACGTACCTGATTCTTACCTCTTGATTCTTACCTCTCAATCTTCGCAACCTTCAACCCACAACATGCAACTCACAACATGCAACTCAATAATAACTCTTCCCCTTCACCACCAGTTTCTGATCCTTATCATTACAAACAGCATAGCTAAACCCCTTCTGGATGGCATAAGCCCCGTATTCGCCCTTTTTATTCAATGCCAGAAAACCAACCTGAATTTCCTTCGCAGTTTCGGGCTTCTTTTTGATAATCCTCATTACCGCCTCCTTGCAGGCTTCCTCCGGACTATATCCCTGTCGCATCAGTTCCACCACCAGAAAGCTTCCTACATTTCGGATCACTTCTTCCCCAACTCCCGTCGAGGTAGCTCCGCCCACTTCATTATCAACATATAATCCGGCCCCGATAATCGGAGAATCACCAACACGGCCGTGGAGTTTAAATGCCATACCACTGGTCGTACACGCACCCGATAAATTGCCTTTGGCATCTAAAGCGAGCATCCCGATGGTATCATGATTATACTGGTTTCCCGGCAAACGCTTGGGAGCAAACGATTTATTCTCGATATTTATAACAGGCTTATACTGCGAAGTTTTTAACCATTCTTTCCAGGCCTTTTCAGATTCAGGAGTAAGCAGATTCTCTTTCTTAAATCCCTGCTGGAGCGCGAACTGTAGGGCGCCTTCACCCACAAGCATCACGTGCGGAGTTTTCTCCATCACCTTCCTCGCAACAGATATCGGATGAACGATATGTTCGAGAGCTGCCACACTGCCGCAATTACCATTCTCATCCATAATACAGGCATCCAGGGTCACCTTTCCATCCCGGTCCGGGAATCCCCCCATGCCCACCGTCTGGTTCTTGGGGTCACCCTCCGGAACCCACACCCCCTGCTCAACAGCATCAAGCGCCCTGCCTCCGTTCTTTAAAATCTTCCAGGCCGCCACATTGGCCTCAACTCCAAAATCCCAGGTCGAGATAACAAGCGGTCCTTCAGCACCCAGACTTCCGCTCTTACCTAAGCCAGCAAATAAATTTGCTGACGATAAAATGGGAAGGCCAAGAGCCGACATCCCTAAAAACTTCCGGCGATTATATTTCATTGCTTTATTACCTTTCCCTTAACAATTACCAGTTCTGAAGAAAAGATCAGATCAGGGTCTTTTCTTTCGTCAATCGTTTTCTTTATTACAGACACCTTACGTTGAAGTTTTCCTTTAAAGATCTGTTTACCCAGATAATTCAATTTCACAGGCTTATCCAGATCGACCATTTTATCGTTAAGCCTGATGATCAGGGTATCACTGTAATTTTTAGCAACATCTATTTCATTGCCTTTATAGGAAGCCACTATTTCTCCCCCTGTTTTCACACTCTTCCGGGGCACTGCCAGCCAGTAGAAGCTCAGATGGTTTACGTCGTCCTGCTTCCATACCACCCTGGCGGGTAGCGGATTCCTCCGGAACGCAGCCATCCAGGGCACGGCAACAGAGTCTTCCCGGTTCATCCAGTGTCCCCTGCCTTCATGCAACTGCACAAAGTGCTTATATCCGCCCGGATCATCCTTGCTTAAGCTATCCAGAATTACCGACCACCTCCGGGCGATATCGTTCCGTTTATATGCACTGTCGAGAGCGCCCATGTGAATAGTAAATCCTATATTTCTTAAGCCCAGAGGAGAAGTCTCATTGGGATGTCCCGCCATCATAGCTGCAGCAGCCCAGCGATCGGCCATCCGCGGAGCAAGCTGATAAGTACCGTCTCCCCCGGCAGAATACCCCATAAGATATACCTTATTAGGATTTACACCTTCAAAGGCCACTGCTGCTTCAATCAGCCGGTAGAACAAAGTATCAATATGAGCTTCATGCCATAGATTCCAGGTGTTCGTAGGCGCTCGCGGCGCTACATAAACTCCTTCAGAAGGCGAATACAGCCTGATCTGGTTATTCCATTGCTGATCATTCAGTTCCTGGGTCGCATTCCCTCCTCCGTGCATAGAGATATAAAGGCTGCGCCCGTCTGCCGGCTTCTGTCCCGACACCTTGTACTTAAACTTCAGTGAATGATCGCCTACTCTCAGCTCCCTGCTATCCCACTCACTTTTCAGCTGTGTCGACAAGCTCTTCAGACAGGCCTGCCAGAGCCTCGAGCCGAGCTCATCTGCCTGCTTCTTTGTTAAACCGTACCCGGCAGCACTTAAAACTGGCTTAGTGGTCTGGGCTGTAACTGAACACGAAATAATTAATAAAAAAACTACAAGAACTCTCATTTTTATAATCAGCAAAACACTACGGTGCAAACACCACTTCTTTTCCTATTTTCCAGTCGTTATCATAAAAGCCAGTACATTTAACGGCGCTGCTTCCCGACTGCAGCATATCGATTCCAAAGATCATAAAATCCGGAAAACCGCTTGCCCCTGCAAAATACTGATTAGCTTCTGCGGCTTTCATCCCTTTAAGACCACTGCCGGCGACTACTGCAACCGAATTGGATCCTGTACTTTTTATGGGCCAAATATAATAAGCGCCAAGGTCATCCCCTTTCCATTCTTTACCGCCAACTTTAACCAGATTGCGGGATACCTGTATCGGGCAGCCCTTTAACAGCTTGTTATAAACACTGTTCGTCGACGCGTTACCATAAATAATAACGTTTCGTCCGGTATACCTATTTTCAGAGTACTCCTTATCGGGAATGATATCCACTGCTCCGTTCCCCCGGTAATACCAGGCTTCTGCGTCATACCGTGCTTTATTTAAACTCCACTCATTCTCTTCCTTATTGCCCTTCGTTCCGTAAACAAAAATCATCCGTTTACCAAAAGGCTCCTTGAATGTGCCGTACCGGTGCGGACCTTTCTGATCGGCTGAAGGCGCAGAAGTCAACGCCCACTCTTTATCTCTCTTTGAAAGGAATATGCTATCGCTGTTTCCTTTTGTAGTATAGCTCAGGGCATTCAGAGAGTCGAGCAGAATAGTAATATTCTTTCCTGCCCCGAAATCACTGAGTAAGAACTTCAGTGTCTTCACATTTTGCGTCGTTCCGCTTATCGTTCCGGCTGCTTTATCTCTTTGAAGTATAACGCGGCTGTATTCCAATGGATGCGTCTGCTGCAGGATCGAAACCCAGCGATAGGTCGAAGAAATACCCGGACTGGCGGTTTTAAAATCAACTACATTAACGGCTGTGTCGGCGAGCCGTTTGTGCCATTTAAAGAAGTCGAAGAGGGGTTTCCAGTCAACACTTTCACTTCCGTACCAATGACTTCCTCCAGGATATTCATAGTAACTAAAGTCAGGATGAAAATCAGCAAGTACTTTCTTCATCTGACGTGCGTATTCTACAGAAACTACCGGATCGGCATCTCCATGATTGATATACACGCCGAAAGGCTTATAATTGGTGGCAAGAGCCGGAACATCGCTTTGATTGCTCGATCTCAGCAGCATCTGTTCTGCTGGCGACGCTCCTTTATCAGGAATAAGGCCATCGGCTGATCCATATCCTTTAAGTGTAGGATAACCGGCGCAAGGTGCTATAGAAGCCCAGTTCCCGGGATACGTGGCCCCTAAGAACCAGGTGCCATGACCTCCCATCGAATGCCCGGTAAGATAGATCCGGTCCGGGTCTGGATTAAACTTATTCCTGGCAATGTTCAATACTTCTAAGGCATCCAATCTTCCCCAGTCTTCCCAGTTAAACCCACGGGGCCTGCGGTTAGTTGGAGCAACAAGTGTTCCCCAATCTTTTGCCTGATAGGCTTTAGCCTGTCCAATCGCCTCCACTCCTGCTCCGTGAACCGAGAAAAACAGGGAGGCGCCCTTTACAGATCCTCCTGTCTGAGGCGACACAGCGAAATATTGAAGACTGCCGTCTATAGCGCTGACAAACGTATTCATATACTTATCAGTCGCATTCACACATTCCAGTTCAACTTTGTTCTCGTCTACAGTCTTGCCGTTTTCTATAAGTTCTATCCTGCAATTTACCTTCCCGGCAGAAGTTACGTTACCTGCGTTCACATTAAACATCACCTTCCTTGTTGCTAAGGCAGGAACGGAGGGGATTTTAGTGATCATCTCTTTTCCGCCGACTGTACTCCTTATAGAGAGTCCTTTCTGCTCGATATTTCCCGAATTGATCACCACCACGGCGGCTTTCAGGCCACTGTTATCAGCACCTGCGATGATACTTGGCAGGGTGGAATCTTCCGTATTCAGCGTTACCGCCTTCGCCGGAAAAATAAGACGGGCAGATGAATACTGTCCTCGCACATAAAACTCATTCAGCCCTTTTTTTAATTGAACAGGAATATACATCCATCCCGATTGGTAAGGATCACCAAAATGAAGTATGCCGTTCACATAAACAGCGCTGTTTCCCTGAATATTCAAAAGGGCAGTCCTGCTCTCATCAGAAGAATACGAAAGATAAAGATACCCATTCCCCCAATAGCCCCGTCCGCCAAATTTCCCTGAAGAATCCGGCACAGCCTTCTCCCATTTCAGCTCAGTGCCCTGACTGTCAGAACCAAAAACTGCACCGTCAACAGGCGTCTTTAAAGACCCATTATACAGTTGCCAGGCAAGAGGATCAGAATACAAAGCCTCCCGCCCATAACGGTGCACCTTCTTTAAAATATAACCTTCTTTAAACTGGTAAGCGGACTGTCCACTAACAGCCCCTGAAACAAAAAACAATAACAGGCAACTAAAAAGCCTGCATACCCTTAACTTTATAATCATATTTCTTACGCTGACAGCTATAATCAGCTTAAGAGCTTTCAGCTGTCAGATTCTGTGTTAAGAACCAAATAATAAAATTAATTTATTTGTATTTTTGTATAACCAAGGCGGCCTTGAGCCAGCCTCTTTAGAGTAGCGGTCTGTGACTGCTACTCTAACTATTTTAAGCTGTTTGTCGTCGTTCCGCCTCATTCTTTTCTATCTGTATTTTTTGAAGATAATCTTTGTCGTATTCTTTGCCACTACGGTATAAGGTGTACATTAAAGCCAGTATTTTTCTTTGTACCGCCACGGCAGCTTTCATCTTGATTCCTTGTTTCTCCACTATCCTGAGATACACTGCTTTAAAGTGCACATCGTGCCTGATGGCTGTAAGCGCAGGGAAGTGCATCGCCTTTCTCAAGTGCCGGTTTCCTCTTTTAGATATCTGCGCTTTCCCCCTTACGGAAGTTCCCGACTGCTTTTCTTTGACGTCCAGTCCTGCGTAGGCGGTAAGTTGCTTCTGATTGCGTATCAGATCAAAGCCATTGGTTTCTGCCAGTACGGTCACTGCCGTAAGGGCACCTACACCTGGAATAGAGGTGAGCTGTTTTACAGTTGCACTCACTTTTTGATTTTTGGCAAGCATCTCTCTGATTTCCTCCCAGATCTCTGCGGCCTGGTCCTTTAATAGTTTAATCCGTTTGTCAAGCCGGATAAGCGTGCCTTCATTGGGCTCTGCTTCAGCCAGTTCTGCATGTTTTTGGTTTCGCAACTGGTTCAGCTCCTGCTGCAACTGGTCCCTTTCACGGGTAAGTTGCCTGAGTGTTTTATACAGCGGTGCAGGCCGCTTCCAATCATCCAGCTTACGTTCAAGGCCAAACAGACAGATGGCTTCGCTGGCGCTTTTGTCTGTAATGGTCCTTACTTTCAGGGTCCTGAAATAATTACTGATTTTATTGGGCAGGACAATACTCACTGCACATCCTTCCCCTGAAAGATAATAAGCCAAAGCTTCATGATACACTCCGGTGGATTCCATAACATAACGTACTTCAACCTGATCTTCACACTGTTTACTGACCCAGGCACGCAATTCATTAAAACCCTTACTGTTATTAGTGAAGGTCTTATGTCCTACGATCTTAGGGGTCCATTGCTGATCCATTTTTCCTAGTGATACAACTAATTCTTTTTGTGCTACATCAATGCCTGCTACCTGTTTTACTACGGTTTTCATACCAATCTTTTCTTTTTGTTTTGAAAGTGAAGGTCTCTCTCCGTTTTTTCTCCTGTTGGATATTCTGGATATACCCCAGGGGTATTCCTTACATTCTGTTCAAACTCTAAGAGAGTAAAAAAGGTGAGGCTGTAATCTGACTGCCTGCATACCTTTAAGGCTGCTTAGCCATCGGTGCGCTCTCACCCTTTTTCACTTTTTTTCCTTCAAATTTATTGGTATCTTATCTTTTTTATCTCCTTTTTTTTCTGCTGTAAACATAGGAGAAATTAGCTATCAGATTTTTTTATGTGTCGCGCCGTTGCCACAACAACCACACCTCAAGCATAACCTACAAAGTCATAACGCATCAATTGCCCATTGTCAACTGTCCATTGTCAATTGTCAATTGTCCCTTGTCCATGGTCAATTGTCCCGTAATGCACCTTCCACAAGTCGTATCTCTTAATCTGCTCACGCAATCTTGGCTCAAAATCAGTCCAGTCCCTGGATTGCTTTGGGCTCCACAGCACCTCGCTCAATGCGCTGATTCTTGGGAATATCTGGTATTGTACTTTTGACGGATATTTAATATACTCAGTCCACACATTGGCCTGAGCGCCCATCACATACTTGCCTTGTGCTTCATTAAGTTCCTTCGGAACCGGCTCATACGAATATACTTTTCTTACAGTGGTATAGCCCCCTATCGTTAAAGAATCATCGGGCTTTACCTGCGAGTGATCAAAGTACACGTGACTGCCTGGCGTCATGATCACCTTATGATTCTGCTTAGCCGCTGCTATACCTCCTTCTTCACCTCTCCAGCTCATCACTATGGCATTCGGAGCTAAGCCGCCTTCCAGTATCTCATCCCAGCCAATGATCGTCTTTCCCTTGCCGTTAATATACTTCTCCATGCGCTGGATAAAGTAACTCTGAAGCTCATGCTCATCCTTGAGTCCTTTCTCTTTCATCAGCTGCTGGCAAAATGCAGAACGTTTCCAGTTATCCTTCGGACACTCATCCCCCCCAATATGAATATATTTTGAAGGAAAGAGCGGAATCACTTCATCAATCACGTCCTGAAGGAAAGAGAACGTTTTTTCTGTCGGAGCGAACACATCCTCAAATACCCCCCAGGTCTGCTGAACCTGCTTACCTGTAGTATCGCCCGACCATACTGTCTTTGGAGGAAACTTTGTAGACTCCTCAGGAAAACAGCTCAGTTCGGGGTACGCTGCTATAGCAGCTGAAGCATGCCCGGGCATTTCAATTTCGGGGACCACAGTAATGTATCTCTTCGAAGCATAACGAACCACATCTTTAACTTCCTCCTGAGTATAATATCCCCCGTATCTTTTGTTATCGTTACCGGTTCCGGGAAAATGTCCTATAACGGTACCGTTCCTGTATCCCCCCACCTGCGTAAGCTTCGGATATTTCTTTATTTCAATCCTCCACCCCTGGTCATCTGTTAAATGCCAGTGGAAATAGTTCATCTTATGAAGAGCCAGGTAATCAATATATTTTTTAACAAACGACACCGGGAAGAAATGACGCGCCACATCCAGATGCATACCGCGATAAGCAAAGCGGGGAGCATCACTTATTGAAACATAAGGAATTTTTAAGCCCGAAGTTTTCTCAGATGGCAGAAGCTGTATTAAGGATTGAACACCATAAAACACGCCCTCGGCATCATTTCCTTCAATATAAATTCCAGCTTTCTCCACACGAAGTGTGTAACCTCCAGCTTCCTTCCCGCTTTTGTTCAAACTTAAATAAACAGTATTGCCATTTCCTTTAGCCCCACGGCTCTTTAAAGGAAAACCATAAAACTGAATGAGGTAGTCATTTAAAAAATCAGCAGAATTCTGAAGTACAGGACTCTTAACAACAAGTTGAGTACCCTCATTCAATGTCAAAGACCCGCCGGTAGCCGGAATAGTTACCTTCGATGGTTTAGGAATAAGATTAATTTGTGCGGTAGCGCTGTAACAACAAATACACAGCACGATTAAAATTGTTAGTTTTCTGTACATCTCTTAATTTACTTATTTACGGTATTATATAATTCTGCTGACAATTTTCCGTACACCAAACGTAGTCGGTTAACTGCCGCCATGGTACTACGGATATTTTAAATTCATTTCCCCGCTTAGTTAATACTAAGCTCGGCAACACTCGCCTTGTTTCCCTCAATCAGGTTTAAAGCTACGAATTTTATGAAGCGTCCGCTAAGGGCTTCATTCAATTTTATTTTTTGTCCAATCCTGTTTGCTGCTATATTAGAAAACTCGCCTTTGGCAGCCAGCTGCCAGCTCCGGTTATCATCACTCACGTAAAAAGCATACTGATCAACAAGTCCGCTTCTTAAATTATTCTGCGGAGGAAAAAACGTGAACGATTGAATCCTCGTCACCTTACCAAGATCAATTACAACTTCTGCCGGCGACGAAGGTGTAACGGCACCTTCCTTTCCGGACACTTCTGCCACACTTCGCTCATTGTCATCAATAAGTGCTGATAGATTTCCATTTACAGGAAACACTACCTTCCATAATGTTTTAGCTATTCCAAACTCTTTCACACTCAGCTCACCCGCCAGGCGGTCCTTAAACGCCCTGGCTTTAACCACACCGTGCGACTTTAACAGGAACGGCTTGCTATAGACAGGCGAAAGAACAGTGGGTTCAGTGCCGTCAGTCGTGTAATGAATGCCGCTAACAGCGGCAGAGGTTTTCATTTGAACAAACCCATTTTTGTCTCTTGTAATTTCGGGCGCTGTCAAATGAACAGGTTCCGCATATAAACCAATTTCGCTTATCGCAGCACTAGCTGCAGACCGGTCTATCCGGAGACGTATCTTCCGGGCTGTATGGTATTGCGGAAGCCGTATCAGGCGCATTGAACCTATGCTGGTTGCTCCGGCAATCGGCTCCCAGCGCTTATCCTTTAAAACATAAACCGTAAACGAATCGATCCGCTGTCCGAGTTTAATATTCTCCCTGATCTTTATAATATTGAAAGTCTTGTCCTTTACAAGATCCACCGTAAGCTCCGGAGTTTTAATACCGTCATCAGTTGCCCAGTACGAATAAGGATCTGAATCGGTCAAAAAAGACGTACCGAATAACTTATGATTGTTGCCCCTTACGTTGGAAGCTTCAAACTTCGCACCTTTCAGAAGATTGGAACTGAACGTTTCCTTCAGTATGTCACCAAACTCCTTCAAAACCTGTACATCATTCTCATGCAGTATCCCTCTCCTGTCCGGCGAAAGCCCCAGGTCAAGTCCTGCCCCTCTGCCAACACTTTTAAAATAAAGGTCCAGTAAAACATACGGCGATTTTACTTTAGCGTCATCCGCCGAATGATAAAACCATCCCGGCCTGAGCGGCACATCACACTCCGCCGGCATCCAGTATTTTCCATCCCGGTGCCCCGTCGTTGCCTCCCAGTACTTAACAAACCCGTTAGCAGGCACTGCACCTTCCTCCGGCGCATGAGGGGTATATGTCTGCCAGCATGTTTCTCCCGCATGTCCTTCCTCGTTTCCTACCCAGCGTACGTCAGGCCCAACATCTCCGAAGATGGCCGCCATAGGCTGCAGGTCCCTCACAATCTTCCATGTGGTATCCCACCCGTAGTAAGTAGTCCGGTCTATTGTACGCTTCTCACGAGCACCGCCGTAATAGCCGTCGCCTCCATTGGCGCCATCGTGCCACGACATGAAAACAGGCCCGTAATTGGAATACAGTTCCTTCAGCTGTTCTCTATATATCTCTACATAGGCCTGAGTCCCGTATAGGGGGCTGTTCCTGTCCCATGGCGAACAATAGAGGCCAAGCTTCATTCCGAGCTGATCACAAGCCTTTTTGAACTCCATGATCATATCACCCTTCCCGTTCTTCCAGGGACTTTTGCTGATATTATGCCCGGTGGTTTTAGTAGGCCACAGGCAAAACCCGTCGTGGTGTTTAGCCACAACTACAACGCCCTTAAAACCACCTGCCTTTGCAGCGCCAACAATCTGAAGGGCATCAAAACTTTGAGGGTTAAAGATCGCGGGATCGTCATCGCCATATCCCCATTCTTTGTCTGTATAAGTGTCCGGGCCGAAATGAATAAGGCAGTACATACCGGTTTCATGCCATTGCAACTGCGCAGGCGAAGGGACCGGCCCCCAGGGTTTAGGCTCCTGAGCGTAACTGTTTTCCGCAAAGGAGAACGAAAAACCCAATAGTATCGTTAAAAGCTTTTTTACCATAGCAACAAAATCATCTTAATTACTGCCACTTAGAGAGTCGAGTACCGGCTGCTTTACCGTCCTGACAGTGCTATGAGTTGTTTGGTTGAGCTGTTCAAGAATCACGATCTCATTCTTTCCCTTTGCGAGCCAGCAACCAGGAACATACAGCGTTTGCTGAGGACCAACATTCCAGAATCGCCCCAGATTATGCCCGTTAACAAACACGATTCCCTTTCCCCAGCTACTCATATCGAGGAAAGTATCTCCTGTTTCCGCTAACTCAAAAGAACCGGAATATAATACCGGCCGGCCTTCTATATTTTTCTCCGGAAGTTTACCTGTCTGAGGTTGAACATCGAATGGCATCTTATACATCTGCCAGCTTCCTGTAATCGCAAAATCGTTGATCATCACATCAGAAATAATGCCCTTGGTATTGTGAATGATCTGCTCTCCATAATTGATCCGCCCCATGTTCTCTACAAGAATGTCGAGAGTCCCGTTAAAGGGGATAGTAATATCGAGTTCGTACTTATTCTGAACACGGTTCAGTTCACCCACTCTTTTTCCATTCACATAAACGCCGGCATAATCCCTGAGCCCCTTTATCTGCAGCTTACCATTAACCGGCTGATTAAACCTCCTGCTGTACAATACATATCCCGAACCCTGATTGAGTTCTTCAAAGGTTAGAGGCTTATCACCACCTACTGGTGTTATTGTTTTCTTAAGATCAAGTACGTCAACAGCTCTTGTTAGCTTTATTTCCGGAATTTCGATAACCTTTATCTTCTCAGGGACAGCTGGAATAGGGTATTTCACATACTTCTTCATCAGGTCCCTTATCGCCATATATTTTTCTGTTGCCCAGCCTGCTTCAGATACCGGGGCATCATAATCATAACTGGTAATATCGGGCTGAATGTCGTGTTCCTCGTTGTAATTAGCGCCCGAAGTGAACCCGAAATTAGTGCCTCCATGAGCCATATAGACGTTAAAACTGATCCCGTTCTGAAGATACTTCTCTGTCTGCTTCGCGATATCGGCAGCGGGTACACGGTTAAACGGCTCAGCCCAATGGTCAAGCCAGCCGGGGTAGAACTCTGCCACCATATAAGGCCCCATACCTCCATGATACTTATCCACCGCCTTTTTCAGGTTGTCAATATTATTCTCACCATTCGCCGTAGGCAACACTCCCGGAATCGCTCCACCCTCAAACAGCCAGGTGCCGTCAGAGGTAAAGAAGGGAACGTTAAACCCGGCATTCTTCAACATCTCAAAGATCGCCTTGTTATACTTTCTATGCTCTTCAAGTGGAATATCTTTACGCTGAGAAACATAGGAGCCGAACTCATTCTCCGCCTGAACCATAATCACCGGACCTCCATTGCTAACCTGAAGGTTCTTTACCTGCTCAGCAAGCTTCGTTATATAAACCTTGCACGAATCCAGAAAAGGCTGATTGTTCGAACGTATCACCAGACCCGGATTCTTCTGAAGCCACCAGGGGTAACCTCCAAACTCCCATTCAGCGCAGGCGTAAGGACCTGGCCGGAGTATTACCAAAAGACCCTCTTCAGCAGCAGTTTTAATATACTCTGCCAGGTTACGGTTCCCCGTTTTAAAATCCCATACTCCCGGAGCGGTATTGTGATAATTCCAGAAGACATAAGTGGCTACTGCATTCAGCCCCATAGCCTTCAGCATCTTCAGACGATGCCGCCAGTATTCTTTTGGAATACGTGCATAATGCATCTCTCCTGAGTGGATCTGAATGGGCTTCGAATCATAAAGAAAGCTGCCATTCTTAATTTCGAAGGTGTGTTTCTTTTGTGCTGACGCATTAAAAGATATCAGAATAAAAAAAAGCAGGAGAGTTTTATAAATCAATTTCATTTTCTTTTCAATAGCGTTAAACAAATATATCAGCATTTCACCAACCATTTTCTTGAAACCTCTTCAATACCTCCAATATATCCCCTTAACAAACAAAGACACATAATACAGGAAAACAGGGTAGCCGGACAGAAAATAATCCCGTCCGGCTACCCTTGTTATTAGAATGCTGATATTTCTGCAAAAAAAGTAATATTGGTATTGCCGTTAGTGGCAGTAACAGTAACTCTGAAATATCTCACAGAATACGCTTGTGAGAAAAACACCGACTGTTTAGCATTGGTAACCTGTAGCTGATAGGTGCCCGCATTTTGCCAGGTAGTGCCATTGGGGCTGACATCAACAACCACTGTCTTCGGTGCCCCGTTAGGTGCGTTCTGCCTTGCCGTTAAATAGAGTCCCGACAACGTTTTTGTTGCTTTCATATCAATAGCAATATGGTGGGGAAGCGGCGGTTCACCTCCATCCCATTGGGTATGCCAGAAGGTATTTAATTTTCCATCCAGTGCAAAAATAGCCCTCCCATTGTCTGGGCCTTCTCCACTGGCTTCCTCTGAATCAACCGCATAAATAGTCCACGCAGACCTGTCCATCTCGGGATACACGGGAGGAGTTACCTTCACAACAAAATAGGTTGTGGCAAGGGTCCTGTTAACCGGAAAATTACCGCCTACCTCAGAAATACTGACAGGGATCATATAGTTATGCCCTTCGGTAATTTGTTTTCCGTTAATAGCAAACCCGGTATTCTCACTGATTGAAGTCCCTTTCTTTATTACAGAACTGGTATTCGAAAATGAAAATATGTTATCAGGTATCTTTTCGTATGCAGGCTTTCCGGCATTTACTCTGGCAGTGTTGATTGAATCCCATTTTGAGTAATCCACTGCAAAACTCACCTTCACATCTTCAGGTGCATTCAAATACCCAGAACCGGCAAAAAATGCATTAACGTCGAAAACGTAAGAGGTATCCGACTGAAGCGGCGCCCTTCTGCTCACTGTAATTTCCTGAAACTGTCCCGATACCGCCTGCGACATGTAGATCCGTACATCTCCATTTTTGTCAGTAAAAGAATCCTCTTTCTTGCAGCCCGCAGCTACTACAATAAAAGCCGCAAGCAATGTATATTTAAATATCTTCTTCATTATTATTCTGTTTAATGAATTACTGTTACCAACCTGTGTTTTGCGGCAGCAAAGCCGGATTAAGAGTAAGCTGATCGGTTGGTATTGGGTACAGATACATCTTATCAGTCCAAACCCTCGCAGTAATATTGGGGTACACTCTGATATAATTATTTGCATTTACCTGCACATTGCTAATCTGGCTTGCAGGATATTGAGCCCTTAACGCAGGGGTTAACTTCATACCTAATATCGTTTCCGGATTTTCAATTAGTTCCCCAGCCTTCCATCTCAACAAATCGTCGAATCTTAGTCCTTCTCCAACAAGTTCAATCCGCCTTTCCCTTCTTATCTCATCAAGTAGTACAGGAAGAGTCGGAAAATCCGACTGGGGGTCTTTAACCAGGGTCGCAATAACCATGTTTGCCATTCCCACGCGGCTTCGGATTTCGTTGATGGTCCGGTCAATGACCGCTTGAGTAGCTTCTCCGAGTTCAGCCTTAGCCTCTGCGAAGATCAGCAGTGTCTCTGCATATCTGAAGATGAACAGATCAAGCGTCGACTGGCTCTGCACCCATTGAAGTGGATCCGGACTATAATTTTTGACAAGAGCATATCCCGTAACCACCGAAGGAATGCGAGGCAGTGTCATCAGATCTTTCGTACCATCAGCATTGTTGGTGAAAGAAAACCCTCTGGTAGCAATGATTTGTGTATACCTCGGATCCCGGTTCATCTGTTCGTTGTCCGGCGTATCATCGCCCTGGTACAAAGGACTAAGAGATGTCGGCCGTCCGTCCCGCATCAGGATCGAACGAACAAAATTCTTGGTAAGTGCCGGCCATACGTTCGAGATATCACGCGTCAGGTTGTGCATACTTACGTTCCTGATATACCGCCGGGCCAGAATAGCCTCCTTATTCCCTTTAAGCTCTTCCTGAATAAACAGATTATAATAATCGGAAGAGGGGTTACCGGTCTTATAAATCTGATACCGGCCGCTGTTCATTAAAGTTTCTGCTGCCGCAGCAGCCTCACGCAAATAATTCTGTTCATCTCCCAGGGCATGATACTTTCTGAAAGTACCTTCCCATAAACAGATCCTCGCCTTTAACGCTAAGGCAACATCTTTGGTTATCCTGCCAGCAAAGTTTGTATTGGTTGCCTCCGCAGTATTGGTAACTGCATAATTTAAATCGGCAAGAACAGAATCCATAACCACCTTATGCGGTTGTCTCGGTCCGTATAAAGCCATTGAAGAGGTATCGCTCAGATCAGAAGAAAGCCATGGCACAGCGCCGAACCTTTTTACCTTATCCCAATAAAACAACGCTCTGAAAAAACGGGCCTCTCCTGCATAATAATTTTTTATCGTCTGGTCTATTTGCGCATTGTTATATCGTTTAAGGAAAAAGTTAACGTTCCTGATATTTGCCCAGTCAGATATCGCCCAACCGCCCCCGCTTGGAGGTACCACGTACTGGCTAGACAAAAAGGTGTTAATATTTCCCATTGCATAGTTGTCCGACCGCGCATCGGTACTATCCTCAGCTGTAGGGTTCCTCGCTCTTTGAACCGGCAAGTAATCATATAACCGGTTTACATACAGCTTCAGATCATTTTCATTCTTAAAGTAGGTTTGTTCACTGATTGCATCCAAAGGAAACCTGTCGAGAAAATCTTCCCTTTTACAGGCGGATGCCAGCAGTATCACAAATGATATATATACAATATGTCTTGTTTTCATCATCTAAAAAGTTAATATGAAAAAATTATAACCCTATCTGCAATCCAAATGCAATCGAACGACTCAGTGGATAAGTCTGTCCGTTCAGGACTTCCGGATCAAATGCATCATGCAGTTCTGTTATTTCGAATAAATTCTGACCCGTAACATAAACTCTCGCCCTGCTGATCTTTGCTCTTCCTGTCAGTGCTTTTGGAAGTGTGTACCCCACGGTTACTTGCTTTAACCGGGCATATGCAGCATTCTGCTTGTACTTGGTTTGCTCCATTTGATTATACCACGAGCCGATCTTATTCACAGGATAATAAGCATCCGGGTTTTGAGGAGTCCAGGTATCGAGGTTATATTTCAACGGAACTGACCATTCATCGGTGAAGCCCCAGAAATATGCTCCGTATAACCAGGCGTCCCTCTTCATCACTCCCTGAAAGAACAGTGTAGCATCAAAACCTTTGTAATCGGCAGAAAGGTTCAATCCGAACTGATAGCGGGGAGTCGTGTTTCCTATGACCCTGCGGTCGCCCGGATTTTGAAGGGTGTTATCACCTACGTTAATCGTTCCGTTTCCGTCAAGGTCAGCATAACGGATGTCGCCCGGAAGCCATGTTCCATTCCAGATCTCTTTTTGCGACGCCGACTTGCTGATTTCTTCGGCGGACTGAAAAAAGCCGGCAGTGGTATACCCCCACTGGTCCCCTAGCTTATAGCCATTATAGAAAGTAGAGACCAGGTTCGTCGGGTTAAGATCGAACTTCGTTATTTTGGAAGTATAATCCGACAGATTAAAGCCAACGCTATAGTTGAAATCATCTCCTACCCTGTCGTTCCATGTCAGGTTTAACTCCCATCCTGTGGTTTTTAAATCCACTGAATTTGTTTGAGGAGGATTTGCTCCCAGTACGGCGGGCAGAGGTGCTGAGGCATACAACATGTCCTTGGTTGCACGTCTGTATCTGTCGAAGCTAAGTCCCAGCCTGTTCTTCAGAAAAGAAGCATCCAGTCCAACGTTAAACGTCTCAACTTTTTCCCATGTAAAACCAGGATTTACTAATGTCGGAGCTCCTACATACGGGCTCGTCAGACCGTTGTCGAATATGTACCCTGTCTGCCCTGTGGGCATCGTGGCAATGTAAGGATAAGTCGTTTCATTGGTTCTAGTGCTTGTTAAGATGGCTTGATTCCCTGAGGTACCCATAGACCCGCGTAGTTTCAGGTTGTTCACATAGCCTTTCCACTTTTCAAAGAACTTCTCCTCCGAAACACGCCAGCCAGCAGAAACGGATGGAACGAAAAGATATCGGTCGCCTCTCCTGAACCTTGAAGTCCCGTCGTAACGTCCGTTCACTTCAAGTAAATACTTGTCGTCATAAATATAATTAAGTCTGAAGAAGGAACCACTAACAGCCCATTCAGACAAAGCTCCCCCAACAATAGGGTTCGGATCATAATTTGGAACAAGACTTTCCAATGTGGGATCTATCAGATTCTTTGCTGTTGCGTTAAAGCTCCTGTTCTTCTTCTGCTCCTCGTTATAACCCACCATAGCCTTGAAGTAGTGCTTTTTCGCAAAAGTATTTTCATACTCGGCATAGCCGTTTAATGCATAGTAAGTATCGCTGCTGTTCGTCTGGTATATGCGGCTAGGGGATGTCCAGGGATAGGTTCCAAGAAGGACTCCATCAACCCCATATTCGTTAAATGCCTTGTAATGCTGGGTCCTGTTATAGAAATACCCGTTCCATGTATAATCAGCTACGACCCTGACATTTTTGAGTGGCTTTAACACTACCCCACCGGTCATCCAGAGATCGTTTATATCGTACTTCTGACGACCATTTTGTTTCATTAAGGCCACCATATTAGTGTAGTTGCCCTGTCCTGAAAAATTACCATCGGGATGGTAAACCGGCATTAACGGAGTTAAATCCGTCGGAATAAACGACCATGTCTGTGATGTCTCATTTACAAACTGGGTACCATTAGGAGTATCGTAAGAGCTATGGTTCAGCGTAGCTTTGAAATTAAGGTCCATCCACTTGGTTGTGTTATTGCTCAGCTTCAAGGTAGCATTGTACCTGTCATACTGCTGGTCGGCTTCTTTTAATAAACCTTCCTGATTGAAATAACCCAGGCTCGCCATGTAACTTGTCTTTCCTTCTCCTCCAGCTAACGAGAGATTATGCTGCTGCTGAGGCTGATACCCGGGATATAACTCATCTATCCAGTCTGTACTTCCAACATACCGGTACTTCCGTGGATTGACAGGATCAGGATACACTGGTAAATTACTGCCAGGATCAGCAAGATATGCAGTAGCCCGGACGGAGTCTTCATCCGTATAATTGTAACTATTCCCGCCTGCCCTCCTGACGGCATCTCTGAACATATTAATATATTCGGGGCCATTGAGATACTCTGGCATCCTGGTAGGCCGTGAAAGCGAATAATTGCCCGAATAGGTAACACTTGTTTTCCCTTCTTTTCCGCCCTTTGTTTTTATCAGGATTACACCAAATGCGCCTCTTCCCCCGTAAATAGCTGCCGAAGCGGCATCTTTTAATACAGTTACACTTTCAACGTCTTCCGGATTAACCAGATTCGGGTCCATCACCACTCCGTCTACCAATACCAGCGGACTTTCATTCCCCGACAAAGTTCCCTGTCCCCGTAACTTAAACATCGCACCCTGACCCGGTGAACCATTTACCATCGAAACAGTCAGACCGGGCATAGTACCCTGCAGCCCTTGAGCAATATTAGTCAAAGGCCTGTCATCTAAAGTTTTAGCAGACACAGTCGCAACAGAACCTGTCAGGTTTGCTGCTTTCTGGGTACCATAACCTACTACAACCACCTCATTCAAGCTGTTATTCAAGGGTAGTAATTTGATGGCAAAAGGTTCAGTTCCCCTTACAGTTACTTCCTGTCCCTGAAAACGATAGTTCCAGGAGAAGTTCGATGCCTGCCCCCTTACTGTCACTTCCTGCACCTGATACCCGATATAGGAAATCACCAAAACAGCATTTTCAGGAACGTTCAGCGAAAATGAACCATTAAGATCTGTTGAAACGCCGCTGGTTGAACCTTTTACCTTAACGGACGCACCCGGAAGGGGCTGACCAGTTTCATCAACGACTTTTCCACTGATCCTTACCTCGCTAAACAGCTCCCCCTTGGGCACAATTGCCACAAGTCCGTTAGCCATCTCATTATAGGTATAAAGCGAGTTCTCCAGCATATGGTCCAGAACACTCATCACATCCTCGTTCGTTACGTTGATATCCATCTTTTTTCCTGAGGGAATCTTCCGTTCGCTGAAAACAAACCGATAACTGCTTTTCTTTTCAATAGCTGAAAGTACCTGTTTAAAATCTGCGGATTTTAAATTCAAGGTAACTTTGGTTTGTGAATACACACTTGCCAGAGCCTGGAAATTCAAAATAAGTATTAGTGCAAGTGTTAATTTCATGATTAACAGACATTTTAAAAGTCCGTAACATTTCCTCACACCCCTTGGGTGTACAAAAAATTTCATACTTTTGTTATGTTAAAAGGTGAACGATACAACCTGGTGCCAACAGGTTGTGTGATTAAACTCATGTCATTTTTTACAGGGGGAAAGGTGCCAACCATCCCCCTTCTTAATTTAAGTATCTTTCTTTTCTTCCATATTAATTTAGTTAGTAATGATCATAGAAACCCTTGTTGTTTATTTAATAAATGTATACTGATCTTCCTTCTATTTTATACCGGAAAGGTTCTGTGGCCTGCAGAGCCATTAAGGCCTGATCGATTGTTTCGGTCTCGAAGTTCCCGCTGAACCTTAATTCTTTAAGACTTTCATTCCTGAAATGAATATCCATATTGTACCAGCGTTCCATACTCCTGCCAACTTCAGCAAAGTCCTCATTCTTGAATATTAACTTATTTTGAACCCAGGAAGTCTCAACAATAGTGGTATCCTGTTTCTGCATATAAGTGATCTGTGTAAGAGCATTGCTTTGAGCGATTCTCTTTTGCGGCTCTTCTTCTACTTTGTCTGCAGGAGCTTTTGATGTTGAATAATTCACAATCAGCTTCTCCGTCGGTTTTAAAATGATCTTGTCTTCCGGACGGTCCTTTAGGGTAACTTCAACAGCTCCGCGGATCAGGGTAGTTTCACTGGATGATTCATTAGGATAAGCCTTTACATTAAAAGCGGTACCCAAAACCCTTACATTCATCTTCCCGGCATGAATAATAAAGGGATGAGAAGCGTCTTTCTTTACGTCAAAGAAAGCCTCTCCCGATAAATAGACCTCTCTCGCTTTTCCGGAAAAAGACTTAGGGAATCTGATTTTACTATCGGAATTTAATGAAACGTGTGTCCCATCGGGAAGAATGAACGACACCTTTCTTCCTCTGGCCGTTATCTTTTCTCCCCAGGACCCGGCACTGGTTAAATTATCAGAACCAATAGTCCTATATAACAGAAAAGAACATACACCAATAAGAACAATTGCTGCTGCATATTTCCATCTGTAAATAAATGCTGAACGTCCCGGCCGGTTGGCCTTATCATCCGAAAAAGCGTTCTCCTGTTCGCCTATCCGCAACTGGACATTGTGAAACAAAGCTTCATTATCAGTATGGGCCGTATCATGCTCCGACCAGTACATCTTATACAGTTTATATCTCTTTAAACACTCTTCATCCTTCAGGAAATGCTGAAGCTCCTCTCTCTCCTCCCGAAGTATTTCCCCTGAAAGATCCTTTAAAAGCAATTCTATAAATCTGTCGTCGTCCATTAATTAACAGAGCCTGTGCCCTTTTGGGATAAGGACAATATTTTTCTGAAAAGTGCTTACAGGAACTGAAAAAATATTTACGCTGGTGGGGTAAGTTGTAGGTAGTAAGGAGACAAACACACTGAATTGGGTACGTCAAAAGACCTATCATAGCTTATCGAAAGAAGACTAAATCTCAATTTAATTATTCTAAAAGATTAAGACGATTTGAACAAAACCTGAGACGATTTGAATAATTAATTCCTCAATTAATCACCATGTTTAACCAACGTAATTTTTCGGGCCATATTAACAAAAACCATAATTGCTTACCAAAATAATCTAAACTCAAAGCGAATACTCATGCAAATATTCCATACAAGATCACCGTTCAATGAGCTTCAAATTCTCATTTTAAATAAAATGTATTTACAGACGATCGTTCTCGTTTAAAAATCACAGATGAAGGGAACGCTAAAAATATTCTTTATTTTATTCTCTACCATAGTTTATGGGCAGACCGATCAAGTAACAACGATTAAAAAGCAAGATTCAAGATTGGATATAGCGACAAGAACTATTGAATTAACTTACAAAGTTCCAAAGAATTACACAAGGTCTCCTGACCGAATAATCCTTAAGCATCCCGAAGACCCTCTTGAATTAATAAGAGGAGTAGGTAATCTTCTGACGTCCGTATGGACTCATAAAGATGGAGAATGTATTTTATTCATAGAATGTCCGGCTGTATTACCAAGATCGGGTATAAACAAGTTGGAAGAAGAAATACCATCAAGTACTTTTAACAGACTTAGGCTCAGCTTAAGAATAGGAAATCCATTTAAAAATACCACGCCCGAACAAATGGAAGAACTAGATAAGATAATAAAATACTGGCCTCAAGAGAAAGCTAAAAAGGTATTTAACGCACAACATGTTATCATATACCCTTCCAATGATCCGAAAGCAATATATAAGGAAAAATATATACTTAGGCAAAGCTTCTGTATAATAAAATGGGCCAATCATATAAATGTGTCTTTTCTATTGACTAATAAAGGTTATAAGCATATGAATAAATACGTTAAAGATGTACAAAGATCTTTTTGGTTTAATGATTAAAAAGCAATGTAGCAGAACCTTATTACAACTTACAACAAAATCAAAAAAACAAGGACAGCAGACAGGGTGATATGGATAGAAAGAGGATTATTATCCGACTTAACATAGGGGGTCATCTCCGCATTCAGTTTTTTCATTGCCCTGAACAACTGCGTGTGAACAGTGCGGGGTGATATCCCCAATATCTCCGCCACCTCCTTATATTTCATTCCCTCATCTTTAACGAGGCGAAAAATTATGCGGCATTGCTGTGGAAGCGATTCAATAGCCTGGTCCAGCCTGAATATTAGCTCCCTCTTTTCCATTTCCCGGTCGGGACGATAGGCATCAACCAGTTGAACCGTACTCTCATCGATCGCAACCATATGAATGCTCGAAAAACGCTTTATATAGTTTAAAGCCTGATTTTTGACTGCGATAAACAGATAGGTTTCCGCGTTTTTAACGTGGGATAATTCGCCTCTTTGCATCCAGCTCTTCACAAAGGTGTCGGATACAATCTCTTCAGCTACCTCCTTTTTATGCACATAAAAAAGACAAAACTTAATCAGACGTGGATTTAAAGCATAAAAAAGGCTTTCAAAAGCTTTAGAATCACTTTCTTCAACAATTTGCACCCACAATTCCTGAATATTGTAAACTTTTTTTCTCAAATCGTCTGTTTAAACCTTTTTACTAAGCTAAGGAAATAATAATAAACTGTAACATCTCCTGAGGCAAATTTTTAACGAAAATTTATCCTCCAGTTTACACATCCTTAATAAAAGATAAAAAGGCAGATTCAGGCCGAAAGCAACGAAAAAAGTGAAAAAAGAATAAGGATAACAAAAGAAATTCTTATCCGAAAAATCGGATAAGAATACATTATAATAAGGCAGAGGGCTCTTAACGAATCCTCTTTAAGTTGTCTGTTTAGTGCTGGTCAGAGCCTCTGTCCTGGTAGCCCTTGTTATAGCCGCCACGGTTATAGCCACCACCACGGTTGCTACCGTAGCCGCCGCCGCTTCTGCGACTGCCGCCTGCTTTTTCTTCAGCCTGAGTTACCGCGATAGCCCTGCCATAAATTTCAAGGCCGTTCAGGTCCTCAATTGCTTTCTTTGCCTGTTCATCATCTGGCATTTCAACGAAACCGAAACCTTTCTTGCGACCGGTTTCTTTATCAAGTACAAGTTTTACTGAAGATACTTCACCGTATTCTTCAAAAGTCTCCCTAATATCGTTTTCTTCTAATTTAAAAGGCAGACTCGCCACGAAAATTTTCATTCTAGTAATTGTTTGAGAGTTGGGGGAATGGAGTAATGATCTTATTTATTATTTGAGGAGAATATATGAACTAATATACTTTTCTTTCAGACAGACGTATAAATTTTGCTCCAATATAAGAAGAATTATCTTAAAATAATTTTTTTTTTAAAATTGAAGTAGAAATACGCTTCCCTCCCCTTCCCGCGATTGCACCTGGATGTTTCCTTTATGTAAAAGCATGATTTGTTTACATAAACTTAAACCTATTCCGCTGCCGGTTTTCTTTGTACTGAAAAAAGGCACGAAAATCTGTTCCTGTATCTCCGGAGAAATACCGCATCCATTGTCGGCTACCTGAATGGTGGTTTTCTTTCCGGTTGAAAGACTGCCGGAAAGTGAGATCAGCGGATTCGGACGCTCCTTAACAGCGTCAATTGCGTTTACAACCAAATTTATAAGCACCTGCTCAATCAGGTTAGTATCAGCCTCCACCTGTAAGCCCGGATCTTTTAATATAATATCCATCTCGATATTCTTATTATCGAGAGTTGGCTGCATCAACTGATACAAATTCTCAAATAAATCGCGGACATAAATCGTCTTAAGATTAAGCGTTGTTATCTTATTGAGGGTCCTGTATGTTTCTGCAAATTTCAGCAGCCCCTCGCTCCTTCGCTTAATCGCTTCAATCCCAACCCTTATATCCTCCGTGGTACATGGATCTTCGGCGGGATTAGAAAGGGAACCTTCCAGCCGGGTCTTTAGTGTATCAGCCAGCGATGATATAGGCGCCACAGAATTCATGATCTCATGAGTTAGCACACTCAAAAGTTTTTGCCATGCTTTTGCTTCCGTTTCATCAAGCGCCTCATTAATATTCTGAAAAGCGATAAGCTTAAACTTCCTGCCCTCGGTCTGAAATGCCGTGGCCGATAACAGGATCTTAAAAGACGCCGCTTCGGGATGGATCGAAACGATCCTGCTTTCTCCTGGGCCTAACGTGAGTATTTCGTCGTATAAATGACCGTCTCTTTTAAGTAAGGAATGAATGGTTTTAAGATAAGGCAACTTTAACATCTTCTTAAGCGATTCATTCATCCACAGTACCTCTCCTTCCCCTTCTTCATACGACACGATACCTGTTTCAATCATCTCGAGTATTTGCTGAAGATATTGATACTGTGTCTCCTTCTCCCGCGAAATCTGTTTTAAAATTGAATTAATAGAATTAAACCCCTTACGTAAAGGCTTAAGATTTGAAGGGGCATGCCGGATATCGAAGTTTCTGGAAAAATCCCTGTAATGAACAGCTTCTACAAAGTCGTTTATTTCATTATATACCTGCAGCTGCGATCTGCATAAATCATATATGAGGTAAATAACAACCGGGATCAGTAAAAACAAATAGCTGTACCAGTCCTTAACTATTACCCACGACACAGCACTTATAAAAACAAAGAGCAGTAGTACCCTGAATATTATTCTCCATTGAATCCTGAGCATGGGGATGTGGGTTGTGGGTTGTGAGTGTTATGAGTTATATGTTATGAATTATGGGTTATGGGTTATGAATTACTTCGGGTTGTGAGTTGTGTGTTGAGAGCAACACCTTTTTCCTGCAACCTGCAACCTGCAACCCACAACCCTAGCCCCCCTAAATATCATACTTACTTAATCTTCTGTATAAGGCCGTACGGGTGATGCCAAGTTCCTTAGCGGCACGGCTAATATTTCCCTGGTGCTTCTCAATCACGCGCATAATGGTATTCTTCTCCAGATTCTCGAGATTGGTATCCTCTTCCTGCTGCACTTTACTGCTAACCGACTCAATGGGCGAGAAAATAAGATCGGAAGCAGTAAGACAACTACCCTCTGCCATAATTACCGCCCGCTCTATAGTGTACTGCAGTTCGCGTACATTGCCTGGGAAATGATATTGCATCAGCTTGTCTATGGCCCTATTATCCAGTTCGGGCAGCGCTTTCATATACTTACTGCTGTATACTTTGATAAAATGCTTCGCGATCAGAACAATATCATTCCCTCTTTTCCGTAAAGGCGGGACCATTATTTCTACAGTATTGATACGGTAGATCAAATCCTTGCGGAAACGGCTGTCACTTGCAAGCTCCTGCAGCGGAACATTCGTAGCGCAAATAAGCCGGATATCAACGGGGATAGGATCGTTACTGCCTAACTTCTGTATCTGCCTGTTCTGTAAAACGCTTAAGAGCTTGGCCTGTTGCTGTAAACTAATATTACCAATTTCATCAAGAAAAAGGGTCCCTCCGTTCGCTGCTTCAAACCGACCAGTTCGGTCCTCACGGGCGTCGGTAAATGCCCCTTTCTTATGGCCAAACAGCTCGCTTTCAAACAAGCTTTCTGTCAAAGCACCTACATCCACCTTTATAAATGGCTTGTCCTTTCGAAGCGACTGGCGATGAATAGCCTGCGCTATCAGGTCCTTTCCGGTACCATTCTCACCCAGGATCAGGATATTGGCATCAGTTGGGGCAATCTTCTTTATCTTATAAAAGATATCGTCCATAACCTCCGATTCGCCGATAACAGGAATGGAATCTTCTTCCGGCTGAGATGCCTTCCGGCGGCCCGGAGCCTTTCCGTGTTGTTCCAAAGACTCTTCAATGGTCACAAGCAGCTTTTCATTCTGCCAGGGCTTCACCACAAAGTCAGACGCTCCTTCCTTCAATGAACGCACGGCAAGATCAATCCCCCCGTAAGCGGTAATCATAATTACAGAAGCCTGAGGATGCAATTGCTTTACCTTACCTAACCAGAACAGCCCCTCATTGCCGGTATTGATCGAGCTCTTAAAGTTCATGTCCAGCAGAATAAGATCATACTTCTTCGCCCCTAACAGCGAAGGTATATTCTCCGGATTTTTGTCCGTTACAATCTCCCTTACCTTGGGTTTAAGCAACAGCCGAACGGCCGTAAGAACATCCGGATCATCATCGATAACCAGAACTGAAGCGTGTTTTAATTGCATAAGTCTCGGTGCTGTATGTAAATTATTACATAGACTCAAACTTATAGAAAAAATTACAAGTTAAATCGTTGTTTCAGCAAAAATCAAAAGATTACAAATACAACCACCCTTTAGCCCTCCAAAACATCGTACCAATAAATTCCCCTTTACGGATCCATAGGATCCATAGGATCCGGCTGAAGCGAGTTCAGGACGGGGTAATATTGGGTATCTTCCGGACTAAGTTTCTTCAGATCACGATATGGAAGATATCCCAGATCCCGCAATGCGGTTTTCGCCATGCGATTCACGATATAGCTGCTTTGACTGGTATCCGTCACTATTAACACCGGTTTTGTAGCAGGTACGCCAAAGCGGTAGACCATCCTGTTCAGGTTGCGGAGGTTAGTAGTGGTATGTCTTGCATGGGGCTCAATAAATACTACATTATCTGGTATCCCCAGTTCTTTGGTCAGATACTTTTTCATCTCAACAGCCTCGCAATAAGGCGTTTTGTTGGGATGAACATGACCACCTGAAACCACAATAAAAGGTGCAAGACCTTGGCGAAACCGCTTTACCGCTTCCTGGCAGCGTTTAATCCCGCCCGGATCCAGCACTACCCCAGGCGTTTCCGGGCCTAATCCAGGAACGAGGATCATGCTATATTTATATGCCCCCCATTTAACACGCTTTATCTTTTCAAACGGAGCCTTATTCATTCCTGCACGGAGTGGTTCATACCGCGCAGCCTCATCCCTTCCGTTAGTCATTAAAGCAAACAAGGCAGCTTTCAGCGGCAGGTCAAAGAACAATCCACCTTTACTGGCATCCTTAAGCCTGGTAAACGAATCGAATACTTGCTTCTTAAACTCCGGGTCACCCTGGGCAAAATCTATCGCATCAATTTTCGCATACCGGGGCGCTTTACCCTTAATGTATGTATCAAGAATATAATTTATCCCTCTTGCTGAGTTGTTCCAGGCGCTCCGGAGGAAAGCTGTGTCAGCCAGTTCTTTATACAGTGGATAGGCATGTTTTCTCTTTAACTCCGCTATAAGCTCCCTCAACGCCTTCTCTTCCTGGTAAAGCTTAATAAGTGCCGACGCAGCATCATGCATTTCAGATGGGGTCCATTGTACAGCTTCGGCATAGCATGCTACATCTTTGCAGCTATTTAGTGCACTGTCCAGCCGTCCGCCGCGTTTTGCTATAGCGCCCTGAAAACCAATATCCTTACTCACTATATGCTTCACTTTGCCGTCTTCACGGATGGCATCGAGCAAGGGAAAAGTCTTTGCCGCAATACGCGATTCAGCCGATGCGGTCTTTACACCTTCGTTCTGAGCGCGGGCCGGCTGATTCGGCACCAGCAGCACTACTCCTACTGCAACTGAAGCAAGGAAGCTTTTTCTTATAAACCTATACATTTCAAATAATTTTTACCTGTCTTTCAACGATTCTTTGCAGTAATAAATTTTTGATACAAAGAATCGTAACACTCCTTCATATCCTTTACATCCTTAAAGTGACTTTCGTACATAAAAGGACCGGTATAATGTGCTTCTTCCAGGGCCGACAGGATATCGGTCCAGTTATTCTCCCCCTGGCCGGAACATGGAAAAAAATGAGATTCCTTTTCTCCGTTTCCATCAGCGATATGTACCGATTTCAAGCGTCGTCCCATGGCACGGATAAGGTCCTGCGGATTCTTGATATGATTCATATCTATTGCAGAATAGATGTCATCCGGAAGGCGGCCCATAATTTCTTTTGTTTCTTCTACCGAACGGCATAGAGGACGTTCATATACCGAATCCTTCTGCAGCTTCGGCCCAAGCATGTTCTCGATAACCATGATCGCGTGAATATCCTTTACTTTTTTATTTAGTTCAAGGGCTGATTCAATCATGCGCGACTTACGTAGTTCGCGTTCATTCAAACGCAGGTACCAGCTTGGGTGAAACAGGATGACTTTAGGTTGCAGGATACGGCAAAACTCAAGTATCCGTGAGTGCAGCTCAACGACCTTGCGGCGTTGGCTCTCATCCGCCAGGGATATATCAATTTCCTCACCGAACGGCATATGTACCGACCAGATTTCTATCCCGGCATCATCTGCCGCTTTTTTTGCCTGTTTCACCTTTTCCGTCATCTCTGCGGCACTGAATTTAAAGCTGAGTGTCTGTTTATCAATAAAAGCAGCGAAACTGGTTTCAATACAATCCACCCCCACTGATTTGGCATATTTCATTTTCTCGGGAGTGACACCGGTAAGAGTAACTGAATATCCAACCCTTAAAGGTTTTGGAGTGCCTTTATCTGCCGGCACTGCAGAAAAAGCCGTCATAACGCTGCTTATTGCCAAAAATAGAAAAGCAAAAAAAGTCGATCTCATGGTTTATAAAATAAAGTATAAATTAAAATACAAAAACAACTTTGTCAGTCCTTCATGATAAAGGAAATAACCGTCGCTACAGCCCGTTCACCATCGTGGTCAAATTTATTATTGTCCGAAGGATAACTCACCACACCACGACCTTTCACCCAGGCGGTGGAAGACCCGCCGCCATCAAGGTTCATGGCCGACTGGCAGCCTAAGGCCTCCATCAATAGTGCTAACTCGGGCGTTGTCATCCCGGCGGCCTCAGTAGCTCTGCCATCAACCACCACCGCGATCAGATGATTATCTTTCGTTATTCCAACCGCCGTCCGGGGGTTCCTTTCCTTTGTAAATGTTTCGTTCACTTGTTCAATCGCTTTACCGTCGAACATCAGAAGAGGGCCTGATACCAGCAATGTGTAAGGATCGATCGCTTCCCACCCAGATGTAGGTCGCTTTACGATCGACACCTTTCCGGTATTGTCAATTGCAAAGCCGGCATTTTCACGGTAAGGAGTAAATCCACTCACAGTACGTGTAATGATCTGTCCGTTCTTCTTAAAAAAAACCGTAGAGCCACCTGCTGTCGTATTAAAATAACTTCCGTTGATCGCAGCCGTTGCTTTAACATTCACAGCTGCTTCACTCGTCTTAATAAATGCACCGGTTCTCACAAAAGGGATGTCTACCATCAGTTTTGAATGGCTCAAATCGACGTCAAACACCGTAACACTTTGTCTGGAAGAAAAAAGATCGGTAAAAGGACAATATCTCCAGGATATCGCTTCGGAAAGTTTCTGCGTCTCCCAGGCAGCGCCGGTGATCTTTTCTTTATCTGTCTTCGACGACCCCGGGTTCTCTACCTGAGGCTTCTCGGGTCCCTGCCCATTATTGTCCTTACCGCACCCTGTGTACAGGATAGCTGTCAATAAGGCAATGTATAAAAACAATTTACGCTTCATTTATTCTCCTCTTTATTTAGAAAAAGAGGGTGTCCAAAAAGTAAGGACACCCTTTTTTGTTTTCCCATTAATTCGTAAATTAATGGTGCTAATGAAAACAAGATCAAATGTACATTTTAAGGCGTTAACCTCGCAGCAGGTTGTGCTTTTTCCCTCGAACATAGGGGATCGGATTCCATCAGATCATCCTGTCCGTATTGTTAACCAAGTTGTTGAATCACTTAATATCGATGATATTCTTTCAGGATATAAAGGCGGCGGTACCAGCAGCTTTCATCCCAGAATGCTAATTAAAGTACTTTTCTACAGTTACTTCTGTAATATTTATTCTTGTCGAAAGATGGCTCAGGCCCTGCAGGAAAATATCCACTTCATGTGGCTATCAGGCAACAGTACCCCTGATTTCCGCACTATTAACGATTTTCGTGGTAAGCGGTTAAAGGATAAGATCCAGCATCTGTTTGCAGAACTGGTCCGTTTGATGGCTGATCTTGGCTATGTCAGTCTTGATATCCAGTATGTGGACGGCACCAAGCTGGAATCGGCTTCGAACCGGTATACCTTTGTATGGAAAGGCTCTACAGAGAAGAATAAAGCAAAGCTGGAAGAAAAAATAACCGGAGTACTTGGGGATATAGATAGGTCTATAAAGCATGATAAAGCGGAACTGGCCTCACCGGAAAAGCCAGGCGTTCCTGTAAGTTCAACGGAACTTAAGAACAGGATAGATGAACTGAACGGTCGTTTGGCAGAGCTGAACAAGCAACAAAAAAAAGAGGTTAAGAAGCTTGAAAAAGATGCACTTCCCCGACTTGAGAAATATGAAGCGCAACTGGAAACTTTAGGCACACGCAACAGCTACAGCAAGACCGATCAGGATGCTACTTTCATGCGGATGAAGGAAGACCATATGAAAAACGGCCAGCTTAAACCGGCTTATAATACCCAGATTAGTACCGAGAATCAGTTTATTACCAACTTTTCCATTCACCAGCGTGCCGGAGATACTGCCACTTTGACCCTCCACCTGGAGCAGTTCAAAGCACATTACAATAAACAATCAAAGAAAGTAGTGGCAGACTCAGGGTATGGAAGCGAGCAGAACTACCAGTGGATGGAGGATAATGATATTGAGGCTTTTATCAAGTACAATTACTTTCATAAAGAACAAAAACGCAGCTTTAAAAAGAATATATATCATGCCTCAAACCTGCCCTACGATGTGCAAGGGGATTACTTTATATGTCCGGCAGGCAAACGTATGATCAAAATGGAGGAATCTGAGCGCATCTCAGAGCTGGGGTATAAATCTAAGGTGAGCTGTTACAAAACAGAGAGCTGCCAGGGCTGTCCGCTCAGGAAAATGTGTTATAAAGGCGATGAAGACCGTAAAATTGAGGTCAACCATGCCTTAAGGGCCTTTAAGGAGAAAGTGAAGCAAAAGCTGTTAAGTGAAGAAGGTGTTAGGCTCAGAAAGAACAGAGCGATAGAACCAGAAGCTGTATTTGGTCAACTAAAAAGCAATAACAGGTTCAATCGATTCAGACTACGTACACTCCCTAAAGTAAATATCGAGTTCGGACTGGCCGCCATAGCACATAACTTAAGGAAAATGGCAGCAAAAGCTGCTTAAAAAGCCTAAATTGACGCGATTCATCATGATAACACAATGTCTATACGATCTAATGCAGCAATTAACTGCATTAAACATAAAGTGAAAAGCTATTTCATAAGAATCTGAAAAACTCCTACTCTCTTGTAAAAGGAAAGAGGGTGCCTTTTTGGACACCCCCTTTTAATCATTTATTTTACTAAAGCTCCCATAATTGATGTACTGCGGCTTTGTCCCTTAAGATCTGTGGAGATGAAATTCTCCAGGGCCGGATTAAAGGTTGCGCCGAGAGCAAGCAATGCGTTCGACGACATACCAGAACCGATAGCAGGATTGTCACTACCGACGGGCACAAATACAGCATTCAACATAGTTGCTGAGTTAAACGACGCCCCGGCTATTTCATTCCCTGTTGCATCATATGCTTTCGCAGCTATCACAGACGACTGTACAACAGGTGTAACAGCATCTGCTTCAAACGCGTCGACGTCCTTACCCAAAGCTGGCTGCACATTTCCTGAAATGATGGAATTATAAATACGAAGCGTATTGACATTTAATCTGCGGTATATGCCTCCGCCGGGACCGGCTGAACTATTGAGAGTGACAGTTGAACTAATAAGATCTGCAGAACAATTATCATACATCATCACACCACCGCCGCCATTTTTCGACGTTGTGGAGTTACCATAGATCAAACAGTTCACGAAAACACCTTTAGACTTCTCCCTCAGGTAAATTCCAGCACCGTAGGAAGTACATTTATTATTGGCAACCGTCGTATTGTAAACCCAAACACTGGCGTTAGGATAGGCGTGAAGGCCACCGGCGGTACCCGTACTCTCATTTTCAGAAATTTCTGAATTATAAATATAGGCTACCGCATCATTCACCCACATTCCACCCCCGTTATTCTTTGATACATTCTTCGAAATTTTCGAACCCTTAATTGTCACTTTCGCACCTCCGAAGATGTACACGCCAGAGACAAATTTCTGCGACTTGTTGCCGGTGACTTCACAATTCAGGATGTCGAGACCTGCATTGCCTGCGATGATACCACCACCGTAGTCCCTCCTGAAATCAGTACCGCTTATCTTTATCGGCGTTGTCGAGCTTCCTGCATTTCCGTTACTGATCACCAGTCCGTTTAGTATCACGTTCTGTTCAGGATCTTTAGGAGCGGTGACGGTTACCACATGGTATGTTTCGCTGCCATTTGCGAGTTTTCCTGAAAGGATAGTTTTATTAACCGAGGGATCCGCAACAGAATTACCTGTAGCATTCTGAGGGTACCCCCCTTTTAACGTAATATACTTACTCACTTCGAATGTAAGATCCCCATCATCTGCCGGGTCACCTCCGGTAATGGTTTTCTCCGGCGTATAAGTACCTGCCGCAATAAAGATCGTACTGCCACTAACACAGTCATTCAGCGCCTTCGCCAGCGTCGTAGCATCTTCCCAGGAAGTACCTTCTCCAGTTGCTCCTGCTTTTACATAGAAATTCTTTGTAAGTCCTGATTCCTGGATGATCTTTATCTCCTTAACAAGTTCTCCCCCGGTGGCTTTAATCATAATTGTCGCCGTTCTTTGATCATCTTCATTTTTCGCAACCGCAAACTTCACCACCCGTTTCCCTTTTTCACCCTGCTTGTCTGCAATGGTTATCCAGTTTGCATCGGTTTCAACAGTCCATGGCAGATTGGCTACAATATCTATCGTCTGCTCATTTGGCTTATTCGAAACGGAAATAGATTCTCCAACCCCGAGGAACATCTTTGGAACCAGTTCATCGTCTTTTTTACAGGCGTTTAGTATAGCAAGTAAAAAGAGTACCATGACAACCGGTCCGGTTATATTTTTAAGTATTTTCATGACTTATTCATTTTTTTAACATACCTTATTTCCAGTTCGGGTTTTGAGATAAATTAGGATTCAGACTAAGGTCTTCCAATGGAATCGGGTAGTAATAGTCCTTACTTTCATCAAATATTCCCCTGGCCGGGAACGGATCCAGATTTCCCGAATTTGTGCCTGTAGCACCGGTAGCCGGGTTTCTTAAAGGTCTCTGTGTGATATTAATGAGAGAAGTAACCGACTTAGGCGCGCCCGATGCATCACCTGTATGGAGGTAGACATCAGCAACTCCATCGTTGTTAAAGTCATGCGAGCCAATGCCTGAAAAATAAATTCCGACCATCGGTTTTTCAAGCTTCTTCCCTTCCTTCCAGCGCATCAGATCGTCCCATCTTAACCCTTCATTGAACATTTCAAGGCGGCGCTCACGACGAATCTCCAGGATCACTCCCTTATTGGCGCCCTTATCCACGTTCGGATACATCTGCTCAAGGTAGGGATCGGGAGCAGCATTTGCTGCAGCGAGCTGAAGATGCGGCATCTGCACCCTGTCGCGCAACTTATTTATGGAAAGTTCAAGGTCGGCCTGGGTAATCGTCCCCAATTCAGCTTTTGCCTCGGCATATACCAGAAGCGCTTCCGCATACCTGAATATAATAATATCAAAATAAGAGGTGGTCCACTGGTCCTTAGGCGGCAGAGCCTTGATCACACGGTAGCCGGTGGTTGAACTGCTAAGGGTAACGGGTTCCGGACTTGCCTGCCCGTTCACCGCAAAATTAGGACCAGCAGTAGTTTGCGTAAGGCGGGGATCGCGGTTTTGCATTTCATTGTAAAATCCCATCGTTTGGTAGCCCGATTTATCAGTAAACCGGCTGCCATCCGCCATTAAATAGCTATTGATGAGATCTTTGGTTATACCCCAGGCCCCCGACGTCTGAGCCGTCATTAGGAAACCAAGATTGTGCGACTCTATAGCCATTTCAAAATCAGCAGCAAGGATCGTTTCTACAGCATCCTGGTTGTTGCGCGCAAACAGGTCGCGGTAAGCTTTATCTTTACCTCCGGCGGTAAAGACCGTGTAAGCGCCTGACTGTATTAGTTCCAGAGAAGCCGAAACGGCATCATTCAGGAATTGTTCGTAGTTGCCAAGACCATGATATTTCCTGAAGGTCCCTTCATGAAGGGCTATCCGCGCTTTTAGTAACAGCGCCGTATATTTTGTAATAGCATTCAGCTTTTTCTCTGCCGGAATATTCGCCACAGCATAATTAATATCAGCCATCACCGAGTCCATCACCAGCACTCGCGAATCACGGCCTTTGTATAAATCCGGATCGTCAGCTTCAAGCACCTTATTGTACCATGGCACGTCTCCGAAGTTTTTTACCTTATCAAAATAAAACCACGCTCTGAAAAACCGGGCAATTCCGCTGTATTTCGCCCGTGCAGCAGCGTCGCTGCATTTATGATAATTCGCCAGAAAAAAATTGATATCGCGAAGAGAACTCCAGTTCCATGGAGCAGTGCCTCTTTTGGTAGGTACAATCCGGCTGCCTCTTACCTTGTCGGATACGATCAGCGGGACGATATTATCCGAAGATGCATCATCTGTATAAACAGCCGTAGTAGGCAGCATTTTATAAAAGTCGTTCGTTGCTACTTCAAGGTCTTTCGCCGTATTAAAGAAAAACTTTGCATCGACCTGATCCTTGGGCGCACGATCGAGAAAATCATCTTTACAGGCAGAGAATGACAATATCATCCCGATAGCGACCAGTGTATAATATAGTTTGTTCATCGCTTTTGTTTTAAGATTAACCAGTTATAAGGTTAGATTAATACCCATTGAATACGTCTTCCCCATGGGGTAATCGGTGACATCTGCCCTTCCCACAGCATCGCCAGGATCTGAATAGTTTATAGCCGAACCAGCCTGCTCCGGATCAATATACTTTGTAAGGCCTCCGAACCGAACGGTAAACAGGTTCTCTCCACTGAAGAACACCCTGATCTTCTGAGCATTGATCTTTTTGGTAAGGCGTTCGGGAAGCGTATATCCTACGGTCAGGTTCTTCACTCTCATATACCCTACATTTTCAAGATAATAGTCATTCATTTCATATAACGAGCGCCCGGTTTGTAACGCAGCATACCCCCTGTAGATTTGAGGATAAGTATTTCCAGGGTTCTCAGGAGTCCATGCGTTTTCTACCAGATCTTTCCTGATAAAAGACAGGTAAGGACGCTGGTAAGGGCCCCAAAAGATATTGCCTGTGGGGTACCAGTTTTGTTTAGCAACGCCTGCTCCTGCAGCAGATACGTCGAAGTTTTTCCACGAAGCACTCACATTAAACCCGAACGGGAACTTCGGCATCGCATTGCCAATAGGCATCAGGTCGCCATGGTTTTCAAGTGTATAATCGCCCTTGTCAATCCTGCCGTCGCCATTGCTGTCAACATATTTCACGTCTCCTGCTCTCAGCTTACTCCATTGGCTATTTTGAACTGTGCCAAGAATATACTTGTATACATTACCGAGATTGATGGCCGGATTGGCAAAGCTGTTTTGGTAGGCAGCAGCTTCCTCATCAGACTGGAACTGTCCGTCGATGTGATATCCCCAGATTTGCCCTAGCTCCTGGCCTTCCCAGTAGCTGCCCATCAGCCCTTGCGGATTATTGTATTTAGTGATGATGCCTTTAAAGTTCGACACACTGGCGGTGGCACTGAAGCTCAGCGGCGAACCGCCTACTGTAAATTTATCATGGTAGCTGAGGCTCAGCTCAAACCCCCTGTTACGCAACGCAGCATAATTTTCCTTTGGTTCTCCGGCTCCAAAAACCGATGGCAAGGGCTGACCCGCCAGGTACATCCCATCTGTCTCTTTCTGATACCAGTCGAATGTCGCCATTAATCGATTCTTCAGCACACCCAGATCAACACCAAAATCGATGCTCCTGGTTGTTTCCCAGGTAACAACCCTTGGCAGGGGATTTGGCGCACTGGCATAATTAATACGTTGCCCGTTGTCGAGCCACCCCGACTGTCCCAGACCCATTAACTGCTGGAAGGTATTAACATCCACTGTTTGATTACCCAGTTTTCCGTACGAAGCCCGCAGTTTCATCGAAGACACTGCATTCTCGATAGGCTCCCAGAAGCTTTCCCTGTTCAATTGCCAGCCTCCCGACACCGAAGGAAAGAAGCCCCAGCGACTTTCATCCGGAAAACGGGATGAACCATCGTAACGTGCATTTATTTCAAGCAGGTATTTACCTTTATAATCGTAGTTGAACCGGCCGAAATAACCCTCAACAGCCCATACAAGTGCAGAACCATCGATATTGTACATCTCTGTACCCAGCGACAAGTTTGCCAGATCTCTGACCAGCAGATTGTTAGACTGAGCTGCGACCCTGTCGCGGTCAAAATTCTCCTGGTTGTATCCCAACAGTAACTTGAAATTATGGTCGTTTTTAATATTAAATCCGTATGTACCAAAAATATTCAGCGCATTGTATTTATCCTTCCAACGCCACTCGCCGAGGCGGTTAATTCCCACCGTTTGTAAAACCAGGCGGTCAGTTGTTATAAGGTCGAATTGATTATAACGTTCCGTCCGCGATGTATTTTCAATGCGGTTACTATAGTCCATATTCAGATCCAGCCCCTTAAAAGGTGTGATCTTTACACGGAAGGTATTGGTAAGTTCATCGGTAACGAATTTCTTCCAGTTATTACCATCTTCCATTGCCGGACCGCCCCCATATCCGCCGCTACCGCTTATGCCGATATCAGCAGGGATGCCATCTACCATATTAGGATAGAACGGGAACAGGTTATACCACGTAGTCGTGCTCCACAAACCACCGTAACCACTCCGGTAACCCCCGTACTCGTCGTTATATTCGTTTACATACTTGATGTTATCTGAGAGCTCAAGCCACTTTACGGGTTTAAAGCTCAGGTTCGAATTTAAATTATACCTTTTTACATCGGCATCCTGTATGTTCTGTATCGTTGCCCTATCGTATATCCTGCCGGACAGATAAGCCTTAATTTTATCTGTTCCTCCAGAAACGGAGATATTATGGTATTGCGACGGTTGATATTTCTTAAATAAGTAATCATACCAGTTCGTTTTGTAATAGAACTTATACGCGCCATTAGCCTGCTTTTCGTGGAACGGCTCGATTTCTCCCTCGGCAACCATTTTTATGATCTCCCAATCCATATCGTTATAGCCGGTGTAGTTGGTTCCGTTATAACCGAAGAGCGCAGCATCTACTGTCTTACCGTAAACATAGGGATCAGAAATAAAATCAGTCCGGGTTGTAGGAGTGGTCAATGCAAAGTTATTCGAGTAATTGACCCTCACCTCGCCGGATTTACCTGCCTTTGTGGTGATCAGGATCACCCCAAAGGCGCCTCTGGCGCCATAGATAGCTGCCGAAGCCGCATCTTTCAACACGCTGACACTGGCAATATCATTTGGATTAACACGCGCAATATTGCCTTCTATACCATCAACCAGCACCAGCGGACTTCCTCCGTTTATTGAGTTGAAACCACGGATATTAACGTCGGGCTTTGCAGACGGATCCCCATTGTTTATCTGGATATTCAATCCTGGCAGCAATCCTTGTAAGGCTCCGGTAATGTCTACCGATGGACGCTGAGCAATGTTATCAGCATTTATCTGGCTGACAGCGCCAGTAAGGTTTACCTTCTTTTGGGTGCCATATCCCACCACCACCACCTCACTTAACTGAGCCTGATCTTCCTTTAATACAATTGTAAGCTCAGTACGCCCGTTGACGGCGATCTCTTGCGATACAAAACCAGTATATGATACTACCAATACTGCTTTTTCATCCAGATTGGGCAGATAAAAATTCCCCTCTTCATTTGTAGCACTCCCCTTACTCGTCCCTTTTACTTTTACTGTAGCTCCTATCAGCGGCTGATTCTTTTCATCCGTAACCTTACCTCTGACGTTCACCTTCGAAAAGACGTCAATGATCTTTTCGAGCGCCGTCTCTTCCTCGCGGCTGATCATCACTATCTTGTCTTTTATAGAGTACTTTAGCGGCAATCCTGATAAGGCTGATTGAAGAACCTGACTTACATCCATATTCTTCACATTAACACTTATCTTTTTTATCTTCCTCAAATCATCTTCGTTATAAAGAAAATCATACCCCCCCTGCTTGCGGATCTCTTTGAAAAGCTCCTGAAGCGAGGTACTCCGGTCAGTGATTGTGATCTTCTGTGCGGACGATTTTGCACTAACCTGAAGAAGAGATACAATTAAAACAAGAACTGATATATTAATCCTCATGATAATTTTTCTTGTTATATCGGTACTGAAGCCATATCTGCAGACTTCAGTATCAACAAGTTTTTTTTCGGCGGAGCCGCAGGCTTGGCACCGCCCATTAGTATAAATTTTATACATTTACATATTGGTTAAGGCGCAGGGCTGACTTCTTGCGAGGAACGGCAGCGCTGTGCAATGATTAAAATATTTGGGTGAAATGTTTTAAACTTAATCGACCTGTCGGGCCCGATTGACGTCGGGGCCGACTTTTCTTATGAGTATATCCAGTTAATCTATAATTGTAATCCTCCTTCCTTCTAATTTAAATTTAACCTTAGCTGTTACTTCAAGAGCCTCGAGCACTGCAGAAATTTTCCGTGAGCGGGAGACTCTTCCGCTCAAATGAAGGTCCCGGTAATTTCCGGGATTGGTTAGTTCGACATCATACCATCGGCATATTTGCCTGAGAATAGTATTAAAATCTTCATTATCGAATATAAAGTCACCGTTTTTCCATGCTGTTTCCTTCTCAATGTCGGCCTTTTCAACTACAAGGCGATTGCCCGTGAGCAAAGTCTGCTCACCCGGCTTTATAATCGTTCCCGCGCCCGATGGATTACTAACAACAGGCACAACCTTAACCGCCCCCTCAAGAAGGGTCGTTTTCACAAAGGGTTCATTGGGATAGCTATTTACATTAAAATGGGTTCCTAATACCTCGATTCTCTGGCGTGATGATTCGACTATGAACGGCGCATTTTTCTTTCGGCTTACTTCAAAATAACCTTCTCCGTTCAGTTCCACACGCCGTTCTTTTCCGGAGAACTGCACTGGATATTTTATAGAAGAAGCTGCGTTCAGCCATACGACAGTCCCATCGGGAAGCGTCACTTCAAACTGCCCTCCGGGGGGAGTATAGATGGTATTATAGAGGTTAGCCCTCCCTTCTGTCCCTGTTGTCGTTTTATTGCCGGCATAGCTTAACTTCCCATCGGCTACTTTCGTAACTATTACACCAGATTGCTGCGCAAGATCACCATCTTGAGCATCATTCAGACTGATCTCATGACCATCCGACAACACAAGTATGGCTTTATTTCCACCAGGTGCAATGTCGTGTACAATTCGATGTTCCTGGGGCTTTCTGGCTTCAGGAGAATAATAAAGGCTGATCCCAAGGGCTATCAAAACAATGGCAGCCGACGAAATGCTGATGATTCGCAAACCAATAGTCCACCTCTTAATCTTCCTGTTAACCGGAAGTCCCCGCCATAGAGAGTCTAACCTGTTCTTAATCTCCTCTTCGCCCATATCCGAAAGCTCATTTTGGCTGAGTTTCATGTACCAGCTATCGAGGATAGACTTCTCTTCTTCAGAAAGAGTACCTTGTTTATATTTATCTAAAAGCTCTCTGGCCTTTTGTGTATTCATGCAGTAAACAGGGGATGTATCCGCCCTATGTATACACTACGGGTGAAAAACTCTGTGGTAGTAGATGATTATTAATTTTTTCTGAAAAAGTTCATCCGAACGAAGTAATCAGAAAAAAAATACGGTCACTAAAAGACTATGGATTTTCAGGCGCAGGATCCTGATCGCATTGTTGACTTGTTTCTTTACCGTTTTGTCGGAAAGTTGAAGCTCTTCAGCTATTTGCTTATGCGACATATTTTCCTTCCTGCTCATCTCGAAAACCAACCGCATTTTTTCAGGCAATAAAGAGATCTCCTTCTCTATCACTTTCTTTAGTTCCTTCTCTCTAATTGAATCATCGGTTACCCACTCGCCTTGATCAATAAAAGTTTGCAGCGATTTAAGGTGTTCAGAGCGTACTTTCTGTCGGGAAAAGAGATCAAAAACTCTATTTTTCACAGATTTAAACAAATAGGCCCTCAGTGGAATATTGGTATTGAGTTCAGTAGCTTTATCCCATAGAACAGTAAAAAGGTCGTGAAGGATATCCTGAGCGTCGTCAGGATCCCTTGTGAGCCTCAGGGCATGGGTATACAGGACTTGCCCGTAACGGCTATATACCTCTTCAAATGCCTTATGATCCCGGCTTTTTAGTAATACTGCAAGTTCAGCATCGGCCAATGTGTTATAACTCCCCATAGTTCCGGAAAGCGAATATACCATTTTTTTAAAACCACCTTCCCTGGCTTTCACTTCTTACAATGGTTCCTTGTACATTATTTTTGTCAATAACATTTTCGTAAGCCTCCGGTTAATTACTATGTTTAAATAACCCTGGATACATAAATCATATATTGAACATACTTACACAAGTTAAAGATTAAAACTATGGCAGATACACCGATAGTAGAGGCGCAAATGCTCATCAGAAAGCCCGTTAAAGAAGTTTTCCGGGCATTTATTGACCCTGCAGTCACCAGTAAATTCTGGTTCACCAAATCGAGCGGACCGCTGGAACTGGGTAAAACCGTGAAATGGGAATGGGAGATGTACGGTGTGTCAACAAACGTGCTGACGAACAAGATCGTACAAGATAAATTGATATCAACAGAATGGGGCGAACCAGCAACCATTGTCGACTATGAATTTACTCCATTGACAGATGACACCACGTATGTAGTGATCAAAAATTATGGCTTTAACCTAAGCGGGGATGATTTAATAAAAGCGCTTATAGATAATACAGGTGGTTTCACCACAGTGCTCGACGGACTAAAAGCGTATCTTGAACACAACGTACAACTTAATCTGATAGCAGATAAATTCCCGCACATTACTCAAAAATGAAAGCTCATCAGAATACAGCAGCGGTTCGCACCCTGTTATCCCCAGGCTATGCCCTGAGTATCAATATTGCCCTACTTCTGCTAATGATTCCCTACTGTGAGTCTACCTTTTGGGTAAAAAGGTAGACTCACTATACGCTGAGCCTCCCTGGTGTGAAGAAATACAGATAGCCAGGGGATAGGCAGTAGCAGAGCGTTCCCGGAGCGGGGAGACTCCTGCCTATGCCCTTGCTTGGATTGCCAGAACAGCTCAAACCAAAGGGAATCAAGCGCTTAGTTTAAACTGATTATAAATTGCAAATACCTGTTTCATGTTTTTGCAGTTCTTATCAACTTTACTTTACATCAGCTGAAGCCGCCGACCTCCGCATCGTGTTACCGTCCTAACCCTGCCCTGTGCCAGCTGCTGATGGCTGAAGCAATTTAAAAAAGGAGGAAAATATATGGCAGTAATCGATAGTAAAGGCGGCATCCACGGCACAGCAGGCTCCGTGGTATACCGCAGCTACCGGGGGATGAACATCGTTCAGAGCCGTCCCCGGCGCTTCAAACAAACCCAGGCCAGCCAGGAGGCTGCCGGAGAATTCGGACTAATCAGTCAGGCATCCAAGGTGATCAGGGAAGCATTCCGGCCCTTTTACCACCACTTTCATGACGGAGGGATGGTGAACCGCATGACGGCAGCGGTCTCGCGCAGCATCCGGGGCAGCCGCAGCCGGGAGCGTGGCGACCGCGACCTGCACGACGGGGAGCTCTCCTTCCTGGAGGGACTGGAGTTCAATGAAGACAGCAAGTTCTCGCAGGCCCTGCAGATCAAACCACAGGTAAGGCGTAATGAGAAGGGACAGGTAAGCATCAGCCTGCCGGAGATCGATCCCCGCAGGGACTTTGTCACCCCCTTTAAGGGACATTACCGGGTTACAGGTTACCGGCTCAGCTTTGTACTGGCAGGTTTTAACTTCAGGGAAGAGTACTATGAGTATATCGGGGAGAAGAAGATCGTCATGGAAAGCAGCGGCCTGAATGCCGCTCAAGAGCTGGTATTCGAACAGGAAGTACCCAAAGGTTGCCTGCTGCTGGTGCTGGGCATGCTGGAATGTACGGCAGCAAACATCTACACATACGAGCAGGAGCCCCTCAACAGTAAAGACTTTAACCCGGTAAGCCTGATCGGGGCATTCCAGTCGGAAGATGAAGCAGAGGCAGGATACGGGGAAAGCAGGGCCATCCTGCACCATGAAGAGGCAGCAGCATTGGGCATCGCTCCGCGTATCCAGATCATGGCCGGTTACCGGGGGAACGGCTTCCTGAGCAGTATGCGAAAGCAGCGGGCGGTACCGGCCGGTGAGCGAAAATCCATCGAAGCAGAAGAGAGCCCGGGACGCTCGGATCAGGAACGACAGCAGCAGCTGCAGGAGCAGATAGTAAGGGAGAAACTCAGGCAGATGAGGGAACAGTCGGCCATTGCAGCAAGAGAAGCCATTGATACCAGTAAGCTCATGGGGAAAAGGGTAAAGTTTTGAAACATCTCGTAATTTCGGACACATAGTGTTCGGAACCGGACATCCCTCCAGGCCTCCCAGTCAATAAAAAACTATGTATCAACCACTTGAGACTATGGCACAGTTTGTACTCAGGTAAATCTGATTAGTACAAATTACTGTGGACAGAGTTTTACCAAAAAAGAAGTGGAATAATAAACGAATTACTACCGTAGCGGGAATCACTGCTTTAGTATTGCTGATATCCGGAAGCATTTACTTCACCTCCGGAAAAAGCAAGCTCAACGTTGATGCCGAGCGGATCACCGTGAGTGAAATACATAAAGGGAAATTCCAGGAGTTTATTCCTGTGAACGGAATTGTCATGCCTCTTACTACCATTTACCTTGATGCTGCAGAGGGCGGGCGAGTGGAAGAAAAATATGTCGAAGACGGCGCCATGATGAAGAAAGGCGATCCGATTATGCGCCTCTCCAATACAGATCTCGAACTCACTCTAGCGAACCAGGAAACGGCCGTTTTTGATGTTCTTACGCAGATGCAGAACACCCGGAATAATTCGCAGGAGAACACCATCTCGAAATTGAATCAATTGGCAGATGTGGATAACGGCTTGAAGGAGGCTGAAAGAAAGTACAAGATGAACAAGAAGCTCTATGCCGACAGGATCATTGGATTGCAGGAGTTTCAGGCGACCGAAAATGAATATAACTATCAGCTGCGTAAAAGAAGGCTGGCCGACCGCGTGCTCAAACAAGATTCTGTTTCTGTAAAGCAGCAATTGAGCCAGATGAATGAATCATATGAGCGAATGACCAATGCTCTTCAGCTAATGAAAAAGAAGGTTGGCGATCTCGTTGTACGTGCACCGGTGGACGGTCAGCTGACGTCCATGGATGCTGAGATCGGGCAGAACAAAAACAAGGGAGAGCGGCTTGGGCAGATCGATGTATTGAGCGGATTTAAAGTCCGTGCCGATATCGACGAACATTATATCGCTAGGATATTTCCGGGATTAATGGGCGACTTTACCCTTGGCGACAAGGTTTATAAGCTTCGAATCAAGAAAGTTTTCACCCAGGTAACCAATGGCCGTTTTCAGGTGGATATGGAATTCATCGGCAAAGCTGCGTCCAACATCCGCAGAGGCCAGACCTTGCAGGTGCGGCTTGCGCTGGGCGACGAAACCCAGGCCTTATTACTGGCCCGCGGAGGCTTTTACCAGCAAACCGGCGGAAACTGGGTCTTTAAGATGAGTAAAGATGGCAAAACTGCATATAAGACAGATATACAATTGGGGAGGCAAAACCCCGACTATTACGAGATCTTAAGCGGACTGGAGCCGGGTGATAAGGTGATTACGTCGAGTTATGAGAATTTCGGAGATGTGCAGGAGCTGGTGCTAAAGAAATGAGCACTTCGCAAAGAATCCTATAAATAAAAAAAATAAAAACAGAAAGCTGTTAGCCACATATAGCATGATTAAAATAACGAACCTTGAAAAATTCTACCGCACAGAAGAGGTAGAAACGATAGCCCTTAACGGAGTGTCTATTGACGTTGCAAAGGGAGAATTCGTATCAATTATGGGACCTTCCGGCTGTGGAAAGTCCACGCTTCTGAATATCCTTGGGTTGCTGGATGACCCTGACGGAGGCAGCTATCTGTTTAATGATATTGAGGTTGCCAAATTCAATGAACGTAAGCGATCTGACCTGCGGAAACATAATATCGGGTTTGTATTTCAGAGTTTCAACCTGATCGATGAACTTACGGTTTATGAAAACGTAGAGCTTCCTTTGATCTATACCAAAACGCCTGCCGCCGAGCGGAAACGTAAGGTAGAAGCCGTGCTTGACAAAGTGCAGATCATGCACCGGCGAAACCACTTCCCCCAGCAGTTGTCGGGCGGTCAGCAGCAGCGTGTGGCCGTAGCCAGGGCTGTAGTGAACAACCCGAAACTCATTCTTGCGGATGAGCCTACTGGAAACCTCGACTCATCAAACGGGAACGAGGTAATGCAGCTGCTCACCGATCTGAATGAACAGGGAACCACTATTGTGATGGTGACACATTCTGAGCACGATTCCCGATATAGCCATCGCATCATCCGTATGCTGGACGGGCAGGTAGTAACAGAGAATATTATGGTGTAAGGAAACACCCAACTCCATAATTAAAAGCTACATAAAAACCAACAGGCCAATTGCTAACAGCCAAGCACCAATAGCCCTCTCATGATCAGAAATTACTTAAAAATCGCATTCAGAAACCTTTGGCGGCACAAGGGGTTCTCATTCATTAACATCCTTGGTCTGGCAGTAGGAATGACAGCCTTCTTTCTGATCTTTTTGTATGTTAGTATGGAACTGAGCTATGACAATTTCCATAAAAAAGCCGACAGAATTTACAGGATTATATCCGATATTAAAACTCCGACAGAGATCTTGAAAGCAAGCGGACCTTCGTGGGCTGTCCCCCCGCATCTAAAGCTTGACTTTCCGGAAATCGAGTCATTCGTCAGAATATCGAATGCCAGTCTTCTGGTAAGGAAGGATAATATCAAGTTTCAGGAAGACAATTCGCTATTTGCCGACTCGGCGTTCTTTCAGGTCTTTGACTTCAAACTGATAAAGGGAGACGGCAGGACTGCTTTATCCAATCAGCTAAGCATTGTATTAACCGAAACTACTGCGCGGAAATATTTTGGCAATAGTGATCCGCTTGGGCAAACGTTACTGCTCACTGGAGACGCTCATCCGGCGAAAGTAACAGGAGTAATGAAAGACATTCCTGAAAATTCGCAAATAAAGGCTGACATGCTGGTGTCGATGAGTACACTGACAGAGAATTTTAACCGGGGGCTTGATGATCAATGGGGAAATTACGGAGCATCGGCATACATTCTGTTGAAGCCGGGCACAGATGCAAAGGCTCTTGAAAGGAAGTTTCCGGCATTTATGGAGAGACGCAACGGAAAAGAAGCCAGGGAAAACAAGATGTCGGCAACACTATTCCTTGAACCATTACCAGATGTTTACCTTCGCTCAACACGCAACGGCAGCAAGACGGGTAACATAACGAACGTTTATATCTTCTCTATTATCGGGATTTTTATACTGCTTATTGCCTGCATTAACTTTATCAATCTCAGTACTGCCCGTTCTGTTGAAAGAGCAAAGGAGGTGGGTATCCGGAAAGTGGTTGGAGCGGCAAAAACACAGCTTTCAAGACAATTTATCGGTGAATCTCTCATTGTGTGCCTTATTGCTTTTGTTATTTCTGTGTTACTATCTGCAACCTTGCGGCCGCTGTTCAATCAGCTTGCAGGAAAAACCGTCAGCGAAGGGATCTTTGGAAGCGGTTCTCAGCTGCTGATACTGTTCTTGTGTTCCATCGTTATGGGTTTGCTGGCGGGAATTTACCCGGCACTGGTATTAGCCTCCTTCAGGCCGGTGTCGGTATTGAAGGGACGATTTGCCTCCGGCACTAAAGGTATCCTGTTAAGGAAGGGGCTTGTTGTAGCGCAGTTTACCATATCCATAACACTGATTATTGCTACTCTGGTGGTGTATAACCAGATGGACTTTATGCGAAACCGCGACCTCGGGTTTAGCAAGGATCAGATCATGGTCATCAACACCAACAGCGACCCTGCCAGAACAGCTTTTAAGGAGTCGATTTCCGGGCTGGCCGGCATTAAGTCGACTGCACTTTCATCCAGCGTACCGGGAGGAGGAAATCCGGGTGCATACTCTGAAATTGAGAACACCAAGGGCGAAATGCAGGTTGCTAATTTGGATCTCTACTTTGTCGATTTTGATTATATCCCCCAGTTCAAAATAAAGATGGTAGCAGGCAGGCCCTTTTCAAAGGAGTTCGGAACGGACACCACGAAAGCGATGGTCCTGAATGAAGCGGCGGTGAGAATGTTTGGCTACAGCTCTCCGCAGCAGGCCATCGGAAAGCGCTTCAGGCAATGGGGCCGTGAAGGAACCATCGTCGGGGTGATGAAAGATTTTCATTACCGTTCGCTGCAACGGGAAATAAAGCCGCTGTCTATGAGGATAGAACCTAACGGCTGCGAGCTTATCTCCGTAAAAGTTTCGCCAGCTAATCTTCCGTCAACAATTGCAGCTATTGAAAAGAAATGGAACGCGATGATCCCAGGGCGGCCGTTCAGTTACTATTTCCTGGATGAGTTCTTCGACCGGCAGTACCGCAGCGAAGAACAGTTCGGAAAGTTATTCCTGAACTTCGCCATTCTCGCCATATTCATTTCCTGCCTTGGCTTACTTGGTCTTGCGTCGTACAGCACGATTCAACGGACGAGGGAGATTGGGATCAGAAAAGTTTTAGGCGCCAACGTTTCAGCTATAGTAAGGTTATTGAGCATCGACTTTTTACGTCTGGTGGTCACGGCATTTGTGATATCCTCTCCGCTGGCCTGGCTGCTGATGCACCAGTGGCTAAAAGATTTTGCATATAAAATAGATATCTCCTGGGTAGTATTTGCCGTAGCAGGCAGCAGCGCCGTTTTAATCGCACTGGCGACCATTAGTTTTCAGGCGTTGAAAGCGGCGGTTGCGAATCCAGTGAAGAGTTTGAGGACTGAGTAATGCGGGTTGCGGGTTCTGTGTTGCGGGTTGTGAGAGTTATGAATTATGGGTTATGAATTATGAATTGCAGGGTTAACAGGAAGCCGAAAACTGACAGCTGAAGGCTAACACATCTTGATACTTGATACAAAAAACATGAATTATTTCAGAACCGCCTGGCGCAATCTTCTTGCGAACAAAACATATTCCCTGATTAATATAACAGGGTTGTCTGTAAGCCTGGCCGCCTGCATTTTACTGCTTTTATGGGTTCAGGATGAGCTGAGTTTCGATGGGTTTCATAAAAAAGCTGACCGGATCTATAAGGCATCGGCGATGTTCAGTAAGGAAGGAAAAACTGACATTTGGACTACCCCCGCTCCCCTCGCCACCAAAGGGAAACAAGAGGTTCCGGAAATTGCCGACGCCTGCCGCGTGACGGGCTTATGGGAGATTAATAAATTGCAGTATAAGGACAAGAAGTATTTTGACCTTCGATGCGGATTGGCAGACCGGTCTTTCTTTACGATGTTCAGCTTTACCCTGCTTGAGGGCAATGCTAAAAACCCTTTTCCCGACAATCAGTCTGTGGTAATATCGGAGAGCACGGCAAAGAAGTTTTTTGGCGAAGAAAGCCCAATAGGCAAGATAATTCAGGGCAACGACAGAGAACGATTTCAGGTAACCGGCATAATGAAAGATATTCCGGCAAACTCCTCTATCAGGTTCGATCTTATCGTACCTTTCACCATTCTCGAACGTGAATATGATGGCAAAGGATACTGGAAAAGTCTTGATGAAAACTGGGGCAATTACAATTACGACACCTACTTTTTGCTGAAAGAAAATACGAACGCGGCGGCAGCAGCAAAGAAATTAACCGGCATCCATCAGAAAGCTCAGCCGGGAAACTTTACGAGGAACCTGAATTATGTCCTGCAGCCGTTAGAAAGAGTCCATTTGTACAGTGCCGACGGGAAAGACCAGGATATGGCTACTGTGAGGATCTTTTTCATTATTGCAATGGTAATACTCCTCATAGCCTGTATTACTTATGTCAATCTTATTACCGCAAGAGCAATAAGAAGAGCGAAAGAGATTAGTTTACGTAAAATAGTGGGTGCTGGGAAGGTGCAGTTGTTCCTTCAGTTCATGAGCGAATCGCTTCTCCTCTTTCTAATCTCTATGGTTACCGCCACCATACTGATCTTTCTGATCATGCCCTTATACAATAGCATAGCCGGTAAGCACATGACTTTTGTGTTGTTCAGCGCTGAAGTTTGGCTGACTTATCTGTTTACCCTGGTTGCCACGCTGATGCTCGCCGGCATCTATCCTGCGATCACCCTTACCGCATTCAAACCTATCGAAGCGCTACGGGGCAAACTTTCGGGTTTCGGAAAAAATGTGACGATCCGCAAGATACTCGTCGTTTTGCAGTTCACGCTTTCGGTTATATTGATTATAAGTACGTTTGTTATCGGCAAGCAGCTAAAGTACATACGGGAGAAAAATCTTGGTTTCGACAAAGAAAACATCCTGATGGTGAACCTGCATGAAATCGGCAACCATTATGATGCGGCGAAGTCCGAGCTTCTTAGCCGGCCGGAAATCCTAGACATTACATCTTCGGGTGAGGATATTATGAATAGTTACAGTTCGACAGGCGATGCTGAATGGGATGGTAAGACGGCTGCCCATGAAACCTTCATGATCAATCAAAACCCTGTTGAGAGAAACTTCCTGAAGGTAATGAATCTAAGGCTGGTAGCCGGATCTGGCTTTACAGGGACACGCGCTGACAGCTCTAATTTTATATTGAATGAGACAGCTGTAAAAGCAATGGGAATAAGTGATCCGGTTGGAAAACGGTTTAAGTTTCATGATCAGAACGGAACGATCGCCGGAGTTGTAAAAGATTTCCACTTTCAGAATCTCCACAACACCATAAAACCGGTAATACTTTACTACAACCCGACCTGGAAGAATATCATGTATGTAAAAACATCGGCCATGAATACATCCAAAGCCATATCGGCTCTGAAAAAGGTTTGGACGCAATACAATGGCGACCTCCCCTTTAAGTATAAGTTCCTCGACGACACTTTTAACGAGATGTACCGGGCGGATATCCGTATCGGAATGTTGTTCAATAGTTTTGCCATTATCACTATTTTAATATCATGCCTTGGATTATTTGGCCTGATCACCTTCACTGCCGAAAGCAGGGTTAAGGAGATTGGCATCAGGAAAACCCTGGGCGCGGGCATCAGTCATATAGTGGGAATGCTGTCTAAAGACTTCCTGATCCTTGTACTGATATCATGTGCCATTTCCTTTCCGGCTGCATGGTGGGCATTGAATAAGCTTCTGCAACAATACGCTTACCGCACCGCCCTAAGCTGGGAAATTTTTGCAATAGCCGGAGTTCTTACTCTGTTGATTGCTATGCTAACAATCAGTTTTAAGGCGGTTAAAGCTGCGCTCGCAAATCCTGTCAAGAGCCTGAGAACGGAGTAATGTGGGTTGCGGGTTCTATGTTGCGGTTGCAGGAGTTATGAATTATGAGTTGTGGGATATGAATTATGAGATTAACAGGAAGCTGATTGTTGACAACTGACAGCAGAAGGTTAACACATCCTGATACTTGATACTTGATACTAGATACTTGATACTTGATACTAAAACATGAACTATTTTAAAACGTCCTGGAGAAATATTAAAAAGCGGAAGGCATTCTCTGTGATCAATGCAGGAGGGCTTGCTTTAGGTATGACAAGCTGTTTGTTGCTATTACTATATGTATGGCACCATTGGAACTACGATAAACAGTTTACCGGCATAGAAAACATCTATGTTCTGCAAAACAACCAACAGGGCGACGGCAAGATATTTACTTTTCTGGCAACGCCTAAGGTTATCGCCGGTACTATAGCAACCGAGGTGCCGGGTGTAAAAAGAACAGCAAGGGTACTGAGTTATACTGCCGGCGGTTTAATCAGTTATAAGGAAAGCGGAATAAAAAAGGACGGACTTTTTGCCGATCCTGCTTTCTTTGAAATGTTCGACTATAAATTTATAAGTGGCTCGCCTGCAAAAGCCCTGGCACAACCCAATTCCATTGTACTTACACGGGATCTGGCCGCCAACCTCTTTGGAGACGACAATCCGATGGGAAAGACGGTCAGAAGAAACGACACCACGCAACTCATGGTAACCGGCGTTGTAGAGAACATTCCAACGAATACAACGTTCCGGTTCGATTATTTTCTTCCCTGGAGCATTGTTGAAAATGAGCAGTCCTGGATTAAAAATGCCGGCTGGGGCAGCAATTTTTGCCAGACTTTTGTCCAGCTGAAAGACGAAAAATACTATTCCTCCGCTAACGGGATCATCAAAAAGATGATCAATAAAAACCAGAACGGATATAAAGGTGAAGCTTTTATGTTTCCATTCGCAAAACTCCACTTATGGTCGAAGTTCGAAAACGGAAAATCCGTTGGAGGAATGATAGATCAGATACGTCAGTTTTCGATCCTGGCCATCTGCATTCTGCTGATTGCGTGTATCAATTTCATGAACCTTTCGACTGCCAGATCGGAAGAGAGGGCAAAAGAAGTAGGGATACGTAAGGCAATCGGATCATCAAGAAAATCGCTGATAGCACAATTTATGAGTGAGTCGCTTATCCTGTCGCTATTCGCAATGATAACCTCTGTTATTCTACTTTTTATTTGTCTGCCATACTTCAACCGCCTGCTCGGCATTCAGCTATCGGCGCCGTGGTCGCAATGGTATTTCTGGGCATTCCTGGTGGGAATTACAGTACTAACGGGCGTTGTTTCGGGGAGTTACCCGGCTTTTTATCTTTCGTCGTTCCGACCGGTAAAAGTTCTGAAAGGGGCACTGAAAACAAGTAAAGGGACACTTTCGCTCCGAAAAGTACTTGTTGTTATTCAATTCGGCTTTGCTGTCTTTCTTATTACCGCCACCCTGTGTGTGTACAGGCAAATCAGCTTTATCCGGAATAAACCTACGGGATTCGACAAAGTAGGGCTGGTGGAAATTCCGGTTGAGGGAAATTTGGGGAAAAGCACTGACCTGTTTATCCGGGAAGCAAAAAATGCGGGAGCAATTGTTTCGGGTACGGGCCTTTCTCAAAGTATAACCCAGTCGGGCAACAATACATGGGGGTTTGAATGGCCCGGAAAGCGTCCTGACGAACAGGTCTTAATAGATGTATTGCGCGTGGGCAACGATTTCACCGCTACCACGGGAATTAAGCTTATAGAGGGCCGTCAGTTTTCAGGAGCAAACGCTGCAGATACAAGCTCTTCCACTATAATAATAAATGAAACGGCGGCTAAAATCATGAAACTGAAGAGTCCGGTTGGAAGTATTATTAAGTCGGGTGGCTCGCCGGTTACCGTCATTGGAGTTATTAAGGATTTTATATGGGGATCGCCTTATCAGAAGGTCGCACCGATGGTATTAAGTTACAGCGGATCAAGCAGCTCTGTACTTGCAGTAAGGCTAAATCCTGCAAAGAATATCAGCTCGTCTGTCAGGAAGATGGAGGAAATCCTTAAATCGATTAATCCTGCTTATCCACCGGTTCTTCATTTTACGGATGAGGATTTTGAAAAGAAGTTTGAGAATGAAAAGACACTCGGATTGCTGGCAAACCTCTTCGGCGGACTGGCTATTATCATCTCCTGCCTTGGCTTATTTGGGCTTGCAACTTACGCTGCAGAACTCAGAACCAAAGAGATAGGAATAAGAAAAGTATTAGGCGCCAGCGTACAAGGTATAACAACGCTGCTCTCAAGGGATTTCCTTCAATTGGTGGTCATCTCTATAATTATCGCTGTGCCCTTGTCATGGTGGAGCCTGGGTAAGTGGCTTGAGAACTACGAATATCGCATAAGTCTCGACTGGACTTTGTTTGTTTTCGCCGGGCTGATCACTATCATTGTAGCACTTCTTACAGTGAGTTTTCAGGCGGTTAAAGCCGCATTGGCGAATCCGGTGAAAAGCCTGAGGTCGGAATGAATTGTGGGTTGTAGCTGTGGGTCAAGTAGCAAGACACAAGTATCAAGTATCAAGAAATGACGAGGCAGAAAGAGATTGAAAGCTGATTTCTGAAAGCTGATTATTGATAGCCAATCGCCAATTGCCAATCGCTAGAAACTGATTATGTTCTTCATTCACTATATAAAGGTTGCAGCACGGATCTTATTCCGCAATAAACTGATATCAGGCATTAACCTGCTTAGTTTATCTGCAGGGATAGCTGCTGTTTTATTAATAGCATTATATATCCAGAGCGAGAACCAGTACGACACCTTCCATAAAAAGGGCGACCGGATCTTCAGGGCTGGTTTTACATTTTGGGAACAGGGAAAGGTGTATGACAGGGAGATCCCTGACTTTTCGCCCCTCTTCGGTCCGGATGCAAAAGCGGAGCTTTCGGGTATTGAAGACTTTTGCCGGATGGCGGGGAGCGGTGAAAGGTACATCGGCTACGGTGACCGCAGTTTTAAGACAGAAGGAATGCACTACGCCGATTCTTCTTTCTTTAATCTTTTTTCATTCAGGCTTCTGGAGGGACATCCGTCTTCTGCATTAAAAGCGCCGAACACCATTGTCCTCGACAAAACAACGGCTGTTAAACTTTTTGGCGATATTCAAAAGGCAGTCGGAAAGACGGTACTCCTTAACGGCAAAAAGGACTTTTTGGTAACCGGGGTAATTGAAGATGCTCCTTCCAATACCGATATCCGGTATACAGCCCTTCTTTCTTTTTCAACATTAAGTTCTGATCCTGATGCCTTTATGAGCTGGCGGGGAGGATACCGGTATACCACCTACCTTCTGCTTAATAAACCGGAGAATGCGGCGGCTCTTGAAAAAGAACTTCCCGCCTTCATGTGGCGACATATTAATAAAAGCGACGCATCAGATGGAAGTAAAACAGAGGCTAGTCTGCAGCCGCTGAAAGATATACATCTGAAATTTAATTACAACTCGGAAACATTGAGCAGAAATCTAACGATCTTTAGTTCAGTTGCCATTCTGATCCTCATTATTGCATGTGTCAATTATATAAACTTCAGCACAGCCCAGTCGTTCACAAGAATAAAGGAAATAGGAATACGAAGAGTTCTTGGAGCCGACAAAAATCATCTTTCGTTCAGGTGGCTTACTGAATCGGCAATAACAACGTGCATGGCTTTCGCCATTGCTCTGATTTTAATTCTATCTCTGGCCCCTGTATTTACAAGGCTGACAGGAAAAGAACTGTCTATTGCAGGTGAACTATTCAACGGCAAGCTTCTTTTAATCGCGGGCATTGTATTTATTGTGATAAGTGCCGGAGCCGGGGCCTACCTCAGCTTCTATCTTCGTAAGGTAACCATCAGGAATACTTTAACTGCGACCGCAATCAGCGGAAAAAAAGGGTCTACCGGAAAAACTCTAATTGTCCTTCAGTTTATCATATCCATTGCTTTAATAACCTGTACATTCATTATTTATGAGCAGGTGAGCTTTATAAAGTCGCACCCTACGGGCATTGACCGCGAAAACGTGGTTTTAGTCCCGCTTGCCGGCAATAACAAGCAGGACGACCTGACATCCCGTATAAAGCAGGATGTTTTGAACCTTAGCTTTGTAAAAACGGCTTCGGCTGTTTCAGAAATACCGGCTTCCGGCATCACCATGAATGGCTTTTTAGCTGAAGGCCAGTCTCAGTCTATGATGATCCACCAGCTGGATGCCGATGAAGATCTGCTGAAGACTTTTGGCTTAAAACTCAACTCTGGCGACTGGTTTTCGAAGGCATTGAGAACAAAGGAGGACGGCTATGTTATCAACGAAACACTTGCTAAACAATTGGGATGGCAGAACGCTGTTGGAAAAATAATTGAACGGGATGGTCCTCACCGGGTGATCGGAGTAGTGAAAGACTTTAACTTCACTTCCCTGCACGACCGGATCGAACCCCTGATCATCACCAACAAACCGTGGGGCGGGTATCAATACCTCGCTGTCAGGTACACTTCAAATCCATCTCTGCTTATCAAACAGATAAAGTCGATCTGGGAATCAAACAGCGATCTTCCCTTTGACTACTGGTTCCTGGATGCAGAATTTGATTCGATGTACAAAAGTGAGCAACAGTTCACGAGGCTGCTGATAGGCTTTTCAGTGCTTTCTATCGTGCTTTCTTTATCAGGGGTATTTGGACTGGTGAGCCTTAGCATTCAGAAACGGATTAAGGAAATTGGCGTCCGTAAGGTTCTGGGCGCTTCGGTTGCAGATATTGTGCGGCTTACTTCCTCGGGGTTCTTCGCTTTAATTGCACTGGCTTCACTGATAGCTATTCCTTTGAGCGCTTATCTGGTGAACAAATGGCTTCAGGATTTTGCCTACCGGATGGAGCTGCAATGGTGGATGTTTGGATTGGCTGGCGCTGTGGTGCTGCTCGTTACTTTACTAACCATAAGTGCCAGGGTAATAAAAGCTGCACTTACTAATCCTGTGGAAGTATTGAGGAATGAATAATATTGACTTGACTTCAAGTCAATATTATTGTAAATTTGACTTGAGGTCAAGTCAATGGAAACACTTATAGAATATCAGAATAACTTACTTGAGAATATAAAAGGGAACTTCTTTCGCTTTCTGTACCAGGTAATCCCATGGAACCAGCGCATGATAGCTATAAAAGGATTGAGGGGTTCGGGTAAGACGACGCTTATTTTACAGCACCTTAAGTTTGGAACGGAAGACCCCGCGATAAGTTTATATGTAACAGCCGATCATCCCTGGTTTTACACAAATACTTTATTAGATCTTGCCGACCAATGGTATAAACACGGAGGAAGAATCTTATACATCGATGAAGTACACAAATATAAAAACTGGTCGCGGGAGCTAAAAAACATATACGATGGCTACCCAAAAATGAAAATTGTATTTACAGCGTCTTCAGCGCTCGATATCTACAGGGGAGAATCAGACTTGAGCAGAAGAGTGCTTAGCTACAATCTTCCGGGAATGTCGGTACGGGAGTACATAGAGCTGGTTCATAGCATCAAATTACCACGGATAACACTGGAAGATATTCTTGCGAACCATTCGGGAATTGCTTTTGACATAAACAAGCAATTAGAGACACCGTTGAGGCTGTTTAAGCAATATCTTATTAGTGGTTATCTGCCTTTCACTCTTGAAAATAAAGAGGCAGATTATTTGACAAGATTATTTCAGGTAATTGATACCTCCATATCTTTTGACCTTGCTTTTATAAAGGATTACTCATCTACTCACGCAGCTAAAATAAAGAAACTACTGGGAGTAATAGCTGAATCGGCTCCGTTTGAACCTAATATTACATCATTAGCCCAAAAACTTAATCTCGGGAGGGATACCGTTAACAGCTTTTTGCAACACCTGCAGAGTGCGCATCTGTTAAATCTCATCAACCGGCCAACTAATGGAGTTGCTGCATTGCAAAAGCCAGATAAAATATATTTGGAGAATACAAATCTGAGCTATGCGCTTAAGCCGAATCCCGATATCGGAACTATCAGGGAAACTTTTCTGCTTAATCAGTTAAAGAACGCAGGCCATGAAGTTGAATACGCAACCAAAGGCGATTTTCTGGTAGACAGAAAATATACAATCGAAATCGGCGGACCGGGTAAGTCAGCAAAGCAAATCGAGGGTATTAAGGATTCTTATATAGCAGCCGATGAAATAATAACGGGGTTCGGTAACAAGATACCGCTATGGCTCTTTGGGCTGATGTATTAAAGAGTGCTAACTATCTCCCAGAAAGAGACAATACTAACATATAAGTCGGATCGATCATCTCTTAATATTTCTCTTACCCTTTCCGAGAGTTGGTCGCTATCATCCTTCATCCACAACAATGCATGTGCATCGAGAAGGTACTGACTCATTTACATGTATTCGACTCATTTACATGTATTCCTTGAAATCGTCCAGAGGATCATCAAAACCGGGACTCATTTGCATTTTACCCCTTAGCAATCCCAGTTTCCGTCCCTTGCTTTTCTTTGAAGTGATATTTTTCTTCTCCAAAATAAAATCTATAAAGTCTTCAACCTCCTTATGGTGTCCAGGTGGAATTTTTTTTATCTTTTCAATTAATTTCAGATGCTCCACGATAGTATTGTGAATAAATAAAAGTACAAAAATCGTGCAAAAACAAGCAATCAGGTACCAGGCAATCAAGGTAACATACAGAAAAATATCTTTAGGCAACATTGACCTGACTTCAATCCAATGGAAACGCTTAGTGTTAAGGTCTTCGGGAAGACTTTTTGTTTTCAGAACTCGTTTGCCCGGGAAAAACCAAGCTTTGTCAAGGAGAATAATTGTATATTTGTATATTTAAATTTCTTCTCTTATGGAAGCTACAATAAGAATTAATACAGATATGTTAGGTACTGATTTTCTGAATGGTATCAAAGAAATGTTTCCTCATAAAACGGTTGAAATAACTATTCAATCTGCTGATGCTACTGATTATATTTTAAGTAATCCTGCATATGCCCAGGAGCTTCAGGAGAGAATAGCAGAGTATGACAAAAAACAGGAAACAATAACACTAAAAGCCAATGAGCTCTTATGATAGAACTATTGAGTTCATTCCAAAAGCTTTTAAAGAATACCAAAATTGGATACAAACAGACAGAAAAGTTGCATTAAGGATTGGAGACCTTATTAAGGATATTCTGAGAAGTCCTTTTGAGGGCATTGGAAAGCCTGAAGCTCTGAAACACCAGTTTCAGGGATATTGGAGCCGGAGAATAAATAATGAACATCGTCTTGTCTATAAAATAACTAACAACTCTGTGGTTATTATTTCTTGCTACTCACATTATCAGTAAGCGATCTATTCGTTCAGATCATTATCTTTGTTGCAGTTGTGCAGCCTGAGCCGCGCAATTGTAATTTATTTCCTGTCATATATGATCCGATTTTTTCTGCTCTTTGTCAGCTTTAGCTTTTGTGCGCCTGCTTTTGCCCAGCAAAAACAGTTTACGATGGAAGAAGCCGTTCTTGGTATGAATACCAGTCTGGCACGTGAAGACCTTAAACAGTTAAACTGGATTCCGGGTGAAAATTCGATTTCCGAGGTAGTGAAAACTCCATACGGAGGTGCACTGGTCCGCCGGAAGCTTCCGCAGATAAGTACCGACACATTGCTTCGTTTAAGCGAACTTCAGAAGCAACTTGGTAGTAAATATACTTTACGTGCCTTGCCACCGATAGAATGGATCGACAACAAAGAGGCCTTCTTTGCACTGGGAAACAACTATTTCATCTGTTCAGCTGCAGCTAATGGCTGGAATATCAAAGAATGGAGGGACCTTCCCGGGGAAGCAGAGAACGTCGTTTTACAAAAAAGCACAAAGCGGTTTGCTTATACTATTGGGAACAACCTATATCTTATTGATGCTGCAGGAAAAACGCATACGGTGACCAGCGACAAGGAGGCCGGGATAGTTAACGGGCGTTCTGTCCACAGAAACGAATTCGGCATCGACGGTGGAATATTCTTATCCCCTAAAGGGAACTATCTTGCTTTTTACAGGATGGATGAACGCATGGTTGAAGATTATCCTATTGTAAACTGGAATGTGACTCCTGCGGCTGTTCATCTGACAAAGTATCCTTTTGCAGGTCGCACTTCCCATGAAGTGACCCTCGGCGTTTACAATCCTTCAAGCGGGAAAACGATATTCCTGGACACTGGTACTCCGAAGGACCACTATCTGACTTCTGTTACCTGGAGCCCCGACGAGCAGTTTATTTATCTGGCTATACTCAACCGCGAACAGAATCACCTTTGGCTGAACCAGTACAACGCCCGCACAGGCGCCTTCATAAAAACACTGTTTGAGGAAACTGACCCAAAATATGTACATCCGCAGCACTCGCTCACTTTTATTCCCGGAAAAAACGACGAGTTCATCTGGTGGAGTCAGCGCGACGGGTTTATGCATCTCTACCGATACAATACCAGGGGAAAACTACTTAATCAGATCACGAAAGGCGACTGGGTGGTTACTGAGATAGCGGGAGAGTCAGAAAAAAGGAAAGAGCTTTATATTATTAGCACGAAGGAGTCGCCTTTAGACCGGCATATTTATTCGGTGAACTGGGAAAGCGGAAAGCTGAGAAGGCTGGGCAGCGATCCGGGCACTCACTCGGCCGGAGTAAGTACCACCGGTGATTATGTGATCGACCGCTGGTCGAACGGGAATGCACCAAGGGTTATCGACATGGTGTCGACCACCGGGAAATGGAAGCAAAATCTTCTGACCGCAAAAGATCCTCTCGCCGCGTATCAGCGGCCAAAGATTGAAAACGTAACGATTAAAGCTGATGATGGCACTCCTTTATATGGAAAGCTGATCTATCCCGTAAACTTTGATGCGACAAAGAAATACCCTGTAATTGTTTATCTGTATAACGGTCCGAACGTTCAGATCATCTCTAATGGCTTCCCTGCCAGCGGCAATCTTTGGTACGAATATATGGCGCAGCACGGCTATGTCATTTTCACCATGGAGGGCCGGGGCAGCGCTAACAGGGGAATGAAATTTGAACAGGCTACGTTTAGAAAACTGGGAACGGTAGAAATGGAGGATCAGCTAAAGGGTGTGGCATACCTGAAGTCGCTTCCCTTTGTGGATGCATCGAGGTTAGGTGTTCACGGCTGGAGCTATGGTGGCTTCATGACCACATCGCTGATGCTGCGTCACCCGGAAGTATTTAAATGCGGTGTTGCCGGCGGTCCGGTGATGGACTGGAAGATGTATGAGGTGATGTATACCGAGCGCTATATGGATACCCCCCAGGAGAATCCGGAAGGCTACGAAGAAGCGAACCTTCTTACCAAGGTAAAGAACCTGAAGGGGAAATTATTATTGATCCATGGTACAATTGACAGCACTGTTGTCTGGCAGCATTCGGTTAACTTCGTGAAGCAGTGCGTAGACAATAATGTGCAGGTAGATTATTTTGTATACCCTGGTTATGAGCATAACGTAAGAGGCCGCGACCGGGTGCATCTGATGCAGAAAATCACTGATTACTTTGACGAATACCTGAAATAGTAAAATGGGGTCAAAGGATGAGAGAAGTTACAAACTTCTCTCATCTGCAGGCTTCAGTGTGCAACTGAAACCAATAGTTTATTTCAAAACGCCCAGCTCCTTGCCTACTTCTGTAAATGCGTTAATGGCTTTATCCAGATGCTCTTTGGTATGTGCTGCCGACATCTGAACGCGTATCCTTGCCTTCCCTTCGGGAACTACGGGATAATAAAACCCGATCACATAAATGCCCTTCTCAAGAAGTTTGGAAGCAAACAGCTGCGACAGCTTCGAATCATATAGCATGATCGGAACGATAGGATGTACTCCGGGTTTGATATCAAAACCGGCAGCAGTCATCTTTTCCCTGAAATAAGAAGTGTTCCATTCGAGGCGATCTCTTAATTCGGTTGTTTCCGAGAGCATGTCAAGCACAGCGATAGAAGCGCCGACGATAGAGGGAGCAAGAGAATTAGAGAAAAGATAAGGCCGCGAACGCTGGCGCAGAACTTCGATAATCTCTTTTTTCGCTGAAGTAAAACCTCCCATTGCTCCTCCCAGAGCTTTGCCTAATGTTCCGGTTATAATATCAATGCGGCCCATCACACCGTGATGCTCATGAGTACCGCGCCCCGTTTTCCCGATAAAGCCAGAAGAATGGCTTTCGTCGACCATTACAAGCGCCTTATATTGATCTGCGAGATCGCAAATCTTATCAAGTTGCGCAATGGTGCCGTCCATGGAAAAAGACCCGTCGGTAACGATAATCCGGTGTTTTAAAGCAGATGATTCCTTTAACTTACTTTCAAGGTCGTCCATATCGTTATGATTATAACGATATCGTTTTGCTTTACACAAGCGCACTCCATCGATAATAGAGGCATGATTGAGCGCATCGGAGATGATAGCAGAATCTTCCCCTAAAAGAGGTTCGAAGACGCCACCATTCGCATCAAAAGCTGCCGCATAAAGAATGGTATCTTCCATTCCAAGGAAGTCTGAGAGCTTCTTCTCAAGCTCCTTATGTATATCCTGTGTACCACAAATAAAACGAACAGAAGACATTCCATATCCACGCGCATCAATCGCTTTCTTTGCGGCTTCTACTACCTTCGGATGAGAAGATAGTCCGAGGTAATTATTAGCACAGAAGTTGAGTACCCCGTGATTTGCGGTGGTATCGATCTGTGCACCCTGAGGGGTAGTAATGATTCTTTCTTCCTTAAATAATCCTGCTTCTTTGATTTCTTCAATAAGCTTCTGCAGCTCTGGTTTTAATGTTTCGTACATGACTTTTTATATTAAGCTCAATAACAGATAATTTATTAAATTCATTAGCATTCACTAAGACTGATAGGAATGTTAACAGCAAGTCCCCCTTCAGAAGTTTCCTTGTACCTGGAATGCATGTCCTGGGCTGTTTGCCACATGGTTTTCACCACGTTGTCAAGAGAAACTTTGGCAAGTGCCGGATCGCTTCTTAAGGCGAGCTGCGAAGCGGTAATTGCCTTTATCGCCCCAAAAGCGTTCCTTTCGATACAAGGGATTTGAACCAGTCCGCCCACCGGATCGCAGGTCATGCCAAGATGGTGCTCCATAGCAATTTCAGCAGCCATAAGACATTGCTTTACCGACCCTCCCATCACCTCCGTAAGTCCAGCTGCAGCCATTGCCGAAGAAACTCCGATTTCAGCCTGGCAGCCTCCCATGGCCGCCGATATAGTGGATCCCTTTTTAAAAATGCTGCCTATCTCCCCTGCTGTTAAAAGGAACTGAACGATTTTCTGCGGGTCGTCGCCGTCGCAGAAAAAGACATAATACTTCAGAACAGCAGGAATTACCCCTGCTGCCCCATTTGTAGGAGCTGTAACCACTCTTCCAAACGAAGCATTCTCTTCATTCACGGCCAGCGCAAAACAGCTTACCCAATCGAGAATACTGTTAAAACTATTACCTGAGGGACGTACTCTCGCTCTCCAGCTCTCGTAGTCGGAATATGCCCCGCCATTTAGCAAACTTCTGCTCATATTTGCAGCACGCCGCTTTACATCCAGTCCGCCGGGCAAAATACCGTCGGTATTACACCCCCGGTAAATGCAATCGCGCATCGTCTTATAAATTTCGAGTAAACCATCGTTTACCTCTTGTTCGGACCTCCAGGCTTTCTCATTCTCCATCACCACCTCCCATATGCGCTTGTTCGAGGTCTCGCACCACTTAAGCAAATCGGCTGCGTAGTTAATGGGGTACGGTAAACTTACCGGCTTGTCAACATTATCACATTCGCCTTCTTTCTTTATAAAACCGCCGCCGATGGAGTACCATGTTTCTATGAATTGACCCATTTCGCCCACCTCCGCGATAAAGGTCATCGCATTGGGGTGAAAAGGAAGCGATTCGTTATATTCGAAAAAGATATCGCTTTCGGGAACGAACGAAATCCGCGTATTTCTACTTAAGGTAATTTCGGAAGTTTGGCGCACTCCATCGATGATCGGGAGGATAGTAGACGTATCAATTGTAACGGGGTCGCAGTCCATGAGACCCAGCATGATCGCAATATCAGTTCCATGCCCCCTGCCGGTTTTAGCGAGCGATCCATATAGAATAACTTTAAGGGATTCCACCTTCGAAAGCAAGTCGCTACCCTGCAACGACTTAACAAATTGCTGTGCTGCTTTCCAGGGACCCAGCGTATGTGAACTTGATGGGCCTACACCTATTTTAAACACATCAAAAACCGAAATTCTTTCTTCTTCCATTGGAAATGACTACCTCATTTAAAGGATATTCATTAATAAGCGTAATATTCACAAAGAGTTTTAACACATCAAATATCCATATATTGTATCAATCACGGACCTATATGTTCTACTTCAAAGCGATGTAATAAAGGAATTTTATTTAATAAATACCAGTTCTCCATAAATTTTACTGTACGAGCTTCTCCAAGCAAAAAATAAATCTAAATTAGCCATCGGAACGTATCGGAATCAGAAAATTTTACCACTATGAATGCCATCGACGATATTGACAGGATTATTCTGAAGGAATTACAGCAGAATGCGAAGATCACCACTAAGGAATTAGCAGCGCTGCTTAACCTTTCAATTTCTCCGGTTTATGAGAGAATTAAGCGACTCGAGAACCTTGGATATGTCAAACAGTATGTTGCAGTCTTGAACAAAAACCTCTTAAGTCAGCCTTTTACAACCTACTGCCAGGTATCAATGCGATATCATAATGAAGCTTTTATCGATAAATTCGAACAGGAAATACAAAACCTTGAAGAGGTTCAGGAATGCTATCATATTGCAGGTCAGATTGACTTTCTTTTAAAGATCAATGTGAGAAGTATTGACGAATACCATAATTTTATTCGGTATAAGCTATCGAAAATCAGCAATATCGGCGTCCTTAACAGCGCCTTCGTTTTGAAAGAAATTAAACATACCCATGCTTATAATATTTGACTTGCTTTAAGTTGTAAGTAATAAGTTGTAAGTAGTAAGTTGTAGGTTGTAAGTTGTAGGTTGTAGGTTTTGGGGTTTAAAGTATAAATCGCCTGAAATTCTTCATTTTGACCAAAGTACCGTTTACGCTGTACGGTTTCGTACATATGGTGTTCAGCAATGGACATCAAATGCATAAAACAAACAAGCAACAAATTAAATATCAATAAGTTAAAATCAAGGCATTGCTTATGATGGTAATTAGGACGAAGATTCTGAGGCCTTCAACTAAAGCAATAAAAATGATAAAAAGCTATATTCTGATCGCGATGCGCAACATGTGGAAGCGTAAAGTTTTCACCCTGATCCAGATGCTTGGTTTAAGCATATCCTTCGGGGCGGCGCTTATTTTGTTCCTCACAGCGATGTTTGAATTTTCTTTTGACGATTTTCACAAAAACAAAGATAAAATATACCAGGTTTACAGGCAGCAATACAGTCCGCGCGGCATAGAAAATGATTCGCCCATGCCGGTTCCTTTTGCTCCGTCGGCAAAAGCAGAGCTAAGTGGAATAAAATATATAAGCCGCTTCGGTAATTCAGGCGGGCTCCTGATGTATAACGACAAATTCTTTGATCTTTCTGTTAAATATGCCGATCCTTCATTCCTTCAAATGTTCTCCTTTCCTCTTGTGAGCGGAAACGCCAGCTCGGCACTCCGGAACGCCGACGAAGTGATCATTACAAGTTCGTATGCTGAAAAGATTATGGGAACGAAGGATGTGACGGGTAAAACAATTAAAATCAAGACGGATAAGGATTGGAAGAGCTATATTATTTCTGGTGTTGCAGAAGATCCTCCCAAAAACTCGACTTTAAAATTTGATATTTTGTCGCGTTTCGAAAACTTCCCAGGGTATAAAGGGAATGAAGATAAGTGGGCCAATCAAAACCATCCTGTTTTTTTACAGCTTGCAGATAATATCACAGCTGAATCTTTCGAACAATCTGCGAGACCATTTATAAATAAATACTTTCAGACGGATATTAAGAACCTGAAACGCGACGGCGCGAAACCGGATACACGGGGTCAATTCGTGAACCTGAAGCTGCTTCCTCTCAGCGAAATCCATTTCAGCAGTATCAGTTCGGTAGGCCAGGCCATAAAGCCTTTTTTCCCGTTCGTCCTTATTCTGTTAAGCGCTGTTATCCTGTTTATAGGAGGAAGCAATTTCGTTAACCTCTCGTTGGCAGCGTCTTTTACACGTGCCAGAGAGATAGGAGTAAGAAAAACATTCGGCGCTCAAAAAAAGCAGATTATTACCCAGTTCTGGTGCGAGGCTTTCATTTTATGTTTCTTAGCACTGCTGGCAGGGACAGGCTTGCTGCTTGCTGGTTTAAAGTCGTATCTCGCGGCCACAGGCTCTAACATGTCGGCTGAGATTCTTTTCTCAGGCCAGGCGCTTTTGTGGTTCTGCCTTGTTTTTCTACTAACCACAGCCCTCGCCGGTGGTTACCCGTCGCTGGTGATGGCCCGCTTTAATACGCTAAGGACTTTACAGGGTAAATTAAACGTAGGCTCGAAAAACGGATTACGAAATACCTTAACTATCGTACAATTCATCATCGCTATCATCCTCATTATTTCCACACTTACCATCAGTAAGCAGCTCAGCTTCATAAGGAACATGCCTCTGGGATTCAACAAGGCGGAAGTTATCAGTATCCCGATAGGAAATGATATTGATCCGGAAAGCGCTTTACAGCAGATGAGAAACAAAATGGCTGCTATACCTGCTGCCGTGAGTGTAACGGGAACGGACATCAATCTGGGACGGGGCCTGGATGGCTCTGTGACTAACTCGGTAATGGGTTTTGATTATAAAAACAGGGAAGTAAAAACTAACTGGCTCCGCATAGATTACGACTACCTAAAAACACTGGATATACCGCTTATTAAGGGACGGGATTTCTCAAGAGCTTTCGGCACCGATACTGCATCGGTTCTTATAAATGAAAAAATGGCTGCTCTGCTGGGCGAGAAAGAGCCAGTTGGAACAATACTCCCCCTGGGCGACGGGCACAATGTGAAGGTAATTGGAGTTGTAAAAGACTTTCATTTCAAGAACCTGCATCAGGAGATCAAGCCACTTACAATGGTGATCCAGCCGGGTGAATGGCCTGTTTCGTACATTTTCGTAAGGGTCAAGGGTGACAACCTTGTTAAATCAATGCAGCTTATTGAGAAAGCCTGGAAAGAAGTGAACCCCCGGAGTCAGACAGGTGCATCCTTCCTGGATGAGAACACTGACCGGGAGTATAAAAAAGAAGAGGGAATGTCGAAAATATTCTCCGCAGGAGCCGGCCTGGCTATATTCATATCCTGCATGGGTTTGTTTGCCTCTGCCCTGCTGGCAATGAACCAGAGAGTCAAAGAAATTGGAATCCGTAAGGTTCTGGGCGCCAGTGTGGCCAACATAATAGTTATGTTATCAAAAGATTTTGCAAGGTTAGTGTTGATAGCTTTTGTTATCGCAGCTCCCCTGACCTGGTTTATTATGCATAAATGGCTGGAAGACTTTGTCTACCATATCAATGTTTCGGGCTGGATTATACTGGCAGGCGGGCTGATCGTATTTTCTGTGGCCTTGCTTACCGTCAGCTTTCATTCGGTGAAAGCGGCACTGGCAAACCCGGTGAAGAGCCTGCGATCAGAATGACCGCTATTGGGTTGAAAGTTGAAGGTTGAAGGTTGAAAGTTGAAGGGTAACAAGCTGATAGCTGAAAGCTGACAGCTCAATTATATAACCTTTTAAATTACAAAAAATGAAAAGACTGATTTTATTAACGCTGATTTTATCACAATTAATTCCGGCAACGGCACGTCAGAAGGATTCTGGCCTGCCTTATTTAACAAAGTCCTTTAATGGAACAAGTATTATGAACGTTAAAGCTGAAACCTCTGGCGGCAGCCTTACGGTAACGGGTAGCAGTGAAAAGGAGGCAAAAGTAGAGGTGTATGTCAGGACCAATGGCAATAACCGTAACATCTCCGACGAGGAAATAAAGAAACTGCTCTCTGAAAACTATGACATTGACATCGCTGTAAGCGGCGACGAACTAAGGGCTATTGCTTCATCAAAAGGAAACATCAACTGGAAGAAGTCGTTAAGTATTTCGTTCAGGATCTTCGTCCCTTCTAAAATCTCTTCTAAACTTCATACGAGTGTCGGAAGCATCAGGCTGTCAGATTTATCAGGCAATCATGACTTCAGCACCAGTGGCGGTAGTCTGCATATTGAGGGCCTAAGCGGGATGCTGTCAGGAAAGACATCGGGGGGCAGTATCTATGTTGCCAACAGCAAAGGAACAGTAGATCTTAAGACCAGTGGAGGCAGCATCGAAGCGGTTAAATGCAATGGAACAATTGATCTGTCCACTTCAGGAGGTTCATTAAAACTGGAGCAACTGCAAGGCAATATAAAAGCCAGGACCAGCGGAGGCAGTATCAGTGGAAATAGCATTTCCGGAGAGCTTTTCTCGCATACTTCCGGAGGCAGCATTCGTTTAGAACAACTGGCATGTAGTTTGGATGCCTCTACGAGTGCAGGAGGAGTGACGGCTTCCTTCACCACGCCCGGGAAATTTGTAAAAATAAACGTCAGTGCCGGAAGTGCAACATTAGCGCTGCCGAAAAACAAAGGGTTCAACCTCGACCTGAATGGCGGAAGGATCAATGCAGGAACGTTGAATAACTTTAACGGTATTGTAGAAAAAGATAAAATAAAAGGCAGTCTTAACGGAGGAGGAACCGATGTATATGTGCGTACCTCTGCAGGCTCTGTGTCTATAGACTGGAGGTAAGGATACATAGTATGTACTTGCATTTAAAAATGCACGCAAATGTGTATTTTTAAATGCAGAGTATATACTATCAGAAGTTAGGTTTCAGCACATATTTATTATAGAACCTGAAGATGTGTTCTGCAGCTTCTTCAGCGGTGTCTACTACACGGTAAAGGTTCAAATCATCTTCACTGATATTCTTTGCGTCAAGCATATGGTTTTCTACCCAGTCGAGTAGTCCGCTCCAGTATTCTTTACCGACAAGGACAATCGGGAAGCGTGCAATTTTTCCTGTTTGAATAAGAGTAATGGCCTCAAACATCTCATCCATTGTTCCAAATCCACCTGGCAGTACAATAAAACCCTGAGAGTATTTCATAAACATTACCTTTCTGACGAAGAAGTAATTGAACTCCATCAGTTTATCGCGATCGATGTATTTATTATGGAACTGTTCAAAAGGCAGTTCAATATTTAATCCTACAGACTTACCGCCTGCTTCATAAGCGCCTTTATTGGCGGCTTCCATAATCCCCGGGCCTCCCCCCGATATCACACCATAACCGTGCTCGGTTAGCAGGGCGGCTATCTCCTCTGCCATCTTGTAATATTTACTATCCTGCGGGGTCCTCGCGGAACCGAATATAGACACACAGGGACCTATCTTGGCCAGTTTTTCAAAGCCTTCAACAAATTCGGCCATTATTTTAAAAATCTGCCAGGAGTCAGTTACTTTAATCTCCTGCCAATCCTTATTGTCGAACGCGTTTCTTATTTTCTCGTCACTTGTCATATTTTCAATTAATAGTATTTAGTACAATGTTGTTTGCTCCTGCAATTTATAAACTAAGATAAAATTCTGAAACAGGGCGCTAAATGTAAGAAAAATAAGTTTACAATTCATTTCGCTTGTTGGTTATTCAAGACATCTGTCTGAACGGATACGGAACTTCTTTTGAAAGGCGCGACTCTATCTTCGATGCAGACTGCCGCTCGCTCCCGTGCTTCTTCGATATTTCTCGAAGAAGCACGGGAGGAAGACAAAGCATGGTCCCTAAGTGAGTGCTATCCGCTCTGAAGCGGTTCTGAAGCGGGTGCGAAGCGGTCGGTATCGTATAAATCCAATTCCTGTTTTCAATCACAGAATCTCCTATGTACCTTTGCAGGATGAACTTTTCCTCGCGTTTACTGGAAAATGCTGTAAATGAATTCTCAAAGCTCCCGGGAGTGGGCCAGAAAACCGCCCTTCGCCTGGTGCTTCATCTTTTGAATCAATCCTCGCAGGAGGTGGAGAACTTAAGCGATGCACTGACCCGCCTGAAGCGGGAAATACGCTATTGTAAGGTTTGCGGTAACATTTCCGACTCTGAAGTATGCGGGGTATGCTCGGCAAATAAACGCGACAAGTCCTTAGTTTGTATTGTAGAGGATACGCGCGACATTATGGCTATCGAGAACACGAATCAATATAACGGCGTCTATCATGTACTTGGAGGCCTGATTTCACCTATGGACGGTATTGGCCCCTCGGATCTCAACATAGAACGCCTCGTAGAGCGGGTAAAAACCGGAGAGATAGAGGAAGTTATACTCGCGCTCAGTGCAACAATGGAGGGTGACACCACTATCTTTTATATATTCAAAAAACTGAAGGACCTGCCAGTGAAAATCAGCACTATCGCCCGCGGAATCGCCTTCGGGGGAGAAATCGAATATGCCGATGAAATAACTCTTGCACGCTCTATAGCAACGAGGGTACCGTATGGAGTTGAAAGTTGAGAGTTAAGAGTTGAAGGTTGACAGCGACAAGGCACTTAATATTATTAATTGTGTTGAACTCTTTACTTTGAACTTTTACCTTTGAACTCTTTAAAAAGTATGGATCTTAAAAATAAAACCATCATCATCACAGGGGCCTCTTCGGGAATAGGCAGGGCTTGCGCAGAGGAATTTGCGCGCCGTGGGGCGAATCTTGTTCTTGGAGCCCGGCAGTACGTTTCGCTTTGCGAGCTAACAGATGAACTGGAAAAGGAATACAATATAAAAGCGGTTGCAGTTCAATGTGATGTATCAAATGAAGAGGATTGTAAGCATCTTATTAAACAAGCCGTACTGACATTCAGAGGGATTGACATTCTCGTAAATAATGCGGGAATCAGCATGAGAGCGCTTTTTAAGGACCTCGACCTGGTAGTGATACGCAATCTGATGGATGTAAATTTCTGGGGAACAGTATACTGCACGAAGCATGCACTTCCCGAGCTTCTGAAAAGCAAAGGCTCTGTGGTGGGCATATCTTCTATCGCTGGTTACCGTGGCCTGCCGGGCCGGACGGGCTACTCAGCTTCGAAATTCGCAATGAATGGATTTATGGAAGCTTTAAGAGTAGAGAATTTAAAAACAGGACTTCACGTGATGGTGGCAGCTCCGGGCTTCACCGCATCGAATATCCGCAATACAGCGCTCGCTAAAGATGGTTCTCAGCAAGGCGAGAGCAGCATGGATGAAGGCAAGATGATGACCGCGGAAGAGGTTGCCGCAATCATAGCCGACGGCATCATTAAAAGGAAGCGCACGCTGATTATGACGGGGCAGGGAAAACTGGCCGTATTGATGAACAAACTGCTACCCGCCTGGGTCGATAAAAAAGTTTATCAGCTGTTCACAAAAGAAAAAGACCCGTTGATTAAGTAGGCGGATAGCTGTTGGCAGTTGCTTGTAAGCTGATTGCCATTGTTAATAGCTATTTTCCGGCGGGCGATTAGCTGTTGCTATTTAATGCTAATTACTAATACTGTCTTTTAAAAAGCTGTTTCCAGCTCTTTAATGCAACGGTCTCCTTTTTATCAGTCCCCCGTTTGTTTCGGAAATTACATTCATCACCATAAAGGCTTTCCTGTCGATCAAGCGAACTACATCCTTTATTTTGGATACTTCGAGACGGGTTACTACCGTAAAGATGATATCTATTTCTTTGTCGCTGTACTGATTGCCACCGTAACCGCGCTCTCCTTTATACACCGTCACGCCACGCTTGAGATTTGTTGTGATTGCTTCCTTTATCTCGTGGCTCTTGGCAGATATGATCGTTACTCCGGTGTACTCCTCGATCCCCTGAATAATAAAATCCACTGTTTTCGAGGCAGAAAGATAGGTTAGTATCGAGTATAATGCAGACTCTATTCCTAAAATAAAAGCCGCACAGATGAAGATCGCAACATTGATGATCATGATGATATCACCGATAGAGAAAACACTCTTGCGGTTAATGTACACTGCAATAATTTCAGTACCGTCGAGTACGCATCCTCCCCTCATTGCAAAGCCGATACCCGCTCCAAGGAAGAATCCGCCGAATATAGATATCAGCAGCTTATCATGCGTTATTACGGGAAAGTCGAAAAAGAAAATCACTAATGACAGGCCTACAACCGCAAACAGGGTATAAAGAGCAAAGGGTTTTCCGATCTGCCGTAAACCAAGAAGAATAAAAGGAGCGTTAAACACAAGCAGCCATACGGAAACAGGTACGCCGGTAATGTGATTCGCTAACAAGGATATCCCGGTGACTCCCCCATCGATGAATTCATTCGGAAGCAGGAATCCCTTTAATCCAAAAGCCGCCAGTAATACTCCCAAAATAACAAAAAGAATCTTTAGTAATCGTTGTTTTAGTGATAAATTGTACCTCTTTCTTCTGTTAATCATATTTTAGTATAGTATTTAGTATCAGGTATCAAGACGCTGAATTATCCAAGTATCAAGCATTTAATATCAAGTATCACGATGTACGTATTATCCAAGTATCAGGTATATAGTATCAAGTATCAAGACGTACGTACCAGGATGTGCTTTAATAAATTCTACGATAAGCTTGAAGCGATGTTCTTGCCTGTTTTAGACGTCACAATATAGGTAAAATATGGAAAAATTCATGAGCGACTGCTCAAGTCTGTTAATACATGTTTTGCTATTTTACCAAACTTGATACTTGTGTCTTGATACTTGTGTCTTGATACTTGATACTATATACTTGATACCTTAAAATAAATTTTGTCAAACCAAAAGATATATTCATATTTGTCAGACACGAATGAAAATAAACAACATACATATCTGGTGGTGGCACTTCGATTTATCGTAGTGGCAAACTGTATATGTAAGTAATTATTATAAGATAAACAGGGTTGCCCGCAAGGCAACCTTTTTTTTTGTCTTTGCGGGCAAAAACAAACAGATAATGAAACAAATATTAAATCATTTATTTGAGCACAAAAGCTTCAACACGCAGGAGGCAAAAGCCATTTTAACCAATATCACCGGAGGTAAATACAACACATCTCAAATGGCTGCTTTCATGACGGCCTATTGTATGCGGAGCATTACTGTAGACGAACTGGAAGGATTCAGGGATGCCATGCTCGACCTTTGCCTTAGCCCCGGATTAGAGCAGTACGACCTGATCGACCTGTGCGGTACGGGCGGTGATGGAAAAGACACATTCAATATCTCAACACTTGCCTCGTTTGTGGTTGCCGGCGCCGGGTATGGTGTAGCAAAGCATGGCAACTATGGTGTTTCTTCGGGATGCGGGTCATCCAACGTAATGGAGTTTCTGGGGTACAAGTTTAGTAACGATACGTCGCATCTTAAAAAGAGCGTGGAAGAGGCAGGTATCTGTTTTTTACATGCGCCACTTTTTCATCCTGCGATGAAGAACGTAGGACCGATCCGAAAGGAACTTGGCGTAAAAACGTTTTTCAATATGCTGGGCCCAATGGTGAATCCTGCAAAGCCAAAATACCAGGTGGTCGGGGTATTCAGTCTCGAGCTTGCCCGGATATACGCTTACCTGTACCAGAAGTCGGACAAACAGTATACGATCTTACATGCCCTCGACGGGTACGACGAGATTTCGCTTACAGGCAGCTTTAAAACGTTCTCTAATGATGGAGAATATATTTACACGCTTGACCAGTTGGGCTTTGACAAGATAAAACCGGAACAAATAGGGGGTGGAAGTTCTGTTGAGGAATCGGCAGCCATCTTTATGAATGTGCTTGAAGGGAAAGGCACTTCAGAACAGAATAATGTGGTTCTGAGCAATGCAGCGCTGGCTATTAAAACCATCCACAGCGGCAAATCTTTTGCCGATTGTTATTATGAAGCAGAGGAATCGCTCCTGAGCAAACGTGCGCTTGTAAGCTTTAAAACTCTCTTATCTATAAGCTGATGAATGGTCAAGGCATAAGTAAGAACGTCAGCAGGCCCAAACTCAAAGTTTGTGGCATGCGCGAGCCGGAAAACATTATGCAGGTAGCAGCATTAAATCCTGACTACATGGGTTTCATCTTCTACCCTGCTTCTAAACGGTTTGCAAACAGCCTGAATGAAGACATTCTGAGAAACCTGCCGCAAACAATTAAAAAGACCGGTGTATTTGTAAATGCCCCGTTTAATGAGATCATAGAGAAGGTAAAGAAATACCAGCTTGATGCCGTTCAACTGCATGGAAATGAGCCTTCGGAATTATGCGGACAAATCCGGTTAGAAGGAATTGAAGTGATCAAGGCATTCGGGATTGATGAATCGTTTGATTATGGAATGCTCAACGCTTATGAAGAAACCACCGACTACTTCCTGTTCGATACAAAAACTCCGGCACATGGCGGCTCAGGAAAAGTGTTTAACTGGGACCTCCTGAAAAAAAGCCAAAGTAAGAAAGGATATTTCTTAAGCGGGGGATTGGGCATAGAAAACATTGGAACACTCAGTGACTTTGATGCCGCCAACCTGTATGCACTCGACCTGAACAGCAGGTTCGAAACAGAACCTGGACTAAAAGACATTAACAAATTAAATATCATTTTTGAACATATAAAAAAGTTGTCTGCGCAAGCAGAAAAGGAGAAATTATGAGCTATCATGTAAACGAAAAAGGATATTATGGAAATTTCGGGGGGGCCTATATTCCCGAAATGCTGTATCCTAACATAAAAGAGCTAAATGAGGTCTACCTCGAAATGATTGCAGATCCCAAGTTCAAAGAAGAGTATATGGGACTGCTGAAAGACTACGTTGGCCGCCCTTCGCCGCTTTATCTGGCAGAGCGCCTGTCGGAAAAGTACGGAACCACCATCTATTTAAAACGTGAGGACCTGAATCATACGGGTGCGCACAAGATCAACAATACAGTGGGCCAGATCCTGCTGGCAGAGCGCCTCGGTAAGAAACGCATTATTGCCGAAACCGGAGCCGGGCAGCATGGAGTAGCAACTGCTACCGTGTGCGCTTTAAAAGGCCTGGAATGCATCGTATACATGGGAGAAGTGGATATTGAACGTCAGGCTCCTAATGTTGCCCGGATGAAAATGATGGGTGCTACGGTAATTCCGGCCCTTTCGGGAAGCAGAACACTAAAGGACGCAACAAACGAGGCTTTACGCGACTGGATCAACAACCCTGCCGACACGCATTACATCATCGGATCGGTAGTGGGTCCACATCCTTATCCGGATATGGTAGCGCGGTTCCAGTCAATTATTTCAGAGGAAACTAAATGGCAGCTAAAGGAGAAAACAGGTAAATCGAACCCTGACTATGTTCTTGCTTGTGTTGGAGGCGGAAGTAATGCGATGGGAATGTTTTACCATTTCCTCGACGACGATGATGTTAAACTGATTGCGGTAGAAGCTGCAGGTAAAGGAGTAGAAACAGGAGAATCTGCGGCTACAACCCTGCTCGGCAAAGAAGGGGTGCTTCACGGCAGCCGCTCAATAGTAATGCAAACTGAAGATGGCCAGGTTGTAGAACCCTACTCTATATCAGCAGGCCTCGATTACCCTGGTATCGGCCCGCAACACGCCCATCTTTATGCTTCAAAGCGAGCTGAATATGTAAGTATTACTGATGATGAAGCGATGCAGGCAGGACTGCAGCTGGCGAAACTTGAAGGCATTATCCCTGCAATCGAAAGTGCTCATGCCTTTGCCTATCTCGACAAGATGAAGTTTGAAGGTAATGAGACTGTAGTCGTTTGCCTTTCGGGCCGGGGAGATAAAGACCTCGATACTTATATGAAATATTTTGGACTATGAGTAGAAAGTTAAAAGTTGAAAGTAGAAGGTCTGATAACGACAGAACTTCACTTTAAACTCTAAACAATCAACTCTAAACATTAAAGAAAGTGAACAGAATTAAAAACGTATTTGAACAGAAAAAATCTTCTGTATTATCTATATTTTTTACCGCCGGATATCCTGATCTGAACAGCACTGTTGATATTGCAGAGGCGCTGGAAAAGGCAGGGGCGGATTTTCTTGAGATCGGGATACCGTATTCTGATCCTCTGGCCGATGGACCAGTTATTCAGAACAGCTCGCAAAAAGCTATCGAAAACGGGATGACTGTAAAAGTACTTTTTGAACAATTGAAGGACCTTCGGAAAAGAGTTTCTATCCCGGTACTGCTGATGGGATATGTAAACCCGGTGCTGCAATACGGCGTAGAGAGGTTCTGCTCATCGTGTGTAGAGGTGGGCGTTGACGGACTGATCGTACCAGACCTTCCGATGTATGAATATGAAGAGATGTACCGTTCGTGTTTTGAAAGTAAAGGCCTCAGCAATATCTTTCTTATCACCCCTCATACGTCCGACGAGCGCATCCGCAAGATCGATGAATTGAGTAATGGTTTTATCTATTTGCTTTCATCTTCATCGACCACCGGGAAGAACCTTGCTGTATCGGCGGGGACTGAAGATTATTTTGGCCGGATTAAAAATATGAAACTTAGAAACCCAACGATGATCGGTTTCGGAATTTCAGACAATAAGAGCTTCAGCAAAGCAAGCGAATATGCTAACGGTGCAATTGTGGGAAGCGCTTTTGTAAGACTACTTGATTCAGAAGATTATATGGATAAAATCCCTGGATTTATTCAAAGTCTGAAAAATGGTCAATAACGAAGACTGATGCAATTGCCGTCTTAATGCCATTAAAAATTGTGTTTTTAAGAATAAAGTTTTACACTTGCCTAAAATTCACAAATAATAAAATGAAAAAAGTTCTTAACCTTGTCATGTCATCAGTGGTGATTCTGCTGTTGTCAAGCTGTTGCACCGTATTTAAAGGATCCAAACAATCAATTAAAGTAGTAACTAATCCTCCCGGTGCGACTGTGGAAGTCGATGGCATTGAGAGAGGAGTAACACCTCTGGATCTTAGAATAAAAAAAGGATTTAAAGGCCAGACCGTAGTACTCAAAAAAGACGGATATGAAAGAAGGTCTTTCGAACCTGAGACTACGTTTGATGCAGTCAGTATTGTCAATGTTTTTTTCTTTCCAGGATTCATCATCGACGCAGCCACTGGAGCTATGATGCAATATGATCCAAAGGCATACGAGTTAAATTTAACAAAACAAGCGCCGGTACAGGCCACTTCCACTAAGTAACAATTTCAGCCCGGTACATATACCGGGTTTTTTTATAAATAATAGCCGATCCCGTCCGATTTGACCTTTCCGGCGTCGAGAAGGTTGCGAAGGGCGTCAATGCGTTCTTTTTCGTTTCCGGAGTGAAGGGATGTGATGATTTCTTCAAGGCTGAGATGTTCGGCGCTCAGGAGCTGGATAATTTCAAAAGTGATCTGTTCGAAAAGGCCTTTACTGTTTGCAAGTCTCTTTTCTTCAAGACAGACATCACAGATCCCGCATTTTTCTGACTCTGGTTCATTAAAGTACTCAAGGAGCAGACGACTTCTGCACGCCTTCGCCTCTGCGTAATGAACAACGGCTTTCACCTGGGACTGCATAATCTGCTTCCGCAAGGCGATATACTTCGTATCGATATTGAGGTGTGCGCCATCAGCTCTTGCTTTTACAAACTGAAGCTGCGGCATGTCTGTTTGTTTCAGATAGCTCAGCAAACCAAGTTCCTCCAGCTTCTCGAGTATTTGCATTACTTCACGGGTAGTTTTACCGCTTCGCCGGGCAATTTCACTCTCTCTTACCGGAGTATACTGTTCAAAAAGCCCGCCATATGAACGTAGCAGCAATTTTATAAACGCATCGTATCCGGCATACTCTATTTGAAACCGGTAAAGATCTTCGGCAGCTACTACAATTTTTAGTCTGGACGGAAGGTATACACTTTCGGTGAGCGAAATATATTCGTCGTGCTCCAGAAACTTCAATGCGCTTAAGGTTTTGAGAGCATCCAGTTTGAAGCGGGAACAGAAATCACCTATGTCGAATTCAAAAACAAGTCCCTCTCCTGCTCCATAGGCGATCTGATAATAGTTGCCCAGCGCATGGTAAACCTGCCTGATCTCCTCAATTGACGGAAAGCTTAGCTCGAGCTTTTTCTCAAGTTGTATGCGGTCTGCCTGATTATACAGTAAAACGGCATAGGCTTTCTTTTCGTCACGACCTCCACGGCCCGCTTCCTGGTAATAAGCCTCCAGGCTACCCGGAAGGTCGAGATGCACAACAAACCGCACATCTGGCTTATCAATTCCCATTCCGAAAGCATTTGTTGCTACAATAATCCTTGTTTCGTTCTTTTTCCAGGCCTCCTGCTTCAGACTTCGGCCAGGTGTGTCGATACCGGCGTGGTAGAAATCGGCATTATAGCCCTCATTGTTGAGCAAGCGTGATACTTCCTGAGTTTCACGCCGGTTTCTTACATACACAATACCCGTACCTTCTATATTGGCAGCAATAGAAAACAGTTTCCTGTATTTATTCTCTTCATGAGCCACCACGTAGCTCAGGTTCTTACGGGCAAAGCTTTTGCGGAGAACGTTCGGCTTTTTAAACAGGAGCTTTTGCTGTATATCCTCCACTACGCGTTCTGTAGCAGTGGCCGTGAGTGCCAGCACCGGTACCTGGGGATGAATCTCACGGATATCGGCAATATGAAGATAGGGCGGGCGGAAATCATAGCCCCATTGAGAGATACAATGGGCTTCGTCTACTGCGATCAGGTTGACATTCATGTACGAAATACGGGCTCTTACCAAATCAGACATGAGCCTCTCCGGAGACAGATAAAGAAACTTTATCTTCCCGTAAACACAGTTATCGAGCATGATATCGACTTCGCGCTTTCCCATCCCCGAAACAATCGCTACAGCCTCAATCCCCCGTGACTTCAGATTTTCGACCTGGTCTTTCATCAGGGCGATAAGAGGAGACACGACAATGCAGATCCCGGGATTTACTATTGCAGGTACCTGGAAACATATCGATTTCCCTCCGCCGGTCGGCAATAAAGCCAGCGTATCTTTCCCATCCAGGACAGATTGAATGATATCTTCCTGCAAAGGTCTAAATGAATCGTAATTCCAGTATTTCTTGAGTACCTGATAGATTGTCATACTATTTCCCAATTACAAAGATGTGTTTTTTACCGGATATCAACTATTGCTACTTCTGTCCATGGATGAGAAGAAGTATATTTGCCTTACACTTTAGATATAAAAATGAAGAAAGTTTATATTATTCTATCTGTATTTATCTCTTCATATGCCTACAGTCAGCAAAAATCTGCTACCTGGAACATAGACAAACCAACAGGCCCTGTAAAAACAGTCTCTATTTATACCGACGAAGGAACCTGGATGAACCTGGACGTTAGTCCGGACGGAAAAGAAATTGTTTTTGACCTGTTAGGCGACATTTATAAAATCCCGGCTACGGGTGGTGCTGCTGTATTACTTTCGGGAGGTATGGCTTTTGATGTGCAGCCGCGTTTTAGTCCCAATGGGAAATACATCTCTTACACTAGTGATAAGGGGGGTGCCGACAATATATGGGTCATGAATGCCGACGGAACCGGTAAACGTGCGGTTTCAAAGGAAACATTCAGGCTTTTGAATAATGCCGTGTGGACGCCCGACAACCAATACCTGATAGCGAGAAAGCATTTTACTGCCAGCCGTTCTCTGGGAGCAGGCGAGATGTGGATGTACCACATCTCGGGAGGCGATGGCGTTCAGCTTACAAAAAGAAAGAATGATCAGCAGGATGCAGGAGAACCAGCGGTTTCGCCTGACGGTAAATATCTGTATTACAGTGAGGATGTGAGTCCGGGACCCTATTTCCAATACAACAAGGACCCGAATGGTGAGATCTACGCCATCAAGCGCCTGAACCGGGAAACTGGTGAAACCGATGAAGTTGCAGGTGGTCCCGGCGGAGCGGTTCGGCCGCAGCCCTCTCCTGACGGAAGAATGCTTGCTTTTGTAAAACGTGTAAGATTAAAATCAGTATTATATCTACAAGACCTTTCGACAGGCGAGGAATGGCCTGTGTATGATGATCTCTCGCGCGACCAGCAGGAAGCCTGGGCAATCTTTGGCGTTTACCCTGGCTTTGCCTGGACTCCGGACAGTAAAAACATCATCTTCTATGCGAAAGGCAAGATTAGAAATCTGGATATCGCCTCACAGGTTGTGAAAGAAATTCCTTTTGATGTGACGTCGAATCAAACCGTTACTGAAGCATTGCATTTTGAGCAGACGGTTTTCAAGGATGAGTTCGATGCTAAAATGATCAGGCAAACAAGCACTTCACCTGACGGGAAGATGATCGCATTCAACGCGGCGGGATATATTTATACGAAAACCTTACCCGACGGTGAACCCAAACGTATCACTGAGGGAACGGACTTTGAGTTTGAGCCGGATTTTAGTCCCGATGGCAAGTGGCTGGTCTTTGTAAGCTGGAATGACGAAACCAAAGGAACGTTGAATAAGCTTGACCTCAGAAGCGGGCGTGTTACGCCACTAACTACCGAAAAGGGCTTTTATTATTCGCCTAAATTCTCGAACAAAAGTGATAGGGTTGTATACCGAAAGGGCACAGGAAATTACTCACTGGGCTTCACTTTCGGAAAGAACCCGGGAATCTATGTTATCTCCGTTAACGGAGGTGAGCCCGTAAAAATCTCTGAAAACGGGATAAGACCCCTGTTCAGTTCAAATGATTCCAGGATATTTTTCCAGAGCCACGAAGGAGATAAGAAAGCATTTAAAAGCATGGATCTGAACGGCGGCAACGTCAGGACTCATTATCTGTCTACCTATGCCAACCAGTTCGTCCCGAGTCCAGATGGAAAATGGCTTGCTTTTACTGAGCTTTTCAATGCTTACATTACGCCCCTTGTTGCCTCAGCAAACGGACTTGAACTTTCGGCAGAAAACAAATCTCTGCCATTAACCAAGGTTACCAGAGACGCGGGAACGTACCTGCACTGGAGCCGCGACAGTAAAAAGCTAAACTGGACACTTGGATCACAATACTTCAGCAGGGAAATTAAAAATTCCTTTAGTTTCGTTGAGGGCGCTCCGCAAACACTGCCGGCTATTGACAGTACTGGTTTGGAAATAGGTCTTAAACTGGCATCCGACGCCCCCTCAGGCAAAATTGCTTTTACTAACGCCCGCATCATTACGATGAAAGGGAACGAAGTTATCGAAAACGGAACAATTGTAATTGAGAAGAACCGTATTGTTGCAGTTGGTCCGGCTGCCCAGGTTAAAGTACCGGATGATGCACTGGTTATCAGTGCCGATAACCAAACGATCATGCCAGGCATTGTGGATGTCCATGCGCACCTTCCAACCAGCCCCGATGGCATTTCACCTCAACAGGACTGGAGCTATTTTGCAAACCTTGCCTATGGTGTAACAACATCACACGATCCTTCTAGTAACACTGAAATGGTTTTCAGTCAATCTGAAATGGTCAGATCAGGACGAATGATCGGGCCGCGTATTTTCTCAACGGGGTCTATTTTATATGGTGCCGATGGAGATTTTAAAGCCGTCATAAACAGTCTGGACGACGCCAGATCACATTTAAGACGAATGAAGGCGGTTGGTGCTTTTTCGGTAAAGTCGTACAATCAGCCAAGGAGGGAACAACGGCAGCAAATCATACAAGCCGCACGCGAATTAAAAATGGAGGTAGTTCCAGAAGGCGGATCGACCTATTTCCATAACCTGTCGATGATCATCGACGGGCATACCGGCATTGAACACAATATCCCGGTAGTGCCTGTATATAAAGATGTAAAGGCATTCTGGAATGCGAGTAAAACGGGCTACACTCCTACCCTGATTGTTAGCTATGGATCACAGTCGGGCGAGAACTTCTGGTATGACCGTACCAATGTATGGGAAAAAGAGCGGTTGCTTAATTTCGTGCCCCGTGCGATTATCGACAGCCGTTCGCGGAGGAGAACAACTTCAGAATTTGGCGATTATGGTCATATTGAAGTAGCAAAGGCGGTGAAGCAACTTGCTGATGGCGGCACAAAAGTTAATCTCGGTTCGCATGGCCAATTACAGGGACTGGGTGCTCACTGGGAACTGTGGATGCTGGCGCAGGGAGGCATGAGTGCATTGCAGGCAATCCGCTGTGCTACTATTAATGGTGCTGAATACCTTGGAATGGGTAAAGAGTTGGGTTCACTCGAGGCCGGAAAGCTTGCTGACCTCCTTGTATTGGATGCAAATCCTCTCGACGACATCAGGAACACTGAAAGTATTAAGTATGTGATGGCTAACGGACGCTTGTTTAATGCCGAGACAATGAATGAAGAAGGCAACCGACCAAAACAGAGGGCTAAGTTCTGGTGGCAAACAACCCGCGGTGAAGGCGTGGTAATAAACGGTAATGCTGAAACCTTTACTTTCACAACGCCGGAGTGTGATTGATGGTGGGTTGCGGGTTGCGGGTTGTGAGTTGAGGGTTGAGGGTTGAGGGTTTAAAGATAAAAGCTGAAAGGCGAAAGCATAAGGCTGCTTGCTGAAAGGTGAAAGCAGAAAGCAAAAGGCTAAAGCTGACGGCGGATTGCGGATTGCGGATTACTGATCGCCTGTCGCCGATTGCTAATAATTGACGGCATTCTGTTATAAAAAAGCAAATTTCTTTTTTTATTACTCACATCCTCATAAATTTACACCTTAAACACACACGTGCTATCATTAGGAAATCCTTTTTCGGAAGACCGGTTTAATAGCATGCTTTTATAATTTATTCCTCATAATGAAGTTTAAACCATTCGTTTTTTCTGCTGCCCTGATTATAGCGGCTAATGTTTCTTTTTCGCAGGACAATCTTGTTAATTCATTAAAATCCAATCAGAGCGCTGACAGCAAAGAGGGTTTTAAATTTACCGACGTCATCAATCTTGCAAATACAACTATTAAGAACCAGGGATCCTCGGGAACCTGCTGGAGCTATTCTACTAATTCGTTCCTTGAGTCTGAAATGATCAGGCTGGGTAAAGATCCAATAGAACTTTCGCCAATTTACAGCGCCCGTTGCGCCTATATCGAAAAGGCGAAAAACTACGTTCGCATGCATGGCGCTGTGACTTTAGGCGACGGAGGAGAGACACACGACGTGATCAACATGTACCGAAAATACGGAGCATTGCCGCTAAGCGTTTATACCGGACTAAACTACGGAACCAGCAAAAATAAATTTGGCGAAATGGCCGCAGTTACACAGGCGATGCTGGAAGCGATAGTTAAAAACCCTAACGGACAGCTTACTCCTAACTGGCTTAGCGCTTACACAGCCGTTCTAGATGCATATCTGGGAAATGTACCTCAGAGTTTCAGTTACAAGGGAAAAAACTATACACCTCAGAGCTTTGCAAAAGAACTGGTTGGCATTAATCCTGATGATTATATCGAGCTTTCATCCCTTACTGATTACCCATATTATAAAAAGTTCACCCTGTTGATTCCCGACAACTGGTCGTTTGATCAGGTTTATAATGTACACATGGATGAGATGACCGACATTATCGACAACGCTTTAAAGAATGGATATACTGTAGCATGGGCTACTGACGTGAGTGAAAAAAGCTTTAGCTGGAAAAATGGAGTTGCTTATGTTCCTGAAACAAGCTACGAGGACATGACCGATCAGCAGAAAGCAGAAATGTTCAATGGGCCTAAACCGGAATTAGCGGTGACTCCCGAAATCAGGCAACAAGCATTTGATAACTATAATACCACAGATGACCACGGTATGCACATTGTAGGTATTTCTAAAGACCAGAATGGCAAGGAATATTACATCGTTAAGAACTCGTGGGGAACAACGAACGATTATAAAGGTTATCTGTATGTCACCAGGAACTTTGTGAAATATAAAACTACTTCTTTACTACTTCATAAGAAGGCTATTCCTTCAGAATTAAGGAAAAAGATAGGCGTTTGACAATGGACAATTGGCAATTGACAATGGACAATGGACAATTGACAATGGACAATGGACAGTTGACAATGGACAGCTGACAAGGAACAATGCTAACTGACAAGAGACGATGGGGGTAATAACGGAAGCATCTGGTTATTATCCCCATCTTTTTTTACCTTTGCCCGTCAATTTGATAGCTCATGCCTCAAAATATAGCTCCTTCTACCGCCACCACTCCAGCTTCTGCTTTTGAGCGGATGCTTACCGTTTTAAATACGCTGAGAGAACAATGTCCCTGGGATAAGAAGCAAACAATGGAAAGTTTGCGTCATCTTACTATAGAGGAAACCTATGAATTATCCGATGCAATTCTGGAAGGTGATAAACAGGAAATAAAGAAAGAGATTGGAGATATCATGCTTCATCTCGCTTTTTACGCGCGCATCGCTTCAGAAACGGGGGATTTTGACATCACGGACGTGCTTAACAGTTTATGCGATAAGCTTATTATCAGGCATCCCCATATTTATGGCGAGGTAACGGCAGAGGATGAGGAAACGGTTAAAAGAAACTGGGAACAAATCAAATTAAAGGAAGGCAATAAATCGGTTCTCGAAGGTGTGCCCGTTTCGCTTCCGTCTCTTGTGAAGGCCTCGCGTATCCAGGAAAAAGTGCGGGGAGTTGGATTCGACTGGGAAAATCGTCACCAGGTTTGGGAAAAGGTGGAAGAGGAAATGAATGAATTCAGAGAGGAGTTCAACAAAACAGATGCACCCGTTGATGCTGAAAAAGCTGAAGGCGAATTTGGCGACCTTCTCTTTTCACTCATCAATTATGCGCGGTTCATCAACATTAATCCGGAGAATGCTTTAGAAAAAACCAACAAAAAGTTTATTCGTCGGTTTCAATTTCTCGAAAAGCGAGCAGCTGAAATAGGGAAAAACCTGAAAGACATGACATTAAATGAGATGGATGTCTTTTGGAATGAAGCCAAAAAGGGCGAAAAATAGCTGTAGCGTTTATATTCATATTTGCGTATAGCAGATATGAGAAGAAAAGCCTGCCTATTGATTTTTTTTAGCTTTTTAATCAACAGCTGCAAACGCGATGGCGTTTTCAATCCTGAAGGAACGTATAAAGGACGTTTTATCTATACAATCGCTATAAGTTCGAGCGGGCCCACAATCGCCCCGGCCTCAATACGTTTCGAAAACGAAACTTTTACATCAACTGCAGGCCAGAATAGAATTCCGGCAGGAGGATCTGGAACATTTAAAATAAACGGAAGACAAATTGAATTTGCTGATACAAATGCCTGGACAGCTGATTTCAACTGGGCATTAATATTAAGCGGCAAATATGCTTACAAAACTCGGGCAGATAGCTTATTTTTAACCAGGCGAACAAATGACGGTAACACATACGAGTACAGGCTAAAAAGAATTCCTTAATAAATGCAGAAAAAGTTGGGTATTTCTGAAGACGAACTGATTCAACGGTGTAAGTCGGGTGAATTGAAGTTCCAGGAGAAGCTTTATAAGCATTTCTACGGCTACGCTATGGGCGTAGGTTTAAGATACCTGGCAGACAGAGACGATGTGCTGGAAGTAGTAAACGACTCATTTATTAAGGTTTTTAAAGCGATTCAGTTTTTCAATGAGACACAACCTTTCAAAGCATGGCTCAGGCGTATAGTTGTAAATACAGCCATCGACCATAGGAGAAAGAACTTAAAATACATGAACCAGGTAGATATAGATGAAGCGGGATATGTAGGACAGGCTGCCGAAGCGGTAGAGAACCTGTCTGTAAAAGATATTCTGGAATTAATGAACCATCTTCCGGAATTACATAGAATGGTATTTAACCTTTATGAAATAGACGGATACAGTCACGATGAGATAGGAAATATACTCAGTATACCAGTGAGTTCTTCAAGGGTTTACCTGAGCCGTGCAAAAGAAAAACTAAGAAAGTTCTGGAATCAACAGGAGGATAATTATGTACGACCAGTTTGATAAAAAGATTTCTGACAGGATAAAATATGTGTTCGACACATATGAAGATGACTCCTCAGATGCAGGCTGGAAAGAGTTACGAAAAAGCTTTCCGGGAACAGAGGGCAAGCGCCGTCCACTGCTTTATTGGATGAGTGCTGCCGCCGCAGTTGCTCTGTTAGCTATAGGAAGCTGGCTATACTTTAACCAGGATATGCAGGAGCAGGTTGTTGCTAAAGTAACTTCTCCAGTTCCATCCAAACAACTGAAGGATCATCAGGATGAGATAAGCAGCGAGGTAGTTAAACATGAAGAGATAATTACCGCCGAAAAATCAGCAGACCCTGTTTCGCATGTAGTACGCGCCAGTCTCCCGGATAGAGAACGCAATAATACTACTGATGTAGAAAACGAAACACTTCCTGTGGCAACCACGAGCAGCGCTCCTGTAATATTAACTGCTGCTGAAAGCAGCGACTCAACAGCAGTTTTAAAAGATCCGGTGTATGCACAGGCTGATATCCGAAAAAAAGAAGCTGTTACCGCTGCAACCGGTGATGACTATATAAAGCAGCAAGCTGAAAGGCTGGCCAGCATCAAGGAGGTCCCAACAGTTAAGAAAGCCGAGGTAAAGAAAGACAATAAACTTTCCTTTGGCATATACGCAGGAAGCTTCGTGAACTATTCTGACGGAAGTAAAACCAGTATGAACACGGGCGTTGGTCTATCGTCTGAATTCAAGATCACTAAAAAGTTAAAAATTGCAACTGGTATCGCTTTGGCCCAAAACACTTTAAAATATGATAAGCTTTCGCCGCAGGAGTCTGCCGATATTTATCTTTCTGTACCTGTGTCGGATGAGCCACAACTAACAAATAGCTTTATAGCAAAGACGTCGTCATTAAGTTATACAGTAAATGGATATGATGCTTCTCTGTTAGGTCTTGACATCCCGGTAAATATCAAATACATGTTTATCGAAAATAAAAAAGAACTGTATTTGGTGGCCGGACTTAGCTCAAATTACTTTATTGATGAGGCTTATACCTACAACTATGTAAATATGGGAGCAAGGATTGATGGTGATACTGAAGAAAAAACAACCACAAAGACGAGCAGCTTCGACTTCGCGAGGATGCTGAACTTTTCTGTTGGATTCGGTTATCCGGTAGGAAAACAAAGTAAACTTTCGCTGGAGCCTTTCATTAAATATCCACTTGGGGGGCTGGGAGCTCAGGATATCCGCTTCGGATCGGCAGGATTAAACCTCAAACTGAACTTCAGTACGAAGTAGTAGGATGCGTGTTGCGTGTTGCGAGTTGCAGGTTGTAGGATGCGAGTTGCAGGTTGTAGGATGCGAGTTGCAGGTTGTGAGTTGCGTGAGGTGGGTTGAAGGTGGTGATGTGTATTTTGCAGGTTGTGAAGTGTGAACGAAAGCCTCTTTACCTTTTAAAGAAAACGTTCAACAGGACAAAAACGACTGCCAGATCATTATGCTTCTGAAGGCTCATCCTTAAAGACCGCAAAGCCTGCTGCATATGTGTCTTAACGGTAAGTTGTGATATAGACAGCCGCTCGGCTACTTCCTTATATTTCAAGCCCTCTTCGCGGCAAAGGCGAAATACAGTCCTTTGCTGGGGAGGCAAATATTCGATCGCTTTTTGGAGCAGCCGCCCGGTTTCATTCGTAATTATCAACTGCTCTGTTTCTTCGTGTGTTTCCTTCCATTCAAGAGCCAGCTCACGGTTCGCCCTTATCTCAAGCTGCTGTCTCCTCAATAAGCGCAGGCTACTGTTTCTTGCCATCACGTGAATATAAGATTCGATGTTATCGATACTCTCCGGATGCTCATGCTGCCATATACTGAGAAAAACTTCATGAACCACATCTTCGGCCCTGTCCTCAAACTTCAGCACCTTTAACGCATAGCTATAGATCTTTTTCCGGTACATGTCATATAGCCAGCGGAAAGCCTTCTCATCTTTTGCTGCGATCTTTGCTAACAACAATTTTTCGTCACTCCACCCTATGTCTGCTGAGTACATAACCCAATCATTTGTATATCTCAAGACTTCTCATCTGCTAATTAAGAATGGCGGCAATGTCACACCCTAAGTTCTATGAGGCCTTATAATTCAGGTAATTCAGTACCGGATTTCCCGATGCAAGTAAAATAAAATACAAACTTAATTATTCAGTTATCATTTGCAAGCTCTAAGTCAAAATAGAAAGCAACAAAAAAAATTTAATATGACTACTCCTATTTCCTTTCCTATGCATCTCTATAAGAAAGGGCAAGCAGAAGGTTTGAAACTGCTATGAAATTTAACTAATGACTAAAGACCGGATTCAATATTTATATAACCAGTATCTTAAAGACGCATGTTCTGAAGAAGAATTTAAAGAGCTTAAAGCTTCCCTTCAGGATCCGGCCAATGAAGCGTTATTTGCTGATTTACTTGATGAGAACTGGAACCTATTAGCTGACGACGAGCTAAGGGATATGGTTCCGGAAAAATCGGAAATGCTTTTCAAAAAGATCGTGTCTCATCCCGCAAAGAAAACAGCTACCCTTACGTTTTGGATTCCTTTAGCGGCTGCGGCTATATTCCTGCTTGCTGTAAGCACTTTTTTGCTGACCCGAATCGATTCATCTGAGGAGCAAAAAATGACCGCAGATAACAAGATAACCTCAGATATTCTCCCAGGTGCCAATAAAGCCACACTAACACTCGATAATGGAAACACAATAGCCTTAAAAAAAGAAAAAGGGGGGATAATTGCTGCCGATAACAAGCTGGTTTACACTGATGGCAGTATGGTTAGCGACGACAATGGCCCGGGAAAACAGACGACCACAATAAAAGCAGCCCGGATGGCTACATTGGCGACTCCGGTAGGTGGTCAGTATCAGATCACCCTTTCGGACGGCACGAAAGTGTGGTTAAATGCGGAAAGCAAATTACACTACCCGGTAGAATTCAGTCAGGAACAAAGAACCGTGGAGTTAGAGGGAGAAGGGTATTTTGAAGTCGCCAAAGATTCACGCAGGCCATTCACCGTTACCTCAGAAGGTCAGGAAATAGAAGTTCTGGGCACTCATTTTAATGTAAATGCATACAGGGATGGCAGTGCCGTAAAAACAACGCTTATAGAAGGGCGTGTGAGGGTAAGCAGCACTTCTGACCGTGAAAAAGAAGAAGCAGTTATTTTGAGCCCCGGACAGCAAGCCAGCTCGGTTCCTGGGAACAGCCAGGTTCGCGTTAACTCGGTCAACATTGAGGAAATAACAGATTGGAAGGAGGGCTTATTCCTTTTCAACAACGAGTCACTGAAAAGCATCATGGGCCGCCTGGCTCATTGGTATAACATAGAAGTGGTCTTCGAAGGCAATGCTGGCAATGTTCGCTTCGTCGGAACCCATTTAAGAAGCAAAGGTTTAAACAACTTATTAGAAAACATAGAGAGCACAGACAAAGTTCGTTTCCGAACAGAAAAAGGCTCTAATGGAAAAGAAAGGAGGATTATCGTTACAGCTAACTACTAAGTCTATTTGAAAGGTTTAAATATTCAGGAGTGTTGGCAGCACTCCTGAAAAAGCAATTTATTACGATTGCAGGGAAAACAAACTAATTAAACGCAAAAATTTATTAACCCATCCAAATGTATAAAAAATATTCTGCAAGACTTTGCGGGACAGGCACATACTGTCTAAAAAAATATTTAATAATCATGAAATTTACTGCTATCTTACTGGTAGTTAGCATTGTGCAGACAACAGCTGCCAGCTTTGCGCAAAAGGTTAGCATCAACGTAAACAATGCACAGGTTAAAGATGTGCTGTACGAGCTGACGAAAAAAACGGGTTATAGCTTTATAGCTGATGCAGCACTGCTGGAAAAGCTAAAGCCTGTAACTCTCAGGGTAAAGAATGAGCCACTCAGGAGCGTTCTGGAAAGATGCTTTGACAGCGAGAAATTTGAATTCCTGTTTAATGAAAATGAATCGGTTGTCATTAAAAGCAAAACCGGGACAGCAGCTCTAATGCAGGTACGCATCCGCGGAAAAGTAACAGACGAGCAGGGCGAACCCCTTCCGGGAGCTTCTGTTACCATCAAAGGCGGTGCCAGGGGAACGTCGACAGACCTAAACGGAAATTTCATACTCACCAATGTCAGCTCTGATGCGGTGCTCGTCGTTTCGTTTATTGGAATGCAAAAGCAGGAGATCCCGGTAAATGGACGTACTGAGATCAAAGTAGTTTTAAAAAACCAGTCTTTTAGCGTAGAAGAAGTGGTGATCGTGGGTTATGGGCAGCAGAAAAAAGAATCAGTTACCGGTGCTATATCAACTATCGGAACAAAAGATTTAGTTCAGTCTCCCGTCGCCAACATCAGCAACGCCCTCGCCGGACGGCTTTCGGGACTAACAGCTATTCAAACGAGCGGCAAGCCGGGCGACGATAAGTCGACATTATATATCCGGGGGATCGGAACCTATACAGATCAGACCTCCCCTCTCATAATGATTGACGGAGTCGCCAGAACAACTTATAACGAAATCGACCCTAACGAAATTGAATCTATCAGTATGCTCAAAGATGCATCGGCAACTGCCGTATATGGCGTGCGAGGTGCAAACGGGGTAATACTGATTACAACGAAGCGGGGTCAGGAAGGGGCACCTAAGATCGCCGTATCATCGCAGACTGCGGTTTCCGAATTTACAAGGGAGCCGAAGTTTGTGAATTCATACGAGTACGCAACCCTGCAAAATGAAAAGAGCTTCCAGCTTTACTGGATAAACCATGCTAAAGACGCCGATGTAAAAACATGGAACGACTTCCTCAAAAAAAGAGAGTCAAACTGGACTAAAGAAGCTACTTTATACTATACCCCCGAGCAGCTGCTGTACTATAAAAACGCACATACACCCACTCTCGAAAACGGCGAACGTAATCCTTACTACAGTCCATATTTTTATCCTGACGTGAACTGGACTGACCAGATGTTTGAAAATTTCGCCCCTCAAAGCCAGGTAAATGCAAATATCTCTGGCGGAACAGAAGCGTTAAAATACTTCGTTTCACTAGGATATCTGACACAGGGAGGTTTATTCAAAACCGACTATATGAAGTTTTCTGACGAAATGGACTTCAGGAAGAAGCGCTATAACGTGAGAGGCAACTTCGACTTTGACGTCAATAAGAACTTCCGGATCTCCGTCGATGTAGGAACTCAGTTCGTGAATATCAGCGGAATGGACAATGATAATTTCATTTGGGAGAAGAGAATTTTATGGTCTAACCCCATGTCGTCTCCAGGAATAATAGACGGAAAATTTGTAGTTCCTTACTCCAACCCGCAGGCGTCTCTCAATCCTTTATATGAAATTGCAAACAGCAATAATTATAATCTTACTGACAACAGTACCTTAAATTCTACTGTAAAACTTTCGCACAAGCTGGATTTTATCACTAACGGACTATCGGTTAACGCAAAAGGAGCTTACGACAGTTACTTCTCGAGCAGATCCGGCGGTAAGTTCTCGCCTGTATATTATGGTATTAGTCCCAATCCAAACGGAGATGTTCTCGATCCGATATTTTCGCAGCTGAAAGAGGAAACCCCTCCCGAAAGATGGTCGCCATGGCACAATGGAAAGTGGAGGAAGATATATGGTGAATTCTCGTTAAACTATAACCGGTCTTTTGGAGACCACGCCGTCTCGGGCTTATTTCTTTATAACCTTGAAAGGTTCTACGACCCCAATCTGGCTTATCATTTACCGAAGTCGTACACCGGATTGGCTACACGCTTGACTTACGGATACCGGAGCCGTTACCTTGCTGAATTCAACATGGGCTATAATGGCTCGGAAAACTTCCCTGAAGGCAAGCGATTCGGACTCTTACCTGCTTACTCTCTCGGCTGGGTAACTTCGAACGAAAGCTTCTTCCCCAAGAATGACCTCGTTACCTATCTGAAAGTAAGAGGTTCGCTCGGGAAAGTGGGAAATGACAATATCGGAGGGGCCCGCTACCTATACCTTCCTGATGTTTGGACCTACGGAGGTAGTGGCTATCCTTATATGGACTACGCCTTCGGTACAATAGGCGACCGGAATAATGTTCAGGGTTCGCAGGAAGGAACACTGGGAAATCCAAACGTAACCTGGGAAACGGCGACCAAGGCAAACATTGGTTTTGAAGCGCATTTCTTTAGAGATAAGCTGTCTATCACCTACGATCATTTCAGTGAAAAACGTATCGACATATTATCTTACAGGGGGACTGTGCCTGCCATCGTGCAAGCAAGCCTTCCTCCTTATAATCTGGGAGAAGTAAAGAACTGGGGGAACGAACTGGAGATAAACTTCCGGACCAGAGCAGGAAAATTTGATTACTGGGTAAAGGCGAATATTGCCAATAACCGGAATAAGATCATTTTCCGGGATGAAGCAATATCCGACGGACTGGAATACCAGGCCACAACAGGCAGACCGATCGGACAAGGATTATACCTGCAAGCGGATGGATTATACACCTCATGGGCCGATCTTTATAATATAGATACCAATGGTGACCCCGTCCTCACAGAACCAGTAAGGGCACTCAACCAGGACGGACAACCATATACAAATGCACAGGGTGCGCCTGTTTACCAAAAGGACCTGGGCTATGGTGGCGTTGCATTACAACCTGGCGAAGTACGACTGAAGGATGTCAATGAAGATGGGGTTGTAAACGAAAAGGACCTGGTGAGGACCGGAAATACTACAATACCTAAAATCACCTACGGTATTTCCTTTGGGTTTAACTGGAAGGGATTTGACTTCTCAACGTTGCTGCAGGGTGTTGGCGGCGTCGCTAAATTTGCCATGAGTCAACGGCATTTTAACAAACAGGAGTCGTTATTTGAAGTGGATCTTAACCGCTTCACGCTCGAACGTTACAATAACGGCGAAAAAATAGATTTCCCCCTCGCGGCATATGATCACACAGGTGCTAATAATACTTATTTCTTAAAAAACACCTCCTATATGCGGTTAAAGAACCTGGAGATTGGCTATACGGTGAAACCAGAGTTCCTCAAACGAGTAGGCATACGATCAGCACGGGTGTATGCGAACGGAAATAATCTGACTACGTGGTCGCCTAATGAAATATGGGGAGACCCTGAGAACCTGGCCTACATAGGATATCCTCTGACAAGGACCTATAACCTCGGCCTCAATATTAATTTCTAACCTGATATTGTTATGGAGATGAAGAGATCAAACTTAAATATTTCGCTCTTGGCAGGCTTGCTGTTTTTGGTAATGGCAACTGGCTGTACAAAGGATTTTTTGCAAAAGCCTAAAGGAGGCGCCGTTACTGTCGACACCATATTTCACACAAAAGACCAGGCGCGGTTCGCTGTAGCCAGGATGTATTCCTGGTGTGTAAGAAGTTATCTTCCGCAGGGATCAACCGACGTGCCAAGACCAGAAATCCTTACTGATGCCCTTTATATAATCACTCCTGGATATGACTGGACCAACGCCGGCATTAATGCTCCGAGTTTTAAGAAGGGAAACATGGGAGCCAACAGCAATGTGGATTATGGATGGGGTGCCGGACGCGATGGTGAAGTGACCGGCGGAGCCTTTGGCTGGCATTATAAAGGGATTAGACAAGCTAACCTGGTGTTTAAAAACATCGACATGGTAGTAGATGCTGATCAGGGATGGAAAGACGACGTAAAGGGCCAGGCCATATTCTGCAGGGCACTACAGCATTATGAGCTGTTTCGTCATTACGGCGGCATTCCTATTTTATTGACAGCATTAGCCGGCGACGGCAATATCAACATTCCAAGAAGGTCTGTTGAGTCCGTAGTAGACAGTGTGGTTAAATGGTGTGATCAGGCTGCCGGTTTGTTGCCAGCTACCCGCCCGAGCTCTGAGTATGGAATGATTACCAGGCTTGCAGCTCTTGCTCTTAAATCAAGGATGTTATTATATGCGGCCAGTCCGCTTTATAACACCCCCGATAATATGAAATCGGTAATATCGGCTGCCAGATATGGCGATCAGAGAGATACCGTTTTGTGCTACCCAACATACGACAAGGAAAGATGGAAAAAGGCGTATGAAGCAGCCTGGGACGTTATTCAGAATTCAAATGCTGCGGGAGTTGCCATCTATAACACCAACAAACCAGACACTGATATCGGCACCGACAACTATGCCGGGCTTGGAGACTATGAGGCTGTCTGGAATGTATATGCAAACAATGAACTAATATTAGTGAGCACACGTAACCAGGACGGTTGGGACTGGGGCGCAAATCTAACTGCCTGGGGAAAATATCTTTCTTCGAAAGTGGGCGCCTGGGAGTGGGGAGCAAAAAACAACATGCCTATAGAGTTCATGCAACTCTATGAGAAAAGGGACGGAACTAAGTTCACTCTCCCCGCTTCAGGCAACGACCTGCCGGTCGATATCCGAAACTTCAATCTTGATCCCCGTTTTTACCAGACAGTAGCTTATGACGGAATGTTCTATAGATCAGCCAGCGGCGGTAAATACGGCACCATTCCGTTTTATAAGGCAGGCGATGGCTTTACTGAAGGAGCGCTTTCTAAAAGCGACGTAGGGCCGGATGGATATGCGCTGGACGTTTACAAGTTTGTAGCGAGGGTTGACAACGGGAGCTGGGACCATTTTGCGTGGCCGGTATTCCGGCTGGCAGAATTCTATTTAAGCTATGCTGAAGCATTGAATGAATACAACAACGGGCCTAACGCCGATGCTTACAAGTATCTGAATGAAATAAGAAAAAGAGCCGGCATGCCCGATAAATCAGGGTTGGATTACCAGGGCTTTCAGGCCGCAGTACAAAACGAAAGAACCATTGAACTGGCTTACGAAGGACATCGTTACAACGACCTCCTAAGATGGATGAAGGCTCATATCGTACTGAACACCGAGCTGCGGGGAATCGCAACAACTGCAAGAAAAGGTGCAGACGGCAGTCTGAAGAGATCGTGGGGAATCGTTCCTTTTATGACCCAGGTGTTCCCGGTTAAGTATTACTACCTCCCTTTCATTTCTTCTGAGGTGAGCAAGAAATACCTGGGAGACGGTGTATCATGGAATGGGCAAAACCCGGGCTGGTAATCATTTATAAACAAAGTGTGCTCGCTGACGCCTTTGACTAAAGGCACACTGACCAATATTTATTCAAATGAAACAAATAAGAAAAGAATATATTAAACTTTTTGCCTGTATTTTTTCATTCTTCTGCTTTCTGACTGCCCGGGCTCAAACCAGCTCAGACACCTCTTCGGTGTCTGTAGTTAAGCACAGGACAGGATCAACCTTCACATTAAGCGGAGAAGAGATCCAAAGAATGATGGTGGGGAACCTCCTGAATACCCTTCAGGGAAGGATCCCCGGACTGACCGTAGAGACAGGCTCTGGTGAACCGGGATACGACAATCCCACCCTTTATTTAAGAGGACAAAGCAGCTGGAATATCGGCGGAAATAAAGTACTTATTTACCTTGACGGATACGAGGTTGACATGAATGCAATCAGTTCTCTGTCGGCCTACGAGATTGAATCTGTCACACTGCTTAAAGATGCCCTCGCCCTGGCTCCATTCGGACTTCAGGGAGGCGCAGGTGTCCTCTGGATTAAGACATTGTCTGGCAGCAATGACAAAGTGAAGATTTCGGCGAACGCCCGCTATGGCATTCAGAGTGCGATAGAGTTGCCCTCCGTGGTGAATGCCTTTGATTTCACAAGCAACTATAACAAAGCGCTGGCCAATGACGGACTACCACTGAAGTATAATAATCCGGAACTTTATAAGGCGACAGACGACCCTTTTCATCCAAATGTGGACTGGTATAAGGAGGCTCTGAAGAACACATCAAAGATCCAGGACTATAACGTTTCTTTCAGAGGAGGAAGTCCCAAGACGCGGTATTTCGTACTGATGAATTATACCGACTTCACAGGTCTCTATAAAAATGCTGACGCTATCGACAAGGACTTCGGCACGAATGCGCGTTATAACAAGATCAACTTAAGAGGTAACGTCGATCTGCAGTTAAGCAAAAGTCTTTCTGTTACCGCCAATATCTCGGCAATCACGGAAGACAAAAATACTCCGGCGGGATTTACCGCAACTGAATTATTCGACAATCTGTTAAGGATTCCTGCTGCAGCCTTCCCTGTTCATAATCCTAACGGTACCTGGGGTACGAGTTCGGCCTATAATTTTAATCCCGTGCAAAGACTGCAGCGCTTCGGTATCTGGAACTCTCATACACGTAACCTTCAAACCAATGTCTCCTTTACCGAAAAGCTCGATGCTATAACAAAAGGACTGGCATTAAAAGGAGGCCTTTCATTCAGCAACCAATATGTGGGCTTCTATCAAAAGCAATTTGGCCAGCCAGCCTACGAAATCAGCAAGGGGGCAAATGATGAGCCACTTTTAAACGCGAACGGCGAGGTGATTTACATCCAGAGGGGTAGTGTAAGCGAAAACATCAATGAAGGCGAAACCAGTCACTGGAACAGAACTACCGGGCAGATCGGACTAGAATACAGCAGGACCTTCGGTAAAAATACCTGGTCAGGAAGCGTTTTGGCAAAAAGGCAAAACTACTCTAAAAACGGGCTTGTGTACGAACTGAGGAATCAGGGTCTATCCGGAAACGTATCTTACGACTATAATAAGACCTATCTATTTGATTTCGTCGCATCATACATCGGATCTACCGATTTTGCTCCCGGGAAACGGTATGGATTCTTCCCTGCAGCTGGGCTGGGATGGGTACTATCTAACGAAGATTTTCTAAACAACAGCACCGCGATTAGCTACCTAAAACTTCGTGCCACCTATGGAAAAGTAGGAAACACGAACGAAGACCGCCGCTTCCTTTATCAGCAGTGGGCAACAGGGGCTGGCAGCTGGAAACTGGGTACCGGCAACTCGACGAAAGACGGCAGAAAGGAAGGATCGATCGCCAATCCGGATGCAACATGGGAAGAAAAAACCACACTGAACATTGGCGTTGACCTCCAGTTATTTAAAAAGCTGACGGCCAACATTGATGTATTCAGCGAAAAGAGGTCGGGCATTCTGGAAATACCCAATGCCGACATTCCTGCCTTTACAGGGTTTTCTCTTCAGTATATGAACACAGGAGAGGTAAAAAATCACGGATTTGAAGCATCTCTTTCATTTGACAACAACGATCATAACTTTAAATACTACCTGAGAGGCTCCGCTGCATTTGCAAGGAACGAGATCACAAAAAAATCTGAAGAGGCCCAGCCTTTCGATTACCTCTACGCCAGAGGATACCGACTTGATCAGTTTAAAGGTCTGGCTTTCGAAGGATTCTACCAGGAAGGGGACTTTGATGCGAACGGCCTTCCAAAGCAAGGTGTTGTAACGTCTTCATATGCAACCGTTAAGCCCGGTGATCTGAAATTCAAAGACCAGGACAATAACGGAGTGATCAACAACTATGACATGGTTCCTTTCGACTATGCAAAATTGCCGGAAGTAACATTAGGTTTTAACCTGGGATTCAGGTTTAAAGGGTTTGATTTCGATGCATACATGCAAGGAGTACTAAACCGCACAGTAAGCCTGCTGAACGATACCTACATCTATACACACCCGTTTGTAAACAATAACAATATGACCGCTTTCTCGCTGAATAACTGGACTCCCGAGAATGCGGCGACAGCCGACTACCCGAGGTTGTCTACGCTCAGCAATAAAAACAACGACCAGCAATCAGACTTCTGGCTGCGCAATGGAAATTTCTTTAAGCTGAGAAGTGTTGAGCTGGGGTATACAATCCCTAAGATCAAGTCGGTTAAAAGGATCGAAAACATCCGGGTATTCCTGAACGGTACGAACCTGTTTACATTGGATAAACTGGAAGACCTTGAAGCAGAGCGGTTGTCGATGGGCTATCCGCTGATGAAGGCGGTGACCTTCGGAATGAAAGCGCGGTTTTAATAATAATCTGTAAAGCATAGACAATGAAAAGAAATCATTATATAATCTCCTTGTTGACATTAGCCTCGGCTTTGTGCGCTTGTAAGGATGACTATTTAGATGTCAGAAAGATTGACGCCAACATATCTGTAGAACAGTTATACAGCAATTACCCCTACGCCCAGTCGGCGCTTTGGAATATTTACAGTTACCTTCCCGATGGCTTCGCAAACTTAAATATGGAAGCAGCGACGGATAATGCAGAAAGCACAAGTGTTGATGCCACCTCGCAGACATTTAACCTGGGGATATGGAATCAGTACACCAACCCTGATGCGTCATGGAACAATAACTTTGAAGGGATCAGGAATGCGAATCTATTCCTCAAAAACAAAGGAACAATTGACATCGCCTATATTAAGAACGGCGTAGTGGGTGTCGACTCTTCCAACTACTTCAACGCCCGTGACAATGTAAAGTACATGGAAGGCGAAGCCCTGTTTCTGAAGGCATTCTTTTACTTCGAGCTGGTAAAAAGATACGGCGGGGTTCCGCTTTTAGACGAACCGCTCGACCCTGCAGATGCATCAACATGGAAAAATGTCCAAAGGAGTACACTGGACGAGTCCCTGAAATATATTGTTTCACTGTGTGATAAATCCGCTGCAATTATCCCCGCAAATCTTACTGCGTCGTGGTACGACGACGGGCGAGTGAGACATGGGGCTGTCAGAGCACTTAAAGCGAGAGTATTACTGTATGGAGCGAGTCCCTTGTATAAAGCAAACGGATCGACCATAACCTGGGCACAGGCAGCAAGCGCAGCCAACGAAGTGATCCAGCTTGCGAAGTATAGCCTCGACGCCTCGTATGCGAAGATATTCAGTAAAGACAATGCCGGCACAGCCGAACTGATCTTCTACAGGCGATATGGTGCGATGAACTGGATTGAAAAAAACAACTTCCCCATTGTATTTGAAAATAGCAATGGCCAGAGTGTAACACCTTCACAGAATTTTGTGGATGCATTCGAAGTGCTGGAAAAGGATGGCGCAGGCACGGTAACTGGTTCGGTTCCCTTCAACTGGAGTAATCCTGCCCATACGGGCAATCCGTATCAGAACAGGGATCCCAGACTGGCGGCAACAGTGATCACCAATAATTCGATGTTCAATTCCACAACAATAGAGACATTCTATGGCGGAAACAGCGGTCTTCCTAAACTGAACGCTACCAAAACAGGTTATTATCTTTCTAAATGGAGTAATCCTGCGCTCAACCTTGTCACCAACACCACTTCCGATCATAACTGGATTTACTTCCGTTATGCTGAGGTATTGTTAAATTATGCTGAAGCGATGTTCAATGCTTATGGAGCAGAATCTGATCCGGGAAGTTTCGGAATGACAGCCCTTCAGGCCATCAATCAGGTGAGAAACAGGTCTGGCATGCCGCCGCTAACTGCAGCTCAACTAAATCAGGCTGCAATCGAAAGGGAAAGAAACGTTGAACTGAGTTTTGAAAACCACCGCTTTTGGGATGTCCGCCGCTGGAATAAGGCGACTGATTACTTTAAAGCTCCACTGAACCGCGTTGACATTACAAAAAATGGCTCGGGAAGTACGGCGACATTCACCTACTCTGTGAAGAAACTGGAGGACAGAGCTTTTGACGGGAAAATGAACTGGTATCCAATTCCCCAGGCAGAGGTCAACAAGACCGGATGGGCACAAAATACCGGTTGGTAATATAATTCAGACCATAAAATGATTACAGATATGAAATTTCATAAATCTATATCAACACTGTTCGCCTGCCTGCTGATGTTCAGCTCAGCTTGTAAACAGGAAACGATTGAAGGAATCAATGCAACAGGAAATGAGCCCTTTAAAGTGTATTTCCTTAATGGGAAAGATAAAGGAATTATTAACGGGATTCAGGACACAAAAATGGAAATAGATGTTAAAACCCAAACAGCAAATTTTCCTATCCCTATATTCCGCGGAGGGCAGGCCGGGTCGGAGCCGTTTACGGTGGATATAGCCGTTGATAACAGCGCCATTCCCGCTCTTATACTATCGGGCGACTTACCTGCAAATACAGTTGTCCTCGACCCTGCCAGCTTTACATTAGTCGCAACAGACACACTGCAGGTGGAGCATGATATGATGAAAGGGAATGCGGTTCCGAAGGTTAAGATCCGAAGCCTGGGACAATATGCCGGCAAAAACGTAGCTGTGGGGCTAAAAATAACCGGAACTTCGCGATACTCGGTGAGTGATGACATGAACAGGGTGGTCCTTTATTTTAATGTTAATTCGGTAGCTGGCCTGATTGGCTTCCCATCGGCCGCTTCCAACAATGGTAAGATCAATCTGGTTTCGGCAGGATATACATTAAACAGAACGACTAATACGGTTGAGTTACCCGTGGCGGTTGAGCGCGAAGGCACTGCCGATCTAGGCGCTTTTACAGTAGATGTACTTGCCGATAACAATGCAGTAGCCAACCTGATACAGGCAGGTAAACTCCCTGCCGGCACAGTAACGCTGACACCAGACGATTACAGCCTTGAAACAAAGGTTTCCTTATCCAAAACCGGAAACGTAATAACGGGTAATGCCTTCCCCAAAATAAAGATTGCACGACTAAATCAATATTCAGGAAAAAAAGCTGCAATAGGACTAAAGCTGGCCAATCCTTCCCAATTTTCTGTTGACCCAACAAAGGAGAAAGCAGTGGTTTATTTCGATGTAGATTCTTTACTGGATGAGGTTGTTCCTCCCACTAATCTGCTGGTTCATTCGGCCTGGCAGGTTTTGCGGATATCAGCCGGAGTCACCTTCACGGTCAACCCCAACGGCAGTATCCTTGCCGAAGGAGGAAACTGGGGACATGAAGGCGTCTTCCAGCCCATACAGGTAAAAGCGAACAAGAACTATAAAATCGATATGAAAGTAGCGGGCAACGGCGCCTCCGATACCTGGCTTGAAGTATATGTAGGTACGGCAGTTCCTTCACAGGGTTCTGACTACGGCGACGGAGGAAACCGGATGGGACTAAACACATGGTCGGGCTGCGGCAATACACCTTTTAACGGGCTGCTGTCGACCATTAAATGCTCCGGAAGCGGTAACATTGTGAAGTTTAACACAAGCGGCAAAGTCTATATCGTGATCAGAGGCGGTGGTGGGAACCTGGGAACCGGTGGCATCACAATATCGGATATTGACTTCAGAAGAGTAGATTAACCAGAACTATGTTCCATTAAGCCGGCAGCTTACAGCAATCATCGTGCTGTACTGCCGGCTTATCTGTAAATTACTATCTTTGCCTTCCACCTGAATGATGAATAGTGAAGACCGTCAGATTCCTGCTTATTCTCTTACTTTTTTCGGGCAAAATAACTTTTGCTGAAGATACGCAGGCAGTTATCACAGAGCTGAACGCGGCTATCCGGAATAAAGAAACATATTCTCAAAAAAAAGAGAAGAGGATCGCCAGGCTCAAAGAAGTTCTGTCAGGCAACCGGTCGCCCCTGGGGCAATACAATATCAACAAGCGCTTATGCGGGGAATATCAGAAGTATAAAATCACTATTGCAATTTCGTATGCCGACCGGTGTCTTCAGATTGCACGTTCCCTGAAAAGAGACGACCTGATCACGGCCAGCCTCCTCCAGTTGTCAAATTTATATTCTTCCACTGGCAAGTTCCTCGAATCGCAGAACATCCTGAAAAGTGTTAAAAGGGAATCTCTTTCAAAGCCGCTTTGGATAAGGTATTACGAATCACAGATCCTCTTCCTGGAGCACTACACCACCAATACTTATAATAAGGCCTATGTTGCTCAGATAAGTAAATACCGTGATTCCCTATTAAACGAACTGAACCCAAGTTCTGTAAAGTTCAAGCTAAACAGAGCACAAAAATATATCTATGACGGTAAGCTAAAAGAGGCTCAGAGCCATCTCTTAAAACTGCTGGGAGAAGCGAAAAGAAACTATGCAGATTATGCCATGGGGACCTATCTTCTGGCAACCGTATATCATTCACAGGGAAGAATGGACCAGGCTATTCACTATTATGCGCTGTCTGCCATCACCGATATCAAAAACGCTATTAAAGACCACGCTTCCCTGCAAAATCTTGCTATTGTGTTTTATTACGATGGTGAAATTGACCGGGCCTACACCTATACACGGTCGGCCATTGACGATGCTATATTTTGTGATGTGAAGTTCCGCACATTACGAATGTCAGAACTGTATTCTATCATTAATACGGCATATCTCGAAAAGGAGGCAAAACAAAAGAACCAGCTTCAGCTCTACCTTCTGCTAATCAGCATACTCTCGGTTATCCTCACTGCTGCAATTATATACGTCTATCTTCAGATGAAGAAGGTATCAAGAATAAAAGAAGAGTTACACATCACCGGTCAGCAACTGGCCGGACTCAACCAGCAGCTGAGCAAAACTAATTTTCATCTGAGCGAGGTAAACGCCCAACTATTCGAATCGAACCACGTGAAAGAAGTATATATTGCGCAGTTTTTCGACCTTTGCTCTACCTACATCAATAAGCTTGAAGACTACCGGAAAAACCTGAATAAGGTAGCAACTGAAAAACGGATCGACGCTCTTTTTAAAATGCTGCGATCAAATGCTGTAGTGGAGAATGAAATTGAGGAGCTCTACAAAGTATTTGACAACATATTCTTAAACCTCTACCCTCAATTTATCCATGAATTCAATGAGCTGCTGCTTCCCAATGAGCAGGTAACGCTGAAACATGGCGAATTGCTTAATACCGAGCTTCGCGTTTTCGCCCTTGTCAGGCTCGGCATTACCGACAGCGTTAAAATAGCGGCGTTTCTTCGTTATTCCCTGAGCACCATTTACAATTACAGAACGAAAGCCCGTAATAAAGCGCGGGTAGCCCGGGAAGACTTTGAAAAACTGGTTATGACCATCGGCGGCACCTTACCTCCGGCAAATTCCGGCACTACAACCACTACTTTTTTTGAGGAAAACCAGAGCAATAAACAACTGTAAGACAACAATATAAAACAAAAAGACACTACTTTTTTTGAACCTCATCTTTCATAGTATTCATCTGCTGTTAACTTTACATGCTGAAGTTTAACCGGCCAGTTTTTTAGCCGACCAAATCTGTAAATCTATAATCATGTACTGTTCAATTATGAAAAGAATGTACGCCAGGGTCTGCACCATCTGCAGCATCCTTGTCGTAACACTAACACTAAGTTTCAAGCAGGCCGAAGCACAGAATGAGCTGCCTGTTTATCTTGATGACGCCAAACCGATCGAGGCCCGTGTTGAAGATGCATTGAGTAAAATGACACTCAAGGAAAAGATCGCTATCATCCACGCTCAATCGAAATTCAGCTCCCCCGGAGTACCCCGATTAGGAATACCAGAAAACTGGACAACGGATGGCCCCCACGGAATCCGTCCGGAAGTACTGTGGGATGAATGGTCGCAGGCGGGCTGGACCAACGACTCATGTACAGCGTTTCCGGCACTTACCTGCCTGGCAGCAACCTGGAGTAAGGACATGGCGGCCCTGTATGGAACATCCATAGGTGCCGAAGCCAGATACCGCAACAAGAATATTCTGCTGGGCCCCGGTGTCAACATTTACCGCACGCCTCTTAATGGCCGTAATTTTGAATATATGGGAGAAGATCCTTTCCTGGCAGCAAAAATGGTAGTGCCTTATGTTAAAGGAGTACAGCAAAACGGAGTGGCAGCCTGTGTGAAGCATTATGCGCTGAACAACCAGGAAACAAACCGGCATGGATATAATGTAAACGTAGATGACCGCACCCTTTATGAAATTTATCTGCCCGCGTTTAAGGCTGCTGTGCAGGAAGGCGACGCCTGGGCAATTATGGGATCTTACAATTTGTATAAAGGGCAGCATTGCTGTACCAATCAGTACCTGCTGAACGACATTCTGAAGAAAGAATGGGGATTTAAAGGCGTGGTAGTATCCGACTGGGGTGGCGTTCATGATACAAGGCAGGCGATAACCAACGGGCTCGACCTGGAATTCGGTTCATGGACAAACGGGCTGTCTCAAGGAAAAAGCAGTGCTTATGACAATTATTACATGGCCGACCCTTACCTGAAGCTGATCCAGTCGGGCCAGGTAGGCACAAAAGAACTGGACGACAAGGTGCGCCGTGTTCTTCGTTTGTCATTTCTGACAACGATGAATAAAAACCGCCCTCACGGATCTTTTGCGACTGAAGAGCATGCGCTTGCCGCACGCCGCATCGCTAGCGAAGGGATCGTTCTGCTGAAGAACAAAGGAAATCTGCTCCCCATCAACTTCAGTAAGGTGAAAAAGATTGCGGTTATTGGTGAAAACGCCATTAAGATGATGACTGTAGGAGGAGGAAGTTCTTCGTTGAAAGCCAGGTACGAGATTTCACCGCTGGAAGGGTTAAAGAACAGAATAGGTAGCCATGCTGAAGTCACCTACGCCAGGGGCTATGTTGGGGATACAACCGGCAACTATAACGGGGTAGCTACCGGACAAAATCTGGCAGATAAACGTCCGGCCTCTGAAATTCTAGCTGAAGCGATTGCAGCAGCTAAAAACGCTGATCTTGTGTTGTTCTTCGGTGGCCTCAACAAAAGCGATCACCAGGATTCTGAAGGAAATGACCGCAAGCAGTTGGAATTACCTTACAATCAGGATGGCGTGATCAGTGAACTGGCAAAGGCGAACAAGAACCTGGTAGTAATCAACATATCGGGGAACGCTGTGGCCATGCCATGGGTTGACAAAGTTCCTGCTATCCTTCAGGGCTGGTTCCTCGGATCTGAAACCGGGAATGCGATAGCGTCGGTGCTGACCGGCGATGTAAACCCTTCCGGAAAACTGCCATTTACATTTCCTGTGAAGCTAACCGACAACGGAGCCCATAATGCAGGTGAGTTCCCTGGCAACAAGGAAATTACTTATAAAGAGGGCATTTTCGTTGGGTACCGCTGGGCTGAAGCGAAAAAGATAAAGCCATTATTTGCATTCGGACATGGTTTGAGCTATACAACGTTCCAGTATGGCAAGGTAAAAGCCGACAAGAGCGTTATCTCTCCTTCTGATAAAATCACATTCACGGTTGATGTAAAAAATACCGGATCAAGAGCAGGCGAAGAAATAGTTCAGCTTTATATCAACGATGTTAAAGCAAGTGTTGCCCGTCCGGTAAAAGAACTAAAAGGATTCGAAAAAGTATCTCTCAAACCAGGCGAGCAAAAAACAGTGTCTTTCACGATAGACAAGTCTGCGCTAAGTTTCTTTGATGCTGCAAAACACGAATGGGTAGCCGAACCAGGAGACTTTGAAGCCATCATCGGCGCTTCGTCCTCGGATATCCGTACTAAAACAGCCTTCAGGTTAAATTAGTGATACCTTGTAAGTAGTAAGTTTCAAGTAGTAAGTAATAAGTTTTAAGGTATGTTAAAGGTAAAAAAGACCTGATGTTTACCACTTATTACGTATAACTTAAAACTTACTACTTATAACTCACTTAAACCCTATTGCCTTAACCGGAGCAATCTTTGTTACCATAGTGGAAGGAATAATAAGAATAATCAAACAGATTACGAGAGTACCAGCGTTGAGCAGAAGTATATCCGTAATATTGAGTTCGACAGGAACAAAGGAGACATAATAAGAGGCCTGATCTAATTGAAAGAAGTGAGTATGCGTCTGAAAAAGACCCAGTCCTATGCCGAGTACATTTCCTAACACCATTCCAAAGCCAATCAGGTAGAAGGCGTTTGTTAAAAATATTTTCTGAATCATCCAGTTCGTACTGCCAAGGGCTTTCAATATTCCGATCATGCTCGTACGTTCCAGAATAATGATTAGAAGGGCTGAAACCATGTTAATGATAGCAACAGCAAGCATCAGAACCAATATCACCTGGGTATTGACGTCGAGCAGCGACAGCCACTGAAAAATGGCGGGATAATATTCCTTTACCGACCAGGATTTTAGTTTAACAGGCAGCTCGTAGTAAACATTTGTTGCCGTTTCATCAAGCTTGCTGAAATCATCTACGCGTAATTCGTATCCTCCAACTTCATTATCTTTCCAGTTATTTAGTCTTCTAATCAGAGATAGGTCCCCCAGTACATATGTCTTATCCACCTCTTCCACGCCGAGATCATAAATACCGGATATAACGAATTTTCGTTTCCTTAAAGGCTCCTGAACAAAATACATCAGAAAGTCGTCGCCGGTTTTCAAATGCAGGCGGTCGGCGATATACTTTGAAATAATAACCTGGGTACGGGCTTTAAGACTATCTGTAAAATCGATCACTTTCCCGGCGACCATAATTCTTTTAAAGTAGTCCCAATGATAGTTTTTATCAACGCCCTTTAATACAACGCCCTCAATCTCATTATTGGCGTTAATAATTCCAGGCTTCAACGCATAAGGCTGAGCGTAGGTAATGCCGGGGAGCCTGGCAAGTTTTGCGATGGTATCTGCGCCAACGGAAAAAGGTGAATTCTCGTAAGAAGCATTAAGATCATACTTCATTACGATGATATCCCCCGAAAAGCCACGCGCCTTCTCTCTTATTTCAGATTTAAAACCCCTCATTACGGCTACAGACAGTATCATCACAGCCAGGCTAAGCATGATACCGGCAATAGCAATTCTTACACTCAGTTTCGAAAATGTCCGTTGTGATTTTAACGTTATTCTTTTTGCTATAAAGGCTGAAAGATTCAACTCTGCAGATTTTGTACTTTTAGCAAATATGCAAATTCTACCTTTTGTTTTATCAGCTGAAGGGCTCTTTATTTAAATATCCCTCTTTACATAAAGATATTTCTAACTGAATGAACTTTTTTAAGAACTTTGCTGACGGCTAACAATCAAAGGAACGAGGATGAGAATTATTTTCATGGGAACGCCTGAATTTGCTGTTGCGTCGCTGGATGCACTGCTTGGCGCAGGATTTAATGTAGTGGCTGTAGTTACAGCCCCCGACAAGCCCGCCGGCAGAGGACAGAAACTGAGCGAATCTGCAGTAAAGAAATATGCAGCGGCAAACAATATCAGTGTCTTACAGCCTGAAAAGCTCAAAGACCCTGGGTTTATAGAGCAATTAAGATCTTTTAACGCAGATCTTCAGGTGGTAGTTGCTTTTCGTATGTTGCCTGAGATAGTCTGGAACATGCCGCCAAAAGGTACTATTAACCTGCACGCCTCTCTGCTGCCCGATTACAGGGGCGCAGCGCCCATCAACTGGGCGGTAATTAATGGCGAAAAACAAACCGGGGTAACTACATTTTTTCTTCAGCACGAGATTGACACAGGGGATATCCTGTTCTCTGAAGCGGTGGATATTGGTGAAAATGAAACCGCCGGAGAAGTACATGATAAGTTAATGCATACAGGCGCCGGACTACTGGTTAAAACTGTAAAAGCTATTGAAAAAGGCGACTATAAGGAAACGCCCCAGAGAGAGCTGCTTAAAGGAAGCGGGACAGCAGATGTAAAGCATGCACCTAAGATCTTTAAAGAAGACTGCCTGATAAACTGGGATCAACCAGCCGTAAAGATTTACAATCATATCAGAGGATTGAGCCCCTACCCTGCTGCTTACACCCTTTTGAACGATAAAACTTTAAAGATTTACAAATCTTCATTATTAGCTGAGAAACCTGGAATTGTCCCCGGACAGCATGAAAGCGATGGAAAATCCTTTTTACGCTTTGCCTGTCGCGACGGGTTTATTGACATAAAGGAACTTCAGCTGGAAGGCAAAAAGAAAATGACCGCTGAAGAATTTCTAAGAGGATACCGACTTCAGGATTAGTGTTAAGTTATATGTATACATCGTAAGTTCCAGGCTAAATGGACTAATAGTCTTCGCTTTTACAGAAAGCCAATAAGTCGATTTACCTTTAACAGACCACTCAATTAATTCAGTGGTCTCCTGGGATTTCAATTCCTAATTGCCTCAATAACAACGATGCATTAAACGTTTTACAGGCTCCGTGTTTCAGCTTGTAATCGAAATGCATCTCACTACCCTGTACTTGTATATCAAAATAAAAATTCCTGATATATTCAGGATATTTCTCTTCCAGCTCCGCGATCTGCAAGTCGTGAGTTGCTACAATTCCTACGGCTTTTTGACCTATAAGCTTTTCAATGATAGCTTTAGATCCCCGGTACTTATCTGCAGAGTTTGTTCCCCTGAGCATCTCATCAATCAGAAAATATACTTTATCGCCTGTACGAAGTGCATCCAGCAATTGTTGTAATCGGTTTAGTTCTGCTTTAAAAGTCGATATGCTTTCATTAAGAGAGTCTTTAATCCGCATATAGGTAAAGATCTTCATGTTTGTAATCCTCATTTCCACGGCGCAAACGGGGGCTCCGCAGAACGCAAGCACAGCATTGATGCCCAGAGTGCGGAGGAAGGTGCTTTTACCCGCCATATTAGAACCTGTAATGATATCAATATTATGGTTATTCTCCAGATAGAAGTCGTTCTCAATACGTTTATCAACAGGAATAAGGGGATGACCGGCCGATTTAACACAGAGGGTATAATGGTCATGGTCCACTAATTCGGGGAAGCACCATTCCGGATAATTTATATGAATCCCGGCGATGCTTATCAGCGACTCCACCGTAGCCAGTACATCAAAGGCCTTTGCAACCAATAACCTGTTTTCTGATTTCCACGTTTCAATTGCAAGCAGTTGCCTGACGTCCCATGCCATCGTCACATTGAGCACCGGCCCTATAAATACATTCAACCTGTATTCCAAACGGTTAAGCAGTACCGAAAGGCCTTTTACCTGCTCAGATAGCCTCTTGTTATCTGAGCTTTTCAGCTCATCCTGAAGCTTCTGACATAGGGGCGAAGACCACTGCTCTTCTTCCAGCATCTTAAATGCATCTGAATAGAATGCCAAAGTGTTTCCAGCCTTTCCAATGGTCCTTTCAACTCTGTTTACGTCTGGCTGCCTGCTTAAAACAAGCGCAATATTTATGAGTCCCGGAATAAAAAGAAATAAGAGCAGGGGGGGATAAAAATAAGCCAGGACCGTTGCAGTCAGAAACACCCAGGGTACCGCCTTTATGTACACCTTGATCCAGCTTTTTCTTTTGTCGTGAATAAGTTCAAGATATTTAATCAGCCCCTGTACATCGCTATTTCCCGTGTTGTTATTTGCAAACAGCAATACCGACTGAAACTTCATTTTCCAGTCCAGTTTCGATGATAGCTCTTTTGCGGCAGCCTGTCTTTCTCTTATTTCTGCATTTCCTGCAGGTTGCAGCAGCCAGCCGGCGAGCTTTTGATTACCCGGGAAAGTGGCAGAGCGATTCAGCAGCTTAAACAGCGATGCTTTGCCGAAAATATCCAGATCGGATGAATAAGGATGTTGTTCTTCAGCAAACAGCGAGCCATCGGGATATATATTCTCCTGGGTATTGATGCTGCTGATTTCATTCTCGTTCACTTTCTTTAACGATATATAAAATTGCTTCTTTTTATCATATCGGCTTTGCCGGCTCACCAGCCATGCAAAGACAACGATCAACAGGAAAAACGCCAGCTCTGTAAGCCAGATTTTCTCGTATTCAAATGTTTGCCAGATAATCACACCACCCAGAACGAGAGCAAACAAACGAAGCAGAGAGTATCTGTTGGCTAAACGACTGTATCTCGTGATTTCATTGTCCGACAAGCCGATCATCTCCTGATAGCGGCTAATTACTGAATGATTCATGCTCTAAAGATAAGGATTTGCTGATTACTCTACATTTTTCATACTTTCGCAGAAATTTCAACAAAACGGCAAATAGAAGGCTGACTGCCATAAGCCGGAAGCTGACAGCTTAAGATGAATTCTCCCACAAAGGCACGCGTTGCCATCACATTATTTTTCTTTGTCTCCGGTTTCGGATTCTCAACCTGGGCTTCGAGGATCCCTGCCATACAACAAAAGCTTGATTTGAGCGACGCGGAGCTTGGATCTGTACTATTTGCCCTTCCGCTTGGACTGATGCTTACACTACCAGTTACAGGCTTTCTGCTGCAACGATTCAGCAGCCGGTTGATCATGTTGACCGGAGCTGTGCTGTTTAACTTTATGCTGAGCCTGATAGGCTTTGCAACATCTACCTGGCAGCTTGTAGTGGTGCTTTTCCTGTTCGGCTCTTCCCGCAACTTTTTAAACATTTCCATGAATGCCCAGTCAATCGGGGTACAGGCTTTATATAACCGTTCAATCATCACCACTTTCCACGGCATCTGGAGCATTGCTGGCTTTGCAGGAGCAGCCGTGGGATCCTTTATGGTCTCCACAGACGTCCCACCCTCCTACCATTTACTTATTTCGGGAATACTGCTCGTAATACTTAGTTTCTTTGCATTTCCCGGCACGCTTCCTCAGCCGCCATCGCAGAGCGGAGGAAAAGCCAGTTTTATCCTCCCCGATAAATCACTATTGAAATTTGGACTGATATCCTTTGTTTCAATGGCTTGTGAGGGCACTATGTACGACTGGAGTGGGATTTATTTTCAGAAGGTGGTACACGCTTCTAAAGACGTGGTAACCCTTGGGTATGTAGTATATATGGTAGCTATGGCTGCGGGAAGATTTACAGGCGACAGGCTCGTTGGTCGCTTCGGCGTAAGATCGATGCTGAAATATAGCGGCATTATGATCTTTTCTGGTCTTTCTATGGCCGCACTGTTTCCATTCCCTCTTACTGCAGGTTTCGGATTTATGCTCATCGGTCTTGGTGTGTCCTGCGTAGTACCTTTGATCTTCAGCATGGCCGGTAAATCGAAAGCTATGGGTACTGGCCCTGCAGTTGCCGCTATATCTACAGTCGGGTATTTTGGATTCTTACTCGTACCACCACTCATCGGTTATATATCTCACACCGCCGGCCTCAGATGGGCCTTCGCCCTGATGGCGCTGCTCGGATGTTCCATATCTTTTATGATCACCCGTATAAGGCAGGAAGAGTAATATATTTCTTCTGAATGGAGATTGTATCCGCAACCTATTTGTTCTTTCTTTGTTATAACTTTAATCTCACACATATATATGAAAGAAATTCCTGTAACAGTAAAGCGGTCCATAGAGCTGCTTGGCCTGTTCTTACTCGGGGCACTTCTGGTGCTTGGAAATAATATCATTATGCCTCTTATCATGGCATTCTTTATCAGCATCGTTCTGCTGCCGTTGTACCGGTTCTTCCGAAAGAAAAGATTTCCTGATTTTCTGGCCATCCTGATTCCAATCCTGCTGATGCTAACCATTGTTTCATTAATCGGATGGTTTTTTTCTTCGCAGATGGGTCGCATGATAGCCGACTTCCCCCAGATTCAGAAAAACGTCAGTCTACATCTCAGTTCTCTGAGTAAATGGATCAATGACATCAGCCACTTCTCTACCACGGAGCAGTTAAAATTCATTGATGAACAAAGCAGCAAGCTGCTAAATTATTCGGCTTCCATACTGGGCGGAGCTGCAGGTTCTGTATCTTCTGCTTTCATATTCCTCGGACTTTTACCAATCTATGTATTCCTGATACTTTCTTATAAGAATCTGCTTCTGCGCTTCATTTTCATGTGGTTCAAGCCCGATCAACACGAAAAAGTAGAAGAAGTATTAGGCGAAAGCGAATCAATCATCAAGAGCTATCTTATTGGCTTGCTAATCCAAATCACCTATATGAGTGTTCTCGTAGGGGGCTTATTACTTCTGTTTGGCATCAAACATGCTTTGTTGATCGGCGTGTTATTCGCCCTTCTTAATCTGATCCCTTACGTGGGTGCGCTTATTGGCAATATCATAGGGGTAATTTTAACACTTAGTTCCTCGCAGTCCCTGACTCCGGTGTTGATTGTGCTATGTACGATCGCTTTCGTCCAATTCCTCGATAATAATATCCTTATGCCACGCATAGTAGGGTCAAAGGTGAGGATCAATGCACTCGGAGCGATAGTCGGCGTCCTCATAGGAGGGGCAATTTCGGGAATTTCAGGTATGTTCCTTTCCTTGCCGATCATTGCGGTCATGAAGATAATTTTCGACCGTTCTGAAATGTTCAAGCCCTGGGGAGTACTTCTGGGAGATGAAAACCCGGGTGAGAGTCCGATGAAAAACCGGCAATTGCGATCAAAAAGTGATAAAGTACAACAAAAGCTTGAAGTAGAAAACGACATACAGCCTACCGATAAAGCGGAGAGTTGAAGGTTGAAAGTTCAAGGTTGAGAGGTGAAAGCCGAAAGGCGAGGGCTGAAAGTTGAACGTTGAATGTTCAAAGTTGAATGTTCAAAGAGAAAGTGAAATACTGAAAATGGAATGCCGAAAGCTGAATTGGGGTTGAGTAGTGGCGTCGACACCCTCATTGCTTTACCAGTTACTTTTTGTAAGGGCCTTTAAAAGTTTCGATATTCACATTGCCCATTGTCTTGTTTTTAAGCGGTGTCAGCAAATATTCAAGACCGTTTAGCCTGATCTCGTACATCGTTTGCAGCATCATGCCAAGTTTACCCTGAGGAAATCCCTTTTGCGAAAACCAAACGAGGTACGACTCAGGAAGGTTGCAAATCAAAGTCCCGGTATATTTGCCAAACGGCATTTTCATTGTCACTATCTGCTGAAGTATTTCGGGGTTCATGGGATAAAGTTATAAGTTTTAAGTAATAGGTTGTACGTTTAATTAAACATACAACCTATCGCGGTTTGCTGCCTGATACTTGCACCCTACATCTTGATACCTGATTCCTGCAACCTGCATCTTGCTGCCTGATACTTGCATCTTGCTACCTGATACTTGCATCTTGCTACTTGCTACCCCATACTAAGCTACAGTTTACTAAAATACATCGCCTTTAGCTTGCGGTCGTGCTCATAAACATCATCATAAAACCTTACTCTGCCGTTCTCATCTGCAGCAGCAGTAAAATAAACAATGTAGACAGGAAGCTTTTCTTTTAATGGCACATACTTCTCTTCACGCGTACTCACCTGGTCCAATATTTTTGATCGGTCCCATCCCGCATTGCGTAGCAAATATGCTGCGAGTTCTATCGGTTTTTCAACGCGAACGCAACCATGACTAAAGTCGCGCTTCGACTGACTGAATAATTGAGTAGAAGGCGTATCGTGAAGGTATATGTTCATGGAGTTCGGAAATATAAACTTCACCCTTCCTAAATCATTTTTAGGTCCGGGTTTTCTGCGTACAATGTACTGAAAGCCAGAGGTACCAGCAGCCGACCAGTCGACTGTAGAAGGATCTACTGTACCTCCGTCCTTTGTAATGACTTCCATATCCATCGCCTCAAGGAAACCCGAATTAGAGGCAGCCTTAGGTGCTATTTCTTCCTTAAGAATACCGGGTGGAATATTCCAATAAGGAGATATTACAACATGCTCCATTTTGTCGCTGAATATAGGGGTAGAATTGAGCTCCTTGCCGACAATCACTTTCATGCCCATTTTTTCCTTACCATTTTCGTAAACCCTAAGCTTATATTCAGGGATATTGACGATGAGATAGTTTGGTTCAAAGCTTTGAGGTATCCAGCGCCATCTTTCCATATTGATAATTACCTGCCGGATGCGGTCCTCAACCGGGATATTCATAAAGTTAATAGTCTCAGGGGTGAGCACTCCATTTGCAGTGAGCCCGTTCTGATCCTGAAAGCGTTTCAGTGCAACCGAAAGATCTTTACTGAACGTATTATTAACACCTTGTTCTGAGACGCTATCCCTGGCTATAAAAGCAGAAAGACGCTTGCGCAGCAGCGGAACGAGTTCAGAGCGCTGCCCGACTTTCAGCTTTGCTCCGGGCGGAATCTTTGGCCATCCCCCGTCTTCCTTAATCTGACGGTAGTTTGCCAGAGCTTTCTTGAGGTTAGCATACTGAGGGTGCATCGGCTGAAAGCTGGCAAACGGCAGCTTATCTTCCCTTTCTCCCAATACCGTCTGCAGCGCAAGGTCAAGCTTCATCCTGTTTCTTTTCACATCCCAATCCGCTTTCCTGGCCTCACGAGGCTCCAGCAATCCCCTGTAATAATCTGAGGCCCAGTTTAAATAAGTCGCGGAGAGCGCTGCATCTATTTCCTGTTCCAGAGCATCACGTTTATCAAGATCCCTCTTTATGCCTTTCAGGTCTTTAAACAGCTTTTTAAAATCTACTATATTATACCTCGCTGGATCAAGCCCTTCTTCTTCAGCCTTGCTTACAGCCTGAAGCATTTTTTCAGCTTCAGGAACCACTTCGTGATCTTTAAACCAGCCAAGCTTATATTCTCTTGCTTTATAAAACTGCATGGCCCAATAAAGGTCATCTTTAAATGCAGGCTTCGAATTCATGTACTGCGTTACATAAGCACTGTCCAGTACAGGTTGCTCTCCTGACTTCCTTTTGCTGCAATTGCTTAACGAAAACAGGATTAAAAAAATAAAGAGATTTAAAAAAATACCTTTAAAAAACGTCTTATTTGGCATTAACAGGGGTTTATTTATCATATAACAGTCCTTAGTGTGTGTTTCTTATTAGTTAATAAGAAAAAATCATGCCATGGCGGAGGAGTTGAAAGTTGAGTGTTGAAAGTTGAGTGTTGAAAGTTGAAAGGATAAGTTTAAAGTAGAGCGGAAAGCAGAAAGGTGAAAGCTTAAAGAAGAGGTGAAAGCTGATTGCTGAAAGCTAATCGTCAATCCCTCCAGAGAAACGGGAACAGCAGCAGCGAGATGGTTATAACAATAATATTAATGGCCAGGAGGACCCCTATTTCGTCGAGGCTGACACTTCTGTCAAGTCCGTCCATCGCATTCTTTGAAAACTTTATCAGCACGATAAGCAGAGGTATAATTACCGGAAAGCTAAGGATCGCCATCAGCGCTCCGCTATTATTTGCTTTTGATGCGATGCCGGAAATCATGGTAAATACGGAAGCAAAGCTGATACTACCGGCAAGTACAGAAAGCAAGTAGAAAAGCGGGTCGCCAATTGGATTATTGAACACCAGTGAGTAGAAAGCTATAGCAATCACCGACAGCAACAGCATTAACAGGATGTTGTAAACTATTTTTGAAATGATAATGGCGCGGGCGCTGGCGATGCTGTAGTAGTACAATTGCCGCCCTTTATTCTCCTGAAGAAAACTTTTAGCTATGGCATTGACCGAAGCAAAAAGCATGATTATCCAGAAAAGAGCATTCCAGGTTACAGGGTTTATCTGCTTAAACGACAGGTAACATACAAAGATAGTTGACACCACATACAGCAGGATTCCGTTTAAAGCATACTTCGACCGCCATTCAAGCACAATCTCTTTCTTTATAAGGTATCTCACCTGTCCCAGTAAATCCATTGCCACAAAGATAATGGATAGCGGTAAGAAACAAGAGCGGGCAGATATTTGAGCGTAACAAAATTATTATCTTTAAACATGTTTTCATCATCTATTCAGAGCCCCATTGGAGTCATCAGTATTAAGGCAGATGAAGAGTATGTTTATTGCATCAGCTGCAAGGAACAGGAACCGGAGGAATTCCCCTCCTCCTCGGCGCTTACTGATTTAGCAGCAAAACAGTTAAATGAATATTTTGAGGGGAGACGAAGCTCTTTTGATTTTCCGATAGCACAGCAGGGCACAGACTTTCAGCAGAGCGTCTGGCAGGAACTGTTAAACATCCCGCCGGGCTACCCCATCAGCTATGCGGCACTTTCCCGCCGGATGGGAACGCCCCTGGCTATCCGCGCGATAGCAGCAGCGAACGGAAGAAACAACCTGATGATAGTTGTCCCTTGCCACCGTGTTATTGGCAGCTCGGGAACGCTCGTCGGCTATGCCGGAGGGCTCTGGCGAAAAAAATGGCTTCTTGAGCACGAAGCCCGGATGATGCAGATTGGTCAGCTCAACCTGTTGTGATAGTATGACCGCCCCGGCTCCGTCCCTCCGATATTATTCCCCGCGCAACTGATTGCTCAGAGACTGAGCACGTTCAGTGCGTTTTCTTCTGCCTGCGATAATCATAACTACGGCGCCAAGCAAAAGCAATATCCACCCAGACCAACGATAATGCACAATGCCGGCAGCGGCACGGGCAAGCTTCTTGAATGGAATAAAACTAAATGAATCATTTACTTTGAAGTGCACAGCAACAAGCGTCAGGAGAATTAACAGCAGCTCAGCCCATCCGCAAAACTTCAGCAAGCCTGATTTTCCTGTAAATGCCGCGATGATAGCTAAAGCTGCAAGTACATAAACGATGGAAGCAATGCCTGAATGAAGGTCCCAATAATTCCAGTTTCCAATAATGGGCAAGTGAACCATGGGACTAAGGCCTCCGCCTATTATCAATAAGGCGCCGCACAGGCCTAAATAATTTTTAATTTTCACCTTTTTGAGTTGTAAGTGTTCAGTTTTACGTACTAAGTTAGATAATAAAACTTTACTGGCCCTGCTTAATCTCCATTTTCTCAGCAAAATGTGCGCAATAGTCTCTGAGATCCTCTACTATATTTTTCTCGCCTGTTGCCCTCAGAAAACTGTCGCCCATCGTCTGAAGGGTTTCGTAGAAAAATCGTTTCATTTCATCTACGGGCATATCTTTGGTCCACAAGTCTATCCTCAACGAATTTTTATAGTTATGATCCCACAGGGCTAGTATCATGGCTTTTGTTGCGAGTTGTTCTTTGTTTTCCGAATCCGTTGACTCCCATTTAATATTCTCAGGAACATTATTATCGTCCAGTTCTATTGTCAGTTTTATTTCGGCTTTCTTCATTATTATTGATTGATGATTACACAGATTACTATTTGATGATTATTATTTGATAATATACAGGTGCCTGGCGATTGACGGATCAACCCAACTGCCGACAGCTGATAGCATTTGCTGACAGCTAATTACTGAAGGCACTGGGTCAGCTGCCCGCCGCTCTGAATATCAGCAGCAAAATCGCTACAAAGATGACAAATATCGTTTCAACAATCCAAATACGTTTTAAATCACGCAAAAAACCCCTGAAAACAATATCAGCAACAGCACAAATGATTACAAGTATGAGCAGCAAAACGGTGCTTAAAAGTTTTTCCGAACTGCCGGCGTGCACCAGAGGATACAATAAAGCGACCAGAAGAGCCGCCGAAACGACATTTAAAGGGGTCAATCTGGTTTTCATCCTTTTTTTCTGCCTCTCGAAAAACCTGCCTTTGAATTTCCAGCTTTTCTACCTGAGGGCGCTGATCCTTTTTTTCTACTAAAAGCGCTCGTCTTGCCGCTTCCCGGCTTTGAAGTCTTCTTTACCGAATTTGCATACTTCTTTTCATGAAAAGCACCCTTAAATTCAGGATCTTCTTTTCTCTTTTGCATGTCAATTTCTCTTGCAATGGCCTGCCTCTCCTCATACGGTGTTTCCTCTACGAAAACATCAGAGGGAATATCTGCAACAGGAATCTGCTGCCTGATGAGTTTCTCTATTTTACGTACGTAATATTCTTCGGCAGGGTTGCAGAATGTAATCGCGTCTCCCGTATTAAACGCTCTTCCAGTACGTCCTATCCGGTGAACATAGTCTTCAATAATGATTGGAACGTCAAAATTGATCACATGGCTGACGTTCAGCACATCGATCCCGCGCGAAGCAACATCTGTGGCCACAAGGATCCTTACCTCCCCGTCTTTAAATGCATTAATTGAGTTGATCCGGGTATTTTGCCCTTTATTGGCATGGATCACTTTCACCTGATCCTGGCCATATTTTCTTTCAAGATATTTGTAAATATTATCGGCGACCTCTTTGGTTTTGCAAAAGATGATCAGGCGGTTTAACTCTTCGTCCCTCTGAAGAAGGTACTGAAGAAGGTTAATCTTCGTTTTTATGTTAGGAACGTAATAGAGTGCCTGTTGTACAGTTGCAGCTGGTGTAGCCTGCGGGTCTACTTCTATTACTGTAGGGAATTTCAGAAAGTCGCCCGCTATTTTATGGACGAGCTCACTCATCGTTGCCGAGAAAAGTAAGTTCTGGCGCTTGCGGGGAACGACTTCAAGAATGCGGTGGATGGATCCAATGAAGCCCATATCCATCATTTTATCTGCTTCGTCAATTACCAGGAACTGCAAGGACTTAACCGGAATATGTCCTTCGAGATAAAGATCCAGAAAACGACCTGGTGTGGCCACGAGAATGTCGAGCCCCTTCTTAAGCTGTTCAATCTGTGTTTTAGGGCCTAAGCCGCCGTAAATCACCAGCGAACGAAGATCGGTATACTTAGTAAAAACCTTAATATTCTCTTCGATCTGCATTGCCAGCTCCCGGGTAGGAGCCAGAATAAGCGCCCTGATGTCGGTTCCCTGAGCGTACTTCAGCTTCATCAGCATAGGAAGTACATAAGCTGCCGTCTTCCCGGTGCCGGTTTGCGCTATACCCATAATATCCTGTCCTGAAAGGATAGGACTTATAGCTTTTTGCTGAATAGGTGTTGGTACAGTATAACCTGCATCAGCTACCGCATTCAGAATCTGACGGTTTAATTTAAAATCTTCAAAAGAAGGCATAGCTGCAAAGATAGTGTTTTGGTTGGTTCTTATATGGTCGAAACCGAACCACCGTCTACCCGCAGATTAGCTCCCGTTATAAACGACGCTTGTTCCGAGGCAAGAAACGCAACAGCAGCACCTACTTCTTCGATGGTGCCGGGGCGTCCAAGCTCTATACCGGGCCGGTTCTGCTCAAGAAACTGATGCTGTGCCTCTTCCTTAGAGATCCCCCTGTCGGCAGCTTGAGCACGAAGCATGCTGTCGACCAGAGGCGTATAAATAAAAGCGGGAGAAACAGTATTGACCAGGATATTGTGCTTTCCGTAAAGCTTCGACAAGCCCTTGCTTAGATTAATAATGGCAGCCTTAGTTAAGTTGTAAGGGATCATATCGGGATAGGGCTGCAAGCCATTTTCCGACGACATATTAATGATCCGGCCCCAACGCCTGGCAATCATGCCCGGCGCGACAGCCTTTACCAGCCTGATCATTGTTACTACGTTAAGATCGTAAAGCGACAAATACTCTTCCGCATCGATTTCCTCAAAAGGGGCTTGACGCCCTATTCCACCAACATTGTTAACCAGAATATCGACGCCGCCTGAATGATTTCTGATGGTTTCCATTAAGCTGTCGACTTCATCCTGACTTGTGATATCCGCCTGAATTGCCTTTACAGGAGTTCCGGTATCATAGGATATTTCCGCGACCGTTTCTTCAAGCTCATTCAGTTCGCGCGCACAGATAAACACCTTTGCTCCGGTTTCGGAGAGAGAACGGGCTACACCCTTGCCTATACCTTTACTTCCGCCGGTTACCAACGCGGTTTTACTACTCAAATCAATCTTCATAACATTTTAGGCTGCATTTATATGTTCTATGCACCCATTTAGTAACAAGGCAGAAAACAAAAGAGTTATTGAATTTCGTAGAAAAGACACAATAATGATAAATGCTTAACTTCGTCCTTATTTTATCGCTATGTCGTCCATTCTTATAAAAGCCGCTACAATAGTTAATGAGGGCAGGATCTTTGCCTCGGATGTCTTTATTAAAGACGGATTTATCGAACAAATCGCGCCATCGCTTAACCTAAAAGCAGACAAGGAGATAAATGCAGAGGGGCTGCATCTGCTGCCTGGTTGTATAGATGATCAGGTCCATTTCAGGGAGCCGGGTTTAACGCATAAGGCTGATATCCAAAGTGAAAGCAGGGCTGCAGTTGCAGGCGGGATCACCTCGTTTATGGAAATGCCGAATACCGTCCCCAATACGGTAACACAGGAACTTCTCGAAGAAAAGTACAGCATTGCCGCAAAGAAGTCGCTGGCAAATTATTCGTTCTTCATGGGGGCAACAAATGACAATCTTGAAGAGGTGCTGAAGACTGATCCGGAACGCGTATGCGGAATTAAAATATTCATGGGATCGTCAACCGGAAATATGCTGGTTGACAATGAAAAGACCCTCGAATCCATCTTTTCCAAAACGCCGATGCTGATTGCAACCCATTGCGAAGATGAGGAAACCATCCGGCGGAATATGGAGATATTCAAAGAAAGATATGTTGAGAATATCAGTCCCGAAATGCACCCTTTGATCAGAAGTACCGAAGCCTGTTATAAATCTTCTTCGTTTGCGGTTGAATTGGCAAAAAAGCATAATACCCGTCTTCATATTCTGCATATCTCAACCGGAAAAGAGACGGAACTGTTTACGAATACGATCCCCTTGCAGGATAAAAGGATCACGGCTGAAGCCTGTATACATCATCTTTGGTTCTCTGACGAGGATTACCAGGAAAAGGGTAACTGGATTAAATGGAACCCTGCTGTTAAAACAGCGGCTGACAGAGATGCGATTCTCAAGGCCGTCATTAACGGATCAATCGATGTAATAGCCACGGACCATGCACCACACACCATAGAAGAAAAGTCGAAATCATACCTTCAGGCACCGTCGGGAGGCCCTCTTGTACAGCATGCCCTGTTAGCTATGCTGCAGTTTTACCATCAGGAAAAGCTCAGCCTGCAGCAGATCGTTGAAAAGATGGCACACAACCCTTCGATATGCTTTAAACTGAAGCAAAGAGGGTTCATCCGGGAAGGTTATTATGCCGATATTGTTCTCGCCGATCTTAATCAACAGGTAAAAGTATCGAAGGAAAATATCCTCTCCAAATGTCGCTGGAGTCCATTCGAGGGCTATACCTTTGATTCAAGGATCACTCATACTATTGTCTCGGGCCATCTGGCTTACGAAAATGGGCAATTTAATGATAGTAAGCCGGGGGAAAGGCTAATGTTCCATTCCAATCATTAAAACATCGCACAGGCTCAACCAGAAGCAAGCAAATGTGTTGAAATAGCGGCATCTGCCATCAATCATTCTTTTATGTAGATAAAGAATAAGAGAAGGTGTAGATTTGTATGGCCCTCGTTGTAATGAGACAGGAGAATTCTTCGGGTTGTCAGCACAGTGAGTGCAGGGTGAGTGCACGGTGAGTGCACGTTTTTCCGGGAAAAGGTGCACTCACCGTGCACTCACTGTGCTCTCACCCTGCACTCACCCCGAATAGTTCCAGAACAAGTCCCGAACGATTGTCATACAATTCTGGCCTCATTATACAAGAAAACTATCTGTTTCCGTAAATTCTTATCTGTGATTTCTCTATTCCTGTAATGCAGGAAAGCAGAGACGTTATTCTGCGGCAGGAAACATTTTGGAGTACTTTAGAGGGACTGTAAAGCCAGGTAAGACTTGTTGTTTCTATAACAAAGATTATAAGTCACTTATACTTATGACGTAAACTCAATCAGTGCAGGATCTTAAATATGAGCTCTTTTAGTAAGTCGCCATCTTCGGTATTTCCTGTCGAGTCCACTCCCTTTGTTTTAAGGTCATATTCGCGTAGGTAGCTGATCACTTCAAACGTGCGGGATAAATTGAAACTCTTCGCCGCCAGATGGTAATCTTTAATAAAGTAGGGATTTACCCCCAATTCCTTTGCAAGCGTCTGAGGGCTCCGGTCTGCTATATAATGGTATTTCAATATCTTGGTAAACCAGGTATTTAACGCTCCCAATACCATCTGTATTGGATTCGCTTTTGTGTTTGAGCCAAAATAGTTAATAATACGGTTCGCCTTCAAAATATCGCGCTTAGCCAAAGCATCCTGTAGTTCAAAAACATTGTATTCCTTACTTATACCAATGTTATTCTGCACATCGTCTACTGATATCTCATTGCCTTTCGGAATGTTTAACATCAGCTTCTCCAGTTCATTTGAGATCTTTGAGAGGTCGTTTCCGAGATATTCGGCGATAAGAGCAGCCGCCCGGGGATTGATGCGATAGGCTTTTTCCCTTACAAAGTCTTCTACCCAGGCAGGAACTTTGTTTTCGTAAATAACGGCCGATTCAAAAACGACGCCATTCTTCTCTATTGCTTTATAGGTCTTCTTCCGTTTATCGAATTTTCCGTGTTTATAGCAAAATACAAGAATGGTACTGGCAAGGGGTTTTTCGAGGTAAGTAAGAAAAGGATCGATCGACTTCTTATCTTCCGTTTCCTTCCCCCATTTCATGTCCTGCGCTTCCTTGATTAATACCAACTGGTAATCACTCATCATCGGAAAGCGTTTGGCAGAATTTAAAACGGTCATAATATCGGTATCCCGGCCATATAGTACCGTTTGATTGAAGCCCTTTTCTGCATCGGTAAGAAGATTTTTCTCAATATAATCACTAAACAGGTCGATATAAAAAGGCTCTTCGCCGTGAAACAGGTAAACCGGCTTGAATTTCCGGGCCTTGAGGTCGTTCAATAATGCAGCAACAGTCATTTCTGATGCTAAGGTAAGAAAATCATATTTGATTTTTTTTCCCGATTTTCGCGCTGATGTTTGAGCCAGTACCGTTAAATCTTCCTGCGTATCCTTTTAAAATAAAACAGGAAGGGGATGTAAATTTCATTTTTGATGATATCCGCAAGAAGTTCCTTGTATTAACACCCGAAGAGTGGGTAAGGCAACACTTCGTTCAGTTTATCATTCAGGAGAAGAAATACCCTAAAACGCTGATCAAGCTTGAAGGTGGCTTAAAATTGCATTCACTGCAAAAACGGACCGATATCGTGGTCTTCAATTCGCAGGGCGAAAAAATATTAATGATAGAATGTAAAGCCCCCTCCGTCGCCATAAATCAAAAAGTATTTGATCAGATTGCACGGTATAATATAGTCCACAAGATACCGCTTCTGGCTGTGAGTAACGGATTGCAGCATTATTACTGCACCATCGACTTCGAAACAAAAAGTTATAAATTCATCGAATCGCTGCCTGACTACAAGTGAGCATTAACTCTTTACCCTGATCGTAACCAGCTTCGGGTCGTATTTCGTAAAAGCCGCATGAGAAGAGCTGATCTTCGAGTCGCCCATGACATCTTTCGTGTCACTGGTCTCCGCATTTTCAGGAAGGGCAAACACACCACCAAAGCAAGGAATGTCACCGGCAAGCTTTCCTTTATTAAAGCTAATAAAGGTGCCTCCGTAGTCCCATCCGAAACCATAAAGACTTATGGTTGTTCCGCCATTGAGCTTTTCCATCTCCTTCAGCGTAGTGCCGATCTTTATTCCGTTCACAAAGTGGTAGGGCGATTCAGGACTGGTGATCTCAAGGTGATCGATCGTTTGATAGGGTTCCTTCTTTTCCTTCCAGTGCACAATGATCTCCTTCGGAGATCCTTTCCAAAGGGTTGTTACGAAGCCTTCAAATGAACCTTCCTTAAAAAGGGAGTCTTGAGTAACATTCGCTTTACCCACCTTCCCTGTAAGCGACTGCATATCATTATCCAGATCTATATCACCAATCCCCCAGCAGGTAATTTCGCTTCCTCCTTCACTCGCAGTGTCTATAGATTGTATCTTTTTAGCTGCTTTGTCGCCCTTATCGGATGAATTATTGCATGCAGCGAAGAGCAGTATACTTAGAAAAAGAAAAACGCGCATAGTTATTGAATTATGTATGTTAAAGGCTTATTATTTTGCTGTAACCCGGATGCTTCCCAACATAACTTCCATCCTGTTAAAAATATCGTCGGAAGACTCTACTACTTTCCTCTTTTTAAAAGCATCATATGCATCTTTATAGATATTCTCCTGGCTCACCCATTCCAGCTTTCCGCCAAAACAAGAGTTTGTACGCGAGAGATCACCGTTATTGAAGCTGATAATGAGGCCACTCTCTACCTCGCCATAAAAATTATTAAAGGTAAGAGGCATAAAGCCGTTTCTTCTGACCAGATCTTTGAGTGATAACCCAACCCTCAAACTGTCGCTCGTCATATACGGAGAGTCAGAAGCACCGGTCTCGATATATTTTATCCGCTTAAAGGGGGCATCCTTTTCGTGCTGAAAAATAATGTTTACCTGCTTAGGTTTACCTTCCCAAAGGCTAAGGAACTTCCCCTCCACATTGTTCTCATGTTCGGTGATAGCGTCGCGGCCAAATTTCTTTTTGAGTTCCGGATAGGTATCTGTAAGTTTCACATCTCCTATGCCTTCGCAGGATACAAGAATTTTAGCGTCAACCTGTGGTTTTTCGACTACCTTCTTCTTTTTTGACGGCTGCTGACAGGCAAAAAGAGAGACTAAGAAAATGAATAAAAAAGTTTTTCTCATATTTAAGTTTTAGGGTATTACAAATGTCAATCCTGCATCGGTCTTCCTGCTTAAAACAGTTTCAGACCTTCTTCAAGGATTATAATTTTGGCCTCTGCATCCGCCTTCTTTTTACGTTCGTTCTCAACTATGTCGGGCTTTGCATTCTGAACAAACCGCTCATTAGAAAGTTTTCCGTTTACTGCCTTAAGAAATCCTTTGAGATAGTCCAGTTCCTTTGTTATACGCTCGCGCTCGGCCTCTGCATCTATATTCCCTTCAAGGCTTACAAAGAACTCATCGCGGCCCGCTATAAACGCAGCGGCTCCGGCAGGCTTTTCTTCTACAAAGGATACTTCGGTGATATTTGCCAGTTTATGAATGATCGGCAGATATTCAGAATACTCAATATCGGAGTTGGCATTGATAGCCAGGGGCAGGGCTTCCTTTGGAGAAATCTGCTTACTGTTGCGAATATTACGAACTTCCGAAATAACTTGTTTCACTATATCTATTTCTCTCAGAAGCTTTCCATTTATTTCCCCCGATACAGGATAAGGAGCAACAATACAACATTCCATTGCACCTCTTTCAGCAAATATTTCGTCGTGCCATAGCTCCTCGGTAAGAAATGGCATAAAAGGATGGAGCAATTTCAGAATACTCTCAAAGAACGCTTTGGTAGCATCAAAGGTTCGGCTGTCGATAGGAAGCTGATATCCCGGTTTTATCATTTCCAGGTACCATGCACAGAAATCATCCCATACCAGTTTATATATCGCCATCAGGGCTTCAGAAAGACGGTACTGTTTGAAATGATTTTCTATTTCTATTAAGGCCTCGTTAAAGCGGCTCTCAAACCAGTTTATCGCAGCAATATTTTCTTTACCTGCTTCGGAAGCTTCGGTTACGGTCCATCCTTTAACAAGCCGGAACGCGTTCCAGATCTTGTTAGCAAAATTACGACCCTGTTCGCAGTAAGATTCGTCGAACATCAGGTCGTTTCCTGCAGGTGAACAAAGCAGCATCCCTACCCGAACGCCGTCAGCGCCATAGGTTTCGATCAGCTCAATCGGGTCGGGAGAATTACCCAACGACTTCGACATCTTCCGGCCAAGCTTATCTCTCACTATACCTGTAAGATAAACATTCCTGAACGGCACTTCTCCCCTGAACTCATTACCAGCCATAATCATCCTGGCAACCCAGAAGAAAAGGATTTCGGGCGCTGTTACAAGGTCGTTCGTTGGATAGTAATAGTTGATGTCGGCATTTCCTTTTTCCTCGGGATGGCCGCATACTTTCGGATCGAACACCGACATTGGCCAGAGCCAGGAAGAGAACCATGTATCTACCACATCTTCGTCCTGACGGATGCTCTGAAAACTGATGTTGGCATTCCGGAATTCCTGCTCTGCGGCTGCAAGATCGCTGGCAACAACCCATTCGCCTCTTTCGTTATACCATGCAGGAATCCGCTGGCCCCACCACAGCTGGCGACTGATACACCAGTCCTTCACATTCTCCATCCAGTGGCGGTAGGTATTCATAAATTTATCAGGAATCAATTTAATATCCCCCTTCAGAACGTATTCGAGGGCAGGTTTTGCCATCTCTTCCATCCTGCAAAACCATTGCAGAGATAATTTAGGCTCTATCGCCGCGTCGGTACGCTCAGAAAAACCAATCTGTGATTTATAATCTTCAACCTTTTCAAGCATACCTGCCTCTTCGAGCATACGGGCAATTTTCTTGCGCGCAACAAAACGCTCCTCCCCTACAAGTATTTCGGCCTTTTCGTTTAAGGTACCGTCGTCGTTCAGGATATCAATTACAGGCAGGTGGTGTTTAACACCCAGTTCGTAGTCGTTCAAGTCATGTGCAGGGGTAACTTTCAAGCAGCCCGTACCGAACTCCATTTCAACATACTCATCTTCAATTACGGGGATCTCGCGGTTGATCAAAGGAACAAGCACCTTCTTTCCTTTTAAAAAGCGATACCGTTCATCATTAGGATTGATACAAATTGCTGTATCCGCCATTATTGTTTCCGGCCGGGTCGTGGCAATGACAATATAGCCGGGAATTTCGGATTGCTGGTTGTGAGTTGCAGGTTGCAGGCCCGAACCCGCAATCTGATATCTGATGTAATACAGTTTCTGATTTACCTCTTTACGGATCACTTCCTCATCCGAAACGGCAGTCATTCCCTTAGGATCCCAGTTTACCATCCGTATCCCGCGGTAGATCAGGCCTTTTTTATAAAGATGAATAAAAGTATCCTTAACAGCTTCCGAAAGAGCCTCATCCATTGTGAACCGGGTGCGGTCCCAGTCGCAGGAAGCACCCAGCTTTTCGAGTTGCTTGAGAATGATACCGCCGTATTTTTCTTTCCACTCCCATGCGTATTTCAGAAATTCCTCGCGGCTTATATCCTTCTTCTCTATTCCTCTTTCTTTAAGCATAGCCACTACCTTTGCTTCGGTAGCGATAGAAGCGTGGTCGGTACCTGGCACCCAGCAGGCATTTTTTCCCTGCATCCTTGCTTTGCGAATGAGAACATCCTGAATGGTATTGTTCAACATATGCCCCATATGGAGGACGCCCGTCACATTCGGCGGAGGAATTACGATAGTATAGGGCTCACGCTCATCAGGTTCCGAATGAAAAAACTTTTTTTCCAGCCAGTAACTATACCACTTATCTTCGGCTTCTTTAGGGTCGTATATTTTAGAAATACTCATTTTCTTGGGGATGAAATCAAATAATGCGCAAAAATAGCTTTTTAAGATCAGATTTCCGTTGCTGGCTGCACATTGAGCTTCAGGATAGCATTACACTCAAGCAAGTTTGTATTTTTTTTGTTATACGAAATAAACACGATAACATCTATGCCTGACAATATTAAAGAAATAGTAAAGAAACACAAAAACCTTCCCCTGTGGATTTCATTGGCAATAATTATACTTCTGGTTGGATCCTACTTTATCATTCCGTCATTTCATCAGCAGGTAAATGAAGGGTTCCAGGTTTTGATGAGTAAAGACAAACAACGAGCTGAAGCCTGGGTAAAACAGTTTGGATTATGGGGACCTGCAATCATTATAATTACCATGACCTTACAGGCCTTTTTACTCTTTATCCCGAACTTTCTGCTGATGATAGTAGCAGTAATATGCTATGGCCCCTGGTGGGGAAGTCTTATCTCGATCTTCGCAGTGCTCGGCGCCTCTACTGCCGGTTATTACACGGGAATATACCTGGGTCCATACGCCCTGAAAAAGCTGATCGGAGAAAAAACACAGAAGAGTATCCAGAGCTGGGTCCATCGCTATGGGATAGGCGTCGTGGCTGTTATCCGGACTTCGCCTATTCTTCCGAATGACGCCCTCCATTTTGTTGCCGGCTTACTGAGGATGGGTTTTTTAAGGTATATACTCGCTACTGTTGCCGGCACGCTTCCGCTCGTAATTCTGATTGCTGTTTTCACAGGGGAAGAGAGTATGGACAAAGCGATACTTTGGATATCGGTTATCAGCACGATCCTCTTCCTGATTTATGTATTGGTAGATTTTATAATCAGGAAACGAAAGAGACAGACTATGCGCCTAACGGGTTATGAAAACGATCAAAATAACGTATCCCGTTAGATTTCAATATGTTCGGATTCTACCGGATACTCCAGAAATATAGCAGCTTTATCATTGAAATTGCCGCACGATTCCGTCGTGAAATAGCGAATTGTACCTCCATCTGAACAGAGGGCTTCGATCTCAGCATGTCTGTTCAGATAGTCCTGAAGACTCTGAGCCACGAGTTTTCCCTGAGACACGATCTGGATATGAGGAGGAAGAAATTGACGTATCTTAGAGATAAGGAGAGGGTAATGCGTGCACGCAAGAACGACTGTGTCTATCCCGGGGCATTTGCCCAGAAGGTTATTTAAATTCTTCTGAATAAAATAATCAGCTCCGGGTGAATTAAACTCATTATTCTCCACAAGTGGTACCCACATCGGGCAGGCTTCCTGGAACACTTCAATAGTCGGGAAAAACTTTTCAATTTCGATCACGTAGGACCCGGAAGAGACAGTACCCGGAGTAGCGAGAATTCCGACTTTTCCGGATCTGGTATAGGAACCTACGATTTCAGCAGTAGGCCTGATCACGCCCAGTACCCGCCGAAGCTCTTTCGACCTGGGCAAGTCATTTTGCTGAATGCTGCGAAGTGCTTTTGCCGACGCCGTATTGCAGGCAAGGATCACCAGACGACAGCCCATACCAAACAGTTGCTCAACACATTCAAGAGTATAACGGTATACCGTTTCGAAAGACCGTGTACCATAGGGAACACGTGCATTATCGCCTAAATAAATGTAATCATATCCGGGCAGTTGTTTTACTATCTCCTTAAAAACGGTCAGGCCACCATAACCTGAATCAAATATTCCTATTGGTGCAGCTTTTGTTGTCATGTTTATCCTCCCAAGCCTCCAAGCATTCCAAATATAATAATACCAAGTACAATGAGAGTGATAAGAACATACAAATAGTCCTTTTCAATGGCAAAAGCAACAGCTGAGAAAAATATCCGCAGGATCGGCGTTGCGAGTAAAACAACTACGCCCAGCTGAATAATAGCAGAGCCGCTAAAAGACCAAACGCCTTTAAAAATACCCGGCAGATGACGAAGCTCATCGGGTGCTCCTTTAAAAATGCGGTAATCAGGAACTTCTGAACCATGACGCACGAGGTAAATGATTCCTCCCAGCAGAGCCACGGCGCTGGCTGTAAAAACACCTGTTCTTAAAAGCCGTCCGACGAATGAGGCGACATCGCTATCGTTACGGAATGATTTAATAATATTCTTCATAGATTGCCCATTAAACCATTATATATCATTTCCAGAGCAAGAAAGCTTATGACGATGCTAAACAAAATGCGAAGCTTTTTAGTACTGGCGCCAACAAGTATCCTGGACCCGGCAAATGCTCCTCCCAATACGCCTATTACCACAGGCATAGCCAACCCCGGATCGATATAACCGCGCTGGAGGTAAACTACGGCACTGGCGGCAGCTGTTACTCCTATCATAAAGTTGCTGGTGGTTGTACTTACTTTAAAAGGCACACGCATAACGGTATCCATGGCCAACACTTTCAATGCGCCTGACCCGATGCCTAACAATCCGGAAATTACGCCGGCAAGTGTCATAAGAGCATATCCTCCGGCAACCCGTTGTACCTTATATTCAACGATCCCCTCTTTAGAGGGATAGCTGCCATTTAATTTCAGACGACGGGCCAGTAAGCTTTTTTCTTCAGTTTCTGCCACTTCATTCTTTTTGCGCATCGACATCATCGCCGAGAATAGAAGTACAATACCGAAAATGATAGCAACGATATGGGTAGCCGTATATATGGCAATAAGCGCTCCGATTATTGCACCGGTCGTGGTTGCAATTTCAAGGAACATCCCAATCCTTATATTCGTTATACCTTCTTTAATGTACGCTGCGGCAGATCCCGAAGATGTGGCAATTGAAGCTACGAGGGCACTGCCAATGGCGTATCTGATGTCGACGTCAAAAACCAAAGTCAGAAGCGGTATCAGTACTACACCACCGCCGAGACCGGTTAGCGAACCAAGCAGCCCTGCGACAAAGGCTCCGGCAAGTAAAATGAGTGTAAACAGGAGTATCGACATAACGAAATAGCCGCAAACTTAGGGAAATCATAAAGGAAACAGAAGGATAATTTGCCTAAAGTGGCATTGCGATTAGATTGGCAGCTCTGGTATCAACTCCCCGTCGCCGGAAAGAATGGTACGCACTGCATCAACTATTTCCTGTGGTTTCACCATCGGAGCCGGAACAGAGAAGTACTTTTCGTTCACAAAGTTTATTATTTCATTCCTGCTTCGCATCTCTTCGGGTACGTCAAAGGTCAATACTTTTCCAGTTGTTTTCCAGGGAAAATGCTGTGGGTTTGTAAGGGCATAGAGTACTACGACTGGCGTTTGTGTAGCCGCCGCAAGGTGTATCGTTCCGGTATTTACAGAAATAACGAGCGGAGCTTTTTTTACCAGGAGAATAAATTCAAGAAGCTCCAGCTCTCCGGCCAGCGAAAAGGCGCGCTCGCCTATACCATTTTTCAGCTTATCGGTTAAGCATTTTTCCGAAGGCCCGCCTGTAATAAGCAGCTGATAGTCATTGGCGAGGGCTATCCCTGCTTCTATCCATAACTCCAGGGGATACTCGCGCTTTTGTTCGCTCACTCCGGGATGCAGGATTATCCAGGGTCTTTCCGTAGCAATATGTAAAGTCTGTAATTTAGCTGAAAGTGTAGTCCATCGACTTTCATCAACCTCTATAAATAGTTTTTCATTTGAAGTTAGCGCTCCCACCCCGGCGACCAGATCAAGGTCTCTTCTTACCTGATGCTTTATCTGTGAATAAGGCTCTTTATCTGGGACCCAATCAGTAAGAAGCTCGTAGGGATTCTCTCTGCAATAGCCTAAACGTCTAGGAATCCCGGCCAGATAAGCCAGCATAACGGTAGGCAGGGGATTCTGACTGTAGACTGTAAAAACCACAGCTGCATCAAAATCCCTTTCCTGTATCTCTTTGATCACTTTATTCAATGAATCGGGCGCAAGGGGAGCCTTTGCCTTCACCCAGGGCAGATCGAAAACAATTACTTCATCTACTTCAGGAATCATTCGCGCTATCCCAGCCGCCATAGATGACGTAAGAACAGTGATCTTTGCACCGCTGCTTTCCTTTAAAGCCCTGATCGCCGGAACCGACATTAACAGATCGCCCATATTATCCGGACGGATACAAAGTATATCTTTACAGTTTCTCCAGTCTTCTCTTAACATTGTAAGTTGTAAGTTATACGACAACGTTGTAAGCTTCAACTGTCCACTTTTCCATTGTCCATTGTCAACTGTCCCCTGTCCATTGTCACCTGTCCATTGTCACCTGTTTAAAATGAGCAATGCAGCTTCATTAATGTTCTTCACTAAATAATCAGGAATCCGGCTTTCTTTAAGATGCCACTCTGTTTCGTTCCCATTGTTAATTAATATAGACCGGCAACCTGCCTTTTTTCCTGCTTCAACGTCATTAAGGATATCTCCTATCATCCAGGAGGAGGAGAGATCTATATTGAAGTCGGTGGAGGCCTTAAAAAACATTCCCGGCTCTGGTTTACGGCAATCGCACTCTATACAGTATTCCTCAACATTTCCCAGGGGATGATGCGGGCAGTAGTAAAATCCATTGAGCGTCACCTGTTCCTCTCCCAGCAGGTCCTGAATTCTGGACCTGACTCCGTTCAGTGCTTCTTCCTTAAAAAGGCCTCTGGCAACCCCCGATTGATTGGATATGATAATGATCAGGTATCCATTATGGCTAAGTCGCCTGAGACCTTCAACCGCATTTTCCTGCAGCGTTATCAAGTCCGGATCAGTATTGTACGGAATGTCGGGAATAAGGGTGCCGTCCTTATCTATAAATACAGCCTTGTTCATCAAATGTTATGGCCACGAAGTTTCTTTAAAAGGGATCACCATTAATTCCGGAATAATGGTATCCGTATCGTTTAACAGCAAGTGTTTGATTTGGGCAGCTACATTGGCTGGATCCTGTAAAACAGACGGATCAATATCAGGGAAACGATCCAGGAGAAAAGGCGTTCTCATTCCGCCAGCGATTAAACCGGTTACTTTTACGTTCGATTTACGCGCTTCTGTAAACAGCGCCTGAGTAAATCCACGTAAGCCCCATTTACTTGCATGATACACCGAGGCTTCAGTCCAGGCCCTCAATGCGGCAGTGGATATAATGTTAATGATATATCCGCTTTGCTGTTCTGCCATTACAGCCAGCCCGAACTTGGCTGTGAGAAATGGTCCACGCAGATTAACTTTCATGGCGCTGTCCCATTCTGACACAGAAAGCTCAGTGATAGGCTTTGTAAAATCTATACCGGCATTATTGATAAGAACATCCAGACTTCCGTACTCACTTTTAATCGAAGCAATTACGTCCTCAACGCTCTTCTCTTCGCTGAGGTCAAGACGTTTGAATACTGCTTTCAAATTCCTGCTTTGAATCTCCCCGGCTGTCTCTTCCGCCTTTCCCTGCTGAATATCTCCAATAATTACGGTCGCCCCAGCTTCCGCTAAAGTTTCACAAATTGCTTTACCGAGTCCCTGCGCTCCTCCGGTTACTAAAATTACTTTTCCGTTTAAGTTTTCCATTTTTATTTTGACTATTAGCTGTTAGCTATTGGCTATTAGCTTTTTGATCGGCGTTCAGCAACATGCGCTGCATTATTAGCCAACGGCTGTCAAGCTTCCTGCATTAATTATTAATAGTTATCTGATACTTTTACTTACCAGTCCCCTGTTCTACATTTGAGCAGATAAGCTGACAGTATCAGCCCTTCACATTTTTTTCGGACCTGAATACCGGCTGTCCATTGTCCCCTGTCCATTCTCAATTGTCCATTGTCCATTGCTAAGCCGCCTGACTCTTCTTATTAATCTTAATCTGAGGTCGTAGTTCGAGTGACGATCGGTAAGTCGACATCAAAACACGTTCGTACAGATTGCCAGTCATTTTTGCCACATTTTGCCATGTGAACATAGAGTTTACGCGTTTCAACGACTCACGGCTCATTTTAGACAGAAGCGCTTGATCTGAAATTAACTGAGATACCTTTCCGGCAAGCGCTTCAGGGTTGTTAGGCGGAACAAGAAACCCTGTTTCTCCGTCGATGATACTGTATTTTATTCCTCCTACGTTCGATCCGATCACCGGAGTACCACATGCCATAGCTTCCAAAGGTGTAATACCAAATGGCTCATACCAGGGAGTCGTTATAAAGATGTCTGCAGCTGCGTAATAGTATTTTAATGAATCGCGATTCTTACGGCCTAAAAATGTTACAGATGCCGAGACGCCTTTTTCAACAGCTATATTCTGAAGACGCGCAATTTCAGGGCAGGTCGCTGGATCCGGAATATCGGTTTCGCCACCAACAATGACTAACCTTAGCGGCTTTTCCGCCTCCTTTAAAAATTCAAGACATTTTATTACGTTGTCAACGCCCTTTCGTGGAACCATCCTGCCGAGCTGAAGCAGAATATGCTCGTTGTCATTCAGATTTAACAATGCTCTCGCTTCCTGCTTATCCATCGGATGAAATTCTTCAGGACTAAAGCCACATGGAATAACGGTAATTTTACCTGCAGAGGCGTTATAGTATTCTATTAAATCTTCTCTGTCTTGCGGACACTCCGCGATGATCTTATCCGCTTTGCTGATAGTGTCCTCTTCAATTAGCAGCCGTTCGGCAGGAAACTTGTCCTGCTCCTTCTGATGAACCCTCCTGACATGACCCAGCGCATGGAATGTTACTACGAAAGGGATATCTAAAGCCTCCTTCAGCTCGGCCGCTACCTTTGCTGACATAAAGAAATTAGCGTGAACCAGGTCGTACTGAATCTGCTCCTTCGCAATAAAGGATAGCATGCTGTCTCTGAGCTCGGGCATGTACGGCAAAAGTTCTTCCTTTGGCACAAAACAAACCGGGCCCGCCTTTACATGGACCACCCTTACTCCCGGCAACCAATTTACTACCTTTGGTAAATTCGCATCATCCCACCTTGTAAAGACATCAATATGGAATCCTGTACGGGCCAGAAATTTAGCAAGTTCGGCTACATATACATTTTGTCCACCGCTGTCAACTCCCCCTAGAGCAGCCAATGGGGATGCATGCTCGCTGATGAAAGCTATTTTTTTGTTCATGAAATTCATAAGTAGGATGTATTATTCTGTTACTCTATACGTTTGCCCCAAGTCTGATAGCGCTTTTCTTAGAGCGTGCTTCTTTTATCACAATGTTGAAAGTACTCTCCCAGTCCCTTGCGAAACGGTTTATATTAAATCGTTCCTGAACTACTTTTTGTCCCTCCCTGCCTAGTTTTGTGGCCATCTCAGGATCTCTTATCAGTTCCGTCATCCTTTCGGCGAGGTAATTAGTATCTGTGTGTATGTAACCTGATACTCCGTTCTGAATTACGGTAACCAGCTCTGTAGTTGCCAGGCCAACAACAGGTATCCCAATCATCATCGTTTCGAGAATGGATAGTCCGAGACTTGTGTACCTGATAGGATTAAAGAAAAAGCGGTACTTGCTTATAAATGCCGGCAAGTCTCCATGTTTCACTTCACCAAGTCCGAGTTCCTCCGACCCCATACCTATGAGGTCAAGCGGAACATGTTTCCTGAGTTCAAGAAACACATCCAATCCGAGGCGTCTGCCCCTTTTTTGAATATTATTGATCACAACAATGCCGCGGTCGAGCTCCCCGGAGTATTCTACCTGGGGAACTAAAACTCCGTGATCTATTACATGAGTAGGGCAGCGGTTATTATCCCACATCAGCTGATTGAAATGGGTAACATGAACAAGCAGCACTTCGGGATCGTCAACTATGTGCTTTGTGTCGGTAGGTGTTTGACGTGGAGGATCATGCTCAAGATAAATTTTGGGCAATTCTCTTTGTTCAGCACTTAATATCTCGAACTGATCGGTCAGATAATTCCTGGCTGACTGAAAAAGGATACAATCAAAATCCAGCTCCCTGACTTTATCAGCGGGAACGACATGGACATTTGGGCCGAAAGGAAAGTTTCTCCGCGCCCGTAATAGCCTTCTGACCTATCATCCTTTACAGGTATATATAAATCATAATTACCTTGCGACAGATAGTAAAGATAACTACCATGTATGTGCCATGTAATAATTTTCAGGCGTGTATTACCGCCAGTTATAGACTGTTGTTGTAGCATGAGTTTTTCAAGGATACTTATGATTAACACTTTCTTACAAGAACAGTTTTTTATAGACAGGCGAAAAATGTGATTTAAGGTAGAAACAAGCGTTTCTTATAGGTAAAAAGGCTTCACTGCTTTGCAGGAAGCCTTTAAATGACGAATAAGCAGGATGTTTAGCTTTTTATGTTTTTATCTATCAGTGTTTGAATGATGCCATCTACCAATCCAACCCGGGGAACGTACATATGTCTTACCGACGCCCATTTCATTACAGTCAGGTAAATTTCGCAGGCTGGAATAATAACGTCAGCCCGGTCCTGATTCAAACCAAGTACGCTTATTCTTTCCTTTAAAGAGTGTGACCTCAGATGCAGATAAATATCATTGAGTTTATTAATACTGAGAGGCTTGCCGTCTTTCTCTTCGGATATTCTGAAAAGTTTGTTGATATTCCCGCCAGTACCTATTCCGGAGAGGTTCTTATACTTGCGCGTATTTTCCTTGATCCATTGCTTCATTTCCTCCCAGGTCTCGGGGGCATCGGCGTTATCAAGCATCCGCACAGTACCGATCGGAAATGAACGAGCGAACGCTATTCTGCCTCCCGAAAATACCGACAGCTCTGTACTACCCCCGCCTACATCTATGTAGAGGTAGTTTTTATTCAGATCAAGGTTTTCTGCGATGTGGGTCGAATAGATAATATTTGCCTCCTTCTGCCCTTCAACGATTTCAAGCTCTATGCCCGCCTCACTCTTCACCATGGATACAATGTCGGCTCCGTTCCGCGCTTCACGCATGGCAGAAGTGGCACAAGCCATATAGTCTTCCACTTTATACACATCCATCAGCTGCCTGAATGCGGTCATCGTTTTAATAAGATCCCTGGCCTTTGCCGGAGATATTTTTTTATCCAGAAAGGCGTCATCACCAAGTCGCAACGGAACCCGGATGAGTGTATTTTTTTTAAATCCCGTGTCTTTCCCTTTTTGAATAATGTCTGCTATCAGCAAACGCACGGCGTTTGATCCGATATCTATAGCTCCGTATCTCAATTATTGTCTTTTATTTTTAAGGTATATATAAATGTCATTCTGTGCCCTATATCTTTTTCCTCTTCCCGGTTTTCTGTAGCGGTTATTATTCTGCCTGTTTATCTCACGTGCTTTTGTATTATCCTTCAACTGGATAGAAATGATGTCGCGAATCTCCTCCTTTACACGGGGATCCAGAACAGGAAAGCTTACTTCAACACGGCGATCCAGGTTCCTCGTCAGAAAATCCGCCGATGATAAAAATACTTTCTCATCACCGCCATTGGTAAAAATCCATACCCGGGCATGTTCAAGATACTTATCGATAATGCTGATCACTTTAATATTTTCACTAAGGCCCGGTACGCCGGGTATCAAACAGCACATTCCCCTGATGATCATTTGCACTTTCACCCCGGCAGCCCCAGCTTCATAGATTTTTTCAATCATTTCTTCATCTGCAAGGCTGTTCATCTTTAAAATCATTCCTGCCGGCTTGCCGTCTTTCTGGTTACGGATTTCATTGTCGATCAGCGCGTATATCTTCCTCCTCGTTTCAAGAGGCGAAACAATCAAATATTTGTAATCATTGTAAAAAACCTTCTTTTCAAGTCCCCTGAATAACTTTTTGAGCTCTTTTGCAATCCCCTGGTGAGTGGTAAACAGGCTGTGATCACAATACAGCTTTGCCGACTTTTCATTAAAATTGCCTGTTGCCAGATTCGCATAGTAAACAGACCTGCGTTTTTCAATACGTGTGATCAAACAGATCTTGGAGTGAACTTTATAATCGAGTAAACCATAATTCACGAAAACACCTTCTTCTTCGAGCCGGTTAGTCCAGTAAATATTATTTTGTTCATCAAAACGCGCCTTCAGCTCTATAAGGCAGTTCACTTTCTTACCATTCCGGGCCGCATTAATCAGGGCATTGATCACTCTTGAATTCTCCGCAAGCCGATACAGTGTAATATGGATTTCTGTAACTTTTGGATCAATGGCTGCCTCCCTTAAGAAATGGATTATATAATCAAACGACTGGTATGGCAAATTTATCAGGTAGTCGCGGCCTGAAATCTGATTAAAGATACTTTTACTTAGATCGAGATCGGGCACTTCGAGGGGGGCAGGTTTTGTATACTCAAGCTCCTTTCTTCCGATATTAGGGAAAGCGATAAAATCTTTAAAATTATGGTATCTGTTTCCAGGGATCAGGCTGTCAGCATCCAGATGAAGCTTATCAACGAGATATTTCAACATCTCGTGGGGTATACTATTATCATAGAGCAACCTCATCGGCTTTCCCTTTTTCCGTTTCTGAAGGCTCTTGGTTAAAGTATCGATAAATTTTTCGCTTACAGTTCTGTCGATTTCAAGTTCAGCATCCCTGGTGAGCTGTATTGAGTATGCTTCTACAGTAGGATAATCGAAAATAAAGTATATCTCATTCAAACAGTACCTGATAATGTCGTCGAGCAGGATAACAAAGCGGAGATTGTTGGTTTCGGGGAGCACGATGAACCGCTCAAGGCTTTCAACAGGAATCTCTACCAAACTGTACTTTGCTTTCTCTTCCTTTCCTTCCTTACGAAGACGTACGAAAAAGTAAATCGCGCGGTCTTTCAGTTCGGGGAAAGGTTTATCGTCGCTTAACATCAGGGGAACCAACGTTGAAAGGAGCTTTTCCCTGAAGTATTTCCTTAGAAATTCTCCTCTCGCAACATTCAGCTGGTGTTCGTTAATGATAAAAATCTTTTCTTCGGCAAGCTCCTTAATGATGTCGTTCTCATACAGATCGTCAAATTTACGTTCCTGTTTTACGACAATCTCCTTTATCTCTTTTAATATCTTTTTGGGATTGTATCCTAACTGCTCTTTTGCCTTTGCATTGATATCCGCCAGTCTGCTTAAAGTAGGAACTCTGACACGGTAAAATTCATCAAGGTTAGAAGAGAAAATGGACAAAAAGCGCAATCTCTCAATCAAAGGCACACTCTTATCAGCCGCCTCCTGCAACACCCTTTCATTGAAATACAACCAACTGATTTCCCGATTAATAAGCGGTCTCTTTTGCTTCGACATTAGTATATTTACGCAGCCGGTTCAATACCGTCAATTGCAAAGCTGCTGATTTATTGTTAACTTAATATTAAATACTGGTATTATTTCCTTTTCTTCATCTTCATACTAAACCGATAAATTCATAAATTGTTAAACAATACATTTCGGTTAGGCTAAATGTATAATAATTTTAAAGTTAAATTTTTACCTTCGAACCAACATTCTTTCAACAACATTAAAGGCATGCCTTCATTCGATATAGTAAGCAAAATAGACGGACAAACTCTTGACAACGCTATTAACAACGCAAAAAAAGAGATATTGAACCGGTACGACTTCAACGACTCAAAAAGCAGCGTTGAGCTTGATAAAAAAACCAACGAGATCACTATCGTTACTGAAAACGATATGCGACTGAAAGCGATACAAGATTCCATTATTTCGAGGATGGTAAAGCAACACCTTGACCCCAATGCGCTCGACATGGGTAAAGAACAATACGCATCGGGAAATATGCTGCGTAAAGAAATCAAGATCAAGGAAGGTATAGACAAAGAAACATCCAAAAAGATCATAAAGAAAATCAAAGACAGCGGCTTGAAGGTTCAGGCATCGATTATGGATGAACAAGTCCGCGTGCAGGGGAAGAAGATCGATGATCTTCAGTCTGTTATCTCACTCCTGCGGTCTGAAGATTTTGGACAGCCTTTGCAGTACATCAACATGAGGAATTAATTCCTCCGTTCACAACAAACTACAACTGATAGTATGAGTATAGCTATTTCTGCCGACAAATCTATGCTGGATATTCCTATGATCCATCGATACCTTAGTGAGCAATCTTATTGGGCAAAAAACATCCCTCTTGAAACAGTTGAACGTTCGATTGAAAACTCGTTGTGCTTTGGTGTTTATTCAGAAAGCAGGCAGGTTGGTTTTGCAAGGGTTATTACGGATTGTGCCACTTTTGCTTACCTCGCTGATGTTTTTGTTTTACCTGAATACCGTAAAAAGGGATTGTCAAAACAGCTGCTTGCTTTTATAAGGGAATATCCGGCTCTTCAGGGTTTGAGACGATGGATGCTGGGCACTGCTGATGCCCATGGACTATATAGAAAGTTTGATTTTTCGGGATTGGCACATCCGGAACGACTTATGGAAATAAGCGTCCCTAATATTTATCAGCAATAATTATTCTTTCGCTTAAACTTTTATTTGCAGGGCTTGTTCTTGAACCGAAAAACAAATAATGCGAATGAGAATAAAGACTGTTTTTGAACACGGTGAAGAAGTTCCGCTGCCGTATACCTGTCTTGGATTAAACACCAGTCCCCCTTTGGTATTTCAGGACTTACCCCAGAACACCGAAAGTCTTGTATTGATCTTTGAAGATGTTGATGCAACACCAAAAGCCTGGACACACTGGATGGTATTTAATATCCCCCCGTCAAGTATAATGGTTGATGAAGGCACTATACCTCTGGGTGGTATAGAAGGCTTAGCCAACAACCATACTTTCGGTTATGAAGGTCCATGCCCAAGATATTTCCAGGGAACGCATCATTACTGGTTCAGGCTCTATGCGCTCGACTGTATGCTTGATTTGCCTGCGGCCTCCGAAAGAGTGGACGTTGAAAAAGCTATGGAAGGGCATATTATTAGCAAATCGGAATTGCTGGGACGGTGTACCCGCCCTGAAAACCTACAATAATAATAAAGAAGACACAGCGCTCTGAGGGCTCAGAGCCCCTGTGCCTTTTTTCAAATCATTTAAACTTCAAGTCTTTCGGGTTTTCTATAGGGTTTTAATAAATAGCCTTTGGCGATATCAATAAAGGCGTCGACCTGTTCTCTTTCCCAATCAGCATCTTTATCTAGTTCGCCGGCGAGTAAAGCTGCTACCGTGGGTGCCATATCTATTGCTGCCTGAGCATCAAGAAACAAAGCTCTTACCCGTCTCGCTAATACATCTTCTACGGTTCTGGCCATCTCGTGTCTAACGGCCCATACCACCTCAACTTTGGTAAAAGGCAAATCAGAATGAAGCCTTTCCTGCCATTCGGGGTTCTCTTTAGCCAGTTTCATCAGATCTTGCTGGTCGGTTCCATATACATACAGATGGTCGGTAAAATCGACAGTCTTCCTGCTCCCGTGCACAGGTAGGTCCTTTGTTTTACAAGGCAATGCCTTTAAATTACCCACCTTTATTGCTTTGTCGATGGTATCCTCGCCCATTCTTCTGAATGTAGTCCATTTCCCTCCAGTTATTGTAATAAGTCCCGAATCTGATACGATGATCTTGTGACTGCGCGAAATTTCTTTCGTCTTAGCAGAATCACCCTGGGGTGCGGCCAGGGGACGAAGACCTGCAAAAACACTTAAAACATCCTTCCGCGAAGGCGCCTTCGACAGATATCTTGACGCTGTATTGAGAATAAACTCAATTTCTTCTTCCAGGGCCTTAGGCTCCATACTATGTTCATTCAGTGGCGTATCAGTTGTTCCTACAACCAGTTTGTCATGCCATGGCACAGCAAAAAGAACGCGGCCGTCATCTGTTTTCGGAATCATAAGGGCGTCGTCACCGTTCATAAATGACTTATCGAGAATAATATGGACACCCTGGCTTGGTCTCACCAGCGGCTTGCGCGCGGGCTCATCCATTCTTAACAGGTCGTCAACAAAAACTCCGGTAGCATTTATTACAGTCTTCCCTTTAATATTATAAACTTTGCCTGTTTCTTCATCATTCACAATTACTCCTGCTGTTTTACCATTCTGCTTCAGCAAGCTCTTAACACAGAAATAATTTAAAATGGTAGCGCCCTTTTCAAGACATGTCTGAGCCAGATTTACTGCAAGCCGCGAATCGTCAAACTGCCCGTCGTGGTAAACAACGCCACCGTATAGCCCTTTCTGCCTGATTGTAGGAATCCGCCGGATAACCTCCTTCTTTGAAATATGTTTAGAACGTCCAAGGCTCAGTTTACCCGCAAGCAAATCGTACATGGTTAATCCGATTGTGTAAAAAGCACCACCCCACCATTCGTAGTTTGGAATAATAAAGGATTCGTTTTTTACCAGGTGTGCTGCATTACGGAGAAGAAGACCCCGTTCATACAATGCCTCTCTAACCAGTCCCACGTCACCCTGTGCCAGATATCGCACGCCTCCATGGACAAGTTTCGTACTTCTGCTTGATGTTCCTTTTGCAAAATCAGCCTGCTCAAATAAAACTGTTTTGAATCCCCGGGCTGCAGCATCTAAAGCAGCCCCTAATCCCGTCGCCCCGCCTCCAACTACAATCACATCCCAGACGTCAGCGGGATTTGAGATCCCTTTTATGATTTCGCTTCGCTTAATATTTTTCATTTTATATTGGTTTTACTGTTATCCTACTTAAAGATATCCAAAAGTAAAAAATAACAAAACGAAATAAAAGAAAAATAAAAAATAATATGTCGAAATTTCTTATTTCTTGTTTTGTTAAGATATGGCGGTTTAGAAAGGAAACAAAACCCAAACAAAAGAGATGTTCGTAAAATGATCGGTTTATACATTAAATTGATACCACCCGCAAGGAAAAAGCTATTATAAATTAGGAAAAATAACAATAAAATAATGATGTATAATCGGAGCGAAATTGTAATTTTAGGTTTAAGAATTTATTCTATACTTTTGGTTTATTATTGACAATACCCATAAAAGCACTAAATCTATCCATACATGATAAGTATTACCGACCGGCACCAACTAATTCTGCAAAAACTTAAAGAACACGGACATGTAAGCGTTCAGGAATTAAGTTCAGAAATGGACGTGTCTGATGTTACCATCAGAAAGGACCTGAAGTTACTGGAAGATAAAAACCTTCTTTTTAGAACACACGGAGGCGGATCCGTCAAAAATCCGTATGCTAATGACAGGCCTGTAAACGAGAAAGAACAGTTATACAGGGAAGAAAAACAGAGAATAGCAAAAGAAGCCGCCAAAATGATCGGCCAGAACGACTCGATCATTATTGCTTCAGGCACAACTGTTCTTGCACTTGCGCGGTGCATAAATCCGTTAAGCCACCTTACTGTTATTACCTCAGCCCTGAATGTTGCTCTTGAATTATCTCATCGGCCAAACGTCGAAGTGTTACAATTAGGCGGACAACTGCGGCAAAATTCGTCATCGGTGGCTGGGCCTTATGCCGAAGAATTATTAAAGGATGTTACCTGCGGAGTGCTGTTCCTTGGGGTTGATGGCATCGACCCTGAAACCGGACTTACAACAACCAGTTTGATGGAAGCCCGCCTGAATCAAAAAATGATGGATGCAGCACAGGTAACTGTGGTGCTGGCCGACAGTTCGAAGTTCGGAAAACGGGGCCTCGGGAAAATTTGCAGCCTTGATAAGATCCAGCATATTATAACCGACAGCGGAATTTCGGGCTCTATGAAATCTGTTCTCGAAGAAAGCGGAATCAAAGTTACTATCGCAGAATAAATTTATGTTTGCGGCTAAACTACAGTAGCCGCAAACATTTTTTTAATCCTTATCAGCCTGTTTTATCAACTTTTCATACTTCCGGTACATTTGCTTTGAGAAACCAACTGGATCGCCCGACGGCATGTCATTGTATGAGTTTGTTTTCTGTACCCAGCTCCATTCCCAACTTTTAATTTTACTTTCAAATACTTTCAGGTTCACCTCCTTGTCATTTTCCATAAGCGGGATAACGTATTCAAAGAACTGCTTCCAGCGTGGTTTATAAAAATCATGAAGTAGTCCTGCCCATTGTTTACAGGCATAGTCGTTCAAAACGCTGTTCTCATCGCCCCAGAGAGTTATTTGATTTCTGGCATTCATCTCATAAAGCCGTTTCTCTTCAGCACTAGTCCCCCATTTTCGGGCTGCATTCAACCACCTGCCCAATAAAAAATCTTTTCTGGAAGAAAGCAGCTTATCCACATCGTCAATAACCATTAAAAACTCATTGCTGTACTTTTTGAAGTTAGCCACATCTTTTGCTTTGTAAGCTTTGGCGAATCGCTGCTGTAATGTATCTGCATAGTTTACCAGTACTTGCCTGGTCAGGTCTACCAGGTCATACTGAAAGCCGTCGCTGTTCTTCAAGTCTGGCGATGCGGTGATTAACAAATTCCAGGCAGGCAGCAGATCTTTCGGATGATAGGCCTTTTTCGTATTTGTCCAGCGTGTAGTTTTATTAAATGTAGGTCTTCCTGTTATAATCGATTCCGGGCCACCCGAAGTAATGGCTCCATTGTATACTGTATTCCTTAATACTTCCCATGCCTTTATTGCATTCTGATTCCTCTTGCCATACCGGCGACTGGAATAGTCTGGTAGCCACGTCGCCAGATCTATCGGTTTATCCCTCCAAACATGCTCAAGCATGAGTTCGTACATCACGGGATTCTGCTCTATAGCTTCCGGAGTGAGACCAATCCCTACAAGGTTACCTGACTTTGGATCGTGAAGAGCGTTGGCCGGATCATTAGCTACATTGTTCATACGGCCATACATACTGATATTGCCACCAAAGTTGTGGAGCATACACCATATCCAGGGCTTGCCGTAGTAAGCTTCTGTCCGGTTCCACACTGGCTTACTTTCACTATATAAGTCCAGGATGATCATTCTATCATTGGGAATTCCATTCAACAGGGCTTTGATCTGCGTAGGCTGCCAGAACTTTGCTGAATAAGAAAACATCCACCCTTGCATTATCCATGTAGCCTTACTATCAGCTTCGGCCATAGACTGGTAAACTTTTCGACTGATATCGTTTAAATATGTCGAATCATTCGTTGGAGGGGTATTTTCATTGAAAGTATCGGCAGAATACAAATGATCCGTACCAAATGTTTTTATTTCTTCCCCAATGAATTTTTTACCTATCGCCAGGAACATTGGATCATCAGGATCCAGGATATACACATCAGGGAATCCCTGCCATGAGGTCTTCTTTAGCTTGGCCTGCGGATATCTATCTTTAAACGAAGGAGGGACATGACCTGTAAAGGCCGGCAGAACTGGAGTCATTCCCAGCTCTCTTTCCCGTGAAAGGATCCTCTTCTGCAACGCTTCATGCATTTCCATAAAACTTTGCGGAAGCGGGCCGCCCCATCCATCCAGATTCCCCATCCAGAACCAGTTAAAATAAGCTGGCCCGCTGAAGAATCCGGCAAGATCTTTGTCTGTAAAACCCAGGCTTTTATAAACGCGATCCCAGATTGAATTTTGCCCCGTAAGAGCAAGCGGCATATTAATCCCATTGAGGGCCATCCAGTCAATTTCCCATTCCCAACGGTCCCAATCCCACCAGCTCATGGTATAATTAAAAGTACAATAGTTTAAATTATACCGATATGTATATGGAGTCTGCTTGTGAATCTTCTCCTTCGGCAAAGGCAGCTTTGGAGGGAGATTCAAATTTGTTCCGTTCCAGCCAATATCGCAACCTGCAAAGTTCTTCAGGTAATAATTCAGCGCGCTAGCTACCGAAACCCCATTCGGTCCGCTCAATAGTATCTGCCCATTTTTTGTTTCAATCTGAAAAACATCCTTTCCGTTTTCCTGAGGAATAAAAGCTACATCGAAAAAGTGCGAGTGAGAGGGTAGTATTCTTTTTATCAGGCTTCTAACAGCACTTTTATTAAGGCTGGAACCAGCTTCCTGTGTGTAACCCGAATAAGAGGATATGAAGATAGCTAGGAAAGTAATTAAAAAAAGTTCTTTTTTCATCCCTACTTTAAATACCCTCCATTCTTCAGAAGGTCAGCCCACACCTTGTAGCCAGCCTCATTGAGATGTAGGCCATCTTTAGTATACTCAGCTTTCAAGTGTTTGTTATCGTCCAAAAAATGGGGATAGAGATCAATAACCGTAACCTTCTTGTCCGCAAGTTTCTTTATCTCCTCATTAAGCCACAGAATATGCTCGTCTTTACCATAATGATTTTTAAACTTGTTAAATGAGCTGTTTACCGGTAAAAGCGTATAGAAATAAATCTTCGTTTTCTTCGAGCCCTTTTCTATGCGGCTAATAATCGACCGGTAATTCCGGAGAATAATACTGTCAGGGATATTTCTTGAAATATCATTAATGCCAATCAGAATAAATACTTTAGATGGTTTCCCGGCAATTACGTCATCCAGGCGTTCTAAAACACCGAAGGTTATATCCCCGGATATTCCTCGATTTTTCGCAGCCGGAAGGTCTAGTAGTTTAGACCAGTCGGTTCCTGCGGTTATACTGTTCCCTAAAAATATTATATCTTTCTTTGACTTCGGCTCAGACTTGAAAGCCGTAACTTTTGCGACATATTTCCCAGGCCTGTAGGTGCTATCCCATTTTGCTTCCTGTGCCGACAGGCGGGCAGAACCTAAAATTAGAGTCGCCAGCAATAGAAAAAGCGCTCTTCTTAATAAATATTTCATCTTTATAAATTTAGATTGACAACACTGTGTAAACTACATCAAGAAATGGACACTCCTACTTCACCAGGAGATCAGGATAATCGGAAATGATACCGTCAACCTTCAACCCTTTAAGACGATTAATCTCTTCACTTGAGTTTGCTGTCCATGGCACTATCTTCACGCCATCGCGATGGGCCTTCTGTACCAGATCAGCATCAACCATCTTAAAATCAGGACTTAGAATAAAAGGCTTAAAGCCCAGGTCCGCGATATTCTCTTCGTAGCTTTTCTTATTATTCACAAGATAAGACGTTTTTACCTGTGGATATTTCTTATGAATGATCTGAATCGTTCGTTTGTCGAATGACTGGATCACAACATAAGGAGTTATTTTTTTCTTTTCAATCACGTTCATTAACAACTCAACAAACCTGCCGGGTTCCGGATGCAGAATATTATCGCCCTTTTCACTGCATTTAGTCTCGATATTGTAGAAATATTGCTTCTTGTTGTTCGCTTTGATATACGCCTGAACCGAGTCGATCAAATCTTCCAGGCGAGGAATATAAGTTTTAATTTTTCTCTGTTGAGGAAAAGCGCTATAGTACTTTGTACCAATGTCAAACTTGCTCAGCTCAGCATACGAAAGACCATATATTGGATATTTTTTCGCGTCAGAGCTCGGAATTTCCTTCCCTTCCGGCGTTAGCATAAACGCCGGGCTCAGGTAATCGTCGTGCGTAACTACCACCTCATGATCCTTTGTTATATGAGTATCCATCTCCAGTGTTGTAATACCCTCAATCTTCATCGCATTGATCATAGCGATGATAGTATTCTCAGGCATTAAGCCTCTCCCTCCACGATGAGCCTCAAGGCTTAAGGCAGGAAACGAAGCATCCGTTTGGCTGGTATTTTTCATTGTACTGCAGCTTGCCAAAGAGGCCGCTACTACAAAAGTAATACCCTTAAGTTTCGTCAAAAAACCGAATCTTTTATTTCTCATTCTAACATTTGTTAATTTATCCATTTAATTCAGCCGTAAACTTCTGACCAAAGCGATCCGTTGCAACGACCTTCACCTTTTTTACAGAAGGTGCAAAGTGGCCGACAAACAGATGATCGGTTTTATGAGGCTCTGCGAAGGGCCGTTTGGCTGGTAAATTATCTCCTTTATATAGTCGTATCGTAAGAGGATCAAAACCCTTTATATTCTCAGGCTCTCCCATATATTTATCATCGGCCCACCACTCCACTTTCCATTGGGGATCCCAGTTCCAGACATTGGCGATGAACCGTTTCTGATTATTCAGGGTTTCAATATCGACACTGAGCTGGTATTCTTTCTCCCTGCCTGTCGCTTTATAATACCATTTCAGATCAGTACCGTTCACTTCATAGACGCCATAGCCACGGGGAGTTCCATCACCACAGACCGGTCCGGTCCACCAGGCTCCGCACACAGTACCATGATTATGCTCAAAAATATCATTTTGGATGTTATTGATATTGTAGTGGGTGTGACCCGACATGATATGCACATTTTTGAAGGGCCTGAGCAGAGCATACAGGTCTCCATTATTCTTCACTTGTGAATATACCGGAATATGCAGACAAACAATCACAAGATTATCCCTGGGTATGAGCTGAAGATCCTTCTTAAGCCAGTCGAGTTGCTGTTGATTAACATACCCATCATACTTTCTGTCCTCTCCCAGATATCTTACGTCGTCAAGTACCACATAATGTGCTTTGCCCCGGCTAAATGAGTAATATGTAGGCCCGAAATGTTCACTGAAAGTAACATCGGACGTTTCGTCTCCTCCCCGGCGGTAGTCCTGATCGTGATTTCCAAGAGCCTGAAAGAATGGGACCCCCATGTCGGCAACAGCCTTTTCATAATCAGCGAACAAGGTATGGTTATCCCAAACCAGATCGCCTACGCCTATTCCATGAACCAGAGTTCCGCCCATACCTCCGACAAGTTTCTTCACGTCAGGCACTGCCGTTTCCATCATCTGGACAACATCCGATTTATCCTTTACCTGGGGGTCGGCCCATATAATAAAATTATGGCGGCTGTCATCCACGTTCAAAGGCTTCAGCTGAAAGTCATACTGATTTCTGCTACCAATACCTTCGTAATGTCTCGCAAGGTTGCTCTCGGTATTGAACTCATAACCTGCCGGTGTACTAACCCAAAGGAATCTGGCATTTTCATTTGGTTCGATGCTGTAATAGCCGTTCTTGTCTGTTACTACAACGCTATATCCGTCGGATACAACCACACCTTGCAGTCCATTCTTTAGGCTGTGAACCCTTCCGGTTATTTTCTTTTCTCTCCTGTCAAACGGATAGGATTTTAAACTTATAAAAAGAGTACCGGCAAATAAGCCGGATTTTTTTATAAACGATCTTCTGTTCATTTATTATTCAGCACTTTTATTAGTTAATACCAGGAAGTTTTTTCATCTCGTTGTAGTAGCTGATATATTTAGCATATAAGCTGCTATTCTTTAGCATCAGTAAAGTTTCGTTATTGTTACGCAAGGCATTTGTAGTATAGTTATGACTTCCGGTAGCAACAATGGTACACTGCTGCCCCTTGTATTTGCCTTCTATCAGCAGAAACTTCGAGTGGATATTCGTTCTTGAAATATCATATATTTTTACGAAGGCACCTCTGCTTTGCATATCCCTCAAAACAGCCTGCACCTCATCATCTATCTTATTCTTTACAACTACTTCCACTTTAGCACCTGCAGTCACCAATTCGCTAAGCTTATTAGCCACATTAATACGTGATACCACCCAATCCGACATTCCTACCCGAACAGTAGCTGTAGAAGGCTCGGTAATATTGTTTAGAATTTCGATAATAGTATCATCTCCATATGATATTCCATTACGACGTTTAGGAAAGAAAAATGCCGTAATTCCATCGGCATCATTAACGTATTCCTTGTAATAGAAATCCTTCATGCCGCTTGAAGCTTTAGCCTTGATATCGTTCCAGTAGGTCACATACGCATTGTAGAGGCCTTCATGGCTCATAGTTACTGCATCCTGTATTTTTTTAGAATCGTCAACAGTAAAATTGTGGGAAGTTTGGAAAACAACGTTTGAAACCTTACCCTTATCAGTGTTTAGCTCAGAGAACAGAACAAATTTATTGTGATTGATTGACGAGGTATTTACGTCATTTGTTACTACGACCACTTCAGAACCAGCTTTGATAAATCCTCTGATCGTACTAATAGTCGGGGGATTTTGAGCTTTAGTATCCTCAACACTCATATCGATCATGATGTGCAGAATAACACCTCGCTCACTCGCTTTCTTTAGTGCGTTAATTACGCCACTATGGTCGAAACCAAAAATTGACAAATGAATTGTGGCATTGGCAGGAGTGGCGTCTATCAGGGCGATAAGCCTGTCCATAATTACAGGGGAGGCCTGCCCTACAGATACCTTTGTTAGATCGGTAAAGATGGCATCAGGCAAATTTAAGGCTATCGTTGCCGTTCCTGATCCATTGTCATCCTTATCATTCCCTTTTTTACATCCTGCAAAAAGCAGGAGGAATATCAACAAGCTATAATTAAGTTGTCTCTTCATAACTAAGTGGAATAAGTCTCTTGAATAAACGAAAATCGTCATTTGCTATAACCAAAGCCCTCTTGCGGCATTTTATTAAAAATACGAAAGAGGGCTTGCCGGTTTGAAATGAAAGAAGTCAACGAATTACTGTTCTAATTTTGTAACGCCATTTCCTGCTTCTAAGACAGTTATTGTAGAACCATTCCCCAGGGGCACGTCTGTTTTCACCCGCGCCGTAGTCCAACTCTGAGAAGTAACATTGTAAACACCTCCGAGCTTGGCAAAATTTGTGGCAGCAGGGAAGGAGAACTTTTTAGTATTCGTGCCTTGCTTATAGAAAGGCTGGGTACCTTCCATGGTTGAATACAGGTCATTGTCAGTAATTCGGTATCCCACTGCAGGGGGGCCAGCAGAAAATAGATTTCCGTCCCCACCAAAGAATATCACATCTACAGGCACCGAATTAACAGTAACATCTGTACCCTTAAATACGGCAATTCCCGCCCCATTTCCGCTATTTGCTAGAAGATTTGTAGTGACCGTTCCAAAACCATTTCCAGGTGTTGAAGCGTAAAGGATATTAGCAATCCATTTGGCAGAACTGATATCTGCAGAAGAAGAGCCCCATACTTGTTTATATCCGCCCACATAAAAGAATGAACCTTTTGCCACAGTCCCTGAAGTGAGATTAAACTTATAAGTTCTCATCTCTCCAGTAGCCCATCCATTAACAGGCATACCCGTTGGAGTTGCCGAACCGGCATTATTAGAAGTTACTACGCTAAATGGCGTATTCTCAAAATCAAGATCTTGTGTAGCCATAAACTGAATATACTCGTAGTTAGCATCGGTTCCGGTAGGATCTGACAAGAAACCTGTAATAATAACCGGAAATTTGCCTAAGGGGATACGCGGATCAACAATTATACTGGTACTGATAAAATCTGATTTCACTCTTGGCCAGACCTGCATCACTCCCTCGGAATTACGAAAGATAATCCCGGTAACAGTTGCTGTCTTAGGCAGAAGAGAACTTGAAAGTTCGCTCGACGATTCCACGTGCATTTGCATGTCAGCAGAATTATCATTAAATACTTTAGTCCCCCCTATCGTTTCAATGCCTAAATCAGGAGTAAACTTTAGCCCGTATATTCTAACAGCAGTGCTTTCATACTCTTCTGGCTTTGAATTAATATTAATTGCGGTTGCGGTCCTAATTACTACATTTTTATTCTCATCTACTTTTTCGACTGACTGAGGAGATAAGCCTGATATCCGTAAGGTGCCGTCCACCCTTTTCAAAATACCCCCTATTATATTAACGCTTAAGGAATCTCCGGCGCGATAGTTACTTGCATCGCTGCCTAACTCCAATGATATACCGCGCATTTTACCACCCCGTTCACTTTGAATTACAACGATGCCCGGCGACACGTTTCCTGAATCCAAAACAGAAATAACTGTACCTGCTGTAATCTGGGCTCCGTCAAGATTTTCTCGCGTCAGAGTAAGGTCTGCATCTCGGTATAATAGTCGTACTCTTTGTATATTTATGAATGAGCTCAGCTCTCCTTCCGCGAAGTCGTGCTTCTCACACGACATTCCCATCGCTACAATTACAAGCCCGAGAATAAGTTTAAATATCTTTTTCATAATAACTATATTTTATTATTCGTCTTCTTATTAAGGTTTCTGCCACCATACTTTTGTGCTGATGTCATCCGGTCCCTGTGAAGCTACTGCGGCTTTATAATTTTCACCATTCGTTGACTGTACATATACTGGATAACTTATCCTTGATGGCATAGCACCATTGTTTCCAACGCCCGGACCTATAGGTAAATTTGGATGTCCCGTCCTACGGTACTCAAACCAACTTTGTAAGTCAGTAAAGAACAACGAATAGTACTTCTGAACGTGGATCAATTCCAATTTACTATCCAGCGAAAAATCGTTATCCCACATAATGGACGCCCCCTGCAGATAATTCGCGGGCATTGTTGCACCCCACATGGCAATGCCGCTTGTAATACCTGCCTCATAAAAGCTTTGAGCGGTCTGAGTAGTGATCCACCCCCTTGTCGCTGCTTCTGCAAGAATAAACTGTAGTTCAGAATAGTTCATGATATTACCAAGAAGCGGGCTGCTTTTTAATGCGGTGACAAGAGACGATCTTCCTTCAGGGGCTTCACCGACCGGATAGCCACTTTGAATACCTACGTATTCACCGCGGGACATAGTCACCCAACTTGAAATGCGTGGATCTCCCCATTCCACAAGATTATCCACAAAAAAAGAGGCCGACTTTGGAGTATACCAATCTGCGTCCCTTAAATCAACAAAAGGTGTTACCAAAGGAGACACTCCTGTCCATCTTAATATTGCAGAATCGTCATTACTCGCCATAATCGGATAATTCACCGAATTTGTTTGTACTATTTCTTTAATTTTCGAAACAGCATCTATTTCCGACTTTCCTGAAACACGTAATAGCAACCTCAGGTAGAGCGAATTACCAAACCTGCGCCATTTTGTAGGAGACCCGCCGTATATTGGATCGCTTGAAGCCAAAACTGTTTCCTTCGCTTTCTCTGCAGCATCAAGCAGTTGGTTAGCTTCCTCTAACTTGGTAAAAATATCTTCATAGATATCCTTTTGTCTGTCAAAAGCAGGAGTTATATTTCCTTCTCTGCCTTTGTTGGCATTAAAATAGGGAACATCTCCGTAAGTGTCAGTAAGCATAGAAAAAATCCATGCCTGACATATCCGGGCTATTCCCATATAAGTATTACTGAGATTATCTCTACCGCCCGTGTAAATATCATTAAAGTTTGTCAACTGAGTATACCAGGCATTCCAAAGATAATCGGCTTCCGATTTCCTGATTTCGTACCGGAAAATTTTTCCATCAGAGTCGCCCATGTCAACAGTGACCTGCATAAGCTCGTTTGTGATCCTTCTGCTTCTGTTCATGTTAGCAGCGACCACGTCTACCAAAGCAGGAGCGAGCAGGGCTTGAGGTAAAACAAATTCACTTGTATTGGGATTAATACTTAAATCCTTGAACCCGTCCTTACAGGAAAAGGAAGAAACTGTTAATATGAAAAATAGTGTATATAAAATATATTTTTTCATCGTCTGTGTTTTAAATTCCAATAACTAAGTTCACTCCAAAGGTTCTTGTAGAAGGAAACTGCCCCAACTCAAATCCTTTATTAATCACTCCATCATTGAGCGTTCCAAATTCAGGATCAAATGTTGGCCATTTTGTAATCATAAATAAATCACGGCCATACACACCTATCGAAGCGTTTTGTAAGCCGAGACGCTTACTTGCCTTCGGACTAAGTCTGTAATCAAGTCTTGCTTCTCTCAATTTAAGAAAGTCTGTCGAGTAAGTTGTTCCTTCCACATTGTCCTTGCCATAGTGCAACGTGTAATACGACCAAATATCGGTTGCGGTCACATTGTTAGGACTGTACGATCCATCTGCGTTCTGTATTACTCCCTTTCCGATAATTCCGTTATACCTCCCCGGCAGTGTGTTTTTAGTTTTGCCCTGTTCTGCGAGGTTAGCTGCAGTTAAGGAATAAGCTACAGCTCCGAATTGCGCGTCTGCGAGGAAGCTAAACGTGAATTGCTTATAAGTAATTCTGTTACCTATACTTGCTTTCCATTTCGGATTGGTATCACCCATATAAAGCATGCTGTCGGTAATTACTGGATAACCGCCTGAATAGATAATCTGACCGCCAGTTGAACGAGCATAGCCCCTTCCATATAACGCGCTTATACTGCCTCCAACTTTTGCGATAACCGCCCCTCTGCTACCCGGACCATTCTGTAATGTCAGGCTTTGTACCGTGTCATTTAAGGAAACTACTGTATTTTTATTTGCTGAAAAAGTTGCATTTATATTCCAGTTAAGCCCATTTTTCTTTTTCAAAACAGAGCTATTTGCCTGAATTTCGATCCCTTTATTTTGGATATTTCCTGCATTAACGATCATATTTCTATAACCCGAAGATGCGTCGATTACAGCACTCAATATCTGGTCTCTTGTATCGCTTTTATAAAGGGTAACGTCAAACCCGATTCTATCCTTTAAAAATCGCAAATCCGTCCCGACTTCATAACTCGTAGTTCGCAGAGGTTTCAAGTTAAGATTCGGAAGGGTCGTCGGATTTTCCTGCCCCCCGGGGAAAGTACTCGTAGCAGGGTACGTATAAGATGTAGAATATGGGGTTTGTCCTCCACTTCCGACACTTGCAACAGAACCCCTTAACTTTGCGAATGAGATAAAGGTCGGTAAACGAAACATCTGTGAAAGGATCCCGCTGACGTTCAAAGACGGGTAGGAAAACGATGTATTTTCTGTAGAATATTTATTAGCCAGAACGCTGTTCCAGTCGTTACGTCCGGTAATATCCACAAAGAGATAATCCTTGTAACTTATAGTGGCAAGTCCGTAAAGGCTATTTATAGCGTACTCGCTCTTATATGGTAATGGCTGTAAGATTCCTGCTTTATTTCCGAGATTATAAACGCCTGCATATAGTAAAGAGTCAGCCCTTAACTCATCTTTAGTATAATTATTCTTTAGCTGACTCCCACCCGCAGAAATTGAAAAATCGATATCCTTATTAATTTTCTTTTCATACTTCAAAAGGAAATCGCTGCTCATTTCCTGAGAATAAATATTCTGAGTCCTGTACATTCCCCTTTTAAAATTCTCAGTATCAAACGGTCTTTGCTGAGATCTCTGATCATATGAGAAATCTAAAGACGTTCTCACCATCAGACTTAAATCTTTGGTAAAGTTGTAAGTAGCCTGAACGTTCCCTGTCATCCCATTTCTGTTAGACTTATTCAGCATCTCGTAGGCTATGAGATATGGATTGTCCGGATAACTACTATATGGGTAACTTTGTGAAACATTCTCTTTTCCCGGAAGCCAATAATCCGTTAACCAGTCAAGATTTCCGTTTGGTACCCAGGCAATATTCCAATACATAATTGACTGGTTATTATATCCCGTCGACGGTAGGTTGTCACTCCACTTTCTCGTGTAATTAATTTTCGTTGAAAGAGTAAATTTATCGGTTACCTTCGTACTTGCGGACAGAGCAATTGTATTCCTGTTGTAGCCCGTGTTGGGAATAATCCAGCTATTATCAACATTAGTAAATGAAAAACGCACCGACGTCTTATCTGTTCCCCCGTTTAAGCTGACACTATTCGTAAAAGTTTTTCCAGTTTCAAAATAGTCCTTTCTATTATCAGGATAAGCGACCCAGGGAGTTCTGACGGTTGCTCCAGTATGAGTAACTGGATCGTACTGAAAAAACGACTGCCCGTTGAATTTAGGCCCCCAGGCAGAACTGGTACTCCTTGTACTTGAACCATCGGTAGTAGTCCCGAAAGAATAATAATCGCTACCTTCTGTTCCTTGTCCGTATTCGTACTGGTATTCAGGCCATCTTGAAACACTTTCAATGGAAGTATTCGAATTAAAAGTAATTCCCAACCCCTTTGATTTTGACTTGCTTCCCGATTTCGTTGTTATGATAATAGCTCCATTTGCTCCTCTCTGTCCATAGAGAGCAGAAGCTCCCGGACCTTTCAGCACGGTTACACTTTCAATATCTTCAGGATTAATATCATTGAGACCACTTCCATAATCTACGGGACTATCATTTGAACTCAAATAAGCACCGCTTCCTGTGCCCGTTGTACGACCACTTCCATGGTTGATCACGACTCCATCAACCACGATAAGGGCGTCATTTTCTCCTGTTAAGTTATTTTCTCCTCTTAAAATGATCTTATTAGAGCCAGTAGGCCCTGCATTAGATCGTACAAGGTTGACACCTGCTATTTTACCCGACAAAGCATCTGTCCAGTTGTTCGATAGTGCCTCTGTCAGCTGTTCTCCTTGTATCGACGTAGCAGAATAACCAAGTGCTTTCACTTCCCTCTTTATCCCCAAAGCTGTTGTAACCACAGCTTCCTTTAGCTGAACAGCATCCTCCGCCAATTGTACGTTAACTACTGTTTGTGCACCTACTAACACTTCTTTAGCTTTATATCCAATGGCAGTAAAAACCAGAGTTTCTTTATTACTTACAGAAATGGTATACTGGCCATTCACATTGGTGGAGGTACCACGGGTAGTCCCTTTCACCTTCACAGAGGCGCCAATAACCGGCAAACCATCTGACGCACTTTTTACTGTCCCGCTTATACTTTTGCGTTGCTGGCCATAACTTAGCGAGACCAGCGTTATAAGCAGAAAAGATAGCACCAGTACTCTTATACCAATGCCCCCCCCTTTGAAATGATGTAAATTTTGAGACATATTATTTAAGTTTGATTATTGCTTTATACTACTTAATTCTCTTTTCCAGGTGAAAGCCGTAAATACGATTGCCAGAAGGCAGGCTGAACTCAAAACGATAAAGCCGCCGTCCCATCCCCACTTATCTACGACATGTCCTATGGCAATATTGGCAAAGACGGCTCCACCCAGGTATCCAAATAGTCCTGTAAACCCGGCGGCTGTGCCTGCCGCCTTTTTGGGAACCAGATCCAGCGCCTGAACACCGATGAGCATTACCGGACCGTAGATCAGGAATCCTATCGTGATGAGGGCTATATTATCGATCAGAATATGTCCCGGAGGATTCTTCCAGTACACAAGTACAGCAATGAACACCAAAACCATATATATAATGGTTGCGGGAGCCCGTCGCCCCTTGAACACTTTGTCACTAAGCCATCCACAAATGATGGTGCCCGGAATACCCGCATATTCATACGCAAAATATGCCCATCCTGACTCGCTTAGAGAAAAGCCTTTGGCCTCTTTCAAATACGTTGGAGCCCAGTCAAGTACACCATAACGAACCAGATATACAAATATGTTCGCAAAGGCAATGTACCAGAGCGCGCGGTTAAAGAACACGTGGTCAATAAAAATTCGTTTAGCGCTCAGCTCCTGCTCCTGGGACGGCTGATAATCGGCAGGTTTCTCGTTTTTATAAACTTCTATAGGTGGCAAGCCGCAGGATTGGGGTGTATCCCTTACCAATGCATATGCAATCACAGCGATAACAAGCGCAACAATCCCGGGGAAATAGAAATTACTTTGCCAGGCGCCGAATATCATCAAGCCTAATATAGCCATAGGCCCCACCAATCCACCTCCGACATTATGGGCAATATTCCATACCGACATCTTCAAACCCCTCTCCTTTTGCGAGAACCAGTGTACCACAACTCTTCCGCAGGGAGGCCAGCCCATGCCCTGGAACCATCCATTAATAAACAACAGAACAAACATGATGGCAATGGAACTGGTCGCAAACGGAAATACGCCCATGATGATCATACAAAGAGCTGATAATGCAAGGCCTGCAGGAAGGAAAAGCCGGGCGTTGCTCCTGTCTGATATATTACCCATAAGAAACTTACTTAATCCGTAAGCAATTGAAACCCCCGAAAGTGCAAATCCCAGATCGCCTTTGGAAAAACCTTGTTCAATAAGCTCGGGCATAGCCATCGAAAAGTTCTTCCTGACAAGATAATAACCTGCATACCCTAAAAATATGCCAGCAAATACTTGTAACCGAAGTTTTTTATAAGTTTGGTCTATTTCTTTTTCTGGTAATAAAGGCTTATGCTTAGCCGGTGCGAACAATGAAAAACTCATTTAATAATTAAATATTTATAACGTTTGCAATATTGCTAATTGAAATATTAAGACTAGTTTAACAATTGGTTAAGTTGTGGTTAGTCATTACAATTCTTTAACTAAATCAAAACTACAAAATAATAAAACAAAACAAAAAAATAATATAAATTAAAACAATACGAAACTATTGTCTCCGAGAATGAAAGGCGGTTTAAGAAATTTGACGTTCTTCCGGCAACGTTTATACATCGGTCTAAAATAGATTACACTGCGAACTCTCTCTATCAGACCTTCTATACGTCTATAAAGAGAGCAAGTTTCGGGGTTCTTGACATTAGTTAGCAGTAATCTCGAATACGGCGCTGGTAAGTGCCTTCACGGAAGACACATTTATGCCCACGTTCATCAGATATTCACCCGTATAGGCTCTGCCGTTCTCGTAAAAAGCAGATTTCGTCCCCGGCATAAGATTAATCTCTTTGACCGTGTATTTCTTTTTTGGATCGAGGCCTTCGAGGTGAACGACCGTAAATACATCCCGCATTCTTGTTTCTAAAGTGTATGCGAATAAAACGGCTTTGCTTTTATTTTCGTCAACGTACATTACCACCGCCCTTTTTTCTTCATATGGAGACACCAAACGATAGAGATCGCCCTGCCATATTACGTTACTGAGGCGCTTATAGTTTTGTATAGCTTGCCTGCTAAATTCCATTTCAGCCGGAGAAAATTCGCTCACCCGGATATCATAGCCGAGTTTGCCCATCATCGCTACATCTGTCCTGAACTTAAGCGACTGCGTCCCCATTGTGGTGACGTGACTGCAAATCGCCAGCGAAGGGAAGAAATACGAGTATCCCCACTGGATATAGACCCGCTCCATCCCATCGGTATTATCGCTTGGCCAAAATTCCTGAAAATATTTAAGGCCACCGTAATCGGTACGACCTCCTCCTCCCGAGCATAACATCATCGGAAGATGAGGGTACTTGCCTCTGATACGGGCGAAGGTATTATATAATCCTATTACATATTCTATATATACGTGCGACTGGTTTTCTTTTAAATACGGCGAATAGGTATTCGTCATCATCCTGTTGCAATCCCATTTAATATAAGCTATTGCCGGATTCTTTGTAAGCATTCCATCCACCAGGTTATAAACAAACTCCTGTACTTTAGGATTCGTCATATCAAGCACAAGCTGTGTCCTGTAATAATGCTCATCACGGTTAGGCAGTTTTAATATCCAGTCCGGGTGTTTTTCGTACAGCTCACTTTTGGGATTCACCATCTCTGGCTCGAGCCAAATCCCAAATTTCACCCCTTTCGCTGTTGCCTCTTTTACGAGGTGAGCAATTCCTTCCGGCAGCTTCCTTTTATCTTCCTGCCAGTCGCCTAAGCCCGCCTTATCGTTGTCGCGCGGATACTTATTACCAAACCAGCCGTCATCCAGCAAGAACATATCTGCACCCAGGTTCGAAGCATCATTGATTAACGTATCCAGCTTGGACTGATTAAAATCAAAGAAAGTCGCTTCCCAGTTATTCAATAAGGTAAGCCGGGGCTTGTTCCCATCGAGCACACCATAGTTCCGGGCCCATTTATGAAAGTTCCTACTAGCCTGTCCTCTGCCAGCGTTGCTGTATGTAAAGATAAATTCCGGCGTAATAAAAGATTGTTTAGGTTGCAGCTGGTATTGCGAACCAAATGGGTTCATCCCCGTAATAACCCTCAGCGAGTTCTTCTCATCCAGTTCAAATGCGAATTGAAAGTTTCCGGTCCAGGCAAGGGTTCCGGCAATCAGCTCTCCACTGTTCTCGTCCGACAGCTTATTCAGAGATAGAAAGAATACAGGGCTCTGGTACATATCTGCCCTGGTGCCGAGCTTGCTGTCAATAATCTTTATACCACTGGTAAGCCTGCTTTCCTGCATCTTCATCTCCGCTTTATTCACCCCATGAAATTGCGAAAGCCAATAAGAAGGCGAATCAAAATGCAGCATTGATGAAGCGAAATTAGACAACACAACCGGCTTACTTTCACTATGCCGTATCTCGGTCCAGGTTTTAATGATATCCTCATTCATGTACGCCTTAAAATGCAGATTGACTTCAACAGGGTATTTGGGATCCTTCAAACGGATAACAGTGTGCTTTACCGCCTCACTTTCCTGTTGGCTGTTGCTTTCCGCGTATTTCAATTCGAGAGAAGGATTTCCATCGGTATGAGTGAGTTTAATAGCGGGCTCAAATAAATTATCCAATCCCGAGGGAACGTAAGCTTCGTGATAGCCCGGCCTGACAGGCGCATAACTATCTGGCAACAACCTTTTCCCTAAGTAACTCTGGTAGACTTTCTGATTGCTGTTCACTGTATATATCAGAGTGACATTTTTTGTCTCTATGACAATCTGCTTCGTCTGGTTCGATACCTGTGCCGTTAAAATAATGGACGCCACCATAAAAGCGATCAGGAGGGAATACTTCTTCATTATAACTAAAGAGTGTAATTAACAGATATTAGATTATACCTTTTCCTTCAAAAAGAAACTTTTCAAATGTAAATAAATAACAAAAAGAAACAATTTAAAATATCACAAAAGCATTTACAAGATAAATATTATCAATTTCGGAAAGGGAAGCATCAGCACTAAAGAAGAAGGGCACTCAAATCAGCACTTCCGGCGTCAAAAACCGGGCTTTTTTAAAATTCCTGTCTATATCACTTTTTTAAGCAACTTATGTCATTTTTTCCCTTCGCCTTTCTCCTTATCTTTAGGATATAACCCTAAGAGATATGAAAACTATAATCGTAGCAACAGACCTTTCTAAGGACGCCAATAATGCTCTTGAATATGCCGCTTCGCTGGCGAAATGCATTAACGCTAAAATAGTTTTATACAATTCGTTCATGTTGCCTGCACATGCAGCCAATACGCTAATGCCCGCAGATGGTGTTGAAAAAATGATGGCTTCAAACAGGGCGTCTCTTGAGTATGCAGCACTCAGGATCTCCTGTCTTTATGATATAAAGACAGAATGGGACAGTAATATTTCGAATGTCGAAGAGGAACTTGACAAACAGGTTGAAAAACACAAAGCAGATCTTGTGGTTATGGGGATGCGTGGAAACTCGTTCGACCAGAAGTTGTTCGGAAACACAACTACTTCCGTTATACGTCATGCGAAGTATCCTGTATTGGTTGTGCCTAAAAATGTAAGCTTTAAAGGAATCCATAAAATCTTGTTTGCTTGCGATAATAACTGCAAATTCGCTTTAAGCACACTGAAAATGCTCAATGAAGTAGCCTCAGAGTTAAAGGCAGAAGTGCTGGTTCTCCATGTCGAAAAAGCAAAAAAGATGGCACAGGAGGAAGTTTTGGTTGGAGCTGGTACACACAATGAAATCGAAACCAACCTTAATGGTATTAATCATTCCTACCACGACATGGATGGATGCAGTGTTATAAAAGGTATTGAAAGAGGAATTGAAGATTTCAATGCTGATATGCTTGTGATGGTGCCTCAGAAATATGGTTTCTGGGACTCAATGACCCATAAAAGTAAAACATGTGCAATGGCGGCCAGAAGCAGTGTGCCTCTTCTGTCGATTCCAAACATAAAATAAAAACCACCGGGACAGTTAATTAAGTAAAAGGCGACTTCAAAAGGAAGCCTTTTATTATTTACAGGCATTTCCTGTCGTTACTATTCCCCACACTACAATTCCATAATATCCTCATTCCAGAGCTGCGGTTTTTCGTTTATAAAATCTTCCATCATCTTTATACACTCCGGAAGGGCGAGATCAATAACCTCCACCCCGTGCGATTCCATAAATTCACGGGCGCCATTAAACGTTTTTGATTCACCTACAATAACTTTAGGTATCTTAAATTGAACGATTGTACCGGCGCACATAAAGCAAGGCATCAAAGTCGAATAAATTACAGTATCGCGATAACTGCCGATACGCCCTGCATTATTGAGACAGTCCATTTCACCATGCAGAATGGGATTGTCTTCCTGCACCCGCTTGTTATGACCCCGCGACACTACCCTCCCGTCTTTTACCAACACAGATCCAATAGGGATTCCTCCTTCGGCCAGACCAATTCGCGCTTCCTCAATTGCAATTTTCATAAATTCATCCATAGTATACTCGTTCATTCTATAAAACTACTTTATTTAACAGTAAACTTTTACAGGTTTTAAAAGTTTATTAGGAATAAAAACTTATGGAAAGAGCACATACCGACGAAGAAATAATCAGCAAGGCGTCCGCCAGGGAGAAGAATGCAGAAAGCATAACAGATGAGAAAATAGATATAGCCGTCGACCTGGATGATGACCATGGAGTAACCCACACCTATGTGGTTACTTTTTCCAGAGACGGTGAGAACTGGGTACCCACACAAGTCAGTGAACTGAGCTCTCTTTAAAGAAAGAAGGTTGAATAAAAAAAGCAAGTCGCACTCAAAAAAACTTTCCTATATTTATATATAACAAACAGGTTCTGATCGTTATAACTATATAAAGGCCTGCTAACCGGCTTTAAACATACTCTGTTTAACTTTTTTTTAATGGCAGCGACCAGTCTGCCGGGGATTAGATTATGAAATGGACATTCGCTATTCAGCAGAAGTTGAAAGCTGCTACCGTGCTCTGCGGCATCATGTTAATGATCGTATTCTTCACTTTCCTTGAAAGAAAGAACGTTGCCGATATGAACCGCTCTGTTACCTCTATTTATAACGACCGCCTCATACCTGCCACCGATATTTTCTATCTTTCCGAACATTTATATGGTAAACGCTTTCTAGCAGAACAGTTTCTGAGATCTCACGATCTACAGCTTGCCGAACTAAAAAAACAGCTTGACCAACACAATAAAAACATTAAGTCACTGATCAATAGATTTGAGAAAACATACCTTGTGAATAAAGAGCAGGAATATCTGAACAACCTGCGCAACAAAGTACACGCCTATAATCAAATCGAAAGAAAGATCATTAATTTAAGCGGTACTGGATCTAAAGACGTCGCCCTCGCCTTGTATGAATCGGAAGGAAAAAAGACCCACGAAGCTACAATAAAGCAGCTTGTGCTTTTAACGCGGATTCAGACGACAGTTGGCGGCGAACTTATCAAAGACTCAAATGGAAAGGTGGCCGCGGCATCGATGATATCCAGCCTCCAGATTGTACTTTCCATTGTTACCGGACTCATTATTATTTCACTCATATTTGCTTCAAAGATCACGAGCGGAAAAGAACAAAACTTCCATTTAAACTAAACGATAGCGACCGTATATTCATAGGAAAAAAGCATACAAGGAGCCTATTTCACGCAATCCGCAGCATGTGAAGACACTGGAGGTCAAAAAAAATAAGCTCCCGATGGGCGAGAGCTCAAACTAACCAATTATAAACCTAAATTATATGAAAGGAGCTGTAGGAGAAGGAGTCGAACCTTCAGGGAGTAGTTAGCCGTTTCCGGATTCCCATAATCTCCGCCACCGAGACAAGGAGGTGTGTTTGCCTGTTCCACCATCCTACAGTATTGTTATTCTGTCTTTTTAAGAACTTAATGAAACAAAGATAATGCCTTAATATATAAATTGCAAATATTTTAAATAAAAATATTAAAACTTATCAATATATCAACAAAAACCCACAAAACATACGTATTTCCCATTGTTAAAATATATCCTTAATTAAAAGCCTTTAACAGTGTCGGCTTAATTAGCATACAAACGACCACTTTTTTTTAGTCTCAATTATTCCGCCAAGTTAGCTGTACTGGTCGCCGGAAATCCGGCTTTTTTATTTTGAGCAGTTTTAATATTCATGATCTTCAGCTGCAGAGCAAATAAAACATGAAGGAAATTTTCGTTATCCCGCCTTGATAGTATTTACAATATTTGAATAAAGCAATAAAAGGCTTGAAAAAAATAAAGCTCCCGATGGGCGAGAGCTCAAACTAACCAATTATAAACCTAAATTATATGAAAGGAGCTGTAGGGGAAGGAGTCGAACCTTCAAGGAGTGGTTAGGCCGTTTCCGGATTTCCCATAATCTCCGCCACCGAGACAAGGAGGTGTGTCTGCCAGTTTCACCACCCTACATTATTAACGTTGTCGTTTAAAGAACTTGTTGATACAAAGATAAAGGCAGTGGCAATATTTTGCAAATATTTTAAATAAAAAAGTTAATTTTTACCATATCGTTAATTATATCCCGTAAAAATATAATACTTAAAATATTCACCGGAGAAAAACTTCTATTATTAACATTTTTTCAATCACGACATTCGGCTGGCGTCTAAATCGGGCCGTCCTACTGAGAAAACTCAGTACCTATTCGTGGATTTTTACGTCTTGTGAACTCCCATAGACGTCTTTAGAATTAAGTTGGTTGCCCGGAAATACAACCCCTATACTTTTAAACTAAAAAACTCGTTATAGAACTACGAAATTAGTTGTTTAACCTCAAAACCCTTAGCCATGATTAAAATAATCCTTCCTACTTTGCTGATTGTACTCGCGATTAATACAAATGCACAAACCCCTGGAGCTCTTGATAATGAAAAGTTGCTGGATCTGATGCAGACCCAGAGATATCAAGAGGCTGCACTCTTTATAAAATCAGTGTATCACGATGATGTGAGCGATGTTAAAGCCCTGTCCAGGCTGGCCTACTGCAATTACATGGCTGGAAACTTAGCCGAAGCTGAAAGAAATTATACTGCACTTTATGATAAAGACACCCTTAATAATACACTACTATCAAACCTGGCGAATGTTCAGCTAAAAAGGGGAAATTACCATCAAGCTACATACTATCTTAAAAAGCTAGTGCTCCGCGACACGCTCAACTTTACCGTTTATAAACAGTTGGGGCAGATAGGTGAAATTACGGGTGATAGTAACACGGTTGGCTATCTAAGTCGCGCCAACCATCTCAATAGTTACGATGCCGATGTCGCTTATGATCTGGCTAATCTATATATTCAAACGAAACAGTTTGGGAAAGCTGACACAGTATTAAGCAATGCAATTAAGGCAGACACCACCAATCTGTTATTAATCCGTACAAAAGCGAAACTGGCCTACTCGCGCGACAGCTGGACCGAACTGGTTCAACTCTGCACCAAACTTATAAAAGCAGGCGACGGATCGATGATCGTCATTAACTGGCTCGGTGAGGGATATTACTACATCAAACAATATAAAAAATGTATAGAGACATTTCAGTCTATCGAAAAATTAGGTTTAGAAAAAGAAAGCTCGCTATACTTTACGGCCAAGAGCTATAAGAATCTGAATGATCACAGCAACGCCGTAAAATATTTCAGAAAGACTATCCAATCGTCTATTTCTCCAAATGTAGGTAACTACTACACAGAGGCAGGTGATTCGCAGGAAAAACTTAAACAGGCCACAGGCGCTCTGAATTCTTACCTTAAAAGCCTGCAGTTTGAAGAAAATGCGTTCACCTATTATATGATTGCTAACCTTTACGACCAGGCACTTAAAAACAAACAGAAGGCTGCGATCTATTTCAGGAAATTTTTAAAAACAGCGGTGTCGCAGAACGCAAAACAAAGGCCCTACATTGTTTATGCAGAGACACGACTAAGGGAAATAACCAAATAGCTACTTACGAAACAATTTAGCTACGTATTTTCCGATGATATCAAATTCAAGATTTACGACATCGTTCAACTTCACATTTTTGAAGTTGGTATGCTCGTGAGTGTAAGGGATAATGGCAACCGAAAAGTGGTCATCATTTGAATTAACAACCGTCAGGCTAACTCCGTTAACAGTAATTGAGCCTTTCTCGACAGTTATGTTGCCGTAAGAAGGATCGTAGCTGAATGTGTAGAACCAGCTTCCATCCATTTCTTTAACACTGGTACAAACAGCAGTCTGATCTACATGTCCCTGAACGATATGGCCGTCGAGGCGGCCATTCATCTGCATACAACGTTCAAGGTTCACAAGGTCGCCTGCCACCAGAGTATTGAGATTGGTTTTTGAAAGCGTTTCCTCTATTGCGGTAACAGTATGCGTGTTATCGCCTATTGCCACAACAGTAAGGCAGACACCGTTGTGAGCTACCGACTGATCAATTTTCAATTCGTTTGAAATAGCGGAACAGACTGTAATATGGAGATTTCCGCCTTCTTTCTGCAGTTCAACTACTTCACCCGCAGCTTCGATAATACCTGTAAACATGATACGAATCTACGGGAATTTGACGAGATTCGGATATCATAAACAGGTCACCGTTCCCATTGTCGCTATACCTACGCTTAACTCCCGGCTGTCAATAGCCGACTTTCGGCTTTCAGTTTTGACCTTTGACCTTTTGGCTTTCATCTATCACCCCTCAGCTTTCAACTTTCAACTTTGAGCTTTCAACTTACTTTAAACTTTTAACTTCCAAACAAACCTAGTTTCTTAAATTCTGTTACAACAACATTACAGAGTTTAAAAACGGGTTCTACGCCATATAAATTATAATATGTAATTTTGGCACAATATTTATGCTAAGACAAAACTTACAACAGAAACTTCTTCAGAAGCTGTCTCCTCAGCAGATACAGTTTATTAAGCTATTGCAGGTGCCAACGGTTGCGCTCGATGCCCGTATTAAGGAGGAGCTTGAAGAGAATCCAGCGCTTGAAGATCTTAGCCTTACGAATCTGAACGAACCTATTGAACAATATCCTGATAAAGATCCTGACGATACAAATTATGATAAAGAAGAAAGTCATGATGAACCCGATGAGTTCAATATAGACGACTATCTTCAGGAAGATAACCTCAACGACTATGGCTCCAAATATGATCATAATGGGGACGACGACGAGGAACGTAAAGAAATACCAATTGCTGTGCAAAGTTCTTTTTATGAGAATCTCCAGCAACAATTAGATCTTATCCCGCTTTCTGATAAAGATTTCCAGATAGGACAACAACTGATCGGAAGCCTTGACGATGATGGATATTTACGGCGTTCTATCACATCTTTAATAGACGACCTTGCTTTTTCGCAGAATATTTTCGCAGAAGAAGAAGAGGTGGAGGAGATGCTGAAAGTAATACAGTCTTTTGAACCTGCAGGCATTGGCGCGCGCGATTTACAGGAATGTCTTCTTATTCAGCTCAGAAAGAAAGATCAGACTAATCCGATTATTCTGAAAGCGATTAAAATTGTCGAACAGTATCTTGATGAGTTCACAAGAAAGCATTATGAAAAGCTTGAACGGGCATTGAATATCAGCTCCGAAGAACTTCGCGAGATCGTAAATGAGATCTTAAAACTTAATCCTAAGCCGGGCGATTCGAGTGAGGTAAACACAAAACAGCTTCAGGTCATCCCCGACTTTCACATCTCAAACAATGACGGCTTTCTTATCTTGACGCTCAATTCGCAGAATGCACCCGAGCTAAAGGTAAGCCGGTCTTACCAGGAAATGTTTGAACACTACGATAAGGCTTCACAGAAAGATAAAAAGCTCAAAGAAGCTGTACAATTCGTAAAGCAGAAACTCGACTCGGCAAAATGGTTTATCGACGCCATCAAGCAGCGACAACAGACGCTTTTGAAGACGATGAATGCAATTATGCATTACCAGTACGATTACTTCCTTACCGGCGACGAAAGAAATCTACGCCCCATGATCCTGAAGGATATCGCCGACAAGATCGGGATGGACATCTCTACCGTTTCACGGGTGGCAAATTCAAAATATGTACAAACGGAATTTGGCACCTTCCTGCTGAAATCTTTCTTTTCTGAAGCCATACAGACGGAGAGCGGAGAAGAGGTATCGAATAAAGAAGTGAAGAAGATCCTCGAAGAATGTATAGGCAATGAAGATAAGCGTCATCCCCTGGCTGATGAGAAACTAGCAGAAATACTTAAAGAAAAAGGATATAACATCGCCCGACGCACCGTTGCCAAATACCGTGAAGCTATGAATATCCCGGTAGCCCGGCTGAGGAAAGAGCTGTAAGGGAGTCGAGATGATGCTAAAAGGTGAAAGCCAATAGCTAATAACCAACAGCCAACAGCTATTAAAAGCAAGAAGAGCGTCGTTTTTGAACGACGCCCTTCTTGCTTTTAATAAAGCGGCGTGCTGCTATAAATGTGATATTCGCCGGGAGCGAGCGTTGAAGAATAACTCGAACCTGAAACACTAATCGTTTGGTCTGAAAGGCAGTCGTACCAGTTTCCCCCTATCGGAAGGTCAATACTTGCCTGCTTAGAGACCACATCAAAATTTCCTACTACAAATACATTCGCAGTCGGACTTTTCAGTACAATATACTTCACACCCGAATTCAGGCTGTACTGGAAGTTTGTGCTTGAAAACACTGCATTGCTCTTTTTTAGCTTTATCAGTTTAGAATAAACACTGTATAATTCTTTTCTTCCCGAATTACTCTTGTACTCCCAGTGGATTGGCTTCTCCCCTGTCCGCCCGTTCTGTTCAATAGACACATCATAGCCCAGCTCTCCAAATTGCCAGATCATCTTCGGACCAGGTACTGCAAGTAAGAAAGCGGCTGCCAGTTGCTGTCTCTTCAGAGCTGTATTAAGATTTTTTATACTATATGTTCCAGAGACATTTCCATACTGAAGATTTTTATACATTAAACGTTCTTCATCATGGCTCTCCATATAAGTAACGAGATTGTAGGGCTGGGTAAAACTATGCCGGTCGTAAAACGCCCGCGAGAAATCCGAATTTGCTACGTACCCCATGGTAGCCTCATTGAAATTATAATTGAGGTTATTCCACAAAAGCATCCCCGCATCCGATAGTTCTTTCTCCTCCGCATCCGCAGCAAAATGTTCCAGAATTACGTAAAAATCAGGGTCAATAGATTTTATAAACGTATTATATTCTTTCCATATCTGCACGCGGCTGCCATCGTAGGCGCTCCAGGCGTTTACAGAAGCATCGGATGTACCGGAGTTCTTCTGGGTAAAACCCTTTGAAAGATCAAACCGGAAGCCATCTACCTTATACTCTTTCATCCAGAACTCTATCACGTTCTTTACGAAATGTTTTGTCGCTGCACTCTCGTGATTGAAGTCGTAACCAACATTAAAGGGATGTGTAGGATTGGCATTAAACCAGGGACTATTAGCAGAGGGCTTACCAGTTGCATTATCGAAATAGAGCTGCACCATAGGCGACTGACCAAACGAGTGATTCAGCACCATGTCAAGAATTACAGCGATCCCCCGCGTATGACACTCATCGATAAACGCCTGAAGGGCCACCTTGGTTCCATAATACTTATCAGCAGCGAAGTAGAAAGAGGTATTGTAACCCCAGCTTGAATTGCCTTCAAACTCGTTTACAGGCATCAGCTCAATGGCATTTACCCCCAGACGCGAAAGATAATTTAAAGTATCCTTCAGTGTACTGTAATTACCCGAACTTAGAAAATCACGGAGATGTAACTCGTAAATAACAAGATCTTTCTTCTGCGGCCTGTTAAAGTTTGTGGTTCTCCACGAATAGCTTGCAGGAGTACCCTGCATTACGCTCACGATCCCAGTTGTCTTTCCAGTAGGATAAGCCTTTAGGCCGGGGTACGTGGAAGCCGGGATATAAGAATCATTCTGAGGATCGAGCACCTTTTCGCAATAAGGATCGGCAACCTTTAACATTCCGTCTACCCAAAACTGATATGCATATTCAGTTTGCGGATTAAGGTTATCTACCTGGATCCACCACCGGTTGCCATCGGGCGTACGTTTCATAAAGTAAGCGGCATCTGCTTTCCATTCATTAAAGTCGCCTATCAGATAGGCAAACTGTTTCCCCGGTGCATAAAGACTGACGATAGCTGACCGCCCGCCATTTATAAAGGTAACGCCATCCCTGGCGCCTGCAGGAAGGTTAGCTTCCTGCACAGTTCCATTCACAGCAAGTGTAAAGGAGGCTTCAGCTGTTGCACTTCCATCTGCAGCTCTCACTTTTACTAGTTGCGACCCGGTACCGCTTATACTTACTTTTCCGCTGATGGAGGTAGTATTTGCAGCAGTAGCAAAGCTGGTTCCATTGAGAGTTAAAGTAAGATCGGCAGCTTTAGAAGAAACCGCTGTCACGCTTAGCTCTTGTCCAAGCATTTGTATCTTAACCGCCGGCTCGGGAGTAAACAATGGCTCAAACTCGGGAGTTATAAAGCGAACGGCCAGCTTCCCCGCTTCCGTAAGCGGCAGATAAATATCGCTGTTATCTTTATTTCTGGCGACCCGGCTTCCATCAGTATTCCTGAAAACCATCACCACCTTCAAGATCTTCTCGCTGGGCGGAACGTTGAAAAATGAACGTGGGGTGAGTGTGATCTTGAAAATATTATTGCCGGCAGGAGTCATTTTTGAAGCAGGATCAGCAGTATTGAAAGAGCTGCTCTTCACATATTTCCAGTCGCCGGGGCCTGTACTCTTGTCGGTTATCAAACCAGCATAAATATAGACATCCCCGGAGATACCTTTTAGCCCCTCATTGCCTTTAGAGGCATCAAGCGTGATTGTGAGAGCTTCATCTCCCGAAGGAAAATAAGGAGCGAAAGTCATCAGTCCCGCCTCCGTTCCTGCCGGTATTTCTGTTCCCGGGATTTCAGGATCCTCGGCAGGGTTTCTCTTCTTGCACGCTGAGATAATTAGCAATGGTAAAAGGAAGAGTACGATAATTTTTTTCATAGCAGTTCATTTAAGCTAAAGCATCAGCTTTAGCCGGATTATCAATCGGTTAGTAATAAATATCTTTAGCGGTTTGCGCTTCTCCTATTTCTTCAGCTTTTTCCCATCCTGTACATACAATACTGAAACAGCGCCGAGAATCATCAGGATACCACCCAGCACCAGGGCATAAATCGCCTGTCCATGAAACAGCTGTTTCACCATAATACCCCCGAAAAACCCGTTCACAATCTGTGGAAAGGTGATAAAGAAGTTAAAGATGCCCATATAAACACCCATCTTGCGAGCCGGAATAGAGCCGGATAATATCGCGTAAGGCATAGCCAGAATACTACCCCATGCCAAACCGATGCCGACCATGGAAAAGATGAGCATTTTAGGATCCTGAATGAAGTAAATGGACAAAAGTCCTAAACCACCAGCCGTGAGTGAAAATGCGTGGGCTATCTTGCGGCTGGTCATACGTGATATAGCAGGCAGCAACAAAGCGTAGCCTGCCGATACCGCATTGTAAATGCCGAATAGAATCCCCACCCAATTGGCGGCGTCGGCAAAACGAACAGATGACGTATCACCGGGGGCAACTTTATAAATATGCTCGGCAACCGCTGGCGTCGTAAACACCCACATGGAAAATAAGGCAAACCAGGAGAAAAACTGTACCAACCCAAGTTGACGCATTGTAACCGGCATCTTCGAAAAGTCGGTGAAAATAGACAGAATTCCCTTTTTCTCATCAGCGTCTGCGTCCCCTTCTTCCGGATGAAACTGCAAACGTTCTTCGGGTGAATACTCTTTTGTCGTTATAACGGTCCACAATAGCGTTGCCACCAGCACAGCCGCTCCTACATAAAAGGAATAAACCACATTTTCGGGAACGTGCCCCGGCTCCGCTATTTTGGAAACTCCACAGTATTCTGAAAAGATATAAGGAAGCCATGATCCTAGAACTGCACCTGCGCCGATCAGGAACGTCTGAACGGAAAACCCTACGCTACGCTGCGAGTCTGGAAGATTATCCGCCACAAGCGCGCGAAAAGGCTCCATTGCTACATTAAACGAAGCGTCCATCAGCATTAATAAACCAGCACCGACGAGTATGGGAGGCAGCAAATAGGCAAGGAAAGCCGAGTTAGGCATAAATATCAATGCAAGGGCGGCAAGCAGCGCTCCGCTAAGGAAATACGGGCGTCGCCGGCCCAGCCTGTTCCATGTGCGATCACTGTAATGCCCAATAATCGGCTGAACAATCATCCCTGTAATAGGGGCTGCCAACCAAAAGAGAGACAGGTGTTCTACATCGGCACCAAAGGTTTGCAAAATTCTTGAGGCGTTCCCATTCTGGAGAGCAAAACCAAACTGGATTCCAAAAAAGCCAAAGCTCATATTCCATATTTGCCAGAAAGAGAGCCGCGGCTTCTCAATAATATTGTTCATATATTGGTTGTAAGTTATACGTTTTAAGTTGTAAGTAGTAAGTTCTACGATATAAGTAAAATGAAGTTTTAATTCTTCATCAAAAACTCAGGATCTCTGCCTGCGAAGGGCCAACCTTTACCGGCACTCCAGCTTTTAGATCCTTTATAGTATAAGAACTGCCGCTTAGAACACCATTCACAATAAGAGGCTTGCCTGAGTTTGTCTTTATCTTTTGCAACAACGAATCAGGAAGATAAATCGTGGTGTTCAATTCTTTTTTCCTGTCAAAATTAGCTACTACAAGTACCCGCTCCTTTGCTGTATACCGAATGAAAGCATATGCTTTTTTACTCCAGCCCTTCTCCCCTTTGAGCTCCAAAAAACTACCCTTTGTTATCGCGGGACTAGCAGCACTGAACTTCAATAGCGTTGAATAGAACTCTCTTAGTTTTTTCTGGTCGGGCGATAAAAGTGCGCCATCAAAAGCTCCGCCGTTCATCCATTTCTGATGTTCGGGCACTCCCCAGTAATCAAAAATAGAAGTACGGTTATCTTCGCCGCCAAAGCCCTCTATGCCTTTACCAGGCTCACCTACTTCCTGACCGAAATAAATCATCACCGGGCCTCCGGATAAAGTAGCCGATATCACCATGGCAGGCACCGCAGGCCATGGATTTCCGGCAAAACCAGCCGAAGCTATACGCTCTTCGTCATGATTTTCGAGAAAGCGCAGCATCCTGGATGAAAAGCCCTTACTCTCGACGTTGCAAACATGGCTGATATCTTTCACGTCGGCTTTTGCCTCATTTCTTATCAATCTCTTCAGAGCATCGTATAAGCCGACCTTATCGTAGAGATAATCAAACTTACCAACGCTGAGATATTTCTTATACTCTTTGGGATTATAGGCCTCTGCGATAAACAAGATCTCCGGATGATCCTTCTTTACCTGGGGGATTACCCAGTTCCAAAACTGCACAGGAACCATCTCTGCTACATCGCATCTGAACCCGTCTACTTTCTTCCCGGCCCAAAAAAGCAGGATATCCCTCATCTTTGTCCATACCGGCGGAATGGGATCGAACTGTGCCTTTTCTCCATTCTGATAATCCACGCCGTAATTGAGTTTAATAGTTTCAGACCAGTCGCCTAGTCCGGGGCTTGCAGAAAAAACATTATTTCCTGTTGCTTTTGCGGGCGTTTCACTAAACTTTCCGTCTTTCAACGGACTTTTAAATTCATCGCCTCCCGCATTTGTGCCCTTGGGGACGACAAACGACTTACCCGGTATGTAGTAAAAATCGTTCCGCGGATCAAACACTTTGCTCTTATCGTCATCCGCACCAAAATCACGAATCCCATTAGGTTTTGCGTCTGAGTTATATGTGCGGGCAACATGATTCGGTACAAAGTCAATAATCACCTTCATCTCCTTCTTATGCGTCCTTTCTACCAATTTCTCAAATTCAGCCATTCTGTTTTTCACATTAACAGCCAGATCAGGATCCACGTCGTAATAGTCTTTTATAGCATAAGGAGATCCGGCGCGGCCTTTTACAATATCCGGATCATCGGGCTTTATCCCAAAAGAGGAATAATCCGTCATAGTAGCATGCTCAATTACCCCTGTGTACCATACATGGGATATCCCAAGCTTCTTTAACTCATCCAGCGCCTTATCTGTAATATCTTCAAATTTACCAGTCCCGTTTTCATCCTTCGAGCCGTAAAGCTTATTGGTCGTGTTCTTATTACCAAACAGGCGAACCATCATCTGATAAATAACAATCTTATCCTTCCTGATGGTATCAGCGGACCTCTGATTTGATGCCATACTTTCCTTGTGTTTAGATTGACCACCACAGGCAGTCAAAAATAGTGCAGCAAAGAAAAATATAAGTGCCCGCATGCCCGAAAAGGACGAATTTGTACAACGGATAACAGAAACCGGCTTTTTCATATTTAAAAATATTGTCCTCTTTTTACGCTGTTGATGTTCTTTAGTTCAGACATTTCCCGCAACGGGCTTATACTCTGCGCGCACCTCTCCTCCTCCGTTTACTTCATATGGCTTATCGAAGACACAAACCGTTAATGGCTTTTCAGACTGGTTACTCAATGTTACATATTCGCGCTCAATCCTAACATTCAAAATAGCTCCGCGAAATAGAATATTAAATGAAAATGAACTCCACTTTGCAGGAAGAAAAGGATTAAAATGAAGGGCATCATTGCGTACTCTCATGCCCGCAAAGCCTTCAACAACACTCATCCAGGTACCAGCCATAGACGTAATGTGCAATCCATCCTCTGTATCGTTATTATAATCGTCGAGATCCAGCCTTGACGTACGGAGGTAAAACTCGTATGCCCGTTGCTCATCCCCTAGTTTAGCGGCAAGTATCGCATGAACACAGGGAGACAGAGAACTTTCGTGCACCGTCCGTGGCTCGTAGAAGTCAAAATTTCTGCGTATGGTAGCCTCGTCATACCGTTCTTCAAAAAAGTATATACCCTGCAGTACATCAGCCTGTTTAATAAATACAGATCGCAGAATGCGGTCCCAGCTCCATTTCTGATTCAGCGGTCGTTCCGCTTCATTCAGATCCTTTACCAGCGTTTGTTCCTTGTCGAGGTAACCGTCCTGCTGAAGGAACACACCCAGCTCCTTGCTCTCCGGAAAATACATATTATCAATAATATGCTTCCAGGCAGAGGTTTCTTCATGTTCGTTAAGGTGCAGTTTTGAAACGAGGGATCGGTATTTCTCCGCGTTGCTTTCCCGTACATAGCCCATCGCCTCTATAGCATACTCCATACACCAGCATGCAATGGTGCTGGTATACCAGTTGTTATTCACATTATTCTCATACTCATTCGGCCCCGTAACTCCCAGCATAACGTACTGGTTCCGGTCGGAGCTCCAGTTTACCCGCTGGCGCCAGAAGCGTGCAATACCAATCAGCACTTCCAGTCCATAGTCTGTTAGGTATTCCTTATCGCCTGTATAGCGGATATAATTGAAAATCGCGTACGCTATAGCTCCGTTGCGGTGAATCTCCTCGAACGTTATCTCCCATTCGTTGTGGCACTCCTCACCGTTCATGGTAACCATGGGATAAAGAGCCGCACCATTAGTAAAACCTAACTTTGCTGCATTCTCAATAGCCTTTTCCAGATGTTTATATCTATAGATCAACAGGTTTCGCGTAACATCAGGAGGAGCTGTAGCGAGATAAAAAGGCACGCAATAAGCCTCAGTATCCCAGTAAGTAGAACCACCATACTTCTCGCCTGTAAACCCTTTTGGCCCAATATTGAGCCGTGCATCCTCACCGGTATAAGTTTGATTGAGCTGAAAGATATTAAAACGGATTCCCTGCTGCGCTGCCGCATCGCCCTCTATCACTATATCACTTTCCTGCCATTTCAGGGCCCAGGCCGCCGCCTGCTCAACGAGCATTTTATCGAAGCCTTTGGCTGCGATTCTACGAAGCGTCTTCTGGCATTCATCTCTTAAGATTTCAACAGGGTAGTTTTCAGATGAAAGGTTAGCTACATATTTACGTACTGTAATCTCCTTACCCTCTACACCGTTAACCTCTACTTCATGAGCAACGTACTTATTACGGCTGAATGGTTGAGAGGGATAGTCGCCTTGTCCGTCGGCAGAAACCACGCTGAACATCATACCGGTGCATACATTAAATCCTGTTTTTTTAGTACGCATTACCAGCAGGGCGCTTTTATCACCAGTTTCCTGATGAACTTCATCCCAGAACTTTTCGTCATAATTCGAGTCTGCATTTTTCACATCTCCGTCGACAAAAGGAGTGATAGTTACCACATCACTAAAGTTCAGGGGGGTTACAGAGTAAAATATAGCCCCGGTTTCATCATCTACAATACTGCAAAAACGCCTGGAATGAACTTTCACCTCCCTTCCTCCTGAAAGCTCTGCGATAAACGAACGCTCCAGGTAGCCCTCCTTCATGTGAAGTATCCGGCTGAATTCTTTTACCTTACATGTATTGAGATCAAGAGTCTCATTGCCAATCCGGATGTCGATTCCTATCCAGTTTGCCGCATTAAGCACTTTTGCAAAGTATTCAGGATAGCCATTTTTCCACCAGCCTACCCTGGTCTTATCGGGATAGTAAACTCCGGCGACATAGTTTCCCTGCAACGTTTCGCCTGTATATTTTTCCTCAAAATTGGCTCTCTGCCCCATGCGGCCATTGCCAATGCTGAAGATACTTTCTGATATCTTATTCACATGTGGATCAAACCCTTCCTCTATGATTTTCCACTCATCAACTTTTATGTAATTCTTCATGTAAAACTTATCTCACCTCATAAATTATCAAGCTGTTCCACACTCATTTCAAAGAGTCCCCTGACAACAAGATCAGCTTTGTTCAATATCTCAGCGGACCCGATACCAACAGCCTTCATACCTCCGGCTTTTGCCGCTTCAATGCCTGCCACGGCATCCTCAAAAACCACACAGTTTTCCGGCCGTACTCCGAGGGCCTCGGCCCCCTTTAAAAAGATCTCAGGATCGGGTTTTGAAGTGGTCACCGAGTTCCCGTCCAACACTGCATCAAAAAGTGACAAGAGCCCTGTTTTTTCAAGGATCAGTCCCGAATTCTTACTCGCCGACCCAAGTGCCGTTTTTAATCCTGCGGCTTTCACTTTTCTGAGAAACTCAGCTGCACCAGGTAAAATATCTTCCGGATCCATGCTGCTTACCATTTCTACATACCAATCATTCTTTCGTGTTGCCAGTTCTGATCTCTCTTCTTCAGATTTTACAACACCTCCCCATTCGAGGATAAGTTCAAGAGACCTGACACGGCTGATCCCCTTAAGTTTCTCGTTTTCTTCTTCTGTAAAATCGAACCCCAGTTCGTTCGCCAGGCGTTTCCAGGCGCGATAATGATACACAGCGGTATCCACGATGACCCCGTCGAGATCAAATAAACAAGCTTTTATTTCGGACATATTATTTCTTTAACTCGAGTACCAATGTGGTTTTAGCGGGAACTTTTATAGTTTGCAGAGCCCCAATGTTCTCCTGCGAAATTACATTCACAGCACTGCTGTAACCCGACACCCGTTCAGTGAACCTTGCGGTATTGACACTTCCTTCTTTGTCGTTACTGTTCATGATAATCATCACAGTTTTATCATCATTGTATCTGAAATACACATATATGCCATTTTCAGGTACGTATTGCATAAGCTTACCAGTCTGAAGCACCGGATTATTTCTACGGTAATTTGCCAGGGTGCGGACAAAATTGTAAGCTTCGTTCTCCTTCTCAGAACGGCCTTCTGCTTTAAACTTGTTCACCTTGTCTTCCGTCCAACCGCCCTTAAAATCTTCACGTACTAGACCATCAGGATTGGAAAAATTCTTCATCAGAATTTCGGTACCATAATACATCTGCGGAATTCCCCTGGTGGTGAGCAGCCATGCGATGCCCGATTTATACTTATTGAAATCTTCTCCAACGACCGAATAAAAACGGCTCAAATCGTGATTATCAAGAAAAACAACATTTCTCGTCGGATCCTGATAAACAAAGTCACTGGCAATAGTAGTATAGAGTTTTGTAATGCCTTCATCCCATCCAAACTTTCCGTTTAAAGCTTCATTTATGCCCCACAGACATTGAAAGTCGGTTACTCCCGGAAGTTCCGTATCGAAGCCCCGGTTTATAGTATTTCCTTGTGTAAAAAATGCCTGATTAGGTACGCCGTGCACCCATGTCTCGGCAAAGAAGGTGAAGCGCGGATATTCTCTTTTAATTTCTTTTGCCCATTCTGCCATAAACTCAGCATCATTATAAGCGTATGTATCCAGGCGGAAGCCATCCAGTCCGGCATACTCAATCCACCAGATATGACTTTGTGTAAAGTACTTCCTTACAAATGGGTTTGCCTGATTCATATCCGGCATATGATTATCAAACCAGCCGTCGGTCATCAGTTTCTTTTCTGATTCGGCAGCATAAGGGTCAAACAAAACCTGATCCCGGAAAGAAGACTTCGTATAAGAAGGCCACTGATGAACCCAATCCCTGGAAGGCATGTCTTTTATAATCCAGTGCTGACTTCCAAGATGGTTATGGACAAGGTCTTTGATCATTTTCATTCCCCTTGAATGACATTCGTCTACCAGCTTTTTGTAGAGTTCATTCGATCCGTAGCGACGATCGATCTTATAATTTTCGGTATTTGCGTAACCGTGATAAGAAGTGCGCGGCTGATCATTCTCCAGCACAGGGTTAAGCCATAAGGCCGTAACGCCAAGATCCTGGAAATAATCGAGGTGATCAATGATACCCTGAATATCGCCGCCATGGCGGTAATACATCGAGTCCCTGTTTAGAGCAGTTTCCTGCATTCCCTTAACAACATCGTTTTTCTTATCCCCGTTAGCAAAGCGGTCGGGCATGATGAGATAAATAAAATCTTTATTCGTTACGCCCTGAATCCTGTTTGGAGATGTATCGCGCGCCTTTAACTCATACTTGTATGATAATCTTTTTGCACCTTTCTTCTCAAAATTAAGTGTAAAGATTCCGGGAGCTGTCTCCGGGGCGATCAGAAGATCAACAAACAGATAATTCGGATTTTCAACCTTGTGCACCTTTGCCAGTTTCACACCGGCATAACTCAGATTCACTTCCCGTTCCGAAATATTCTTCCCGTGAACCACCAATTGTAATTCAGGATTCTTCATCCCGGCCCACCAGAAGGAAGGTTCTACCCGCTCGAGTGAGGGAATTTGAGCGAAAACAACTGTAGAGAATAGCAAACTAAAAAAGAAGAATAGAAACATTGTAGTACTACCTGCTTTTACAGACTTGCTTCTCACAGCTTTACCGTTATTTTTGAGAGGACTTAATTTCATTTGTGATTTCTCGTTGATCGCATTTGTAGGATTTAGTCTATACAAAAAGCAGTGCAGGCAGAACATGCCGTGCCTGCATTGCCTTTGTCACTATTCTTTAACGAACACGTAATGTCCGGTGATATCATCGAAGTACACCTGGTAAGTGCCGGCGGGTACCGTCAGATTCTCACCGCCAGCTACTCCCTTTCCGCGCAATTCAGTTTCATGGCCTTTTGCAGGTCCCCAGTTGACGCTCCAGCCTGATGCTATTCTGAATTTCAAGCCTGTACTGGCTCCGAATGTCTGTTTAGAATGCCAGAAATGCGGATTGAATGATGAACTACTCATTGGCGCTATATCTGACCATGAATTAAAATCGCCAATCGTTCCGATGGAGCTATATGAAGTAGTTGCCGATGCGTCAAAAGGAGTGATCGAAAAGACATTGTTACGAATGTTTAAGATCACAGTATAGTAGCCGTCGGCAGGCACGCTAAACGAGCCCGGATCAGGATCTGCATCTTTTGCCCTGAATGCAACACCACCCTGTGCATTTGCGCCCCACTGAGGTGCCCACTTTCCGGAAATACCGAGAAACTTCAGGTTTCCGGCTTTAAAACGCCCGGTGAATGTGTAGATAAAGGCATCGTTGTCATCTCTGAACATCGCTGTTCCTTTAGCATTATCCCAGCCTCCTTCAGTAGCGTCACCAACCATAAAGATCACCTGATACTCCGGCTCTGATAAGTAGGGAGTGATATTCACTGTGGCTGTATTTGAAGTAACAGCCGCTATTTCCGCAGATATCTCACCGCTTACTCTCACTTCCATTTCTCCGGCTGTAAAAGCAGCCAATCCGATTTCAGCAGCAATTGCATTCATTTCAGCTACAGTATATCCCTTACGCTGTACATTGCTTAGATAAACTGTTTTAGCGGGTGTAAAATTGGTTCCCTTTTTTGCAAATTGTATCGAATAACTTACGGCAGCACTGTAACCGAAATCGGGTTTTGTCCACGAAAAGACCACAGCCGTATCGTTCTTTTGTGCTTCTGTCAGAACCTGTTTGCTCTGAGTTACCGTTAGCTGAGGAGAAGTTCCTCCTGTAGCTACTACCTTGGTTTCGTCTTTCTCACAGGAGACAAACAGCAGCGACGCAGCAAGGAATAAAAATAATCTATTAAATATCGCTTTCATGTCTTTCAGATTTTATTAATAACCGGGGTTTTGAGTAAGATTCGTGTTAGCGATGACATCACTGATCGGTAATGGGTATAGCGCTTTATGAGCTTCAAGACCTCTTCCGCTAGCTACGCCTCCCTTAAATGGCCATAAGTAGGAATCAGATGTATATTTACCATATCTTATAAGATCCGTGCGTCTGAATCCTTCCCAGTATAATTCTCTTCCTCTTTCATTGAGAATATCGTCAACGGTAAAGGAACTAAGGTTTCCGGATGCATCCCCATAAGCTCTCTGACGGAGCAAATTAAGATAGCCCAGTGCAGTAGCTGTGCTTCCTGAACCACCTCTGGCTACTGCTTCAGCGTAAACCAGATACATCTCAGCAAGACGGAATAATGGGAAGTCTGTAGAACAATAGGTACCACCTACTGATGCCGGGGTTGCGCCGGTTGAGGTGAGGTTTGTAAACTTCACAACTGCCAGTCCCTGTTTGAATACCGAAATATCGGTGATATTCGGAGTATCGCCCCAGAACATCGCTCTCTTATCCTTGGTATTCTTATAGTCGCCAAATAAGTTTGGAAGGTTCGGACGACTGCGGTTACCGCCCCATCCGCCATTAGGAATACCAAATCCAGCCGGCCCCATATCTCCGTTTACTGCCGCATTGATGAGGTAAGTAGTTCCGCCATAATTCTGGGTTTTAACCCCATCATAATTGATGGAAAGAATTACCTCAGGATTATTCTTATCATTATCCCCTTTAAACAGATTTGCGTACACAGGATGTAATGAATAACGACCTGAAGAAATAACCTTTGCAGCATACTGTGCAGCCTCATTGTATTTGATTGTACCAGTATAAACCCCTGCATTAAGATATAATCTCGCTAATAATGCCCAATCAGCAGCCTTTGTAACACGACCATATTCGTTGGTTTCTTTCAGTAAAGGCTCAATAGCTAATAATTCAGATTCAACGTATTCAAACAGTTTTGCACGGGTGATCTGCTGTGGCGATTCTTTTCCTACTTTGTTTTCCTCTGTTATAAAAGGAGGATTTCCGAAAAGATCCATCAACAGCCAGTATTGAAATGCACGGATAAAACGAGCTTCGGCTGCAAAATATTTAATCTCCTGGGCGTCATTTCCGCTAATCCCTCTCGAGGCAACCTTTGCGTCGGTACTCTCTCTTAGAAACTCATTGACCACAGATATTTGATATAGACTACGGGCATACATACCCAATATCAATACATTCGATGGCACATAGCTGTTATAATCCAGACCCTGGATACCACCACCGGCATCACCAATCCATGCGCAAGCAGCTTCATCAGTAGGCAACTCCTGCAAGTTCCAATACCCTCTTAAGAAATCCGCAAATCCGGGATCCTGCCCAGCAACATCACTGGTATTCGTTCCAGTGTTACTTGGTGTTGCATAACTTCCATATACTTTAGCAACTCCGCTTCTGTATCCGTTAAAATCTGCATATGCCTTATCGCCTGTTATATCGTTCGTAGGCGTTAGATCTAAATCCTTCTTGCAGGAACTGAAGGCCAGCAACAACACCGTTGCCATAGCCAATATTTTATAATTACGATTGATCATTTTTAATTCCTTTCAATATTTTTAGAAACCAACATTAAGTCCCAGTACATAGGTCCTTGGTCTTGGATAAAACTTGTAATCTATACCCTTATTATTCTCCGGATCAACACCTTCGTAATCTGATATTACAAACACGTTCTGCACGTTCGCTGATATGGTCAGATTCATCTTACCATTTCTAGCGATATTACCTGCATCATAAGCGAGCCCCAGATTATCCATTTTGAGGAATGAAGCGTTCTTTACATAATAGTCCGAATAGTATTGATTAGCCGAGAACCCTGTGTTCAGGAAATCTCTTACTACATTGTTCACAACGCCCGAAGTAGCATCCAGGATCACTGTCCTAGAAGAAAGATTTGAGCTTACGTTGTCATAAATATAGTTTCCAATATTCGATCTCAGCACCGTGCTAAGCGTCCATTTGCGTAACGACACAGATGTCGAAAAACCAAGGCTGTACTTCGGAAGAGGTGACTTATAAAAATATTTATCGGCCTCCGTAATGGTTCCGTCACCATCCAGATCAGCATAAACCCCACTCAAAGGTTTTCCACTTTCGTCGTACACTTGTTTCCATACATAATATGAGAAAGGAGAACGGTTGAGAGCATGTGCCTGGATCTTGTTGCCGGTAGAGCCGGTTATATCTCCTACCGAAACCATATAATCGGGATTGTAAGAGGCTGTAAGATTGGTCACTTTCGTCTTATTATAGGTAAAGTTAAAGCCCAGGTCCCATGAAAAGTCCTTTTTCAATATAGGCTTCGCGTTAATGGCTAGCTCTACTCCATCTGCTTCCATATTTCCAACATTTGTCAGCAGCTGATTGCTAAAATTAGATCCGATAGGAATAGGAATTACACTTAGAAGATCCTTTGTTTTCTTTCTATAAACGTCGATGCTACCATTGATACGTCCGTTCAGGAAACCGTAATCGATACCAGCGTTATAGGTTTCTGTTGTTTCCCACTTAATATCCTCATCATAAGCAACCGGCGCATTCATGTAATAATAGGTATCGCCAATCTGATACATAGCCTCATTATTACTTACTGAGTAATTTGACAGGTAGGAATAATTAGCAATACCTTCCTGCTGCCCGGTAACGCCATAGCTTAAACGCAATTTCAGATCTGATAATGCATTTGTGCCTTTCAGGAAGCCTTCTTCATTAATTCTCCATGTGAAAGCGGCTGAAGGAAATACCCCCCAACGGTTGTCTTCGCTGAACCGTGAAGAACCATCGGTACGGACAGTTCCTGAGAAGATATACCGGTTATTTAAGGTATATATTAAACGTCCGTAATAGGACAACAGTCTGTTTTCAGGAATGTCAAACGGAAACTTCGGAGTACTTTTAACCGTTTTTCCGTCAGCCTCGTAGCTTGCAAAATTGTAATTCTTGGTACGGTTAGCATAGTAGCCGTAACCTGCAGTCGCATTGATATTGCTATTTATTGAAGAGATATCCTTATTATAATTCAGATAAGCTTCCACTACGTTATTAGAAATGGTCGATTTATACCGATTGTAGTTCCCCCTGGTGCTAAAGCTGATAGCAGCCTCTGCTGGAATATATACAATACCTTTGCCTCTTGACACATCATAACCCACGTTCACATTGGCGTGTAACTCGGGAAGAAAATGGAAAGAATAATCTAGTTGCAGATTGCCAAAACTACGCATTGTATTACCACTGTCATCTTTCAACCTAACCGCACCGACAGGGTTTCTGGGAGCATTCGGATTTAAGGTACCATCCGGCCTTAACCATTCAAAATAGCCTCCATAAGTACTGTTTGCACTGTTTACAGCCCAGGTGGGGTTAAACTGAACAGCACCGGAAATTGCATCCTGATTGGCAAACTGCGAGATTGCCAGGGAATTCTTAACATTAAAATCCACCTTCAGATGGTTATCAAGGAAGCGGGGATTGAGGCTAAGACCAGCGGTTCCCCTTTCTAATTTATCGGTAATCAGCGTACCATTTTGATTCAGATACCCAAAAGAAACGCGGTAAGGCATATTCTTCGATGTACCTGATATACTTAAGTTATTATCAGTAGTCGCTGCATTTCTGAAGACCTCGTCCTGCCAGTCCGTATTCGCTGTTCCCAGCAAAGCCTTGAGCGCATCCGAACCGTTTGCGTTTACGTATGTTCTCACTTCATCTGCTGTTAGAACATCCACTTTCTTTGCAACAGTAGCTATTGAATTCTGACTACTGAAGTTTATCGAGGGAGCTCCACTCTTCCCTTTTTTGGTGGTAATTAAAATAACACCATTCGATGCACGTGATCCATAAATTGCTGTTGCGTTTGCGTCTTTCAGTACAGTAAATGTCTCAATGTCGTTAGGATTGATCATTGCCAGAGGGTTACTAACACCAGGAATAGTGGCGTTGCTTACAGGCACCCCGTCTATCACGATCAAAGGATCATTGCTGGCATTTAAAGACGCTCCACCTCTGATACGGATGGTACTTCCACTACCAGGCTGTCCGCCATTGGTTGTAACCTGCACCCCTGCTACCTTACCTACTATAAGCTGTTCAGGTGTCGTTATATTACCTTTTTGAAAATCCTTCGAACTTACTGTGGAAATAGATCCGGTAACTTCTTTCCTTCTTTGTGTACCGTACCCAATTACAACCACCTCAGTGAGGTTCTGAGCATTGGGCACCAGCTTCAAAGCCACCCTCTTTTCTCCGTTTACCGTCACCTGTGTTTCCAAAACCTGGTATCCGATAAAACTAACGGTGAGGACATAACTACCATTAGCCACGGCATTCAACCTAAACACTCCTTTTTCATCAGTAGAGGTTCCCCTGTTAATATTCTTGATACTAACTGACGCGCCCGGAAGGGGCTGCCCCTTTTCGTCTACTACTTGTCCACTGATACTTCCGGTCTGGGAAAACCCCTGGATCGAAAACAGGACGAGACTGAGCAGAAGAAACACGCTCTTCATGTAATGTTTTTTCATTTAATTTTATTTTAAGTTCAACATATGTGGTTAGTCACACTAATGCTTAATACTTTGTAAAGTTAATCGGGAACGTTCCCGAAAAAAAGAAAAACGGCAATAAGTTTTCCACAAAAATTACCAAGCATCCGCACTGATACTAAGTGTACAGTTTACACACAGCATGTAAAATTCATAACATATTGAAAATCATTAATTTGAAAAAAGAGGTAAATCGATTAAGCAAATTTAACCCCGCAATCACATTTACGGGAACGATACCGAAACAGTTGTTAATAAATGTTGAAAACTAAATAAATAGTACAACCTGCAACTCCAGATTTCAGACAAATAAAGTGTATTTGCTGAATTTATTTTAACCCTAAAGTGGACTGTCTGATTACAAGATCCGATTGGAGAACAACCTGTTCTGATACATTTTCGTCGTTATTCCCAGTTCGTTCTTCTATCATTCCGAGCTGCCTGAAAAGAATTTTTGCGGCCTCCACGCCCATGTCATAAGCAGGTTGAGTTATTGTGGATAAGGGTGGGTTCAGCAGGGAAGCTATTTCGAGACTGGAAAAACAAATGATCTTAATGTCATCACCTATTTTAAGGTTCATATTATGACACACATAATAACTTGCAATCGCCAATCTCTCCACAGAAGCAAATACACCATCCGGTTTAATTACTCTGAAAACGCCTTCAAGTATATCGATATTATGAATCAGCTCATTACTGCAATCAATCACCAGATTTTCTACAAACGGTAATCCCGCAGATTCCAACGCATCCTTATACCCCTGCATTCTCATCTTTCCTATGGAGAGGTTTTTATTCACAACGAGATACACTATTCGTGTACAGCCTTTGTCAATTAAGTGTTTTGTAGCAGCAAAGCTGCTATCATAATCGTTGGTAGACACTTTAGAAGCATTTATGTCATCATACATGCGATCAAAAAACACCAGAGGAATGCTCTTTTTCCGAAACTTGTGCATGTAGCTGTGATCATTTGCTTCGCCGGTAACTGACATTATAATCCCGTCTACCCTGCCATTGTGCAACTGGGAGATAAAAGCAACCTCCCGATCAAAATCATCATTCGTTAGGTATATCTGCACATGGTAACCATTATCTCTCGCAACCCTTTCGATTCCGTTAATCGCCCGTGAGAAAAAATTATTGGCTATCTCGGGCACGATAACCGCGATCGTCCGACTCTTTTTATCCCGCAAATTACTAGCCATGTGATTGGGCTGGTAATTAAGCTCCCGGGCCATAGCAAGAATCTTCTCTTTAGTTTCTTTATTAATATCACTATGCCCCCGGAATGCCCTGGACACTGTAGATGTCGAAAGATTGAGTTTTTCGGCTAATTGTTTGATATTAATGGAATCCATTTAACAGTAATGATTAACACTTCTTATGCGAGGTTACCGCTAAAAACGACTGTAAACTTATACAAAATTTTTGTACGACAAGTACATTTACAATCTAATATCATTTTTTTATAATTAGTCACTTAATCTGTCCAGCCACTGTTCTGCTTCTGATATATCTGTAAAAAACTCTGTAGTAAAATTACCATTAACCATCTCTATGCTTTTTCGTGCAGCCAGCTCACTGAAAGTACTCGAAGAAAGTATCCATGCAAGAAATTTCAGTCCTGCGGCTTCCATCGTAGGAAACCATTCAAAGGCAAGCCAGTCAGATGCTTCGGACCAATTGCCTTCTACAAGGCGATTATCATTTAGAACTGAAGAGCAGTTATTCGCTTTCAGAAATCTAAGTATCACCATACAGCCGTGCTTCACCGACTCAAGATCCTGGAAGCCTGTCCACTCCACCTCGACGCGCGATTTCTCTCTATTATATCGAATATTAAGCTGCGGGTCTTTATAGTACATTCCGTTATCTATCACCTGGGGCACTTCCTCCCCAGGCATGTTGACAGGAATACGAAAATAAAATATAGATCCCTTGCCCGGCTCGCTTTCAATCCAAAAACTCCCATTATGGCGTTTAAGAATTTCTGAAGAAATATAAAGTCCCAATCCCAGCCCCTGGTACTTCATGGCGGTATTCTCTACGCGGTAAAACCGGTCGAACAGCTTGTTTATGTGTTCCCGCTCTATTCCTATCCCGAAATCCTGCACGCTTACGATGACGTTATTTTGTCTGACTTCTGATCTTATAATAACTCTGTCTGAATTTGGTGAGTACTTCACGGCATTCGTAAGAAAATTATTAATGACCTGTTCTATGCGCAACCTGTCGCCACTAACAACAGCATCCTCTGAACTTTCAAGTATAATGTGATGCTTCGGCGAGGTGTGTTGCACACTTTCTATGCTTTCCTTAAGTAATAAATTGAAGTCAAAAGGCTCCAGATTATATACCATTTTCCCGGCATTAATCTTAGATACATCAAGCAAGTCTGAGATAAGCTTCTCCAGCCGGTTAACCTGGTCTGAGGCCTTATTAACAAAAACAAGGGCTCTCTCCTGTGAGTTAAGTACTCTTTGGCATAACTGAATATAAGCCTTTACACTTGTCACCGGAGTTTTTAACTCGTGACTGGCAATGCTGAGAAACTCATCCTTTTGCTTCATCAACTCGGCAAGGTATTCTGCATTGTTCTGAGCCTGCTTTCTGGCAGTCACTAAATCGGTTATCTCATGTGCAACTGTTATAATACCCTCAACCAACCCGTTGCTATTCACCAGAGGTTCGTATACAAAATTCACAAAAAGATTCTCCAGATGTCCGTTACGGATTAAATCAACCTGGTATTCTCCCGCCGAAAACCTCCTTCCTGTTGAGTATACTTCTTTTAGTATTTCTTCAATAGGTGTCCCAACCACCTCTGGCAACACTTCGAATAAGGGAAAACCCACAATGTCTGCCGTCCTTCCCCAGATCTCTAAAACACGTTCATTAGCTACCTCCACGATAAAATCCGGTCCCCGAAGCAATGCTATTGCAACAGGTGCATGAACAAAGAGGCTACGCAGTTGCCTGACAGAGTGCGCGCGTTCCTTTTGGGCCCTTACGTTCGTTATAGCAGACGAAATATGCGCAGCGATCGTCTGTAAAAAAACCTGATAGTCATTGTCAAAGGGGCGATTCGGACTAATTCCCGCCAGGAAAAACCCACAAATCTCGCCAGACGATAGTTTTAGTGGCAATAGTTTAGCCTTACTGCAAGCCAGTGGCCACACTTTTTCACTCCGCTCAATGGACATAATTTGCCGCATGTCAACGAGTGGAGCATCTCCCTTTGCCACAACCTCTTCAAAAGGTAATACCATATTATCTCCTGCGACTTCCACACCATGCCAAACAGCGGGAACAGGCATATCCCCCTGCTTTGCAAACAAGATGAAACACGGAATATCATGCGGCAGCTTCTTTATTTCGTTTCCCGCTTTCGAAAAGACAGACTCCTCTGAATTTTCTATATAAACGCTGTTAAATAGATTATGAAGCAAAGCAGTACGTCGTTCTGAAAGGATATGAGCGGTTGTCTCAAGACCTGCATTAAATACACCTGCAACATTTCCATCTTCACCACGTATCGGACTGAAATCATAATCATAATATGTTTCCTCCACGTAGTCAGCCCGCTCCATAAACAAAAGTTCGCTTTTAGAATGTGTAGAAACTCCGTCCCTTAATACACTTTGAAACATGGCTCCTATTCTGGGCCAAAGTTCAGGCCATACTTCTTTTGCGGTACGACCCAGAGCCCAGGGATGCTTCTGCGCCGGTATTACGCTCCAGGCATCGTTATAGATAAGGGAAAGCTCCTCACCCCAATAAATGCAAACAGGGAAACTAGCGCCTAAACATATACTCACAGCCGAACGAAGACTTTGAGGCCATATTGATATGTCCCCCAATGAAGTTTCCGACCAATCCTTATTCCGTATAAGCCCCCCCATACTCCCACCTCCGCGTAGAAAACTATATTCTTCTCCCATAAATAAAGGTTCTAATTTATGAAAAAAGCAGCATCTTTTACTTTTCAATTACTAAGCCCAAACTAGCGTTCGGTTTGCAATCAACAACTAAATATTCTAGCCCTATCTTCTGTTTCCATTTTGCTATTACTGGCCTGCTAACATCTTCATTACGGCGGTAATAACCAAATACGTCAACTCTGTATCTATCTTTTGTTCCTCTATATTATGTCCCTATCCCTTATTCCGATTTACCATCACCACCCTGCCATAACCGATCTTGCGGCCTTTTTCATTGCGGCAGCTCTAAACTTCGTATCAGCAGCCTCTTTCAAAGCAATGAAAGCAGCAACGAGTTTCTTTTTTGGTAGCTTTTTTCTTTGCGGTCAAAGAAAAAAGTACAAAAGCACAACCCTTAAAACCCGGACCTTCTGAAAGTTCCGTGCGTTTGTCTTTGCCCTAACGAGTATTTCATCCTTCACTGCACTCCAATCAGAAACTTTCACTTTGTCGCTTTCACGATCTCCGCGACATCTTTCTGTCCGCTCAGATACTTAATCAGGTGTCTTTTTTCCGAGTAAACAAAGATTGCAGGAAACTTGTCAGGCCCAAACTTTTGCACAAACTCGGGTTTATAATCGTGAAGAATCGTCACACCGGGTTTTCCATTAAGGAACCGGCCGTACGACGACATAAACTTGAGAATAGCAGGCTTTGTATCCATCGAGACAAGATAAAAAACAACATTCTTGAAATCGGCATACCTCCTACCTATATCCTGCATTTCATGCTGACAATGGTCGCATGTAACATCAAAAAGGATAAAGATTATCTTTTTGTTATTTATGAGATCACGCTGCGTAAATGAGCGCCCATCCATTGTTTGAAAGGTAAAATCAGGGATTACAGGAGAAGGCTTGTACTGTGCGGAAGCCGCCTGACAAAAGGTGATCAAAACAAAAACACTGAGGTTGTATATAAGCCTGGATTTCATATTCGAGTGTATTAACGCAAAAATGGTAATTTTTACGCATTTAATAGCCAGGCACCCGGAAATACTAACGGAGAAGTATCAAGCGTTACACTATTCTGGTTGGCTTATTAAAGTTTTTAAAATACCTGATTAAAAAATCAGATAAGCTAGTACCTCAAATAGTAGCTTATCCTTAGGGGATGTCAGATAACAAATACGGGAGGAAATGATCAAAACATTTCCTCCCGTAAGTCAGTCATATAAACGCTCTTTATAAGATTGTTTTGAGCTTCTTAAGCTTAACGTATATAATAATAATAAAAAAAGACTGAGAGGCCCACTCCGGTTAAAACCTCAATGCAATAATAAACCTTATAAACGCCTCTCTCTTTTTGCTCTGGATAAAGCAAAAAATACCAGGAAAAGGCATTCATAAAAATATACACACTAAAGAAAATCCAAGGCAGGCCACTGCTAAGCTCCTTCCCGAGCCATATTAGAACCGCGATATCAATCAATATGCCGATTACAACGAACGGCCTGCTTTTGAATCTTTCGGACTTTCTATAAAACTGTTGGGCAATAAAGATCAGGCCCAATAGTATTAATAGATTTCTTTGATTTATTAATTCGTCCATTATACGATATTACTTAACCCCTTAGTCAGCCTCAATACATTCCAATACTAACTACTCGAAACGTATCCACTTTCTGGCATCATCTGCGCTCACAAGATCGTAAGTATTATTGCTTACCTGGATAACATAAAAACCCGATTGTTCTTCTCCAAACGCATTTCCGGTATTAAGAACAATGGAGCGGTACGCGGCAGGAATAGACCCAAGAGTTCCTAAAAAGGTATAGTATACTTTCCCATCAGACTTGACCTGAGGCGTAACGGCAGGCCCATATCTGATTGAATTACCAAAGGTGAACCCTGCCAGGTCGTATGAGGGACTGTATTTTGTCCACAAAAGCAAAAAGCTGAGTCCAGGAATCGACTTGATATTATACGAGTCTGGATTTCCATCTCTCGTAAAACCATCGTAAGAAATATATTGCCTTTCAACCGAATTAAATCGTGAGGCTGCATTTAAGTCATAAGACATTGGCTGAATAGCTTCTACAATTTGTACTGTACTTCCATTGATCGAAGCACTGATAAATCCAGATGCATTGTAACTTACACCTGAAAGGCTCGATATCGTTGTTCCTCCATTGACAAATGGATCAGTGAGAACGACATTGTTTCCATCAATATAAAAAAACGAACTATGACTCTTGATACTCCCTCCATCGGAATAAGCAAAAGAGATAGCTTTTTGAGCCGGATTAATATTTAACTCATATTCCACTCCCCCAACGGTCATTCTCTTAAAATATGTCCTCAATTTAGAAAAGTTCCCGGCTACTGCCTGGATATTGCCCATAAAGTCATCGAACTCGTCCTGCGACTTGGCTTTTATTAACAACAGTTTACTATGATTATAATTGCCTTCAAGTGTAATGGTGTCCTCTTTTGCCGAAACAAATGAAAATTCAAAATCTGAGTATTGACCAGTTCCATACGAACCCTCAAACGGCCTATCCGGATCTGCTAATAAATGGATGTACGAATATGTATCAAAAAAGAGGGAAGGCCGTTGTATTGCCTTAAGCCTGTATGAGCTTTCAAAGGCGGCATCTTCGAATGATGGGTCTATGTCCGAGAGCATTTGAACTCTTTCGTTCTCATCGAATTTAAAAAGGAAAGAATATACACCTCCTCCATCAGGCATGAGGTATGCCTTCCAGCCAAATTGTGCGCCTGTCAACTGCGATTTATAATCATCCAGTACTTTAATCAGTTTTGCATCTGGCTTATCCTCAGGGTTTACCGTATCGTCTTTCTTGCAGGCTCCCAGCAACAGAGAAAAAGCAAGAATACCCAATAATATTTTTTTCATATTCAATTTCTTTATAGTCCGTTCTTACTTATCGTGTCATCACCTTTTGTATCCCGAGCTGCACTTCTGTTTGAAGCTGATAAAAATCGATTGCCCATGAATTTTTAAAATAATCTACCACCATTTGCTCTTTCTTTCGCAAATTGGCTTTTCCTGTAGCATTGGTAATTCCGTTGATCATTGTATCGTAACGCGGTTTACCCATTACCAGCATGGTAGAAACCATTTCAACAAAGTCTTCAAACTCATTCGATCTGGAATAAGGGGTAACAAAACCTTCATTCAGAGCCTTGGTTGGATTAGTATCCAACTGCCAGTTAGCAGAATATCCTAAAGGGGTAATGTTTCTGTATTCAGTAGAGAATTCCTTATTCTGGTGCAGGATATGAGCAAATTCATGCTGGATAGTATGTAACATCTGTTCTATCTGCTCGCGGTCGGTTTCATCGTAAGAATTTATCTGAAACAGAACGATCTTCCGGCCACCTTCGGCCGTTCCCAGCGTAATGGTGTTGTTAGTGTTCCACTCGGCGCTACCTACCAGCTGAAATTGTTTAGGGCAATATTTCTTGATAAAGGCAGGGTCAATTACTTTGTTATAAGGCTCTATCCAGGTAATCTTAACCATACTCATTACAGGAACCACCATATCCTCAAACACGGGAACAAGGGTTTTATTGACGTCCACTTCGAAAGGATCCCACCTATATTTCACCTCGATGTTGTATGGATCAACAAAGGCGGTGTCAAGCCATTTATCTATATCGTTTTTCACCCATTTGTCACCTCCGAGCCCTAAAATAGGAGCGCTTAAATCCACATCTTCATCTTTACTACACGAGGTAACAGCAACTCCAACAGAAAGGAAAACCATTATATAAATGAATATCTTTTTCATCTTTTCTTGACTAATTATCTTGGATTTAACACTAAACCAGCACTTTGAACTTCCACCGGTAACTGAAATACTCTTCTGGGATCGTCGGGACCAAGGATCATCTCTTGTCCGTCTACGGTACGATGCACCACTGTCAACTTATGACGAAGTATATCAAACCAGCGCATCCCTTCATGAAGAAAAGCGGTACGCTTGAAATCAAGGATGGTTTTGATCAATGCTTCTTTAGTATCATCCGTTTCATAAAACTCTTTCACTTTTTCTTCAGTTAAATCATCCCCGCCGGCAATATATCCTTCAATATTCTGGCTGAGAAACATATTGAGGTCGGTGATAGCTGCTGCAAAATTGCCGGTCATAACACTGGCTTCGGCCCTGTTAAACAGCAGTTCGTCTGTCGTTAGCAACGGAGTGATACAGTAAGGATCACCGTAATTAGCGTTCAGGCTTGCCAGCTTCATCCGGGTACCGTACTTCGCCAGGAACGGGTCATTCGCACTATACTGAACTACCATAGAAGACCACGCCCAGGGAGCACCTGAAGCGTTAGCTGCGTAAACAGTACTGTAAAGAATATCATTACTTGGGCCGTACCTGTAACGTGCATAGATATTGTAATAACCATACAATGAAAACTGCTCAGCCAGTAATAAATTTGCTGATAGTGACGCCTGATTGTTTAATTGAGCCCTCGCTTCAGCATCGTTCATTTGTCTGTAAGTGCTGTTTACCGGCCTTAAATTATTCTGAATAGTGGTGCCGGGGAATGCTGCGTTAGCGTGATCTATTACTTTCTGGTAATCCTTTTTAAATAAGTAAAAGCGGGCGGCAAAGGCATGAGCGGCGGCGGTAGTAAAATGGTATTTCGGTGATTTGTACTGATTTTGAAGTAAGGGCAGTCCTGCTTTCAGATCCTCTTCTATTTTTTTATACACATTTGCTACAGTAGAGCGGTCATATTGCTTTATCACCTCAGTTTCGGGTTCTGTCACATAAGGTATGCCCAAATCAGATGAAGCTGTTGTTTCATCATACGTTTTAGCAAAAAGCGAAACCAGCATAAAATGTGAATATGCTCTTGCTAAAAGAGCTTCTCCGCGCTGCGCAGTATATCGCTGCGGATCGGGCGCTTTTTCTATTGCTTCGAGGGCAACGTTAGTTGCAGCAATAGCTTTATAACACGCTCTCCAGTAATCATCCGGCGTATCATCCGACTGAGTTTGAAGATCCTGAAAAAAGTAAGGGTCGTGATTTTCAACACCAATTTCACCGGCTCCTTTATCGTCACTGTTATCAGATATAGACTCGGTAAAAACCATGTAGGCATTCTGAGGATAAGCTGATACCAGCAATTGAGAAACCTTTTCGGGAGAGGTCAGCTCTGATCGTTGATCGGGAGCCTGATCCAGATATTTTTCGCACCCGGTAAACCCGAGCGATAGAAACAGCACTATATATATTATTCTTTTCATCTTTTCTTACGATTAAAAACCAACCTTTAACGACAATGTATACTGGCGCGGTACAGGAAGTGCTACTCCGCCTGAGCTAAAGAACTCGGGGTCCTGCCCTTTCAGTTTTGAGTCTGAGTAGATCAGCCAAACATTATTTGATGCGAGGGTTAGCGAAAGGCTTCTTGTTCCAATAGATTTAGACCATGCAAGGGGAAGAGTGTAGCCTAACGTTAATTGTTTCAATCTAACAAATCCACCGTCGGCGACACGTTCATCAGAACGGTTATATGCGTTATAAGGATAAGCTGCAATATCCGACAGATCATCAGAGATATATTTATCAATAATAGCTGGCCCCCCATTATCCCCCGGTAAAACCCATCGTTCAACAAATTCCTTTGGCAGAGCGCTCATATCCGAATATTCACCTGAATAGCTTGAATACAGCCTGATTTTATTTCCCGCCTGGAAAGTAACCAGGGCAGATAGATTAAAATTCTTATAACTTATGGTATTGAACAATCCACCTGTATACAATGGATCTACAGATCCCTCGTATTTTAAGTATGCGGTCTCCATACTTTGAAAGTAAACGTTCTCTGAGAGCTCACCTTTTTCATTTAAAAACTGAGGTACCCCCGTTTCGTCTAATCCCTTATATTGAACGGAATAAAGCCCGCGCACGGCGTGGCCCTCCATTGGACCGCCTTCGGGGATTATCAGGTCGTTTACAAGAGGCTGATATTTAAGATTGGTAATCTCATTCTTGTTATAGCCCATCGTAAAGGTAGAAGAACCACTAATGCCCTTTGGATTTTTTGACCATATACCTGTAATGGCTACGTCAACACCGTGAGATTTCATGTCGGCATAGTTGGCCTTTTTAACCTCTTCTCCTCCGACTCCCGAAGTTCTGATACTCCCGATCAGGTCAAAGCCTTTTCGCTTATATCCTTCAAGCACGAAATTCAGGCGATCTTTAAATAATCCCACTTCCAGTCCCATACTTGCATCGTACTGTTTCTCCCATGTAAGTTCAGAATTCTCGAGATATTTTATATTAATCGCAGGTTCAATTTCGTTAAGGTAGGGCCTTGTCGTATTCACGTTCTGCAATACGAGGGCAGAATTTGTAGCCGGTCCCATACTTCCAGTTAATCCATACCCACCGCGCAATCGAAGGCTGCTTATAGCAGGAACTTTTTCCATGAACTGCTCTTCGTCCACATTCCAGGTACCGCTTATATTCCATGTAGGAAACCACCTTGCGGTAGAAGTACTTCCCATCTGGTTAGAACCATCATAACGACCAACGAGCTGAAGGATGTACTTCCTATTATAGGAATAGAGCGCTGTCCCGGAGAAAGCGAGGTAACGATCGTATTTCATTTCCATACCATAATAATCAAGCCCTCCTTCAACAGCACGTTTAATTGCAGCCGGACTTATATATGGAATACCGCCATTATCGAACTGATATCCATAACCTGTATTGAATTTATTCTGGCGGTCGGCAAATTTCAGTTCCTGGATAGCCGTCACATCAAGGGAATGTTTATCGTTGAACTTTGAATTCCAGCTGAACGTATTCCTCAGATTGTAATTTATGAGATAATCGTCTGTAGTATTGTAAAATCCGCCTTCAGGTAATATAGAATAAGGCAAAGCATTGGGATCGTCGGGATCAGAATACAAAAACCGATTGTTTTCCCTGACCGTAGCATCATCCATCGCACGATAGGCGAGTGCCATATTTGCATTCTCCGTCACCTTATGTTCCCTTCCCGTTTTAACGTAACGAATAGCTCCAAGAATGGAGTTCGTTATATGCTCGTTAAATCTATACGTTGCAGTTCCCTGAAATTTCAGATCAAGCATATGAAGATCGAGCGTATTATTATCTAATTCGTGAAGGATATTAAAGGGCGCAAAGTTCATTCTGAAATACTCCAGATTACCATTCTCATCGTATGCTGTAGTAGTACGGCTTGTATTCAGAGCATAGCTGAAAGGGTTGATGTCAAAATCGCGGTTATAAGTACCTTCTACCGGATTACCTGTTCGGGTAACCGTTCCCGGCGCCTTCTGTTGTCTTATCGATCCGGTAGTAATTGCATCGAGAGTAAATTTCTTAGAAAGGTTGAAGGTTGCCCGTAAATTGCCCGTGTAGCGGTTCACGCTATTTCCCATGGCCGCTCCCTGATCGTTCAGATAGCTCGTGGAAAAATAAAGCAGGGATTTGTCGGTACCTGAAGATATACTTAAGGAATGCTCCTGCATTAACGACTGGCGGAATAAAATATCAAACCAGTTGGTGTTACTTTGTGCATACCGTGTTAAAAATGCTTCCCGGGATGCCTGATCATTCTTTAGAAGAAACTGTCCGCTAGCTTCATCATAGGTATTGATCATATCATACATTTTGGTGTATACGCCGCCATTGGCTTTGCGCGACACATCCGATAAATTGAGCCAGCCTTTACGTTGTAATTCAGAGTATACCGACATCTGATCATAGGAATTCAACAAGTTGTAATCATTATAGGATGGCTTGGCCTGAGTAGAAAAATTGCCGGTATATGAAACAACAGGCGTTCCTAACTTCCCTTTTTTAGTTGTAATTACGATTACACCGTTCATTGCCCTGGCTCCATACTGTGCAGTGGCCGACGCATCTTTGAGAATCTGGAAGGTCTCTATATCATCCGAGTTGATTCCCGCCACTGAAGAGCCAATAAGCGTCGTCGGATCTCCTGATGAGAGCTGGTCGTTCGAAATATTGACAATGTCTTCCAGTACAATCCCGTCAATAACCCACAATGGTTTATTATCACCATTGATCGAAGTGGCTCCGCGAACCCTGATCTTAGGCGCCGTACCAAATGTCCCTGAAACATTCTGCACTGATACCCCGGCAGCACGCCCTTCAAGCATTCTGCTGATGTCAACAACACCTTCCTGTTTCACATCCGCACCTTTCAAGCCTACGGCCGCCCCTGTAAATAACCTACGGTTTATATTCTGATATCCAGTCACAACCACCTCTTCCAGCGCACTCACATCCTCCTGTAAGGTTACATTAATTGTCGTCCTGTTGTTCACTGGCACTTCCTGACTCTTGTAGCCAATCATCGAAAACACCAGCGTTGCCCCATCTTTCACGCGGATTGAATACTCACCGTTCATTCCGGTTGCAGTACCATTCTTTGTTCCTTTTTCAAGAACGTAAATACCGGGAGTGGTTTCTGCTCCCGTTTTGGTTTGGATGGTTACGGTGCCTCTGACAACTATATCCTTTGCCTGCTGAGGTTTGTGAGGCTCAGCTTTTTTAAGGATTACTTTATTATCTATGATCTTATAGGTGATACCGCTTGAAAGCAGCTGTTTTAGTGCTCTTTCGAGGGGCGAAGCATTTTTATCGGCTTCTATGATGCTTTCTTTGTTAATCTGAGAGGCATCGTATACAAAACTTACCTGGTACTGCTTTTCCAGACTTTTAATAAAATCTCCCAGCCTCTGCGATGCCAGGCCGCCATGTTGAGTGTTCATTTCTGCATTGACTGTAAAAACTGAACATACCATGACTGCAATGAGCAGCAGAAGCTCCAATCTTCGCTTCTTCTTTTTGTAAAGGTTTTCGTTCATAGTAATCCTGTTGAGTTGTTGATTTGGTATTATATGTTTTGTCTTATTTTTTCCGGATAGTGATAAGGCTGCCCTGACGGGTTATCTGAAGCGGATAGGTTTCTTCAAGAATTAAAAGTATTGCATCCAGCTCATTGTCTTTAAAAGTCGCGTTGAATTTATTGTAAGATGACAATGAATCTTCGACATTGAATTTTACTTTGTAATATTTTTCAAGGCTTTTAAAAACTTGGGATAAAGAGGCATCAACGAAGCTCAATTCATGCGTCAGCCAGGCGTAATCAGACCCGCTGCCATCAAAAAAATGATCTGTTACGCCCCTTTGCCTGTGATAGATCAGACCGTCGCCCGCCGTTAGTATAGAGGTTTCTTTTCCGTTAGGTGCCTCGAATTTAACCTTACCCGTCCTTACGGACAGGCCGATCTGCTCATGAGCGTAACTTATATTAAATGATGTGCCCAACACTGTTACTTTCGAAGAATCGATTGCAACAACAAACGGGCGTATTGAATCTTTTGACACTTTAAAAAAGGCTTCTCCTTTGAGAAGATATACCTTCCTTGTTTTTCCTTTTATTTCTTCCGGATACCTGACACTGCTATTCTCTGCGAGGTATATGCGGGTCCCGTCCTGTAATAAAACAGAATCGATTATGGCACCTGTAGTTTTCGTAAGATAGCTAACCTCCGTCACAGAATGATACGCCCAATAGCCTAGAACTGCAAGTAATACAGCGGCAGCTATATTTCTGAACCAGATAAAACCATGTTGCTTTTCGACCGGCGGATATCCCAATCTGATCGATAAACGTTCTACTGCCTCGTCGGTATTCAGGGAATCCAGATCCTGCAAACCTGACGACATATTCCATAGCTGAGTTATCTGCTGAAAAAACTCTTCGTTTCCCTGTGAAGCGTTTCTCCAGTCATTTACTTCAGCGGCCAGACTTTCGTTTGTGGGATCATTTAAAAACTGAACAATCTTTATTAAAAAATCCTTATTTTCACTCATCATTATTTACAAATACTTAACAAAGACAAATAACCACTACCTATACCCCTAGAAAAGATCACGAAAAAGTTGGTTTATTTTAAAGATTTCACGAATAGCCAAATTAAATACCGTAAATGTTATATAAACAGAATTAAAACAAACAACAACAAAGGTTATTTACTCTGATTTATAATAAAAAAACAAGAAAAGCACTTAAAAAGCCAAAAACATAAGGATTTTCATTTGATACAGTCCACCTCTGCCGGTGGTGTTTACTAATAAGCGGGATCTTAATATTTTCAGTGCGTTGGCAATGTGATTTTCAACGGTTCTCTCTGAAATATTCAGTTCGGCAGCGATCTCTCTGTATTTTAGGCCTTCGAACCGGCTCATTTTAAAAATTCTTTTGCATTGCCCGGGCAGACGATCAATCTCAGCATAAATAATCTTTTTGAGTTCCTGCTCTTCATGAAGGGTTTCGATGTTTACATCTTCCATTTGATCGGCTATCCTCAGGTGGTGCTGTTCAATACTTTTTTGCCGGTTGATATAGTTGATCGAATGGTTTATTACCGAACGATATAGATAAGGCCGGATCGATTTAACAGTTTCGATAAGGGTTGGATCCTCCCACATCCTGACAAATACGTCTTGTACGATTCCCTCCGCGATAAAAACGTCCTTTACGTATTTCATCGACACAAGGGATAGGCTTTGGAAGTAGCCTGAATAAAGTATGGTAAAAATTTCGTAATCAGAATTACGAATCCCAGCTAAAAGCTGTTCATCTGTAAATTTCTTTATGCCTGTTGCTTTACCCAATACACATTAAATTGAATAGGAATACTAATATATGAACTCCAACGTTGATATTTTGCATTTTTTTTAATAAAAGCACTTCATTTTTTTAATTACCGCACAAGAGCGTTAAAAAAATTAAATAAAGTAATGGCTTTGATAATAACAAAAGAAAACTAATTCTGTTACAGTTCCTGATAAAAACAGCGAATAAAATTAATTACCACGGGCGGATCATGCCGGTGCTCAGTGTTTTTGTACCGACGGGCAAAAAAGCATCTCCGGAAAATAATTATTTGAAAATCAGAAGAATTTGGATTATAATCCATACCTTGCAGGCTTTATTAATATTTAAAGTAATGCAAAAAGAAGGAACAGTAAAATTTTTCAATGCAACTAAAGGTTTTGGATTCATCGTACCATCTAATGGTGAGCCTGATATCTTTGTTCATTCTACAGGCCTGATTGATGAGATCCGTGAAAACGATCATGTGAAGTACGAAGTTGAGAAGGGTAAAAAAGGCCTGAACGCGGTAAATGTAGAAGTTATTTAATTAATACATAAATCATTAATCGTACCAGTCCCGGCTTTCGCCGGGACTTTTTTGTTTAACAATAATGATCTGCGTCATTTCTTCAAAATCAGTCCCCCTCTGCCTTGCTATAGTAAACTTTGTTGCTTAACATTGTCTTACGATTGCCGGTTTAAGCCGGTAATTCTTAAATAACTAATCAATGAAGATAGGGATCTGTTCCAAAACCTGTGGACTAAGCAAATAATTTCATGAGTCTGAAGAGGAAAAAGTTTACATTTCCTACGCCTCTGTATTGGGCTCTGAAAGCTTTAATTTTGGCGTTGAACGATTCGGCCGAAGCGTTTGTACTTCGGTTATCAAAGTAGTTCAGGATATTGTTGTGGTGGAGCGTGATGGTTCTGGCAATGGTATTAAAAGATTTAAAGCCGGATTGCTCCACCTTCTCATTCCATCGGGCCAGTCTTGCAAAGGCGTAGAGCTTATCTTTGGTATTGCTGAATATCCAGGATAAGCCCCGGGTTAGCTGATAGGCTTTCTCCAGGGAAGGATATCGCTCAAAGAGCAGGGAAGCCCGCTCTGCCTGTTCTGCACTCCAGTTTTGCTGGTCCTTGTAGAGCAGATAGCGGCTTCTGGCCAGTAACTGCTTTAAGGTATCTCCATTGGATAATACTTCAGGTGAATAGTTTGTTTTACTTGCTTTGGCTTCTTCCAGAGCCTGATTCTCTGCATCAATGGCTTCCCAGCGGTATTTGATCCGTATTTCCTGCAGCGCTTCTGTGGCTAACTGCTGCACATGAAAGCGATCAATGACCTGAGAGGCCAAAGGGAAGCACTTTTTAGCGATCAGACTCATGTTGCCCGCCAGATCCAGGGTGATCTCTCTGACCTTATTTCGCAGTCTTTGGGGGATCTTTTGAAGCAGTGGAATGATGTTCTCTGAACGGGTACCTTCCATAATGGCAACCAGAGTGCCCTTTTTGCCTCTGGCTTCTTTATTGGTGACCACCGTATAGAGCTCACCCTGGGAAAGACTGGTCTCATCTATAGAGAGATAAGGACCGATGTTCTGTGGGAAGATCAGGCCTTTACGGGCATCGGTACAGTGCTCCCAATTCTTGTATTCACTGAGTTGATCGCGATAATAGCGCTGCAGCTTCTTCCCTTTGATCCCGTAAAAGGAGGCAATCGTCTGTAGACTATGCGGCTGGGTATCGGCTGATTGCTTTTAAAAAAGCCGCGAAATCACTGGTGATCCGCGTTCCTGTTGCCACAACACGCCAATCCCGGTGAACGACCTTTCCTGTATCCAGATTCCACCATCTGCGTCGCTTAACATGCAAATACACTTCTTGTCCCCGTATAGGAAAGTCCTGCAGAATGACTTCATCAAAGAAGCCCTTTGAGAGCAACTTACTGGTCTTGTATTCCACCGGAGTGGAGTTGATCTCTTCCAGGTAAATATGAATCCCGCTAGTGTCTTTTTTGTGATCTGTCAATTGGAAATAATCGGATACTCCTTCAGGAATAATCAAGGGAAGTAGGGCTTTAAACGACTCGTGCATTTATGGATTTTATGCCCGCTAATATCTTACTTTTACTCTTCTCTCCACAACTTTTGTCCCTGTTCCGAAGATAGGCGTTCTAAAAGAGTCGAAACTTCTCGAAAACAGGGTGGCCCTAACCCCCGATATCGTAAACCAACTCGTTAAAAAAGGATTTAACATTTTAATTGAAAGTGGTGCAGGCGAAAGATCGTTTTTTTCCGACGAAAGTTATGAATTGGCAGGTGCTGAGATTGCTGCTTCTGTAAAAGAAGTTTATGACTGCGATGTATTATTAAAAGTCGATGCACCCTCCGTGGAGGAAGCTGGTCAGATGAAAGAAGGCACTGCATGTATATCCATGCTGCATGCTTATTTAAGACCCGAACTAATCGAGATATTTATTGCACGAAAAATCACTGCATTCTCAATGGATGCTGTTCCCAGGATTTCAAGGGCTCAAAAAATGGATGCCCTTAGCTCTCAAGCCAATATTGCCGGCTATAAAGCTGTGATACTGGCAGCAGATGCGCTCGGAAAAGTGTTCCCCCTCATGATGACTGCTGCGGGAACTGTTAAACCTGCGAAGGTACTTATATTTGGAGCCGGCGTTGCGGGGTTGCAGGCCATTGCTACCGCGAAACGACTTGGAGCGGTGGTTGAGGTGTCAGACGTCAGACCCGAGACCAAGGAACAGGTTGAATCCCTGGGAGGCCGCTTTCTCACGGTTGAAGGCGCCGGAGACGTAAAAATCCAGGGCGGCTATGCACGTGAAGTTTCTCAGGAGTTCCTGCAAAAGCAAAAGGAACTGATTCAAAGCAAAATAAAGGAAGCAGACATTGTTATTACCACTGCATTGGTAATGGGCAGAAAGTCGCCTATCCTCGTTACAGAAGAAATGGTTAAATCGATGAAAAGCGGTTCTGTAATCGTCGATCTGGCAGTAGAATCAGGAGGTAATTGCGAGCTGTCTCAATACAATAAGACCATTGTCAAATACGGCGTAACCATCATTGGCGAGGCAGATCTCCCTTCAAGGGTCCCTGTTAATGCCAGCCAACTTTATGCCGCTAATATTTCAACGCTTCTTCTTCACCTTGCCACACCCGAAGGATTTAACCTTCATCTGGAGGAAGAGATCACGAAAGGAACCTTGATTACTCATCAGGGCGAACTGGTTCATGAGTTTACCAGATCGGTTCTGGAAAAGCAATCGAACCTTGTTTAAGGGAGCGTGGAAACAACACAGGTAATAAAAAAAACCTTTTTGCAAAAGAGCGGGCACTTTATTGTACCCGCTCTTTCAGTTATTGTCGGCAATATTCCGGCAGATCAACGTTCTTGTAGCTTCAGAATATGAGCTATCGCTAACATAGCTCCGGATACCTGCTGCTTATACAGGGTTCTCCTATTTATACGCAGAAATATGACTGGTCTTTATGCTCAGCACAAAGGATTTTCCGACACTTATCTTTACACTCTTATTCTGCAACAACATTTTTATCGCCTCATCGGATTTCAGAGCTTCATAAAGATCGCGCGCAACAGCAGAACCACTGATGTTATTGGACACTTTTCCATTTTCAAGGGCCAGATTAAAAGTATAACCTGATTTTCCCCTGCCCCCCGCTGATTCAAAATCCGTTATGTTTAATTTAAAGCTTTGTTCTTCTGTGAGACTTTTTTTAAGATGCAGACGAATGACCGGAAGATATCTGTTCCAGGTCGCTAAATATTTTCTTTCTTCCATGTTTGCCTGTAAAGGTATTACTTTAATGAAGATAATCCCCCAGGTTATTGATTTTTTGATTAAACCATTTAAAACTCATCCCCGGCACCCGGGTTGATTTCATTAATTTCTCAATTTTATAAGGTCAATGTCGTCAACCCAAATCACATCTCCCCTATTTAGCTTACCAAAGTATAGACTTAACTGATACGGCCCGTTCTCAGAAACTTCAACGACACCTGTGTTCATCGAGACAACCTTGTCAGATGCGTTTATTACCTGATCGATTAACTTCGCTTCGCCGGATGGTTTTTCGAGGCGCAAAATGTACGAGGAGTTCCCGGCCGCTTTGGTTTTTAATCGTATCATATATTTTTCTCCTTTTTTAGAAGCAAATCTCCAGTTCATTGACAGGGCGGCCAGCCTTTCGCCCGGTTCGGTTACAGAGATCCTTGCTGAATTCTTCCCGCTTATTTGAGAAGTAGTATCCACGTCAATACTGCCGCGAAGTGCCTGATTTTTCTTCACTGTCCAGCCGCCAAGATTGTCGTCAAAAGAGCCGTTAACCTGTTTTCTATACTCCTGCGCCCTTATGTTGTATTCCCTCGTATCCAATGGAAAGGCATTTATACTCCTGGCCCATTTTAACCATCCCTCGTATAATGAACTTACCCTTTCCGGATACTTCGAAGCCAGGTTATGCATTTCAACAGGGTCCGCATTCATATCGTAGAGCTCCAGGGCATCTTTTGAAAGTTCTTCATTTTCGGCTGTTTTTGCAACAAGCTTCCATTTTCCATCCCTCACTGCAATATTTGCTTCATGTTCCCAATAGATAACGCCCCTGTTATTGCTTTTACCGGAGAAATGAGGAACAAGACTTTTTCCCTGCATTGGAATGATCGCATTTCCCCTGAACTTCGAAGGATAGCTGGCCTGGGCAACATCAACACAGGTAGCCATGATATCGGTCAGATGCCCGTACTCGCCTACAAATTTATTGTTCAAAGAGGAGGCGATCCCTTTCGGCCAGTGTACAATCAAGGGAGTTGCAATGCCGCCTTCGTGTGTAAAATGCTTATATTCCTTAAACGGTGTGCTGCTTACATTAGCCCAGTTAATGCGATAACTTTCAAACGTATCTTCCCTGCCATCTACTTCTTTGCTCTTGCCGCTACTAATGAACTCGGCACAGGCTCCATTATCGCTCAGGAAGAAGATTAAGGTATTATCCAGTTGATTCTTTTCCTTTAGCTTTTGCACTATCTTACCAATTCCATTATCCATAACGTCAATCTGGGCAGCGTATATAGCCATCCGCATAGCCATCTCGTTTTTCTTCTCTTCGGACAGAGAATCCCAGGCTTCTATCTTTTCATCACGGGGACTCATCACGGCATCCTTCGGCATTAGTCCTAACTCCTTCTGTCGCTCAAAGCGGCTCCTTCTCATCTTATCCCATCCTGCCTTATACAGGTCTTTATACTTATCGATATCCTTTTGTAAAGCATGCAGAGGCCAGTGCGGAGATGTATACGCTACATACATGAACATGGGTTCGGTACCTTTTTGCGAAAAATGCTGATCTATATACTTCACGCTGGTATCCGAAATAGCTGTGGTTAAATAGAAATTTGCAGGGGCCGGATACTTCCTGTTATTACTGTATAACGTAGGGGTGTAGTAGTTCGCTCCCCCTGGGATAATTCCGAAATAGTGATCAAATCCACGTTGCATCGGCCAGCTATCGGTAACCATTCCATCAATTTTCCGTTCGTTTGTAAGGTGCCATTTGCCTGTCATGTAGGTTGAATAGCCTGCTGTCTTTAAAACTTCGGCAATGGTTACACATTTATTATTAATTGTTCCCTGATATTCAGGAGTGCCCAGATCTGCGGCTGCCATCCATCCCATCCCTGCCTGATGCGGATAAAGACCTGTTACAAGAGAAGCCCTCGTAGGGCAGCACCGGGCAGCATTGTAGAACTGTTTGTAACGTATCCCTTCTGAAGCCAATTTATCTATATTTGGCGTCTGTATCTCACCTCCATAACTTCCGATATCCGAAAAGCCCATATCATCTGCCAGGATCACAATGATATTAGGCTTTTTCTGCGCCATAGAGGCTGAGGAGAAAATAGCAACGATTGAAGTAACAAGTAACTTAATATATTTCATACCTACTTTCGCTTTAGCGGCCCTCAGGATAAAAACAGTATGGGATCACTTCCGGCCCTGCGTGACCTGTCAATTAAAACTTCTCAATTCTAACGATTTTAGATACGCTCAAATTAAAACATTTGCTGCAATTACTTATACTTTTGTCGACAGGGCATATCAAAACAGCAAAGTCATGCGGACAAAAAAGTTCCTGCCCGGCCGCAAAACCTTCATTATATCAAGATGCTGCGAGTATTGACTATCCATCAGGTTTGTAACTCCTCCGCTTAACTTTAACACTTTTGCAGGAGTAAACAACAGGTTTCTGCTAGCACCAAAATTCAGAATGGTTGATCCCTTCGTAGGAGTTTCTCCATATAGCTCGGTATTCACACGATTTTGCCTTGCATTGCTTACAGATTCAACATGAAAGATTGTTCCCCTGCCTGCCTGGAAAGACACTGTATTAACACTTTTTAACGGGGCAATTAAAAGGAGAGCATTGGCTCTGTGATCTGTACCTCTGGTATACGTGTTGGTGCTTGTAATGTTAAATGCTGGAAAAGGAGACCAACTTAACGCTAAAGCAGCACCGTATAGCCTTGCTGAAGAGATATTGATAAATTGCTTGACACCGTTGGCGCCAATGGTCATAGTGCTGTAACCAGGAAGTATGCTCCCTGTAATGTAGTCGCGTAGAAAATAGCTGAATACATTTGTCTCGGCCTTAAATTCCTTTGTGTGGAAATTGGCATTGAGATCTAAATTAATGGACTTTTCCTGTTTTAACTGAGGATTTCCGATATAATCATGTCCGTCTAAACGGTCATAAATATAGAAACTATATTCCTCCTGAAGAGTGGGCGCGCGGGCGCCTGCAGCAACCTGCGCTGAGAGATCAAACCGTGGACTAACATGAAAACTACCCTGAATACTCAGATTCTTCATCCACCTCTGCCGGGAAATATCTCCGTTGTACAACCCGGACACCTGATCCTTTCCGGCCTGTGTAAAAAGAAAATCATGCAGATATTCAAGCCTCCCTCCTATTTTAATGCTGGCACGGCTATTTAAGAAAACCTTATCTGAGAAATCAAACCCTATGCTGGTGCGGGCCGGATCGGGCAGCGTATACATAAACATCGGGGCCGCGTTTTCAGGATACATTGTCATTTCTGCACTTAGCTTATTGCTGAACCCATCGAGTTGAAACTTAAAATAATGGTGCTCCCGAAGCTTAAAAGAAATGGAAGAAAAGGCACCGAATGTACGTGATGTCCCGGGCATGTCCATGTGCATAGCCACCTGTTCAACAGGCCGCCTTGTGTCGTCCATCGCATGATCAATAAAATTATAGTACACTTTCGTCTCCCACATCGTATGTGTCTCCGGATCCTTTTGCATATAGGATAAGGCCGCAATCTTCGCTTTGGCGAAACCAACATCCATAGTAAGCGCGGGATAGCCGATATCACGACCTTCGTCCTGAACGTAATCGGCCTTTATGTAGCTATTCAGACCTGTTTTTGCCTTTACAGATATATTGCCATTCCACTTTTGATACTGAGAAAAGAACACTTCGGTTCCCCTTCCGGCGTGGTAATTACTGCTTCTGCGATAAATCCCGTCAGCATGGAAGGCAAAGTCCGCGCTACTGTATTCAATGCCGGCCAATAACTGACCGGCATTGCCGTTCGATTCAAACCCAGAACCGACCATGCCGTTCAGCTGACTTCCTTCAGTAAACTTCGGCTCTTTAAGTTTAAAATCAACGCCACCGCCGATACTGGTGCCATGTAGGTCTTCACCGGGACTAAAACTCACAAGGATACTTTCCAGGTTTGTAGGTTCTATATACGAACTGACCGGATCCATCCGGTCAGTACAAGCCCCGAAAATGCGCATTCCGTCTATTGTCATTGTTATACGGCCTCCGCTTAAGCTTCTGATGGAAGGTTCCATTGCAAAGTTCCCTCTGCGAATCATATTAATTCCCGGGTTTCTCTCCAGAATCTGATCGGACAAAGCCTGAAGGCCTCCCGTCTGCAGCTCCTCGTTAGACTGCGATACACTTTTACCGGGTTGTATATAAACCTCTCTCAGCAACAATGATTTATAAACATTGTAATTTACGGACGAATCAGTTTTCTGCGCAAAAGCAGATTGGCATGCGGCAATAATACCGCAGGCCACTACTATGTAGTTTCTCATTTAATTCACAATTAGAGGCAAAGCCAAACGACATGCATTGTTCATCAGAAGAAAAGATCCAGTGCTGCATCCTCTACAACCACAGTTTCACCTTTCTTTAATTTTAGATGCAGACGCCAGTCGCCCGTCATAGTAAAATTGACCTTTCCTTTATAATGCCCGTTGCTTTTATGGGCCGGGTTAACATTGTTGGGAGAACCGTGCCCCATCGAAGGCATTTCGGGGTTTAACTCAATGATAAAGCCCTCATCGGCAGGAAAATTCATCATATCTGCTCTTCTGTTTACAAGCACATCGATATCATTGATACCGATTTTAGGCAATACCGGCTCTACCAATGAAACCGTGTAACTATTTCCATCTGTACCAACAAACGTCCCCGTATACTTGGTGCCCGATGGTAGCGGCGCTACCGCAACATCAAAAACGACCGGTTCATTATTTACATTGACGGTCAGTTGCCAGCTTCCCATTTCACCCGAAGGCATTGAAAAGACCACAGCTCCCCCATAAAGGTGCTCTGTACTTATGTACACAGGCTGTTCTACCGGACTGGAATGCTGCATAGATATCATATTCATCAGCGGATGATAAGTTAGGCTTGCATCGTTTACCTCCGAGCCGTCGGGCTTTGCAAGGCTGACATAAACTTTATTATAGGCCACAGTGAATTCGCTTTTATCAGCCCAAAGAGCAATACGAAGCCCGCCTGACGTTGTTTTTTCTGCAATCTTAATTTTCACAGGTTCAGGTTCCGCCTTGTGATCTTTTTTACATGAACCAAGGAGAATGGTAGCCGATATAATGAGCAACAGTATTTTTTTCATATTAAAATAGTATGACCACGACGCAATAGCGCAGGGTTTTAAATGTTATTAAACAGACAAAAGATATCTCTATTCACTCGTCTTAACAGACAAGCGCTGGCGAAAATGATACACAACAATCGATGACCGAACTTTGCATATCAACGCCATCCTGAAGGTTAAGAAATAGAATAAAACCTTGGCGGCTGAAAGATGAGAGCGTAGTGTTTCCCAAGAATGAACGCGGGATTTCTTATTCCGATTATCCTGATGAGCTTTGTTAAAAATAGCACGTTGAACTTCTGAGGAAGGAATGCATCCTGAATAAGGTTTTTCTGCTGCTGTCGCTCCTGACTTTTTTCTTTTTCTTCAACCTGCCTCAACTTCTTTGTCAGATAACATTTCCCTTCGCAGTGCAACCAGGGCTTATCTTTATTCTCACATAAAGCTGCAGCTATATAATCCCTGTTTATTTCAAAAGAGGCATAAACGAACAGGCGCGAAAAGCTAACGCCTATAACCAGGGGAATCAGAAGAATTGCTGCTACTCTATAAAACATACCCGACACAAACTTATAGAAATAGCTTTTAGAAGCAAAATCCCATAAAGAGTAAAAGTTCTTTTCAATTAATTATTTGTAAATTAAGCCTTCACATATACAGCTATGAGCAAAACTAACAGAAGAAAATTTATTGCCACCGCCGCCACTGTTGCCGCAGGGACAGTCGCAGCATCAGCTATTACATTAACGAAAGTTCAAAAAAAATATCCGGTAGTCCACCAGGTATTCTTTTGGTTAAAGAATCCGGCATCACCAGAAGACCGGGATAAATTAATTACCGGACTGAAAACATTGTCGAAGATAGAAACAGTGAAAGAAATCCGTGTAGGTATTGTTGCCGGCACCGAAAAGCGCGACGTTGTAGACAACAGCTGGTCGGTGTCGGAACTCATTTTCTTTAGTGACCTCAATAGCCAGGCTGTTTACCAGACTCACCCTATCCATCTTCAGTTTATTAAAGATTGCAGTCATCTCTGGGAAAAAGTAATTGTATACGACTCAGTAACTGTATAACAAGGAGATCCTTAAAAAATATCACCCTGGTGTCAACCCCTGCGACTGGCTGTTCAACACGATACTAACGTAATATCTCTGCAGGGAATAGAGTGTTCGGTCAGAACAAATATAGAGGGACCGTGCCTCTGGCGGGAAGTAAATTATTGCAGAATTAAATTATTTTAACTAATTTTATAAAAATTAATGAAATAATGCAACAAGGAAAAGTAAAATTTTTTAATGAGAGTAAAGGTTTTGGATTTATCACACCTGAAAATGGCGGTAGTGAAATTTTCGTTCACGCTTCAGGATTGATTGATAATATCCGTGAAAACGACACCGTGACCTATGATGTCGAAGAAGGCCGTAAAGGGCTTAACGCAGTAAATGTAAAGATAGCTTAATTTACTATAAAGTCATTTGTCTAGCATTCTCCTTTTGAGGAGAATGCTTTTTTATTTTATATCATCTATCAAATAACAAATAAATAAGAAGTAATTATAAAAACATTTTCGCAAATTGTCTTTTATAAAATATAAAGAGAATATTTGCAGTGCTATTTCAGCAACAATTTTAATACAATACGATTAATACTATGGGTAGATCAACGGAAACGTTTAGCAAAAAAGAAAAAGAAAAGAAAAGATTAAAAAAGCAAAAGGAAAAAAAGGAAAAAGCAGAGGACCGCAAAGCGAATTCTGACAAAGGAAAAAGCCTGGAAGAAATGATGGCTTACGTGGATGAGAATGGAAATATTTCATCAACACCTCCAGATCCTGGTAAAAAACAAAAAATCAACACCGAGGATATTCAGATCGGTATTGCCCGGCAGGAATATGTGCCTGAAGATGCAATCAGAAATGGAGTGGTAACACATTTCAACGAAGCTAAAGGTTACGGCTTTATCAACGACCTGCAGAGCCAGGAAAGTATTTTTGTTCATATTAACGGCTTGACCGAACCTGTAAAAGAGAACGACAAAGTTACGTTCGAAACCGAAAAGGGCCAAAAAGGCTTAAATGCGGTAAGAGTTAAAAAAGTTATCAAATAGCTTGTTAATATACCTCTGGTTGTTATTCCTTTAAAGTTCCTATACGGAATCTTTAAAGGCCCGACACCTTACACCCTGCGATAATACAAAAGCACGGCCTCAAACCTTAATTCAGGTAACCTATGAACCTCCAGGGACTATTGTGCCTTATTGCACTATTCTCTAAAACCATCTTCTTTACTATATGTTATTAAAGAAGTATTTTGAGTATCTTAGACATCATTCGAAGGGGGAATGGTTGAGAAGGGGCACATTAAAAGAGCTAACCAATGGCTAGATTTCGTAAATTCAAACGTTTTCTTTTCAAATACAGCTTAATACCACCCAGAAAATGGCGGCCGGCCGCTATAATGGCAGTTGCTTCTTTTGTGGGTTTGGGACTATATATCATAAGGCTTAGTAATGCTGCTTCCTATCTGTCAGACGATCCGCAAGCTTGTGTAAACTGCCATTTGATGACGCCTCAATATATCACCTGGAATCATAGTTCGCACCGCGAGGTTGCACATTGCAACGATTGTCATGTGCCTCATAACAACGTTTTTAATAAATATTACTTTAAGGCGAAAGATGGACTGTATCATGCTTCCATTTTCACACTTCGCGCAGAACCACAGGTCATAAAAGCGAAAGGAGCTTCTGTGGAGGTCATACAGGATAATTGCATCCGCTGTCATCAGGACCAGGTTACAGACGCAAAGATGGCTGGCTTTGTGGAAGACCATTATGAAAAAAGGACAGACCGGACCTGCTGGGAATGCCACAGGGAGGTACCTCACGGAAGAGTAAAAAGTCTCTCGTCTGTCGGTTTTCAAATAGAACCCATCCGTGCCTATACAACTCCCGAAACGAAGATAGTACCTGACTGGCTCAAAGAATCGATGAACGAACAGAAAACAGCACAATCCAAATAATTTAAAGATGAGAAACTGGATCCTTTTTATCGCGACCGTGTTAATAGTGTTTTTACTGTCCATGCTTGTTTATTCTGTTATGGACAGGAAGACAGAGGCAAGATTTGCTTATCACCCCCGGGTTGAGATTAAAGGCATAGAGCCGCGTGATTCACTTTGGGGATTAAACTATCCCCGGCAGTATCAGTCGTACCAGAAAACTCAGGATACTACGTTTAAAAGCAAATACAACACCAGCGGATTTCGTGATGCTTTAGAGGAAAATCCCGAGACGATCATTCTATGGGCTGGCTATGCCTTCAGCAAAGGATACAACCAGCCCCGGGGGCATAATCACGCGGTAAGGGATGTGCTCGCTTCGGTGAGGATCGGGGCTCCTAAAGAGCCGGGTTCCGGGGCAATGCCAAGCACCTGCTGGACATGCAAAAGCCCGGATGTTCCCCGGCTGATGAAGGAACTCGGCGTAACAGAGTTTTACAGCAAGAAATTGTCAGATTTCGGCAGCCAGATCATTAATCCGATTGGTTGTGCTGATTGCCACGACCCAAAAACGATGAATTTAACGATCACCCGACCTGCATTAGTAGAAGCTTTTCAGGCTATGGGACGCGATATCAATAAAGCCTCACACCAGGAAATGCGCTCGCTTGTTTGTGCGCAGTGTCATGTGGAATATTATTTCGATAAGCACAAGCCAGGTAAAGAAAAAGCCCAGTATGTCACTTTTCCATGGAAAGATGGCCATACCGTTGAAGCGATGGAAGCTTATTACGACAAGATTGAATTTGCCGACTGGGTACACCCTTTGAGTAAAGCGAAAATGCTCAAAGCTCAGCATCCCGACTTCGAAATCTACTCATTCGGCGTACATGCAAAAAGAGGGGTTTCATGTGCCGACTGCCATATGCCTTATGGAACAGAAGGTGGACAGAAATTTACGGACCACCACATAGGCTCGCCGCTCTCCAACGTCGAAAACTCCTGCTTTGTATGCCATAGGGAAAAAGTATCCGACCTGGTAAGCGATGTTTACGAACGGCAAACTAAAGTAAAACAAGGCATATCTCAACTACAACGTCATATAGCGATGGCACACCTCGAGGCAGAGAAAGCCTGGAAGCTGGGAGCTAAAGAACCCCAGATGGCAAAGATCCTGAAAGGGATCAGACACGCGCAGTGGCGCTGGGATTACATAGCAGCTTCGCACGGCGCCGGATTCCACGCTCCGCTCGAATCAAGCCGTATCCTCGCTTCTGGTTCTGCTATCATTCAGGAAGCAAGGATTGAACTGGCAAGGGTTCTCGCATCCCTTGGTTATAACCAGCCTGTAAAAATGCCGGACCTGAACAGCAAAGCCGCCCTTCAGGCGTATATAGGAGTAGATCTCGAAAAAGAGAAAATGGAGAAAGCAAATTTCCTTGAACAGGTAGTACCTAAATGGCTCAAAGAAGGAAAAGCCAGGGAAGCAAAGCAAAAAGTAAATATGCTTAACTAATACTGGATGACATATTATAAATTCCTGACTTCCACCCGCACTTCCCTTGTACTACTTATTGCATTTGCCGCTGCTATGGCCGTGGCCACCTTTATCGAAAATGACCATGGCACAGCGGTGGCCCGGGGACTGGTATACGAGACATGGTGGTTTGAGTTCATTCTGCTCTGGCTCGCTGTTAATTTCCTGGCCCACATCAGGCAATACAAACTTTTTCACAGAAACAGGTGGCCTATCGGCTTATTTCACATCGCATTTGTCATCATCATCATAGGAGCTGGTGTGACAAGGTATTTCAGCGAAGAAGGCGTCATTCATATCCGGGAGGGGCAAAAGGAAGACACTTTCTACACCAACGCACGCTATCTGCAGCTCAAACAAATAGATAAAGGATCTGGAAAACAGTTTCAAAAGCCGGTCACACTGATCAGCCATAATTTCAAACCTCAAGCTACTTCGGCAAACCTCGGCGATGAAACATTTACCGTAATTTTTGAGGAGTATACAACGGGCGCCAGAGAAGAGATCGTGGCAGGCTCTGATACTTTTCTGGAATTTGCAGTGGCATCAGGAGAGGGAAGACAAGATTACGTTATAAAAGAGGGCAACGGACTGCAGATGGGCGGACTTTCACTCGGAACGCAAAAAGGCAGCCGGAATCCCGTTAAGATATTTAAACAGGGCAAAACGTGGATGATCCATTCGGCCGTTCATCTGCAGCAGATGGACATGGCAACGCAGCAGATTGGCGTACTTCACGCCGGAGAAACCAAGCCCCTGAAGCTCCGCTCACTCTACCAGGCAGAAGGAGTGGCTTTTCTTGTAAAAGCGATTCATGAGAAGGCTACGCTGAAATACCGGCAAGAGAAAGACGAAAAGCTGGCGAAGAATCTGCCAGAAGTTGTGAAGCTGAAAGTAACGGACGAGCATGGAAAACCCTTGGTTGATAGCTATATCAGAATGAGCAGCCTTGATCCTTCATGGCAGCCCTTCACTTACAAAGGGAAACAGTATATGGTGACCTATGGTCCTAAAGCTAAGAAACTCCCCTTTAATCTTCATCTGAGAGATTTTCAGCTGGAGCGCTATCCCGGCAGTCAGAGTCCCGAGAGTTATGCAAGCGAACTACGAGTGACGGATTCAGAAAATGACTTCCGGTTTCGGGTATTTATGAATAATGTACTCGATTACAAAGGATACCGCTTTTACCAGTCCTCGTACGACACCGACGAGAAAGGTACGGTATTATCTGTAAACCGTGACCGTCCCGGCACCTACCTCACTTACCTCGGATATACCTTACTCGGCCTTGGTATGTTTCTGACACTATTTACCAAGGGTAGTCGTTTCCGGCTCGTGAATAAAAAACTGACAGCGATACGAAAAAGAACGGGCGCAGCCTTAACTGCTCTCCTTACCTTCTTGTGCATATCCGCAAACGCGCAGTCGCCGGGTACACTACCCCTGGTACCTGCAGAAAAAGCGGCTGAATATGGAAAACTTATCGTCCAGGACCTGGATGGGCGCATGAAGCCGCTCAATACGCTTGCCAATGAAATTCTGCGCAAGTTAAATGGCAAGTCGTCTATCGCCCTCCCCGACAGTTCCGGTGGTGCGAAACTTAGTCCTGAACAATTCCTGCTGGCAGTGCAGATGGATCCGGTGTTATCAAGCAGGCTTCCACTTATCCGGATCGACAAAGAAAAATCTCACCTGGCATTCCTGGCCCTTGGAATAAAACCGGCGGAAAGGATCAGTTTCAGCGATTTTGTTAATAAGGATGGCGAATACCTGCTTCAGGACCTGGTAGAGGAGGCCAACAAACTTAAACCGGCAGAGCGGAACGAAGGGCATAAAGAACTGCTTAAAACAGATGAGCGGTTTAATATATTCTATGCTCTTCTTACCGGCGACTTCCTGCGTATCTTCCCGAACAAAGACGACCCGAACAATACCTGGTTTACCAGTCAGCAATCGCAAAAGGGATTTGCTGAAGAAGATGCTCGCTTTGTTGAAAATATTACTGCCCTGTATCTTTCGGGCTTGCAAAAGGGCTTGCAGGAAAGAAACTGGACACAGGCCGATGAGGCGCTAAGTTATATGCACCTCTTTCAGCAGAAAGCAGGAAAAAAAGTATATCCGGAAGAGCGCCTCATTAAAGCCGAACTCCTTTACAACAAATTAAGCCTCGGCAATAAACTGTTTGGCCCTTTCTGGTTAACAGGCATATTGATGCTTGCCCTCGTGATATTGATGTTATTTAAAGAGTCGAAGCTCATAACATGGGGCTGGATTGCCGGAAAGGCGTTGAGCTGGCTGGGACTCCTGATCTTTACCTTCCATCTTGGCTTGCGATGGTATATCGCAAAGCATCCACCCTGGAGCGACGGCTTCGAAATGCTCGTTTTTGTTGCATGGGGTGTGCTGCTATTTGGCCTGATCTTTTCGGCAAAGTCGAAGTTTACAGTTCCGCTGGCACTGCTGTTTTCGGGCACATTGCTTTTCGTAAGTTTCCTCGACTGGCTAAATCCTGAAATCACCAACCTGATGCCCGTACTGCATTCATACTGGCTCAAAATTCATGTGGCTATCATTGTAAGCTCTTATGCGCCCCTGGCGTTGACTGCTATACTCGGGCTGCTTAGCCTGCTTTTGCTCATTTTTAAGCCCGCATCCCCTAAACCAAACTGGTGGATAAGCATGCAGGAGTTAACTATTGTAAGCGAAATGTCGGCTACCATCGGCTTATTCCTGCTAACGATAGGTACTTTTCTTGGAGGCGTATGGGCGAATGAAAGCTGGGGCAGATACTGGGCATGGGATCCGAAAGAAACGTGGGCGCTTATATCGGTTATTGTATATGCCTTTGTATTGCACCTCCGTCTGATTCCGGCGCTGAAGAATATGCTTACCTATAGCCTGGCCAGTCTATGGGCTTTTTCTTCTATCGTCATGACATCGTTTGGCGTGAACTACTACCTCTCGGGCCTTCATTCATACGCTGCCGGAGATCCTGTGCCCATACCGGTTTGGGTGTACTGGGCAGTAGGCATCCTGCTTCTTATTTCGGTTATATCTGTGCTAAAATACCGCAAGATGCAAGAGCAGGAAAAGAAAATGTTGATAGTATAATACTAAACATTTACAGCATGATGATGTTAAGAGACTCAATGAAGATCTTTAATTCACTTATATATCCGCTATCAATCGTATTAGCGTTACTCTCCGCTTGCAATAATACACCACAGAATAAACTAAAGAGCAGCAAAAGCCCGGGTTTGGACTTCGACACAGTTACCTACACTCTTAAAACAATCACGAAGGACGATCCGGAATGTGATACTTCCAGGGAAAAAAACTGCAGAATCGTCAACATTAAATATCATGTTTTTGACAATCACCCGGTTTTAAACGATTCCATCAGGACGATGCTTCTTGCAATTTATCCGTTCGAAAGAACGGATCCATCAGTAATGCCTTCTCTTGATAAGCAAACTGAGGAGTTTATGGATAAATACGAGGAATTTAAAAAAGAGCCCTACTCGCAGGGACGGAAATACGGGTTAATCAGTTCTACCAAGGTCATGGAGGAGCTCGGCAACCTCCTCACTCTACAGTTGGATGCATATACTTACAGCGGCGGAGCCCATGGCGCCTCATTTACCCACTTTTTTAATTACGACATCAGAAACAAAAAGATGATTTTCATCGACGACGTTATAAATGATAATTACCAGGACTGTTTAGTGAAAGTTGCTGAACGTATATTCAAAAAGAATGAGGGACTGAATCCTGGCCAGCCTTTAAAGCCGAACGCATATTTCTTTGAAAACAACAGGTTTAGCCTTGCAAATAACTACGTTTTCACACCTCAGGGAATTATGTTCTTGTACAACGAATACGAAATAAAGCCCTATGCAGATGGAAAAACGGAACTGCTCGTTCCATATGCGGAAATAAAACACATGCTCAAAACGGAAACTCTTATCCGTCAATTTTTAAAATAGCGGGCCAGTTTCTTACTGCAGACACGGTTTTATCCTCTACGAAGCGGATCTCCGTCAAAAAGACTTATCTGTTTATCCAAAATTTGAAGATTATTTCTTCTCGTTTACGTACACATTGTATTTTCGTATTTTATTATTTATTACCATTTCCTGAATATGACAGAAAATAATGATACGGAGCTGGTCGGTGTAAAAGAGATAGCGCGCCGGGCAAATGTTTCCATAGCTACAGTAGACCGTGTATTGCATAATCGGACAGGAGTATCTTTGAAGACAAAAGATAAGATAAATGCGATTATAGCGGAACTAGACTATCGTCCAAACATCATGGCCAGAAGACTTGCCTCAAAAAAAGTGCTTCGTATAGCTGTACTTATACCTTCTGTCTCGTCCGAAACCGACTACTGGGATGCTCCTCTGACGGGAGTTTCTCAGGCTGAAGCGGAAATTAAGGCGTACGGTATAACAGTTGAAAAATTTCTGTTCGATCAGAATGATAAGGCCTCGTTTCATGCGCAGGCCAGAAATGTCTTAAAGGACTATTACGATGGCGTGCTCCTGGCTCCCATGTTTGTGGAAGAGTCAAAAGAATTTGTTGAAGCGTGCCAGAAGAGGGACATACCCTATATATTTATAAACTCAGATGTTCCAGGTACAAATTGCCTTTCCTACATAGGGCCCGATCTTTATCGTAGCGGATATCTTGGGGCTCATCTTGCCAATTATTTAATAAACAACGAGGATAAAATTCTAATTGTGAATATTTCACAGGAGATGGACAACCACCATCATCTGTTGCGCAAGGAAGAAGGATTTCGCGCATATTTTAGCGAAAATGGCAAATCAATGAGTATAGCCAAGGCTGATATCAGGCGGACAGATTATCCTTCGGTAAAAAAGGAGTTGACACTTGCTCTTCAGGCAAAAGATGTGAGACTCATATTTGTAACCAATTCGAGAGTTTCTGTTGTTTCCCGGTTTTTGGAAGAATCAGGCATCAGGGATATCGTTTTAATAGGTTATGATTTTATAAAGGAAAATATCGACTACCTCAAAAGACAAAAAATTGACTTCCTGATCTGTCAGAAACCTCAGGAACAGGGATACAGGGGTATTATGTTTCTATATAACCATCTTGTTCATTCCGCCTCCATAGACCGCACGTATTATATGCCAATTGATATTATTACATGTGAAAATTACCAATTTTATAGAAATTAATGCTTTATACTTAAATTTATTTAATAAAAACTATATATTTTGATCAAAATTAAATCCACAAGTCACTAAAGCGCCAAATCCTGCTTATAAAATCTTTTTTTAACAAATATTAACTATTATTTGCATGTTTAAATTGGATAATCTATTTTCGTGTACGTAACCGTAGAAAGAAATAATAACCATTCGCGTTCATAGCATCATTTTCACTAAAATTTAAATATGAGTTCTTTCACAATCCTCTTGAAAAGATTTTTAAAAACGGGTACGCACCCGGAGCCTTTCTTTAAATCACGCCAACAATTAGCATTAAATGATTAATCCAATGAGTTTGTTAAACAAATCGTGTCTGCGACGCTTGTTAATCCTTTCTTTAGTCCTTTGGGTAACACCGACTTTCTCACACGGAAGTTCATTATCCTTGAAACGCGAATCTCCAATATCCATTTTTAAACAGGAGATAACAATTAGTGGAGTAGTCAGAGATAAAGCAAATCAGCTATTACCCGGAGTGAGTATCAGGGTAATAGGAACAGCTATTTCATCTGCTACTGACATAAATGGGAAGTACCAAATAAAGGTACCTTCAGGATCAAGTGTTCTCGTGTTCAGCTACGTCGGCTTTTATCCGTTAGAAGAGGTTGCTGGATCAAGACGAGTAATCGACGTGATATTAAGAGAGAATATTCAATCTCTGAATGAGGTAGTAGTAATCGGATATGGGACAGTAAACAGGAAGGACCTCACGGGATCTGTCGGAAAAGTTGACATTGAGGATATGAACAGAGCTCCGGTCGCATCATTTGAGGATGCATTAGCGGGCCGGGTAGCCGGAGTTAGCGTTTCATCTAATGAGGGCCAACCAGGAGCTGGAGTGGATATCGTGATCCGCGGAGCAAACTCGGTTACGCAAAGCAACTCACCTCTTTATGTTATTGATGGCTTTCCAATTGAAGATCCTACCAACGCAGCTATTAACCCAGCCGATATTGCTTCCATAGACGTACTTAAGGACGCTTCCGCTGCTGCTATTTACGGCTCGAGGGCCGCGAACGGAGTTATAGTAATCGAAACGAAAAAAGGTAAAGTTGGCAAACCCGTTTTAACCTACGACGCTTCTCTTGGATTTCAGCACATTGTGAAGACAATGGATTTGATGAACCCTTATGAATTCGTGAAACTGCAACAGGAACTTGATCCTGTATTATCGTCTGCACAATACCTTTCTGACCGCGATCTTGACTCGTACCGTGCCGAAGCAGGATATGACTGGCAATCTGAAATGTTTCGAACCGCACCGGTTCAGATTCACAATTTATCGCTTTCCGGAGGTTCTGATCAGACACGCTACGCCCTTTCCGGGTCTATTTATGATCAGGACGGAATCATTATCAATTCTGGCTATAAACGATATCAGGGAAGGATTTCTCTTGATCAGACAATTTCCTCCAAACTTAAAGCGGGAATTGTAGCGAATTACAGTGTCGTCAAAAACAACGGACGGATTGCTTCTGAAATGGGAAGCAGCGGATCTGCATCGAGTTATTTGCTTTATAGTATCTGGGGTTACCGCCCTGTTGCAGGAAATAATGCAGATTTGCTCGGCAACCTCGTGGACCCGGAAATTGAAAGCACCAACGATTTTCGGGTAAACCCGGTCATCTCGACAAATAATGAACAGCTCCATTCAAAGAATAACAGCCTAACGGCGAACGCTTATTTTACATATTCAATTCTCAAGGATCTTACCCTTAAGGTTACCGGTGGCATTAATAGCCGGATGCTAAGGGAGGATGCCTTTTATAATTCTCAAACCTCCAGAGGTACTCCGCTAATTCCGACGAATACCAGGGGTGTATTCGGGACCATTGCAAATGAAGAAGTCAATACCTGGATGAATGAAAATACTCTTTCATATAAAAAGAAATTTGGGCAGCACACGCTTGATGCGGTCGGCGGATTTACCTTACAAGGCAGATCATCTAATAACTACGGGTTTACTTCGCAGTTGGTTCCAAATGAAAGTCTGGGTCTAAGCGGCTTAGATGAAGGGGTTCCCTATTCCACCGTGGCAGCGGAGACGGAAAACACACTCGCCTCTTTTTTAGGAAGGATTAACTATAATTACAAATCGAAATATCTTCTTACCGCTTCTTTCAGGGCAGACGGTTCGTCGAAATTTGTAGACGATAATAAGTGGGGATATTTTCCTTCGGCAGCCTTTGCATGGCGTATGAGTAGCGAAAACTTCATGAAAAAGCTCACTGCTGTTTCAGATGCCAAGTTAAGGGTTAGCTATGGGTTAACAGGTAATAACAGGATCCCGGATTTCGCCGCACTCTCCGCACTTAGCTTTTCACCAGTTAACCCTCTGATCACATTGACAAATAACTACTCATTTAACAACCAGACTCCCGGAAAAGGGGTGATTCCCGCAACCCTTGAAAACAGAGACCTGAAATGGGAAACTACCACACAATTGGATCTTGGGTATGATCTTGGTTTGTTTAAAAACAGAATCTCTGTATCGGCCGACTGGTATAAAAAAGAGACCAAAGACTTGTTACTGAATGCTAACATGCCCTACAGTACAGGGTATGTAAAAGCATTGAAGAACATCGGCAGTATGCAAAACAGCGGTGTAGAGCTCAGCCTGAATACGGTCAATATTCAGAATAAAAATTTTAGCTGGAGCAGTAATTTCAATATCAGCTTCAACAAAAACAAGGTCCTGGGGCTCTCGGGAGAAGAATCGACATTATTTTCGACCATAAACTGGGAGGTAGCTTACGAAAAAACTCCGCTTTATGTCGCAGAAGTCGGACACCCTGTTGCCCAATTCTACGGATACCAGTGGGATGGCATATACCAGTACGAGGATTTCGATGTGGCGAACGGTGTTTACACCCTTAAGCCAGGGATAACAAATAACGGCGGTACGGTTCAGCCAGGAGACATTAAATATAAAGACCTGAATGGAGACCTTAAGGTGAATGCAGATGATAGAACAGTGATTGGAAATCCGATGCCTAAACATACCGGAGGTTTTACGAATAATTTCCGGTATAAGGGTATTGACCTGAATGTTTTCTTCCAGTGGTCATACGGCAATGACATCTTAAACGCAAACAGGATTATATTCGAGGGGAATGCGCTAAACTATAAAAACCTGAACCAGTATGCAAGCTATAACAATCGGTGGATGCCTGATAATCCCAGTAATACGCTGGCCCGTGTTGGCGGTCAGGGTCCAAGAGGAGTATATTCGTCAAGAGAAATTGAAGACGGCTCTTATCTCAGACTGAAAACCGTTTCTCTTGGTTACAACGTTCCTGCAAAGTTCCTGAGCACCCTTAAAGTAAACAGTGTATATATTTCAGCTTCTGCACAGAACCTTTTTACCTGGACGAACTATTCGGGCATCGACCCTGAGGTCTCCGTCCGTAATTCGGCATTAACTCCGGGCTTTGACTATTCCGCCTACCCGCGTGCAAAAACCGTGACTTTTAATCTAAAAATTTCACTATAGACCAAGATATGCTTCAAATGAAAAAGGTATTTCACCCCCTTATGATAATGACAGTTGCAGTTCTGTGTTTCTGTTCATGCAATAAATTCCTCGAGACAACACCGTCTGATTTTCTTTCACCGGCAAATTACTATGAAACAGAAGAACAATTAAACTTCGCACTTAACGGTGTCTATGATATTCTCGGACAACGGGCGGTATATGGAGATGCCCTGATTAGCCGTATGGGCACGGAGGCCGATGAAGGGTTCTATGCTGTTTCCAGCTTTTCCGGCCCCCAGGTCTATAGTCACTCCACCGCCGATACGTATGTTCTGAATCTATGGCAGTTACTGTATGATGGCATCAACCGCGCCAACGTATTAATTGAAAACGTAAATAAACCGAAGATGGACGAAGGCAAACGAAATGCGATCCGCGGGCAGGCGCTGTTTTTAAGAGCTTACTATCATTTTCTCCTGGTAAGTAACTGGGGAGACATTCCGCTCATGCTGAAAGCAACGAACTCCGCAAATGAAACAAGTATAACCAGAACTTCGCAAAAACAGGTGTATGAAGCAATCTTAAAAGATATGGAAGAAGCCGAGACGCTGGTAGAAACGGCCCAAACGGTTGGTTTCGGCGGTAAAATCAACAAATCGGCGATACGTGGTATTCTGGCAAGAGTTTGCCTCTATATGGCCGGGAACCCTCTTAACGACGTGTCGAAATATAAAGATGCTCTTAAGTGGAGCAAAATGATTATAGACGAAAACTTCCACGCGCTTAATCCTTCATATCAGGATATTTTCATCAATTACGCAGCGGACAAGTATGATATTAAGGAAAGTATTTGGGAGGTAGAATTCTGGGGTAATACAGCGGGCCCTTACCGCGAAGGCGGACGAGTGGGCATTAATACCGGCATAACCAATCCGAGTACAGCTGCTTATACTTATGGCTTTATCCAAACGACTGCCAGGCTTTTTAATTCATATGGATCAGCAAAGGATTTAAGGCGCGACTGGGCAATCGCACCGTTTCGATACCAAAGCCAGGGCACTATCAAAGCCAATTGGAATGCAACCCAGGTATACGAAAGGCACTGTGGTAAATGGCGAAGAGAATATGAAGTGGTATCGCCAAAATCAATGAACGATTCTCCGGAAAATTTCCCGCTTTTAAGATATTCTGATGTGTTACTTATGTTTGCAGAAGCAGAGAACGAAGTAAATGGACCCACCCCGGAAGCCTACGATGCAATAAACGCGGTAAGAAAGAGAGCTTATGGAAAGCTGCTTCCCGGAGCGGTAAATGTAAATGAAGCTAACGTGCCGCCCGGACTTTCGAAAACCGGGTTTGCTGATTATCTTAGAGAGGAGAGATCAAGAGAGCTTTGTTTTGAAGGCTTGCGGAAATATGATTTAATCAGGTGGGGAATTTTAGGAAGTACCCTGAAACAAGTATCAGCTGAAATCAACGCGAATGCTCCCGCTGCTCTTAAGTACGCCGCAAAAGCAGGTACGAACTTCACTGAACCGCGGCATTTGCTTTTACCTATTCCGATATACGAAATGGGTATTAACAAGGCACTTACACAAAACAACGACTGGTAATGAAACTATTAAGGTTATATATCTTACTCCTTTTACTTTCAAACGGACTCGCCTCACCGGCGGCAGGCCAACACATAGACGCAGCGTTTCGGATAGTCGGGTACTATAAAGGGGATCTGGTGAATTATCAGGGTAAGATTAACTTCAGCCAAATCACGCATTTAAATATCGCCTTCATCAATCCGGACGAAAGAGGAATCTTTCATCCGGTTCCCGGCCTGACAGCTCTTGTTTCAAAAGCACATGAACATCATGTAAAGGTCCTGGCCGCGATTGGTGGTGGCAGAGCCCCCGAATACTATTCCTCCTTAATAGCCCAGGAAAAACGCGGCGAATTGATAAAAAACATTGCTGGCATGATGAATAATTATGGCCTCGACGGTATTGACGTGGACCTCGAGGGGAGTCTGATAACCAATGAATATGCAGGATTTATCCTTCAGTTAGCTGACGCGATCAAACCAAGGGGATTACTGACTGCGGCTTTGGCAAGTAACAATGCAGGAAAACTTGATGAAGAAACATTGAGGAACTTTGATTTTATCAATGTCATGTCATATGACAAAACGGGCCCCTGGAAGCCGCTCGAGCCGGGTCAACATGCTCCGTATTCGATGGCGGTCGACGATATTGAATTCTGGGTATCAAAAGGCCTTAGTGGAAGCAAGCTAAACCTCGGCCTCCCCTTTTACGGATACGGATTTAACTCGAGAACAGTCAGCATGTCTTACAGCAAGCTCATCAACAGCTATCCGGGAGCAGAAAAACGGGATGAATTGAAATTAAATGACGGGGGAACGCTTTACTACAACGGTATTCCTTCAATAAAGAGCAAGACAAAGCTTGCGCTGGAAAAAACAGGTGGAATCATGATCTGGCAGATTGCGCAGGATACCACTGGTAAGAAGTCCCTTTTGTTTAATATCCATCAGGTTATAGATAATTATAAAATACCTTAATGATAAAAAACCAAATGTATTCAAGCCGAAGGTTATTTCGGGCTATAGCTATTTCTACCTTTATGCTTTGGTTGTACACAGCAGCATCCGCTCAGGAAACAGCACGCTTTCCGATCCGTGGCTTTCACCTCGATTTGCGGATACAGGTAATGAAGATGCCGGCGCTTAAAGCCTTTGCACTCCGGCTGAGCAAAAATGGAATCAATACATTGATCATGGAATGGGAAGCCACTTATCCATATCAGCTGCATCCCCTTATAGCTAACCGCTTTGCTTATACGAGGGAGGAAATAAAATCTTTTACAGCCTATTGTTCATCAATAGGCCTCGATGTAATCCCTCTGCAACAGAGTTTTGGGCATGTTGAATACATATTGAGAAATTACAGGTATGCAGAGCTCCGCGAAGACCAGAAAGACTATTCCCAGGTAAATCCATTAAAAGTAGAGGAAACTAAAAAGCTTTTTACCGAGCTCTATAAAGACCTTATTTCCACTCATTCATCACCCTACATACACGTCGGCGGGGATGAGACCTACCTTCTGGGGCACTCTGAAGAATCTAAAAAAAAGGTTGAACAAGTTGGGAAAGGCCGGCTGTATGGCGACTATCTTAAGATGCTTTGTGATATTGTAATCAGTTTGGGTAAAAGGCCAGTAGTTTGGGCAGACATAGCCTTAAAATACCCCGAGGCGCTTCCCATCCTGCCGAAGGAAACGATATTTGTGGACTGGAACTATGGCTGGGATTTAAACCGTTTTGGCGACCATGAAAAGCTCACTGAACAGGGCTTTGAAATCTGGGGAGCTCCAGCTATCCGCAGTTCGCCGGATAACTACTACCTGACAGATTGGAAAAAGCATTTCAACAATATCAGGGATTTCATCCCTTCTGCGGCAAAAATCGGATACAAGGGAATGGTTATGACTTCATGGTCGACCTCCGGAATTTATTCTCCTGTTTTTGAATCCGCTTCAGAAATAACACAGCTCTACCCTGTGCGCCATGTTTATCCTATCACCGGATTTAACATTTTGATCGACGCATACTTTGCTGCCCTTAAATCGTCCGTTCCTTTAGAGATAAACACTTTCATCAAAACCTATGGAAGGGAAAAATATGGGCTTTCTACTGAGCAGTCAAAGGCCTTTCTTCATGCGATAACATCAACTGCATATGATATTAACCAGGGCAAAATCAGCCCTACCGGGATTAGTATAAGCGAAGTAGTAGACAGTGCAGAATTTGTCGCAGAAACTTTACATCGTTTAAAGCCTGCGAGGAATAAACAAGAGTTCGATCATTATGTGTTGATGGCTGATATACGGCTTCGCTATCTCCGGTATAAGAAGCTGGAAATGCAGGTAAATAGTAAAAACTTTACAGAAGCAGAGATACCACTGGTGTTGCCACAACTTCGTTCCCTGCGAAAATCGGGATTAGGCAAGCAGTTTATCCGATTGAATAAAAAAACATTCTACAAACAGGAACTACAAGAAGAAAGTGAGTTAATGAATGCCGGCATTGATAACCTTTACTCCCGTCTGGCACGGAAAAGAAAATAGCATGAGACATATTAATCAGGCAAAAGGACTGTCACCCCTAAAGGAAGGCCAGCACTGCGGTAAAGGATCAACACAAAAAAAGATAAGACATGAGTAAAAACATCAAGATCTCTGAAATCGGAAATCTGAATAAAAGGGATAACCTGATCTCTATTATCATTATAGGCATTCTCTTTTTTATCTTCGGGTTTGTCACCTGGATCAATGCTATATTAATCCCTTATTTCAAAATAGCGTGCGAGCTCAGTAATTTCCAGTCATACCTTGTTGCCTTTGCGTTTTACATTTCCTATCTGCTCATGTCTGTTCCCGCGTCATTCTTATTGAAGAAAGCCGGATTTAAGAGTGGCATGATGATAGGGTTCTGGGTAATGGCTGCGGGTGCCTTTATCTTTGTCCCGGCAGCATTAACCCGAACATACGAGCTGTTTCTTACCGGTCTTTTCACTCTTGGAATAGGTCTCGCTATTCTGCAGACTGCGGCCAATCCGTACGTGACTATTCTCGGCCCTAAGGAAAGTGCGGCGAGGCGGTTCAGCATTATGGGGATCTGCAATAAGTTTGCCGGAATAATTGCACCACTTCTGTTTGCGGCTGTGATATTAAGGCAGGCAGACAGCGAGCTTTTTCAGCAGTTGAAGAACATGTCTGGGCAGGCAAAAGATACCGTGTTAGATCAGCTGATTCAACGGGTAATTGTGCCTTATGCTACTGTCGGATGTGTGCTTTTTGCCCTCGGGCTCTTTGTCCGCTTATCGCCCTTACCTGAAATTGATACAGATACGGAAAGCCCGGATCTGGTTAAATCGAACAGTGGTAAAACCAGTGTATTTGATTTTCCGCATCTCATACTTGGCGCCTTCGCCATTTTCCTGCATGTAGGTTCTCAGGTGATCGCTGTCGATACCGTGATCGGTTACGCGCACTCCATGGATATCAACTTAATGGAGGCTAAAATTTTCCCTTCTTATACATTAACGGCAACCATTATCGGCTACATACTTGGGCTCTCATTAATTCCACGATACCTCTCGCAAATTACGGCTTTGCGCTTTTGCACGATCCTAGGCGGGGTATTCACCCTGCTGATCATCTATTCTCACGGTCAGGTATCCATCCTCGGGCACACTGCAGATATCAGTATCTGGTTTGTGATACTGCTTGGTTTCGCTAATTCAATGATCTGGGCTGGAATATGGCCTCTGGCACTCGACAATCTCGGCAGATTCATTAAAATCGGATCTTCCCTTCTGATCATGGGTCTGAGCGGAAACGCAATTTTGCCTCTGGTATACGGATACTTTGCTGATACTACCAGTCTGAGAGAAGCGTATTGGGTATTGCTGCCCTGCTATATCTATCTTACTTTCTATTCTTTTAAAGGTTATAAAATAAAAAGCTGGTCTTTTAAAAATAGCCGTCAAACAAGAACTATTTCGAATGAATTATACCAAAATTAAGATTTTCAACGGGAAGATCATTACACCGGATCGCTTAATCGAGGGTGGATCAATGGTGATTGCAGAAGGCCGGATACTGGAAGTAAGCGAACGGAATATCGATGCGGAAGATGCATTACAGATAGATGCTGCAGGAAAGTATATATCACCCGGCTTTATTGACATACATGTACACGGTGGGGGCGGTCATGACTTCATGGATAATACAACAGATGCTTTTCTTTCGATCGCTAAGACCCATGCACAATATGGTACAACAGCGATGACGCCGACAACTCTTAGCTGCGATAAAAAGGACCTGCTCAAAACACTTGAACTTTATAAAACTGCCGGGGAGCAAAATAAAGAAGGAGCACAGTTCCTTGGTATGCATATTGAAGGTCCGTATTTTTCGATGAAGCAGAAAGGAGCACAGGACGCGAGATATATCCGGGAGCCCGATCCTGAGGAGTATAAAGAAATTATATCACAGAATCCTTTCGTTTCACGGTGGAGCGCTGCGCCCGAGCTAAAAGGAGCTGTTGACTTTGGACGATATTTAAAATCGAAAGGCATACTGGCTGCCATTGCCCATACCGATGCTGTTTATGAAGAAGTATTAGAAGCGTACGAGAGCGGCTATACACACGCTACGCATTTTTATTCCTGTATGTCGGGCGTATCAAGGCGGAATGCGTTCCGGTATGCGGGAGTGATCGAAAGTGCGTACCTCATTGACGATATGTCGGTGGAGATAATTGCCGACGGAATACATCTGCCTCCCCCGTTGCTCAAACTGGTTTACAAGATAAAAGGTGCAGGCAGAACAGCATTGATCACTGATGCTATGCGGGCTGCAGGGATGCCCCCAGGCGAAAGTATCCTCGGAAGCATCAAAGACGGGATGAAAGTTATCGTAGAAGATAATGTAGCTAAACTGCCTGACAGGAGTGTCTTTGCCGGAAGCGTAGCCACTGCCGATCGTCTGGTCCGCAATATGATACGGCTTGCTGACATTCCATTAATCGATGCCGTTACGATGGCCTCCCTTACACCGGCAACTATCATGAAAGTTGACAAACGCAAAGGCTCGCTGACAGCTGGCAAAGATGCCGACGTTGTAATATTTGATGAGAATATTACGATTGATACAACTATCATCAGAGGAAAAATCGTTTATAAAAAGAAATAAAAATGTTTAATACAGAAAAAAGGAATAACCCCGAAGTAAGAGTATTTGAGGACAGGCAATTGATGGGTAAAAATGCGGCATCGGCAGTGAGTGCTAAGATCACAGAACTGCTAAGGACGCAGGATGAAGTAAACATTATTTTTGCCGCTGCTCCTTCTCAAAATGAGGTTCTTGAGGCACTCTGTTTAAGTAAACATACTGATTGGACCCGCATAAATGCCTTTCACATGGACGAATACATTGGCCTCAAAGAAGAGGCACCGCAGGCCTTCGGAAACTTCTTAAAAACAAGATTATTCAGCAAATTACCGTTCAAATCAGTAAATTATTTAAACGGAACCGCAGAAAACATAGAAAAGGAATGCGATCGGTACAGCCGGTTACTGAATGAGTTTCCGGCAGATATTGTATGTATGGGCATTGGCGAGAACGGACATATTGCATTCAATGACCCGCCTGTAGCTAATTTCAGGGATAAACTCGCTGTAAAAGTTGTTGAACTGGATGCTGTTTGCAGACAGCAGCAAGTGAATGACGGCTGCTTTGACGCGCTAGAAAAGGTTCCTATTCGAGCCTTAACATTAACGATTCCGGCATTAATGAAGGCACATTTCATCTATTGCGTAGTTCCAGGGACTTCTAAAGCACGGGCGGTTTATAATACCTTACATCAAAATGTGAACGAAAAATATCCTTCCTCAATATTGAGGAATCATCCCGGCAGCATCTTGTTCCTTGATGAGTTAAGCGCCTCGCTGTTATAAGGTTTTTTTAATTCTAAAAACAAAGAAGCATGCTTATGGCTCACAGCTTAAGTTAGAAATGCGTAATAAACTGCCAACTTTGCGTCATTAAAAAATCTGCAAATGCATCTTGATCTTCTTTTAAAACAAATGTCTTTTATCCATGAGATAGACAAGCTTAAATATATCTTCCGCAAAAGTAAACTCTTCTCGAGCGACCGGCACGAGAACGACTCCGAACATAGTTGGCATTTAGCAATAATGGCCATTGTACTGGCCGAACATGCAAATGAGCCTGTAGACTTGCTAAAGGTGCTTAAGATGCTCCTTATCCATGACATTGTAGAAATAGACGCAGGCGATGTCTTTCTCTTCGATTCGGTTGCCAGGCAGAACAACGCTGTTGCTGAAGCGAGAGCAGCTGAAAGAATATTCGGACTGCTTCCAGAGTCACAAGCTGCAGAACTGATAGCGATATGGGAGGAGTTTGAGGCTGCCGAAACCGCAGAATCGCTCTTTGCCCGCGCCATTGATAACCTTGAACCTTTGCTACAGAACATATCCAATAATGGTGGCACTTGGGAAGAGTTTAGCGTTAGCTATGAAAAGGTAATCGAAAAGAAGATTGTAATTAAATACGGCTCACAGACGCTATGGGACTTTACAGAAAAATTACTTCAGGAAAGCCATAAAAACGGTATCCTCAAGAAAGAAGAGGAGTTACGTAAATGTATGGATTGCATGGGTGGTTATACCCAGGAAGAGCTGGACAACTTATAGAGCGCTAACCTTTTTATCGACTGTTTTTAACAAGAACTTCTTGTTTAACCAGGCGCGGACCGGCTCATCATAAAACTTAAGGCATGCGTACGCCAGAAGGATGGACGACACAAAAGCCACGAGCGCTACAGGATAGCCATCGGATAACGAAATTTTATTATCCTTTACCCAGGCGGTATAAATGTAGATAATGGGGTAGTGAGTAATATAAATTGGGTAGGAAATATCGCCTAAGAACCGGCACAACCGTGATGAGAATTTACCTTTAACCTCGCCACTTGCGCCCATGTATATTATAAGAGGGAAAATTAAAATAATACTCAAAGAATCGTAAAGGCCATTCATCCAAAGGCGTTCGCTCCCTCCGACTCTGGGAATAGCAAGCACGATAAGTACCAGTAAAGAACACCACATAAAGGCGTTTTTCACACGAGTAATCTTTGCTGTTCTGCAAAGAAGTAAACCAGCAAAGAAGGGGAACATCATACGTGTAAACCCAATGCGTAGCTGCTCTGGTTCAAGCGACCAGCCGCCGATGACGTCGCCGGCCGGACTTGTTACCGCCATATGTACAAGTGCCGCGCCCGACAACAGAACTAATACAGACAAGGCCGTTTTTGAGAATTTCCTGACGCCAAGGGCATAAAGAATATTACCTATGTACTCGAAGAACAATGACCACCCCGGCCCGTTCAGCGGATAGGTTTCGTTCCAGCCCCGCAGGTCCATAGATGGAGGCACAGGGATCATTACGAAACCGAGCAGCATAATAAAGAGCATTCGCCACACCGACACCTGACTTATTATCGAAAAATACTCCGACTCCTGAAAGTAAAACAGCAGAGCCCCGATAATCATTCCCATTACAACCATAGGCTGAAGCCTTACAAGACGACGTTTAAAAAAATCGCCTACCGACATCCTTCCCCAGCGGTCGTCATAGGCGTATCCAATAACAAAGCCTGAGAGTAAGAAGAAAAAATCAACTGCAAGATAACCGTGATTTATAATCTGGTCTAAATGACTTGTTGCATGGGTTTCGAATAGGTGAAAGGCAACTACAGTTAATGCTGCGACACCGCGCAGGCCATCAAGGATCGGATAATGAGGTTTCATGAATAAGTTTAGCCCCAAAGGTAGAATTAATATATAATTCCGCCAGTACTGTCTAGCTTTTTGTTACACGCATACTTTGTTTTACCTTTTCGCGATGCGATGCTCCCCAGGTTCTCAATTCTTCTAATACGCTCTTCAGGGTACCACTATAGTCGGTTGCTTCGTAAATCACTGTAACAGGGGTAGTAGGGTATACACTTCTTATCACAAAGCCATTCAATTCCAAGTCCTTAAGTTCCTTAGCGAGAATCTTCGGGGTGATGCCATCCAAAACCTTTTGTATTTCATTGAATCGTTTAGGTCCTTCTCGGAGCGTAAAGATTAATGGCAGCTTCCATTTACCATTCAGCACATACAGCGCATCAAGTATATGCCCAACGCTCGACTTACACTCCTCCTTCGTGATAACCATTTCATTCACAACTGTTTCCATAACTCCAAAGCTACGCACTTTCCCCGAGGATACCACTATCCTTTAGGAAAGTAGTATCTTTTTAATAGTTAGAGGCTGTAGTTTTGAAGAAAAAAAGATGAAGACGAATAAAATAACTTATTGGGTGGTCACAATCCTTGTGAGCGTGATGATGATCAATTCAGCAGTCATGTATCTAACGAAACCTGAAATCAAACAGGCTTTTGTTCACCTCGGCTTTCCCTCCTACTTCCGTGTAGAATTGGCAGCATTGAAGGTTATCGGAGCGATTGTTTTGCTGGTACCGCTTCCCCGTAGTGTTAAAGAATGGGCTTATTCAGGTTTTGCCATTACTTTCGTGTCTGCTTTTGTTGCTCACAGTGCGTCGGGCGATCCGGCAAGTGCGCGCATCATGCCCATCATCTTCCTCGTTCTCCTGGTCGTATCATACATTACTTATCACCGAAACTTAAAATTCGACAATAAATAAATCAAGCTATGAAAAAAGTACTTCATATCATGTCGAGCGTGAGGCAGGATGCCTCCTTTAGCATTCAATTAGGCCATGCGATCATCGACAAACTGGAAGCTCAATACGGCGAGATCAGCGTTACTGAGCTTGACCTGAACAAGACGCCTCTTCCCTATCTGGATGCCCGGCATATCCAGGCTTTCTACACTCCCGTGGAGCACCTGACCAGCGAGGATAGAAATGCACTTCATCATTCTGATAAAGCCATAGAGGATTTAATGGCAGCGGATATCATCGTTATCGGAGCGCCACTTTACAATTTCGGGATCCACTCGTCCCTCAAATCATGGATAGATCACATTTGCAGGGCAGGAATCACTTTCAGGTATACAGAACAGGGACCGGAAGGACTGGTTAAAGGTAAAAAAGTGTATATCGCGATGACTGCGGGTGGTGTTTATTCATCAGGCCCCTACCAGGCTTATGACTTTGTAAGTCCTTATCTGAAAGCCGTATTAGGCTTCCTTGGGATGACGGATGTTTCTCTGGTCTCGGCTGAAGGAGTTAAAATGCCGGGCGTCGCAGAACATGCCCTGGAAAAAGCGATAGATAGTATTGCGATTTAGATACCAACGTAAAAGGCCCCGGAAAACGAGGCCTTTTACGTTGTAAACTTAAATCTTAGAGGCCTCGTAGCCTGTTCCATTCAGGGCTGTAACCAGCTCACTTTCGGAAACGTCGCCTTCTACTGTAAGGGTCCGTTCAGGATCAAGTAAATCTACTTTCCAGTTACCAGCGCCAGCCACTTCATCTAATGCAGGTGTCACTTTTTCTACACAGTTAGTACACTTAATATTTGTTTTGAACTTTAGTGTTTCCATAATATCTATTTTAAAATCTATACAAATTTACGGCTGATCTCCAGTGTTCCTTTTACATAATCCCTGTCAATATTTATACAATTTCCAATATTTGACAAGTGGGTTATAACTTAACGGACTTTAGTCTTAAGCTATTGCTTACTACTGATACAGAACTCAATGCCATTGCAGCACCAGCAATCATAGGATTCAGAAGAAAGCCATTGAACGAATAAAGAACACCGGCAGCCAGCGGAATACCTATCACATTATAAATAAATGCCCAGAACAGGTTCTGCTTAATCGTCTGAACCGTCTTTTTCGATAACCTGATTGCCTTGGGTATCGACTGCAGGTCTGAAGTAATCAGCGTGATCTTCGCAACATCCATGGCAATATCAGATCCTTTTCCCATCGCGATGCTCACATCTGCCTGCGCCAGCGCATGCGAATCATTAATACCATCGCCAACCATCGCAACTACTTTCCCGGCCGACTGCAGCTCTTTGATAAAATCAGCTTTCTCTGAAGGCAATACTTCTGCTTTGAACCGCGTTAAGCCTATTTCTTTTGCTACTGCTGCAGCGGTTTGACTATTGTCGCCGGTTAGCATATAAACAGAGATGCCCATAGACTGAAGATCCCTTATAGCAGCCGTTGATGATGCTTTTACCTTGTCGGCGATTGCGATTACAGAGAGCACCTTTTCTTCATCTGCAAAATAGATTACTGTATTAGCCTTTTGCTGAAGTTCCTTAGCTTTTTCGACCATTGACGGAGAAATAATCACCTCATTTTCGTCTATCAGCTTCCGGTTGCCGGCGTAATAGGTTTTCCCGTCATATAATCCTTTCACTCCCCTTGCGGTAAGGCTTTCGAAAGAAGAGAGGGACGCACCCTGAATACCCTCAGCTTTCAAATTGTTGACAACTGCTTCTGCCAATGGATGTTCAGATTGTATCTCCAGGCTATACAGCACTTTCTTATAATCTTCATTGTTGCCAGCTTCAGCATCCCAGATCATCTGATTAACAACTGGCTTACCTTCGGTGACGGTACCGGTTTTATCGAGTATAATCGCGTTTATTTTATGCCCCAGCTCCAGACTTTCGGCATCCTTTATCAGTATGTTATTCTCTGCGCCCTTCCCTACGCCCACCATAATTGCTGTAGGAGTTGCTAAACCCAGTGCACATGGACAGGCGATAACCAAAACCGTTACGGAAGTAAGTAAAGCATGGGTGAAGGCATTATCGCCTCCAAGCAGCATCCACATAATAAAGGTAAGGACCGCAATACCCATTACAGAAGGAACGAAAATCCCGGCTATTTTATCTACGAGCTTTTGTACGGGAGCCTTACTTCCCTGCGCCTCCTGTACCATTTTTATAATATGGGCCAAGAGCGTATCGCTGCCTACCTTTTCGGCAAGGAACTGAAAGCTTCCTTTCTGATTTACCGTTCCCGCGAAAACCTTATCTTCCTTCTGCTTTAGTACAGGAACCGGCTCGCCCGTTATCATACTTTCATCCACATACGAAGAACCGGATGTCACCACACCATCAACCGGAACTTTTTCACCCGGTCGTAGAATAATGATATTTCCTTTCGCCACTGAAGCCACCGGAATTTCCTGCTCGCTTCCATTAATGAGTACACGCACTGTCTTCGGCTGTAAGCCCATCAGCTTTTTAATTGCCGACGAGGTATTTGACTTTGCTTTTTCTTCAAGGAGCTTTCCCAGAGATATAAAGGCAATGATAACAGAAGCCGCCTCATAATAGACATGGGGGTGTAAACCCCGGCGGTGCCAGAACTCCGGATAGATCGTATTGAACGCGCTGAACAGAAAAGCTATACCCGTGCTCAGAGCAACTAAAGTATCCATATTGGCCTTACCGTAACTGGCCTGCTTCCAGGCATTAATGAAAAAGCTGCGGCCAAACCAAAAAAGAACAGGGGCTGTAAGGATCATCGATATCCACGTTCCGTAGGGCATATCCATAAAGAACATACCTATTATAAATACAGGAAATGCAAGCACAGAAGCCCAGATCGTTCTTTGCTTTACAGCATTATAGTTTTTAAGCTGCAGTTCTTCCTGAACTTCGGAAGGATTGTCAACGTCTACTATTAAGTCGTATCCTATGGCCCGGATAGATTTTTGAAGGTCCGATGGGCTGGTTCTTTTTTCATCATATTGGGCCCAGGCGGTTTGATTGGCAAAGTTAACCCCGGCATCAATTACGCCCTCTGCCGATTTGAGCATCGACTCTACACTCATCGCACAACCTGCACAGGTCATCCCTGTCACCGGAAATGTCTTTTTTGCAACTTGCGCTGCCTGGGTTTTATCTTGAGGTATTGAAGTTACTGACATAGCATTTAATATTATATTACAAAAATACTATGTACTCCACGGGGGAGCTTTACACTATTACAGGAAAGAATTATATAATTTCCTGTAATAGCTAATCATTCATCAGAGTACAGCCCATTCTTTCGCTATAAAATCTTCTTTTTTTGAGCCACACACGAAGCAGGAGTACTCCGGCAGCGTTGCAAAAGAGGTACCCGGCAGAATACCACTCATCTCTTCGCCATAGGCTTCATCGTAAATACTCAGGCAATGAATACATTGGTGAACAATTTTCATTTTTTGCCCGGTGGTAACTTCGTTGTCGGAAAAAGAATTGCCACCGATGCTCAGGTCTCTGTCACTATACGACTGATAGTATAATTGGACAAGAGCCATAAGATGTACCTGCAATTCATTTTCGGAAAGCCTGCTTTTATAACATAGAAAGTCTTTAGAGTTTGGATTAAAATCGCGGGTATGAAGAATGTCCCAGCCATGTTCCTGCTTCCTTAAAATAATTGATCCAAATAAGCCAGTGCGCGGCTGAGTTTTTATGGCAAAGCAAAGCCTGTAGGTACGAAGATCTGCGTCTTCAAATTCACGCACAAGGTATTTTTTCAGGCTTAACCCTTCGGCACACTGATCTTCTACCTGCCAGTTTAGTTCATTGGCGGCATGTCTTACACTTAGCCGGTATTTATTTAGCAGGTTTTCCCATCTTCTACGATCCCCATGATCAATATTCTTTATCAGTAAAGATTTCCATGGAGTGGTATACAACTGCCCAATACGTGTTTGAAGACAAAGCGCACATATGTCCTTTAAAAAGTCAAGCGGAAAAAGTTCGCTTCGTCTATAAACCCCCAGCCAATATTTATTGTCGCTGTACCTGTTAAAACCCTCATAATAAGGAAGGAAAAAACCAGGTAATGTAAGAAGTTCGGTTACAGGCTGCATAAAGTTCAGCAAAGGCTTTAAAAGGCTGAAGAATGCACTGTCATCCACCGACTCCCGATCATAAAACTCATTTTTATTAGCATAAATAACCTCTTCTATTATTTGGCTCACCTGTGGTATATCGTCCGAATAAATTAAGAAGGGGCAGCAACATAGCTGGCTGGTTTTTGGAAACCTGATATATAAATTCCAATGGTTATTTAAATCGCTTGAAATAAAATTCAGATTGCCTGTAAAGAAGGGAATGAATGTTTGTGTACTGTCGACCAGGTTAATCTTTAAGCGCGGTTTATGAGTAAACTGGTCGAAAATATCCTTATATACCCCCTCCTTCAACCAACTCCCGGTATTAAAAATCGCATCAGAGACGTACGAACTCACGATATTCGGATACTCGTTCGCATCAAGTTCATAGACCACATTGGCAGCTAACATAAGGTATTCCAAATCCTCAGCATATGCTTTATCCATGTTAAAATACAGCTGCTGCCGGGTTCCGAAGCAAACTGCATCCACCCCAACTTTTTCGGCGATGACCAATAACTCAAAAAGATCGCCGGGCGATACTACACCGCCGCATAGATTTACTTTTACAGTATATTGAGCTTCGTTCATCAGCTATGCAATACGTCGTTTAAACTCTCTTCCAGCAGACGTTTTATTTCAGGCCGGCACGATCCGCAACCTGTACCTGCTCCGGTCGCAGAGCATATGTCTTTTAGCTGCACGCAGCCTTCTGCTATTTTCTGTTGAATATTACCTGCTCCCACATTATTGCAGCTACATACTAACTTTCCCGATACCGGATCGGCCTTATTACCGCTCCGCAGCAGTTGCAGTCGTTTATCGCTCAGTTCCGTCTTGTTGGCTATCAATTCCCGAAATTCGTTAAATTCGCTTTTATCGCCTATCAGAATGGCTCCCATCAGACGATCGTCTTTGATGATACATTTTTTATAATAGCGCTTCGCCTTATCGATAAAGACAACTTCTTCATAACTATCATCCGGGCATTCGGACAAGCCGATACTGCAAAGGTCAAACCCTTGTATTTTAATGATATTCATGAACAGACTCCCTTTGTAATAGCTCGCGATGTCGCCATTCATATAACGGGCTACCACTTCAGCCTGTTGCTCGGCCGCAGCGGTAATACCGTAAAGGACTCCTTCAAATTCAGCGATCTCGCCAATGGCATAAATGCAAGGATCGCTGGTTTCCAGGCGCTCGTTTACCACTACTCCTCTCTTGCAATCAAGACCACATTCCTTTGCCAGTTCAATGTTAGGGGTGGTACCAATAGCTAATAGCAGTGCGTCGCAATTTATTTTGCGACCGCTTTTAAGGCCCACACCTGTAAGTTTGTTACGACCATAGAAAAGTTGTACTTCGTCGTCGTAATAAATATCGCAGCCCAGATCAACCATTTCCTCGTGAAGCAGCTGGCTTCCCAGTTTATCCAGCTGACGATTAAGAAAACGCGATACCCGCTGAACGATGGTCACCCTAACGCCTGTTTCACGTAACGAAGCGGCCATCTCGAGGCCGAGCAAACCGCCACCTACGATCAGCACATGACCATTCCGTGGTACATATTTTTTAAAACTATCGGCATCATTGCGACTCCGCATCGTAAATATTCCCGGTAAAGCCGGCACGTTTTTGGGTACCGCAGCACGACTTCCTGTAGCCATCACTAAAACATCGTAACTTGTTTTATGACCGCGTGAATCGATAACATACTTTTCTTCCCGGTTCACCTGCTCCACACTCAGCCCCCGTAAAAGCTGAATATTGTAGCCGGGCTCTTCAGAATCCGTCATTTTTATTAATTGCTCCCAGCTCTGCTCGCCGCTGATATAGTCGGGCAGCATTACACGATTGTAAAAAGGATGGTTCTCTTTGCTGAAGATGATAACCTCGTCTTCCCTGTTTAGCTCACGGTACGACTTCACAAAGCCATAGGCCCCGGCCCCGGCGCCAATGACAACAATGCGCTGAACAGGCTTCTGAAACTTCGTTACACGGACCGCACAATATTTAAAATCCGGCTCTTTCGACACCGGGTCCACTGCATCATTCGTGACATTATTGGCCCTGTTAAGGTCGTTTCCAAGGATCTTCCCCCAATGCATCGGCAAAAAAACAACACCAGGCTTTATTTCAACAGATAACTTTGCCTTTACCTGCACCTCCCCTCTTCTTGATGTAATGACAGCTATATCGCCCTCCACCAAACCAATATCCTGCGCATCGAGGGGGTGTATCTCTATAAAGGCCTGCTTAAAGTGCTGGTTTAGTTTGTTAACTTTGCCCGTTTTACTCATTGTATGCCATTGATCGCGGATACGACCAGTAGTCAGGATCAGCGGAAAATCTTCAGTTGGCTTCTCACCGTTGAATTCGTCGGGAACAGCATGTATGATAGCCCTCTTTGAAGCAGTGTAAAACATCTTATCTGTAAAAAGACGACGGCTGTCCTTTATATAGCGTTTCTTTTGGTATGGCCATTGTACAGATCCTTTTTCCTTCAGTATCTCATAATTCAACCCGCTGACATCAATATTGGTCTTAGCGGTCAGTTTAACGTGTTCGCCATAGATAGCGGCGGCATCCCTGTAATCAAACCCCTTGTAACCCATCTTTTGAGCAAAGCGGCATATTATTTCTGCGTCGGGCAACGCCTCTCCGGGTGCATCAACTATCTTATTTAAATAACTTATGCGCCGTTCAGAATTGGTCATAGTACCCTCCTTCTCCGCCCAGGCTGCAGCAGGTAAAATGACATCGGCATATTTTAATGTTTCCGGCTTATTGCTGATGTCCTGGACAACTACATACTTTGCCTTCTTTAGCGCCTCCTCAGCCAGCCGTACGTTTGGCAAACTGGTAAGGGGATTGGTACAAACAATCCAGATGGCCTTTAGACGTCCATCATTCAATGCTTCAAACATTTCTGTTGCTGTTAGCCCCGCCTTCGGATTTATGGCCGTGCCGCCCCAAAACCTTTGGACTTCCTCACGATGGAGCGGATTACTCAAATCGCGGTGTGCAGGCAGCAGGTTCGCCAGTCCCCCCACTTCGCGGCCGCCCATCGCATTTGGCTGACCGGTTAATGAAAAGGGGCCGGATCCCGGTTTACCTATATGTCCCGTGACGAGATTTAAATTAATAAGGCTAAGATTTTTATTAACTCCGGCGACACTCTGATTCAGTCCCATGGTCCACATAGTAATGAAGCCCTTCGCCCCGCCTATGTATTGTGCCGCCAGCCTGATATCACTTTCCCTGAGACCACAAATGGCTGCTGACTCAGCCAGCGTTCTTTTAAAAACCGTCGTACTATATTGTTCAAAGCCTTCGGCATGGTTATGTACGAAATCAAGATCAATATCGCCATTCTCTATCAACACGCGGCCAATCGCATGATTCAACGTAACATCAGTACCCGGATTAAGCTGAAGATGCAAGTCGGCGATGGCACAGGTATCGGTAACCCTCGGGTCGACTACAATGATTTTCACATCGGGATTCGCAGCTTTATGAGTCTCCACCCTCCGCCATAATATGGGGTGACACCATGCCGGATTTGCTCCGGTTACATAAAACACGTCAGCCAGCTCTATGTCGTCATAACAAACAGGAACACAGTCTTCGCCCAAAGCCATCTTGTATCCAACGACAGCGCTACTCATGCACAGGCGTGAGTTCGTATCCATATTATTACTGCCGATAAACCCTTTTATCAGCTTGTTCATAACATAATACTCCTCTGTTAAGCATTGACCCGAAGCATAAATGGCAACCGAATCGGGGCCATATTTATCAATGAAAGTCCTGAAGACTGCTGCGGTGCGGTCGAGCGCTTCGTCCCAGCTAACACGCAGCATAGGCGTGTTCTTGTTATAGCGCATTTGCGGATACAAAAGCCGGTCGCTTTTGTCATTCACAGTATAATGCAGATTGAGTCCTTTGCTACACAGCATCCCTTTATTAACCGGGTAATCTTTATTACCCTCAACCGTAATAGAACCGTTCTTCTCTTTATTCACAAGCACGCCGCAGCCAACCCCGCAGTAACAGCAGGTAGATGCAACACGCTTATCCGTATGATTCCTTGAGGGCATGTGATTCGATTTTAAGCAACAGGACTAAGCAAGGGGCCATCAATTTCGGTTTCTGCTGCGACTTTCTGTTTTTGAAAACGGGTGATGAGTACAATTATCGATGTTGCTATCGCCATATAACCGATGTAAGTAAAGGCCTCGGCATACGTAATATTCTCCGACTTAAACAGCATTCCGAAAAACATACCGCCAAGGTTACCACCTGCACCAACAATGCCGCTCACAAGACCTACATTCTTAGTATTTACAAAAGGCACAATACCGTATGTTGCGCCATTAGACATTTTCAGAAACAGGGCGAACGTAAGCATCGATACGATCGCAACGGTGAGCGATGCTGCCTGTGCAAAGAAAATAATTCCCAATCCCTCCAGAAACAGAACGCCGGCAAGTAACAATCCCTTACCCCGCATACCGAACTTAGCGCCAACTTTATCAGACATGATTCCTCCAAGCGCCCGGGCAAAAACGTTCATGAATCCGAATACACCCGCCCACAAACCAGCGCTGCTTTGCGACAAACCAAAAGAATCAACAAAGTGCAGCGAAGCAATATTATCAAAAGTGATCTCCATACCAAAACACATAGCATAAGCGGCTGTTAAGGCCCATACACGCCAGTCGGCCAATACGCGCCAATCTGTTTTTGTACTTTTACTCTTAGCATGACCTGTCTCGTCATAATTCCCGTTAGGAGTATCCTTAGTATATTTATGATATAGGTACGCTACTATGAGCATCATGGTGCCCGGTACGATCATGGCCAAACGCCAGGCCTCTGCACTGGTATAACCAAAACCCACAATGGCGGCGAATATCACGGGCATCACCATATTGGTTACACCACCGCCAAGATTGCCCCAGCCACCGGTTATAGCGTTTGCAGTACCCTTTATGCGGGGGGCAAACATCATGGATGTATGAAACTGCGTAACAACAAAAGATGCTCCTATTACGCCTATGGCGAGTCTAAATAGTAAGAAAGTGGTATAATCATGCGCCAGTCCCACCAAAAACACAGGGAGCGAACCAAATACAAGCAGTCGCACCGCCGTTTTACGTGGCCCCCAGGTATCGCATAACTTACCAATAATCAAACGGGCTATGATAGTTGCAGTAACCGATGCGATTATAATGTTACCTACTTGCGATTTACTTAGCCCCAGTTCCAACCGGATAGTGGGCATTAGCGGCGCCAAACCAAACCAGCCAAAAAAACAGACGAAGAACATGAGCCAGGTGATGTGAAAAGTTCGCATCTGAACACCTTTAATCGAAAAAAGAGTAATTTTTAAGAGCTGGTTTTTCATTTCAATTATTATTTATAACAAATCGTGAGTTTTATGTAACTTCTTCATCATCCAAAGCCGAACAAAACGACAGTATTTATTCTTTTATAAATATTTTATTCAATTTTCACCAAAAAAAAGCCATCATTAACAATTTCAATAGATAAAATCATCATAAAACAGAAAACAAACGCACCATACACAACAATTATAGCAATTTATTTATATATATATCATATAATTTTTAAACAAACATCCACAATATCCATCATTTACATGATATTTGTCATATAAAACCAAAATATGTAAAATAAAAAGCCAAAAAAAACAGAATAAAACATACAAAAACTTAAAAACATCAATTTATCAACCATCCAAAAAAGGAAATTGAAACAAACCCGGCAAAAAACAGTAAAACATACAAAGGAATAGATCATGAAGCTACGGATTAAAGGCAACTCACTGCGCTACAGACTTACCAGATCGGAAGTCAAACGCTTTTGCGACTCAGGCTACTTCGAAGAAATCATCCGTTTTGGAAATACCGAATTGATATATGCCTTGAAAAAGACCTTCGCACACAAATTATCAGCATCATTCAACGACAATAAAATCACAGTCTTCATGCCCACCGTGATGGCCGATGAGTGGGCCAACACAGCACGGGTGGGTTTCGAAAGCAACGAGGGGGAAGTTTACCTGCTGGTGGAGAAAGATTTTGTCTGCCTGGATACTGTCAATGAAGACCAAAGCGACAACTACCCTAATCCTCTACTGAGTAAGGAATAAACGACGGAGCGCGTTGTCCGCGAAACCTATAGGGCTATTGCTGAGCCGTAAACAGAAGAAAAAGCCAATTCTTAGTTGAAGAGGGAAGTAGATGCAGGGTGATTCTGGAGAGGAAAAGGAAGGACAAGGATCTAATGAACCCCTGACCAATCCCTGACCGGTGCCGCATAATATCAGGATAATCTCAGCATCTCGTCAGCATCATGTCAGACTCTCGTCAGACTTTAGTCTGACATGATGCTGACATGATGCTAATGAGATGCTGACGAGATCAGGTTTTGGTCAGGCATTTATCAGGCATTCATAAGGAATTAGGGTGAGCTGTATCAGGTTTTCGTATAATTTTCAGCTATCTGACACATAACACAATTGAGCATTGACGTTCCACAGCGCCAGGATATGCATAAGCTTTCTAGTACAAATGGGGGAATGTATTGGAGAGAAATACGATCAGGAGATCCGGAATTTACAAAACGATTACGCCTTAAGCAAGGCGTACAAATTTTTCCACACCTCTTCAATGTCCTTTATTACATCGCCTGCCTGACCGGACATCATCCAGCGAAGAACAGCTCCATCGCTGGAATTAATAAAAAGGCGGGCAAGTTGCCTATCGGAAATATCACTTTTTATTTCTCCGACAGCTCTTGCGGCCTTTATAATATCGATCCAGGCATTCATCTCGTCTTTGTGGTATGCGTGAACCTTATCCTTAAAATCGGGAATGATGCGCAAAGCTTCGAAAATGAGAAGGTAATGATTACCCTTATCTGTACCTTCCGGAGCGACAAAAGACAATTTGGCCTGATTCTTTTTAAGAACTTTAAAATAATCATTGATGAACCGGCGAAGGCTTACCTGCGACAGCTCACCAAAATCAACAGATGCAAAGATTGAAAGATAACAGTCGATAATTGCTTCGAAAATATGTTCTTTGCTTTGAAAATAATGATAAAAGGCCCCTTTGGAGAAACCTGTTTTTTGCATCAGTTCTTTAAAGGTAACCGCCTTGTAACTCTTCTGAAGGAAAAGCTGGTAAGCTGTTTTTAAAATATACTGCCTTGAATCTTCCATCGGCCAAACAGGTGGTTAACAAATATAAAGATTATTTACCGCAGCAAAAAACCATCCCCCGTTTGCCCAGGCATGACAAACAGAGGATGGTTAAAATGATCTTTATATTAAGAGATCACTATTTCTTAAACAGTTTCTTAACTCTTTTAGAATTTGAATCGGCTACCAGATACATGCAGGGAACCAAAACGAGGGTTAGAAAAGTAGCAAAGCTCAACCCAAAGATAATCGTCCAGGACAACGGTCCCCAGAATGAAACGTTGTCTCCTCCGAAATACAAATGAGGATTAAATTCCGTAAACAAGGTTACAAAATCTAAGTTCAATCCAACCGCCAACGGGATCAAGCCAAGCATAGTAGCTGTGGCCGTAAGCAATACCGGCGTCATCCTGGTGCGGCCAGCTTCCATTACCGCCTCCCGCACTTCCATACCCTGCTCTACCATAAGGTCGGTAAACTCGACGAGCAGGATTCCATTTCTGACAACTATCCCGGCGAGTGCAACGATACCAAGCCCCGTCATAACAATAGACAGCTGCATACCAAAAATGGTGATCCCCAGTAATACACCAATAATACTAAACAAGATCTCACTCAATATAACCACTGGCTTACTGATAGAGTTAAACTGCAATACAAGGATAACAAGGATAATGAATAATGCGCTCACCATAGCAGTCATCAAAAAGGCAGCTGTTTCCATCTGCTCTTCCTGCTCCCCTGCCATCTTTATTTCAACACCAGCAGGCGCATTGAACTGGTTGATTTCCCGTTGAATATTAGCAACTACCTCGTTAGCATTGTATTCAGACAACACGTTTGACGAAAGAATAATTATTCGTTTCTGTTGCTTACGCTTAATACCACCATAGGTATTGACATAATCGATATTAGCGAAAGAAGATATAGGAACTTGCCTTATCGTACCATTCATGGCCATATCACGATAAGTCAGCTTCATATTTCTCAACGCCTCCAGGTTGTTTCGCTGGTCTTCTCTTGCACGAACATTGATTTCATAATCTTCATTTACGTCCCGATATTTCGAGACTTCCTTTCCGTATAGAGCAGTGCGTAACGCCATGCCCACTTGCCCGGTAGAGATCCCTTCGCGATTGGCACGTTCCCGGTCAATATCGAAGATAATTTCCGGCTTATTATTCTGGAAATCTGATTTAAGCTCCTCAACACCTGCTATCTGTTTCGCATCCAGGTATTTTTTTAACCTGTCGGAAGTCACTGCTATCGAATCAAGATCATCTCCTGTGATCTCAATACTGATCGGTTTTGCAGTGGGAGGACCACCCTGTTCCTGCGCAACTGTGATCTGCGCCCCTGGTATACCTTTTACAGCATCACGGATTTTTCCGAGATAATTGTTGGTGCTCTCACCTGTTCGTTTGCCATAAGCCACGAAAGCAACAGTTACTTTACCTTTATTAGTGTACTCACCCTGATCTTCGCCCTGAGGGTCAGTAACACCAACCGTCACATTAGAGATTATTGAAGATACATCGGGATTGTTTCTGCCAACTACCTTCTCTACCCTTTGCTCTACCTTCTCTACGATCTTATTGGTATATGCCTGGTCTGTACCAACCGGTAATTCGATGTACACATAAACAAAGTTGGGGTCTGCAGTTGGGAAGAACACTATTCTTGGCGGCACCACAGCAATGAGGATCATCGTCAGGAAGAAAAGACCTACGGTACTCCAAATCATTGTTCTCGGCCGTTTAAGAGCCCAGGTTAACAGATTATTATACTTATTTACCAGCTTCGGCCATACCTTGGTTTGAAAGTTCTCAATAGCCCCCGTCAGAACAAAATGATTTAAAAGGTATAGCAATGCCAGCAATACGATAAAGTTCCCGAGACCAAAATTAACCAGGTATCCCAATATAGCCATTATGACAAAAACGATCAGAGTCTTCTTCACTGTGGGGTCAAAGGTTGGCTTATGGTCAGGATTGCGATCGTGCGGCTTCATAAAATCCACAGCAAATACCGGATTTATAATATAAGCCACTACCAAAGAAGCGGTTAAAGTAACAATAAGCGTTACCGGAAGAAAATACATGAATTCGCCGATGATACCCGGCCAGAATAGCAGCGGAAAGAACGGAGCCAGTGTTGTTAAAGTCCCCGACAACACGGGCATGAAAACCTCTCCTGTAGCTGTCTTTGCAGCCTGAATAATCGGCACCCTTCCATTATCAAAGATGCGGTGTGTATTCTCTACCACTACAATGGCATCGTCGACCACAATTCCGAGCCCCAGCAGGAAAGAGAATAATACCATCATATTCATGGTAAAATTAAAATCGAAAACACCGCCGAGTACGGGCATGGAGAGGAAAGCAATAAACATGGAAAGCGGCACCGACAGCGCCACGAACAGCGCATTGGTAACTCCCATAAAGAACATCAGGATAAGTGTTACCAGGATAAACCCAATGATGATGGTATTGATCAGATCGTGCAATGTAACCCTGGTTTGATCCGACTGGTCTCCTGTAATTGTCACATCCAGCTTAGAGGGCAGTACTGTTCCTTTCATTTCCGCCAGCATCGCGTTGATCTTATCCGACGCTTCTATCAGGTTTTCACCGCTTCTTTTACGAACGTTTAGGGTAATTACATTTTTACCATACAACCGCGCGTAACTGTTCTGTTCTTTAAAAGAATCCTTCACTTCGGCGATATCCTTCAGATATACTGAACCTCCTGCCTGAGATTTGACGATCATATTGCCCAGTTCGTCCGCGTTAGCGAACTCCTTTTTTATGTTCAGCGTTCGCTGCATGCCGTCCATTTTCACAGCGCCCCCTGATATGGTGAGATTTTCTGCTGCTACAGCATTTCCAATGTCGTCAAAAGAAATCTGAGCACTTTCCATCTTCCGGAGATCTACATTGATCTGAATCTCCGGCTCCAGAGCGCCCACGATATCGACTCCTGCAATCTCCTTCAAGCCCTCAATTCTGTCTTCAATATCATCTGCATATTCCTTGAGTTTTTTCAGATCGTAATCGCCCGATATATTGATATACATAATGGGAAGATCCGAAAGGTTGATATCCATAACCTCCGGCTCATCAGGTAAGTCGGATGGAAGATCGACTTTGGCCTTATCCACCGCGTCTTTAACACGTTGCTTGGCATCCTTGATGTCAACTCCCGTATTAAACTCAGCTGTTATAAAAGAGAAGTCCTGAAACGAATTGGAAGTAATTTTCTTCAATCCCAGGGTACCCCTGATTTCTTTTTCCAGCTGTTTGGTGATCAGGTTTTCCATGTTCGCCGGTGAAGTGCCCGGATATACAGTCTGCACAAATATCTTAGGGATAATTACTTCAGGGAAGTTCTCCTTAGGAAGGCTGTTATATGAAAAGTATCCAGCCAGGATCAGAATACAGGTAAATACATATATTGCTGTCCTGTTATCTATAGCCCAGCTGGAAGGGCGAAATTCTTTATTTACGTCTTTCATTATTTTAAGATTATCATCAATCTCTATTATATTTTCACAGGATCACCGTCGTTCAGCTCCTGAAAGCCGGTCACGATTACCTTATCCCCAGGCTTTAACCCGTTAAGCACTTCAGCCTTGCCATCTGAGATTTTTCCGGTTTTAACATCAGTCTTTCTGGCTTTTCCATTAACAGCGATATAAACATATTCACTGGTTTCTGATTTCTGAATAGCGTTGATGGGCACAGATATAGCCTTACTGTTTTTATAATCGATTATCCGAAGAATTGCAAGCATGTTAGGCCTGTATCTTTTATTTGAAGGAAGCTTCACTTCTACGTTGAAACCTCTTGACACGGGATCGATCACTTTGGCCGCGAACGAAATCTTTGTATTAAGGGTCTCCGGCAGATCGGGCAAAGACACTTCCACTTCGTCACCCTGATTTACACGCGAAGCATAATTTTCTGATACCAGAGCCTTTACTTTCAAGCGGCTGGCGTTAACGACTCTAATCCCTGTGGGAACGCCTGGAGATACAGATTGTCCCAACTTCAATTCCATGGCATCAACAGTACCGGCCACGGGACTCTTGATTTTATTCATCGCAGCCTGTGATTTTAACGCAGAAAGCTGTTTCTGAAGCCCTTCCTTCTTGCTTTTCTCCGTGAGATACTGTATCTCCGTCCCGATCTTTTGATCCCAAAGATTTTTCTGACGATTAAAAACGGTCGTTTGCAAATCCAACTGGGTTTGCAACTGGGCAATATTCTGACGCAGAACTTTATCGTCGAGTTGTGCAAGCACCTGCCCGCGACCTACATTTTGCCCAACTTTGACATAAATGGCAACCACAGACCCTGCTGATTCAGGAGTGATCTCCACATTATCCTCCGCGTCTACTTTTCCCTGCACTTCAACAAAATTTCTAAACAGGCCTTCGTTCACTTCGGCAACCGTAACCTCTTTAGCCTCTACCTGACTTGAGTTTTTACTAAACTCTCCTTCAAGTTTTTCGATCTTTTCATTCAGCGCTGTACGCTCCTTTTTGAGCTTCTCAAGCTCTGCTTTTTTATCTTTTGGTTTTTCCGATCCGCAGGAGGCCAGAAAAAGAACAAGTGCGATGCTATATACTACTTTCATGTGTTTAAGTATTGAGTGTTAATAGTTAATGTTTCCCAGAGCTTTATCCAGATCGACCTTATTAATGAGCAGATTGTATAAAGCAGTGATGTAATTATTTTGAGCTTCTCTTAATGACGTTTCGGCGGTGGTTACTTCCAGGCTGGATCCAACTCCCTGTCCGTACTTAATACGTGTAACGCGGAGGATCTCTTCAGCCAGTCGCAGATTTCTCTCCTGGTTTTCAACGGAGCGCTGACTGTTCATGTAAAGCTTCTGAGACGCCGAAATTTCGTTCGCTATTCCGTTTTTCAGATCCAGCATCGAATTCTCTGTCTTTCTGACGGACAGCTTCGCATTCCGAACATCATATATACGCTGCCCGCCGCTTATCAGGTTCCACGAAAGAGTAAACCCGATTACAGAAGTGGGAAAGCTCTGATCGTAATGGCTGGAAAAATCATCCGACTGAAAGTTTTTTGAGGCGCTCGCGAAGCCTTTCAATGTGGGCAGATACGCGCTTTTATACCTCTTTACATCCAGCAGGTTCAATTTTCTTTGCGTCTCCAGGAGTGCGTATTCGATCCTTTTTTTGTAAGCAGTGCTATCAGCAGGGACTATTGAAACAGCTTCCGACCGGATATCATTTATTTGATCCGTTGGCACAAGCACTGCCCCTACCGGCATACCCATCTGGAATTTCAAAAGATCGGTGTTTATTGAAAGAGACCGTATGGCATTCTCCCGCTCCGTTTCCAGATTGTTTTTCAACACCTGAAGGCGGTCAGCATCGATCTTTTCTACAAAACCATTCTTAAACATTGCTTCCGTTTCGTTAAACGACTTCGTCAGCTGTGTTAAATTCGCATCGATAAGCTTCAGCTGTTCTCTATTTACCAACACTGAATAGTAAGCCTTGGTTACAGCTACAACCGTTTCGATTTTAGTCCTTGTGCTGGCCCGAACCGACAGTTCTTTATACGTTTTTGAAGCCTGCAGGCCCACAAAAAAGGTACCATCGAAAATGAGCTGGCTAAGCTCTATACCAGCTGTTGAATTGTACTTCGTACCAAACTTCACTGGTATGGGCGTGGGCGACGGAGGACTTAAAAACTCGCCTGGCAACAGAGTAGTAGGCAGCTTGAGGTAATCCTGAAAGTTATAACTGGCAGAAACCTGCGGTAAGCCTGTCCCCACAGTTTTCTTTACGTCATTCCTGGCTATTTCTTCGTCAATTGTTGCGTTTAACACAGCGGACTGATGTTTTACGGCATAATCAATAGCTTCCTTTAAGGAAAATTTATAGTTCAGTGTATCAGGCACCTGGGCCAACAATGGTCCTCCTGCTGAAAAGAGAAGCGAGATGATAAAACAAATCCTGTTTTTCATAAATATATTACTGATGGAATTATTTGTTTTCATTTAATATTATCGTTTTTCCTATTCCCCGTTCAAGTCATATTTCATTTCGATGAAATCCTGCATCTCCCGGAGGGGGTAATTCTGCTGAGAAATATAGGCCAGTGCAATCCCGTCGAGCATAGAGCAAAGCAGGTAACCTTCAAGTTCTGGATTTTTGTAGCCCAATGCTTTGAACGCCTTTGCCAGCTCTGCCATCCACTCTTTCCTTACAGATTCGAGCTCGTTCATTAATCCTTTAACAACCTTAGGTTGCGCCATCAAAGCCATTATTAGCTTCAGCACATTAGTTTGCCGATGTATGGCGTTGAATGAATAAGAGATCACCTGCCTCAGAAGTTGCCGCGGCGAAAGTATATCACTGTCCTTGAACATAGCCGTGTTTTCCTTCATTATTAGTTCAAATATTGCGTTAAGAATATCTTCTTTACTCGTGAAATAATAATAGATCAACCCTTTGGATAACGCTGCTTCTTCGGCGATACTTCCAACCGAAGTGGATAAATATCCTTTCACCGCAAACAGATTGAATGCGGCCTCCAGAATCTTTTCCCGCGCATTCTCGTGGGGCTTTGTAGTTACGTTCTGCATGTTTAAGACACAATAAATACGACTGACTGGTCGGTCAAATATACAAACATTATTTAAAACGCAAGGGAATTTTTCACATGATACACCTGTAACAGTGGGAATTACCGAATCTTTACTACATATGCCATCGCTGGCTGTTTCGGTTCAAATTCCAAGTATTTGATTAATCAGTGTACCCGTTCCCGTTTTTTTTCACGTTCTTTTTATAGTTTTTAACCCACTTGCCAATCATTTTATCTTTTCTTTTCCGTTCAGCTACTGTCGACTCGAAATGCGCTTTCTCTTTTTGCATTTTTAGATAATTACCATAAGAAGCCCTGTCGATCTCTCCATTTTCCACCGCCCTGATAACCTCACATCCAGCTTCGCAGGTGTGCGTACAATCCTTAAACCTGCAATTCTGAGAAAGCCTGATGATCGTGTCAAACGTCGTTTCCAAACCGGTTTCCACATCGGCCATTCCCACCTCCCGCATGCCCGGGTTATCTATTAAAATCCCCCCATTGCCGAGAATGATTAATTCGCGATGAGTTGTCATATGCCTGCCTTTATTTGTGCTCTCGCTTATAGTTTCAGTTTTCATTAACGTTTTGCCGGAAAGGTTATTTACCAGTGTTGATTTACCAACGCCTGATGATCCTAACATGCAATACGTTTTACCATTCTTAATAATTGACGTTATCTCATCGTAACCCCGGCGGGTTTCGTTGCTTATCGAAATTACAGGCACATTTGGGATCCTTGCCTTTATAGTCCTCAGAATTTCATTAAGTTTTACATCATCGATCAAATCGGTTTTCCCGATAACAATGACGGGGTGCACGTTGGACGAATGACAAATGGTTATGTACCTTTCAAGCCTGTTGATGTTAAAATCCCTGTCGCCAGCCTGCACTACAAAGGCAAAGTCAATATTCGTTGCAATGATCTGAATTTCTCCAAAATGGCCCACCGCTGGCCTTTTGAGAACAGAGAATCTTGGTAGTATCTGATGGATTATTGCAAAATCCGGATCGTAAGCGGTGAGTGCAACCCAATCTCCAACGGCTGGGAAATCTTCACGACTTCTGGCCGTAAAGCGCATATTCCCGGTTATTTCGGCTTCAAACTCACCTTTAAGTGTATTGACTGCATACCGCTCCTTGTGCTCGGCAACAACCCTTCCTATTTCAAAAACTTCAAGTCCCTGCTCAAGCCGGTATGTTTCAAATTGTCTATTATATCCTAAATCTTCTAATTTCATTATCGCGTTATATTGCAGAAGGCCGGTCAGTATTAAACCTCGCGTCATTTGTTGTCACAAGGAATTCGTATTAAGAAATACAATCCATAGATCTTGTGACGGAACAAATCCTTCATCTGTAAAGATCTTACCACACTTAAGAATGTGATCAAGATGTCAAAAATTGATAATAGAGTATCAGTCCCGGAAGATTATCCGGGCGAAAGAACTGATAGTCAGGAACACTGACTATCTCTTAGGCAATTCCCGCCATGGAAATAGAAGATGGCTTCTTCATAAAATTATTCGTTTTGCAAAGGTATGCCTTTTTCTTAACTATTATACAGTTAAACTATTGAAACCATGCATATAACTAATTATGGAGCGGGCATTTTTCTACTGTTATGACTAATGAACTCCCGGGGGGACATATTATAACACTTGTAAAACGCTTTTGTAAAATAGGACGCCGAGTTAAAACCAACGCGGAAGGCTACTTCGTTAATCCGGCTGTCTGACTCAAGCAACAAAAGGCAGGCCTTTCTGAGCCGGTAGTTCCGGAGATAATCACCGGGAGAGTATCCACTTATCGCCTTCAGCTTTCGCTGCAAATTAGATCTGCTGATATTCAGTATATCAGTAAGTGACTCTACCGTAAAGTTTTCGTCGGAGATATGCTTCTCTATTTCTTCATTTAATTTAACCAGGAAGTATTCATCGCTTTTATTGGTTGCCAAAGACGAGTATGGAGCTAAAGGCGAGCGGTTGAAGCTATCCAACAGCGTCTTTCTGTTTTTCAATAAACTGGCTATCTGAGCTTTCAAATATATTGTAGAAAATGGTTTTTCGATAAAGACGTCAGCTCCCGATCTCAGGCCTTCGGCTTTTGTTGAGTTCTCGATTTTAGCAGAAAGTAGTATTAGAGGGATATGCGAATAGTTCATATCCGACTTTATCTTCTTTACAAAAGAAATCCCGTCTATCCCGGGCATCATGATATCAGATATAACCAAACTGTAGTTCTTTTCGTCCAACATCTTCAATGCGATGGATGCATCTTTTGCTGTATCTACTACATAGTCACCCGATAAGCAATTGCTGATAAAGTCTGTCATATCAGAATTGTCGTCGACAGCCAAAATTGCAACTTCAGCGGGCTCGTGGCTAAGGGAAAACACATCTCTTTCTTTATGTTTCTCTTCGGTAAGGCTTAGCATTTCAGGCTGTGAGATGTTAAGATCTGAAAAAGTAAACAAGAATATTGATCCTCCTTTTTCAGAATCAGCAACTTCGACATTGCCACCCAAAAGTGAAGTCAGATGCTTCACCAGCGATAGTCCGATTCCGGTTCCCATATTATCTTTTCCCGACTGGATCTGGTAAAAAGGATCGAATATGAGATTCTTCTTTTCGTGGGGAATTCCGTCTCCGTTGTCTTCGACGCTGATAGTATAAGACTTATCCCTGTTACATTTGAGTTCCAGGACGATCTTACTAGTTGTAAATTTGAGTGCATTGGTGAGGAGGTTACTAATAATCTTTGTCAGAGCTTCCGGATCCGACTGTATGAACAAGCCATTCTCTTTAGGAAGCCTTAAGTCAAACACTATATTTTTACTCTGAGCAGCCTTTTTAAAACGTTCGTGCATCTCGACCATGAATGCCTTCAGATCTACTCTTTCGGGTTTCATCATATAATCTACAGCTTCCATCTTTCGAAAGTCCAGGAGCTGGTTGATCAAAACGGTTAACCGGTCGCAATTCTTCTCGATAACAGAGAGGTTCTGCCTTTTTTGACTATTATCCTCACCTGCTGCAATGATCTCCTCCAGAGGCGCTTTTATTAAGCTTAATGGAGTTCTGATTTCGTGCGCTATAGTGGTAAAGAATTCTATCTTCGACTCGAAAGCTTTGGTCTCCTGTTCGGTTTTAAATGACTCCAGGTGCCTGATTTGCTTAATCCGGTTTCTTCCGATGTAATATTTAACAACAAAATACAGGAGAGACACTCCCAGTAAAATATAAAGGATCTTAGCAGGTATTGACCACCAGAATGGAGGGAGTACCTCAATGAATATTTCACAGCCTTCTTCATTCCAGAGACCGTCGTTGTTTGAAGCCTTTACTTTAAACTTATAGTCGCCTGGGGGAAGATTTACATAAGTAACGTTTTTATTATTTCCCGAGAAATTCCAGCCGGCATCCGCACCTTCCAGCTTGTAAGCATACTGGTTCTTTGAGGGAGAAATGAAGCTAAGGCTGACGAATGAAATGGTAAAAGAGGATGTATTGTAACGAAGCTTAATTGCCTCCTTTTTATTCAGGCTGGTCTGTATCTGTTTCTGAACCTCCGGATCGGAATTTCCGAGTAGCTTTATTTGGGTAATGGCTACATCGGGCAAGATCTGATTTTTAACTTTATTGAGATCCTGGGGGTAGAAGCAATTAAAGCCGTTAATACCCCCGAAATAAAACTTTCCGTCCTTCGCCTTATACGTAGATTTGTAGTTAAACTGATTGCTTTGCAAGCCGTTTTCTATATTATAAAGTTTAAACTTATCTGGCTCTTCAGTATTCAAGCAGATAAGACCTTTATTGGAGCTTAACCAAAGATTACCGAGCGGATCGTCCAATACTCCATATATCACGCCATTAGGAAGCCCCTCAGACTCTGAAATATTCCGAAAGCGATCTCCTTTCTTGTCATAGATAAAGATTCCTCTTCCTTCGCTCGAAAAAACCAGTCTGCGTTGACTATCAACATAAATACTGGTTAATTTGCTGCCTGCTATAGGATCCTTTCTTTTTACCTGATCATAGTATATCCAGCGCTTTAGTTTGCTATCAAATTTAATGGCGCCGCGCCCGTACGAAGCCAGCCAAAGATTGCCGGAATCATCCTCTTTGATATCGTAAATAAAGGAGCTCACCTCCTTAATACGAATAAACTCCCGTCTTTTTTTGTCGAACTTATTCAGCCCTACTGTCGTACCTACGAAAATGTCTCCCCCTTTTGTTTTATATAATGAGAAAACGCAGTCATTGTCTATACTATTTGGGTCATCAGGTTTATTTCTGTAATTGATAAGCTTTTTAGTCCTCGTGTTGTAAACGTCTATCCCCCTCGAAAAAGTACCTATCCAAAGATCCTCGCCGTCCAGAAGCAAGGCGTGTGTATTATGATAGGTTGTTCTTACAGGCTGTGTTATCCGTTTCGTTTTTACGTTAAAATAGTTTACGCCTCCATCTTCAGTAGCAATCCAGATATTGCCTTTTGGGTCTTCACAAAACTGGCTTACGGCCTTTCCCGACAAAAAGCCCTGTAACAGATCGGGATGATACGTTTCTATAGCAAGAAGGGAGGTGTTCAAATAATTTATGCCTCCAAAATAAGTCCCTATCCAAACGCCACCTTCCTTGTCACGCGCGATAGAATAAACGTTCTGATCACTCAGGCTATACTTAAAGTTGGCGATATCTATCCGTTTTGATACTCCATTTACAGTGTTAAAAAGATACAGACCATCATCAGAGCCGATCAGCATCGCCTCATCGGTATACTGAAATACTGAACGGATATGCGTAACATAGTTAAAACGGGATTGACGGTTTAAATAAGATGTGTATCCGTCCGTTTGTTTGTTATAACAGAGTAAGCCTCCCGCCCATGTCCCTAACCAGAGATTCCCCCTGTTATCTTCTGTCATAGATAATATTTCGTTATCGGTGTTACCTGTTTTCCCTGTAATCGAATGTATTATTTCCAACCTGTTGGTCTGGGTGTTATATCTTAGCAAACCGGCTCGGGTACCTGCCCATATAGTTCCAGACCTGTCTTCCATGACCGACCAGAAGGTACTTACATCCAAATTGGTTTTCTCTATTTCAACTTTCCGGAGCTTCTGGCTTTTAGGGCTATAGATATACAATCCCTGGGACATTGTTGCGATCCATAAATTGCCTTTTTTATCAACTACTAACGCGTTCACAGCAGAAGAGATTGAAGAATTACCAGAAGCTTTCAGAATTAATTTACTGAAAGTCTCTGTCACTTTATCCATGATATACAATCCGGCATCCGTTCCAACATACAGATGATCTTTATCCATCTGTTTAATGCTTCGGATAAAGTTGTTTCCTATCGACCCTTTCTTTCCAAACTGATGCTGATATACCTTAAAGGAACTTCCGTCGTAGCGGTTTAGGCCATCTTTTGTCCCAAACCACATAAACCCACTTTCATCTTGCAGGATACAATATGCAGCATTCTCTGATAACCCATCGGTAACCTGAAGTTTCTTAAAACGAAAATTAGAGTTCTCCTGCCCCCGAAGGGTGAAAGAAAAAAAGAATGATATAAAAAAGCATATATAGGGTATAGCCTTCCTCATAATGTAATTTAGCTCCTTCATTTATACATGGCCCGCCAGTCATCAAATTTAAAGATTCGCGATACATCCCACGCATCTCATAATTCAGAACGCGACGTTGCGATCAAATTGTTACTTATCTTCTTGCAGCAATTTGCGAAGAGAATGTGAATATGCATTAATGAAAGAATGGTAAAAACCGGTCAAAAATGGTAAAAACAGGCTAATACGATGTCGTTTACCTGTTTTTACCACTTTTTGCCTTAAAAGTGTTCTTGAACCCCGATGGCCCATTCTAACTTTATCTCAAATCTGATCAGAACCTATATTCCATCAGAAAAGAGGCTTCAACAACTTGCCTGATCTGGTCAGACAGCTTAAATTATTTATTAACCAAAATTCTAAATGCATGTTAAGGAAAGTTTTACTATTGTTGATTTCTTTCTGTTCTCTGCTTACCTACGGGCAGAATCAAACAGTTAGAGGAAGAGTAACCGATGAGTCGGGTCTCGCTCTTCCCGGAGTAAGTGTAATGGTGAAGTCCACCAGCAGAGGCACTACCACTGACATTGACGGGAATTACTCAATCGAGCTTGGCCAGAAGCAGACACTGGTCTTCACGATGCTTGGAATGACTACCCGGGAAGTTGCGTTCAATGGGCAGTCTACTATTAACGTAACACTCCGCGCGGGCAGTAAAGAGCTGGAAGAAGTGGTTGTAATCGGTTATCAGACCGTAAAAAAAGCGGATCTCACCGGAGCGGTTTCCGTTTTCAATACCAGCCAGATGAAGAACACGATCGTTACCGGTACCGTTGGCGACGCTCTTAGTACCCTACCGGGAGTCAATGTAAGGACGAGCGGAGCTCCGGGAAGCGAGGGTAAGGTAGAGATCCGCGGAACAGGCACATTAGGCCCAAGCACGCCGCTTTATGTGGTAGATGGTATCGTATCAGGCGCTAACCGGGATTTTAACTTTAATGATATCGAGAGTATTCAGGTATTAAAAGATGCCTCGGCCGCTGCCATTTACGGATCCAGAGCAGGTAACGGGGTAATCATCATCACTACCAAGCAGGGGAAGGAAGGAAAGATGAAGATCGACGCAACTTCACGTTACACCTCCCAGTGGCTTCCCAGATATGACTTAACCAACCGCGATCAGTGGGTGGCCTTAAACGACCTTGCTTTTACAAATGCGAACCGGACGCCAGCCAATCACTTCACCGGAAATACTGACTGGCAGGAGGAGGTGTTCAAAACAGGCATTGTACAGGACCATAACCTTTCATTATCCGGGGGAACCAAAGAGACACGATATTTTATTTCAGCAAACTATCAAAGCAATTCGGGTACAACAATAGGCAGCAAAAGCGAGCGTCTCAGTCTGCGTGCCAATACTTCTGCCCAACGTAATTTTGGCGACAAAGTCACGCTCCGTTTCGGAGAAAACATCGTACTAAGTGACTATGCGGTTGACGAGCTCAACACGAATCCTATTGTGGACGTCTACCGGATGCTGCCCACTATTCCCATCTATAATTCCGACAACGCAGCGAAAGGCGGCTATGGCTATGGAGAAGGAAGCCGCGACGTGACCTTTGGCACCAATCCTTTTGCAAAGGAAGACTTCGAAAATACCACCAACGGAAACCTGAGGATCAGGGGAAATGCCTTCAGCGAGCTGGAAGTATTTAAATCGCTGAAATACCGCTTTAATTTCGGATTCGATCTCAGTAATGACCGTCATAAATACCTGAGAAAAGAAGGGTACTGGACGTATAATCAGCCATATGATCCTTCTTCACTGAACAAAAATCAGGCTCAATACCGCGGCCTCGTGTTCGACAATACGCTGGAGTATAATAAGAAGTTCGGCAAGCATGATATCTCAGCCGTTATCGGGACCAGCTATCAAACTTCCAACTACGAACAGATCTGGGGAACCAAGAACGATGTATTAATAACAAATAATCAATACTTCGACAACCTCGATGCAGCCTTAAGCAATCCCAAAACCGGCAATTTCAACGATCTCAGCAAGCTGTTCTCCGTGTTCGGCCGCTTGAACTACAACTACGACGAACGCTATCTTCTGAGCTTTACAATGCGCCGTGACCAATCCTCGAGATTCAGTCCACAATACCAAACCGGATACTTCCCTTCGGTGTCGGCCGGATGGAGGATCAGCAAGGAGGACTTTTTCAATGTTCCGGGCATAGATGACCTGAAAATCAGGGCAAATTATGGGATACTTGGTACTTCAAATATAGGAGTGTGGGACTGGGTTTCTTTTATCACTGTATTTCCTCAAGCTGTATTCGGAGTTGACCAATCGAAAGTTACCGGCATGACCCAAATTAAGCTGGCTAACAATGACCTGAAATGGGAAAAACTAACTCAGTTTAATGCAGGCCTCGATGCTGCAATGGTCGGCAACAAGCTTACCCTGTCTGTAGATTACTTCCTGAAAGAAACAAAGGATGTTCTCACCCCTATGCAGATACAGATGGCCACAGGAAATAACGGTGGCAACCCTTACGTCAATGCAGCCACTCTGCAAAACAAGGGAATGGAAATTTCTGCAACCTGGAGAAGCAAGATAGGAACAAGCCTGGGATATAATGTTGAACTGAACGGATCATATATTAAAAACAAGATTAAAGAGCTGGGTTATGGTCGCAAGGAATTCACGCAATGGAATACCAAATCAATTGTAGGAAAACCGATCGGAGAGTGGTACCTGATTAAAACCGACGGACTTTTCCAATCGGCGGCAGAAGTGCAGGCACATACAAACAGCCAGGGAAAGCCGATTCAGCCAAATGCCCAGCCTGGAGATGTAAAGTACATCGACTTCAACGACGACGGACAGATCACGGATGCCGACAGGCAACATTTGGGATCAACCATCCCTAAGTTTCAGATGGGTGGGAATCTCGGCTTTGATTACAAAGGCTTTGATCTCCAGATCCAGATGACCGGAGCTTTTGGATTTAAGTCGTTTAACGGCCCGCGGAGCGGTTTCGACCGTTTTGATGATAACTCAAATTACCGTGCCGATTATGATCCCTGGACTCCCGATAATCCAAATGCAAAAGACCCACGTCCTATCTATGCCGACTCAAGAAACGTTCGTGGAGATCAGGACCGCTGGCTAGAGAACGGAAGTTACCTACGCATCCGGCAGCTTGCGCTGGGATATAACCTTCCTAAGTCGCTTCTGAAGAATACCTTTAGCAACGTCAGGCTTTCGGTAAATGCTCAGAATCTGATCACATTTACATCCTATAATGGTCTGGATCCTGAATTCCTGAATGGAAGTATCTGGGAAAGAAGCTATGACAGTGGAAACTTCCCCAATCCTAAAGGCATCACTTTTGGCGCTCAGTTATCCTTCTAAAACGTGAAAATGATGAAACGAAATGAGTATTTAAAGAAGATTAAAAACCAAATCACACTGATGAAAAAGCTTATTTATATACTAATTGCGGTATTAGCAGTTGGGGCGTGTAAGGTAGACGTCGAGAACCCTAATACCATTACAGCCGCCACATTCTGGAAAACAGAAAAAGATGCACAGTATGGTGTAAACGCTGTTTATAATATGTTCTACAAGCCCGGCACTTACAGCCGGTGGATGTGGTTCCGCCTTGATCTGACCTCAGATGAAGGGTTCAGCCAGAGCCCATGGGCCGAGTTAAAGGAATGGACGCAGTTTACGTACAATAACTACAACTTCTGGGAGGGGAACAGTTGGACTTACCGCGACTGTTATGAGGCTATTTTCAGGGCAAACCAAGTGCTCCACAATGTTCCGCAAATCGCCTTTGCAGACGAAAACAACAAGAGCAGGATCATGGGTCAGGCATATTTCCTGAGAGGTTTGTACTATTACCACCTGGCTGTTCTATGGGGAGGACCTAATAAGAGCCTGGGAATTGTCCTGGAACCTTCCACACCCGGCATGCAGCCCGAAGGACATACCGAAACGGAGGTGTTTGAGCAGGCCATCGCAGATTTTACCGAGGCTCAGAACATGCTGCCGACAGCATGGCAGGGCGTCGACAAAGGCAGGGCCACCAAAGGTGCGGCTCTGGCCTTCAGGGCTAAATGCTACATGCAGCTCAAAAAATGGACTGAAGCGAAAACAGATCTCCAGTGGCTGGTAGATGGCGAAGGCCGCAGTTTTTATAATCTTACTACCAACTACTTTGACAACTTTAGCAAGGACAAGGAAAACAATGTGGAATCCGTTTTCGAGATCCAGTATTCAGATGCGAATAAGGCCCCAGCCAGTGATGACGATTTTGCTGTTGATCCAAACCTTGGTTTAAACCGTGGACAGTTCTTCGCCCCTCCGGGAATAGGCTGGACCGATGGTGAACTCAGGCCATGGCTGGTGACTGAATTTAAAAAGGAGAAAGACCTTAACGATAATTACGACATCCGCCTGAAATACACGGCTTTTTACCATGGCATGGAAGCCGACTTTCCAAACAACACCCGGATCTATAACCAGGTCAGCAACGCCGCAACCTGGGCAAGGGACAACTGGAAAGGCAGAGTGTTCTACCGCAAATATAGCTCAGAGTACTATCGCGATTTCGACGACTATTATAACCCTACCAACGTACGTCTGATCCGCTTTGCCGATGTACTCCTTATGTACGCAGAGTGCATCGCTCAATCAAATGGTTCTCTTTCTGATGCAGTAGCCTTGGTAGACAGAGTGCGCGCAAGAGTAAATATGCCAGCTCTTTCTGTCAATTATCTTTCGGCAACAACCAATAAGGAAACTTTCCTGAAACGTCTGCAAACTGAACGGGCCCTGGAGCTGGCTACCGAAGGACAGCGGTGGCCGGATTTAAAACGATGGGGATTATTGGATACACAGGCCGGTATTGACGAACTAAAATCACGTGACCCAGACTTTAATAAATTCGTTATAGGCAAGCATAACCGCTTACCCATTGCTTCAAATGAAGCAAATAACAACCCGAACATCACGCAAAACCCAATGTATTAGTACATTTACGAGGCTAGTCTTTTATCAGACTAGCTTCGTATTCTTATAAATCACTGTTATGAAGAAATTTGCTTATTTATTTCTGGTCCTTGTTCTGCCATCATTTTTGTCATGTAAAGGCAAAAGCCCGGACGAACCTATAAAGGTTGACATTCCGGTACCACTCGGCGACCCATTCATCATGCTTTATGATAATGTTTATTATGCTTATGGCACTAATGCTGAGGACGGTATAGAAGTATATACCTCAGAAGATCTTGAGTATTGGAAGAAAGCCGAAAATTTGGCTCTTCACAAAAGCAACTCCTGGGGCGACAAATGGTTCTGGGCTCCGGAAGTATATTATATCAAAGAAAAGAATAAGTTCTTCATGTATTATACTGCGAACGAACATATCTGCGTCGCAACAGCCGACTCTCCGCTCGGTCCGTTTATACAACCGGAGAAAAAGCCAATGCTGGAAAGCGAAAAGTGTATCGACAACTCCCTCTTCATTGATTCAGAAGGCAAGCCCTGGCTTTATTTTGATCGTTTTAACGATGGCTTGAACATCTGGGTGGCTGAGTTAGAAAGCGATCTAACAACAATCAAGACTTCGACCATGAGAAAGTGCATCAATGTATCGCAGGAATGGGAGACAGTATGGCCACGCGTGAATGAGGGACCTTTCGTGATGAAACATAATGGTCTTTACTATATGACTTATTCAGCGAATAGCTACGAAAGTCAGTTCTATGGGATCGGTTTCGCCACAGCGGCTTCTCCGAATGGTCCCTGGACAAAATATGCTTCTAATCCAATCTTTCAAAAGCCACAGGATTTAGTGGGAGTTGGACATAGTGCCATGTTCAAAGATAAGTCGGGCAAACAAAGGATAATTTTTCACGCTCATCGCAGCAAAGAAAGTATTCATCCACGGGGGATGTATATTTCAGATGTCGCATTCACCAATGATGCTGTACCGGTAATGAAGATTTCAAATAACATTATCAAAGCAAAGATAAAACGATAAAAACCTCCAATGACACTACACCTGAGCAGGTTATTTAAAATATTGTCGCTTTTGTGCGCATTACATTGGAACGCCCTCGGCCAGGAGCATAGCAGCACAGATGTTCGTATAGCCTGGGATTATTCATCTATGCAGCAGATTGCCGAAATGGGAGGATATCCACGGCTGACACGACTTAAGGATTCAACCTTGCTGGTAGTCTATGAGACCAGAACAGGAAATGTTCATCTGAAGAAAAGCACTGATGATGGCAAGTCGTGGTCAGCTCCTATGGAAGTATTCTCCCAATTTGTGTATGCCTCTGCAGATGGAAAATCAACCCTTGTAAACATCGCAAATCCCGAAATTAAACAACTGGAAAACGGCGATGTAATAATTGCATGCAATTACAGGCCTCAAAAGGCTGAGATAGCCCCCTACTCTATTGTCGTACGACGAAGTACCGATAACGCACAAACGTGGCTACCGCCGCAATGTTTATATTCTGCGGCGCCGCGCTTTACCGATGGATGCTGGGAACCTTCTTTCCTGCAATTGCCAGGCGGGGAATTGCAGGTTTATTTTGCAAATGAGAACCCTTACAGGAATTCCAACGAACAGGAGATCTCTATGTTAAGATCACAAGACAACGGGATCACCTGGTCGGAAAAAACCACAACGGTATCTTTCAGAAAAAACCGGAGGGATGGAATGCCTGTTCCAGTTATTTTAGGAAACGATATTGTTGTTGCAATTGAAGACAATAAGATTGGACAGTTTAAGCCCTATACCGTAAGGACGACTATATCAAAAAACTGGGCAGAGCCGGTGTTAGCCGATTCGCCGAACAGGAAGTATGCACTGGATAATTTAGTTGCCGACACAATATATATGGGAGCGCCTTACCTTATTAAGCTCCCTAACGGCCAAACTCTTCTTTCTTACCAAACAAACGAACGCCGAATGCATGATTGGGAACTTTCAACGATGGAAGTAGCCATTGGAGATACAGAAGGAAAAAAGTTTGGAAAGAGAACAAGACCCTTTGATGTTCCACTTAACAAAGAAGCAAAATGGAACTCTCTTAGCGTATGGGACAACCGTACGGTAGCGGCACTAAGCTCGTCTGATTTTAAATCGCGATATGTTGCGCCCTGGCTCATTAAAGGATATATTATTCCGGATATAAAACTGAAAAACAGCAAGATTGACGACTATCCTATATTTATTGGAACTAAAGGTCAAAGTAATCTGAAAGCGGGATTAACATTCAGCGACGGTTCTATCATCATGGAATGTAATGTCTCAGAGCCGAAAGCAACTCCGGCATCCGACTCGTCGGGCGTATTTCTTTTTCTTAAGCTTAATAAGCAGGTTTATAAAATATGGTCCTCAAAAGGAGGGCAGAATCATCTGTTCATAAAAAAACATGACCAATGGAAACGCTCTGCATTGATCAGCAAGTTATCGATAAACGTTAAACACACTCCCCAAGGTTATCAAATAAGCTATCGGATCCCTCCCAGTTTTCATGGAGCAAAAGCGTCACAGGAATTTTCCATTGGACTAGCATTCTCAACCCGGAATAAGGAAAAAAGATATGTTGAGCATCTAGCCAACATGGAAGAAGGTCGCCCCGAAACATGGATTAAAATTTTATTATAAGAACACGTACAATGATGAAAAGAGTAATAGTTGCCTTTATACTCCTTGGAAAGTGCATGGTTTCCTATGCGCAGGAAACGAAATTTGAATACAGTATATCGTTAAAATCTCCCGGGAATCCGGCTAAAACGTATTCACTGCAGGAAAGCGACAAAGGAGTTCTGCGCGCGAACGAAAACTTACCTGTTAATATCGTACAAACCAGGACCGATAACGGAGAGGCTGTAAAAATTGAAGTTACCCTTACCGCAAAAGAAAAGATCTACTACAACTTTGAGGAAATATGCAAGATCCAGTCATTCAACCACAGCGACTGCCTGTTTTTCCTCCCAGGTTTTTGGTATCACAAAAACCTTCGCTCACCTAAAGAAGCTCCATCATTTGCAACGAGCGACAGCTGGCAGGTAAGAGAAGACCGCTTAAGCTCCCCTGTCACGGGAATTTATAACGAAAAAACACAACACTATTATACCGTCGCCAGACTGGGTGCGTTTGAAAACGAAAGCTTATCTGCTCATGCCTCCGGAGAGGTAATTCTGACGGGTAAAACATCCATAGGGTTTACTGGATTTAGAAACATAAACGGTTCCTCCTCGCTGGTATTTGGGTTTCCTTATAATGAAATGCCTAAAACATATATAAGAAAGCTCACCTTAGCACCACCAGTGAAGGCCTTTGAAAAACTTGAAAAAGGAGAAAGTAAAAAACTGGTTTGGGAAATAAAAAAAGGGACAGCAGCGGACTATTCGAAGTTTATAGCAAATACCTGGACATATGCTTTCGATACCTACAAACCACTCCCGGTAAATAGCGGGCTTAGCAACGCTGAAGCGAAAGAAATACTCTCTAACTTTTACAGAGAGAGCTTCGTCGATCAACACGAATTAAACTATTTTTCGGGCGTTGAGTTAGCGACCGATGAGTGCAAAAACAATGGATCTGCGGAAGTTGGATTTGTTGGACGCGTTCTGCTGAACGCTTATAACGCACTGGAATATGGTGAGCAGAAAAACGATCCGGACCTCGTTAAAAAAGCTACGGCTATTTTCGACAGTTATTTAAAATACGGTTTTACGGCCAGTGGCTTCTTTAGGGAGTTCGTAGATTTTACTCATAAGAAGGAGACGCGTGTATATAGTATTCGCCGGCAGTCTGAAGGAGCCTTCGCTATTTTGAATTATCTTAAATACGAAAGGAACAAAGGCAGAAAACATCCCCAATGGGAAGCAAGAATAAGGACTCTGTTGCAAAATTTCTCCCGGCTCCAGCAAACGGATGGAAGCTTCCCGAGAAAATTCAATGATGAGTTCAAGATAGAAGATAAAACCGGTGGAAGTACTCCCTCTGCTACACTTCCGTTAACGATGGCTTATGTTTATTTCAAAGACAAAAAGTACCTGGAATCAGCCCGTCTGACTGGGATGTACCTGGAAAAAGAAATTATCTCGAAGTCAGATTATTTCTCTTCCACACTTGATGCCAACTGCGAAGACAAGGAAGCCTCCCTTTATGCATCTACAGCCATGTACTATTTGTCGATGGTGTCGTCAGGGAAGGAGAAACAGCGTTATACAGACATGTGTTTAAAGGCTGCTTATTTCTGTTTGACATGGTACTATACCTGGGACGTACCTTTTGCTCAGGGCCAGATGCTCGGCGATGTAGGTTTCAAAACGAGAGGCTGGGGGAATGTTTCCGTCGAAAACAACCATGTGGATGTATTTATCTTCGAATTCGCAGCGGTACTCGACTGGCTGGCAAAACAAAAACAGGAGCCCCGTTTCGCTCAGTTCTCGGCGGTAATCAAAACCTCCATGCTCCAGCTGATGCCGGTAAAGGATCATATGTTCGACATAGCAAAAGTGGGTTACTATCCTGAGGTAGTACAGCATACAAACTGGGATTATGGCAAAAATGGTAAAGGATTTTATAATAATATCTTCGCACCAGGATGGACTGTAGCCTCTCTTTGGCAGATGTTAAGTCCAACGAGAGTGGAAGATTTCTTTCTCTCAAAAAAGAAATAGGTTTTATTAAGGAGAAGAGTATCCAGTTGGATACTCTTCTTTCGGATGCAGGCCCTGGCTTCGCTGACATCCATGACCACAACCGTTCGTCGTATTTAGTAGAAGCGAACACCCTTCTTCTGTCCGTCACGGAGTATTTCATCATCGACTTGCGCTATACGCTAATGGCCCGTTTAAAGCAACGTCACTTGCCTCATCAACGCATATATCTGCCGGTTATTTTTATAAACCCCTACTTTAGGCAACTGATTTTTGCGACAATTTCCGCCTATTACAGAACAATATCCTATTGAAAAACAAAAACTTAACATAAAAACACATTTAGATTTTTCAGAGCAAACGATTTCCCATCAGTTTGCTGCCCGCGTTTTTATATACCTTAGTCCGATACTGACTAAACAGAAAACTACTGTTAAACTTTCGAAATTATTATGGGTCTTAAAAAGTTATTATTCCTTATTTCAATTTTCTATATCACAAATGCTCCCGCTCAGAATGTGGCTGTAAAGAAGCCGGTCCTGGTAGGAGAGCGAATCGTCCAATTTATACCGGAAGGGTTTGACAAAAGCAAAACCCCCTCTCTTATATTAAAAGAAGAGCCACGATCAAAAGGAACAATGCCTAAAGACTGGTCTTTGATCCCCGGTTTTGTTGTGAATGGCAATAAAGCCAGTGCCTACCTGAAGCTTTCCGGCGATATTAGCTTATATGGAGGCGGTGAAGTTACCGGCCCTCTCCTCCGCAATGGCAAGCTTATTAAATTGTGGAATACAGATACCGGGGCATATGGAGTGGAAGAGGGAAAACGATTGTATCAAAGTCACCCCTGGGTGATGGGTGTAAGAAGGGACGGCACAGCATTCGGAATCATCTTTGACACTTCATGGAAATCGGAGCTTTACACCAATTCTGATGAAATAAGGCTCAATACGGAAGGAGCACTTTTTCGCGTATTCATTATCGACAGGGAGTCGCCTCAAGCGGTTTTAAAAGGCCTGGCAGAATTGACAGGCACCATTGAGATGCCCCCCCTCTGGTCCTTAGGGTATCATCAGTGCCGGTTCTCATATGGAACAGAAAAACGTGTTCTTGAAATTGCCGATACTTTCCGCGCCAAAAGTATTCCTTGCGACGTAATCTGGATGGACATCGACTATATGGATGGCTATAGGGTGTTTACGTTTCATCCTCAAAATTTTCCAAATCCGTCAGCCCTCAACAACAAACTTCACAACAAAGGATTTCGTGCGGTTTATATGATTGACCCGGGTGTTAAAGTAGACAAAAACTACTCTGTTTACCAATCGGGTTCAGAAAAAGATATCTGGGTAAAAAAGCCAGATGGCACTGAATATCATGGCAAAGTTTGGCCGGGCGATTGTGCTTTCCCTGACTTCACAAGTCCTAAGGCGAGAAAATGGTGGTCTGGTCTCTACCAGGACTTCCTCGCAAAAGGTATTGACGGGGTTTGGAATGACATGAATGAACCGGCCATCAATGACAGCGAGTTACCACAGGAACAGCGCCTGGGAACGATGCCTTATGAAACCATGCACAAAGGCGGTGGCAATCTGCCTGCTGGTCCGCACTTGCTTTACCACAATGCTTACGGACGGTTGATGGTCGAAGCATCACGCGACGGAATAATGGCCGCAAATCCGGATAAACGCCCCTTCCTTTTAACCAGGGCCAATCTTTTGGGAGGACAGAGATATGCCGCTACCTGGACAGGCGACAACATGGCTAGTTGGGAGCACCTAAAACTATCAGTCCCGATGTCTATTACCTTAGGACTTTCGGGACAACCTTTCAGCGGTCCGGATATCGGCGGATTCCTGAACAACACGTCCGGCGACCTTTGGGCTAACTGGCTGGGGTTCGGCGTGTTTATGCCTTTTGTAAGGGGACATGCCTGCGCCGGAACAAACGACAAAGAGCCATGGGCATTTGGCGAGGCTATAGAAAACACCTCACGCATTGCGCTTGAGCGTCGTTACCGCCTGATTCCTTACATCTATACTTTGTTTCAGAATGCGGCGACCACGGGCATCCCGGTAATGGCGCCGGTATTTTTCTCTAACCCTAAGGATTTAACGCTTAGAAATGAAGAACAAGCTTTCTTATTGGGCGAAAACCTGCTTGTTATTCCGGCATTTGCAAAAAACCCTTCACTCCCCTCTGGTATCTGGGAAGACCTGAGTTTAGTCGGAGGCGATCTGCAGGACAAATATCAGGCGAAACTAAAGGTCAGGGGCGGGTCTATTATCCCGACTGGAAAAATCATTCAGAATACAACCGAGAACTCATTTGACCCCTTAACCCTTGTTGTTTGTCCCGATGAACAGGGGAATGCCGTCGGCAAGCTCTATACTGATGCTGGTGATGGCTGGGGATTTAAAAAAGGAGATTATAACCTGATGACATTCTCTGCAAAAAAAGATGGAAATACAATAAGCATCACCATGTCGGCGAAGGATGGAAATGGAAAAGCTGAAAATAAAATAGAAAAAATCAATGCAGAGGTGCTTTTAAAAGGAAAGATCTATAAAGGGACCGGTACCTTGAAAGAGGGAGTACAGGTACATATCCAATAACAATTCTTGGCTGGGACGGAAATAATACGCCCTCCTGCTAACTGGCTACATATGAAGTACGAAAAATCATATGTAGCTTGTTAGCGTCCCGATTATTGACGAGTAAGGACCAAACTTGCGTTAAGTATTTTCACCAAAAATGAATACATTACGGAATGTTAAAAATCAACCCTTTAGCTATATTTATACTGTTACTGCTCATTACTAAAAGTGGTGCGGCTTTTAGTATCTCCCCTAAGGATAGCTTGCTTAACATACTCCAAACAGAGCTTAAAAACAAGGAACACGACCGCAAAAAAGAGGCGAGGATCAATCAGTTAAGGATAGCTTCGCGCGACAGTTCGCGGTTGGCTTATCCTGAGCTATATCGTTTGTATAATGCGATTCTGGAGGAATACCAATTCTATAAGTTCGACTCTTCATATACCTACGTTCAAAAAATGATCCACATTGGACTAGCTCATGAGGATCATTTTAAAGTACAGGAAAGCAAACTAAAACTGCTGCAAATCCTCGTGCCATCGGGCATGTTTAAAGAAGCCTATGAACTTGTCTTTGAATTGGATAAAGAAACGATCCCAGAACAGCTTAAATCAACTTACCATAGGCTCAAAGCGCGATTTTATGAGGCCCTTGCAAAATATAACAACGATAAGTACTATGCTACACAATACCGCATAACTGCCGAAAACGAATTCAAGAAAATGACGTCAGCGTCGCCTCCAAATGCGTTCGAACGGGTAATTGACCAGGCAGAGATCGACGGAAGGTCATCGCGTCATCGCCGGACAGCCGAATTCTATCTGCATTTTATTACACACAACGGATTGACTCATCATGGGATCGCCATGGTGGCTATGAGATTGAGTTATTACCACTCGGGTGACGACAAAATTATGTTCCTTGCATTGTCAGCCATCAGTGATATCAGATCATCTACCAAAGACACGGAAGCCATTCTCAAGCTGGGGGAAGAGTTTTACAAAGCCGGCGATCTGAAATTAGCTTACGAATGCATAAATAAGGCAGTCTCGGATGCAGAGTTCTACGGAGCCAGAGGACATAAGATCGACATACAGAACGTGCTCCCACTGATAGCCGGAAAAACAATAATGGAAACCGAACGACAAAGAGACAAGTCGATAATTTATTCTTTGATATTTGCTGTCGTCGTGGTTGTGGTGCTGAGCATACTGTATGTAGTATTTATACAGCTAAAAAAGGTGAAGGTGAGCGAACGTTTAATTAATGAAAAGAACGATCAGTTGGCTTCAATTAACACCAAACTACTGGAACATACCCGAATAAACGAGGAGTACATCGGATTCTTCTTCAAACAATCCTTTTCTAACATAAACATGCTTGAGAAGCTTAAAAGAAAAGTGGAGCACAAGATTAAAATGAAGAAAATTGACGAGGCCCTCGAAGTTGTAACATCCATGCAAATCAGCAAAGAAAGGGAATACCTGTATGATACCCTGGATCAAATATTCCTGAAGCTACTGCCTAACTTCGTTCCCGCATTTAATGAATTATTGCGACCTGAAGATCAAATATGGCCGCAAAAAAGCGGATCGTTAAACACCGTGCTGCGCATCTTTGCTTTAATGAGGCTGGGAATAAAGGATGATGAGACTATTGCTGGAATATTGGATTACTCGGTAAGCACCATTTATACATACAAAATCCGCGTGAAGGCCAAAGCAATCGTCAAGGGTGAAGAATTTGATCAAAGAATAATGAACATAAAATTCATAAATCCTGCCGTACCATTTTAACAATTCTTTCATTTACTGTAAACAGCATCGTGTCTCCCACTAATTCTGCGCTCTGGAAATTGGAAAATCCTTTAAGTATATTACTATACTTCAATCCATCGAGTTCGAATCTATTTCCTCCTGCGTTGTATCGGCCCGGTAATTCCGCAACTGACGAATTTGTCTTGTCTTTAATTATAAAGTTAGTCGCATTTTTTTTGCTCTGTATAGTGATAGCAATATTATAATCCATAGTATCTACCGACTTCCAATCTCCGATATAGTCGTTGGGCAGCGCTTTTTTGTGCCCGCATGAAACCAAACCTGTAACGAGAATAAAAACGGTTACAGTTACATGTTTTTGTTTCACAAGCCTTCTAAACCTCATTTTAGATCAAGATGCCTAAAGATACAAAATTTAAAACTTGTTTACTTTGTCGATTCTACCTAAATTCTGCTATTTTTTGTTATCTCTCACTACAGCCGCAGTAACAAGTAGCTGCCCCACATGACGCATCGTATGCTCGGCGCCATGAACCAATAAGCCGATAACTGTTGACGGAAGGCCCGCCCGGCCCACTCCCCTGTAATCTGTCAGGATTGATTCGTCCGTGCCTTTAATCTGATCCAGTGCATTATCTACCTGATGATTGAAACGATCAACCAGGTCATTTACCGTATACTTTTCTCTTGAGTCTGTCCCCTCCTCTTCCAATTGGAAAAATTGCAGTTCGGTGAGGCTTTCCCTGCGGGCGTAAGTAAATACCCGGTCAAGCACTCCGCTCAAATGCTGAAGATGAAAACCAACAGAGGCTAGCCCTGCCGGACGTACCCACAGCAATTCATCCGGAAAGTCGGACATATACTCATTTACCTCTTCCCTGGCCTGGAGCAACGCATGAGCTACCGGCTGCAATACTGGAATAATACCTGGTATCGAGCCTCTTTGCCAAACTTCAAGTTTATTTGCCATATGTCTTTAGCTTTTATGTGGACGAACCTTACTCTATATCAAGCTTACCCTCAATTGTATCGTCATAAGTTTTGCCTAACACAGCACCTGCAGCTTGTTTAATAAAAGCTACTGCTTTGCCATTTTTATGATCCCAGTAATACCCTTCAGACGGATCTACTTTAATCACTGTAATCCGGGAATCGTCCTCGCCCTCAGTAAACCATGTTTTCAGCATTGGGTTCCACAGTTCCCTGATCTTTTCTTTATCCTTGCTAATCTCAGCAATGCCATAGATATTGAGAAAATCACTGTATGCCGAGCCTTGAAATAACAGGTGTACAAATGGGTCGTGACTTAATTCTTCATTTTTAAAACTATCATCGGAGCTCAGGAACCAAAAATTCCCGTCATCGTCAACTTTCAATACCGTCATCGGACGTGTTGAAAAAGGAACTCCGGTTTTAATACTGGAGCAGAAGAAGCAGGTAGCGGCATTTTCAGCCAGTTCTTTCATTTTTTTAGTAGCTTCAGCCCCCCTAAGGTTCTTTAAATTATCTTCAGGTTGTTGTTGATTTATACTATCCATTATCACAGATTTTGATATTTATAGATAACGGCAAATCAAACTTTTTGTGTGAGTTATGCATTCCGGAAACGAACTTATCCTAAAAGGATAAAACAAACAGGCATCTAGTTCTATTCTCTTAGCGGCTGTCCGGGAAATAAAACTCCGGTTTTCCCAGCCACAATTGGATAATAAAAGACAGTGTAAAATGAAACAATCTCTTGAAGATGTACTCAATACGCGACAAAAAAAACTCGCGTTTTTTCAAAATGTAATCTTAATTGCTGCTGCGGATAAATATCTGGACAAAGGCGAAGGCGACTTGCTATTGTTTATTGGAAATAAACTTGGGCTTACGCCCGATGATGTATCACCGATTGTAGATAATCTTCCTGTACTTAGCTTTATTATTCCGGAGGATGGCCTTCAGAAAACACTCGAACTGCAAGCGCTGGTCCAGATGATGACTCAGGATGGCCAGGTGCACGATAAAGAGTATATTTTATGTCTGGATTATGCAAACCGCATCGGTTATAGCAAAGAAATACTGGACGATATGATCGATCAGTTTACAAACGTACATCAGCGATGAGCCGCTGATACTAAAGTTAACTGCCCTATCCGGCTACGAGCACGGTAAGACCATTCATACTTTACTAAACCAGAAGTTCGGATACCAAAGCAGTTTTGAACATCAATGATTTTGAAAGAATAGAGGAGAGGTATATTTTCCGCATTCTCTATTCATTTCAATCATCCTGAATAAGGCAGAGTCTCTCTTTCGAAAGATGGCTGCAATAGCTCTGCCTGCAGAACCCCCTTCCTACTCTTTCAGGTTACCTATAATGCCGATTCGTTTACAACTATTGCGAGAAGTGTGACCGCTTCCTCCATTTCATTACTATCAAGATCAGCGAATCCCAGCTTCATAGCCGTTACAGATTCATTCTGATAAAGCAGCGTTTGTGGAAGATACAGCCCCTGTCTCATACATTGTTTACTGATCCTCATAAGGTTGAGCGTTTTGTCCCATTCTGTCCATACCGACAAACCACCGGGCGGCGATGCAAACTTTACATGGCCGTTTAGTTTACTTTGAAGTAGAGAACAGAATGCGTCGCGGCGCTCCTGGTAAACTCTTTGGTTTTTCTTCAGTTGCCGCTGAATTTCTCCTTCAGCAAGTAATTCAGCCACTGTTTGTTCCATGGTGGCATCCCCCTGGCGGTCCACAATCTGTCTTAACCGGCCCAGCTCGTCAATTAAATTAGGGGGCGCGACAAGATACCCCATCCTGAGGCCCGGAGCCAGAACCTTACAAAATGAGCCGATATGGATAGTCATCCCTGACTGGTCGGCGCTGGCTATCGGTAGCGGAAGACCGCCCTCGTAATGAAAATCATGTTCATAGTTGTCCTCGAGAATTATGAATCCATATTTCTCCGAGAGCTCAAGGAGCTCGCGTCTCCTCTGTTCACTTAGTGTTACGCCTGTGGGATAATGGTGGCTGGGAGTGACATAAACCATCCGGATGCGGTTTACTTTACATAGTCTGGCAATAGCATCTACCGAAATCCCATCCTGATCTACCGGCACTTGCATCAGCGAAGCTCCAAAATGCTGAAAAATCATATTGCTCTCGTAAAAACCAAGCCGTGCAACTATAACAAGATCTCCTGGAGTTAATAACAGCGCAGAGGTAAGAAATATCGCCATCTGAGTGCCGCGGGTAGTTAGTATGTTGTCTTTGGTGATATGTAAGCCACGGGTATTGTTTAAGTACTCCGCCAGTATTTCCCGGTAAAAGACATTGCCCTCTACAGCAGAGTAAGCAAGATATTTCCTATTGTTCTTGCGTTTCATGATGCCGCTATAGGTACGGGTAAGTCTTTCAGTAGGTGTCAGACGAACATCAGGCATGCCGTCTGAAAAGGCCAGCCAGCCCGGATTAGGCTCCTGCGGTTTATCCAATAAAATACTTCGCCTGAAGGTATAGCCGGTTTGGGAAGCAAACGCAATCGGCGCCTGTCCAAAACGGGAAGAGAACGGATCATTCTGCTCTGGTATGTTATTGATATAGGCTCCTCTATTGGGACTTACTTCAATCCAGCCCTGCGCTTCCAGCTCACCGTAAGCCGCAACAACAGTTTTCCGATGTACTTTCAGTTCTAAGGATAAGGCACGGGATCCCGGCAAACGCGATCCCGGCACCAGGTGCCCTTGTTTGATTGCATTAGTTAGTTGACGCGCTATTTGCAGATAAACGGCAGTACTGCTGTCTCTGTCAATAGAAACAATATGTTCAAAAGGGAGCCTTGCCGGACTACTCATACCAATGTATATAGGCCGGTAAAGTACATAAAAAAGAGTATTCCCCCAAACCGGACTATTGATAAATTGAAATCCGGCAGCCAAGGACAATGCCCATACCCTTTATTTTTGCCGCATGCAACATTTTTACAAAAGACACATCGCATTTCTATTCGTACTGTCCGGCCTGTTACTTCCGTTTTTTACGTCGGCCCAGGAAACAGGACATACGCTTGACGAGATTGTAGTCAACGAAAGCCGTATACAGCTACCATTTAAAAAGCAGAACCGCAACATTCAGGTACTCGACCGCGCAATGATCAATGGTATGGCTGTAAAATCGATCAATGAGCTTTTAACCTATGCTGGGGGCGTGGATGTACGACAACGCGGGCCATGGGGAACACAGACCGATATAGGTATTGATGGCGGTACCTTCGATCAAACCCTGGTATTAGTAAACGGGGTAAAGATGAACGATCCTCAAACAGGTCATCTCACAATGAACCTGCCTGTCCCACTTGAGGAGATCGAGCGGATAGAAATACTAAAAGGCGCCGCGGCAAGAATTTATGGGGTAAATGCACTGAATGGTGCCATCAATATAGTGACCCGGCGACCCGAACAAACCGGCCTTTACGCCAACGCATATACAGGAAGCAACTTTAAAAGGGACACATCCAATCAGAACCCGTTTGGAGGAAGCGGTGTGCAGATGGGTGGAAGTCTGGTTGGTAAACGCATGAAGCATAGCCTGGCTTTGGCAAACGAAAGTAGTTCTGGATATCGTTACAACACCTCTTTCAACAATACAAAGGCTTACTATCAAAGTTCTTTAAAACTCTCAGAGAGAAATTCAATCGATTTCATGTCAGGTTTCATCAATAATGATTTTGGCGCGAGTATGTTCTATGCCCCACCAAGAGACAACGAGTCGAAAGAAGCTGTGAGAACATTTATCGGAAGCATTGGAGGAACGCTTCAGGTATCGGATAATTGGGTGATGAAGCCGCGGCTAAGTTACCGCGCTAACAAAGACGATTATATTTTCATCCGTCAGAAGCCCGACGCTTTTCACAATATCCATACAACTGGAGTGATAGATGCAGAGCTGAATAATACCCTCCTTACGACTTATGGCGTAGTTGGAGCCGGTCTTGAATTACGCACAGAGCGTATCAATAGTAATAATCTCGGCATTCATGATCGTACGAATATGGGCGTGTCGGCCGAATATAGCTTTACTGGTATTCCATCTCTTCTTATCAATGCAGGTGCTTACCTGAATTATAACTCGGATTATGGATGGGATATCTTCCCGGGGATAGATGCAGGCTGGCAGATTATTAACCAGCTCCGGATATTTGCCAATATAGGGACAGGACAACGCCTGCCTACTTTCACCGATCTCTACTACACAGGACCTACCAACATCGGTAACGATCAGCTCCGGCCCGAGCGGTCGCTGTCGACAGAAGCAGGACTTAAATGGAGTTCGGGCCGTCTATACGCTTCTTTAAGCGGCTTCTACCGCCATACCAGCTCTTTTATCGACTGGATTAAGTATCGCGTCGAAGCGCCCTGGGAACCAATGAATTCATCACAGGTAAACACCAGGGGGGTCTCAATAAGTGCCGACTATCGTCTCTCCGAGGTCACGGGTGCCAGTCAGTGGGGTATTATTAACAGAGCCTCTTATACCTGGCTATCTCCGGAAGTATCCATGGAGAACGCTGAAAATGCAATTTCTAACTACGCCATAAACAGCCTTCGCCACCAGATAACAAATACCATCATCATAAACTACCACAACCTCTTAAGCATGAGCCTGGGCATGCGTTATGCCGAAAGGATTAACTCTGCATCTTCCGGTTACCTACTTATTGACAACAGACTCTCGGTGACACCTGGGAGCGTTACAGTGTATTTTGATGCCAATAATATTACAAACAAAGAATATGTAGAGGCCGGAGCTTCTCCCATGCCTGGCAGATGGTTTACCCTCGGAATCAAATGGAAGTGGGCAAATCTCTGAAAGGCAGGGAATTTGTACTGCTGAATACCAAACGGCCAGAAGATCATTCTTGATGCCCTTCTGGCCGTTACATAGTCGCTCCTATCGATCAATACCATAAGCCTTAAGAATTTCTATTTCTCATTTGTTTAAATAAAATTAAACACTAACTTTGTATATCAAAGTACTTTATATGGTTAGTAAATATTCTTATTTAAGAACAAAGCAACGGCACTATTTTTTTAATTATACACTTTGTTTTTCAAAGCACTTTAAACATACAATAATATTTCGACTTAATATTAACCTGAATAAATCATGAAAGATCAAATAATCGCTGAACAACACAACCCCAGCCAACTCGAAAAGATGTACAGGGCAGACAAAGCGCTTTTCAAACGCGAGTTCAATGCACTTTACCCGCAACTTAAAGACAATGCGTTAGCTGATTTTTGGAATGAGCGGCTGAATTATGAAAGTAATGAAATTGGCTGGGGCACCAGCAAAGATTTATTATTCATAATCATTGCCTCCCTGCTTGCCGGCCTCATCGCAAAGTTGCCAGTTCTCCTGTCCATGGAGGAAGATTTATTTTATCAAAGGAATATCGGCTTTATAGTCTTGCCGCTGCTAACAGGTTATTTTATCTGGAAGAATAAGCTATCCGCAGGTAAAATCGCCTTTATTGCGGTGGTGACTCTTGTCTGCGTCATTTTCATTAATTCGCTTCCTCATGTTAAAAAAAGCGACACACTCATTTTATCATGCATCCATTTAGCATTGTTCTTATGGTCGGTATTAGGGTTTGCGTTTGTTGGCGACAAGAGTAATAACGAAGAAAAGAGGCTGGGCTTTTTAAGGTACAACGGCGACCTGGTTGTAATGACAACTCTGATTTTGATAGCAGGCGCACTAATGAGCGGTATAACTGTAGGACTTTTCTCTCTCATCGGTTTCAAGATTGAGAAGTACTATTTTGATTATGTCGGAATTTTCGGGCTTGCTGCAGCACCAATTGTCGGAACCTACCTTACACAAACCAACCCACAACTGGTAGGGAAAGTGTCTCCGGTAATCGCCAGAATATTCAGTCCGCTTGTGTTAGTGATGCTGGTGATTTACCTCTCAGCAATAGTGTACTCCGGAAAAGATCCTTATAACGATCGCGAGTTTCTGTTGATCTTCAATGTTCTTCTGGTGGGCGTTATGGCGATCATCTTCTTCTCTATTGCAGGCGATGCTAAAACCACTAAAAGTAAGGCCGGGCTCTGGATACTTTTCTTGCTGTCAATTGTGACTGTAGTATTAAATGGCATAGCCTTATCAGCCATTTTATTCCGGATCTCTGAATGGGGCATTACTCCCAACAGGGCGGCAGTGCTTGGCAGCAACATTTTAATACTGATCAATCTGCTGCTGGTAACAGCGCAGTTGCTCAGAATACTTTCAAAGAAGACCGACAAGACGGCTGTGGGAAAGGTTATTTCCTTCTACCTACCGGTATATTGTTTATGGACGATTATAGTAACGTTCCTGTTTCCGTTAATTTTCGGGTTTAAATAAGGCTTCAGACCTGAGTTAAATGAGCTCGGATAGTCATGCACAAGGCAGTACCTTGTGCATGACTATCCAGAATAATAACGTTTCATCATCAAAAAGCAGTAACCCTGCCATAAACCTAAATAATGACCAATTTCTCACCTATAATTGACGAATTCGTATACATCTGTGGATTTTGGATATACTATTTTTGTTAAAGTATAAATTCAGAAAATTTATTTTTAACAAATAAAACCCACGCACTTACATGAAATTAATATCCCTGCTTCCAACAATTTGCCTGTTAGTCCTTACTTCAGCGCAGATATCCGCATATGCCCAACCGGGTTTTGGCAGGCCGGAAAAGATCAGCACAGGCTGGTTGTTCCACTTGGGGGATATTCCCCAGGGAGAAGCAACTGAACTGAGTGACCAGACCTGGCGCCAGGTGGACCTTCCCCATGACTGGAGCGTTAAGCAACACCTCAGTCCCAGTCTCGCTAGCGCAACTGGCTTTCTCCCAGGTGGAATTGGCTGGTACCGCAAAAAAATCACTATCCCGAAAGAGAAACAAGGAACGAAAACGTATCTCTATTTCGAAGGTGTCTATAACCGGAGTGAGGTTTTCATCAATGGACATTCACTCGGCAGTCGCCCGAACGGCTATATTTCCTTTATGTACGATGCCACCGCTTATATCCGGCCGGGGCAGGAGAATACCATAGCTGTACGGGTTGACCATAGCCGGTATGCCGATTCACGATGGTACACCGGCTCGGGAATCTACAGGAATGTATGGCTCGTATCGGCTAATCCAGTCCACATAGAGCAGTGGGGAGTTTACGCCTTTCCTGAAGTTACGGCAAACAGGGCAATGCTTCATGTCGAAATTAGCCTGGCCAATAGTTCAGACCGCAAAGCCAGTCTTACTATACAGAATGAGCTGGTGGCGCCCGACGGGCGTGTTGTCGCAAAGAAGACAAGCGTAGTGGCAGTCGACGCAGGCAAGAATAACAACGCAAAGTTTGCTATCAACGTGAAGAAACCGCAATTGTGGAGTCTCAACAATCCCGTTCTTTACAAACTCAGAACAACTGTACTGCAGGATGGCAAAGAAATCGACCGTTCTATTATCCAGACGGGCTTCCGCACCTTTACGTTCGACTCTGACAAGGGATTTGCACTCAATGGACAATGGATGAAAGTTAAAGGGGTGTGCCTGCATCACGACTCCGGTGTACTTGGGGCAGAAGTCTATCCCGAAGTGTGGCGCCGGAGACTTCTTGCACTGAAAGAACTGGGCTGTAACGCTATCCGCACCAGCCACAATCCACAGGCTCCCGGCTTATATGCGCTCTGCGATGAACTGGGCTTACTGGTAATGAACGAGGCATTTGACGAATGGGAGTTCCCGAAACGGAAATGGCTGGAAGGCTGGAATGTGGGAAAGCCCGGTTTCGACGGCAATTTCGACTTCTTTAAAGAATGGGGAGAGAAAGATCTTGCGGATATGGTGCGACGCGACCGCAACCACATCTCCATATTTGCATGGAGCATCGGCAATGAAGTGGATTATCCGAACGATCCCTACTCCCACCCTGTGCTGGATGGAAGTCGCGAAGGGGGCTTTACACAGCCAATCTTTGGTGGATATAAAAAAGATGCGCCTGATGCAGTAAGACTCGGTGCTATTGCTAAACGTCTGGCTGCAGTGGTAAGAACGTACGATAGATCTCGACCGGTAACTGCCGGTCTTGCGGGTGTGGCCATGTCAAACGAAACTGAATATCCGGGCACTCTTGACATCGCAGGCTATAATTACACAGAAAGCCGTTACCAGTCCGACCACGAAAAATATCCAAAACGGGTGATCTATGGCAGTGAAAACCGCCACGACTTCGAAGCATGGAAAGCCGTTAGAGATAACCAGCATATCTTCGGTCAATTCCTGTGGACTGGCATCGACTACCTGGGGGAATCAGGCAGATGGCCTTCCCGGGGATTCTACTCAGGATTGCTAGATTTCGGAGGCTTTGTTAAGCCCCGAGGACATTTCCGCCAGGCACTCTGGTCGGACAAGCCGGTAGCCTATCTTGGTACATACCCTACCCCTGGAAGCGGCAGCGCTCCGCAGGCTAAAGACGTGTGGTCGGCGCTGGAAGCTGAAAATTCAAACAATAACCAGGCCGAAGAAATTCCTTCGATGGATGCCTGGCCTGTATGGAACTATAAGGAAGGGCAATCGATTAGGGTGGTTTGTTATACCAACGCTGCCAGGGCACGCCTCGAGTTAAACGGAACCCCCATAGGCGACGCTAAAGCTCAAAATAATGAGCACGGTATCATTCATTGGGACATCCCCTATTCCAGTGGAAAGCTGGAGGTGGTCGGGCTCGATGAAAAGGAAAAGGAAACATGCCGCTATAGCATCCGTTCTTCCAAACGTGCATACGCATTGAAGATAATCTCTGAAGAAAAGACGTTGACCGCTAACGGCGGGGTAGCTCAGATAGCATTACAGGTGGTCGACGAGGATGGCGTGCCGGTAATACTGTCGGATGATGAAGTTACATGCCGTGTAGCTGGTCCGGCAAAACTGCTGGGCCTCGAAGCTGGCAACAATTCGGATATGTCAGATTACACCGACAACAGGCAAAGGGTATACCATGGAAAACTTATTGCCTATATCCGGGTAAACGGCAAACCAGGTGAAAAAGTGAACGTTAGTTTTTCTGCCCCCTGGTTGAAACCAGTTCAAACAGAATTAAAAATAAAGTAAAGAATTATACAGCCACAGTCACCGGCCTCCATTCACTACCGGCGGCTATGGCTGTTTACTTATCCTTTTTAAACACCGCTAAATGCCGTAAAGCCGCCGTCGACGGGCAGAATTACTCCTGTGATGAAACTTGCCGCATCTGAACATAAAAACTGAATAGCACCATTAAGCTCAGAAATATCCCCAAACCGCTTCATAGGAGTGCGCGCCAGTACTTTAACACTCCTTTCGGTATATGATCCATCCGGATTAATTAAAACGGCCCGGTTTTGATCGCCAATAAAGAACCCCGGAGCAAGCGCATTCACTCTCACTTTCTCACCAAATTTCAATGCCATTTCGGTGGCAAGCCATTGAGTGAAGATATTTATACCTGATTTAGAAACAGAATATCCCGGGACTCTCGTAATAGCCGAATAAGTAGCCATCGACGATATATTTATAATACTTCCCGCACCTTGCGCAGCCATCACCTCTCCAAAAGCAAGACAAGGATATACCGTACCATTGGTATTTAGATTTGTCACTTTTTCCCAGTCTTCAATCTTCATATCAAAAACATTCTGATCCTCTCTCAGCGTCGCTCCCGGAACATTCCCTCCTGCACAATTAACCAGAATATCTATTCTACCAAACTTTTCTTTCACAATACCGGCCAGCTCTTTCAGGCTATCCAGATCAAGGACATTACTTACAACGCCGATAACATCCTGATGGATTTGCTTAAGTTCCGCAACACGCGCATCAAGGTTTTCCTGACGGATGTCCGTTGCCACAACCTTAACGCCGGCCTTCATAAGGCTTAAGGCGATGCTTCCGCCTAATACTCCTCCCGCCCCTGTTATTACTGCTACTTTTCCACTAATATCAAATAGTGAGTTACGTTCATTTGTCATTATATTTATTATTTTAAAGCTTTTTCTATTCCCATTTCCAGTCCTGATATTTCGCAGAAACCCTTCATTCTACCTACCAAAGGGTATCCGGGATTACTCTTCCGATTGAAGTCATCCAATATCTTTAATCCATGATCCGGCCTGAATGGCATTCGGGTATCTTTTCTTCCCTCCTCTTTTCTTTTCTTCTGTTCTTCAAGGAGCTCTTTCAGAATACTATACATGTCTGCTACCCCGTCTAAATGAGCAGATTCATAGAAGCTTCTGTCTCCGGTTCTTTTAATATTCCTCAGATGAACAAAATGGATCCTTTCGGCAAACGCCCGCGCAATAGCTACCAGGTCATTATCCTCTCTTACCGACAAGGAGCCGCTGCAGTACGTAAGTCCGTTATTCAATGAAGGATGCTCACTAAATATCCATTCAAAGTCTTCCTTAGTACTCGCTATTCGCGGGAGACCCAGTAGCGGAAAGGGCGGATCGTCAGGGTGGATACACATATTAATACCGCACTCTTCGGCGACCGGCAATATATCGGCTAAAAACCGGGAGAGATGCTGTCGTAATGTGTCTCTGTTGATGGAGTTGTAGCGACTCAGGTAATCGAGGAAAATCTGCTTGTAGTTACTCACATTACCAACCGTCCCATTAATGAAACCCTGAGTCACAACAATGATATTGTAAGCAAGTCTATTCCGCTCCTCTTCGCTCATACTCTCAAAAATGACCTTCGCCCCGGCTATCACGTCAGCAGGATAGTCCCTTTCTGCAGCGGGCCGGCCCAGGATAAAAATATCAAACGCAGCAAAAGTCTCGTGATGATACAGCATCGATTCTGCACCATTTTCGTTCATATAATGAAGATCTGTTCTTGCCCAGTCAAGCACGGGCATGAAGTTGTAACAAACGGTGTCAATCCCGCATTCCGCCAGGTTTCTGAGAGAAATCTTATAGTTTTCGATAAGCTCCTCCCGTTTAGGACTGCAAATCTTTATTTCTTCGGATACAGGCAGACTCTCGACTACGCTCCACCGCATTCCGTGACGTTCGATCTCATCTTTTACCGCCTGTATCTCCTCTACAGGCCATACCGCCCCGCCCTTAATGTGATGAAGAGCGGTAACGATCCCTTCAACGCCAAACTGCCGCAATTCCGACAGTCTTATAGTATCATTACCTCCAAACCATCGCCAGGTTTTCTCTAATGCCATATTGATTTTATATAAATAAGAAAGGTTATAACAATCGATTGTTTTCTATCTATGAACAAAGCTAGGAATTTAAAATAGCAATAACAATCGATTGTTTTAGCCATTTTACAAATTATGATATTAACTTTGTCCTTACTATATGAGATCGAAGGAAATTACCATTTACGACATTGCCAGGCATCTTAACATCGCGCCCTCCACTGTAAGCCGGGGACTGAAGGGACATCATACAGTGAGCCCCGACACTCAAAGAAGAATAACAGAAGCTGCAGCAGAAATGGGATACCAAACGAATTCTTTTGCTGTCGGATTAAGAACAAAAAGGACCAACACTATAGGTGTTATTATTCCACGCCTTAACAGTAATTTCGTAGCCGACGTTCTCGCGGGCATTGAAAAAGTGACCAACACCTTTGGTTTCAATCTAATTATCACACAATCGCTCGAAAGCAGGGAGAAAGAGATCAGGAACGTAAACACAATGTTTGCCAACCGTGTAGATGGCTTACTCCTTTCGCTATCCGGTAATACAAAAGATATAGAGCATTTAAACATCTTCTTCGAAAAGAACATACCTGTCTTATTCTTTGACCGTGTTCCTTCCGGATCCATTCCCTCCGTTTGTATAGATAACGAAGAAGCCGGTTACCGGGCTACCAGGCATTTACTTCAACAGGGCGCAAAACGAATCGTTCATATCTCAGGCAGCCATTACATCAATGTTTACGCCGACAGGTTTAAGGGTTATTTACGTGCACTTAACGAAAGTGATACAGCGTTTAACGAGGACCTGTTAATAATAACAAACCTCGACGAAAATACCGGGGAAGAGACGGCAGATAGCATTATCAAATTAAAAGCAGACGGCGTTTTTGCAGCCAACGACATATCAGCAGTAAGCTGCATGAACGTCTTAAAAAACCATGGATTAAAAGTCCCTGAAGATATCCTTATCGCAGGATTTAACGATGATATAATCTCACGAAGCGTTTCACCGCCTTTAACAACCATCCATTGTCCGGCAATTAAAATGGGAGAAGCAGTCGCTCAAACAATGGTCGACCATCTCCTAAAGAACATTGACATTACGTCATCAATTATTCTCGAAACAGAGCTCATCGTCCGCGAGTCAACAACAAGGTAACAATCTCTCCCTCAAAATATTTCTTTTTGTGGATCCTGTAAAATAATACCTAACTTTATATATACCAATCAAACCCTTATGCTATGAAAACAGTATTCAGCATTACCGGCGTTTTCATGCTTTTATTCGCATTGTCATGTGGAAAAGAAGAGGTTCCACTGAACGAAACCAGCTCTGAAGGCGAAATTATACTTGGTTACGACTATCCGATAAAGCCCGGTACAACGGAGTGGGAAAAGCTAGTAAATGCTCAGGAAAAGATCAGTGTTTGTCAGATTCCACCTTCAATACTCTCCACGCTAACCACAGAAGAACTTGTTAACACGTGTTTAAGGTATCCTCTGTTTAATAATATTTATGCGTTTAATAATATACTAACGGGAACGGAGAGATTAGTTCAGGAATTCAATGGAATTAGAGAACTTTTCAACAGAGCGGATGCATATCCGGAAATGCTAAAAGTTTATTCCAGAAAAATTGACAATAGTTCGGCGTTACAGGAACAAGGGGCGAGCCTTAAAAAAGGGAATTATATTATCTCTCTTTCTTCTATTGAGATGATCCTTAGCCAAATAGAATTACGAACCCAACCTGATATTGAAACACGAAAAAAAGTAATGAATGAGTTGCTCATGGGATATAAACTCAAGTTAAATAACAGTGAAGAGTTTAAAGGAGTCGGTTTTACAACAAACCTCCTTGCCAGGGCTGCCATCGTACTCGGAAAAGATCATGCCGTTTTTTCAAGTAAAGAGGGAGGCTGGCCAGGAGGTCTTGATCCTGCTCTTACCGCCCCGATCGACGAAAAATCATATCAATTTATTCGTTAATTCTTCAGATCATGCTCTATCTCTGAGAGAACCACCGCCAGATCATTCCCATAAATTTTGACCGCACTGTCATAAGACTGATCAGCCAACAGCAGCATAAATTTGTCGCGTCCGTATTTATCAATCAATCTTCTAACCAGTTCGCCGCCCAAAGGATAAATAATATCGGTACCAGCACGGATTTCATTTTTCCACACACCTGCAATCAGCGAGTTAAAACCGAGCTTTTTTAAAGTTTGAATACTGCTTCTTCTTGATTGATCAAAGTATACACATACCCCCTCCCAAATTAATTTATGAACCCTGGTGGGAGCGACAGCAAAACGGCATATCGAATGTGTCATCTCATGGCCAACGGTATGGATTGCAGATGTATGCGTGAGGGCAACGTCAGGTTCGGTAAATGCAAGAGGCCTGTTTAGCATTTTTGAAGCCTCTGTCTCGTCAGACCAGACAAAATAATCTATTTTCTTAAGCGGTTTAGCTTGAAAAAACGAATTAATTACATCAAAGGCCTTTTCTTTACGTGCAATAAAACCATCTATGTTGTTAACACCCTCCTGAAAATGGAAAACAAAATGCGCCGTCTCTCTGACAGTCCAGGATGTATAGAGAGAATCAAAGCCTAAAATCCTGGCTCGTTGTTTAACGTGTGGTTCATTCTTTTTACCCTTACTTAGCCGAACAGATTCAGCCATTTTGGCTCTGGCTTTTCCATAGTCGCCTACACCATAATAACAAGCGCTCAAATCAAACATGGCAGACTCTTTAACGTCCGATTCAGAAGAGGGGAGATCAAGTAATTTCTCATAAATTGGTATAGCCGCTGGCAGACCAGATTTCATCAGGGTTGCTTTCCCAAGTGCGTAATATGCTTTAGCGCTTTCTGGATAGTCATGTACAATCTGTCTGCTAAGAGCCAGCGCCGAATCAGGTTTCCGTTCCATAAGCATGGAAAAAACCCGGGTAAGATCCTGTCCAAACAAAGATGGACTTGCAAAAAAACAACTTATTAAAACAAAGAAAGTGAAGAGTTTAGGATTCATAGTACATTGATCAATATTAAAAACGAAACGGTTAGCCTTCGGTCTATTCGGTTACAACAGCTAAAAATACAGGGAATCTATGACAATTCACAAACCCTTACCAGATCTTTTCACCTTTCTTCATCTTTTCCAATTGTTTAGCAAATCCCTCACCCTGATTGCCCATTGACTTAACTGCATTCTCAAAAACCTCAGTAGCTTCTTTAGTTCGGCCTGATTTATAAAGCAAACTGCCATAGGTGTACAGATACTCAGGATCTTTATTGCCTGCTAGCACAAGTCTTTCAGCCCAGCCCAGCGCTTTTTTTATACATTCATCATTTTCACACTGTGAGAAAATGATGAATGCCGAGTTATTTAATACGCTCTTATTCATTATCCCTTCAGCTTCCGATACAGCTTCAGTATACTTCACCCAATCAGGCAAGCTCTCATAATAATGCAGCTTTGAACTGGCCATAACACTCTCTGACAGGTCTGGGTACTCAGTAGTTAATTTATTTTTCAACCCTGCCCAGTCTACTGTATCCTTTAGTTTACCTCCATAAACTACCATACCTCCACCGTATTTGGTAACAGAGGCATCTGTCCTGAGATATGGCAAAGCAACTTCATCAAACAATATCATTTTAACGATCTCGGCACTCCTCCCCTTTCCCAAAACTCTATCCGCCTCCACAGGGTGGGTGCGCAATATCTTGAAGCCGGGATCTGTAGTGTTATTGGTAGCCTCAGAGATAAATTTTATGTTCTCGTCGCTTAACAAATCCTTCTGAGTCGATAAGTACTGATTCATTGCGATGGGGATAAGCTTAACATCGTTCACCAGTTGTGCCGATTTTATCAGCTTTAAAAGGGAGTCGGGATTTCGCTCTCCTGCGTCAAACCGCATTTTTTGACTAAAGTACGTCCCCTTTGCCGTTGTGGCTGCTGCAATAAATTTATCGGCTTCCGTAAAACCTGTCGTCCTATGCACAATTTCTCCCTGCGGATTAAAAAAAAGATAGGTAGGATAGCTGTCGATATTATATGTTGCAGCGATATACGCAGCGTCGGAGTACCAACGTTTAACTGGATCAGAGTCATTCTTTCCTTTGTCAGCCTGGACCTTAACATTAATAAAGTTTTTATTGAAGAAATCACCCACTTTCTTCTGGGTAAACACTTCCTTGTCCATTTTAATACAGGGCACGCACCATGTAGTAAAGACGTCTACAAAAATATACCTGTTTTCAGTCTTCGCTTTTTCCTTTATCTGCGCCCAGGTAAGCCCCTTCACAAAATCAATCCCCCCGGGAACAGCGGTTTGAGCATGCAAATAGCCACAGCAGCTTAGACAAACGGCAATAATTATCGATATCTTTTTCATTGTAATAAGTGTTTATAAAGTAACTTCTCAATTAACTATCTCCGGGCGAAGTGATCCGGCCTGGTATATATTGGTCGCTCATCAGAAGTACTGCCGGCAATTAACAAGGCGGTTTCACGATATCGATAATAGTGAACAGACAGTATCTATAATACTAATTTAGATCCTTTAATATAAAGATCCAAATTATATTAGAAGTAGCACGTATTAATCACAATCATTCATTCAGCTGATAACCGGCTTCCGGCCAAACACGTCTTTAAGTGCCCTTTTTGCAGCGTGATAGCCACACATTCCATGTACGCCGCCGCCTGGAGGAGTTGATGAAGAACATATATATAATCCTTTTTCTGAAGTCCGGTACGGTGAATAGCGCAGCACAGGTCTGGTAAATAGCTGCCTGATATCCTGGATCCCTCCATTTATATCTCCTCCGATATAGTTCGGATTATACTCTTCCATCTCCGCAGTATTCATCGTATGTTTTGCGAGGATCCGGTCTCTGAAACCGGGGGCAAAACGTTCAACCTGCTTCTCTATCGTATCGGTCATATCAGCCATGGAGCCATGAGGCACATGGCAGTAAGCCCAAGCTGTATGTTTGCCCGCCGGAGCGCGTGAAGCATCAAACAGGCTTTGCTGTGCTAATAACACAAACGGCTTCTCTGCCAGCTTACCCCGCGAAGCCCCTTGTTCACCGGCTGCAATCTCTTCGATCGTATTGCCCAGATGAACGGTACCGGCGCTCAGACATTCGGAAGCGGTAAATGGAACAGGACCGTCAAGTGCCCAGTCTATCTTGAAAACTCCCATCCCATACCGGTACTTTTCGAGCTGCCACTTATAAACGAACGAAAAACGGTGTCCCGCAATCTGCAGCAGCTGCCGCGGCGTCACGTCGAATAATATCGCACGTGATGACGGGATCTGATCCAGCGATTTAACAAAAAAATTAGTTTGGATCTTTCCTCCTATAGAAAGAAAATACGATGCCAAAGCATTGGCTATGGAAACAGACCCGCCTACGGGAATCGGCCACCCAGCCGAGTGACCTGTCGCCATCAGCACCAGCCCTATAGCCGAAGTGGCTATATTGGAAAGTGGTTGTATCGAATGTGCGGCCATACCGGCCCATAAGCCTCTTGCATGTTTGCCTGAGAACATCTTTGACAGACTTAAGGCCGAAGGCAAAGCCTTCAAACCGAATCTTGCCATAGCAAGCGGATGGGAGGGAAAGCTTAAAGGACCGAGTAGGTCCTTGCCAATCAGAGACCAGTCGTGACTAACCTGCTCCATAAGCCTGATATAGGCCGGTCCATCCTTCCCTAAAGAAGATGCAGTTTTTTCTATGGACTGGTTTAATATAGCCGCCGATCCGTCGTCAAAGGGATGAGCAGCGGCATTACCAGGTGCAACAAATTCAAGGCCGTACCCATCAAGAGGCAATGACTTGAAAAACGGAGAGCTCAGGGCCATCGGATGTATAGCCGAGCAGACGTCGTGAATGAAACCCGGCAGTGTAAGCTCCAAAGATCTTAGTCCGCCGCCTATTTCATTCTTCCCCTCAAGCAACAAAACCGAGAGGCCCTGCTGCTGAAGCGTAATGGCCGCGGCCAGTCCATTTGGCCCCGAGCCAACAACTATCGCATCAAAATCAGGTTTGCCACTTTTTAAAGCCATATACTTTGTTTTCAAAGCTCTGCTGCCCTTCCTACGACCCAAAGATACCTGAAATAAAAAAGCTCCTTATCGAAAAAGGTTTCAACTTTTTGGATGTTACGTCCTTTTCTGGATGAGCATACCGAACACTCTCCCCCTTGATGCATAAATATAAATAGCATTGACACGAGAGTGTTGTTTGATACTCTTATATTTGTCCAATACAAATCTGGACCGGATTATCATGCTAATTAATCATAAACCTGGGGGTACAATCCACTCACACAACTTATCAATTTGTAAGAATAAAACAAAAAACCATAAGATAGCTTTCCAGCATTTCCTGATGCTTTTATGCCTGACGGTTTTTACATTACCTTCTACAGCTCAGAAAAAGGACTTTCCGGGAAAAACAATCAGAACGCCCCCGGTTTCAAAATTGCGGGAGGTAACCATAAGCGGGAACATAAAACAGCTCGCTTTGCAGGGAGCGTTGACAGACGCTTTTGCATTTGGGTATACGGATCTTGTTACCGGCAAGGACGTTGTTATCCCGCTGAAAAGGGACAGTTCTGGTAATTATTCAGTCAAGGTGCCCATTCCCGGACCCTATCAACAAATCCAGCTCCTTCAGGGACAAAAGATCCGGGGTGAAGTGTACTTCGGCGGATTGATTACCCATGAATTCTATGTAAAGCCTGGAGAGCCAATGGAATTCAATTTTTACTTATCCGCTGACTACAGGAATAGTTCAGTCGCCTTTAAGGGCAATATAGCGACCGCCAATTCCCAGCAAGAGGCATATCAGCGATCTCTTAGTTCTGCCGGTTTCTCTGTAGTGTTTGATTACGGTAAGCTTGACTCTGTAAAGGCTGAAACTTATGGTGAGTTTAAGAAATATATATCAGATCGGCTTAAGGCTGCCTTACTGTTCAACAATATGTATTTTAAAAAGCATCCTGCAGATCCCTTCCTGCAGCAGCAGGCTGATAATGATCTGCGCTATGAAGCCGCGAATATAATGGTCCAGGGAATATTCAGAAGTAAGACAACAGGCAGGATACTGACAACGTTTCTCAATGAAAACAAAATCAAAATATGGAACCCTCTGGCTTTAGGAAACGATCGGTACAAGAGTTTTATTAATCAATATTATCTTCTGATGACCAGGGCAGCGCAGAAGGTGCAGAGCGACTATACAGTAATGTTCCAGGAAGTAGCCGTTTATCTACTCGAAAAGCATCCGGAACTATCGGCCGAAGACAGGCAACTCGCCCTTAAGTTCAGTGATTCAGCGGTCAGAAAAACGGAAAAGGACTTTAAGGCTTTCAATGACCGCCTTATGTCTTCGTATGCAAACGAATACGGGGGAATTATTGATACGCGGTTGGTGTACAATTATTTAACGAAAGTTAGCGACCCTGATCTGCGTAACTTATTCCTTACCCGGCTGCTTCAGGAAAAAGTGGAAAAGGGGGATATAGCGCCGGTACAGCCGCTGATAGAACGGTATAAACGTATGGTGAAGGGAGGCTTGTTCAAAGAGACTTTCTTGAAGAAGTATACTAATTTGTATAAACGTAATGTCCAAAGTAAGCTTCCGCCAGGCACTGTCATTGCCGACGCCGCTTCTCTCAGGGAGGGTAAGGTGTTTGATGACTTGATAAAAAAGCATAAAGGGAAGGTGGTTTATATAGATATTTGGGCTACATGGTGTCAACCCTGCCTGATGGAAATGAAGAATTCACAAACACTCCGGGAAAAGTTCAGAGGGAAGGATGTTGCGTTCGTGTACCTTTGCATCAGCTCGCCACAAGAGCCTCTTTGGAAGAAACTTATCGCTTTACACGCGATAGAAGGAGAAAATTACTGGCTTAACGATAACCAGCGCGAAGAACTGAACAGAACGTTTTCCATCCGTTCTGTCCCCCGGCATCTGCTTGTAGACAAGCAGGGTAAGGTATGGGACCAGGACGCACAAGGCCCCGGCAGTTCTAAAACTGCTGAAGATATCACTGCTTTACTTGGCAGTTAAAGGGCGGGGAGGACCTTTTCTATCCGGCATTAGAACATCAGAATGCTTCTCCAAGACTAAACATCACCGAGCTGTAACCTTTGCTCAGCCCATAATCGATCCCAATATTTGTATTCGACCCCTTATTGAACTTAATCCTTAGGCCGGTTCCACCGGCGGGATGCCAAGAGGAAAGAAATGTTCCTGATCCGCTGACCGTATTCACATTCGCAAAAACGACGAATCCCAATAATCCATTTCTGGTGATGTCTCTCCTGTATTCACTTTCAAAATATAAAAGGCTTTTCCCGCGATAGCGGTTCTGTTCTATTCCTCTTCCCGATCGATTATAAGGGTCCCATCCAATACCCGGCAAATCGAGATACGGAACCTTGTTTGTTAAAGCCGTCCAGTAATACGACCAGAAAGCCATCGTATTTTGTTGATTCCTGTTCTCAGGATTCAGAGGAATATATTTTCTTACATCAAGGTATACCGACTGCCAACTGTTATTGCTGCCTAGAAAAGAAGGGTTCACCCTATAGGAAAGATTTGCATAAGAGCCCGGCAGCGGATTAATTGAGTTGTTCCTGGTATCATACAGCAGATTGAAGGTAAGCCCGGAAGAAAAAGAATTCCCCTCTAAGCCATACTCGTACCCGGTGAAACTCTTCAAATCAACCTCTGGATTGTCACTTTTAATATTAAAGTGATAATCCAGGGAATAGCCCATGCCTGCAAAAAGGTAAGGCTTGATCCGTTTCAGGGCGCTCTGGTAAAAACGAATATATTTATAATCCACAAGGGTCCGGTCTTCATAAGCATGACTGCTGCCTAGTCCCCAGGTATACTGAGGGTATACCATAAACCTGATATCTCCCTGGATGTTCCAGGTGTTATCCGGGAGCCAGATGCTGCTCCGTAGGGGCAAACCGAACCGACCTTTAAAGTTCCAGTATGGAGCAAATGTGGCGCTTGAAAGATTAGTAGTTTTGCGAGGCCCTAAATAAATACCAGCCGTAGTGCTGGTAATTAACGCACGACCGCTTCCTCCCGGTGCGCTGCCACTCACAGGAAGGATAGAGAAATAAATCTTCTTATCCCGTTCTTCCCTGATCTTTTGCGGTTTAATGTTAAATAAATCTTTCGCAATGTCAATTAAGTCGGTCTGCCGGGCCGTATCCTTCACAGTACTGTTCTGCGGGATTGTGTTGGGTCCGTTTTGAGCCAGCAATGCAGCAGGTAACATAAACAATACAACAAGCAGGCTTCTGAATATAATTTTCTCTTTTCCCATGGTTTCCACAGAGCCTGCTCTGCACACACTCCTCCTTCCCTCCGCTACCAAAGTTCTATTGGCTTAAAGCACGAGAGGTATATAAAGAAGCAAAACAGTTATGAATTGTTTTAATAGCTCAACAATAAATGAGCGGCTCAATAATCAAAGTAGACCTCTTCTCTTTTCCTGCCGTCGGTATTTCGCCGGAAGTGTTAACAAGCCACATACACACTGTCGGAAGACCACTTCCGGTTACGGTTCACGAAAAAGAGATAGGCATGCAGCTTGTCAGGCCCATAAACCGGTGGAAGTTCAGCAATCATACGCCCATCCCCTCTAACGGCCGTACCGTTTATACTGATAGACATCTCTTTCATCTCGTTGTAAATCACCAGTACAGCCTTATCTTCAGGTAATGCATCCACACCCGACCTGGCATTCTCTTCCCAGGCGACCTCAACACGAGTTCCTTCCCGACTGACAGTAAGCCCTTCAGGTTTGATCAGCAGGCCTCTGCTAAACAGCACTTCACTATAAATGATCTCTTCCTCCATATATCCGCCTCTGAAAGCATGCTTCATCATATGACTAAAAGCCGATCCGAATGCAGTCTTTCGGGTATACCGGTCTTTCTGCCACACTTCTTCTATCAGGGGTCGGAGCGGGTTCAGGAAACGGTTGGCTATGGCCACCTTGTTTTGCGTATTCAACTGTTTCTCACTGCGTACTTCGCTCTTTTTGGGCAAAGTGCGAGTATAACTGCCACGTACCGGGCCGTTACAGAACACAACATTTCCCACTTTTCCCGAAACGGCTATATTCATTAAGTTAGTTACTCTGGCCATATTATTTGTCTGGATTAGGTTCGTCTGTATCACTTTCTGGCACTATAAAACATCCCAGATAAGTACTCTGAGAGTTCTTAGTACCCGCTGCGTTGGTAAAATAAATATATCCTTGCATATGTTTACTATGAAATGCTGGCGGGAGAGGTATCTCAGCCTGTAGTTCACCGCGGCGAACCACACCCTCACTAATTACTGCTCCTCCTCCATCGCTATTGTAGAACAGTATAGTGGCACGGTCAGAAGGAGCCTGATTATAAGTATCCCCCAAATCGGCCCACCTCACTGTGATACAATCAGGCACTTCAAAAGTAACCTCCGGTGCTATGGCTCCTATCAGGCTTCCTGTGCTAATCCGAATCGATGCATAATCAAGATCTGAGCTATCACCCAAAAAGGCTCCGATATTAGCGCTTAATGCGAGGTTAAACGCTGAGGCGCGACCGGTATTCTGATGTTTGAAGCCGTCTTCCACCAGGTCCGGGATGAAGGAAAGAAAATCATGGATCTTTGTAAAACGGATACAATTGATATTATCCTGATCGCCCTTCTTTTTTTTATTTGCCTTCAGGATCCCTTTCAGGTAATGAATATCACGCCATTTGGAGGCGATCACGGTGCCTACCTTACCGGAAACGAGACCAATGGCCCCGGGTACTAATTCTCCCATTTTGATTTTTGTTAGGGTTTAATCATCATACTAAAAAGCAGAAAACTCTTTATCATAAAACAGAAAAAGAGGGGTAAAGGTTTATAAAGACCCTATAAAATGTCTGACCAATACCTGACCAGACCCGGATGTTATCAGCATCTCGTCAGCATCTTGTTAGGATCATGTCAGACTCTCGTCAGACTTTAGTCTGACATGATGCTGAGGAGATACTGACGAGATGCTGACATGATGCGGCATTGGTCAGGGTTTTATCTGGGGTTTGTCAGACAGTGTACCTATATTGGCCTCCCTGGGGTCACCCTTCTTTTAGTACATTATTAAAGCTTATAGTAATTAAAAAAGGAATTCTCCTTTGATCTGATCTCTTATGGCATCCTTATCTATCAAAGACCAAACCTCGCTGATCTTGTTGCCAGCCAGCCGATAAAACACGTGCTCCGAAAAGGATACCTTTTGGCCATGCACGGGTATGCCCATAAAAACGGTTACAGGCGTGCAGCTAAAGTTTAGGCGGCATGCAATTTCATTCTCCTGTGTTAAAAGCAGATCGACATGAAAATACAGGTCGGGTATATCCCTGAAATTTTGGGTAAGCATCTCCTGATAATCCTTGAGGGATATTTGATTTTGATTATAGATGACCGTTTGACTCACAAACTGGTCGAGGTCTCCAAGCGATCTGTTATTCAGGCAGTCGATATATCGTTGGTAAAAGTGCCTGGTTGCCAATGAGTCCATTTTATGAGCGTTTTGGTTTATAACAAGACCGATGAAAAATGGTTCGCATGTTCCTCCAGGCAGAATATACTTTGTTGTTTGCAAGGACGGGAATACAAAAAATGACCAAGCCATTACCTCCAAATAGATGACGCTGCGCATATTGCATTATGGAAATCGGAATAGACAGTTTTGCTTCGGCAATGTATGGAACGAACATGCTCAGCAGCGTGGATGCCATGGAACAGCTATTGGAACGCATTGTTCATGCCGACCAGGCCGGGCTTGACGTGTTCGGTATCGGCGAGCATCATCGCAAGGAATTTTTAGATTCTGCAACGGCGGTAATCCTGGCTGCGGCTGCAGCGCGCACAAGTCGCATCCGACTGACGAGCGCTGTTACAGTGCTCAGCGCTGCCGATCCGGTCCGGATATTCCAGCAGTTTGCAACGCTCGACCTGATTTCCAAAGGCCGGGCCGAAATGGTGGTTGGCCGCGGTTCGTCGGTAGAAGCCTATCCTCTTTTTGGCTTTGACCTCAACGATTACGATGCTTTGTTTCGTGAGAAATTGGGCCTCCTACTGCAAATTCGCGATAATGAATTTGTTACGTGGTCGGGCAGGTTCCGGCCTCCGATCCCGAATCTCCCCGTCTATCCCCGCCCGCTTCAGGAAAAGATGCCTGTTTGGCTGGGCGTTGGAGGAACGCCTGAATCCTTTGCCAGAGCAGGATCGCTGGGACTACCCCTGATGGTGGCCATTATTGGCGGTAACACTTCCCGTTTCCGGCCGCTGGTCGACCGCTACCGCGAGGCCGGGGCACGTGCCGGCTTTAGTCCTGAACAATTAAAAGTGGGCCTGCATTCCCCCGGATACGTTGCCGAAACGGGTGAGCGTGCGGTGAGCGAATATTATCCCGGCTACGCCGAGCTGTGGACCAAACTGGGTCGTGAACGCGGCTGGCCGCCCGTTACCCGCGCGAGCTTTGATCATCTGATCGGGCCACAAGGAGTCTTGCTAGTCGGCAGCCCCGAACAGGTGGCAGAAAAGCTTATGCGCCACAGTGAATCCCTTGGCGGCATCGACCGCTTTACCTTCCAGATGGATAACGCCGGGCTTACACATGAGCAATTGATGCGTTCAATAGAACTTATTGGCGAAAAGATCATTCCGTTTACCTGAAGACACTTGTTAATTATTTGAATTGCAGGTAGCTGAACCGGGGATTTTCGAAATAGTTATTACCTTTATCGCTTCAAAGCAGTTATGATCGATAAGGAACAAGTGCGAAATCTAAGTTTTGATGAAATATATCTGATTTATTACCCCAAGCTGGTAAGATTTTGTAGAGAATATATTTTGTCAGAGCCGGATGCCGAGAATATAGTACAAGATTGCTTCTTATATATCTGGGAACGGAAGGATACGCTAAAATCAATAGACAATATTAACGCCTTTCTATTCCGGCTTGTCAAAAATAAGTGTATTGATCACCTTCGGCACCGGGTGACCGTTGAAGCAAAGAAAGAAGAAATACGAAGTACTTATCTGAAAGAATTTGAATTCAAATTACTGGCTATCTCTTCATTTGACGACTCTCTGTCAGATGAAGAAATTGAGACTATTATTTATAACGCAATAAGCCGCTTGCCTGATAAATGCAGGGAAATTTTCATCCTCAGCAAGCTGAAAGGCATGAAATATGAAGAGATAGCTTCTCATTTGGAACTGTCGCCCAACACAGTGAGAAATCAAATCGCCATCGCATTGCAAAAAATGCGTAAGGAACTAAAAGACTATTTGCCTCTCCTCCTTTTTATCATAGGATAATTTAGAAGTTTAACGACGCGTTTTCGGCCCCACCTGCCTGACGCAATAGCGAAATGAATATTTTTTTCATTCTGTTTGGTAGTTTTTAGGATATCATTCGACATAGTGACGTATAACCAGTAAGTCAATGGAAGATTTATTACACAGGTACTTTTCAGAATTGCTGTCGGATGACGAGAAGGACATTCTTTTTGCAAAGATGAAAGAGGACGCTGAACTCCGAAAACAGTTCATTGAGATTCAAAACAACTACTCTCTCGCGCAGATGCTGAAGAATACCGGTGATGAAGAGTATGCAAAGAAAAGCTTCTTACGACTTAAGCAAATGCGCAGGGGCGCAAAAATTCGTCGGCTTAGTACCAGGCTCGCCAGATACGCTGCGGTCGTGTTAATGGTAGCGGGACTGTCCTTCCTTTTTAAAAAATATATCTTCAATACAGACACAAAGGTTAAGTACACTGAATACAAGGCGCCATTAGGCACAAGAAAAGAAGTATTACTATCCGATGGCACAAAGGTATGGTTAGCGCCGGCATCGAAAATAAGGATTCCTGTGAAGTTTAGTGGAAACACCCGCTCCGTTGAATTGGATGGCGAAGCCCTCTTCGACGTAACCAGCAATAAAGAGCAACCTTTTATTGTAACGACAGGTAAATTTAAGGTGGAAGTGCTTGGGACCATTTTTGTTGTAAATGCCTACTCTCGTGACAAGTCGTTTAAGACTTCATTACAGGAAGGAGCTGTTAAAGTATATAACGAAAATGAGGAAATGACCTTAAAACCCGGAGAAAGCAGCGTTTTGAGTGCTAATAAACTAATTAAAGGAAAGACCTCGTTAAACGATATCCAATATTTACAAAGCGGAATTTACAAGTTTGATGATATGCCGTTAAGTGGGATTGTTAACAAAATGAGCAACTGGTATGGAGTTAATTTTGTCATAAAAGAGCCCAAACTGGCAAAAAGCTTATTATCTGGAAAAATCAGAGAGAATGATAAGATCGAGAGCATTTTAAAAGCGGTGCAACAGATATATCCGTTTAAATACCGCAGATTAACGAACCACCAGATTGAAATTTATTAGGCTCCTGAGCATAATAAACAGCTGGAAGGATAACAAAATAACCAAGTAAACAACCAATTAATAACGATGAATATAAGGGATTCGTGACTTTCGTCAACTAAAGCAAGTCAGGGAATGCGCCAACATATCCCTGACTTAAGTGAGCTACTACAATTACTTAGCAATTGAAACCGTAATATCAAACACTTTAATTATGAAGCAAAATTATGAAAAATAATACGTTGCTCCTTTGCCTTATCGCCAAAAAACTAACGGCAGGATATTTTATGAGATTATCCATTTTTTTTTCGTTCCTGCTGCCGGCACATTTATGTGCGGCAGCAGTTTATTCTCAATCAGCTAAAGTTAGCATCCAGAGCAATGGAAGTACTTCCCTGGCGACGTTAATTACAGAGATTGAAAAGCAGACCGATTATCTGTTTATTTATAGTGAGAAAGACATTAACCTTCAGCAGCGTGTAAAGGTTACCCCACGCAAAGAAGCGGTGCAACATTTGCTCGATGAGGCCTTTGCTCAAACGGATATTGTCTATGCATTGTCAGACAAGTACATCTCATTAAAGTCGAAAGGCCGGGATAAACTCCGTGAAAACCTTCAGCGCGACGACCGGCCAGTAAAAGGGAAAATCCTTGATTCGAAGGGGCAACCAATTATCGGCGCTTCGGTAAGAGTTCAGGGAACGACTACCGGAGTCAGCTCGGACGCCAACGGGTATTATATTATCCAGGCATCGAAAGGTCAGACACTTCTATTTTCATACCTCGGGTTCAAACCAGTAACAGCTATTGTTCCGGCATCATTATCTCTTGATATTGTGATGGAAGAAAATGTGAAAGGGCTGGATGAGGTGGTTATAGTTGGTATGGGTACTCAACGCCGGGCCAGCGTGATCGGCTCCATTTCTACAGTGAGGGTGGCGGACCTGAAAACGGCATCAAGGTCACTGACCAACTCGCTGGCAGGCCGGATGGCCGGAATTGTCGCTGTTCAGCGCTCCGGGGAGCCGGGGTATGACAATGCCAATTTCTGGATCCGGGGAATATCCACCTTTGGCTCTAACAGAAGTCCCCTCATTCTGGTGGACGGAGTGGAGCGGGCAATGGAAAACCTCGATCCCGAGGAAATTGAAAGTGTGTCTATCCTCAAGGATGCATCAGCAACGGCTGTTTACGGGGTGAGAGCTGCCAATGGCGTCGTTTTGATTACAACACGTAAGGGACGGGCTTCGGAAACTCCTGACATTGGGCTGAAAGCCGAGTACGGTATCAGTAAGCTCACACGGATGCCAAAATTGCTCGGCGGGGTAGACTATATGACCTTATATAATGAGGCTGCCGGAAAGCAGGTCTACTCGCAGGAAAGAATAGAAAAAACGGCCGAAGGCGCCGACCCTTATCTTTACCCTGACGTCAATTGGTTCGACCAGATCTTCAAAGATAATTCTAATAATGGTATTGTCTCTTTGAACGTACGCGGAGGGGGTCAGGTTGCGCGCTATTTTGTAGCGGGAAGTGCGTTCCAGGAGTCAGGAAACTTCCGGGACAATCCGCAAAGTGCATATAAGTCAAATATTAACCTTGACAGGTATAACTTCCGGACAAACGTTGATGTCTCTCTAACTAAATCCACTATAGTAGAAATTGAACTTGGAGGATATCTTATAGATTCACATTATCCGGGTACTGGTACAAACGATCTGTTTAATAAGGCATATGTTGCCAACCCCATCAACATACCGTTACAATATCCAATGGGACTTAATGAAGATGGAAGCACCCACTATGTCTGGGCCGGAACGGCTTCTAATACCACCGAAAACCCGGCGGAACGTTTAATGGGCTCAGGCTTTTCAACTGAATACCGCAGTCAGTTACTGGGCCAGACCCGTTTGACCCAGGATATCGGAAAACTGGTGCCCGCCCTTAGTGGATTAACGGCCAATGTAGCGTTCTCATTCGACGCCTACAACCAAACCCTAACTCAAAGGCATAAAAAGGATTCTTATTACCTGGCCAACGGGCGTGATCCGGAGACGGGCGATCTGGAACTAGTACAGACCTATATCGGCAATGAGTACCTGGGCTATGACAAATCTTTAGGCAGCAACCGCGCGATCGAAATGAAAGCCCAGCTCAACTACGACCGGGTCTTTGCTGACCACCGTGTTGGGGCTATGGCCATGTATTATCAGCGGGATTATAGGGATGGTAATGCTGGGAATGCTATTTCATCACTGCCTTTCCGGAAGCAGGGCATTGCATTCAGAACTACTTATTCTTATCTCGACCGGTATTTTGCGGAGTTCAATCTGGGATATAATGGATCTGAAAACTTTCCGAAAAATCAGCGGTTCGGCCTTTTCCCTGCCGGAGCCGTAGGCTATCTGGTTTCCAGCGAGAACTTCTGGAAGGATCATAAAATAGCTGATATCATTAACATGCTCAAACTAAAGGGCTCTCTCGGACTAGTTGGCGCCGAAGCGCTTCCTCGTATCAATAATCAGGATCAAAGGTATGGATATCTTTCCATCGTAGGCGGAGGACTTGGCGGCTATAGGTTTGGGGATGGAACCTGGTACGACGGAACAGGTGAAAATCAATATGGAGTAGCTAATCTTTCCTGGGAAAAGGGTTTGAAGTCGAACATTGGAATTCAGGCCGAATTTTTCAAAGGTGCAGCTTCTTTGGAAGTGGATTATTTTCATGAAAAGAGGTCGGATATACTGGTACAGCGCAACTCACTACCCGCTATAGTAGGTATCAATCAGGCTCCATTTGCCAACCTGGGGAAAATGAGGAATCAAGGTATAGACGGTACCCTCGAACTAAATCACCAGTTTGGTAAAGTAAATACGCGCTTATATGGTAATGCAACTTTTACAAAAAACAAAATTCTTGAGCAGGATGAACCTGATTGGAAATATACTTATCAAAACCGGACGGGACAGAAACTGGACCAGCAGTTCGGACTTATCGCTTTAGGCTATTTTAAAGACCAGGCAGAAATTGATAACAGTCCGAACCAAACATTTGGCACCGTTCGCCCTGGGGACGTCAGGTACCAGGACGTAAACGGAGATGGCGTCATCGACGCTTATGACGAAGTACCGATCGGGTACTCCGGTATACCGGAACTCATTTATGGGTTCGGATTCCAGGTAGGGTTCAAGGGATTTGATGTGGGCATGTTCTTCAGAGGACAGGACCGGGTTTCCTATATGCTGGGAGGTGAAGGCTTTGTTCCGTTTCAGGAAGGAGGCGACAGAGGAAACCTGTTTGTGCAAACCCTCGACAGATGGACGGAGGATAATCCTCGTCAGGATGCCTTCTACCCCAGGCTGAGCATCGGCAACTCTAATAATAACTTCAGAAACTCTACGAAATGGCTCTATGACGGCAGCTTCCTTCGTCTGGCTGATGTGGAAGTAGGCTATAGTTTTCCTAAGCGCTTCGTGAAACCGCTTTCAATGAAAGGCCTGCGCATTTATTTCCATGGGAGTAATATGGCCCTCTTCTCCAAATTCAAAATGTGGGATCCGGAACTTGGAAAAGGCCGGGGAGATTCCTATCCCCTCCAGCGAAAAATGAACGTAGGATTAAGAGTTGACTTTTAAAATATACTAACATGAAAATCAAACATATTATCAACGCAGTTCTTGCCTTTTGTCTGCTGGCGTCAAGTTCGTGCTCCGATTATTTAGACAAGATGCCTGACGACCAGAAGACAATGGATATAGTCTGGAAAAGCCAGAAAGAAACCGAAGCGTATTTATATAACGTATACTCTCAGTTGCCGGATGACATCAACATTTATAGTGGGTTCCCGTGGGTCGGGGCGGCAGATGAATTAGACGTTGTGTGGGAACGTTATCAGACGGCGAGCATCAACGTTGGCAACTGGGCCCCTACTAATGTTTACTACAACCCCTGGCCAAGCTTTTATCAGGCAATCAGGGCTTCCTTTGTTTTTGAGAACAATGTCGACAAGAACTTCCAGCTAAGCGAATCGCTGAAGAAGCAATATAAAGCAGAGGTTAAATTTTTGAGAGGCTACTATTACTGGCGCTTACTCAGACAGTACGGTCCTTTTGTTTTGATAGACAAAGAAACAACTTTTGATGATGACTGGAATAAATACCCCAGAACTCCTTATGACCGTTGTGTTGAGTATATCTGCCAGATGATGGATGAAGCGTCAGCTGATCTTCCATTCACATGGAAATCAAGCCCCAAATGGCTGGGTAAGGCCGATCAGGTTGCCTGTAAAGCCGTTAAATCGCAGGTTCTTCTGATGGCGGCGAGCCCTCAATGGAATGGAAACCCTGATTATGCTTCATTTAAGAATCCGGACGGCACTCCACTGACCAGTACGACCTATAGTGAGGATAAGTGGAGACAGGCTGCTGCGGCTGCTAAGGCAGTAATAGATGCGGCTGCATCCTCTCCGGCGGGACAGGAAATCAGGCTTTACAAGAATAATGAAAACGGAGATGCAACTTTCAATCCCTATAAATCGGTCAGGGACGTCCATTTAGCAAAATGGAACTGTGAGGTTTTATGGGGAACTGCAAGAGAAGACAGAGACATAACCGAGCTGGAAAGGCATATGACTCCCAGGCCTGGCGGTTGGAACGGTTTAGGCCCTACTCAGCGGGTCGTTGATGCATTTTTCATGAACAACGGAAGGACGATTGAAGATCCCGCGTCCTCATACCAGGAGACGGGATTTGCTCAGTCTGCACATCCTAACTGGAAAAGAGACCATGTGGACGAAATCAGGTCGGGGAATTCGTGGGGGAACCGCGTTGGCGAATGGAATATGTACGCCAACAGGGAAGCCCGTTTTTATGCCAGTATTGTGTACAACGGCCGGCCCTTGCCCCAGGTTTCGAATGATGACAGGAATGTGTATTCGAGTAATAAGAACAAGAATGGATGGGGCAGAGTTGAATTGTACTCGTCGGGTGTATCCGGATCAGGCTCCACCGATCACTCTACAACAGGCTATTTGATGCTTAAATTCACCCACCCCGACAGCAATCCTTACCGGAACCAATTCGGCGCCTGGCGTCAGCACACCTATATCCGTTTAGCTGAAATATATCTCAACTACATTGAAGCTCTTAATGAATATGACCCGGGCAATCCAGACATCCAAAAATACTGGGATTTAATCAGAGAACGTGCCGGCCTCCCCAGCATATTTGATACATATCCGGAAATAAAAGGGAATAAGGCTAAACAGCTGGAATATATTATCAGGGAACGTCAGGTTGAATTATGTTTCGAAGGCGATCGTTATTTCACTACCCGCCGCCGGTTGCTCTCCGACAAGGTAGATACGCAAAGGCCTGAAGAAAGACGGATGTATGGTGATAACGGAGGAATGTACGGCATGAATGTGCTCGCAGGAGACGACTTCAGCTCTACCAATTTCTACAACCGGACACGATTTGAGAACAGAGTCTTTACGAAGAAAATGTATTTATGGCCTATGCCACAATCAGAGATGGACAGGAATAAATCAATGGTTCAGAACCCTGGCTGGTAATGGGATAACCCAGCGCCCTTTTTATTCCTTTGTGGCTTAAAAAGGGCGCTATATCGGGCAAGCGATCCTTATAAGTAAACTGATGATAAGATATCTTTTTTTATCGGTACTACCACCGATAACCAGCAGGCTGATAGAAGAAAAGTAACACGAAAAGGATATGATTTGGATAGGCTTTGTTATGCTCCTGTTTGTAACCATCGTACTTGTTTTTCAGTTGGTATTGTTCCGTAAGCAAATGATCCGCATTAAAATGGATAACCGGATAATTCAAGAAAAGAACACAGAATTAGAGGACCTGAACGGTAAGCTTTGGGAATCATCGCGCATACAGGAAGAACTGACTGGACTCTTTTTTAAAACCTGCTCGTCCTACATAGAAAGGTTGGATAGAGTAAGATACAAAGCACAGTATAACATAAAATCAGGGAAGTATCAGGATGCTGCAAATTTACTGGGTAATGTACAAACACAAAAAGAAAGAGATCTAATTTACAGCACCTTAGACAAAATCACCCTAACACTCTTCCCCGACTTTGTCGCCTCAATTAATTCCCTGTTAAAGCCAGAAGACAAGATATGGCTAAAAGAGGGTGAAATGCTGACGGCGACACTACGCATATTCGCTTTGATACGTTTGGGGATAACGAGCGTTGATGCCATTGCTAAGATACTTGATTACACCGTTAACACCGTGTACACCTATAAAACACGTATTAAAGGCAAGGCATTAATACCACCCGAATTGTTTGAACAAAAGATTATGGAGATCAAATTCACCGGCGACCGCAGTGTTTGGCCGGCGTTGCCGACTAAATTTTTTATATCGTTCATCAGTGAACATTTTAGAAAAGTATAGCACCTCCTTAAATGGAAAGAGTTTTGATTTTCCTATCTGGATGCCGTTAACAATTTAACAATGAGACGCATATGTATTTTGCAATTTATATGAAAAGAATATTACTAATATTATCAGTTGCTTCGATCGCGCTGTTTACTCCGTCGTGTAAAAAGAATAATACAGACGATACCATTAATAAGGTTGATCCACCCGTACAACAGGCGAAATCTTTCAAAAACCCTTTAATAGATGGCGCGGACCCATTTGTAGCGCAAAAAGACGGCTACTATTATTTCTTGTCTACACGGGGCGGTGATATAGCCATTGCAAAAACGCGTGCGATGTCACAGCTTGCGACTGCAGCAAATAAGGTGGTATGGACACCAGCGCAAAATACCGAATACTCTGCTGATATCTGGGCGCCTGAACTTCATTTTCTTGCCGGAAAGTGGTACATCTATTTCGCCGCCTCCCAAAGTGGTGTTGATAATAGCAACCGCATGTTTGTGCTCGAAAATGGAAACGCCGACCCGACACAGGGAACATGGACATTTAAGGGCAAGATATTTGATGCAACCAATGATCAATGGGCTGTAGACGGCTCGATACTTACCATTGGCGACAAAAACTACCTGATATGGTCTGGATGGGAAAGCGTTTCGGAGAGGTTTAAGCAACTTATCTATATAGCGCCAATGTCGAATCCGTGGACGCTTAGCGGGCCAAGGGTACCGATATCATCGCCAACGAACGTATGGGAAAAATACGAGCCCAGCTCTATGGGCATCGGAGTAAATGAAGGCCCTATAGCTTTACAACGGGATGCAAATAGTCCCATGTTTGTTATTTTCTCCGCCAGCCGCTATACCAGCGATAACTACTGCCTTGCTCAAATTCAACTAAAAACGGGCGGCAATCCTCTGATTGCGGCAGATTGGATCAACAAAAAACAGGTTTTCGTACGAAACGACAATGCCGCTGTTTATGGCCCGGGACATAACGGTTTTTTTACCAGCAGCAAGACAGATGATAAGGGCGTAATACAAACCGAAAACTGGTTTATCTATCATGCGCGAAGTGTGCCTAATCAGCCAAATGGTGCACGGACAAGCCGAATGCAGAAACTTACCTGGAATACCGACGGCTCGCCAAACTTTGGCAGCGCCATCGGCACTAACGTGGACATTCCTAAGCCTATAGGCGAATAAGTTTTTAACAAGAATCTGATAGCGCAATGACTTCCATTGAAGGCTTGACAGATGACAGACCAATAATCAATAAACTAAATAACCAAAAACTATTAATCATGAAAAAAACATACAGTAAAGTAGTTATACTCCTAGCCATGTGCTATTTCCTTCAGGGTTGCAAAGAGGATACTATCCTGCCCGATCAGGATGAATCACTATATAACCAGCTATACATGCCCCAGGCGGTAAAAAGCGCCGTTGTGAAGACGCTAATAGAAAAACCGGAAGACCAGACGCTGATTTACGGAGCGAATATTGGTGGAATGAGGTCTCCGGAGAGCGATATCAAGGTTTCTTTCCATGTAGACCAGGATATGGCCGCTGCCTATAACTCAACGAATCATACTTCTTATGAAATACCACCGGCAGAATCTTTTCAGTTAAGTAGTACTGAGGCGGTAATAAAGAAAGGCACGTTCGCGACCGAGCCGCTGAAGTTGTCTATAAAAACCACGGGCGCAGGATTGAAACTTTTTAAGACCTATTTGATACCGATCACGATTACCTCTGACCATATGACAAATGCGAATCTTAAAACAACCTTTTTCTTAGTAAGGTGCGAGCCGGATATTGCAAATTATCCGGATTATGACCGCTCTGGTTGGACGGTCATAGATTTTTCAACACAGGAATCCAGCGGCGAGGGGCCAAATAACGGACGGGCTATATTTGCGTTTGATAATAACATCAATTCGTTCTGGCATTCACAGTGGACAGGCAGCGGCAGCCGGCTACCTCACTATTTAACTGTTGATATGGGCATGACAACAACTGTTCACGGATGTAATTTTATCCAAAGGCAGGCAAGTGGCGTTGCTGGTAAGGCAGATTCAGTTCTGATCAGCTATAGTTTGGATAATAATGAATGGAAAGAAGCTGCGGGTATTCATCTGCAGGCGGTACAATCACAACAAAAAATATGGCTGCCGGATTTTATCGAGGCACGTTATCTCAAATTTACCATCGTTACAACGCATAGCGAACAATTCTCAAATATGGCTGAAATTGGCGCTTACTAGAACAGATTAATTTAAAGCTATACACACAACTAAGATCAATACATGAAGTTCATCAACAAATTTGCTTTCTGTCTCCTGCTTTTAGCAGCATCCGGGCGCCTTGCAGCGCAAAAGCCAATCGACCTTACGTCGCCAAACGGGCAATTGAAGGTGTCGGTCACACTCGGTGATAAGATATATTACTCCATGGCGGCCAATGGGAAAGAGCTGCTTATAAAAAACCACCTGGGTCTAAGCCTTGCTGACGGGAAGCTTGGCATTAACCCTAAACTGGCGTCATCTAAAAAGACAAAAGGCGAAGAAGTGATCAAACCGTATGTTCCTGTGAAATTCTCAACGGTAAAAAGCGTTTTCAATTCATTGTTGCTGAACTTTAAGGGCAATTTCTCGGTGGAGTTCCGTGCTTATGATGAGGGCATTGCTTACCGCTTTATCACCTCCAAAAAAGGTGATATTGAAGTATTGACGGAGGATTTTAGTATTGGTTTTCCGGAGGACTACGTATTAAACCTGCAGCAGACCGGCGATTTTAAGACATCCTCCGAAGAACCGTATACGCATATCTCGTCAATGAGCTGGAAACCGGAAGAAAAGATGTCAACATTGCCTGTATTGATCGACACGAAAAATAAACACAAGATACTGATCAGCGAATCTGACCTGTCAGACTATCCCGGTCTTTTCCTGAAAGGAACGGGTGAGAATGGCGCCACCGGGACTTTCCCCAAGGCACCCCTGGAGTTCGGTCCGGATGGCGATCGTAGTCAGAAGATCGTTAAAACGGCTGACTACATCGCCAAAACCAATGGTACCCGGAGTTTTCCATGGCGCTATTTTTTGATCACCAGCGATGATAAGCAGATACTGGAGAACACCATGACCCTTAAACTGGCACCCAAAAGTGTCATAAGTAACCCTGGCTGGATAAAACCCGGCCAGGCCAGCTGGGAGTGGTGGAACGATGCAACGCCTTACGGTCCGGATGTGAATTTTGTATCGGGTTATAACCTCGATACTTATAAGTATTATATCGACTTCGCCTCGAAATATGGCGTTAAGTACATCGTAATGGACGAGGGCTGGGCAAAAAGCACCACTGATCCCTACACCCCTAATCCGAAAGTCGACCTTAAAGAACTGATTCGTTATGGTAAAGAAAAAAAAGTTGGGATTATTCTATGGCTTACCTGGCTGACCGTTCACAATAATATGGACGTGTTCAAAACCTTCCACGAGTGGGGCATTAAAGGTGTAAAGATAGACTTCATGGATCGCAGTGACCAATGGATGGTGAAATACTATGAAAATGTAGTGAAGGAGGCCGCAAAGAATGAAATATTTGTTGATTTCCATGGCGCCTTCAAACCGTCGGGACTGGAATATAAATATCCAAACCTGCTAACGTACGAAGGTGTACGCGGTCTGGAAAATATGGGGGGCTGCTCGCCGGATAACAGCACTTATCTGCCTTTTATGCGCAATGCTGTTGGCCCAATGGACTTCACGCCGGGTGCCATGATCAACATGCAACCCAACGTTTACCGCGCCGATCGCCCTAATGCTGCCGCTATCGGCACACGTGTGAACCAGTTGGCCATGTATGTGGTTTTTGAGAGCGGTTTATCCATGCTATGCGACAATCCTACTTTATACTATCGCAATGCCGACTGTACCGAATTTATCGCCAGCGTACCTACTACATGGGATGAGACGAAGGCGCTTATTGCCGATGCCGGGCAGATAGCCGTAGTTGCCAAACGCAAAGACCAAAAGTGGTTCATCGGCGGGATGGTAAACGGCAAAGAGGATACCCGTGAAGTTGAACTGAACTTTGACTTTTTACCCAAAGGCAAGACCTATACCATGACTTATTTTGAGGATGGTATAAATGCGGGGCGCCAGGCAATGGACTACCGCAAGAAGACAAAAGAAGTTAAATCCGGAGATAAGATGACGATTACCATGGTACGAAATGGCGGCTGGGCTGCCAGTTTGGAGTAAGAGCCCCTGGTTTTCAAAAGAAGGCTCACACTTAGATATGGCCGTTACACAACGTTAAATAAATGACCGGATATAACATTTAGCAAATGGTCCGGTCATTTCTTCTTTAGCCAAAAGGCTTATGAGGAACTTAATAAACGATTCTTTATGAACAAGATAATTTACACCGCGATAGCCTGCTCCTTTTTTTTATTTGGATGTAGTTCATCTAAAAAGATCACATCTCTGATACCCGAAAAGCCGTCGCAAGCGCCGGATTACTTCTGTACCTGGAACTTACAGGGGTATGTTACCAGTTTCTCGTCGACAGAAGCGCAGAGAAATGCAATGAATGAAAAGAATATTTTTGGCATGGGTCCGTATGAGCACTGGGCCGGGATGTTCAAGAAAGTTAATCGTGATCTTTATTTTCTCCTGGATGATTCATGGGATGCACCGCTTAACAATGACAAAAGTTACTTCGGAAGCCTGATCGTTGACTCGACCAGGTTTCCCTCTGTTGCCGGAAAAAAGCCGGCACAGCGCTTAAAGATCTTATCAGATAAGGCCAAAAAAGCTGGCTGGAAAGGATTAGGTCTATGGGTATGTGCACAGGAAGCGCCAAAATACAAAACCGGAGATAGCGTTGGGTACTGGACGGAGCGTCTTCAATGGATGGATACAGCCGGTGTAGGATACTGGAAAGTTGACTGGGGCGAAAAAGACAGAAGCCCTGAATGGCGTGGGTTTCTAACTGACCTTGGAAAACAAATTGCCCCGCAGCTAAAAATAGAACATGCACTTATCCCCTCAGTTCTTGGCAAAGCCGAATTATACCGAACCTATGATGTAGAAAATATTATCGCAGTGCCTCATACGATCGCACGCATCGGTAGTGCACTATCACATCTGCCACCAGGAAAAGCCACAAGTATTATCAACTGTGAGGACGAGCCGTACATAGCAGCAGGAACAGGCTGTGCAATCGGTGTTATGAGACACGAATTTAGCGGCAAGCTTCCCAACGGAGTGCAGGATATGGTTTTTCCACCCAGTGGACGTGATCTTAAAAACAGGCGTGACGAAGTGGTTAGAGCGGTGAGATGGCATCGGATAGCTGAGCCATTTGAAATAAACAGGAACGAGGTTTATATCGACACGATGCAATTGCATGACTACTGGGTGATGGAAAAAAACGAAACATGGATGGATCGTAAAGCCGGCGATGTCAATTCCATGTCGGCACCTGCGGTAATTACCCGCGGACTTGAGAAACCCGTTATTACGTTGAAGGATGGCGACACTCTACAACCATACATACTCGCGTCTAAATATCCCAATGGCGCCATAGCAGTTGCAGCGATTGGCAGGACAATAAAAAGGGAATACATTACCCCACGGGCAAACGTTTTGTTAAAGGTAGACAGTCTGAATAAACCACTGGGTGTGTTCGGTCATTTTAACGAGCTAACTTTAGAGCTAAAAACTTCGGCGGGCTTCAAACGAATATTTGCTCAGGATTTAGCCGGGGACAAAGCAATTGATGTAACACAGAGGATCATAATTAAAGAAGATAAGGTGATCATTTCCGGTGCATTGATTGATGAGATAGGCTTGATGGCTGCAACTTCAGGCGATAAATCAGAACCTGGTTTAGTGCTTTTTTTTCAACGTTGAGATACTAATAACGAAATGACGGGATGGAGTAATAGAATAAGAGCAGTTCTTTGTTGGATAAGTGCCAGCTGATGAACATGGAAAAAACTTCCTCTTGAATTAGAATAGGCTATCCCAGAATGTCGGGGTAGCCTATTGATCGTTAAAAGTCTGCTTTTTTAAAAGTGACAGTACTACATATGCTCCGACCAGGGCGGGAAAGAATAGCAGAAAAGATCTTTGCAAAAGCGTAAAAACTGAAATAACGTCGGCTGGCACGATGCTTGAAAAAAGGATAGCGATACTGGCTTCGGCAAAGCCGCTTCCACCGGGACTCGGGGCAAAATAGATCATAAACTGAATCAGGATCTGAACTGCCACAACTTGTGCAAAAGAAGTATGAATACCCAGGCCAAGAAGAATAATATACTGCATGCAATACTTATTAAAATACAAAGCTCCGGTGATAATGAGGCTCATCGGAAAAAGAAAAGGATGGTCATTGAGGAGCTTGCTGCATATTGCCTGGTACTTAGCGATATTCGCAAAAGATTTGTCAGCCCAACTATTCAGCGCCTCGTTCTTCTTCACAAAAACCTTTCCCAGTGTGAAAGCCATCAATTGAATGCCTCTTCCTACCCATACTGGTTTTAAGAAGGCGAGTACGAATGTCAACAAGAAAATGAAGAACACTGTAAATCCATACTTTAGCAGAGCAGGTACCAATCCAGTTTCCAATTGGTCGTTCATGATGAGAATTGCAATAAAGCCGGCGACAGGCATGAAAAGCAATGTAGCGCCCATATTGATCAGGCTTATGATAAAACCATCGAGCACCTTTACGCCATAACGGTTATATACATAAAGTTGAGCTGGCCCTGCACCACTGTGAAAAGGAGTAATTGCCCCCATAAACATGTTCGCCACATTTGCCCTGAAACTCACCCAGTGCGACAACCGGGGGTATAGTTTTCTGACAAAAATATGATTCCGCCAGCTTCCAAGCATCAGGTCGACAAAAACCATACATATACAGGTAAGGATAAATTTAGGTTTGATGTGTTTTATTGCGTTCAACATGCTGCCTGTATTATTGTAAAAGAACACAGCAGCGATAGAGGCGGTCGTCAGCAGGGTCAACCATAGGCATCCTTTAATAATCAGCTTCCTTTGAAATACTTGTTTTATATCCTTTTCCTGGTCGTTTTCCATACGGTATTTAAAATTAGAACAATGATTCACCTTCGCCACTTATCACTTTTCTGCCTGACCATTTTAGGATGGTATTAAAAATATCGGCAGTGCGCGCAGGGTGAGAAGCCCAGCCACGCTGATTGTACAACAAGGGCACCAGCATATGATCCTTGTCGAGGGAGCCGTGCGAACCCCGATGTTCGGGGTATTCCCAGAAATCGCGAAGATCAAAACCACGCTTCGCGCCAACTACCACATCGCCAGCCCGACGGCTTTGAAAAAGCTGAGCGATTTGCACAAGGGCATCCGGATAAGGAGAGTCGAAGGTAGATTCGAGCGCTTCACGATGAGTCTTGGTTATCAGATCATTGCCAAGGCTGAAAGGATCTCCGCTATCCGCATGATAGGAATAGGCTGCCTTACTTTTCCTGATACAGGCTCGGCCGTTGTCGTTTTCGACATAAAAGGAATTTTCCTCCTCGCCGCGGTAAGCGATAAAGTTGACCGCATCTTCCCCGAGCAAAGCCTTCATCCGTTCATCCCCAAAACACTGCTTTAGCTCTTGTTCCCTCAGAACATGTGCACCTTGATGGTTAAGAAGATGAATACTCCCGAACGAGTTGCCGGAGATCATAACGGCAGATTTAGGTGCCCTCTTCCATATCACAGGATAATAGACTGATTTAAGATCGTGCGCCGTCATCCAGTCACCCAGATCGAGGTGACTGTGTGTTGGGGTCAGCCCATGATCAGATGTGAGAACAAAAAGCGTATCCTTCCACCATCCCTTCTTTTCAAGAAATTCCCTTACCTCGCCCAGGCTTTGATCGGCAATTTTATAAGCTTCAACCGTGCGATTATCGCGGTAATGATAATAGTGAGAGTCCCAGTCGACACTTGGAAAAACAGAAAACAGAAAATCAAAGTCATTGCCAGAGCGCAGCATATCCATCATTCTCTGGTGCCCCTGCAAATCTACAGGATGGTGCCTTTTCAGGAAGTGTGCACGGGTATACAACAATTTTTTTCCCTTTTTCCCAAGGTCAAACTCATCCGGCACACTACGTGTGATCATATTGTACAAATTGTAAGCCCGGCCCATAAGTTCAAACAGCGTAGGCTTATCGTCAGGCATATCGGTATTGAACAATGCTGCTTCCGGACCGCAGTAGGAACGCATGGCATATCTGTTAACCCTCGACTTTTTAAATTCTGTCTTGTCGAACCAACGGATCCCGGTAATACCTATCGTACCCGGAAAATGCCCCGTTAAGAATGGCAAGTAAGCAGGCCCGGTTGTGGAGGGAAAACAGCTGGTAGCCGTCCGGTATGTTCCTTCCTCAGCGATCCTCGCAAAGTTAGGTAATAGCCCGCCAGCGACTAAACCGGATAGAATGTCTGGCCGGGCTCCATCAACCAGATAGAACACGACACGTTTTTTTGTTAGCACACAATAGAAACAAATGAGACATCGCCTGCCCTTACAAGAGAAAAAAATTTACTTTATTTTAAGGTTATAAGCAAGCCGGACGGCAAACTGCTTGGTAACGGGATACTTTGCAAAGTCTTCAAACTTAAATGCAAGATCCAAACCATTACGAAAAGCAAAACCCAAGGACGGTGAATACACGAAGGAAGTATTGCCGGGAACCCATGTATTGACTTTGTGTTTTATTTCCTCAGGCGTTTCGGGATCTTCAAAAACTATCCCGTCGCTATTACAAAATCCAATACCCGCTTCACCCGCCACATAAAAAGACCTTCCAAGTAAAGCTCTTACTCCACCTTTTACAGGCACGCCTAAAAAAGTTCGATCAATAAAAGAAATATAATAAACCTTTCCTGGCGTAGAAATGGCAATCCTGGAACTAATATCACCAGAAGCTACTGCGAGCCTCACAACACCTGCAGTAAAGATTGCGTCGATATTTCCCCCTAAGTGTCTAATCAGCCGAACATCTGCTCCCGAAGCAAACCCATACGGATAATCCCAGGCTATACCACCACTGATGCCTACTTCTAAAGACCAGTTAGTGTTCCTATCAGTTAGTGATGATACGGGATGGACGGGCGCCTTAAATGACGAGCGAAGGGCAACTCCTCCCTGCCAGCCGATCCAGTTCCTTTGAGGGTGTGAATTCATTAAAGGAGGCTGGCTTGTATAAATCTCGTCAGGCTCTTTATATACAGGAGCGTGAACTATATTTTTATACCCGCCTGCGGCGTAAGATCCACTATACCTGAAATGATTAAATACAGGCCCGGCAAACACTTCAAGCCTATTGAAAAGCTTCAGGTTAAGAGTCGTTTCAAACCTTACCCAGCGGCCGTCCCAACTACCATCAGCATTTGCGATCATATAGTCAATCCCGGTTAGCAGCGAGAGCTTCCGTAACGGAAAAAACTCCCTCCCTATTCCAAGTCCAAAGGCATACATTTTTTCGGATGGGTTTATGTTTAGACCAGCTTTTATCGCACTGTAGAATCTGGAAGTTCCTGTTTGGAGGGAGAAGTTCGTATTCATCGCATCATTTGCCGCAATGGAGATCCTGTAGTGACCGTTCCTGACAATATTAACTAAGCCGATACTGGCTCCTTCGGAGGTATCGGCCATATTCACCAAACCGATCTGTATCCCCTGCAGCTTTCGTGCATAGTTATGGAGTCCGGCTACCTGAATGCCTCTTACAGGCCCTTCGGTATGATTGATGAATCCGGCTACCTGCACTCCCTTCGCTGTATCAAGTACCATATTATGCACGGCCGATGCCTGAAGCCCTGTCATCCTTCCTCCTGTAAGGTTGAATACCCCCGAAAGCTGAAGGTACCTGGAGTCTCTCTTGTTAACATTAAACAGCCCCCTATTTCAAAGCCATCCACTCCTGCTGTATACCCTCCTGCTATATTCATCGAGAACTTATTAACAATTTGAGAGCTCAGGAGACCATGAGTACTCAAGCCAGGCGCCAGGGATACCTGAAAGGGACTGAAAGCAAAGAAGTTGCGAATATTAAGACTTTGCATCCTTTGACGGGAGGATATAAGAAAGCCCCCAAGCCCTGTCTTCTCAACATTCTTTTGCTCATCTCTGTAAAGACGCTTGTCGCTTTCGGCCCTTGTGCTAACCGGTACGGTTGACAGCATATTAATCGTTGTATCACGATAGTTAAGTTTGGCCAAAGTAAGCTGTATAAGATGCTCGTTCCCTGATCTGAATCGAATCCTGAAGTAACCATGTCTGTCGGTAAGAGTCGACTGCAATAGCCGCCTTTCATAGACGCTTGCATTCATGATACGCTCACCTGTGCGGTCGTCAACTACAAAGCCACTAAACGATCTAAACTGCCGCTCCTCTGTAATATCGGGATTCAAAACAGTAAGGCCCGGCAACCGGCAATAGATCACGACATAATTATTATTCTCTTCAAGACTGAATTTCTCCTTAAAAAGCAGTCGAAGAACTTCTTTCAGGTTCAATTTATCTGCTTCAACACTAACGATACTATCCGGGTTAAAAAGAGTACTCTCGTAGGAAAAAGTGCAATTCGTCTTTTTCTCCAGCGATGTAAGCACTGCTTTGAGTTGCTGTCGGTCTGCATGAATAGTCACTTCTCTTTCCAGCGGTTCCTGGGCCGCTGCAGAGATAGAGAAAGCGGAGATAAAGGAAATTACAATAAATCTATTCAAGAATAATGCTATCATTCTTTCTGGTTACTTTAAGGTTATAGGTTTTAGATAATACGTCAAGTATTTGCTGAAGCGGCTGGTCCTTGAAAACCGTTGTAAGCTGGCGGTCTTTAAGTTGTTTTGAACCGATTACAATTTTGCTATTGTACTTTTTATTGATCACATTGACCACCTTCCACAGCGGTGTTTTATCCGCTTTTATCTCTTTGGAAAAGTAATAATCATAGAGATGATCAGAATTCGGCGACCTTTTCAGCCTCCCGCTGTCCAGGTTAAAAAAAACTTTCTCCGAAGGCCTTAGCAGTATAGATGTGAAGCCCCTGCTTATGCTGACTAATCCTGACTCTACGATTACTTCTATCTCTTTATCATGAGTGCGAACGTTAAAGGATGTGCCAAGTACAGTTATTTTGCATCCGCGATATCTGACGATAAAGGGACGGGAGGTATTGTGCTTCACATTGAAGAATCCTTCTCCCTTAGTAATCGTGACTTCTCTTTGTTTTAAACGCCGGTTATCGGCAAATATCAGCGCAGAATTTTTGTTTAATGTTACGACCGATCCATCTGATAAGGTATCTGCCATAACCTGATTTCCGCTCGCTAATGTAATAGGCCGGTCAGCATAAAAAGAGTACAACACGAACCAGCCAAAAGCGAGAGCTATGGCTGCGGCGGCTGCGAAACTTATTTTCCTTTTCGTCCACCATCTTTTATTCCCGAATAAGCCTTTTGCATCTGCCTGCTTTTCAAATCGTTTCCAGGCCCCATCGATATCTGGAGTTTCTACTCTCAGTATTCTCTGATTCATTTGCCATATGGGAAGAAGATTTTGAAAATACTTCTCGTTGGCAGCGCTGGCACCCCTCCAGGATTCAATTATACGGTTTTCCTCCGGTGCTGTTTCCCCCTGAAAATACTTTGCCAGTAGGGCATCGTCTATATTTCTTAAGTCAACGCTCATTATTATTCAATTAACCAGATTAGTATCATTACTAAAACCAGAAATTCAGCGAGTTTGATCCTCAGCTTCCTGAGTGCCCGCCCCATCTGAGTTTCTACAGTCTTCACTGAAATATTTAGCTTCCCGGCAATTTCCTTATATGTCAATTCCTCCGATCTGCTCAGCTGAAAAACAGTCCTGCATTGCTCGGGAAGCTCATTAAGCGCCTCTATATATTCCCTCTCCAGCTCTTTCTCCTCTAGTCTTCCCGATGGAAGTATGCTTGCAACCGTTTCACCGGCGTTGCGGCGTTCCAGATATTCTCTCTCGAATTTCCTCCTGTTAATATAGTTCATCGACTGATTTCTAACCGAACGTAACAGATAGGCTGCAAGCGAATTTCGGGAGATCGTTATTGTTCCGTTCTTTTCCAGTATTCGCAAAAACACGTTCTGTACGATCTCGTCGGCCGCTTCCGCTTCATTTACTATTGAACAGGAATATCTGAACATCAGCTTATAGTATTTTCTATATACATATTGAAATGCCTGTCTGTCGCCCTTATTAAAGAGTTTTACGATATCTTCTTCTGATGTTATTGGTACTTGCACACGCCTCGTGTAAATTATTATATATAGTAAGACAAACAGAAGCAAAGATACCCTTACAAAGGAAAAACATAAGATGAGCATAAATTTCGCGGATAACCTTTTTCAATACTCTTTGAGATTGAGGCACAATAATGAATAGCTGCAATCCGTCCAGAGTTCGCCGTCGGACATTAGGATATTGTTGACACACCGATCCAGAGGTTTTCATTACCTTTAACCACACTAAACAACATAGGGTGACGGAGGACAAGTAATATGCGGTCAAAAAGATCCCAATAAATGGCATACCTCATTACGCGATAGCCAATAAAAAAGGAATAGTGGTCGACAACGGCTTTCACTGGCTGGAGACCGAAAAATTAAAAGAGAAGCTTTTGCAAATGACAAAGGAATAGCTTGCATTGCGTAAACAAAATAAGCGGCATACCTCAAAAGGAGCTTATTCCTATATCTCTTAAATATTTTTCTATCCGGCGAATAGAAGTAAGCTTTCTGATATCGCTTTCGGGGATAGTTGTATTGAAGACATCCTCGATCTTCACTATAACTTCCATCATTTCCATAGAATCAATTTCTGCTGCTGTGAAATCCCTTGCTTCATCTGCAAAATTCGATTCGGGTAATCCGCTTACCTCGCTTAATATGGTCCTAATTTTATTTTTCATAACGCTTTATTAAGATTGTTTACAGCTATTATAAACCCCGACATCCCTGTTCTATTGATGTCCGTACTCAGCTCGCTCTATAAACTCAACTAAAAAAGAATGCTGTCTTCTCAGTATGGCTGAAATTTCACGTTCCCGACTGCATCCAGCGACGTCATCGAGTCCTTTTATCAGGAGACCTGCTTGCTGGAAGAAAAAACACCTCTCGGTCTTGGCGGAAACCAGTAATGAAGACAAAATCCCCCCAAAAACAACCTGTTCTTTATACTTTGCGGCCTTCACCCATTGAGAAATCAAGACATTAACATTCGTCATTTTGGTGTGACAGATATAGTCATAACGAAAGCAGCTCATGACGAAATTTAATCTTGCCGAGACTATTTCTTTGAATAGCGCCACCGACATATGGTCAAACTTTAACAACCGCGATAGATCATTGTAGTATACAACATGCTCCTTTCTAAAAGCTATGAGCAGAGCGGTTGTTTTATCCGGGAAATAATAATAGAGGGTAGCCACAGACATTCCGGCAGCTTGTGCAATCCCTTTTATGGTGGTTTTGGTATATCCAAAATAGCACACCTGTCCCATAATCGACCTCAATATTATTTCTTTTCTGTCCACAAACAAAAATGCACCTGTTAAGCTTTGAAAAAAGCTTCAAAACGCGGGTTAATTTGTCCGTTTTACGTTTTTTGATATTTCGGGAGATCGTATCAGTTGTTTCGGTCAAACTGGAAAGTACCATTTGCAAAAGCCTTTCTGTAGCTTTTAGGAGATTTAGAGGTGAGCCGCTTAAAGAATTTGCTAAAGAATGCAGGAGAACTAAAGTTAAGATGATTAGATATTTCAGAAACGTTTAATGGCGTATCTTCCAGTAAGCGTTTTGCTTCGATAATATCCAGTTCGTCAATGAATTGGCTTGCTGTTTTTCCCGTAATTTCTTTTGAAGTTTCAGAAAGATATTTTATAGAAACAAAAAGCTTGTCGCTATAAAAAGATAAATTCCTTGCAGTCAGGTGATGTTGCTTTGCGAGCCTGGTGAAATTCATCACAAGCTGTTCCTTGCGGCCGTAAGTCATCATGCCATCCCTGATTCGCGACTTTCCAATTTCGCTCATTTCGTAAATGAAGTCTGTGATACTATTTGCAAGCAGTTCTAGTCCAAAAGAATGATTATTCAACTGCTCGCATCGTTTCCGGATCCTTTTTACCAACTGACTAAATAAGCTACTTTCTCTCCGGCTAAGAGCCCAGGGGAAAAAATCTCGGGATGAAAAGAACTCGATTTGCTCAAGCAAATTTTCCTTTAGCTTCATCCGCGATAAAACATCAGCTGTAAAGCTTACCCCTTCCAGAACACAGTCATGGCTAAAATTTATAATATGCTTGATGCTGTAAGGTACAACAACAAACAACCCATTGGTCGCAACATCAAAATCGTTCAGGTCTATTCTAACGCTCAAATTTCCTGATGTTACATGTATAATGGAAAAAAAATCAGAGCGGAAGCTTTCTGTCGGAAAATCTGCCTGAGTTTTTTTTTCTTCGCTCAGATGAAATTTGAATACAGAGAAATAATCAAGAGCAAAATTTCCAGGAGATGTATTTTTCTGGAACATGGAATGCTTTAAAACTGCTACTTTCTTTTTCAAGACATTACTATATCATAGTACAATAGTGGTGAAAAACATTAAATCATGCAATAGCATATTATTCAGCAGCAGTTTTTTGCTACCAAAGTAAGCTCTCCTCCCCCAACACTACGGTTATCCCTTTTTAAGCCTGCACAGAAGATCAGCAAGGTTTACAGCGGCAAATGACGAGCCATAGTCTGACAAGCCATACGGAATAATTAATTCGTTGTTGTTTATTACAGACCCGCAAGAGTAAACGACGTTGGGCACATACCCTTCTCGCTCGTCGGAATTAGGAATCAACAGAGGCTCTTTTAATCGTCCAATTTCCACTTCCGGCGAATCCAGATCCAATAAAGATGCGCCTATACAATATCGTCTCATCGGACCCACACCATGAGTAATGACAAGCCAGCCTTCTGGTGTCTCTATCGGTGAGCCACAGTTTCCAATTTGATTGAGTTCCCAGGGATATTTTGGAGCCTGAATTTTCACAGGTTCGTTCCATTCATTTATAGTACTAGAGTACATCAGATAGTTGTTCCATCCGTCTATTCGGGAAAGCATTGCATATTTTCCATTTATTTTCCGGGGAAACAAGGCGAGGTTTTTATTAAGCGCCCCGGTACCGTTGAGAGGGCTAACTTTAAAGTCATAAAAATCTGTCGTTTCAAGGAGCTTGGGCATAATTTGAGTTCCGCTATATGCTGTATATGTTGCATAATAGACTACTCCGCCATCGTCATTGATAAATCGTACAAACCGTGCATCTTCTATCCCCTTTTGTTCAAACTCTGAAATAGGAAAAATAACCCGGTCGCTGATATCGGTATCCCTGGAAAAGCTCAATTCGCGGTAACTGTCGGATAAAGCCAGGATCAAGTCATACTGCTGAATTAGCTCGTCATCAGTACCATCCTGCATTTTTGCTTCCAGTATAATGGATTTCAACTCCTCGTATCCGAATTCACTCCCCAAATGTTGCTCAACATTCTCCAGGAAATTTTCATTTATACCGGCCTCCGATGCCTTCGTTAAGAACAATCTCTTGTTGTAAATAGCATTTCTGATAGTTTCGGCTTCACTTACGTAACTTCCTGAGGGGATCACGGAAATTGCATTATCTTTATCAAGTAATGCCCGCCTGAATACGACGGATGATATATGACCTTCTCCTACCGCTCTGAAACTCAAAATCAGACGGAGCTGCCCTTGTTCGAGATTACTCTGATCCGGATCGGGAACGATTGAAGGGTTAAAAAAAGCAGCGGATTCAATAGAGTATTCATTGGTAAAATACGAGCCGATAAGAAGTTTCGTATAATAGTCCAGAGACTTATAATCAATACCGGCACTTACCAGAGAACCTTTCACCTTTTTACAATGATGAAGTAGGATTTTTGTAATATTCCGATGCCTTTTAGAAAACTCCTGCAGTAAAGGGGAGATTAAATCAAAAACCTCGTGTTTTTCTAGTTTTAGAATCTCTTTAATCAGACGTGTTGCTCTTTCTTCTCCATTAAAGAAAAAACGGGCGATTACGCGCTTGGGATCGGGTAGAATTTTAAGTGTAAGTCTTCGAACAGGGAGTAACATAATTATTATTTAAACAAATGCAAAAATAATTTAATTTTACCATTTGACAAATAAAGTCAGTTTATCAAGCATTAAGCTTGCTATGCTTTTCGACATTCTCATCATCCGAAGCATTGGCTGCTGGCAGCTTTAAAGACAGGACATTCTCACTTGTAGATATTACCAGAAAAATTAATTATGATCAACAAAAAACAAAAGAACCTACCGGGAATCATATTCCTCACTTCCTTCCCTCCAAAAGAATGTGGCATAGCTACCTACTCTCAGGATCTGATAAACGCCCTTAACAATAAGTTCAAAAACTCTTTTAACACTTCGGTGTGTGCACTAGAGTCGGGCAAGGAGCATCACGTCTATTCAGCAGAAGTAAGCAAGAGACTGAATACTTTAGATTCAGCCTCATTTTCTTCTATTTCGAGCCAAATCAATAAAGATCCTCATATTCAAATCGTCATGATTCAACATGAGTTTGGTTTTTTCAATACAGATCACGAAACGGACTTTCTCCGTCTTCTTGAAGACATCAATAAACCCAAAATCCTGACTTTCCATACGGTATTGCCAAACCCATTAGAAGGGCATAAGTTGAATGTAAAAAGAATAGCGTCTCTATGTTCATCCATCATAGTGATGACACGCAACGCGGCCAACGTTTTGGCTAGTGATTACGCTATCCCTGTTGAAAAAATCACCATTATTCCGCACGGAATTCATTTGGTTCCTCATAAAAACAAAGAAGCCCTAAAAACAAAGTATGGACTCGGCGGACGTACTATCCTTTCAACTTTTGGATTGATAAACTCAGGAAAAAGCATCGAAACCTCTTTAGAAGCCCTGCCTGCTATAATCAAGGAACATAATAACGTTTTATTTCTCGTAATTGGTAAAACACATCCAACTATCATAAAGCAGGAAGGAGAAAAATACCGGAAAATGCTTGAGAAGAAAGCAAAGGCTTTGAATCTTCTACAACATGTAAAGTTTATAGATATGTATTTACCGCTAAACGACCTGTTGGAATTATTACAACTCACTGATATTTATTTATTTACTTCTAAAGATCCATTTCAGGCAGTAAGCGGCACATTCTCATATGCAATGGGATGCGGATGTCCTATTGTTTCAACTCCAATTCCTCATGCACGCGAAATGCTTAGTGACAGCACAGGCATACTCATTGATTTTCAAAATCCGGAACAACTTGCAGAAGCAGTGATCCGTATTCTTAATGACGAAGATTTAAAAACAACGTTAGGCAGTAACGCACTGAAAAAGATTCAGTCAAGTGCATGGCAGAATGTTGCAATAGCCTACGGTAACTTGTTTAAGAAAATCGATGATAATGTTTCTTTACTATACCGGACGCCAGATATAAAGCTGGATCATATAAAAAACCTCACTACTGATTTTGGGATCATTCAGTTCTGTAAGATCAATAATCCGGATCCTGACTCGGGATACACATTAGACGATAATTCCAGGGCTATGATAGCTCTAATTATGCATTATAAATTGACAAAAGAAAAAAAAGATATTCCTCTCATTTCGGTTTACCTCGACTTTATACGTTTTTGTCAAAAAACAGATGGCGCCTTCTTTAATTATGTAGACATCAATAAAGAATTTTCCTCACAAAATGAGCAGGTAAATCTCGAGGATGCTAACGGAAGGGCCATCTGGGCGTTGGGCTATCTGCTTTCTGAAGGGCGGTCTTTGCCTCAGGTTTTGATTATCGAAGCTGAGAATATCCTCCTAAAGACATTACCGATGCTCACTAAAACCAATTCACCGAGAGCTATTGCGTTTATGGTTAAGGGACTCTATCATTGGAATGTCTATCAGGAATCCATGCAGCTTGTGACCCTGATAAATAGCCTCTCTCAAAAACTAGTTACTATGTACAGAAAGAAAGCGACGCCGGATTGGGAATGGTATGAACATTATTTGACTTATGGGAATAGTGTCTTGCCGGAAGCTCTGTTATGCGCACATCTGGCAACGGGAAACGTTACGTATAAGGACATTGCCAGGAAAACATTCGATTTTCTTCTCGATAAAACTTATGATAGGGCTGGTATCAGAATAATTTCAAATAGAAGCTGGTTAAGCAAGGGAGGAAAGTCGGCTCTGTTTGGAGAACAACCAATTGACGTAGCGTACACGATAATTGCCCTCGACACATTTTTCCGATTTTTTGGAGAAATATTCTTTCTGCAAAAAATGAAAATTGCCTTTAATTGGTTTTTGGGACAAAATCACCTTCATCGTATTGTTTACAATCCCAGTACAGGAGGTTGTTACGACGGGCTGGAAGAATCTAGCGTAAATCTGAACCAGGGTGCAGAATCGACGGTTACTTACTTAATTGCCCGTCTAACCTGGGAAAAATACAAAACGCACCAGACTAGTTTGATACCATCTTCATCCCGGGACCATATAGAACCATACTAAAGCAGGTTATCTTGACTTTATAATACCGGATCTGACTAATTGCAAGCAGTGTATAGTTTTCCATCTCAATGTCGTGCAAATATCTAAAAGACGTGAAAGAGGAAAGTTTTGCCGTGTTCCGACACTTTCAGAGACATTCAATACCTCTAATTTTGAGCCGAATTAAAATCTGTTGATAATGCTTGAGATGGATTAAAAATTATATACACTTCCTTAATTTGATTAGTTAAAAAAATGAAAATCAATTCGATACTTACCCCATTTATACTGGTTATTATATCATCCCTTACTTCCTGCGGCAGCAGCGGTCAAACCGAACAGCATTCTTCTGAAATAAAAGTTTCCGTTAAAAAAATAGAGCAGGGTGAGCAGTTTCAGGAATTGAAATACCCGGGAACGATAGAGCCTGACAACACTGCCCAGATTGGCTTTGCTGTTGCGGGAGTTGTAAACAACGTGGTGGTGCAGGAAGGACAACATGTTAAGAAGGGGCAGCTACTGGCTTCTATAGATGCTACCGAGTACAGCAATGCATTGCTCATTGCTAAAGCAAGCCTTGAACAGGCTGAAGATATGTACCAGCGTCTTACCGGTCTTTATAAAAAGGGAAGCTTGCCCGAAAAAGATTATATCGACATCAAAACAAAAGTTGCACAGGCAAGGGCCAACAAAAGCATTAATGAGAAACACATCAGAGATAGCAAGTTGTATTCTCCGATGACGGGGATCATAAGTAATAAGATGGTGGAAACAGGGAGCTCTGCTGCGCTAGGATTGCCGGCTTTCAGGATCGTAAAAACAGACGAGGTGTACGTAAAGGTGTCGGTTCCCGAGAGCGAAGTTGGCGCTATCAGCGACGGCATGAAAGCCTCTGTTTTTATAGCAACCCTGAATACAACTGTTAACGGAAAAGTAAACATCATCAATCCAGAGGCTGACAATGTTTCAAGGACATATACCGTCAAGATAAAACTAGGCAATCGCGACGGAAGGCTTCTTCCAGGTATGCTTGCGGATGCCAGAATCAGCACAGGGAAACAGGTAAAGATGATCGCCGTACCCTCATCGTCGATTGTAAGAGACGCCGACAATATTACGTATCTGTTCATAGCTGGAAACAACAGAAAGGCTACCAAAAGAAGAGTAACAGTAGGCGATGCTTTAGGTTATAGCGAAGTTGCTATTACCAGCGGGCTTGCCGAAGGTGATCAAATAATCGTGGCAGGGCAAACCCGGCTAAAAGACGGAGCTGCTATTTCCTTTTAGCCGCCCTGCAACGATTTACTTCTTCCCTAATATTCAATTTGTAATTAAATGAAACATAGAATGAACTTCATAGAGGCCGCTATGAAACACAAGCAGGTTACGCTTGTAATATCGGCACTATTAATGGTCCTGGGGGTTTATTCCCTGATGAACATGCCCCGTGCAGAAAATCCCAAGCTGGATATGCCACTGGCTATGGTGGCTGCGTTTTATCCGGGAGCTGATGAGCTTCAAACAGAAGAGCAGGTAACAAAAAAGCTGGAGCAGTACCTGTTTTCCTTTGAAGAGGTCGATAAAAAGAAGACTACCTCGCAGACAAAAGACGGGCAGGTGTTTGTTACGGTCTACCTTCACACATCAATAAAAGACAGAAAGAAATTCTGGAATACACTGCAGCACGGTATCAATACTGTATTGCGGCAGTCTCTTCCCGATGGTGTGATAGGACCGATTGTAAACGGAAACTTCGGCGACGTTACAGCTCAGATCATTACGGTCTCATCGGAGACCAGAAGTTATGCTGAAATTGAACATTATCTGGATCAACTCGAAGATGGGCTTAAGATCATACCTACAGTATCAAAAATAAACAGGGCGGGCGGACAAAAGCAACAGATCTATGTTTCAGTTGACAATGACAAAATCACTCGCTATGGATTCAATATCTCCGATATAGTAAAAGTACTTCAGGCGCAGAACGTGACCAACTATTCAGGAGAAATGACGGTTGATAATAGTACGATTCCAGTACATACGAATAGCCAGCTTAAATCGCAGCAGGAAATTTCTGAACAAATTATCTATACAACACCGACGGGAGAAGTTGTACGTTTGAGAGACGTTGCATCCATCGAAAGACGTTATGAAGAGCCTTCTTCCTATATACGCGTAGGGCGGGCAAGGACCATGATTCTTTCTATTGAAATGCAACCAGGCAATAATATCGTACAGTTTGGGCGAACAGTCGAGGAAAAGATAAAGGGCATTCAAAGTACTTTCCCCGATGACATTAAGACTGAAATTATTGTAGATCAACCAGAAGTAGTGAGCGAAAGTATATCACACTTCATGAAAGAGTTCGGAATCGCCATTCTCGCGGTGATTGGGGTGGTGATGCTGCTGCTGCCCTTTAGAGTAGCTGCTGTTGCCTCCGTGGCCGCTCCTATTTCAATCATTATCACGTTCGGACTGATCAATATAATGGGTATTGAGTTACATCAGGTGAGTCTGGCATCTCTGATTATTGTTTTAGGAATGGTGGTAGACAATGCAATCGTCGTGGTAGACAACTATATTGAAAAACTAGATGAAGGCATTACTCCATGGACAGGTGCCTGGCAGGCTGCCACACAGCTATCATTACCGATCTTTACGGCTACATTGGCGATCATTTTCGCGTTTGCACCTTTGGCCCTCTTCATGGACGGCATTGCCAAGGATTTCATCGTCACGCTTCCGATTACCGTGGCCGTAGCTCTTATCGTGTCTATGCTGGTCGCCTTTTTGATCACCCCGCTTACCTGTTATCTGTTCATAAAAAAGGGGCTGAAGCATGAAGTCTCCAAACGTAACGTTACCCGCAAGTCGTTACTCGATTATGTCCAGGAGACATTTAACAAAGGAATAGAAGTCGCTTTCAGAGTGCCTAAATTAACTTTACTGGGTGCCATAGTTTCAATAGCTTTGGCGCTTTTCCTGGCCAGCCATGTTGAGCAGGAGTTCTTTCCTCTTAGCGAAACAAAGCAGTTTAACGCAGAAGTTTGGATGCCGGTTGGAACATCTTTAAAGGAAACTGATAAAGCAGTAAGACTTGTGGAAGCAGAGCTCAAAAAAGATAAAAGGGTATTGAGTATTGCGAGTTTTATTGGAACCAGTTCTCCAAGATTCAATATGACGTATAGTCCTGAAATGCCAAGGACAAGCTATGCACAGATCTTTATCACTACTGAAAGCCCTGAAGCAGTAAATGAAATCGTTCAGAAGTATCTGCCAAAGATGCAGAGACTAATTCCTGACGGATTCATTAATCTGCGGCAGCTAAGCATGCAGGAAGGAGCACCAATTGCAGTCAGAGTGATCGGAGAAAACATCAACGATCAAAAGAGGGTGGCAGACCAAATTAAAACGATACTCGATAAATCCAAAGGAACAAATTGGGTGAGAACTGATTACATGGACGATTACTTTAGTCTCTCGCTAAAACCGAAAGAAGATGTAGCAATGAGACTGGGGGTTCCCGCACAGCTTATTACCCAAACATTGGGTGCTGGCTTGAAAGGGTTTCCTGTTTCGAGGATCTGGGAAGGCGATAAACCTGTAGAGATTTTTCTCAGGTTTGCACCACAAAACCGGAGCAGCTTCAACGATCTCGCTAATCTCCGCCTCAATACTGTGACTGGGGGAACAGTGCTTTTAAAAGAGGTTGCTGAATTAAATCCATCATGGCATACAGGTGTAATTGCACATAGAAATGGACTAAGAACATTGACGGTACAATCAGAGGCGCAATTGGGCATTCGCGCTTCGACAATCATCAAGGAGGCTACACCGGAAATAGAGAAAATAAAACTCCCTGAAGGAATACGGATCGCTTATGGGGGTGATGCAGAATCAAGCGGCGACAACCTGCCGGGAATGTCAATAGCTATGGCCACAAGCCTTATTCTCATTTTGCTCACGCTTCTTTTTCAGTTCAAAACGTTAGGAAAAACACTTATTATTCTGGCGACATTCCCGCTAAGCTTACTCGGCGCATTTCTCGGCTTGTTTATTACAGGTAACCCTTTTGGAATGACAGCCTTCATGGGGATTATCAGTCTTATCGGGATCGTAGTGAGGAATGGTATCATACTGGTAGATTATGCTGATGAACTGGTTCGTGACCATAACTATACCATAAAAGCTGCTGCTTTAGCAGCTGCAAAAAGAAGAATGAGGCCTATTTTTCTGACTTCCGCGGCCGCTGCTGTTGGGGTAATTCCAATGATCGTTGGAAAATCTCCGATGTGGGCTCCTCTAGGCAGTGTGTTGGTTTTGGGCCTTATTGTATCGATGATATTGACACTGTTTATTATTCCTGTGCTTTACTTTATGTTCGTGAGAAAGCCTCATGATCGTACAGAGCTTCCGGATTCTGACACGGAAATAAAGTACAAACCTGTACATCGCTGATTTATGAAGAGAAGCCAAGTGGTTATTTAAAACGATTACTAAAACAACAAAAGATGATTTCTAAAGTAATTCTGACTTTTACTGCCCTCCTTATCGCTTTTAATACAATGGGCCAGGATGGTAAAATATATACTCTGGAACAGTGCAGGGCAATGGCAATGGAGAACAATAAGAAAGTGAGAGCGGCACATTTCCAGCTAGAGGCCGCAAGGGCAGCAAAAAAGTCAGCAGATGCCAACGCTTATCCTTCATTTGATGCTTCAGTGATGGGCATTCAACTAGGGAAACCAATCGGAGGAGCGTTAAACGGTGCTGTCCCCGAGCTTATAGCCAGCGGAACACTTAATGCAAGTTTACCTGTTTATGCTGGTGGAAAAATACAGAATGGCAAAGCTGCAGCCGGTAAGGCAGTCGAAGCTACAAAAGAACAAAAAAAAATTACAGAAGCTGATGTGCTGCTTCAGACAGAAGAGGGTTACTGGCGTATAGTACAGGTGAGAGAAAAGATTGTTCTGGCTACCAGGTTCAAAACGATGCTTGAAGCGTTACGAAAAGACCTGGAAAACTCCTTTAATGCAGGACTTAGCTATAAAAATGACCTTTTGCAGGTGCAGGTTAACTTAAACGAAGCCAACCTGAATCTGGATAAGGCCCGCGACGGCTTAGTGCTGGCTAAATTAAATCTGGCACAAATAATAGGGAATCCTGGATATACTGATTATGACGTCACGGATTCAGTATCCGGTAATTTTCTGCTTCCCGAAAAGATGGCTGAAAATGCTACGCAAAACAGGCCCGAGATAAAAGCTCTTACCAATGCCTTGGAAGCGGAACAGCTTCAGCAGAAAATACTTCAGGGCGACCGCCTCCCAACAATTGCCCTGGCAGCTAGCGGACTAACAACCGCAGGAAAGTCTGTCAACATAAAAGATGGCTCCAACTTCATGGCCTCCTATTATAGTTTGGCAAGTATCAGCATCCCCGTTTTTGATTGGGGGAAGAAGGCCGGAAAAGTCAGGGAACAATCCTACAAAATTGCGGCTCAGCAGGCGCGGCTTGATGAAACAAAGGAGCTTATTAATATTGAGGTGCAGGGAGCTTACCTGCAGCTAAAACAATCTGCAAACCAGATTAAATACTCAGAACTATCGCTAAAGCAAGCTACAGAAAATTTGAAGCTGGCACAAGATCGATTGACAGCAGGTACAATAGTTGGGAAAGATGTTCTGGAGGCTCAGGCCATCTGGCAGCAAGCTTACAGTAAGCTTATTGATGCCCGTATCGAATATAAAGTAAACAAAGCCGTTTACGAAAAGTCCATAGGTGAATTAGCTCCATAAATAGCAGATATATGAACCGGATGTATGAGAAAACCGTTGTAATCACTCAAGCCTCCACGGAAATAGGGATTGCTCAAACTATGCTGATGGCACGGGAAGGTGCTAATATAGTGGCATGCGGGCATGACAGAACTATCCTGGCAAAGATGTCGCAGGAAGTCAACGCCAAAGGAGGACATTTTTTATATTACACTTCACGCCCGGGCAAAGTTAATTGGAAAGAGATATTCAGGTTCGCGAAAGAAGAATTTGGAAGTGTTGATACTCTGATTAACAATCCATATCTGCCGAAAAACAAAATCCTCCTTAACGCATCTCTATTCCCTTCTTCAAACTGGAGAAATTCCATTCTCACAGAATATTTTGAAGCCTCCAAATGCTTTGTACGGGAAAAGCGGAACGAACTGGATGGCGCCATTGTAAATATATCCATCAATTTCCCCGGAAAAGATACCGCGATGGAAATGAGTCATCGTATTCAGTCAGAACGCCTTTACCGGATATCTTCACGCATTCTTAGGAGATATCGAATCAGGGCAAATCATATTATTATCGATAGCCAGAATACAGCACAAGACATCAACAATAAAGAAATTCCCGGACACGCTGAAGATCTTGCATACCTGACATTGTTTTTTGCAAGCGATGAATCCTATACTCTCAATGGACAATCTATTAGTATAAAGATGAACCAGCTGTAGGCTTAATCGAGCACTGCTGTTTCCAGGCCAGGCACCGATTATTTTACCGTATGGAACCTGACAGCATGTTCCCATCCCCCAGCCTGATACCGAGGTAGCGACCCAAACCAATTCCGATAAACATCGCCGAAACAAAACATGTGTCGAAGCCGCCAAAAGCTCGGCAACCATGCCAAACAATATCTTTCTTTCTGAGCATACCTAAAACTAAAATTCCTGTTTTTAGTTATTCATTGTTGTCAATTTACTAACGATAAGTTTTATACTCTTATCTTCTATTAGTTATGGAAAAGAAAACATGGTTCATTACAGGAGCATCACGCGGATTTGGGAAAGAATGGACAACAGCAGCTCTGCAACGTGGCGATAATGTTGCAGCCACGGCCCGCAACGTGGATGCCTTAGCTGATCTGAAAAGCGAATTCGGAGACCTGCTGCTGCCTCTGCAACTGGATGTAACGGATCGGGACGCCTGCTTCGCAGCCGTTGAAGAAGCAAGAACACACTTTGGCAAATTAGATATTGTAATTAACAATGCCGGATACGGCCTCTTTGGGATGGTTGAAGAGATTAGTGAAAAAGAGGCAAGAGATCAGATGGAAACCAATTTCTTTGGGGCTTTATGGGTTACGCAGGCGGCACTGCCTTTTATGCGTGAGCAAAAAAACGGGCGGATCCTGCAGGTATCAAGCATCGGCGGAATTATAGCCAACATCAGCCTGGGTCTATATCATGCCTCGAAATGGGCTCTTGAGGCCTTTTCTGAATCATTAAGCAAAGAAGTGGCAGGCATGGGCATTTTCGTTACGCTAATCGAACCGGGAGGTTATGGCACTGACTGGAGCGGCAGCTCTGCCGTGCATGCCACGCCGAAGCCTGCTTATGATGTGTTAAGGGAAGAACGGGCCAAACTAAGGGGAACTTTCAAACCGGGCGATCCCGCAGCTACCAGCGAAGCAATACTTCAAATTGTCGATGCAGAGGAACCGCCTTTACGAATATTCTTGGGTGAACAGCCTCTTCAATGGGCGAAGGATCAATATCAGAAACGTATGGAGACCTGGGAAAAATGGCAGGATGTTTCGGTTAAAGCTCAGGGGAATAATAATACCGCTGGCTAAAATAAATCATTCCGGTACCTATGTCGGCAAGCAATGTTCTCGCGCAATGAGCAGCAAGAACAAAACTTTTTTATCGACTAATCAATGGACTTGCCCAGATAGCCCAGGAGTTGTAATTATGTCCTTCAGTACCCTCGGCCTTCAGCTCGAGTTTACTGATATTCTTGATGCTGATCTCCACCCGACTCTGCTGGCCTACTCTCATTATCGGCGACTGGTAAAGTACTTTACCGTCGCCGATTAAAGTAAACCTTGCCGATCCTTGCTGATGGGCATAATCTCTCAAGCCTATAATAGCTGAAAAACGCGTCCATTTCTTATCCAGTCGGAACGAATAAATTGACGGTGAATGTGCAAACAATCCTTTTTCAAAAATCTCACCCCGGTTTACAAGAAAAAAAACATTCTCGGATTCTATAGTAAAATAATTACGAGCGGGTTTTTCCCATCCGACATTGGCTACTTCCCACTTTGCATCCGAAAGGTAAAGACTGTCGCCACCATAGGTGATCGGATCGGCGAATGGGCTGGGATTAATAATACTTTCCAGTATTCTGAGCTTTTTCTTGATTTCGGGCGTCTTTTCCATTGCCGATACGCGACTATATAGCTCTTTCACATCTACTATCTTTCTGCCTGGAAGTTCTTTGATCTCTGCACTATTTTGCCCAACAGCAAAAAGTTTGAAAAACGGGTACACTACTCCATTAGGAAGCATGAAGATTAAATACATCCGGTAGTTTCCCTCGTTCCACTTCTTTAGGGGTACACTAATCGGGCCGGTACCCGGAATGGAGTAAACGGCACTTTCATTGAAATATTCTGTCCTATTCAAAGGACTAATTAAGACAGAGAGTGCATAGGGCGGTAAATTGCTGGCAAGATCCGCTTTTAAGAAAATGCTGTCACCGGCAATGCTACAATGAATATCGTTGAGTGAGAGTTCTACATCACTCTTTTTGTATTTAGAATACCCGGTAAACACGGGATGGCTAAGTAGCTGCAATATTCCCGCTCCCGAAATATAAGAAGTTTGGGTGTCGCCCCAGGCATCACCCTTAAAATGGCGGCTACCATACTCTCCCATTAAAGATATTGATGACGCCGTCAATTCGAATGGATTACCAAAGTCGTGAAACAAGCCAAACATATGTCCCATTTCATGCGCTATACCGCCGATGTACCAACTGTTAAATTCAGCGACACTGCATTCTCTATCTGCTTTGTTCGGCTCAGAGAACTTAATAGCATTAACCTTATCGGTAAGCAGCTTTGGATCCAGCAATGGACAATCCGCGGCAAAGCTTACTCCGCGCACTGATGACCCTGTACCCATATAAGGCGAGTTAAAAACGTAGGTTTCCTTATCTTTCATATAATACAGTCCGGTAATTACCAGTATATGATCATCAGAAAAGTCGATTTTTCCGCGTGTTTTATTTGATATTTCCGTTTGCAACTGAGCGGACGAATTTACATTATAGCTCTTCGAATCGAAGTCCCCTTCAACTACAGTGATGACATACTTGTTGCCAGATTTATCGAAATTCACTCCGTCGGATTTTATACCATACCGACCGAACTCATCCCTGTAATAATCACTTACAGCTGTCAATATTCGCGTTAAACGCTCCTCCCAGCCAGCTGATAGCTTGTGTCCTTTGCCATGAAAATATACCACCTTAACTACATTATTGGCCTTGGGCATATCCTTATTGTAGGTTTCAACCGCTTTTTTTGCATCCGATATTACACTCTGCGCGGTTTGAGCTGACTGTGAATAGCTATTGATGTAAAGAACAATAGAAAGGGATAATAATCTTAGGAACTTCATTTGAAAGACTTTAAAGAATTTAGGTTTACTACCGGCTAATTTAATGATAATAACACGTTATACAGTGTGAGTAAAAAGTAAATAAAGAAAAGTAATTTAATCACTAAGGGAAGTTCATCCTTTCGGTGTACCGTCGACAACTCTCTCCATAGTGGAAGCGGCTCCAGAGCAATGAAGTTATAAATTTACTACAATTCACCCTTATTTGTTACTTTTGGGAGAATAACCCAGAAACCTAAATGAGGAGCCGATTACGCGCTTTGGACAACATCACAACTGTAGCAGAAGACGGACAAAGTTTATCACATGATAAAGTCCGAAAGGAGTGATAGAAGGACAGCAAAAATAATTTCATGTCTTCGATAAAAGTTGCATCAATCAATTATATGAACTATACAATCAATGAAAGCGGTATAGCTGGAATTTCAAGTCTTAAAAAGAAAATAAGGTCGTTTGCAACCGTTCGTTTTCCAATAATATTAATTGTTGTTTTCCTGGCTTGCTGGGATTCATGGAATGAGAATGGCATCGTTAATTTCGGACAAATCGGATTTAGTGTGTCAATGGGAATAGTTTTTCTTACCGTATTTGTACTCACACCTTTAAAAGCGGCTAAGTTAATCCTAAAAGGCACTATCACTGGTATAACAATCGGGGGAGACAAGGGCTTTTTTAAGTTGCCGGCTATTGCAGGAGGAGATGCGGGGGAGATATGTTTTAAACTTCAGGATCTTAAAATTATCCCGCTTCCCAAAGTCGGCACAGCCGCACTCAAAGGGAAAGAGCATATAATATTTTACGCCTCGGGCTGCAAACTTTATTTTATTGATGAGTATTGGGACGAGTCTGAACTGATTCTGGATAAACTTGATATCAAAGAAAGGGGGCAATCTAAGATAGTAAAAAGCAGAGCCGAAAACATTTCTTATGGCTTATATGCTCAGGAAAGAGAAGTGAAGGACCAACTGTTTTATGGATGTCCGATTCGGATCGCTTTGTTATTATTTATGATAATTGCGGGGGGAGTTGCAAGTAATATGACCTTTTGGGCAATTTTAACTGCTTCTGTGGTAATTGGCTTTTCGTTCTCTGCCCTGATAGCATATCCTTCGATCCGTACCGCCAAACTTTTGAATCATATTGTCAACAAGGTAGAATTCCGGGACAATTATTGTTACCTGTATAGCAGGAATATATTCAGCAGAGAGGTTTACTATAAAGTATATCAGCTTACAGATATTTCTGTTGGTGAATGGGAAATATACCAGGAAAAGTTTTTCAAGGAAAACAAGTTTATAGTTCTTGATGCAGGAAAGGATAAATATTACCTGACGGGGGAAGTGTTAACGGAAAATAAGCTTGTTTTTAGCCGTAAATCATAAGCAGCAATTGAATCTGTAAGAAGATATGCAAGCATTTAAAGCGAAGCTGGACATCATAGGCATCAATCCTTTTGTATATGTACCGGAGGAAATATTAGCAAATATTTTCTCCGAGGCGAAAAAAAGCAAAGGACAAATTCCTGTATCGGGAACAGTAAATGGTAAGGAGTACATTCAAACGTTGGTAAGATATAGCGGAGAATGGAGACTATACATTAACACGACAATCCTTCCAAATTCGCCTAAAAGAATTGGAGAAACCATCGAAATAACTATTCAATATGACCCCAAAGACAGAACTATATCCCCTCATCCTAAACTCATAGAAGCCTTAAACAGGAACAAAGAGGCAAATGAGGTATTCGAAAGCCTTTCTCCCTCAACGCGAAAAGAGATCATTCGCTACATTTCATTTTTGAAATCTGAAGCAAGCGTAGTAAACAACGTTGAAAAGGCTATCGGATTTTTATTAGGCAAGAACAGATTTATTGGAAGGGAAAAACCCTGACCAGAAGATTTGCCGGTGTTCATCTCAATGAACCGCACCAACAGCTTTCTACAGTTAGGATATTGTTTGCAGTTATTCTTACCAGATTCCAGTATTGCTATAAGTCGATCATAGGTTTTAATTGTCATTTATATATCGATCTCAACGAATCCATCCATACCATTTATACGGATTTTCTGCCCATCCTTAATGACCTTGGTAGCATTTTCTACTCCCACAACTGCAGGTAGTCCATACTCGCGCGCAATTACCGCCCCATGGGTCATCAAGCCACCGACTTCGGTAACTAAGCCTTTGATCGTAACAAATAAGGGGGTCCAGCTAGGGTCGGTAAATGAGGTAACCAGTATATCACCGTCTTCTAAATCTGCATTTTCCATGTTTAATACAACGCGTGCCCGTCCCTCAACGATCCCAGAGGAAACACCGAGACCCGGAATCGCCCCCGAAGGCAAATCTTCATGTTTATACTTACCGGAAACAGTTTCCCCTTCAGACGTTATAACGCGTGGTGGAGTAAGCCTCTGATAGTGCTCAAAAGCCTCCTTTCTCTGGTGGATAAGTTTTTTGTCTATGATATGCGTGCGAACGACTTCACGAAACTCCTCAAATGTGAGATAAAATATATCGTCGATATCTGAAATCACGCCAGCTTTCGTTAGCGCCAAAGCTTCTTTCATTAAAGCTTGTTTATATACGAAAAAACGGCTGACTATGATATATTTTGGATATTCGCGATACCCTGCGAAATTCCGGAAAAGGTCGATCATTCCCTTCGTGTCTTTCGCCTTTTTTTCTCCATCGGCCAGTAATTTCAATCGTTCCAATAATGTTTCTTCTTTCTTCAAGGCATCCTGCAATCCCTTCTCAAACTTTTGTTTGGCTGCTCCGTATTCAAAGTTTTTAATATTGGTCAGGATTATTGGAAGAAGTATCGATGGATTTTCGTTCCAGCGTGTTTTTGTGATATCAATTTCACTGGCACAACGCATCCCATACTTTTCGAGGAAGGCTACGATTGCTGATCGAACATCCTCGCCACCGGGGAACCTCTGAAGGTCATTTAAAAAGCCATTTGTTTTTACCTGCTGCAGGTACGTTATTATTTCTTCATGTGGTCGAATCATATCCGCAAGGTCCAGTAATTCTAAACCCATCTTGGAAGTAATATTATTTGATACGGATTGTGTCAGCACGTCTGCTACACCTTTCTCACCGAGCCATTCGAGCATTTTGTCATTGAGCCACGATGATGCATTCATTGCTGCAAGGAGTACCCCCATGTGCTGTGTGTGAAATATCAGTTGTTTCGATTGCCTGATATCTTCAAGAATGAAATCAAAGAGCCCCGTTCCAGATTCAGCTATAATATCTTTTTTTAGCGCTTCAAGCGATTCTTCTGCATCTCTGATCAAAGCCGCTACGATTTCGGGACCATCAACTACCTGCGATAAAAATATCTTCGGGCAACAGATTCTTTTCAGCTTTGACGGGAACCGGCACTTTTCCCTCGTCGGGTATCGCCTTTATAAAATCTTCCCTTTTTATAATTTCAATAAGCGCTTCTTTAATAAGCGGATCATGCTGCTCCATTGCAGTCAATAAATTCTCTCTGCCTGCAGGCGTAGCCAGGCTATCTGCGACATCAACAAATAATCTCCCGGCAGCCTCGAACATTGGTCGGGCTGCTCTATGCTGCCATAAGGACAATCCCAATGGTTTCATAGGGTCTGTCATCATCTGTTGATGTCCCACTGATATATAGACATGGTTGTTCTGGTCTTCTGCCTGAGGAACCGGATATAAACTGGTAATCGGTCTGGCTTGGAGGATGTAAACCAAATCATTAGCAATACACCATTCAATGTCTTGCGGACTACCGAAATGCAATTCGATCTCTCTGCCAATACGTTCCAGTTGTAATATCTGATCATCCTCCAGCGCGTGAACATTTATTTGTTCGGGAGCAATTTGCTGTTCCGCAGTTCCTCCACCCATTGAAGGATAGATTCCCAGTGTTTTGGCTGAGATTCTCTTTTCTGTAATCTTCCCATCACGAACGGTATAGTTATCGGGAGTTACAAGCCCCGACACGAGCGACTCACCCAGTCCAAAACCAGCGTCAATACTTAACATCTTCCTGTTCCCATTGAGAGGATTTGCGGTAAACATTATTCCCGCCGTGTCTGGAAAGATCATTTTTTGTACTACAACAGCGAGATACACTTTTGAATAGTCGAATTTGTTTTTTAAGCGATAAACAATAGCCCGATCAGTAAATAAGGAGGCCCAGCACTTTCGGATATGATTCAATACGGATTCTTCACCTATTACATTCAAATAGGTGTCGTGCTGGCCTGCAAAGGAAAATTCAGGCAGGTCCTCCGCTGTTGCGCTTGACCGGATGGCATATGGTTGAAGCCTGTCGTTGTTTTCAAGATGCTTCCTGACCCCGTCCATGATTGATTTTGGAACAGGAATCTCTTCAATGGCGTTCCTGATCGCTTCCCCCATTTCATTTATAGCTTTCCGATCGTCTGATTTCAAAGCTGACATCTGACGGAACAGCCTCTCAAATACAGGATTGTAAGAAACAGCCTGCTTGTAAGCATTCGTCGTTACACAAAAACCATCAGGTACTTCAACGCCGTCGATTCGCATCAACTCTCCCAGGTTAGCACCTTTGCCGCCAACTAATGGTAAATTCGTTTGGTTTATTTCTTTGAACCCAAGGGTATAGGCTTTATTTCCCATTGCTTTGACTATTAGTTGATTCATTAAGAGCTGCTGTTACATCTTTCATTATTTCAATAGCTCCTGAAAAATAGGTTTCAATAGTTTTGATTTGATCTTCCGAAAAAGACGCCATAAGCTTTGCCGACTTTTCACGAAACGTTGTATATAGCGGCACTAAGAGAGACATTATATTTTCGGTGATCGGCTCAATAATCACTTTTCTCCTGTCGTTCGCAATCAGTTTCCTCCTCACCAGGTTTTTCTTTTCAAACCTGTCGATTAAGCCAGTAACCGCCCCCGTGGTAAGGCCTGTCAGCCTGGATAACTCACCCGCTGTCATTTGCCCCTTCTCCATGATGAATCCTAAGTATTTATGATCTGTGCCTGACAGTCCAGCCCGACGGGCAACAGCCTCATGCATTTGAATCGAGTTGAAGGCATAATGCTGACTTAATCTTCTGACTTCTTTGAGGAGTTCGCTTTCCATCTAATTATCTTATTTAAAAAATATCTTAGTTACAAAGATAAAGGGAATATTTATATTTTAATTATAAAACCGTCTTCAAAGGAAGATAAGACCGATGCATATACTCTTATCCTATCCGGCACAAGTGAACCTCGTTATCTATAACCGATCGCCGAATACTTGTGGTTCGGATAAAGAGTTTAATATTGATATAGATCTGACAAGAATTATTGAAATGCCAGATTCTGAACAATACGTATTCCATATTCAAAACGGATCTATTAAAAAAAGTTCATCCTTAAATCCTAACGGATCAGTAACGTCAAACTAGGCAGCGACGCAGTCTTTTTTTCCGTTTAATTGTTATGTTGTACAAAAGCGTTCCAACAATGAAAAGGACCTCTAAACAACTGAATATTACAGCACCAGTAGAAAAGGTTGTAGAAAGGTTTTTAAAAGAATTGAATGATTGGTGGCCCAGGGAGTATACCGGGTCCCGGCTCGAAAATATTCAATGGCACAGGTTAACCTGCGCCATTGAATTTAATAATTATATACAAATTTAGCTTCCCTTGAAATTTTATCTCTCACACGCTCTATGTCTGCTTTTGAATCCTCTGCGTCCTCTTTTTCTAAAGAACACACATAAGCCTTTTTATAACACTCGAGCGCAGCATTCCAATTTTGACATTTTTCTTCAAGAAGCCCCAGTTGCTGATAAATCAGTCTTTGCTGTACTCCTGCGACCAATATCGCTTTAGAAGCAATAACCTTTGCCTTCTTTTCCATATTGAGGAAGACAAGAAGCTTCATAAAATCCTCGTATACATCCGGAAAACCTGGTTCCGCTTCGATACATTGGCTGAAATAATAACCTGCAGCCTGATAATCCTTGATATAATAGTAATTAATAATCCCCAACTGAAAATACGCCCTGGCATAAGTCGCATCAGTTGCTATAAGTCCGTTAAATAGCTGAAGAGCCTTCGCAGTTTCTCCGTATCTTAACTCTTCTACTGCTTGTACGTATCGCTCCTCAATCGTACAATAAATGTCCATTTCTTTCTTTTTAAAATCGTTATTATTCAATCTTTACTCATCCTCACAAATTTGGGATAAAAAACACCCTCCGGAACTACCAGAGTACTTTGCGACCTCATCACTTTTCCGATATCCTTATATGCCTGCGGATTTTCGTCGACATTTCCGCCTATAAGCGTTACTCCGGCATTCGACAAAAGCTGTTTCATGCCCGAAACTGTCATGCTGTCCTTTGCCTTTTGTCGGCTCATCGCCCTGCCTGCTCCATGAGCGGCAGAATAAAGCGAGCTTTCAGTACCAAGACCCTTCACCAAATAAGCCGGCGCTGTCATACTACCAGGAATAATTCCGAGCTCATCCCTGTGGGCTGGAGTTGCGCCTTTGCGGTGTATAATCACTTCCCTTCCGTCACTCAATGTATCTTTCCAGGCGAAGTTGTGGTGATTTTCAACCGTTGCCAGCACTTCCAGACCTAAGGGTCTCAGCACGTTGTAATGAATCTGGTCATGGCATGCCTTTGCGTACTCCCCTGCAAGATTCATAGCCGACCAATATTCTGCTCCGTCGGAAGAATCCATATTCAGCCAGGCCAGTTGCTGTGCCTGCCGCGGAAGCTTGCAGTTATTCTTTGCAATGGCGGTGTACTCTTTTGCAATAGCAGCACCCAATCCGCGACTGCCAGAATGAGAAAGTAGAGCCACGTACTTGTTAGCGGGGAGTGCTAAACTATTCCCCTCGTGAAGCGTTATTTCACCGAATTCCACAAAGTGATTTCCGCTCCCCGATGTTCCTAATTGCTTCACCGCCTTCCCGTGCAGCCTGCGAAGCAAGGGCAGCGACTTAAATAAGGGGTTGTCCAGTACTTCGTGTTCCTGCCTGAATTCCAACCCGCCGTCCATGCCAAAATGAGTGGAGCTACGCAGGGACTGTTTCAGTTGAAAATCGAACCGCTGCAGGTAGCTATCACCTGCGTCAAGAATTGACAGCCTCATCCTGCAACCAATATCCATCCCAATGCCGTAAGGAATCAATGCATTATCGGTAGCCAGCACTGCTCCTATCGGCAAGCCATATCCACTATGGGCATCGGGCATTAACGCACCTTGTATGCTAACCGGCAAAGTAAGGGCCAGCTCCATCTGCTTAATAGCCTGCACGTCCACATGGTTCGCCCCGTATATTCTTAATGGCGCTGCATTAGCTGACAAAGTAAAGCTGCGGGGCTTTATCTTATTCTCCCCTCCCACAAACAGCCGCGCTATCTTGCCAACGCCTTCATCCTGAAGGAATAACTCAGGGCTTTCTTTTATTTGCACCAGTATTTTCAGCTTCTCTTCGCTGGAAATGTGTTTAAAGTGCCTGTTAAATATAGTTGAGACAAGACTCCTTGCCTTGTTATCTGTATAACCTATTCTTGTTAAATCTTTTAGTTTTATTGAATTGTCCATATAGGATCTTCATTGCGGACAGCGTATAGCCATCCTGGTGTTTTACTTTGTGAAAAATGGATTATTAAATGAAGATATTCGTCCGGGAATGGATATACCTTTCGGCAATGCCTTGCATTAGCAGCTTGCTTATTTAAACCAATAAATAATGTGGATTAGCTCAGCAGCTAAGTCGAAAGGGCTATATGTGAATAAGCGAAGTCATAATTCCTGCGTATTAGAGATTTGTAAGGAATTTGCCGCAAAGGTAATAAAATATTTAAGATTAAACCAGAACATCAGTCACTAAAAGTTAAGCTTGCGCTTTACACAAGCTGCTCAACTATCGTTCAGAATCGGGCTCCGTTAGATTACGCAAGAGCAGAACCATCTACGGCCCGCGGATAATCGGTATATCCATTTTCGCCACCGGTGTAGTAGGTATCCCGGTTGCTTTCAGAAAGTGGCAGGTGATGTTCAAAGCGCTCAACCAAATCAGGGTTGGCTATGAAAGGCGCTCCAAAAGATACCAGATCTGCAATACCTTCGTTCAAGATTGCGTTACCGCTTTCCTGCGTGAAGCCCATGTTTGCCATCAGCCTACCGCTATAATTTCTGCGGAAATGACTGAAATAGTTGTCCTGCAATACCTCTACCGGCGTTCCAGTTAAGTCTTCTGCCGGTCCCACAATGTGCAGATAGGCGAGATTGTAACCACTCAGCTTTTTAAGAATATACTGAAAAAGTGGAATCGTTTCCACATCGGGCGTCATGATACCCACATTACTGATCGCTACCGGCGTAAACTTGATGGACACACGCGTGCTACCCCAAACTTCTATGATGGCATCCAGAATCTCGAACACAATGCGCGCACGGTTTTCTATGTTGCCACCGTATTCGTCTGTACGCTGATTCGTTGCCAGACTCAAAAATTGAGGAATCAGCATTCCTGTCTGTGCGTGTACTTCAACGCCGTCAAATCCGGCTTCCTTAGCATTTTGAGCAGCATGTTTGTAATCCTGTACCGTTTGTTTGATTTCAGTAACGGTAAATTCCCGCGGTGTCAGGGAATCTTTGAATCCCTCAGGTGTAAATGATTTCGTTTTGGGATTAATGGCCGATGGGCCCGCAGGCAATTCGCCGTCAAAGAAATCAGGATGGGATGCGGAGCCTATATGACCAAGCTGGGAGAAGATTAAACCACCTTTGTCATGTACAGCTTTAGTCACCAATTTCCATCCCTCAACCTGCTCCCGGGTATAGATGCCCGGTACATTAATAAAGCCAATAGACCTCGGGTTAACCCATGTACCTTCGCTGAGAATTAAGCCTGCTGAAGCGCGTTGCGCATAGTATTCGGCCATCAAAGCGGTAGGTACCAGACCTGCATTCATGGCGCGTCCGCGGGTAAGTGACGACATTACGACCCGGTTCTTCAATCGTAAATCGCCTAATTGGTATTCCTCTAACAGTGGCTGTCTTACTTTTTCCATGACTTTTTTTTACACAAACCTAATACGGATATAGCAGCAGCACAATATGGGCGAAACTAATGGTATAGGGATAAATTTATCCCTTATGCCAAATTGAGGCACAATGCTTATTTTTGAATTGGGAGGATCAACTTATGTACGAAAGAAAAACACCCCTTACCATTGACTGCGGCCTGCACCTGACCAGGGAGGTGTTGAATGGCAAATGGAAAGCGGCCCTTCTCAATGCCATCTCGATGGATGTAAAACGGCCCAGCGAGATTTTGCGACTTTTGCCTGGCGCCACTCGCCGGGTACTGAACGTACAGCTTAAAGAATTGGAAGAGCATGGTATGGTAGAGAAAAAGATTTACCCCCAACTGCCGCCTAAAGTAGAATATTCACTAACAGAAATCGGTTGGTCGTTGATACCAATTATTGATGCCATGAACCAATGGGGCGATGCCAACCGGCAGTTTCTGGAAACAGTGATAACCCAGGATCCCAAGATCACTCAAACGTCGAAATCAGCCTGCCAGATTCATCGCCGTATGGCCATTGATCGGAAAATTGTATAGGTAGCTGTCGGCAGGTTGACAGGTGCAACTTGCCCGACGGATGATCTCCAACACATAACGAACCTAAGATTGACCTTTTCAGCATCCAAACTTTTATCTACTTGAACTATTTGGCTTAAAACACCCTTTTATTTGTCGCCAATGCCCCGATGGGAATGAAGCGTGTCACTTATTTTTGTAGTATGAGAAAGGTATCATTTTGCATGAACATTAGTCTGGATGGTTATTGTGATCACACACTGGGCGAGCCAAGCGAAGAGATGATGGAATATTTCGCTGGATTGATGGATGATGTAGATCTGCTTTTTTATGGTCGCGTGATGTATCAGCTCATGTTTCCGTACTGGGCCGATGTTGCGAGGGACCGTTCCGGATCCGCGGCTGAAGTCCGGTTCGCGGAGAGGCTCGTCTCCATTGACAAAGTGGTGGTGTCGCGATCCCTGGAAAACGTTGAGGGCAACACAACGATCATACGGAATGACCCGACAGCGGAACTACGAAAGCTGAAACAACAGCCCGGCAAAACGATTTCGGTTGACACCGTAAGCATGTTACCGGAACTGATGGCAGCTGGCCTGGTGGATGAATTCCATATGGTGGTGCATCCTGTCATGGCGGGCAATGGCAGACATCTGCTGGATGCCGGCAGCCTTCCGGAGAACTTTAAGCTGGAACTGGCAGAAACGCTGATCTTCAAAAACGGATGCGTAGCGCTTCATTATCGCAAAAGGGAGTAAGGTGCTAACCGTGCGAGAAAGCATGACTACCTGGCCCTCTGCCAAGTGTTGTATCGATGATGCGACAACCTATGCCTGTTGAGAAACTCCAGCATAGCACAATCTGCTCGCCGGACGAATACCCTATTTTCACAAACTAAAACACTGCACCAAAGGGTACTTGCCTATTTGCTTCGACAGAATGCCTATTTTTGAGTATGGGAAAAAATGATCCGTCGTTGAAAAACATGAGCCAGAACAAACAGTTGCCGATCCGTATGGTATCACCCGGTTTTGGACATTTGTCAGCTGAAAATGCTAAAATTCACGGACTGACAAAACGATTGCCCTACTACTTATTTTTGTTCGTATCGGATGGCTCCAGCAAGCATGGCGTTGACCTTGAAAAGTTCGATATTGGCAAAAACGAGTTGCTCTTTTTCCTGCCTCATCAGATTCAACAGTTGCCGTCGGCGCATGGAAACGATTACTATAAACTGGGATTTGACGAAGAGTGCCTGTTCAGGCTACCGAGGCAATACTCCTTTCTTCTTGACCCGCTTAATCAACCAAAGATAGGTTTTGAACCTGCTGCTTCTGCCAGGCTTAAAGCCATCTTCAAAATACTTCAGGAACTTTTAAGCACTCCGGACACCGACCCGGAGCTCATCCTCGCACATCTTAACAGTCTGCTTACTGAGATTAATACAGCGTACTTTGCAGCCGGGGATAAACCGGCAGAGGACAAGCTCTCCAAATTTATCGGCTTCAAAGTCTTCGTAGAAAACAATTTAACGGACCATCCAACCATCAGGCAAATTGCCGAAGAATTAGCCATGAGCACGGATAGCCTGTACCAGATCGTTAAACAGTATTCCGGCGTTTCTCCTAAAGAGTTTATCACCAATCGCCTTATACTGGAAGCGCGGCGACGGATGTATTATGGGGAGCGCTCAACAGTCAAGGAACTGGCTTTTGAGTTAGGCTTTAATGACCCTGATTACTTTTCCCGGCTGTTTAAAAAAGTGACCGGAAAAACGGTAGCCGCATTCTTTCAGGATTTGTCCTGAACTTGCCGGCTTTTGTCCGGCTGTAATAAATTGAATCTACTGAGCTTTGTTCATCATAAAACTCGTATGACATGAACGGACAAAGTAAAAAGATATTAGTTACCGGAGTAACAGGACTTGTAGGGGCGCGACTTTTACCACGCCTTGTTGATGCTAGATTTGAATGTTATGCCTTAGTACGCGGAGGCAAGGGTGTACCCGCGGGTGTAACAGCCATAGAGGGCGATGTGCTTGATGCTGCATCACTCACCGAAGCTGTAAAAGAAGTGTCGGCCGTTGTTCATTTGGCAGCCGTGTTTCGCACCCAGGATATAGACCTCATCTGGAAAGTAAACCTTGAAGGCACACGCAACCTTATTGATGCGGTAAAGATGCATGCACCAAACGCACGCTTCATACTGGCAAGCACCTCTAACGTTTACAACCATAACAATCCACACCCTGGCCGGGAGGATGATCCAGTCGAACCTCAACATCCTTATCCAGCCAGTAAGGTAGCAGCCGAAGCCGCATTACGCGACAGCGGATTAAACTGGTCAGTATTAAGATTCCCATTTGTTTATGGAGACGGCGACGGGCACCTGGAAGCGTTACCTAAACATATGGTTGCCGCGAAGTTTCATCCGGCCATGCGGATGAGCACCATCCATCATCGCGATATTTATACGGCTATGAAAATGGCTTTAGCCGGCGCAATGGACCAGCGTATCGTCAATATTTCGGATGAGGCGCCCACAACCATTTATGAATTGGTCAGGCTGGTTGGTGAAACCATGGAATCATCGTCTGAACCGCTGGAGAATCCGTGGCATCTTCATACGGACTGTTCGCTGGCGCGAAGTCTTGGTTTTCAGCCAACCGTCAGAACAGTTTACCAGGCTTTTCAGGAAAAGCTTTTTTAATGCAACACAAAAACTCGATCTCCACAGCCTTCGGAAGCAAACCGTCTCGCTAACGAAGTGTTAAGATCGGGTTTTAATTCGTTGCTTCTATTCCAGGCTATTTCCCGGCACCAGGCAGTCGAGCACGATTTTATTAAAAACTTTTGGGTCTTTAAGCGGAGCATAGTGGTCGCCACCCGGTATGATCTCGAGTCGGGAATTCTTAATAAGGGAATGAATTAACATAGTGTGTTGCTTCTTTACTACATCAAATTCACCGGCAACTACCAGTACAGGTGCCGCTATACGTTGTAACGCTGTATCGTCTATATGTGGTTCTTTCAAAACCAGATCAGCCAGGCGCATTTGATTTTGAGACTCCGGATCGGGTAGTTTCATTAAGCTATCCCTGCGATTTTTAAAGTCTTCGATAACATCTTCTTCTATAGCCTCGGGACCCGGAAACAGGTTTGCACCCATGAGCACCATTTTTTCTACATTTTCAGGATGGTTTAAGGCAAAAATCAATGCGGTATTTCCTCCGTCACTCCAACCAAGCAAGCTGGCCTTTTTTATAGATAGCGAATCCATTACCACCGAAAGGTCTTGAGCAAATTGTTCGTAAGTGTAGGGTGATGCACTATTGTTGGTGCTATTGCCCTGGCCCCTGGTGTCCAAAGCTATTACCTTGAAATGTCGCGATAGTGGTTCAATTTGTTCTCTGAATGAATTAATGCGCTCATTATTTCCATGCAGCAAAAACAACGGGCTGCCCTTGCCATATGATTCATAATAAATCTCACCTTCGTCAACCCGAATACGTTTACCCTGATTATTGCCGTATAGCAGGCCTTTTAACGAGGGGGTGTTCCCAATAATTTCGGCGTCCGTGTCCGGCAGATTCCCGGGTGTATCATCCTTACTATTCTTTATGGAGGATGCCTCAAGCTCTACGAGTAAATAAGATTTTGACACCTTTTGCCACGGAGCTTCTGCTTTAATCCTGTACAGGCTTGAGCGCAATGGACCGGGGAATGATGGTATGAAGAAAGTAGCCTGCGTACTATCTCCTGGCAATGGTTCTAAATTGAGGATGGCCAGAGAAACGGCTATTTCTTTTTGACCCTTTATATGTATGTGGTAAGGACGCAGATCTATACTTTCAGATCGGGGGGCGCGAGTCTCGGTGGTGCCATTTACGTCAAAGACCACATCTTTGTGAAGTATAGATTGATCCGGCAGTCCCGCTTTAACACTATAGATGTTCATTCTAAACTTGATCTTCCTAAAGGTTCTCCGGTTAATTTTAAAACTTAGCCTTCTTAGGAAAACATCCTGATCAATTTTCAGAATCGTAGCCTGCTCACGCCCTTTTTCATCGCTGTATTTCGGTATACTTTTATACATGGCGGGGAAAAATATAATACTGGCATTCGACCGCCCATAGGTCTTTATCTGCCCAGGCTTTGCTTTGACGTTTACAACTTCAAGCATTTGTGGTGATTGATAAAACTTGACGATCTTTTCTTTTGCTATAAAACTGTTCCAGTCCATTTTCACGCTTCGATAGCCAACAGCTGAAAAGAAAATGGAATCTTTGTTATCAATGTCTGTCCCGGCGTGGGAAAGTGAATATTGACCTATAGAATCAGAAACTGTGCCTATGGGTTTATTCTTAATTCCTATGCTTACATAGGGCAGTGGCAAACCAGTCTGGCCATCAATGGTTACTCCATTTAGCGTTTTGGATTGGGCTTGAGCACCTCTGCCCATAAAGTGCAGCACAGAAATAACAAGGAAAATAAACTGAAGGGATCTAAGTAAGAGCATAATAGGTTGACACATGAAATAACAGGATTGACGCCCAAATATTATCAAACGGTGATTAGGAACGAAAAAATTAACCTTATTTAACATCCATGGTTTTGGCAGACTCTGCAAACAGGGCCGTGGTCATTATCTCCAATGTATCCTGTTTCGACATTACCTATTTGATTTCCGTTATTTAGTATAAACAGACGTATGAATCGCAATTAGCCTTAGGTACGATAGTGTATCTCGTTATGCTTTATTAAAAGAACGCCTGAAATCCAGGGGCGACACACTGGTTTTGAGTTTGAACAGCTTACTAAAGGACTGCGGGTGTTCGAACCCTAATTCATAGGCTATCTCGCTTATCGAAGCCGGGCTTGCCGATAACTTTTCTTTTGCTTTTTCGATCAGGTGGTTATGAATGTGCTGTTGCGCATTTTGCCCCGTAAGAGATCGCAGCATGTCACCTAAATAACTGGTACTGACATTTAATTGCTCTGATAGAAATTGGACCGTTGGAAGCCCCTGCTTTTGTGCGTGCGACGACTGGAAGTAGGCGTGCAACATTTCTTCCAGCTTTTCAAGCAGATCGCTGCTTACCGCCTTGCGGGTAATGAATTGCCGGCTATAGAACCGGTTGGCATAATTCAGCAGCAATTCAATCTGAGAAATAACGACGTCCTGGCTGAAACTGTCGATTCTGTCTTTTAATTCTTCTTCAATGTTTTGAAAAACAGCAATAATGGTGGTTTTTTCTTTTTCCGATAAGTGCAGCGCTTCATGGATAGAATAGGAAAAAAATCCATATCCTTTGATCTTCCTGGCGAGTTCATAGCCAAGTAAAAAATCCGGGTGGAAAAGTAACGTATAACCAGATTGATCACTGAGTGGCGCATGGCCTCCCGTGATCTGATTAGGCGAAACAAAAAACATCCCCCCCTCGTCGAAATCGTAGTAATGTTGTCCATACTTGAACTTTCCCTGGAAGTTCATCTTATAGGAGATCTTGTAAAAACTCAATATGTGGGGACTGGGAAGTTTTCCGAGCGGAATGGTTCCTGATGCGTTATTGATCACACTTACCAATGGGTGCATCGGCGCCGGAATGTCCAGCGCCTTATGCAACCTTGATAAAGAACTGAATCTATGGTTAGACATTTCATCCTTCATATTGTCTGTTTTATAACTTACTTTCAATGCTGCCTAATGCACCCTGTACGCCGTTAAGGGTTTTTCTGGTTTCTTCCCAACTTTGGTCGTTCGGGTCGAATGTACTCCGAATATACGCAAGAATGCTCTCACATACAAAGGCAACGCGCTCCGGATTTTCATCACTTGTCTCGCGGGCATCATACCCTGATATGCCGCCAAAGATGTGTTCGGCGCCAAACACGGTCAGCAAATCCTTCGGGCCCGGACTGTGATAATAAGCGTCTGCACGCCAATTGTCCACATCAGAGAACATGAGGTTTATGTCCTTGTCCCCGTTCACAATGAGTGCTGGTAAAGTCATGGTACTGAAGTTGCCGGCCGCCAACACAGGATAGTGCTGTCTATTCACTCCGTTAAATCCTTCGGGTCCACCAGACGCGCCAATTAGCACCAGGGCCTTCAATCTTGGTTCAGTGGCATTCACTATTTTACCTGTTGCAGGGTCAGTTACCTCCATGCCAGCCAGCATGGCTACGGTCTGGCCGCCCATGGAATGTCCAACGGCAGCAACTTTTGTATTATCGACCCTTCCCGCTAACCCAGGTACCGTGGAAATAATTTCGTCTAGATGATCAAGGATAAATTTCATGTCCGTTGCCCGAGAACTCCAGAACAAGGGTGCTTCAGGAAGAGAGGACGAAAGTCCAAGTGCTCTGGAATTTTGATGAGTAGGTTGAATTACAACAAACCCTTTTGCCGCAAAAAAATCCACCATAGGGCCATATCCCCTGTACGAAGAGAGAAAGTTAGAGGGGCCATGCCCATGCGAAAGAAGAATAACTGGCAGGTTGTTTCCGTTTACGGGAGCAGACACTTTCATTTCGAGGTCTACGTGACGGCCGGGGACAGGTAATACAACCGGACTAAAGCTGATGATGGGTGTTTTTGACTGTTTCATTTTTTATTGATTAAATTTTGATATAGGCAAAGATCAGCACCCTTTAACTCCCCAGCTTAGTGAAATTGGGGTATTACTTAGCCAAACTCCGGAAAAGGCGGTTATCGGCAGATAAAAGAATGTTACAGGAAGAGTAATAGGCATTTTATTTACCTTAAACTTAAGCAAGGTACTTTGCCCTGCTGGCAAAGATCCGATTTCGACATTCATGTCTTTATATGCTTCTTTAAAGACAGATGGCAGTACTGCAAACCGGCTTTTAATATAGTTGAAAGGTGCATCTTCGGTATTTTAAGTGTTTTGTCTTGTCCTGAAATAGCTTTACATTAAATGTAAAGTAAATGGAAAAAAAACAGAGAAAGCGAACGGTAAAACCGCTCAAAAAGATCGGCAGATCTTATCCCGAAGAAGTCAAAAGAAAAGTTGTTGGAGAAATACAATCCGGTTTCCACAGCCATCGTACGGCAGCTAAGCTTTACGGTATGAGTCGGAATACTGTAAACGATTGGGTTGTTCAGTATTCTTTACTTAACTTGGATTCACTGAACTCACAAGAGGAATTTATGACAAAATCTACTGAAAGTTCAACCATTCGTCATCTTCACAGACAAGTTATCGAGTTACAGAAGGCTTTGGAAAAGTCTCAGTTAAAGGTGGATTCTTTGGAAACAATGATTAAGGTAAGCGAAGAGGAGCTGAAGATCAAGATCCGAAAAAAGCCTGGTGCCAAACAGTCAAGAGAATGAGGCAGAAACATCCCCATGTAGGCCTTGGGGAGCTCTGTGTACTGTTTGGCGTTACAAGACAAGCTTATTATGACGCATTCCACCATGCTGAGAAAACGTCGATTGCTAACATGATTGTTCTGACGTTGGTAAAGGAAATTCGGAGCGTGATGCCATTGCTGGGTACACGAAAGCTCCTGTACTTGCTGGAACCACAATTGAAGGAACATGGAATCAAAATTGGCCGCGATCAATTATTCGACCTGCTTCGATTTCACGGGCTAATGATCCGGCGTCGTAAGCGTATAGTTCGTACTACTGATTCTAATCATATCTTCAAGCGATATCCAAACCTGATAAAGGAACTTGTTATCACCGGACGAGAGCAGCTTTGGGTAAGCGATATCACCTATATCAGGACGATTCAAGGCTTCAGTTATCTAAGTCTGATTACCGATGCATATTCCCATAAGATCGTAGGTTATGCATTGCACCCGACGTTAGAAGCGACAGGTTGCTTGAAAGCTTTGGAAATGGCCATATCGACCTGGAAACATGAATCGCCATTTTATCTTATCCATCATTCCGACCGCGGAATTCAGTATTGCTGTGCAGAATACACCGAAACGCTTCAACGTTTCGGTGTAGCTATAAGCATGACACAAAGCGGTAGTCCTTACGATAATGCTTTGGCCGAGCGGGTAAACGGAATCTTAAAGAATGAATTCTTTCCAAAACGGATTTATCAAAATCATAAGGATGCACAGAAGCATGTATCCAGGATTATTGCTATCTATAACGAAAGCCGCCCCCACGGGAGTATAGATTATTTAAGCCCAGCGAAGGTTCATGAGAGTTTATCGGGTCCGATTCGCAAGCGTTGGAAACAATATAGAAGATATAGGAAGACAATTCCGGACGAAAATGAATTTGAACATTCAGAATAAAAATGAAACTCCGTATCCTTGTAAGGATATCTTAGGACTACCAGGAAATACCTGCAAAGTTTTTATAGGATTAATGGTCAAAACTGTAAAGTTTTTTTAGGACGAGACAGATGCCAGTTCTTACGGTTCAAATGATGCCATTATAGTTTGATTTGTCCATTACCATTACGGTTCGAATGGTGCCACTATCGAACAGGCATCTACTGAAAGAGAGCTATCGGGGCGTGAGGATTACGGTTCGTTTTGTGCCACTTTAATAGATCAAGGAAACTACCTTGCCGCTTAACATATACAGCGACATGGCCAATCTACTTGATCCGATGGATTTGAAACAAATAATAACACTACATCTTGATGGTACCAGCAACCGCAGGATAGGCTCTATATTAGGGATCTCCCGGAATACGGTTAACACCTATATGCAGATGTTTGAAGCAAGCGGCATCCCGCTGGATGAGCTCTTAGTCTTTGAGAATGCAGATTTATCCGAGTTGTTTTCCTCACATACCACTGTTGATACAGAACGGCATAACGAACTTATGTTGTATTTTGAAGGAGTCAACAAAACCCGCAGTCACCCGGGGTCCACTTTTTATAGACGAACAACGATCGACATTGACAAGCTTATTAGATTTTCTCAGTTGCTAAATAAGAATCTGTTCCTTTATTATCTTGATGAGGAACCTATCAAAAGCATGTTTGGAAAGGAGGAGCAATCTCTTCAAAAACAAATCATTGAGCTTGAAAACGAGCTGGCCTCAAAGAATGAGAAATTGAAGGATCTGACGGATATAATTGAAGCTCAGAAGAAGATCATCTCTCTTTACGAAGTTAAATCAGAAAACACTCAGAGAATAAAGAAAAAGCAATAAACCAAGTCCCCACACTTAACTTCCAAGAGAGCTACTCCCAAGAAAACACAGTTCCTAAAATCGGTATTTATTCTATCAGCTATTGAAAACATAAATAACGAAGCCAAGGCAAGCCAGATAGATGTGAACAAGAACGGAATGCGATGGTTCTTTTACAGCAGCAAAAAACTGACACACAACGACATAACCGACTCATCCAATGAGGGTGTCCAAAAAGTAAGGACACCCTTTTTTGTTTTCCCATTAATTCGTAAATTAATGGTGCTAATGAAAACAAGATCAAATGTACATTTTAAGGCGTTAACCTCGCAGCAGGTTGTGCTTTTTCCCTCGAACATAGGGGATCGGATTCCATCAGATCATCCTGTCCGTATTGTTAACCAAGTTGTTGAATCACTTAATATCGATGATATTCTTTCAGGATATAAAGGCGGCGGTACCAGCAGCTTTCATCCCAGAATGCTAATTAAAGTACTTTTCTACAGTTACTTCTGTAATATTTATTCTTGTCGAAAGATGGCTCAGGCCCTGCAGGAAAATATCCACTTCATGTGGCTATCAGGCAACAGTACCCCTGATTTCCGCACTATTAACGATTTTCGTGGTAAGCGGTTAAAGGATAAGATCCAGCATCTGTTTGCAGAACTGGTCCGTTTGATGGCTGATCTTGGCTATGTCAGTCTTGATATCCAGTATGTGGACGGCACCAAGCTGGAATCGGCTTCGAACCGGTATACCTTTGTATGGAAAGGCTCTACAGAGAAGAATAAAGCAAAGCTGGAAGAAAAAATAACCGGAGTACTTGGGGATATAGATAGGTCTATAAAGCATGATAAAGCGGAACTGGCCTCACCGGAAAAGCCAGGCGTTCCTGTAAGTTCAACGGAACTTAAGAACAGGATAGATGAACTGAACGGTCGTTTGGCAGAGCTGAACAAGCAACAAAAAAAAGAGGTTAAGAAGCTTGAAAAAGATGCACTTCCCCGACTTGAGAAATATGAAGCGCAACTGGAAACTTTAGGCACACGCAACAGCTACAGCAAGACCGATCAGGATGCTACTTTCATGCGGATGAAGGAAGACCATATGAAAAACGGCCAGCTTAAACCGGCTTATAATACCCAGATTAGTACCGAGAATCAGTTTATTACCAACTTTTCCATTCACCAGCGTGCCGGAGATACTGCCACTTTGACCCTCCACCTGGAGCAGTTCAAAGCACATTACAATAAACAATCAAAGAAAGTAGTGGCAGACTCAGGGTATGGAAGCGAGCAGAACTACCAGTGGATGGAGGATAATGATATTGAGGCTTTTATCAAGTACAATTACTTTCATAAAGAACAAAAACGCAGCTTTAAAAAGAATATATATCATGCCTCAAACCTGCCCTACGATGTGCAAGGGGATTACTTTATATGTCCGGCAGGCAAACGTATGATCAAAATGGAGGAATCTGAGCGCATCTCAGAGCTGGGGTATAAATCTAAGGTGAGCTGTTACAAAACAGAGAGCTGCCAGGGCTGTCCGCTCAGGAAAATGTGTTATAAAGGCGATGAAGACCGTAAAATTGAGGTCAACCATGCCTTAAGGGCCTTTAAGGAGAAAGTGAAGCAAAAGCTGTTAAGTGAAGAAGGTGTTAGGCTCAGAAAGAACAGAGCGATAGAACCAGAAGCTGTATTTGGTCAACTAAAAAGCAATAACAGGTTCAATCGATTCAGACTACGTACACTCCCTAAAGTAAATATCGAGTTCGGACTGGCCGCCATAGCACATAACTTAAGGAAAATGGCAGCAAAAGCTGCTTAAAAAGCCTAAATTGACGCGATTCATCATGATAACACAATGTCTATACGATCTAATGCAGCAATTAACTGCATTAAACATAAAGTGAAAAGCTATTTCATAAGAATCTGAAAAACTCCTACTCTCTTGTAAAAGGAAAGAGGGTGCCTTTTTGGACACCCCCATTTATAACTTTTGAGGAACGCATACTAATTGGATACTTCTGCTATATCAAGAATCCTCGCAAAAGCCTGTCGATCTAATTCTGCAACATAATGCTTTCTATATAGATAAACAATGAGATCTGCGACCAGCTAAATTGTCTCGGCACTGTCGAGACAATTTGATTCTTACGAAAAACGTATCGAAACCAATTCAATGCAGCAGTAGCCTTTCGCTCCAACATTTCCAGACGCGGCTGTCAACTGTCAAACCAACGTGACAACAACTTATTTGCCAGACGCATATCAGATTTACACAAAAAATAAAAACGCTATTCCGGAATTGTATTATTTTTACACTCGATAAGGTTTAGGTGCCCTGTTTGTGCTCATCACAGGCAGGGCTTTTTATTTATAAAAAGGGCTTAAAGCAACCCTTCGTCAGCGAACGAGAAAAATCCATCTGCCGTAACTATAATATGATCTAGAACCGGCATATCAAGCATTGCACCGGCAGACGTGAGCTTCCTCGTAAGATTTATATCAGCCTGACTGGGCTTCAAAGAAGATGATGGGTGATTATGAGATATAATCAAAGCTGAAGAATTTGCCTTTAACGCAGCTCCAAAAATCACCTTGGGATCAGCAATTGTTCCGGATACTCCTCCCGTTGATGCTTCCAATATTCCTAATACACGGTTACCCCGGCTTAACAAAATCACTTTAAACTGTTCGACATACTGAATCTTTCCCTGATCCCAGTTAGCCATCAATATTTCAAAGGCATTTTTTGCACCTGTGATCACCGGACGTTCTGACGCCTTAAACTTAGGAAAGTAACTTACTTTGATCTCTGCTACCTGATACAATGCCAACTGGTTTCTGCGCTTTTCCATAACTTACTGATTTAATGAATTAATTATGGTGCTCTCACCGGCATCCGGCAGCACTAAAGGCAAGGTGGAGATCAGAAAAATGCGGAGGCTCCGCCGCGAGGTGGATACCCATTTTTCTGATACTACCTTGGCGAAGCGAACCTGTGTGCGGCAGGATGGCGAACTTTGTACGGAATTACAATGAATCAATCATTTAAAACATAATCTTCTTATATTTGTATTTGCAAATAAGCTACAAATGATGGAATCGGGCATGATGACAGACAGATTAAATTTATTAGCGTTGAACGAGCTTTCAAACGTTAAGGATTTGGTATCTCTGGAGTGTATCCCAAGTGCATTTCAGGACGAATTTGATCGATTTTTCTTTGGTAAAACCCTTGTCAGAAAGGGTGAAAAACTGTTTGCTTATCCTAATGATATCAGGAGGTGGGTTGATTTTGTCTTTATGCGGTATAAAGGCTAACTAAGCCCCAGGGAATGCTGTCTGACTATTTATATGACTTTAACACTGTTCTGAAAACATTTCGCGAGAAATTTCCGGTACAGGCTTGGACTGCAACATTTCGCGAACAGCTGGTAAACGATTTCACATACTTCTCCTCAAGAATTGAAAACAGGAAGCTAGAATATGGAGAAACTATTTCCTTCCTTAATGGAGAGTTAGTCAGAAAAGAAAAGCTGGCGAGTCTTCTTGAGCTGGCCACACATAAAAAGGTACTCGAAGCTATTCTGAACGAATATAATGAGTTTAAGCTATCAGAAGACTCCATAAAGAAGATTCATCTGGCATTAATGAGTATTAAATATCATTCTGAGCCTGACTTTGACCCTAAGATGGCTGGTGTTTACAGGAACTATCCTGTAGAAGGATCAAGAGAGCCTTTTTTTCCAAATAAACAGTATGTGCCCCATTTCAACATTGAATTTGCCATGGCCTCACACATGGATAGCTTTATATATAGGTTCGAAAATATAGATAACTCCCAGGACGAAACACATCTTATTACGGCTTTGGCATACTTTCACAATATTTTTTTAAATAAAATTCACCCCTTCGGCGATGGCAATGGGCGGGTTTGCAGAATGGTAATGGGCATTTTGATGATAAAAAATGACTGTCCTCCAATTTTTAGAAAAATTCTCAATGATGAAGATATGATGTTGTATATAAACACGATAATTGAATGTGAGGGGACAGACTCCGACTTACCCCTTGTGAAGCTTCTTGCCAATGGAATGACTAACTATATGCTTGAGAGATTAAACGACTGAATACCTACCTTAGTTGAATGCCTCTATTTTAAGTATTTCATCATTATAGCGAGAGTGCAAAATCCCGAACCTAGATGGTTGATGTACTTCCTATATTCGTAGCCTCTATTATCGACATTCTTACAATTTCATTTGTCAGAACGAATACCCTCAAGACTTTCTATTTGTTTTTGTACCAACTCAAATACCTCCCGTTTGATCCATTGGTAATTCTCTTGAACGTCTACTGAATTAACTTTTTTGATAAGAGGTATGTCCTTGTACAAATCTTCCTCAGCCGTTAACGTTTGGTGGTCGTTTTGAACTTCACTATGGAACATCTTTAAATTAATCTTTTGTTCCGGATTATCAGCCACTATCCCGACAAACTCACCTGATGACAATGAGGCAATTTTCGCAGCCGGTATAGCATAATCCAACTGAGTAGACTTCGTCAGAGAGGTATCGCTGCTGTTTATATTCATGCTGCTTTTATCCTGAACAATTTTTCCAAACATCTCGGAGAGCTTACGGGCTGTATCGCCCGTTACCTGACCACTGATGATATTGCCTACAATACCCGTTATCACATCTGCCTGTTCCGCGCCATAGTCTTTTTTTAGCTGGCTGAAATCCTGAACCGCCAACGTGGTAGCAACTTTATTACTACGCGCCGTTGCAATCAGGCTATCGATGTTATTAAAATATATAGTTGGAAACTCGTCAAATATGAGGCTGCATTTAAGCTGATTTTTCCGGTTTACCAGCTTGATCATCCTGGAGATGTATAAGGATAGTACTGCCCCGTAAACCTGAAGCTTCTGCGGGTTATTTCCCACACAGACAATCTTCGGTTCATCCGGATTATTGACATCCAGGGTAAAGTCATTACCTGACAATACATAATATAACTGAGGAGAAGAAAGACGCGCCAGGCCAATTTTTGCGGAAGCAATTTGTCCTTCCAATTGCTCTTTTGCCTTATTCTGAAAGGCAGAAACAAAAGGATTGATGAGTACTTTAATCTCTTCTTCCTGTCCAAGCACCTGGAAAAGCTTCTCATACTCGACCTGCATGAGTTCGATAACATGAGGCAAAGTGCAGTACTTTCCATCCTGATACTTCCTGAGATACCAGATAATAGCCGTCAGAAAATTAATAGGTGATTCCACAAAAAAGTCACCTTGCTTCTTGATCCAGTCCCGGTTCAGGCCCAGCATAATCGTCCTGCTTGCCTCTGTTGCATCCGTTATGTCATCCATGGCCTTTGGGTCTAAGGGGTTACACCGGTGACTATGGTTGAGATCATCGAAATTGATCACATAAAAAGATGGCTTTACCTTATAGTTGTGGTAATACTTTAACAATTTATTGTACGCAATCTTGCTAAGGTCGTCGTATTTGAAGTCATACAGAAACATGGAAAAGCCCTTCCGTATATGCTGGTCAATGATATGGCGGATCACGAAATAGGATTTACCTGCACCAGGAGTCCCGGCTACAAGGACCCCTCTGAAGGGATTGATGATATTGATCCAGCTATCCCTCACCTGCTTCTTTAATCGATATCTCGCCGGAAGGTTTATAGAAAACTCATTTTCCAGCAGCCGTTCTTCCTGGGGAAATGTTTCATTTTCGGTATTAAAAATATCCTCTTGCCGGGCCGCCTTAAGAATCCGGGAAAGCCTGACGCCTCCGCTCAGTACGAGCAGATACCCGGTCACTGTGGTCAGCATGTAACACAGAGCGATTCCATTTGGCGGCAGAGATACATAAAAACAAAGGATACTGGCAAAGAACAAAAGCAGCCCTGAACCGATGAGCGCTATAGTACTTCCCTTTGATATTTTCTCCTCCTTTCTGCCTTTAGCACCAACAAGGGATATTGAAAGAAAAAGAAGAGTCACCACTTTCGGTTTCTGCACGCCACTAAACAGCCCGGTTTTACTGATATTCAAAATGATTCGGTCAAGAATATCCGCCGTCCATCCCCAATGGTAAAAGGCGGCATAGCAACTGACATAGAAATGAATAGCTAAAATGGCAATGCTGATATACCTTGTAAGGTCTATAATCTTACGTAGTCCCTGAATGTCTTCCCCCGTCTGCATAGATAATTTCTTTTTAACCGTTCATATTAAAGCCGCAATCCCTGATCGTTCCTCCTTCTTTTTTTCTTCCTTTTGAAAACGGAGGGAGAATAATCCGGATCGGTTTTGATTAGCAAAGAATCGAGCAGAGATTCTTTGATGGGCTCGTGCTCCGGAGAAGGCGAGCCAGACTTATTTTGAAGCGAATCGATAGTGACCTTTTCTTTTAACACCCCTACTCTCTGCATCAGTAGCTTTTGCTCGACCGTTCCATTCTTCATGGTATTGGTGTATAAGAACGACTCGGTAAGCCCCCGGTCAAAACCAAACTTTTCATCGAAAATACGCTCCCTCGAAGCAGCAAAAGTCTTTCGGTCGAACTGTCCGACTTTTAAGGAGTGCCCCTGATTTCTTCCCCTGGACTTATTCATCGGGCTTAGTTTAATCCGGTTGGTGATGTCCTTGCGACTGACAACGATCTGGATATGCCACTGATCACCATCCTTTAGCTCTCCACGCTTCCTGATGCCCTGCTTTACTTCCGGATCTTTGTGCGAATAATACCGGTGCTCTTCGATCTTTCCAAACCACAGCAGATCTTTACTACTCTCAATTCCGGGTCGCCTGAAATTCCGGGCATACTCGTCCATCACAGAAACGGCATACTCTTTAAGTTTTGCCTTCATGGCCTCCTCCCCGTACAATTCCTTTAGCCAGGCAAGTTCCTTACGGCTGGGACTGACATTGATCAGAAAAAATTTGGCGTCACTACTACTGAGTTTTGCTATGTTATTATCCAGGGAGGTTCTCACTTCATAAGGCTGGATATCCTGACGATCCTGGTTGAACCACCGTTCAGGTTCCTGCATCAGATCGCTTACCCGATTTTCCTTTTCCAGGTAATGCACAAGTTGGCTACTGCTTCCTTTATTACTACCGTTTTCGCTGTCTGTAATATTGATGTGCATGGCTAAAGATTTCTTACCAATTGCTTTACCTTATTGATTAGTTCCTCTTTTTCTCTTGCAGGTGTCATCAACCCGAACTGTTCCCGCGACTTGATATAAGAATCCAGAATGAAGAGGAATTGAGATTTAAGTTGCTCTTTGGCCTGAGCGAGTTTAACCAGTTGCCTTACCAGTCCGTCAACCTCATTCAATTTCTGTAGCTGCTGCTGAAGGCCGGCGCTGGTATTTTTATGATGATAAGTCTCTTCATTACTCAGCCATTCCAGGATACGGCGTTGGGAACTTACCATTCGCTCCGCATCCTGCTTAATCGGAATAAGCAGCGATTGCTCCTGCGTTTTTATGAAGCCAGTTAGATGCTGGTTCCCTTTAATGATAGAAGTCTTCAGTGCCTCATCATTTAAATCATGGGGATCCTTCTTAGTATGGTAGAAATAGTCGACCATCTGAATGAAGAGTGTTCGTTTGTTCCTCCCGAGCCTGCCTGACACCTTTTCAAATTTGCGGTCAACTTCAAGTGAAAATTTTACAGATCTGTTGTTGTCTCCCATTTTTACCTCCATTCGCAGAGTGGTGATAACCAATCATCGTCCTTATATAAGCAGGCTTTCCCTAAATCACGGGAATGCCTTCGGGAATTCCGTTTCCGGCCTCCCTTTCACTGTTAAGTGGCCATAGAATCCCCGGAGGATTCTTCGACAGCCGTTTGCAAAGCATAGAGGCGGAAAAGTAGGGCATTGCCCAACTTCGTCTTGCTCCATTTTTTTGAAAAATGGACGCACCAGGCTCAGCTTCTTCTCATACTTACAACCGTCTTTTAAAACGGGGACATCTTACCTGTGTTAGTATGATGATCGATATCACCCATTGTCCTTCAAAGGACAGAAACCAAAAAGAGGATTCTTGACAAGGTTCTATATAGTAACTAACTATTTCCCGTATCCTCAAAGACCCGGAGACGAACACTACCGAAAAGCCGAATGCTAATTGCACCTAAATATTAAAAGTATTCCCGACCTGCGGTACTTTAAAAAGGGATAAGCGGTGTTTCTAAATCAGCAACGGGTTATTTTTTAGATCACATATTTTTCTACATACGGTTACAATGAATCCTCTCCAAACCGGTACCTAGCGAAATTCCCGGTGCTTTAAAATCTATTTGAATTTATTAACTTCGTAATATGGAACAAAGGGCGATACGAGAAGTCTCAAAATTCAATAATGAATTGAAGCTGCAAGGTTTTAAGGCATTTCAGATAGAAGAAGATGGCACTGAAACCAGAACGTATAGCAGGAAAGAGTTTTATAAGATTTGTCTCACTACCGGAAAAAGCAGAATCCACTATTCAGATAAGACATACGAGCAGGAAGGAACGATTCTCTTTTTTGGCAATCCGCACATTCCTTATTCCTGGGAAACCATTTCTACCGCCTGTGTAGGTTACACCATTCTTTTTTCAGAAGAATTCTTTAAAAATTCTGAACGTTCAGAAAGCTTACAGCAGTCATCGTTCTTTAAAATCGGTGGGACACCTGTTTTAAAAATCACGGAAGAGCAGAGGATCTTTCTAAATACTATTTTTCAGAAGATGATTGCAGAGCAGGAAAGTAGTTATGTATTTAAAGATGAGTTGATTCGCAATTACATCAACCTCATAATACACGAGTCTTTAAAGATGAAACCTTCCGAAAATTACGATCAGGACAAAAACGCATCTTCCCGCTTAACCTCCGTTTTTCTGGAATTGCTCGAAAGGCAATTCCCTATCGAAACCACCCAAAACCCACTTCAGCTAAAAACAGCCCTGCATTATGCCCAAAAGCTGAATGTGCATGTAAATTACCTTAACCGTGCCGTTAAAGAGGTCACCGGAAAGTCTACCACCACCCACATCACAGAGCGAATTATTACAGAAGCAAAGGCACTTTTGCAGCATACCGATTGGAGTATCTCAGAAACCGCATACGCGCTCGGATTTGAATATCCCACCTACTTTAATAACTTCTTTAAAAAAAACACAGGAACTAATCCTACGAGATTTCGCTTAGAAGAAGTTTGAATTTCTTAATCTTTGGTTTGATAATCGTTAGCGCTCTGCCTGGAGAGGTACTACCTTTGTGTTTCGTTATCAAACATCAAAAAGATGTCAGCTTCAAAAAATATTACCCCTTCTGCACCAGTTCAAAAAGATGTTTTTGACAGGCTATTAGCTGGCGAAACTATATCTCCTGATGATTCACAAGTAAGCAGATTGAGGGAGGAATCTTATGCCACCAGGAAAATTCTGACTCAGCTGAATAGCGCAACCAACCCTACAGAAATCAGAAACTTACTTGGTCAAATAACAGACAGAAAGATTGATGAAAGCGTTGCTGTATTTACTCCTTTTCAAATCAACTACGGGAAGAACACCAAAATAGGTAAGAATGTCTTTATCAACTTTGATTGTGTTTTTCTGGATTTGGGAGGAATCACCATTGAAGACAATGTGTTAATCGCACCCAGAGTCAATATACTATCCGAAGGGCACCCGATCTTTCCAAACGAAAGGCATTCACTCGTCCCCGGACATATTCACATCAAAAAAAATGCATGGATCGGTGCCGGTGCAACAATCTTGCCAGGTGTTACCATTGGTAAAAATGCTGTAGTCGCGGCAGGAGCAGTAGTTTCCAAAGATGTTCCCGATGATACAATGGTGGGCGGAATTCCTGCTAGGTTTATTAAAAGTGTTCAACTTTAACAATGATCAATTATGAAAATGAAAGCTTTAATTCTTGCACTGATGATTGGCGTTCACTTTAGCGCCTGTTCTAAGGAGGAAAACTCTGCACAGTCAGATAATAATGATGCGCCATCCGACACAAGCACAAGCAAAATAAAAATTACGGTTGGCGCATCTGTCTTCACAGCAACACTGTACGGCAACCCAAGCGCAAATGCATTTAAGGCAAGGCTTCCACTAACCATCGATATGACCGAGCTAAATAGCAATGAAAAATACTATGATTTGCCCGGCCCACTGCCTACTAATACATCAGCGGGAGGCAATATAAGAGCTGGTGATTTAATGCTTTACGGAAACAACGTGCTTGTGCTTTTTTATAAAAATTTCAACACCTCATACAGCTATACAAAACTTGGATATGTTGATAATCCTGAGGGATTAGCTGCTGCATTGGGAGCTGGCAATGCGGTTGTGAAGTTTGAAAACAACTAAAACCATATCACTATGAAAAGTAACTTAAGAGTGGCGCTGATATTCATTGGTTGTTTACCGGCCGCCGCTTGTGACAATAATCAAAATAAGATGGAAACAGATAAAAAAGAACTAACCGCTATTTTCCCGCAAGGAGAAAAGGGTCCAGAAGATTTATATACAGGTAATGCTTACAATACAGGTTTGGTAGATGCCGACAGCATTTTCACTACCGCAGTAGGAAATGTATATTTTGAGCCTGGCGCAAGAAGTAATTGGCACAGTCACCCTGCCGGGCAAATCCTTATTATTACAGATGGCGTGGGTTATCACCAAATAGAAGGAAAACCGATTGAGATTATCAAAAAAGGAAGCGTCATAAAATGTCCGCCACACGTAAGGCATTGGCATGGAGCAAGTGCAGAAGTCGGTTTACAGCAATTATACATCGTTCCAAATACCGAAAAAGGCATTGTCAATTGGAACGAAGCAGTAACTGATGAACAATATAATAGTAACAAGTAGTATTAACGGCAACTTAACTGCTTAGTTGCAGAGATAACATTGTTAAACAACAAAAAATGATTCCCATGAATAAAAACAATGAAAAGTCGAGAAGAAAGTTCATTCAACAAACTTCCCTGGCTACTGCAGGAATTATGCTTGCAGGTCCCTTACAAATTCTTGCCCAAACATCTGATGCAAAAAATATAAAATCAAGAGGTTACGCAGCCAAAGATGCTTCGGGGAAACTGGTCCCCTGGCAATTTGAGCGCAGAGCGGTAGGCGACAACGACATTCTTATAGAAATTAAGTTTGCCAGTATCTGCCATTCCGATATCCATCAGATGAAGGGAGACTGGGGTCCTCAGCCTTATCCTCAGGTTCCGGGCCATGAAATAGCTGGCATCGTTACAGCTATTGGCAAAAAGGTTACTGAATTTAAGGTTGGCGACCGGGCTGGTGTAGGCTGCATGGTAGACAGTTGCATGAAATGCGAAAGCTGCACACATGGCCAGGAACAGTTTTGTGATACTGGCGCCACCGTCTTCACTTATGGGTATCCCGACAAAACATCACCTTCCGGTATATCCCAGGGTGGCTACTCTAACAATATCGTAGTGCGGGATTGGATATACCAATTAAAGTGTCCCCCGTTCGCCACTGCAAACTGTCCCCTCAGAGTTGAGGTTTGAAAAGAACAAAAGTTGTTGTACAGATTGGCACTTTGAACTGATGCTTTTAGTCCGGTTTAACAACTATTATTTTTACAAAAATACATTTTCCGGTTTGGATTTTTTTCTCCTTAGAGATTCTCCAAACAATTCGACTCTTAAAGAGTGGTGAACGATACGGTCAAGTACCGCGTCAGCGATTGTCTTTTCACCAATGATATCATACCAATCCTTAACCGGAATCTGCGACGTGATCACCGTGGACCGTTTTTGGTGCCTGTCCTCAATGATATCAAGCAATGCAAGTCTGGATTGAGGATCAAAGGGCTGCAGACCAAAGTCATCCAGGATGAGCATGTCCAGACGCTCTATCCGCTTGAGTTCTGCCAGCATAGTTCCTTTTGCCTTAGCCAGCTTTAACTGGCCCATCAGCTTAGCTGTATTTACATACATGACTTTATACCCGTTCTGGCATGCATGATACCCAAGAGCGGTAGCCAGGTAACTCTTGCCGGTTCCTGTAGAACCGGTGATAAACAGGTCTTTGTGTTCTTTGATAAAGTCCAGTCCTGCCAGCCGGTGCACCTGGTTTTTATCCAGTCCGCGGTCAAAGGAGTAATCTACCTGTTCCAAAGATGCTTTGTACCTGAAGTTAGCTGTCCTGATGGTTCTTTCGATGAAGCGGTTACGTCTGTCGTCCCATTCACTGGCCACCAGCAGGGAGACAAACTGATCGGCCGTGAGGGATTCTTTCACTGAAGTCTCCAGATTTGTTTTAAAAGCATCATACATGCCGTAAAGGCGAAGCTGACGCATCTTCTCTAGTGTTTCGTTGTTCATTATTCTTTATAATTTTATAGCTGGTTACTGATAATATTCTTTACCCCGGATGTTGTTGTGTAGAGGAATAGTGGCCGGTTCATCTTCAGGGGTAAGCTGGTCCAGGCGTTTACGGAGGATCTCCTCTATGACCGGATAGTTGTACTGTCCAATGTTGTCGGCCCAGCGGCAGGCGCCGGCAAGGCGGTCGGAGCCTACCCGTCTGGCAAAGCTCAGGATACCGGAACATGATTTATAAGCCTGCTCAGGATAGGCTTTGTGCTCCAGTACCTGGGCGATATATCGTGCTACATCTTCATGGATCTGTTCCGCTTCCTGTATAAACTTTTCGGGTGTCCATTCGGTTAAAAAGCGGTGCTGTGAGGCCAGATGCTCTTTGTCAGTAGTATAATGGTACTTGATCCGGTTGCGCTTATGGGCAGCAACCTGCGTGTAATGGAAATAGATCCGGACTATAGCAGAGGTATAAAGTACTTTTACCTTCTTACCAATATAAGTGTAGGGCACGCTGTAATAGTGAATATCTTCGCCTAAGCGCACATAACCGTTCTTCATCACTGTTGCCATGACTTGTTTGTGCACTTCGTACCGTATTGGGTTAAGTGTGCCAAGGGCTTCCCGTTCAATCTCTTCAAACTGTTCACGCCTCGAATAGCTGCGACCAGAAAAAGGTTTGTTGTTATGAATCTCCAGCGCCGGACGTATGGCAGCGTTCAGCGATTCCAGGTCACTGAACCTGCGGCCCTCCAGTCGCTGGTAAATACTCCGGTAGATCAGTTTAACAGCCCCTTCCACCAAAGACTTGTCGCGCGGCTTATAAGCTCTTGCAGGAACTACAGTTACCGAATAATGCTCCGCAAAAGCTGCGAACTCATCATTGAGCACTGCCTCATACTTGCTCCCTTTGGTTACCGCTGAACGCAGATTATCTGGAACGATCGCCCGGGGCACACCCTCGAAATAGTGCAGGGCATTCTCGCAGGCCCTGATCAGATCTTCCTTGCGCTGGCTTTCCACAGCTTCCACGTATGTAAGCTGGCTGCAGCCCAATATGGCTACAAACACCTCTGCATCACGTTCAGGACCATCAGCAGGATGAAATTGAAGTTTGCTCCCGGCAAAGTCGATATACATCTTATCACCTGCTTTGTGATCAATATGCATCACAGGTTTGGAAAGCTGAAGATAAGTATGGATAGCATTGTTAAAACGGGATCGTCCGTAACCTCCAGGATGTTTCGCTAAGTATTCCACATGCAATAGCTCACGGGTTACACCCTTCTTTTTTAGTCTTTTACAATACTCAGGAAGCAGTAACTCAAGTTCCTGCCGCCGGGGACTGTTTACAGTCTTGGCTGCCGAAGTCATGAAAAGTACCGACAGTTCACTATCGCTCTTGGCACTGAATTCTTCGTGGGTAATACCAAGCTGATGCCACACGCGAACATACTTTTTTACGGTAGTACGGGAACTGCCGACCATCCCATTAATGGTCTTGGTGCCGGTTCCCTGGCAATAAAGACGGATAATCTGCCTAAGTTTATTCATTTGAATTGGTTTATTGGACATTGGCATCAAGGATTTGTGTTTAGCGAAAAGCTAACAAAAACCCGGTCCATAGAAACCTTCGGAACTAAACTTTATGTTCTTTTCAGGGGATCACTTTGATTTGGCCAAAGGGGGACAGTTTACTTTGGCCGAAGGGGATCACTTTGCTCTGGCAGAGGGGGGCATTTTCAATTGGCCAAAAGGGGTCAGTTTGGTGTGTTTTATCCACATATAGCTGAATAGTTTAATTGTCCCCGTATATTATCAGAACTCATCTTTGTGTCTGATTGATCAAAGATGCCCCCTAAAGGAATGTTGTAAGTAACAGAACCATCGCCATTAATTGCCGTATAGGTATTCACCAGGTTCCTTGCGAAATAGCTCTGTGAATCATATAATGTCCTGCCCGAATAGTTCTGCATTTCATGCACATACTTCAAATCAGCCTTTAAACCTTTTAATGGTTCAAAAGATGCACCTAAATTGATCAAAACATCTTTTGTAAGGCCGGAAATGCCGGAGTGCTTGTAATCCTCCAGTGGGTAGTAGTTCCAGTCAAGAAGTCTCCCCCCTCCGATCGTATCCAGGAAAGCTTTACGCCAGTCCTTTGGTATAGAAAGAGGAGCCTGACGATCATCCGCTAACCTTAAATACGGAAGAAAGGCTCCACCCGCAGAGTTTATTTCCCCGTACCCCGGTTTACCATTTTTTGTCCTGCTTTCAGTATACAGAAGCCCGGCTGTTAAATCAAGCACCTTGAAGGGTTTGAGTACACTTTGAAAGCGCAGGTTTGCCCTGCTAAGATTTGCATCAAGATTATCAGTATTTCTATCTATGCCGGAAGATGCAGTCCAGTGTGCCGCCTGGGAGCCAGCAGTTAAATTAATAGCGTACTGTTGTCTGAAGGAGGGCTGATAAATATGCTGATCAAACTCATTGCGGATATCGGTATTTTTAAACAGTTCGATTTGGTTATCAATAGCCTGCTGGTCTGCGGTATTAGCAGAGCTGCGCCGGGTTAATAATTCGACAACCGGGGAAAGTACCGGGTGATTTACGGCATTGATTTTATCCTCGTAATAGCCGTTATTGAACAGCACTTTCTCAACTTCGATAAAATCAGCGGAACTCATCTGCGGTATATAGTTAAGTGAAGGCTTTTTTCCTGTCGTAATGTTTCCGGTTACACTAATGGCCAAAGGCTGATTGAAAGTTCCCTTTTTCGTGTTAATTACAATAACGCCATTTGCCGCCCTGGCGCCCCAGATTGAAGAGGCCGCTGCGTCCTTCAGGACACTGATACTCTCAACGTCGTTAGGGTTAATATTATTAATGTCGCCATCATAAGGGAAATTATCAAGGATGACCAGTACCTCTTTAGGACCCTGAATTGTACTTAATCCTCTGATCATGATCCGACCGGAAGTTCCGTTAGTTCCCCTGTCAACACTTACGCCCCCGGCAATTGCCTCCAGGCGGCTGAGTACATCTGTAGAAACCTGGCGGTTAAACATTTCGTTATCAATCTGGACAAAGGAACCGGTAAAGCGCTCTCCCGAGGTTTTTCTATATCCGTCAGATATTACCACCTCCTGTAACTCGGACACATCGGGATGAAGAAAAATATAGAGGGTATCCTTGATAGCGGAGACTGTTTCGACCACTTGCTTTTTATAACCAACAAAAGAGATTTCTATTTTTACCTGTTTGTTGCTCACCTGCAGAGCAAACATGCCGTTCGCATCGGTAGAAAGAACCTTGCTATTGCCTGTTACCCTGATGACCGCCCCGGGAAGGGGCAATTTTTCATCAAAGGAAAGCACCCTACCCCTGATTAAGCTTTGACTTCTGACACTAAGAGGCGCGATAAGAACGATTACTAAAAATAAATAGTGATGTTTCATTAAAAAAATATGAGATGATGTTATCTGTCTTTTTTGATTACCAGCATTCTTAAAGGACGTTCTGCCTCAATGAGAGACAATCCATAATTTTTAAGTGCCGCCCGTAATGTATCCTGACTTTTAAGAGCCGATTTGGGAACCTGTATATCAACATTACCCTGATAAGCCGTTTCATCGACTAAGGGCAGAGGAATACCACTGTCCATATCAATGCGCTCTATGAAGAGATTCAAAGGCTGGTTAATTATACCCGGATTGTCCGAAAACAGATTATTCTCAGGCGGCGCCCCGGTCGTTTTGATTTGATTGATCTTTCCTATCCTCGTCAGTACAAGGCATTTTGACTTTCTCATCTCGGTAGCAGCCCTGTACCCCGAATAGTGATTTAGATCAGACAACATGAAAGCGTATAGTGAATCAGCTTTGTCTGGAGGAACAACGATTTCGTAATTGTACCTGTTGTCTAACTTCCATCGCATATGATTGTCCCTGACCATTAACACTTCTGATGAATCCACTCCTTCAAGAATGACGCGCTTCCTGCTATATTCTCTAAATACCGGAGCTATTGCGATCTCATAAAATTGCAGGAGAACTGTATTGGTGATTGCCCGGCCATAGACTATATTTTGCTTCCGGCGGAACTTATTGCCGGTAGTGAGTCCGGGATAATACCCCTTAAAGAAAATTGAGTAATGATGTAATTCTAAGTCTCCCGAAAACTCCCTGGAAAGAAACAATGGTCTTTCTGTATCCCAATCAAGTTTATTTCTCACATGTAAGCCAGTGCTTTCCAGAGCTTCTGAAATGTTGTTTTCTGTAATTTGGTCTGGTGTTGTGGCACCTAAATAAGTTCCATTACGGCCGATCCAGACAATGTGCGGAATAAGACGATGGGGGAAATAGGATTTGACCGCGTCGTTGTAACTTACCACTGAGCATATATTCAAATTCTTCAACATTTCGTTCCTTTTCAAAAACGGGACAACGGTATTTGCCTTGTCTTTAGCTATTGGAATTACCGCAACATCATTGGTAAACTTCAGTTGGATGTCGTGGGTGCCTGGCATTGATGCCACACAGTTAGTACACCATGTTGCCCAGAAGTCCAGGATAATTAGCTTTCCCCTGTAGTCATTCAAAGTGATGGTATCTTTTCCTTCGGGATGATTGACAACCTGCAGGGGCATGTTCCAGAGAGATTCCGGAATCGAATCACCGATATTGAGAGATTTTATATGCTGGGCTTTGACTGTAAAAAAAGGACAAAGCGCGGCCAGGGCTATTGTTAGTAGCTTTTTTTTCATTAGTATTATTGAAAATAAAGAAGTAATAAAGGCAGTGAATGAGAGATCAATACATAAAGATTAGCTCTGCCGTCATTCAGGGGATTTGAAAATGTTTATTATTGGATCCAACTTTGGGGAAGTATCTGCGATGCTGTTATTGAGATTGAGGGGACGGAATATTACGGGGCAAGCCATCCTATCCTTGCTTCTTAAAGCGACGACGACGATTGCTTGTTGAATAACAAGTGATTGTTTTTCCAATGTCTTGCCCATATTTTTTTCATTATGAGCCTCGTGTAAAACAGAAAACCAGGGTATTTAAATAATATAGGGCTGGTTTACCTACTTCATCTTTTGGTAGCAGGCTCTGGTAAACCTACCACTCCTAGAGGAGCGGCTTCCCACAAAAGATCATAAGCAAGAAACCAACCCTATTTTATATATAGGGCATGGTTACGTTGCTTACCTTCGCGGGAAAATTTACCAGATTTTGCTACACGAGGCTCGCAAACAGTCCTAATCTCAAGATTTTAGAACCGTAAAACTATTCAAATTCTTAAAAACCTGCAACTTCACATAGTGATTATCAAAAACAACTTAAATTAATTGCAATATTAAAACACATATCTGTTTATTACACTCAAATATAGTTATTTTCCATTTAACTACCACAAAATTACACTAAATAATGTAACAAAAAGGGATATACATATAAAAGGTATAACATAAGGATTTGCCAGTTTTGAATATGGCAGTTCATATAGGTAGAATCATTTACTATCTCGTAAAAGAAAAGGGATTAAAAGCAAAAGCGATTGCTGATTTTGTAAATGTTAGCCAGTCGTCGCTATTCAAAATCTATAAGCGAGAGAGTATAGATTTGGATAAATTGATCAGGTTTTCTCAACTGTTAAATAAGAACCTTTTCCTTTACTATCTCGATGAAGAGCCGATCAAAAGCATGTTTGGAAAAGAAGGGCAAGCTCTTCAGAAACAGATCCTGGAGCTTGAAAATGAGGTGGCTTTAAAAAATGAGAAACTGAAAGATATGGCAGAGATAATTGAAGCCCAGAAGAAAATTATCTCTCTTTACGAAGCTAAATCAGATAACAATAAGAAAATAAAGAAAAAGCTATAAGTAATTCCCGCATCTAACTCAAGAGAGCTTTACTTCCAGGAAAATACATCTTTCTAAGATTAGACTTGATTCAATCTGCGATTGACAAAATAATAAGAAGAAAAGTAAACTAGGTAGCTATGGCAAGCGTGAAACCCGGCGTTCCTTTATAGCATCAAACAACTGAGGGACAGCCACATAGAACGTTTAACCAATTGTCGTATCACTGATGCGACAATTTACACCTAGTGAAATATTCATTATAGGTATATATCTTTTCAGGGGGCAGCCCCCTAAACTTCATGAGCTGAGTCACTTATCTTAGGCTGTCGGGATAACCTTTACAAGGGACAGAGACCTATAATTGTCACTGCCAGAAAAACAGTCCCTTCAGCTGAAGAGCTTGGCTCCCAATATTATACCGGTGGCCATCACTTATCTTTAAATACAATTTCGTGTCTATTGAACAGCATCCCGACAATCAGGCCCTTCTTTTATCGCCGCTTTTGCTTCGGCTATCAGGCTGTCGATATCCTCCAATCCGGGCTCCAGTTCCTTTGCCTTCTGAAATTGTTCAAATGCGTTGTCCGGCTCTCCCTTTCTAAGATAATAAATTCCGAGTGTTTGGTAAGCCCAGCCATTGTTGCCGTCTAATTTCAGAGAACTCATGACATCTTCAAATCCGTCCTGCAGCTTCCCTTGTTTAATTTTCGCATATCCCCTATTGTTTAAAGCATAGGCTAAATCGGGTTGGATCTCGATCGCCTTATCAAGATCAGCAATGGACTGTTGGTACTCCCCGATTAGAGAAAGTAAAAAACCCCTGTTATTCAAATATCCGGTATTATCCGGGTCGTTATCTATCAGTTTGTTATAACACTTAAGGCTCTCGTCATATCTCCCCTTTTTCAAAAGAATATAAGCATAAACTGCATCTTCAACAGGTTCCGGTTTTGACTTTGCCCTGAGTATTTCATACACCTCTTCGGCCTTATCGAATGCTCCTGCCTGCGCATAAAGGTAAAATACCAATTTATAAACCCTTACACTCCGATGCCTCGTTTTCATAACCTCATCAAGCAATGGTGCAATCTCTTCAAATTTCTTTTCATTGAATGCCTTTATAGCAAGCGCTAAGCGACGAGGCAAGGTCATAACAGCAAACAGGTTTGAAAATTGGGTGCCATCACTCCCGATAACGTTTCCATCGTCGAGGGTTATCTGCGCGTTAGGCTTGAGATTAACGAAAAGCTGGAATATTGCAAAAGCATCAAAGATGACCCCAAAAAGCTTCACGGCGCCGTGCGCATCATAACTAAAAACCATAAATGAAGCAAACGCGCCAACGATAACAGATGCAGCCGGCCCGGAAACCGTATATAGCAGAGCGACATTGCCAGGCAATTCCCCTTCTTCTGAAATACACATTCCCTTTCTCCATCTTAGCAAATTATAACACATCCAAATATTGAGTCTTCCCAGCCTAACCCAAAATCCCTCTTTTGTATTTCCATAGGAACCGAGATAGATGCATACTTTCCTTCTTGTAAATAATAACAAGGGTATGGCATGACCAAGTTCATGAACTACCGTTGAAAGTATCATTGCCAGAAAAAGCAACCCAAAAAACAATAAGAGTATTAAAGGAAAAACTATCGGAGGCATAGCTATTGTAAATATCGTTAATTTATTGTCACTAAAACTCATCGAAACTAATTCAATGCAGCAGTGGCCGTTCGCTCTAAACATTTCCAGATACGGCTGTCAACTGTCGAACCGGCGTGGCAACAACTTATTGCCTGACGATTATGGATCTACAAAAAAATAAAACACTATTCCGGAATTGTATTATTTTTACACTCGATAAGGTTTAGGTGCCCTGTTTGTGCTCATCACAGGCAGGGCTTTTTATTAAAAGAGCTTAAAGCAGCCCTTCGTCAGCAAACGAGAAAAATCCATCTGCCGTAACTATAATATGATCCAGAACCGGCATATCAAGCATTGCACCAGCAGACGTGAGCTTCCTCGTAAGATTTATATCAGCCTGACTGGGCTTCAAAGAAGATGATGGGTGATTATGAGATATAATCAAAGCTGAAGAATTTGCCTTTAACGCGGCTCCGAAAATAACCTTTGGGTCAGCAATTGTTCCGGATACTCCTCCCGTTGAGGCTTCCAATATTCCTAATACACGGTTACCCCGGCTTAATAAAATCACTTTAAACTGTTCTACATACTGAATCTTTCCCTGGTCCCAGTTAGCCATCAATATTTCAAAGGCATTTTTAGCACTTGTAATCACCGGACGTTCTGACGCCTTAAACTTAGGATAGTAACTTACTTTGATCTCTGCTACCTGATACAATGCCAACTGGTTTCTGCGCTTTTCCATAACTTATTGATTAATGAATTAATTATGGTGCTCTCACCGGCATCCAGCAGCACTAAAGGCAAGGTGGAGATCAGAAAAATGCGGAGGCTCCGCCGCGAGGTGGATACCCATTTTTCTGATACTACCTTGGCGAAGCAAACCTGTGTGCGGCAGGATGACGAACTTTGTACGGAATTACAATGAATCAATCATTTAAAACATAGTCTTCATATATTTGTCTTTGCAAATCAATCACAAAAGATGGAAGCGGGCATGATGATCGACAGATTAAATTTATTGGCGTTGAACGAGCTTTCAAACGCTAAAGATTTAGTATCTCTGGATTGCATACCAAGTGCGTTTCAGGACGAATTTGATCGTTTTTTCTTTGGCAAAACCCTTGTCAGAAAGGGTGAAAAACTATTTGCTTATCCTAATGATATCAGGAAGTGGGTCGATTTTGTCTTTATGCAGTATAAAGATTAGCTAAGCCCATAATGTGTTACTGTCACTTATACCGTCCATTACGGCAAGCAATGATTTATAGGCAATTTTATAAGACATTGTACCGCCTTCTTTTATTGCTAAAGCTAATCTTGAGTATTCCTCGTCCAACGTAGCAGCGTGCAATATGTCATAAATTTGGTTCAAGGCTATAGAATTAGTCTTCAATAGCTTACCAATATCCCGCCCCATGATTCTGGCAGTAGTAACGATACGGTCAAAGTCCGGAGCGACCATAAGGTCTTCATGGAGAGCGTAAAGGTCCTCGTATTTTAATTCAATGTAATTGAAAAGAATAAAGCCGAGATCTTTACCATCCCGGTTATCACGGTAACCCCTGTCTTTCCAGGCAAGTATCTTCATGATGCAAATTCCCGGTACAGAGGCAATTCTGAAGTCTGTTTCTTCGGTGACTATACGTAAGCCGCTTTCACTCACCTCTGTAAAACCGGCTACATTCATAGCCTTAATGTTGTCAGGGGGCCACGTGTACTGTCCTTCCTCATTTTGAATATCACCGAAGGGTACAATGTCGATCTCGTAAGTATTGTTGAAGATAAGTTTATGCGTGGTCTGTGTGGCTGTAAAGCTTCCTGATGTTATAAGTTTATTCATCAGCCGGGCGTAGTTGTCCCATTCCGGTACGAACACAGCAAAGTCCACATCCGCGGTCATCCTGCTTACGCCAAGATCATAAATGCCATCCATAATAATATCTCTTGCGGTGGCGCCAATCAGCATAAAATCATACGCTTGTTCTCCGAGGATATCCTTGATAGCGCGGGTAATGATCGTGATATGCGGCGGAATTTTATCGCTCGATAAATTGTAGGTATTCATCGTATATTTTTTGGGCTGTTTCCTGATTTCTGCTGTCTCCCGTGGCCATCAGTTCTGCATAAACGATCAGTGGCGGTACGAGATCATTTTCAATGCGGAACAATGGATGTTCATGGTCCCAGAAATAGCTATACACTTCCAGGTCGTGGTTTTCTTCAATAGGAATTAATCCCATTTTTTTCATCCATCCCTTTTCTTCTACCGGCACGTACATGGTAAGTACCTGTGGCATTAGGTATTTGGTATAGAGCGCACCTGCCGCTTCACCGCCCCAACTGCCTAGCCAGTCACTTAGTGGCAATTTATCAAAATTCTTTACAAGGTCTTGCTTGATCGATTGGTATGTGCCGATAAAAAGTTTGGGACGAAGTATCTCAGTATACCCAGTGACCCAGCGTTGTAAAAGTTCGCGCTTTCTGAGCAGTCGTTTGCTGTCATCATAGTCCTCGAACAGATAGCCGCTTTTAAGCATCTCTTTAAAAAGAATGGTGATTGTTGCAGGAGAGATACCAACGATTTTTGCAATTTCCCGGTAGGGAAAATTGATGGCTTCTTCATCCTGCAACAATGCGAACAGCAATTTCAGACCAGACTCACCGAACAACCGGCTCTTTGCTGATGCTGTTCCTCTTCTTGGTTTCTGTCCGGTATGCTGAAGGTAAATTGTCTTTTCGTTAATATAAACATTCCCGAGAGAATCCAGGTAATTGACATTCATATCAACCAGTTTCTGAGCTATCTTTGGATAGATTACGGGGCACACGACCAGGGTCGGCAACCCGGTTTCTTTCCTCGCATCGGCTGCATCCCGCATAATGTAGTTAAGTTGCAGGTGACTGATCTGGCTAGCATAGTAAACACTGAACTTCAGTTCAACGTTGTTTACCTGAAACGTGAGCAAGGTACTTTGCCCTGTCGTCAAAGATCCGATTTCAACATGCATTTTTTTATATGCTCCTTTAAAGGCAGGAGGAAGTAATGCAAAACCGGCTTTCAATACAGTTGGAAGTTGCATGTTTACTAAATTTGATTGTTTACTCGGAGTAAACAATCAAATTTAGTAAACAAAACGTATTTCACAAACAACCAATCCTAATTTGTTCATAGAAGTAACATGTTCAAGAATCATGAACATGTTACTTCTATGAACAAATTAGGAGAAATTTAATAAAAAGTAGTCGTATAGGTAACCAGAACGATGACTTCCGCTGCGAGGAAATCCAGCAAGTAAGAACCACTACAATACATGTCAAGTAAAACGACCAATTTACTTGACATTTAGAAAGTGAGGATTCTCTCAAATCTGAAGTGCGGTAGGAGTATCGCTTGAGCCAGTACTTTCGTGACTCTCTATGTCGGTTATATCAACTTTAGTCTTTTCTTCTCTTTTTACATGCTTGCTTACGACCTCAAATACCTCTCGTTTTATTCGCTGATAGTTTTCCTGTACATCCATCTGAGTTACGTTATCAATGACTGGAATGGGTTTATAGGTTATTTCCTCTCTGGCAATAGCCTTATGATCATTCTGTATTTCGGCATGAAACATCTTCAATTTTATCTTTTGATCCGGATTGTCGGCGACTATACCGACAAATTCCCCGGACGAAAGGGATGCTATCTTCGAAGCCGGTATTGCGGATTCGAGTTGCGTTGATTTTGTGATTGAGGTATCGCTGCTGTTGATATTCATACTGTTTCGGTCCTGCATGATCTTACCGAAAGTATCTGAAAGCTTTTTAGCCGTGTCACCAGTGACCTGGCCACTGATAATATTACCAACAATACCTGCAATCACTTCCGCCTGCCCAGCTCCATAGTCCTTTTTGAGCTGACTCAAATCCTGTACTGCAAGGGTAGTGGCCACTTTGTTGCTTCGGGCAGTGGCAATCAGGCTGTCAATACCGCCAAAATAGATGGTCGGAAACTCATCAAATATCAGACTGCTTTTAAGCTGGCCTTTGCGGTTTACGAGTTTGATCATCCTGGAAATGTACAAGGAAAGAACTGCCCCGTAAATCTGAAGCTTTTGCGGATTATTACCAACACAGACGATCTTCGGCTCATCTGGATTATTAACGTCCAGTGTAAAATCGTTCCCAGCTAGTACCCAATAGAGCTGTGGAGACGATAGCCTGGCCAGGCCGATCTTAGCCGAAGCGATCTGTCCTTCCAGTTGCTCTTTCGCTTTATTCTGAAATGCAGAAATAAAGGGATTGATCAGTACACGGATTTCATCCTCTTGCAGCAAGACAGAGAACAAGTCTTCATATTCTACCTGCATCAGCTCAATCACATGCGGAAGTGTACAATACCTGCCATCTTCATATTTCTTCAGATACCAGATGATGGCGGTCAGAAAGTTGATCGGGCTTTCAACAAAGAAATCGCCCTGCTTTTTGATCCAGTCGCGGTTCAGACCTAACATTATCGTCCGGCTCGCTTCGGTTGCATCCGTGATGTCTTCCATCGCTTTAGGATCAAGCGGGTTACAGCGGTGCGTGCGGTTCAGATCGTCAAAGTTGATGATATAAAATGAGGGCTTGATCTTGTAATTAGCCTGATACTTTAGCAATTTATTGTAAGCGATCTCTGTCAGGTCGTCATACTTAAAGTCGTATATGAACATCGAAAATCCCTTTTTTAGGTGCTGGTCAATGATGTGCCGCATTACAAAGTAGGATTTACCGGCACCAGGTGTCCCTGCGACAAGGATTCCTCGGAAGGGATTGATCACGTTGATCCAGCTATCTCTGATCTTATCTTTTAACCGGTATTTAGCCGGCAGATTGATAGAATAATCGTTTTGCAATAAGCGTTCTTCCTGCGGAAACGTTTCGTTATCTGTATTAAAAATATCCTTGCTAAGCTTTTCCCGGATCAGACGGGATAGTAAGCCTCCTCCCGTCAGGATGAGAATGTAGCCCAATGAAGTGGGGCCTATATATAGTAAGGAGATCGTGATGGGTTGAAGAGCCAGGTAAAAGCATAAGGCACTGACGAAATAAAGGCAGAGTCCGGTGATCAGGTAGATTATGATGCTCCTGATCTGTATCTTTTCTTCCTTTTTACCTTTGGTGCCAATCATCGAGATGATAAGGAAAAGCAATGCGGCCAGTTTTGGCCGGTGGAAGCTATTGAACAATTCTGTTTTCGCAATATTGGTAATGATCCGATCTATAATCTCCGCTGTCCAGCCAAATTGCACGAACATCAGGTAACAAGAGAGGTAAAAATGGATGCTGAGTATAAAGATGCTGATCAACCTGGTAAAATCGATGATCTTTCTAAGCCCTTGAACGTCTTCTCCAGTATTCATAAGATCCTGTATATTGGTGAGTGTTTATAGATGTTATAGCCGTAACCCCTGATCTCCCTTTCTACGCTTCTTTCGCCGGATGAAATTTGCCACGGAATAGTCCTGCTCCGTTTTTAGCAGGGATTCTAACAAACTGCTCTTTTCAGCTGGTTCAGTCAGGGGTGTCATATCCTTAAGAGAGGAATTCACAGAGCTTTCTTTACGTTCAGTCTGCAAGAGCTCATTCCGGACTTGTATCTTTTGCTCCACCGTCCCGTTTTTCATGATATCAGCATACCGCAGAGTATCCTTTAGCTGCCGCCTGAAGCCAAACTGCTCATCAAATATCCGCTCACCCGAAGCGGAGAACGCTGTCCGGTCGAATTGACCGATCTTTTGAGAATGCTTTTGATTGCTGCCTCTTGATTTATTCATTGGACTGAGTTTGATACGGTTGCTAATATCCTTCCGGCTCACGATGACCTGAACATGCCACTGATCCCCTTCCTTCAGTTCGCCCCGCTTCTTCAAGCCTTGTTTCACTTCAGGATCCTTGTGGGAATAATACCGGTGTTCTTCCACTTTACCAAACCAAAGCAGATCTTTATTGCTTTCAATACCGGGCCGCTTAAAGTTCCGGGCGTACTCGTCCATTACGGAAACCGCATATTCCTTAAGCTTTTCTTTGATCTGGTCTTCTCCAAATTGTTCCTTCAAAAAGGCCAGTTCCTTCCTGCTGGGGCTGACGTTGATCAGGAAGAATTTTGCATCGGTCTTACTGAGCTTGGCGACATTATTATCTAGGGCAATACGAACTTCATAGGACTGAATATCTTGCCTGGACTGGTTAAACCAGTGCTCCATTTCTTTCCCTGCATCGTTCCTGTTTTCTTTTTCAAGATAGTGGACGAGCTGAGAACTGCTTCCCTTGTTATTGCCGTCTTCGCTGTCTGTGATATTGATATGCATAGTTATAGATCTTTGATTTGTTGTTTTACTTTGCTGATCAGATCTTCCTTTTCTCTTGCTGAGGTCATCAGGCTGAACTGATCACGGGCTTTGATGTACGCCTCCAGGATAAAGTTAAATTGCGACTTCAGCTGCTCCTTACCTTGCAAGTGCTTGCTGATCTGTTTGGCCACCTGGTCTATCTCCGCCAGCTTTTGCGTTTGCTGTTGCTGACCGGTTGCCGTATTGCGATGATGGTTAAGCTCTTCTTTGTTCAACCATTCCAGTATTTTACGCTGCGAATTGACCATCCGCTCCGTGTCCTGCCTGATCGGAATTAATAGTGATTGCTCCTGAGTCCTGATGAATCCGGTAAGATGCTGATTGCCTTTGAGGATCGCGGTCTTTAATGCTTCATCGTTTAAATCAGCAGGGTCTTTTTTAGTATGGTAGAAATAATCAACCATCTGGATAAAGACGGTTCTTTTATTACGGCCAAGCTTCATGGCTACCTTTTCGAACCGTTGATCTATAGCCGCTGAGAACTTTACCGATCGGTTATTTTGTTCCTGCATAGTTTCTCTTTATTATTTTCAAAACTCCTTGTTTCTCATAGCCGGAATGCTTACTGGAATTCTATTTTCCAAGCCTCGGCTATTCCTGAGCGGGTAAAGAATCCCCGGAGGATTCTTCAAGTACCGTTTGCTGCGCATACGGGGCGAAAAAGTAGGGCTTGCCCAACTTCTTCTTGCTCCATTGTTTGAAAAATGGACACTCCTGATTCAGACTCCACGCCCCCTTACAACCTTCTTTTAAAGCGTGGGTATTTTACCTATCTTAATATGATAATCGATATCTTCCATCGTTTCAAAGGACAGAAATCAAAAAGATGATTCTTGAGAAGGTTGTGGGTAGTAGCTAACTATTTTTCACGTGTGATCAGAACTTCTCGAAGGATGAGGAATATTTCGCATGCCAAATCAATGCGCTCTTTGTGGTCCAACCGATTCTGAGAAAATAGGTCACCCATCTGTTGTCCCATTGATGAAATAGTCACCCGCCCTTCGAAAACGTAATGAAAAAATTAACGAACTGAGGTAAATGGTCAAGCGGCTTTATACCTGAAATTGCCTAAAGCAAATACCGTTTTCGTTCAGGATTGAGACTTATATATCTAATACTTGCGCGAGCAAGCAATGACTTACTTAGGAGAAAGATCGATGCTCGCTACTGTCTACCACTCGAAATGGGGCAGAACCAAGCTCAGCAGATTATCCCTTCAAAGTTTTGAAGATATGATTTAATTATCGTGCGTTTATTTGCCCCATTCAAGCTTTCCAGGTCCAATTCGACGTATAGCCGGGTTCGGGTGATCAGCAGTGAACAAGGCATACATTGAACCAGGTATTCCTTGTGTTATTCTCATATTTAACCGACCGACTGTTTCAAAGCTTGGGGTTAAAATGTGACAAACACCGGCACGATCAGGATGAAGCCTATAGATACCGTTAGAGGGTCTTCTCGTCGAGGGATGCAAACTCCTTTTTGCTATTTGATTAATACGGAGGGGCCGTTGTTCTTTACGGAAATATTGATCTCGAAATGTGTTCCAGAGGTCTGCCGTTTCTGCTGTCGGCCAAGTGTTGGTTTCACTTAATTTCGCAATCTCTGTTGAAGCGAGCCATTCACCTAATTCAGATCGACTTTCAAAGTTTGGATTGGTATCACTGACAACAGTTAGTGATGCGATCCTAGACGGCAGTCCCGCTCTAACTAGAAGAGCGCTTTGATAGTTCGAAGTGCCTGTTTCCAAGCAAGCTGCTGCCGCCCCTTGAACGGTCTCTGCCTCCCATCCTAGGGCTATTCGCCGAACACGTATTGCTTCCAATGCCCAGACAAGTTTGTAAACAAAGTTATCCTCTATATACTTCATATTTTTAAGGCCAATAGTATCAATGGATAATCCGGAAAGCCATTGTTTCAGCCACTTCTTCCAGTGCTTGGAAGGTTTTTTAGGCTGAAACGTCGAAACCGTGTAGATTTGATCTGCCAACTGAGTTATGGCAGTAACGAGTCCATCTAAATCTCCGGCCAAGGCAGCAGTATCCGAAGCATCCAGACTCGCTCCCAAATCTTGAGAAAGCTGATCGAGTTTTAAACCGGCTTCAAAACCAACGCCCATTGCAAAGATCCCTTTCCGAGTTGCTAAGTTCGTATTGGCCCAAATAAGGTTTGCCCTAGCAAGCAAAATCTGCTTATGCGTTTTCATCATCTCGACATCAATTTTATTAAGTTGCCGTTCCCAAAGAGAGCTCTTCAAGGCCTCATCAAAAATCGAGGGCAAATCTTCACGATCAGTATCTAATGCCTCAACTAGCCCTAATACCATCGAATCTAACATCTCTAATTGAGCGTCGGTATCGTAATCGGCGCTAGGCTCATTACCCGCCTCAACTTGCCGGGGAGTCTGACCCTTCCAAGCGTTAACATTGTTTGCCAGGTATTCAAAGGCATCAGCTTGTTTCAATATACCATTTCGACTAAGCCTATTGATAATTAAATTGATTACTTGAAGAAAGCCACTTTGCAGGTCACGCGCTCGTGATGATTGTACAAGTTCGAACCAATTTCTGCGACGCCAATCGATGCTATTATGTGCGACATGCAATACGAGTCCTTCGACATCGACAAATGCTCTTCCTGCCCGCCCTGCAATATTTCTGAACTCTTCACCTTCAATCTTTTCGGTCCCCCTCTTTAAGTATGGAAAGAGAAGTACTGCCGCATTGATATTGAGCCCTTGAGATAACGTTGGAGAAGCGATCGTAACACCAATTTTACCGTTAGACAATAGTAATTCGAGCTCTCTCAAAAATGGATTTGGCAACTTCGCGTAATGCAATCCGACTCCGATTTTTAACGCAGCGACTACCGGATGATCTTGGCCGAGCCATTCTTCCCCTATCCCTACAGCACGCTCAATATCTTTGGGATCCTTGACCAAAGGTTTTATGAAACCGTCGTTTACCAATTCAACGGCAACTTTCCCAAATCCTTCGATCCAATTTGCCACGGGGATAAAGATCAAAACCCTTTTGCCATCCTCTGCAAATTTCCATGCGCTAGTGATTGTGACGTCTTTTAATTCACCAGAGCGAAGCTTTGGGGAGTCGTCTTTAGGTTCGATCTCGATAAATCTTTTGATAAAGCCAGAACGGTCAAGCTCCCCATAGTTTAATTTCACACTGTCACCCTGGTAACTCAGTAGACCAAAACGCTGACGAGTAGGTCTCCATGGAATGTTAATGGGAGTGCCATCCTTGTCTTTACGTATCCAAGCCGTTAAATCTTCTAGAGGCTCACCTTCAGGCAGAATAGCGGAAAGACACACTATTCTGCGGTTCGTGGAGTCTGTGCGCTTCAATAACTTTTGGACGAGGATTTCGTACCGGATTTCTCTATCTTTTGGGCCAATCAGGTGCCCCTCGTCAAGCACGACCAATCCAACATCGTCAATAATTGTCGGATCGCTTCGGAGAGCAAAATCTAGCTTTTCTGGAGTCGAAATAATGATGTCATTTGTACGTAGGGCATCCTGATCACCGCTTGATCCGCTGGCGCCGTAAAGAGATGAAACACGAAAACCAAGAGGTCCAAAGGTCGCGCGAATCGTACGTTCGGTTTGCGCAGAAAGTGCCCGTAGAGGGGTAACAATCAGAACTCGCTTCTCCGTCGATAAAGTCATCAAAGCCGCTAACTCAGCTATTCTAGTTTTCCCAGCGCTGGTTGGCAAAGCAACAACAAGGTCATCTGATAGGTCAGAAACTCGACTTGCGGCTTCCAATTGTGAAGGCCATAGTTCCACTTCCGCATTTTTCCGACTATATAAAGTCGTGAGAAACAGTTGCCTTAATTGGTCGTATTTTGTATTATCATCAAAAGGTGATTGTGGAAGGTTGACATGCAGTGACACGTTCCACAAATCGTCGACTAAATGCTGAATGAGTCTTAATATCCAATAATGGTTAATATGAGTCGCTTCGGTAGCCAACTTGATCGCTGACTTTAAAATCCTTCCTGACTCAATTACTAGAGTGTCATCGCCGGTTTCCAAAGCAAATTCAAAGTATGCAATCGCCTTCATACCGGAGGCGTTCAGAATGGTGCCGATTAACTCGTCGTCATCAATTTCGTTTTCTAACAGCTTTTCAGATAAAACTTCGTCTGAAACTTCATCGCTCGTGAGGTATTGTTGTAAAACATCTCTTAGTTGGTCCAAGTCTCTCAATATCAGAAGCCGCAGACTTGCTTCAAGCGGAGTTAAATTCTCATCGCTTCGTGTACTTAGAATGGAATAGGCCATGGCCGAATACCCCGCTAAATGATAAGCGCAACCTGATATCATTTTGTAATGCCCATTTTCGATAAATTCACTCGATGAATTTGTTGTTAACGCTTCGAAAACCTGACCAACGATTTGAAATCCTCGGTTGATAAGCCCGATACTACCCCCTCTATCTTTACATGATAAAGTTGCTCTAAGGATATTAAATCCGTATTCCGTGAGGTCTGCTTCAATCTCTACCGCTAGATTCGCTGGTGCATCACCCGGAAAAATACCGTTTTGGCGCATACTGCTCCAAGCCCCGGCGCGAGGTATTAGGTTACCCCGTATACCAGTTGCTGTGGCAGCAGTTAGAAGTGTCTCAAGTTCTTCAAGATTTTCCAAGCTTTCCTACTCCTTCAAATGTTAATTTTATAAAATTGGCGTGATCAGGAATAAATATATTTACGCCGAATTGACTTCGACTACCGTCTGCAGAATCTAAGTCAGCCTTAATAATATCTACTGCTGAATTCCCTGATAATGTAATTAGCGCGTGGGTAATCCGATCTGGCTTTAATGAGTCCATTGCTAATTCTTTTCTCACCGCCTTTCCAATCTCTTGCAAAGTCGGGTCAGTAGATTCCAGCAACCTATCCATCACGAAAGACAATGAAGAGGGTGTACACCTTCCATTGTCTCTATCCAGAACACCGCGAGCTTCCTGAAGCGTACTTTTTGTTAAGTTAATCCTGCTTTTAGACTCACCTTTTAAAAGGTACAGGCCGTCTTTCTTAGAATATCTTATCCCGATGAAATCATCACCACGAAGCGCCATTTCACGCCCGTCCTTATATCGAAGCCTTTTGACTGGTATATCAAACTGAAACTCTTCTTTCGCGAATTCAGTAGCAAGGATTTCACCGAGGTCACCAGATCTTGCTTTTTTTGTCTGAGGAATTCTTCCTCTTAAAATCTTTTCCGCTGCTTTATATCCAAGTTCGTTGACAGTGTCGGCAATTCTGTCTAAATCATCATAGTGAGAACGGACGACTGTATACAAAAGCTTTTCGATTGCTGCTCTGCCACCTTTTTTCTCAGTCACTTCCCACAGTGACGTGTTGTTAGGATCATTGAATTTTTTATCGCACCAATCATTAAATAGAGTCATTATCGTGCTTGGTTTTAATTGGCGTTCCTTTACGGACCACTCGAGTACAATACCTTACTGATCTTTAAATCAGCATATTCTAAATATGACACTAATAAAGCAAATTTTCGATGAATCGAAAAATAGTTTTTTGCGATGTACAAGATGATCAATCAAATCGCAGTTTAAGTATTAATGTTGTGACCTCAGAAGACTAATCCGGCAGTGCCCACGTAAGCAAAAGATTGATAAGTTAATGTCACGCCTTCTGGCCTAAAACTCTCCGTGAAGCATCTCTAAATAGGAGGGCTTTTCAAAATAGACTACTTATTTTATAAATCCTTTTTGCCTTAAATCATCATAATCGGCGCTGTGAACCGCAAAAAGGCTTCTAAATATAAAAACATTCCCGCTTAACGGTATATTTGGAAGCTTTTAAAATTTTATCAATATATTCTATGTCGAATCACTTCTTGCGATCCTCCATCAACTTTCGGATATCCTCATAAGCGTAGTAGATCAGCCCACCCACCCGGGTAAAAGGCAGTGTGCCATTCAATCTCAGACTTTGCAAGGTGTTAGGAGATATTCCCAGCAACTTTCGTACTTCGTAGCTTTTAAGCCATTCCTTTTGTTGCTCCTGCTTTGGTGCCCTGAATGACGGTCTTCTTAATTCAGCTAGAAGCTCCTGCTTGAAGTTTTCCAGATCTTCACGTGTAATAAAATCAATCGTTGCCATAGACGTTACCTTTTCCACAAAAGAGAAAAAGAACCAAACCGATTTTTGACAACTTCTTAGGTACTACAGAAAATTAATTGTTCACTCACTGCGTGAACAATTGCGTCCACAGAGAATAAGTAACCTTCCATTTAACACATCAACAAGCCAGCTTCTTTTTAAGCGCCGCCATATCTTCACTGATCTTCTTCTCCAGCACCTTTGCATAAATCTGAGTAGTGGCAATTTTAGTATGCCCCAGCATGCGGCTGACCGTTTCGATAGGAACACCATTAGAAAGCGTTACCGTGGTTGCAAAAGTATGACGCGCTAAATGGAAAGTAATATTCTTTTTAATACCACACAGATCCGCGATTTCCTTGAGATACGCATTTACCTTTTGATTCGATATTACCGGAAAGATAGTACCGGAGGCTTCCGAACGGATATTGCCTTTATACTTCCTGATGATCTCCATCGCTTTCGGAAGCAACGGCATATTGACCGGGGCTTCGGTCTTTTGCCGGAACGTCCGCACCCAAAATTCTCCCTTATCCATTTCAACAATATTATCAGGAGTCAGTTTAATGACATCCACATAGGCCAAACCAGTATAGCAACAGAAAACAAACAGGTCTCTTACCATATCAATCCGCTCAACAGGGAATTTCTTAGTTTCAATCATTGAAAGTTCATGCGCTGAGAGATGCTCTCTTGTCACCTTCAAAATCTTCATCTTGTAGTTAATAAACGGATCTTTGGTTATCCATTCCAGCCTTACAGCCAGATGAACCATTTTTTTTAACCGGATCAGGTGCTTCATGATGCCGTTATTGTTCAGGGGCTTCTGATGGTCCTTAGGTTGGTGATTCCGGAGAAAAGTTTCAAAGTCATTGATGAACTTGTAGTTCAATTCCGTAAGATAGAGATCTTTCGCTTTGAATTTTTCTTGCAGGAATTTTTCCAGATACCGCTGCGTGACATAATAATGCTTCAAAGTGCTCCATTTCAAAGAAGATACCGCAGTTTCATTGTGATAATCGATCAGGGTCTTTAATGTATAAACCTCTTCAGCTGTTCCAAGAAAGGCATTCTTGATGGCATCAGCCGAAACCATCTTTCCCTTCAACTGCAACTGCTGGAAGCAGGTAGCAATGGCTACACGAACCTCCTGTAAGTAATTGTTCACTTTTTTCACCTCTTCCCGGTTACCACGAAGTATCCCCCTGGCATTATCCCAGTTCTTCACATCAATGGTCTGCTTCAGGGCGATGTAACTTCTTTTTTTGCTGACGGTCACGCAGGCGTACACAGGTGCTTTTCCATCCTTAATTTTGTCTGCTCTGATCGTAAAATGAACTCCGAACGATTGTGTTTTCATAACAAATAACGATTAACTGATTCATTACAAGCCAGTTTCAGTTGTTTTTCAGGTAACACTCAGGTAACACAAAAAGCGAAAAAAACACCGCTTTTTGAGCAACTTTTTAACGCGTAAATCATTATTTTACAATGCGTTACAGCGTTTTGTGTTACCTCAAAAATAACAACTAAAAAAGGTAGTCGGATAGGTAACCAGAATGATGACTTTCGTTGCGTTGGATTGATATGAAAAAAATCGGATAGGAGGAACGGGATTAATTCCCGTTCCGACCTTCCACAGCACCGCACGTACCGTTCGGTATACGGCGCTTCCCTAAGTTGTAACACAAACTCGCTTGTATTCTGCCAGTAAAGATGGGTATCCCAGTTGTTTAAGATAGTAGTTGGAAAGGGTTGTTGTCAGTATCCAGCTTTTTGCTGTGTGCCAGTAACTTTTCCTTGTATGTGCCCATTCGTACGCCTTGTACTTACTTACGCCTAGTTGTACTAAGTTCCTAATTTTAGACTTGCTATGTTTCCATTGTTTCCATTTGACCATACGTAGCCTACGACGGTACCACATATCCAGTTGCCCCAGTTTCGTCCCCATGTCCGCTAGTTTAAAGTAGTGCATCCAGCCTGTGAGGTATTCCCTCAAGTAGAGAATTCGCTGTTCATCGCTCCAACCTCGACTGCGGCCCGTTAGTCCTTTAATCCTAGCTTTCATCTTCCCTAGACTTTTAGGGTGAATACGTAAGCGCGACTCCCCTCTGTAATTGTAGAAACTATAGCCTAGAAATTTAATCGTGGATACATGACGAACGACGCTTTTCTCTTTATTGACTTTAAGCATCAGCTTACCTTCAACAAATTTTGTGATCGATTCCATAACCCGTGAGGCACTCCGTTTACTACGACAAAGTATCATAAGGTCATCAGCGTAACGTACAAATTTGTGTCCTCGAGATTCCAGTTCTTTGTCCAGTTCATCAAGCATAATATTGCTCAAAAGTGGGCTTAGTGGGCCTCCTTGAGGTACACCTTCTGTAGTTACTATAGTCCTTCCGTTTATTTCTACACCTGCTCTCAAGTATCGATGGATAAGTGAGATCAGTCTTCCGTCTTTGATCGTGCGTGATAATAATTCAATCAGTTTACTGTGATTCACCGTATCGAAGAACTTCTCTAAGTCCATGTCTACGGAATAATTATACCCCTGTTGAATGTATTCCTTGCATTTGATAAGCGCTTGATGCGCGTTGCGACCCGGACGAAAACCATAGCTGTGGTCACTGAATTCAGGTTCGTAGATTGGTGTCAGGATTTGACTAATGCCCTGCTGGATGAGCCGATCAACTACTGTTGGGATGCCCAGCATTCGCTTTGACCCATTGTCTTTAGGAATTTCAACACGTCTTACTGCAGAAGGATAGTAACTCCCTTGCTTGATGGATGTTAAAAGTTTCTCCTTATGCTCTCTAAGATAATCCCCAAGGGATTCGACGCCCATCTTATCGATACCTCCAGCACCACGATTACCGACCACTTGTACATAGGCAGCATTTAGGTTCTGACGGTCAAGAAGTTGTTCTAACAGTTCATCTACTCGTGTGTTTGTGTCTGTGAGGTTCTTTTCAATCATCCTAATAAAAGTCTGCCCTCCCACATAGCATTCGGGTTCCGCCCTATTCTTTTGTGATCAGGTTGATAAACGTTATCAATTTTCTGCATTCTATCCTTCATTAGGTAATTCTCATTTATTGATCACTAACTTAAGGTTCATTCCTTCCTTGCTTTGCCGTAAGCAAGTACTACGAAATCGGCTGACTTCTCACAGCTAGCTTTACTCCTTGCTTCTGAAAAAAAAAACTTCCACAAGTCTGTGAGATCTCCCCGGGTAAGAACGATAACTTTCCTCTCATGTGTCTGCTACATTTACCTTGATGCTTCTGTACAGTATAGGACTTTAGTTTGTGTTGCAACCTCATCCAGCATCGTAGGCCTTATATGTAGTTTCTGTCCGTCAGACCGAGAATTTGCCTGAGGCTTCCTTCAGATTCCACCTCACGGTGGACACCCTTGCCTTCGGCTAACACTTCCAACTGTAATGGCGTGTTCGGGACTTGCACCCTAGAGTTATCGCCCATGCCGGGCGCACAACAAAAAACCCTGTAAATCAAGCTATTTACAGGGTTTTAATGTTCTTTGAGATGATACTCAGTGCGCCCACCTGGGCTCGAACCTTATGCTGTAATTAATTGAATAACAACCAATTGCTACAATCAAACTTTTCAAGGTTACGGAATAAGTATTAGTAACCTATAATCATAACACTAAGGTACGAAAAAGCTTCGTTTTTTAGTTATTTGGTTTTAATTTATTACGCCTAGCCTTACTACTAATGTCAATCCTTTGAGAGGCCCGTCTAATTCTTTAGATGAAATTCCTAAAATCCGTAGGACCTCCAGTTATTCTCAGAAATTAAATATAGTTACTACATAAAACCTCGTCAAAATTATCCCCTTACCACCTTCACCTTTGAGCCAAATCAAAATAATATGGCAACAATTGAATTCATCACGCGGGAAGATCTGGAAACTTTCAAGCAAGAACTTTTTGCAGAATTAAGGCGCCCATCTCTCCGCAACCCATAGGTCAAAGAAGTGAAAAATGGCCACCTACGGCGTATTTATTATCGAGTCATTGCGCAGCGGCGATGGCTTTGACAGAGATGTCTTGCATCAAATCTTCACCTTTAGCCTAATCGAAAAAATAGGGCAACAATTGAATTTATTACCCGAGAAGATATGGACAGTTCAAACAGGAGTGATTGGCAGAACTAAGAGGGCGATCCTTCAGGCAACCAAGGCAGGAACAGCAAAGGGGATGGTTAAAGAGCTGCGAAGAGGAAAAGTTATTAGGCATCTCTCCTAATTCACCTCAGAGTCAAAGATTAAATGGAAAGCCGCCTTTTACCCCGGGTTGGAGGGCTAATTTTCTAAGCTTATCAGAATATTAGGAACCTCATGGAGAAGGTATTAAATGGTTATGCCTATGGCGGCTGGCCAGAAGCTACATGGCTGATTATAATGCACGGTTAAGAGGAAGGCTTTCGCTCATACCGCTTGCGGTAACTTACACTCTGCAGCCTTACCCCCTGAAGGATCAGTTGCAGGGAGGTTCGGCTGATGATCACCTGCTGCCCGTTGCCGGTGGCCGCCGGCCTTTCAAAGGTGCCTGCCTCCAGCCGCTTGTGATAAATGCTGAAGCCGTCGCCTTCCCATAATAATAATTTGACCTGCGTGCCCCGCCGGTTAATGAAGATATAGACCTGATGGTCCAGGGGATCTGCCTGCATTTCATTGCGTACCAGGTCGCACAAGCCTTCAAAGGTCCGCCGCATGTCGGCATGGCCGGCATATAAATAATAGTGGACATGGGCCGGAAGGGACAGCAGGCTCATGAGATCAGGCTTTTGAGGTAGACTGCGCTCACCTGCCCCTGAAGGAGGATCCGTATGCCACGCGGCAGTTCAAGGTTGATCTCCAGGCCGGGGTTTTCTTCTTCCTGAATATGGACCGGGACAAAGGCAGGGAGCGCTTTTCATTCTTTTCCCTTCTTTTTCTTTCCATAAATCCAGTAATGAAGCGACACGACCGGAATGCCGGCTTCCAGGCTGTAAGCTTTCTGGCTCTTGCCGCTGCTGCGCCATTGTTCTACATGATAATCCCGTTCTTCTTTGCTGTACGATTTGTTGGCTTCCATCTTTGATCCTTTTTTTCAAAGGTAGCCTGCTGTACTATTCGCCCGGGAGCCTACTTGGTGACGGATACATTCTTATGTCGATAGTTTAAAATTACACTATTGACACAGTTTGTGAAACACCCTCAAAATACAGCAAAAAAGGCTCCCAAAGGAACCTTAATACTATTTAGAACCTTTATTGGGTTTTTTCACAGTAGTGTAGGGGTGCTTAACAGCGTATGATTTTATTATATAATTCTTGCCCCAAGATGCAGGCCCATTAAGGGATTCCTTCAGTTTTTATTCCTAAGTTAGTTTAAATCAAGGCCTGAAAGATCTTGATCATTTGGAAGAAGATCCTTTATAAATTCTTCCCATTTAGAATCCGTGTCTTTTAGCCAGTTTGGGTTAGAAGATAATTTTCTAATCTCCTCGTAATGCATCTCAAAATAAATAAAATTCATTTCTCTTATTCTTTCTTCGTCTTTGTGGTCGAAAATAAGCCTCAGAATAAGAGCAATTGGAAAAGCAGGTGCGGAATAACTTAAAGCTGTAGTAAGAGGTCTAACTATTTCGCTTAAAAGAGCTTTAGATGCAATTGTTAAAGCCCGGTTGTTTTTCCCTTTGTTATATAGTTTGGCTTTCAAGCCCAGATAAGTACTGATAAGAATATATTCAGTTTCCGAAATAGCCTCTTTAAGAAATAAAAGAACCAGAAGATCCGCATAATCCCCAAACAAAACCCTGCCGTAATAATCCTTTTCATTTTTCATGTGGGCGTTGAGGTATTCGGCTAGCCAAGATGATTTACCCTCAAGAGAGCTAGTATTTATAACTTCTTTATATATATCGAGCATAGCTTCTTTGCAACGAACTTCCAAGTTCTCCAAATAATTAGGGTTTACGTGAAAAAGAGCGCCTGCCGGTAAAACTATGGAATCATTCTTTCCCGGGTTGAATATATACCCTGACCGGGTGATAACTTTTTTTTCTTCCTCAAGCCTTTTTAATTTATCGTCAATATCGTTTTCAAGAATGAACCATCCCGGCCCTTTTTCAAATGCGATTTTATTTTCTTCAAATCTTCTGCGGATCGACTGTTTAGAAGAAAATGATTTTCGTTCATCCGAAGATAGGTTTTGACGTTGTTCATCGGCAATTTTTTGAAGGTCATCATTCATGTTTAAAAATTGATAACATTCTATCAATTTGTACAACGCGGGAAGATAGTTATGCCGAAAAAATAAGTTTTGGAGAATCTCTGATGCTTTAACATATTGCTGATCGATCATGAAAATACAGGCAGCATAATAAGTTTGTTGATGATCTCCAACTACCTTACGTGCTTCAATCTCTGAAATATTTAATGCGTACTTTAAGATAGGCACGCGGTCTGGATGCAAAATATCTCTGGCACATAAATTATAATAATACTGATGTTGAAGATCATTTGAATCGATATTATCAAGCAAGTAATCATGTATCTCAAAGGCAGCAAGAGGATCTCCTCCAATGTATAACATTATAGCTTTCATTATATTAAAAGACCAGCTAACTTCGACACCAGGCAGCTCTTTCTCAAGTTCAACGTGCAAAAGAGCAAGATCATTTAGGAACCAGGAATACTCAATTTCCACGCTCCTATAATCAATCGCTTCACTAAGACCAGTTTTAAGGAAAGGATGAAGGTTTATCAACCGGTTTGCTAAAAAACGGAGGTCGAAATTATTCAAGAGGAAGCGAATAAGAAAATATGGTTCATTAAAAGAATAAAAATCAATATAAAGTGCTCTCAAGTAGTGTCTTAGCGCATCAGATCTTCTCTCTTCGCCCATGACACTAATCCGTGAATAAATATTCCCCTGTTGAATATAAATTCTACTTTGTTGGCTATCAATTGCGAGTGCATCGTCATAGTGTTTTAATGCCGCGTAAAACGTATTCAGATTCTCTGTTTGTTTTGCTAATTCATAACATACATCACCTTTTAGTTCCAGAGAAGAAGAATGTTGGTTGTTCAATTCAAGAGCACGATCTAAACATATGATAGCAGAGTTGAGTTTTGTGACATCGTGTTTTAACAAGGAAGCCGAAAGTAATGCTCTTGCCTGTTCACAATGATATGCCGGGTACGAGGAATCAAAAGATATGGCGTATTCAAAGTGAAGGATAGCTTCTTTTATTATTTCCTCTTTTTTTAAATAGTTACCTATCCATAGCAATATTTTCCCCTTTTTAAAAAAGACATGTCTATTTGAGGAATCGATTTGTATTGCCTTATCCAGCTCGGAAATAGCAAGTTCTGCAAATTTTACATCTTCTTGAACTTTTCCTAAGACCCACAAGACATTTGCTTTCTTCGTGATCCGCCAAATGTCATCTTCCGTCAGCTCGTAGTAATCAAGGACTGAATCAAGAAGTTCAATGTCCTTTCTTTTTTCCCCAATAAGAACCTTCAGTGATAAAAAGTTTGCCAGCCTGACAGGAGTTTCCCCAAATGATAGTGCTTTCTGATAGAAAGAAAAAGCCTGATCTAATGCAGTAAGATCGTCTCTTTCGTCGCCAATGAATGCCAACGCAGATCCAGATGATTCATAAAGAATATCACTCTCACCTGTATTCTTTAAACCTTCCTGGCTCACTTCCAATGCTTGTAAAGCAAATTCAATATTTTCGGTTTTAGAAGCCAAGCCTAATAGAGCCTGGGACTTATTGTAGTAAGGAGCATCATCTTCTTTATCAAGACAGATGGCAAAATCACTGGTTTCTATTGCCAGTAGAAATTTTGAAGCATCGCCCGTTAGAGAGCCGACTCGATTCAATGCGGCTCCTTTATTGCGATAAGCGTCGTAATTCATATTGTCAAGACACAATACTCTTTCAATACAAAGCAATGCTTCGCGATAGCATTCTATATCATTGTTGTTGGATCCGGTTTGTATTAAGATAACTGCTTTTAAATTATATGCATCAACAAATTGATTGTCAATATTAATAGCAGTATTAACATATTCAAATGCCAAACTTAAATCATTAATATGAAAACAACATTCTGCTAACTTTAGCCAAGAGAATTTGTCAACTGGATTGTTTTTAAGGAAATTTTTCAGTGAGGACATCGCTTCGAGGTAATTACCCCTATCCATTAGATCATCGTGTAAGGCCATTTAATATTTTTAGAAGCTAAATATAATCATTCAGAGCTTTAAAAACGCTTTATCGAGTTTTACCGTATTGAAAAACAGCTCTTTGGTCTATTGGTGGAGATCCAGTGGTTCCGCCGGACAGCAACATGGAGATTTTCCGGTCTGAAGATTATGCAAAGTGATGAGGCAATAAATTGCCATCCCATATAAATAGAAGCAATAAATTGCCCCTTACTTTGCATAATCGTCAGCTATCCATAACCCAGATTATGGAAAGCTTTCCATAATAAAGGTGAAAGTCTAAGAAAAAAAAGGTAAAATTGTCAGGCCTTCAGAATCTATGGGCCAAAACCAAATCAGGGGGTCAGTATGCCCGGTACGGGGTCAGCATCTCCGGAATCTCCAACAGGATTGTACAGAAGACTAAAACACAGCATTAAAACCCTAATTTGCTTTTAAAACGCGATTTTTTTGTTCTGCTGATTTTTTTTACTCTGTCATAATAATTCAGAGTGCCCCTTGCTGCTGCTGAAAGGGGATCTTCGAAAGTGAGTATCTTCTCTTTATAACTTGAGTCAAGATATATACCGTTGTTCGCTACAATGACATTAGTAACCTTCGGACGCTTAGTCTGATAAAACGTTTTGTCATGACTAATCTTAAACCCATTATTTATTAATAAATCTATAATTGTATTAACAAGGGGTTTAAAATCGTTTTTCCCTGAAACGGCAATATCATCAACAAAGGTTGTAAAGGTCAAACCATGTTCATCCGCGAGTATCTGAATTTTTTTCCCGACGCTTACAAAAACCAAATTCGCCAAATAAGGGGATGTCGGGGTTCCTTGAGGTAACATACCCTTGTAGGTTGTTAGCTTAGTAAGAATACTAGCAGCCTCCAGCGGGATCTTATTTCTTACAAACATATCAAAAACCTGCTGGTGTGTTATTCCGGGATAAAAATTTCGAAGATCAGTATTGAAGAAAAATTTATTACCCTGATGCATTTTTGCATTCAAAACGTTATCTCTTTTTGAAATCCCGCCGAATGCATAAGCTGGCAATTTTATCGATTTAAGAAATCTATGATAAATACGTTGCTGTACAGTTTTTAATAGTTTTATGCTTGGATAAAGATCACGGGTTCTTGGCTTTCCATTTTTCGCAATTAACGGCAGACCGGTCTTCTTATTTAATTTAGGACTACTCTTTAAATAATAAAATTCATCAATGCCCTTAAGCAGCCCTTCTAATTCCTTAGATGAAATTCCTAATATCCGTAGAAGCTTAGGGGTATCCAACATAACTAAAAGAATGATTCAATCATCCCCTTTATTGAAGGCAAAATTATCTCAAAAGCGTCACGTTTCTTCGGCTCAATATCGTCAACCGTGAGTGAATGAAAAAAAAGCACAGGCAACGGTGTTTCCAAATTAAATGCAATAGCTTTTAATACGTTAATCGTCGGTTCCTTCTGGTTGTTCTCAATTTTAGAAAGGTAAGCTTGAGTAAGCTGACATTTTTCAGCAAACTCATTTTGTTTATAACCTTTCTTAATTCTTATTTTCTTTATAGTATTACCTATGTCCATGACAACATATTTAAGATAAAAGTAGGAGCGCCACTATCAGAACACATCATTAAAATGATCAAATATCGTAAATACACGAAGTATCAAATTTAGCACCCTAACAATCTTGTGAAAACGGATAACTTCATCCATCTCAGATTTTGACTGTTCGAGTGCTTTGATACAATCTTTCAATAGATTGTGCTCATCAACTGAAAACGAACAACGGTTTTTTGAAAGGATGAGCTTTATACCTAGTATAAGCTCATCGGGGCTTTTAAAGCTATTTTTTTGCATCTTGCTTGAATTTAATTACGGGCATATCGCCTGCTTCACTCATTATGCTGTAATTAAATTCACATACGCTGTTCGTTTATTTCACTCCTACAATACCCTGCTTCAAAAGATTTAAAACAGTTTGGGATTTGACATGCCATTCCTTGTTAAGGATCGTACTTAATTATATGGTATCACTTGAAACACTCTGACACCTGTCTCCCACCAATTGGGAATACAGCAGAATAAGCAAGTGTACAGTAAGTTCAATTTAACAGTACAACCGGGGCAGCAACGTGATCCACGAAGCATCGGTGTGGACAGATGTGCTGGGTCGTGTCATCCAAAAACCTGTGAAGGCGGTGCATTTCTACACTTAACGATTTGAACTAATTACATTAGCTTAAAAACTCTCTCAAAGAACTATGGCACAATATTACAGAATATTCCTGTGAGAACAAAATTATTTTAAAAAAATACTTTGCAAGGAATTTAAAATCTATTCCACTCATTTCTATGTGAAGCTACTTTATTGCTTTTCGCACTAAATTTTAAAAGTATATTCTTAAAATTAAAAGTAGGTACTACATAAAACCTTGTCAAAATTATTCCACCACCACCTTCATCTTTGAGCCAAATCAAAACGCTATGGCAACGATCGAATTCATCACCCGTGAGGACTTGGAAAGTTTCAAGCAAGAACTTTTCGCCGAATTAAGGCGTCCATCTTTCAGACCACCAAAACAAGAGCAGCAGAAAGAATGGCTAAAAAGCTACGAGGTTAGAAAGCTATTAGGAATCTCGGCTAATACCCTTAAGAGCCTCCGAGACAATGGCACTCTGCCATCTACAAAGGTAGGTGGGCTGATATATTATGCATATGAGGATATCAGAAAGCTGATGGAGCCTAAGAAATAAACACTGCTATCAGACTACTGGACTCCTATCAAGATGGTCTAGACCCGAGAATTTAGGCGCGTCCATTTTTCAAAAAAAATGGAGCAAGACGAAGTTGGGCAATGCCCTACTTTTCAGCCTCTATGCTCTGCAAACGGCTATTGAAGAATCCTCCGGGGATTCTCTGGCCACTTAACGGTAGAAGGAAGGCCGGAAACGGAATTCCCGAGGGCATTCCGGTGATTTAGGGAGAGCCTACTTATATAAGGACGATGACTAGTTATCACCACTCTGCGAATGGAGGCAAAAATGGAAGACAACAACAGATCTGTAAAGTTTTCACTTGAAGTTGACCGCAAATTTGAAAAAGTTGCAGGCAGGCTGGGACGAAACAAACGAACACTCTTTAATCAGATGGTCGACTATTTCTACCATACGAAGAAAGATCCAAATGACTTGAATGATGAGGCACTGAAGACTTCTATAATCAAAGGGAACCAGCATCTAACTGGCTTCATAAAAACCCAGGAGCAATCGCTGCTTATTCCGATTAAGCAGGATGCGGAGCGAATGGTAAGTTCCCAACGCCGTATCCTGGAATGGCTGAGTAATGAAGAGACTTATCATCATAAAAATACCAGCGCCGGCCTTCAGCTGCAGCTACAGAAATTGAATGAGGTTGACGGACTGGTAAGGCAACTGGTTAAACTCGCTCAGGTCAAAGAGCAACTTAAATCTCAATTCCTCTTCATTCTGGATTCTTATATCAAGTCGCGGGAACAGTTCGGGTTGATGACACCTGCAAGAGAAAAAGAGGAACTCATTAATAAGGTAAAGCAACAGGTAAGAAATCTTTAGCCATGCACATCAATATTACAGACAGCGAAAACGGTAGTAATAAAGGAAGCAGCAGCCAACTTGTGCATTACCTGGAAAAGGAAAATCGGGTAAGCGATCTGATGCAGGAACCTGAACGGTGGTTCAACCAGGATCGTCAGGATATCCAGCCTTATGAAGTGAGAACCTTCCTGGATAATAACATAGCAAAACTCAGTAGTAGTGACGCCAAGTTCTTTCTGATTAATGTCAGTCCCAGTCGTAAGGAACTTGCCTGGTTAAAGGAATTATACGGGGAAGACGCCATGAAGGCAAAACTTAAAGAATATGCCGTTTCTGTAATGGATGAATATGCCCGGAATTTCAGGCGACCTGGAATTGAGAGTAGTAAAGATCTGCTGTGGTTCGGAAAGATCGAAGAGCACCGGTATTATTCGCACAAAGATCCGGAAGTAAAGCAGGGCATCAGGAAGCGTGGGGAACTAAAGGATGGTGATCAGTGGCATATCCAGATCGTTGTAAGCCGCAAGGATATTACCAACCGGATTAAACTAAGCCCGATGAATAAGTCCAGGGGAAGAAATCAGGAGCACTCCTTAAAAGTCGGACAGTTCGACCGGAAGACTTTTGCTGCTTCGGGGGAGCGTGTCTTCGATGAAAAGTTTGGTTTTGACCGGGGGCTTACCGAGTCGTTCTTATACACCAATACTATGAAGAATGGAACGGTCGAACAAAAGCTACTGATGCAGAGAGGACGAGGGGTAAAAGAAAAGGTCACTATCGATTCGCTTCAAAATAGGTATAGCTCGCCTTCCCCGGAGCACGAGCCCATCAAAGAATCTCTGCTCGATTCCTTGCTAAACAAAACCGATCCGGATTATTCTCCCTCCGTTTTCAAAAGGAAGAAAAAAAGAAGGAGGAATGACCAGGGATTGCGGCTTTAATATAAATAGTTAAAACGAAGTTATCGATGCAAACGGGGGAAGACATTCAGGGACTACGTAAGATTATAGACCTTACAAGGTATATCAGCATTGCCATATTAGCTATTCATTTCTATGTCAGTTGCTATGCCGCCTTTTACCATTGGGGATGGACGGCAGATATTCTTGACCGCATCATTTTAAGTATCAGTAAAACCGGGCTGTTTAGTGGCGTGCTAAAGCCGAAAGTGGTGACTCTTCTTTTTCTTTCAATATCCCTTGTCGGTGCTAAAGGCAGAAAGGAGGAGAAAATATCAAAGGGAAGTACTATAGCGCTCATCGGTTCAGGCTTGCTTTTGTTCTTTGCCAGTATCCTTTGTTTTTATGTATCTCTGCCGCCAAATGGAATCGCTCTGTGTTACATGGTGACCACAGTGGCCGGGTATCTGCTCGTCCTGAGCGGAGGCGTCAGGCTTTCCCGGATTCTTAAGGCGGCCCGGCAAGAGGATATTTTTAATACCGAAAATGAAACGTTTCCCCAGGAAGAACGGCTGCTGGAAAACGAGTTTTCTATAAACCTTCCGGCGAAATATCGCTTAAAGAAGCAGGTGAGGGATAGCTGGATCAATATCATCAATCCCTTCAGAGGGATCCTTGTAGCCGGGACTCCGGGTGCAGGTAAATCTTATTTCGTGATCCGTCATATCATTGACCAGCATATACGGAAGGGCTTTTCCATGTTTCTGTATGACTTCAAATACGACGACCTTAGCAAGATTGCTTATAATAAATTGTTAAAGTATTACCGCAACTATAAGGTAAAGCCATCCTTTTATGTGATCAATTTCGATGATCTTAACCATAGTCACCGGTGTAATCCCTTGGATCCAAAGGCAATGGATGACATAACGGATGCAACAGAGGCAAGCAGGACGATTATGCTGGGCCTGAACCGGGACTGGATCAAGAAGCAAGGTGACTTCTTTGTCGAATCACCTATTAATTTTCTGACGGCTATTATCTGGTATCTCAGGAAGTATCAGGATGGAAAGTACTGCACTTTGCCTCATGTTATCGAACTCATGCAGGTCGAGTATGAGAAACTTTTCCAGGTGCTCAGTCAGGAAGAAGAGATTAAAGTGCTTATCAATCCTTTTGTTTCGGCCTTTCAAAATAAGGCAAAAGAGCAATTGGAAGGACAAATTGCTTCTGCTAAGATTGGCCTGGCGCGCCTTTCTTCTCCTCAGTTGTATTATGTATTATCAGGTAATGACTTTACCCTGGATGTCAATAATCCGGATGAACCGAAGATTGTCTGTGTGGGAAATAACCCGCAGAAGCTTCAGGTTTATGGGGCCGTACTATCCTTATACATCTCCAGGATGATCAAACTGGTAAACCGGAAAAATCAGCTTAAATGCAGCCTCATATTTGACGAGTTCCCAACTATATATTTTAATAACATCGATAGCCTGATTGCGACGGCGCGCAGTAATAAAGTTGCTACCACGCTGGCGGTTCAGGATTTCAGTCAGCTAAAAAAAGACTACGGCGCTGAACAGGCAGATGTGATAACGGGTATTGTAGGCAATATCATCAGTGGTCAGGTAACGGGCGATACAGCCCGGAAACTTTCCGAAATGTTTGGAAAAATTGTTCAGGATAAAAGCAGTACAAATATAAACAGCAGCGATACCTCTCTGACGAAGTCGACTCAACTGGATTATGCTATACCGGCTGCGAAAATTGCCTCATTGTCATCAGGTGAGTTTGTCGGGATAGTGGCTGATAATCCGGAACAAAAGATTAGCCTTAAGGTCTTTCATAGTGAGATTCAAAATGACCATGAAGCAATAATGGAAGAGGAATTGAAAAGCAAAGGGATTTCTGATATTAGGAAAATAAGTTCTGTTGATATTTTAGAGAATTATCTAAAGATAAAGCAAGAAGTGACAGATTTAGTTTCAACCAATCCAAAATTAAAATTATAAGATTCGGCAGGGAGAAGTAATCGCCGACTCTGCCGAATCTACTTCTTATTAAATTTCTTCTTAGTGTTCATAAATTAGCAATGTTCATGAATCATGAACATGTTACTTCTACGAACATATTCAAGGATTGCGAGTTTGTGAAATACTATTGTTTACTAAATTTGAATGTTTACTCTGAGTAAACATTCGAAAACAATGAACATGCACCTTTCAACTGTACTAAAAGCCGGTTTTGCATTACTTCCACCAGCCTTTAAAGGTGCATATGTTAGCCAGCAGAAACCATACAGTTCGACGCAGGATCGGTGAGAAATACCCTTCTGACCATGTGCAGTATACAAAAGCCGGTTCTAAGGCTTGCTTCAAAAATAAAACTACCTAAGGTCTATTTCTTATATGGTTATTCTCAATCAGAGCTATTCTGAGGATGTCATCTATATGAAAAAATAGGAAGCAAGGTAAGACACGTATCATTATTTGCTCAAAGCCCAGTCCGTAGCGCCCAACCTGCTTGCGACCTTTTCAAGTGTGATAATCAAACTTTCTTCAGATGGCAGCTCTCCGGTAACTAAATCTCGGAAGGTAGTGCGATATGGCGTTTTAATAGCATCCCAGGTACTTTCCGGGTCGATAAAGATCATTGCTTCCTTAGGATGTATTTTCAGCCATTCATTGTTATTCTTGAAACTCAAGACATCATCACTGCCAACCTTCACCAGCATTTCATCAAATTCGGAAGACGCAAAAAATGTAGCCACTTCTTTATTTTCTAACATCAGGTGAATATCATAGATATGCCGGATTTTATTGGCGAGATCCACATAGGGTTGATCTGAGTATGAAAATCTTACCAGGCTCATTATTTTCTCACATATGGTACGCTCTTTTGTAAGTACACGTGAGGGTAATGGGGTTTTTAAAAATCTTGCATACTCATCGACAAAATTTCATATCCTTCCGATGATTTACCTTCAGCAGCATTAGGAATATTTATTTACTTTTATTCTATAAAAAGTCTAAATGACTTTTTTGTATATATTAATTTCTCCTTTTTTTCTTAAATACTCAGCCATTTGAGGAACTATTCTTTTAAAATGTTCAGAAGACATGTGATTGTTTAAATCTTCTTCTGTTTCCCATTCTTCTAACATTATTAGTTCCGTTGGCTCTTTGGTATTTTGATACATTTCATACTTAATACACCCTTCTTCTTTCACTGTTTTTTCCACTAATTCCTTTGCCAGTTCTAAAATTTTGTCTATTTTATTTTCTTTAGCAAAATTCTTGGCCACTACTTTTATCATAAATCAATATTCTTTTTAAATTGTTAATCAGTGTTTATCCTCGGTCATCTTCCTTCCTTTTTACTGAAGAGGAATGAAGAAACTGCTGATAATACTATCAGAGAATGACCAGAATAACCTATTTTTTAGCCTCTAATTGTTTTAATAAGAGTTCGGCAACTTTTTGCGATGACGCTGGGTTTTGTCCTGTAATAAGCAATCCATCTTCCAAAGCATATGCCTCAAAATCTTTTGATTTGCTATATATACCTCCTTTTTCCTTCAACATGTCTTCAACAAGAAAAGGGACAACATCGGTAAGACCAACCAGTTTTTCCTCTGAATTTGTAAATCCAGTTACTTTTTTTCCTTTCACGAGTGGCTCACCCGAAACATTTTTTACATTTTTCAAGGCTGCAGGAGCATGGCATACAAAAGCAACAGGTTTACCGGCATTATAAAAGTGCTCTATCAACCTTGCCGAAACTTCACTCTCTGCCAAATCCCATAAAGGCCCGTGACCACCTGGATAGAATACGGCATCATAATCCTTTTCAGACACTTCTGAAAGTTTATGCGTTTTGCTTAGTTTTTCTTGTAATGCTTCATCATTTTTAAACCGTTTGGTTGATTCTGTCTGATTTTCCGGTTTGTCACTGGTAGGATCGATAGGAGGCTGACCTCCATCAGGTGAGGCCAAAGTAACGCTGGCACCATTATCTACTAAATAATAATAAGGCGTTGCAAATTCTTCTATCCAAAATCCGGTTTTCTCACCAGTATTTCCCAATAATGCATGAGAGGTTAACACAATTAATATTTTCATTTTTATCATTTTTATCTACTTTTAAAGTTTTTATTAAAGATTTGTAAATTTCATACCATTAGCATTGTAGCGTTCTCCAGCCACTGTGTTGTAGGTATCATCCAAATACTGCATCTCTTCTTGGGTAAGTTCAACGTCAACAGCTTTCGCGTTTTCGATCAAGTATTTCTCATGCTTGGTACCGGGAATAGGAATAATATTTTCTCCTTTGTGTAATAACCAAGCTAAAGACAATTGTGCAGGTGTTACGTTCTTCTTGTCAGCTAACTGCTCAATTCGGCTTAAAAGTGTTTTGTTGCTTTCAAAGAATTCTTTTTGGAAACGAGGCACTGTATGTCGGAAATCATTCTCGGATAATTCTGAAGTGTCCTTGATGGTGCCTGATAGAAAACCTCTACCCAAAGGACTGTAGGGCACTAATGAAATTCCCAACTCTTCTATAACGGACATTGTGGTTTGCTCAACATCACGTGACCAGATGGAATACTCGGTTTGTACCGCAGTAATAGGATGAACTTTGTGGGCACGTCTTAGCGTATCGCCTGATACTTCCGAAAGCCCGATATATCTAACTTTTCCTTCTTTTACCAGTTCTGCCATTGCCCCAACTGTTTCCTCAATAGGCGTATTAGGATCCACACGATGTAGGTAATACAAATCGATTGCCTCGCGGCCCAATCGTTTTAAACTTGCTTCACAAGCGCTTTTTACATACTCGGGAGAACCATTAAGTTGCCTTACTTCTGGGTTGTTCTTGTCCCTTACAAAACCAAACTTTGTCGCTAGTACCAGATCGTTCCAGCGATCGCTATAGGCTTTCCGTAATAATTCTTCATTATCCCCTATTCCATAAACATCGGCGGTATCAATAAAATTCACCCCAATGTCTAATGCTTTGTGCAAGGTTTTAATACTTTGTTTTTCATCCGTTTTCCCATAAAATTCCGACATTCCCATGGATCCTAGGCCTATGGGAAATACTTTTAGGTCGCTTTTTCCAATTGTTCTTGTTTTCATTTTTTCTAGGTTAAAATGTTAATAACTCATTTCTACTATTTTTTCCGCATCGGAAGGGCTAAGGGTTTTGTGTTCTCCAAGTCCGGTCCAGCCACGGTCTGTAAAACGTTTTGAGACAATACTTCCAGTCTCTGAATAATCATCAGTGTATTCTGAAAGTTTCGTTTTGATTCCTAAAGAGTGAAAAAATTCTTCAGTTTTTTCAATTCCTGCCTTGGCTTTTTCCTCCACTGTTCCATCTACAACATTCCAGATACGTTCTGCATATTGTGCGAGCTTTTCCTTTTTAGAATCAAAGTTATAACGGTAATGGCTTGGAGCCACAATAGCCAATGTTCTTGCATGATCAATGCCGTAAAGCGCCGTTAATTCGTGTCCCATCATATGTACAGCCCAGTCGCCGGGAACTCCTTGTTGGATTAGTCCGTTCAGCGCCATCGTACAGCTCCACATAAAGTTTGATGCAGCGGCGTAATCTGATGGATCTTTTAAAATGGCTGGTGCCACTTCAACCAAGGTTTGTAAAATACTTTCTGCAAAGCGATCCTGTAACAAAGCACCCGTAGGATAGGTCATATATTGCTCAAGAACGTGTGTGTAGGCATCTGTGATCCCATTGGCTAACTGGCGTTGGGGAATAGATTTCACTACTTCTGGATCAAGAATCGAAAAAAACGGAAAGAGACCTGGTCCGCCCATGGCCAATTTCTCTTTAGTTTCTTTTCTAGTAATAACCGCTCCAGAATTCATTTCAGAACCTGTTGCAGGCAAGGTTAAAACCGTTCCAAAGGGCATTCCCTCGGTAGTAGGTTTATTCGCGGTTAATAAATCCCAAGGGCTATCGCCTTTGTAAAGGGCTGCTGCCGATAAAAATTTTGTACCATCGATAACGGATCCTCCACCAACGGCCAGTAAGAAATTAATGCCATCCTCTTTTATAACTTGTAGGGCTTTTAATAAAATACTATATTCTGGATTCGCAGGAATTCCTCCAAATTCCACAACTTCATAAGCCGAAAGTGCTTTTTTAACCTGATCGTAGATTCCGTTTTTTTTGATGCTTCCGCCTCCGTATAGCAACAATATTTTTGCGTTTTCGGGAATCTCTTTTGATAGATTCTCTATTTGACCTTTGCCAAATAGTATTTTTGTTGGATTTTTAAATTGAAAATTTTTCATTTGACTTTTGTTTTAAATATTAAATAATTAGTGTTGGTTATTTTTCACAGGCAACCAACCTGTTCTTGAAATAAGTGCGCTCCAAAGAGGAGTGGGTATCTTTAATAAATCTTGAGTATTTACATCCAGTTCCGTTCTAATTTGGTCCACTGCATTGTTCTTTACTTTGGTCAACCAATGCGGTTCCATTAAAAGTTCTCTGGCCATGGCTACCAATGGAATGTTGCCCGTAAGAACTCTTTCTACTTCTTCTGGCGTGTGAAGACTTCCGACACCAATAACAGGAAGGCTATGACCCACTTTGGTTGCAATTAGTTGGGCCCTAGGTGCCGTATCATTTTTATCACGCATTGAACCTTCCCAAAAATCCATCACTGAAATGTGTAAATAGTCTAATTGTTTTAGGGAAAGTGTTTCCACCAAATGAAGTGTATCTTCCATTGTGATACCTGGATTTTCCAATTCTTCGGGTGAAAGACGGTATCCAACAAGAAATGGATTGGATGAAAGTGCAGCCGATTCTATTACAGCATCAACTACAGCAAGGGGGAAAGTCATTCTCTTCATCAAATCTCCACCCCATTTGTCTGTTCTACGATTAGAATGAGGGGAGAAGAATTGCTGTAATAAATAAGTGTTTGCTCCATGTATTTCAACTCCATCGAAACCAGCCTCAATTGCTCTGCGTGTAGCTTCACCAAAAGCCACAATTGTTTCTTCTATTTCAGTTGCAGTCATTTCTCGTGGAACTTGAGCGCCTTCTCTCACGGCGGCAACAGCACTGGCACTTAATGATTGTCCGTCAACGAGTTCTTCGGGAGGTGACATCCTTCCCCCGTGATATAACTGAAGTACAGCTTTGTTGCCGTTCGCTTTTAAGGCATCAGCTATTCTTTTTAAGCTTGGAATTAATTCATTAGAATCGGCACCTATCTGACCATGAAAACCTTTTCCATGTTTAATTACATAGGCGCAAGCGGTAATCAATAGCCCGGCTGATTGATTGCGTTCACGGTAGTATGCCACTTCGGCATCTGTAGTAGTTCCATCATCATTACCCGAAAAGGTGGTCATAGGAGCCAGTACGATTCTATTCGTTATATTAATCCCGGAAACGGGAAAAGTAAAAGGAGAGAGTATCTTATTATAATTTGACTTCATTTTTTAAATAATTATTGGTATTGCAATTATATCTTTACGATCATTTTTCCTTTGTTTTTACCTTCAAAAAGATCAATAAACGCTTGCGGAATGGCATCAAAACCTTCTACAATAGTTTCTGAATAAGTAAGTTTGTCGTCTTTTAACCATTTTGATAATTGTTGCATTCCTTCAGGAAACTTCTCTGCATAATTTCCAACAATAAAACCTTGCATAAGCGCACTTTTCCTAATCAAAAAATGTTCAACTCTCGGACCTGTTGGAGCAGAAGTGTCATTGTAGGCCGAAATGGCTCCACAAACAATAATTCTACCCAACCTATTAATGTTGACATGTACACTATCGGATATATCGCCTCCCACATTATCGAAATAAACATCAACTCCGTTTGGACAAGCATCTGCAATTGCCTTGCTCATATCCTTAACAGTATTATAGTTGATGGCCTCATCAAACCCAAATTTTGATTTTAGCATTGCTACTTTTTCATCTGTACCTGCTATGCCAACAACACGGCAACCTAATATTTTTGCGATTTGACCAACAATACTACCAACAGCACCAGCTGCGCCGGATACCACTACTGTTTCCCCTTTTTGGGGCTTTCCTATATCAGTTAAGCCGAAGTAAGCCGTTAATCCGGTCATACCCAAAACGCCCAGATAGGCAGATAACGGGGCTTGGTTCTCATCTACTTTTAATAGGTTCTCTCCTTTTGAAGTTTGATATTCTTTCCAGTCCAAAGAGCCAGACACAAAATCCCCTTTTTTAAAGGAATCGTTTTTAGACTCGATAACTTCTGCTATACATCCAGAGGAAATTGGTTCATTTAATTTGAAGGGTTGCACATACGACTTGGCGTCGCTCATTCTTCCCCTTAAATAAGGATCAACAGAAACGAATTTTGTTTTCAAAAGAATTTCGCCATTGGTAATCTCAGGCTTGTCTTCATTTACAAATTTAAAATCCGATTCTTTTGGTTTTCCAATTGGACGACTGTTTAAATAAATTGCTTTGTTCATTTTCTTAGGTTTTATAATAAATTTAAATTGACTTCTATGTTGCCCCTTGTCGCATTGGAATAAGGACAAACTTGATGCGCGGTTTCAAGTAATTTTTGTGCGGTTTCACGTTCTATTTCAGGGATGCTTACGGCAAGATCAACGGCTAGCGAAAAACCACCTTCACTATTTTGACCGATACTGACAGACGCCGTTACTGAAGTATCTTTGAGTTTAATTTTCTGATTGCGGGCAACAAGGTTCAGTGCACTATCAAAGCAAGCTGCATAGCCTGCTGCAAAAAGTTGTTCCGGGTTGGTATAGGCACCACCTTTGCCTCCCATTTCTTTCGGGATCTCTATTTTAAAATCCAATACCCCATCATCTGATTTGGTACGTCCTTCACGACCGCCAGTTGCAGTTGCATTAGCTGTATATAATTTTTTCATCATTTTATATTTTTAATTTTTAAATCTATATATTATTAACGAACGTTCATTCTTTATTTTGAACAAAAAAATATCACAATTTTATGGCATCCCAGGCAGCTCGAAAAGTTTCATCTAATACCTTTTTGTCCAAAGTGTACAGGTTTCTATCCTGCATGGCCATGAGAAAAGACAAAGGATATATTGCATAAGAGTAGAGAACAAAGATTGAAAGAGGCTTTATAATACCTTCCTCTTTTCCTTTTTCCCATAAATCAAGTAGGGGTTGCAAATGTTTTAATCCTTCTTTCCTGATTTCTTCGTCTATCATAGGCGTATTATCACATTGAGATAAAAATGAAGCCTCTTTTATTTGATTTAATTTATAATCAGCAACATTGTACCATATTATTTCGAAACCTTTTTTAACAGGCATGTCCTCATGGTAGCCATTAAACGCGAATTTATTAAAAGAAGCCTTTACTTCAAGGTAAAGGGTATTGATCAGATTTTGTTTATTTTCGAAATAAAGATAGATGGTGGCCGGTGCCACTCCCGCAAGTTTTGCAATTTTGGACATTGGAGCATCATGAAAGCCATGATCATTCACCAACGTTAGAGTAGCGCTCAGTAGGGCACTTTTTTTATCCGTTATTTTTTCTTTCTTAATAATTTGAATATTCATTATTTTTTTTAATAGATAATATACTGTATACTTTCCATGACAAAGCAATTAGTACAAATTGGACCGGTAGTCTAATCAAGGCGGCCTTATGACTGCCAATCGCTGGCGTTTCGGAAAACACGTCCCAGATGTGGATTGGTAAAAACAAGATCATTAAAACCAGAACGCCCAAAGCACCAAATTTAGCGTATTTTTTGTATAATAACATTGCCGAACCTAAAGCAATTTCAATGATACCGGAGATATAGATTATAGCCATTGGATATGGCAAAAACGAAGGGACAAATGGAATGTAAAAATCGGGTTTTATAAAATGCTGTACGCCACCATAAATCATGAAGAGTGCCAAAATAATTTTTAATACGGTCCAAAATAACTGTTTCATTTTCTTCTTTTATCTAGTTTGATAGTGCAAATATACAAAAAAAAAGAATGAACGTTCATTTTTATTTTGCTAATATTTGGAAATTATTATGACGTGTTCAAAAATACGGCTTCAGAATTTGAACAAAATCGAAATTATTTCAACCCGTTGTGCGGTTTAAGCGGCAAGGGCATGTTTTAAGTGATTAATGGGTTTGTTGTTTTTGAAATTGATCAACTGCAGAACGGCTACGCCACTTATCTTTGAACACATCCTTGTGAAGAGCCCGCTGAGCGATTTTGCATAATTCCTTTTGATGTAAAGGTGGTCGCAAAGCTGAGAAAACAGCGTTTCCACTCGCTTTCGGACGTATCGGTAAGAAGGATTCCAGAGCGTTGTTCTTTTCTTCATATTATTCCTTAAAGGGGTGATTAACCGAATCCTGTCCTGTTCAAAAAGAGTGGTTTGATAGGGCAGGGATAAATATCCTTTATCTGCAATTAATTCACATTCATTTAGTTCCAGATTTTCAAGCTGGCTGAGATAGTGTACATCATGTACATTAGCAGCCGTTATTCCCATTGATACCGGAACACCGGCTTTCGAAATAATCAGTTGCATTTTGAACCCGTAATAATGCAGCCTGTGAGATGCATGATACCCTCTGGAAGGTTGTACATGCAAATCTTCTCTGCATATGCTGGTCCTGGAAATCCTTACATTCTGACAAATAGGAACAGGTACCGAATCTATAATAAACTGGTGGTTATCGGGATTGATTATTTCCGATATAGGTTGAGCCACCAGGGCAATATAATCCTGAAGTCTCTTTCGTCTTCTGTTGTAATTAGACCGGTCTATTAAATTAGGAAACTCCCCGCTATATTCTGTTCTAAGTTTAGAAAACAGCAGGTTTTCCGAGTCAATACCCAGTGCTTCGGAAGTAATAGACAAAGCAACTATCTCTATATCTGACAGTTTTGGCAAATTCCTGTACTTGAAGAAGTTGCCATCCGCTAACATATATTCTGTCAAAGCAAGTTTGCTAATCTCAAGAATCTTATCGAAATTGGTCTTTAAGTTGTGCATGTAAGAAAATGTAGAATACTTTCTTAATTTACTGCTTATCAGTAACGTGCACAACTTTATTCCTTCTTCTTTTTTCATTTATTTACTTTTACTCAAACCGCACAACGGGTTATTTCAAGTTTTTTATTTTTATTTAATTCACTGTAGTTATTTTTTTTCAGCAATAATTTGTTATAAAAAGAGGCGAAAAATGTATTCGATTTTCACTTTAAAACAGAGCGACTTAAAAATTATAAAACGAGTTCCGAAGTTTTTTTACCCTTTTCGCAGAAAAGGCAAGAAAGTCTTTAGTGGTATAAAATGTAAATTTTGTATCCACAAAGACACATCTTGCTATTACTTTTTTCAGTGTAATGAAATTTTATTTGGACTACCATATTTTAGCTTGGTTAGTATAAAAGATTTTAGTCCAGTTTAGGTCTTTTAATATTTGGGATTTTGAAATCAGTTTGGTTTTCTTTAGGTAGCGAAATCTCCAGCATAATCAAATTTTTCTCAAGAACTGTCTGCCAATTTAAGATAGGTTTTCCTAACGAATTTTTCCAGTCAGAATTTTCCCATTGATGAAATTTCTTAATCAACAAGTCATCTAATTTTTCTGAATAATCTTTCAACGTTTTGGCAAAATCCATAAACTGTTTACTTCGACACTTCGAAATTGCAGACCAATAGTGTTACTTACCTAGTATCAGGCCAGTACCTATTAGAAAACATTGATACCTCAGATGATTATTCTCCAGTAATCATACAATATGGCCGGGCAATTGAAAATGAACTTAAGCGCATCTTTCTATCTACCACATCTCCAAGACCTTGGATGCTTGGTTCTATGCAAACACAGCTAGAAAATTTCGTTAAAGGGAGCATTTGCAACCCGTTGCTGCCAAATTCACTAATGACGATATTCAATGTCCCAACAAACCTGAGGATTGACTTAATTCAGGATTTGCGAGTGATAAGGAATGATGCGGGGCACTCTGGACAAACTAAGACCAAACAGAACGCGATCGATTATATACAAAAAGCAAATGATTTCATGGATAGCTGGATTGCTGAAGTAAAATAAACATAATTGTAGGATTTACGGACTCGAGGTTTTTGAACGATTTTATTGATATGGACTTGGATCGTTGGCATGGTTTTGTGTCTAAAAGGCAAGCTTGCTGAATTAGGCTATTGCATTCAAACGAAACTACCCCTATTAAACGGAACGTTTGGATATGGTGAATAATCGACACCTTAGAGTATCCAATTATTTAATGATGTCTGAAGTAACGGTTGCTAAAGAGCCAAAGTATATCTGGGAGTGTAATATGAACTGTCATTGGCGCCCAGTGCAGATTGAATGTGGAAAACTCCCCACAATAAGTTTTTCCAGTATCGTATATCTCGAAGAAAGTAATAAAACTTAGTTGCCTATGCTTCATAATGTGCATTGTCTTATGGTTAAACCGCTGGCTGAATGACGGCAAGACTCCGTGCTCGTTTATAGACAATCCCCATATAGATTATATATAATCGGATTTCGTATAATCTTAAAGACCTGCTATTTTTCAACATCTATAGTAAGTTCTGAAATTAAATTCTTGTAATCGGCAATCTTTGCTTTCAATTCCTTTACATACTCATATTTTTCAATTATCTCCCTCTGCTTTGGTATATTTATAGACCCGTCTTTGTTGAATGGGACCTTTATGGCAACTTCCTTAATGTTTCTAAGCGATGCTCTAAGGCCTCGATCAAAACCATATTTATGTCGTCCGATTTCTAACTGTATCAATAAATATTCGGGCAAGATATCGTCAGTCATAACTCTGATAACTCCACAGTGGTCAGTTGAAACAAACGGTGAATTCTTTGGTATTGCGTTAAAATCAAAGTCACCATCGATTCCCCAAAGGACAAAATTGTTATTAAAGTCTTCGATATTGCTTTGATTATGAAAACCGACAGGAACGTTTACGTTTGCACTATAAATAGGAATATCTCCTTTTATTTTTATAATATCCCTTTTAAGTACTCTTTTTCCTATGCTTAAGTTAAAATAAGCTTTATCATCTAATTGAATCTCCTGAAAATCACTATCAATAGATTCCTTTTCTGAGACGGAATTTAATAAATTTGAGTATTCATTAAGTGTATTCGAAAAATCTGACAAAATCTCACTTAAGTTATTAAGTGATACGATTTCATCTTGCTCCAAAATGCCAAGACCAATTTGCTCTTCTTTTGTCCACCATCTATCCACCGACCAGTGATTTTCAGGATTAAATTTAGCAAATGGCTGTATTTTACATCTCGGATCGCTGTTGATTTTCTCAAATCCAGTTTTGTTTCCTTTAAAGAAAGAATAAAGAGCGATCGCTTCCCCAAGATCATCTTGCTCAATATCAAATCTATAAACGTCCCTACTTTCGCCTATCTCACTGGCTAGGTATGTGAATACAGGCGCCGTTTGAACATCACTCTTCCTAGATTTTTTAGTGATTGATAAAATATACGTTTTTTTCGGAGTAGTGAAAAAAGTCTTTAAAGGCAATGAAATTATTGAGTCAATAAAACACTCGTCGATAATAAACTTACGAAGGTTCTTATCGTTTTGTCTATTGAAAATTCCATCTGGCACGACAATGATTGCTTTACCATTTGGTTTTAGGGCCTTTACTATCCACTCCATGAACAATCCCTCTACACCCATTGCATTAACTTTATAGTAGTTAACTAATTCCCCATCCTTTTTGATTTCTGCCTTTAAATTGCTACTACCACTTGTAACATATGGGGGATTAGTTAGGATCAAATCATAGGTATTTTCAACGGGTTCTGATAAGGTACCCAGTATTGAGTTGGTCTTTAACGTAAAACTGTCGTTGAAAAGTTTTGCGAACTGCTGTGTAAGACCCGAATTTTCCTTTAAAATATCCGAGAAGTAAATTAGCATATTTGCTTTCGCAAGAATAATTGTTTTTTGCTCATCCTTGTCAAAGCCTTTGTCGAACCCATGAATTGTTATTTTAGGAATCAAAAGATTTTTTTCGACGGTGAAGTATTGATCCAATTTTGTAACAATTGGTTCAAGCAGAAACTTACCCACCCCACATGCCGGATCGCAAATTACGGCGCCCTCTTTTATTTCATCTTTTGCCATTTCAACTATAGATCTTACGACCTTAAGCGGAGTGAAAAATTGCCCCCAATTCTTTTTACTGATGCTCTCTTTCAAAAAGCTTTCAAAAAGCTGACTTTTAAAATCGTAGTCTATGTGCTCAAGTTTACCGTAATCACAAAATCTTAAAAGCACCTTTTTAAATACAGTACTATAACCTTTTACTGCCTTTTGATCCTTGCTAACGAATATTGTACCATTAATAATAGTAGTACCATCCTTTCCAGCAGGAAAAAGATCCTTGATTTTAGGCCTTATCGACTTAGCGTAATCCTCTAATAAATCATCGGCGTTATTGTCTTTAAAATCCTCAATAAGCTTGTAAAAATTATGACGTCCTTTGAGCACATCTAAATCACTCAAATATTTAAAAATAAAAAGCTCAACGAACGTATATAGACAATTCTCAGGCGTGGCGCCGCTAACTGACCATATATCCTGCCAAATTTGTTTAGCTAAGGCGGTTGGATTAACTAATTGTTTTGGTTTGAGGCTATCATTCAGCTCATTAATAGAATAATTAATCTTTTCAATTAATTGAACGATACGCTCGTCCAGAGGATTGAAATGGGTTTTGATTTCTTTTCCATCCTCATCTAAGATTCTATTTCCAGTTAAAGCGTTGACCCAAATTGTATCTTTTGTGTCAGTAGCTATGTAAGCGTCCGGCCGTCCCATCTTTGCCGGGAATATGCTTAGAGGTACCTTTATCGCATGAATAAAACAGTATCTCAGGAAAGCGAAATGTTTCCGCATATTCAAGCGTGGAAGTCTAGCGGTCTCAGCCAAAAATCCTATTGTGAACAAAACAATATTGCTTCCCATATTTTCCATTATTGGTTAAGTAAGTACCGCATTAGAGAGCAGGGTGTCGATACTGAAAAGGGATTTGTTGCTGTAAAAGTGGTTTCTGCCAAGAAACCTGCTGCTTCTCTGGAGGTAATTGGATGTAATGGAAATCGTCTGATCTTCTTTGAGCAACCCGATGTATCCCTATTAAAAAGTCTGTTGAGCTAAATGCTTGCCCTGTCTTCTGCCTGTCGTTATTACTTTTATCAGGGTATTACAGATTTCAGATGTGGCTTTGATGCACTAAGCGGTATTGTACGCTCCCGGTTGGGTCAGGATCCTACTACTGGTGATATTTTTATCTTTGTAAACCGAAAGCGCAGTCAAATTAAACTTCTTCACTTTGAAGGCGATGGTTTTGCCTTATATCATAAGCGCCTGGAGAGTGGGAATTTTGAGGTACCGCAGGCTACTGATGGTACTAAGCATACTACCATTAGCAGTGATGAACTTATGCTTATTCTTAAAGGAATAAATCTAAAAAGTGTACAAAGAAGAAAGCGTTTTTCAATGAAAAAGATAGCCTGATAGACGCTCAAATGCTTGTTTAAGACGCTAAAAAGCCGTATTTTAGCAGTAATGACAGCAACGGCAAATCTTAGTATGGAAACCCTGCTTTCCAAATTCAATGATTTGGCTGAAACTGTTGAACGCAATGAAAAGCGTTACCAGGAAGCCCTTCAATCTAAGGACCTGGAGAACTTACAACTCAAACACGAGCTGGCCCAGCTAAAGAAAATGATCTTTGGGACCAAAAGTGAACGGTTTGTTCCCGCTACCTCACCCAAGCAAATGTCCATGTTTGCTGAGCCATTAGTCCAGCAGCAAGACACAGAGCAGCAAGTAAGCTATACACGTACACTTTCGCAGCCAAAAGAATCGAACCATCAGGGAAGGTTACCCTTGCCCGCCAGTTTACTTCGTCAGCAAATTATTCTGGAGCCTGCAGGCATAGACGTTAAGACACTTAAAAAAATAGGTGAAGAGATTACCGAAGAGCTGGAATACACTCCGGGTAAACTCTTTGTTAAACAATATGTTCGTCCTAAATATGCAGATCCCACAACTGGTGGAGTGATATGCGCGCCATTACCTGAACGGCCTATTTCTAAAGGAATAGCAGGTCCTGCGCTTCTAGCTTATATTATCATCAGCAAATTCGTCAATCATTTGCCAGTGTACCGTCAGCTTCAACAGTTTTCAAGAGAAGGTATCAACATTCCTTCCTCTACAATGAACGATTGGATTACTGCCTGCTGCAAACTATTGGAACCACTTTACCAGGCATTGGTAAAGACGGTATTGAGCTGTGACTACATCAAAGCGGATGAAACTCCCATTAAAGTACTGGATAAAACTAAAAAAGAAGGCACAACCAGAGGCTACCACTGGTTGTATCAATCGGCACAGCCCGGGCTGGTCCTGTTTGATTACCGGGCAGGACGAGGCAGAGAAGGTCCGCTTGAAATACTAAAAGACTTTAAAGGATATCTTAGCACAGACGGGTATGCCGCTTACGACATCTTCGAACAAAACAAAGACATCAAAAGACTTTGTTGCTGGGCGCATGTGAGACGTAAATACACTGAGAGTAGAAACAACGACCCTTCCAGGGCTGATCATGTATTGACTCAAATCCAGAAGCTATATACTTTGGAGCGTCAAGCTAAAAATGAAGGACTGTCTTTTGAGCAGATCAAAGATCTTCGCACGCAAAGCGCTCTGCCGGTACTGGAGGAACTAAAATCCTGGCTGATGGAAAATTACCAGCAGGTATTACCCTCAAGTCCTATCGGAAAAGCTATTGCTTATAACTTGACACTTTGGGACAAATTGGTGGTCTATCTTCAGGACGGAAGATTGCAACCGGACAATAACGCTGTAGAAAACTCAGTCAGACCTTCAGCGATTGGACGACGTAACTATTTATTTGCAGGATCGCATGAAGGAGCTAAACGGGTTGCCATGCTCTATTCTTTCATGGGAAGTTGCAAAATGCATGGGATTAATCCTCAGCAATGGCTGCAAGACGTCCTGGAGCGAATTCCAGAACACAAGGCAAATAAACTTTTTGAACTTCTGCCTAATAATTGGACTCCTTCTCAAATGCAATAATCGCCACTTTTACTCTCATAACATAGATGGGGCGGTCGGATGCTTACGTAGCTATAATAATTTTGCTATCAAGCTTCTTAGCGACCTGGATCTCTTGCTTTATTGCTTTTTCTTGTTGCGAAAGAGTTCTGAATTCAGATGGCTTCTTATATTCAATTACTGCGATGACTTTCTTCCTTTGAACAATCAGCCCATCAATCTTCTTCTTCTCTACCTCCCCGTAATCTACATTTCTTATTATCCCATACTCCTTCAACGTTTTCACTGAAGTCGCGCCGATGTTATAAAAATCCCAAATCCCTATTTTTCCAGGGCTTTCAAGTAAGTTTCTCTGTAGTAATTCCTCGCTCATGAGTTATTTGTGGCCCCTCAAAAATATGCAAAAATCATGGGAATGAATTAAATTTTCCTGTTAAACCTATCGTCTGAACCGAGGGACTGAGCCTTTCACATTGAAGATCAGCCTACATACGCTGATCGATGTATCCTAGCTATCAAAGGACCTGCCCTGACATTTAATTGTCACTCACAATTTGCCGAAACTACTGCATGAATAAGTCGAAAATAAGGGAACCATAGTATTTCGATTAATAAAATACTTTCTTAATCGTATCCAAAACACTGAACTTCAATCTACCCAAAGAGCTTCAAACAATTACAGGTTGCAAAAATACACCTTTAGCAACAGGCTTTTTTTAGCCCCCTCCATTACTTGCTTGAAAATAGAAAGATTCGCCCAAATGTTCTGTAGACTTCCAAAGATCTTTTTTATATTGCTTTGAATAATTATGGCTAAAAGGGAAATAAAAAATTTAGCGTTAAAGATAAAGCTAACCAAGGAATTCCTTGAAAATGGCGGGGTGAAAAGAATACCTGATCCGGGACTTTTGCAGGATTTCATCAACACCAGATTTGATAAGTATGGCGATGCCGATCCCGAGTCGATAACACCTCGACTAAATGCCTTTATGACGGGGCAATTAGAGATACATACTTCGCCGCCATATTTCGACCAAGAACACCTTTCCGAGTATATTTCCTTCATTCAAAAAGGGTTGTTTTTTGAGCAGCAAAATGTAGAGACAAAAGATCAGTTCGATCAATTTTTCGCCGATTTCCATAACAAAGAAGGTTTTGTGTTTCGCGGGCAGAGGGAGGCTAAATGGCGCTTATACAATAAAGCTCAGCGCCAATGGATTAACGATGGAATATTCAATTACGATCTTTCCTATCGTTCGCTCTTGGAGCAGATGATTTCATTGGGCAGAGAACGCTTCTTAGAGCAAATACAAGCGACTTTAGGTAAAACTGTCACCGGAAAATAGCAATGTACATGTTTCGGTAAATAAGGATGTACATCAGGGCTAAGCAAATCGGCAAATAAGGATGTCGATTTAAAGCAAAGGTAAGACCTTAACCTATAGTTTCAAAAATTGATTTTCTATTCTGCATTCTGTAGCTTTCTCCAGCCAGCTGTATGATCTCGCAGCGGTACAGCAAGCGGTCTAAAAGTGCCGTGGTAATGACTTCGTCGCCCAGTATTTCCACCCATTGTTTGGGAGACTTATTGGTGGTAATAATAAAAGAGGTCTTCTCGTGCAGGGTGTTAATGAAGTGAAAGAAGGCGTTGGCCTCCATCTTGTTCTGAGAGATCATCATCATATCGTCGATAACGATCAGTTGCGCTCTGGTTAACCGGGCGTAGTCGGCTCTTGCAACCGTAGCAATATCTTTCGTCCTCAGTATGGTCATTAACTGCTCCATGGTACGGAAATAAGCCCGGTAGCCGTTCTTCACTGCGTGATAACATAAGCCTGCCGAGAGCATCGTTTTGCCGGTACCGCTGGGGCCCATCAGGATGATGTTGTAGTTCTGGTCCAGCCATGTCAGTTCTTTAAGCTGCTCCAGCCTGGCTTTGGGAAGGCGCTCTTCCCTGGAACTATCGTACTGCTCCAGATGGTGGTTTAAAGGCAGGCAGGCGGCTTTCTCCCTGCGCTGCTGATCGCGTCTGCGGCGGTCCTCCAGTTCGCTGTCCAGCAGTTGCCTGATGAATTCCAGGTAGCTGAGGCCTTCGGCAGCGGCACGGTCTGCCAGTGCTTCCACCTTTCCGGTTACTGCGCCCAGGCGCAGTAACTGACATTGTTTTTTGATCGTTTCCAGTGTTTCCATTGTGTGATTATAATCGTGTATTAAATAAGTTTTCATAAACCCTGATATCGCTTCCTTTAGGCCTGATCTCTGCTTTCTTCAGATTAGCCGGATCAAGGAGTTTGATCATGGCCTCCCTGCTGGTAGGCTGAAGGGCCAGCTCGGTGAGCTGGCGGAGTATTTCTTTAAAAGCAGTGGCGTCAAACAAGCTCCTTACCATGCAGGTATCCAAAGCGGTGTCCTTCATAGGCCCATCACTGCCGCTTATGGCATCCCGGATAGCCTGCACCTGATCGCGGGCGTAACGGGGTTTTTGCTCCCGGATCTTTTCCAAAAACACCAGTGCCTGCTGCCTGTCTGAAAAAAGAGCGGCAGTCTGATGGATCAGGTCACGGACTTTACCACTTTTGTCCCTTTTATGATCGGTATTGATCACAGTCTTTCCCCGTCCTGAATAGAGTTCATGGTGGCATAGCAGTTCCTCCTGCTGATTATAAACAGCCAGTACGTCCCCCTCTTCCAGGCGAAGGTTGAGATACGTTCCTTTTCCCTTATAGGTACCGCAGGGGACCGAGTAACTGTTCCCCTTATAATTGAACATATTGTCCTTTAGCACAGCAGATACAATATAGTCCGGCATCAGGCCAATAGGGGCCCAGCTACTCAGATGCGCTTTTTCCTGTTCCCACTCCTGCATAGGGACCTTTTTTGTGGTTCCGTGTACCATGGCGTTGCCGGTCCGGGCAAGCCAGGCCAGCACCTGGGACTGCAGGACTTCTATATCATGGTAAAGACGACCGTAAAGGAAGTTCTTCTTGATATAGCCGATCACATTCTCAATCTTTCCTTTACTCTGGGGATCTGCTTTGCGGCAGAAATAGATTTGATAGTCGCGCTCAAACACATATGTTTTAAACTCTTTGGTCAGCAGTAGTTCCCCCAGGTTTTCATCAACTAGAAATAACCGGTCCTGATCATAAACCAGCTCTTTGGGGATTCCTCCCAGGAACCGGAATGCTGCCTCGTGGGCTTCTATGGCTGTCCCGGTTGTGAATGGCCGGTCCGAGAAGTGGACATACTTATAACGGCTGGCAGAGAGTACCAGGCTGAAGAACCAGACTTTCTTCCGGCCTTCGGCACTGCGCAGGGTATACTGACCGAAATCGGCCTGGCCCTGAGCTCCATAGGGCAGTTCTTCCACCCGCATATAATCCCTGGTCCGTTCTTCCGTCATGATCCGGTACTTCTGGCGCACCCACATCACAAAATTATAAACAGTACGGGGGCTGGTAGGCGGAAATTCGGAATGATGTTCCTTCAGCCAGTCATGGACCTGGGCGGTGCTTGCTGAAGGAAGGGCCTCCAGCTTCTCCTTTACGAATCCCTCATAGGGGGACAGCAACTTACTACGCTCCTCTTTTCCACTAAGAAAACTTTCATACAATTGCTCATCCATCCGGTAGTACTTCTTTACCGTTCTGCGGTCCAGGCCCAGCAATGAAGCAATTTGTGAGAAGGTGGACCCTTCTGCGTGCATTTTTCTGATTTGATGATACATGATCCAATTACTAATGGTTTTTTTGTCCATCTTTGGGCAGTTAATTAAAAGTTAAATCTGCCGCGAAAGTGGCGTTTTTCTGATTGGGGGCATGCCCCCAATCAGAATTCATCATGCATCCTTATTTTCCGATTTACTGAATTTTGTACATTCTTATTTTCCGTTTTCTGTACATCCTTATTTTCTGAAATTTGACATTGTTAATTTCCGATTACAGTAAAACCCATGAGGATACCGCTAATGATATCGGGATACTGGGCTTTCTACAACATCATGGTTGTCCGACACCATTGATGGATTGGACCTTTCATTTTCCAACCGGCCTGTTTTTCGCAGTGGATGGGATAGATTATTCATGCAAAGGACGGGAGATTGATGAGCACATCAGCTTATATTATCTGGAGAAGTCCTATTTTGAAGGCGGTAGCATGAGGGGTTTGTTAAGTGATAGTTTAGATAATGTGAGTAAGGATATCTTAGATAACTTGATTAACGCGATCCCTGACGCAGAAATACGAGAAACGGCAAGAAATAAATTTTCTGACCGCAGCTTTTTCGATCATAGTAAAATTCCTGGTACCGGTTTCATATTGAATATGGTGCCCATGGAAAAAATGATGCACATACCGCAGGCATATTTTAGCGATGATAACCCGGATTCGGGATTGATCTTTTCGCTGATAAACAGTCAAAATATCATTAGTCAGCACGGCGCGTTTACTTGGAACGCTAGTGCAACCATGCCATTGGAAATGGTAGCCGCAGCCGAATATGAAAAGGCAAGGAAACAAGACGAACCTTCGGATTTCCGGTTTTGCAAATGCATCAACATTCACAAAAGCTTGGTGCCCTATATCCTGGAAAAGATCAATGCGGTTGGTACACATACAGGATCAGTTTATCCGACAACTGCAAAAGAGATTGACACCTGGGAAATTTACGAAGCAGTTAAAAACGGTATAAAGAATCCATAGCGACAATCAGCGATACTTCTTAAATGCTCGTTTGTGGGTCGGACCTACAACGTCAACCGAGTCGTTCGGCCTGTATACTTATTGGAAATGCGTTTAGTAAGAGTCATAAAAGCTCATTGAAAATCCAGCATATTGTAATCGCTATAGTAATAATAAATATAGAAAATTCGTTATTTATTAAGTTTTCCAGCCCATTATTTCTCAACCAATTAGTTGGAGAACTGTCTAACTGGTTGAGCCTGATAATACACACATCAAGCACTAGTATGTTTGATATCAGTGTTCTACTGCGCTAGCCTAATGATCACCAACCAGTTTCTTCCTTAAACGCCTCATATCATCACTGATTTTCTGTTCTAAAACCCTTGCATAAATCTGAGTGGTAGCAACCTTGGTATGCCCCAGCATCTTACTCACAGTTTCTATCGGCACCCCGTTAGATAGTGTTACCGTCGTAGCAAACGTATGACGGGCGATATGAAACGTCAACGTCTTTTTGATCCCACAGAGGTCAGCGATCTCTTTCAGATAGCTATTCACTTTTTGATTCGAGAACACCGGAAATATAGTATCAAGTTTTGCAGACCGGTAATGATCCTGATATTTTTCCATGATCTGTTTAGCCTGGGGCAGAATTGGCGTATTGACCGGAATATTCGTTTTCTGCCTGAGGATCTTGATCCAGTCCTCGCCGTCAATCCCCCGGACGATATGACTAGCTGTCAATTTCATCACATCTACATAAGCAAGCCCGGTATAACAACAGAAAACGAACAGATCTCTTACGATAGCAAGCCGTTCGATATCGAATTCTTTTTTCTCCATCGCCTCCAGCTCAAACTGCGTAAGATAATCCTTATCCACCTTTTGATGCCGGATCTTGTAATTCTTAAACGGATCGGAAGTGATCCATTCAAGCCGAAGCGCCAGATTGGTCATTTTTCGTAAGCGGATAAGGTGCTTCATTACGCCATTGTTATTCATCGGCTTCTGATGATCGTTCGGCTTGTGCGCCCGGAGGAACGTTTCAAAATCGGCAATAAACTTATAGTTGATCTCACGCAGCAAGATATTCCTCTTACGGAATTTGGCTTCCAGGAATCGGGTCAGATAGCGCTGCGTGACATAATAATGTTTCAGCGTACTCCATTCCAGTTCGTATTTCGCCTGTTCATTGTGATATTCAACTAACCGACTGAGTGTATTGGGTTCCTCACTATCGGTTCCAAGGAAGGCATCTTTAACAGCAGATGCTGTAACAAGACCGCCCTTCAGCTGCAATTCCTGGTAGCAGCGACCAAGTGCCATACGTACCTGCTCCAATCCGTTATTAGTCATCTTAATTGATTCTGCCTTTCCTTTTCCTATACCTCTGCGCTGATCCCAACAAGCTGCATTTATCCATTGCTTCAGGGCGAAATGGATAATTTCACCGTTAACCGTGATCCTTGCATAGATTGGAGCCTTGCCGTCTTTCAGCTTATCCTGACGGATAATAAACTGGATTCCGAATGTGTTTACCGTCTTCATTTTCGCCGACCTTTCTTCATTTTGATCAATTTTAACTCAATTAGGTATTGAAACCTTCGGATTTTAGCACTGAAAATGGGTCAAAAAACGTCAGAAAATAGCATCTTCTGAGATTCGTAATATTCTGCTTTACAGTCAATTACACCACTTTTCAATACCTCGAAGGTAAAAAATGAGAACAGGTTACGGAATAGGTATTGGAAACCTTGCGAAAGTTTGATTTATCTTGATATCAAAAAAAATGAAAAAGCCTGTAAATCAATCAATTTACAGGCTTTTGAAGCTTTTTAAGGCTCTTTCCGTGCGCCCACCTGGGCTCGAACCAGGGACCAAAAGATTATGAGTCTTCTACTCTAACCGCCCTTTTTTGAGGGAAATTATGCGTTTCTGACTTACAGGGGCAATATAATCACTTTTTTTGGAACCGCGAAATTTTGCTCCGTTACGTATTTGTTACGGTTTTTTTTAAGCTGCGCAGGAATTAGCGGTTTCCTTTCGCCCTGCCATCAAGAATATATCCAGCATGTACTTTCATAGGATAAAGTCGCTGCTCTTACCCTCCGTTAGATGGAATGCTGTATATTACACTCTCGAAAAATAAAGACATGACTGTTGAAAATGTAAAAAACGCTATTGCATTGCTTGAAGCTATCAATCCTTCTGGTGAATATGCCTATGAACGGGCATTTTTAGCATATATGACGATTAAAAAACTACCCGTCTTCGTATTTAAAATTGAAAAAGGAATTGAGGTCTTTAGGGCCAGGACAAGTTTTGAATCTAATCTATATGAGAAAATTAGTGACATAGCCCTCCCTCCACATGAAGTTATAAAGTCATTTGCCCGCTGCAACAGACCCTACCAGTCAAAATTTTATTGTGCCGAAAATCGTCCGACCTCCTATATTGAATTAGCAGAATATTGGGCTGATAATAGAGAAATCGGAGAAAAACTATACGCGACTATTGGGAGATGGTTAATTAAGTGTCCGTTTTCTGCTGTTATCATTACTTCTCCTTATCCAGAACAACGCCAATCTCCTTTTGACAAATATCATGGTGAGGGTTTAGATCGCATATTAAATGAATATGACGGCGAATTTAGAGAAGCAAATATTCTCATAATATAATTACCTTTTTGAAAAATTTAGAAAATCGGCTAAAAAAGACCCCCATACTTACTTAGTAACCTCAGCTTATTGCAATATTGCTTTTTCCAGATCTGACGGCAGTATTGATGCTATTTACTATCCAAGTGTACCGTTTGGTGGACAAGGCGTAAATTTCGCATTCAATAATAAATTTATAACAAAAGAGAATATAGAGCTATTGAGTGTTTTAAGGGATGAGCTTACTGTTTATATCAATGGTGACGGGAAAAAGTCTTTTCATCAAACAGGTAACTTAAAAGCTAAGACTGTTAATCATGCTACAAATTCAATCAGTTGGTAATCTTTTTAAATTGTAAAGTATGGGAATTGGGTCGTTTTTACCAAGTGTTCATAAAAATGGCGGGTGGCAAAGTCAATACAGGCGAATGATTAGGTGGTATGAAAAATTTAAAGATACACAGCCAGGTGATTTTGAAAATCCAAATATTGATGGGCAGCATGATATTTTATATGCTTGTTTTCAGAATATCTTTTTCTTAAAAGATTGGCTTGCTTGCGATGCATCAATATCCAGCAAGTTATTAAATGAGTATATTAATCAGCATGTGGAATTACAACTATGCAGGGATATTTGCAACGGAACAAAACATTTCAATTTAAATAACCCGAGCATTGATGGAGACTTTACTATAATTCGTGAATACGAGCCATTTCATAAAGTTTGGGGGAATGACCGTAACAAAATAATTATCCTTTCAGGTGGGTATAAATACGAATTAAAAGCATTAGCGTGGTCATGTATTGGGTTGTGGGAAAAATTTATAACCCAACATATTTCTAAGGCAAAAAATTAAACAGGGTTGTTTAAGGGGCGTGGAGAAACAATTGCCCATTCTTCAATAACCGTAAGCATTTTCTCTAATCCCGTTGATAATATTGCTAACTCTGATTTTAAAAATTCGAGTTCCTCAGCCCATGTTTGCTGCAAAATAGCGGGGTCTAAATTATTATGCAGTTGTTTAATCAATTCAGCACTTCGCATTCCTGATGGGCTACTATGCTTATTGTAATGTATCATAGGATGTCTTAGTTCTCCTAATCGTTTATGTTGATTGTCTAATCTATCAAAAAACCAATTGAAACTTGCCGTTTTTAAAGATATATCTGCTTTCTCTGCCTGTTTAGTGAAATATTGATGATAAGAGGGCACCCGATTTGATGACTGACTTAGAGGAAAAAACTCATTAAAAACAAACGCAATCCGTTCCCAAAAACTATATAGCCCTCCCGCTACTTCTGAAATCCCGTTGTTAAACCTGGGATACATATTAAATTGGGAACTGTACCTATGGCTTTTTATTAAGGTTGTTTCTTCAAAAACTCGTTCTTTAATCCTGTATAAAAATGCCAAAGCGTTAGTTGTAACTGCAAATATTTCGTTTAGTTCATCTTCAAAATATAAATCCAGGGCGGGGCCTTGTAAAGTGGGAAAATAGGAATTAAGAATCCTGCGACCTTCACTTATATAATTAAAGCCATCAGATGAAAGTTCACATGGGCTAAGAGAGGGAAAATTAAAAGTGGCTTTTGCTTCATCGTTTCTTTGCACATTCAGATAAAATGCGAGTTCATCAATCCCCATAATTATCAGATTATCGGAATATTCCGGTTCTTTTCTAACTATAAATAGTTCAATAGTGAAGTTTGGTAGTTTATAATCCAGATGCTTACCTGTTTCATCATAGAAACCCAGGTCACAGGATAATTCATACCGATCAATTTCTTTTCCATTGACCCTTAAAAATGGAGCGCTTGAACCACTTCGGTTATATTCAAATACAAAGCCTTTATATTCCGGTATATTTTTATAGGCCAGCAAACGGTTATGAGTAAGATGCTCATTAGGATGGTATCTTAATTCTGAAAATATTTCGTCAAATTCCGACCTGTTTTCATTATAATTTGTCATAGTCAAATGTACGACCTTTCTGCGTCTATCATTAAAAGTTATAGTAAGGATTACCTTACTATAACTGCAATAAAGTTTATACATTCAACTACCTTGCCCGGCCTCGTGAATTATTTTGCTCGTTACCATCCTCGCCGGATTTCATTCCCTGCTGCCCAATGTCCTGAACCAACGGTTTTACATATTGTTCCTGGAAAAGCCCGGCCCGCTTTAAGATGCTTTCGGGGATGTTTGTATTTAAGACCTTAACGCCGTCCTTTAGTTCTTTGAATATATTCTTAGCTATGGAGTTGCTTATGATCTCAGCGCCTTTAGGGTGGGACAAGACATCTTTAAGCGGCACGCTGAACGTCTGGACGATCCAGGCATTATCATTGGGTTGCCAAATACAATACCTTTCTCCATGTCCTTAATGACGTTTTTCTGGATTTTCTCCATGTCTTTTTTACGCAGGTAGTCAGTGAGTAGGTCGTCTATATAATGTTCAAGGTTCATGGGTATAGAAAACGCTTCCATATATTCATCTTTGGGATAGTGTTTGTCGGGCAGGGTTTTGGTATAATTCTCGGCCTGACGTATAAGTTCCTGTCCTTCTTTATTGTCGCCCATATAATAGGTAGCACCTCCGCGACCATCGTTTTTTGCAAATCCCGCGCGTTTGCCTTCAATGTATAAATTGGCATTGAAAGCCAGTGTTTCTTCACTAAAGGATTCGTAATACTTGATATTTTTTAATTCAATGTTCATGGTAATTGTTGTTATTGGTTTACTTTTTTGTTCTTGATATTGACCTGGCCGGCCTGAATTTTAAGCACAGCAAAGCCCCCTGGTCCGTAGGAACCAGGGGGGTACCGTGTTAATCAGGTGTCCACAAAAAACTCGTGATAGGAGCCGAAGCAGCCTTTGGGTTTGTGTGTACGTATATTGCTGCGCAGGGCAACCGCTTTTTCAAAACGGTGCAGAGAAAAGGCGGATACAGGGATATTGAATTTGCGCCTGCGGTAAGTGATCTGTACCGTATCGTCCATGACCCTGAAAGCAGCATCTTTCCCCGCCCGCCATAAGGCGATCTTGCAATCTGTCACCCTTCCGGTAAGTCCTGCGTCAAAAAGCGTATGCACTTTGGCATTGGCAAAGCGTTCTTTCAGGAAGCGTGCCTGGCTGGCAGTGGCCAGCAGCCCCAAAGCTGCAAAGGCAACATTGCCCGGAACTGTTAGCCAGTCCGGCCTTAGCTGGCAGAAGCAAAGAATATCCGCGGCGGAATGGCTTAAAAATAAATGCCTGACCTGTGCGGGAAATCCTTCGTGTACCAGCCAGGTGCCGGCAAATGCGGGAACCAGGTGCAGGCCGGATGACCAGTATTCTGTTGCCGTACCTCCCTGTTGATCCTGATAAGAAAACAGGAAAACTTGACCCTGAACAGCAATCCGGTTCATGAAAAAAGCCAGTACACCCGGATCAAGAGCTGGCGGGCCCGTATCGGTTAACGGAAACATCAGCGCGATGCGGTGCGCCCGTACCCCCGGCTATGCTGTGAAACTCTTGAATAATCGATATGCTCACCTACGGTCATTTCCGTTTCTCTTTTAGGTTTGCCTACCATACTATCGGCCAGAGCCTGATTATAGCCTTTGGTGTATCCATCCTTTTGCGCGTCCTTGTTCCCGGCAAGGTTGCGAATACCGCGGAGCACTAAATAAGAAATACCGCCGTCCAGCAGTACTGAAACGATCAGCCGTTTGGTATCCGACCTGATCCCCTTGCTGGCGGTTGCGCTGTGCTGGATGCGGGTGCCGTCCGCCAGCTCTATCACTTCTCCGCGTTGAAATGCTTTTTTCTGTTCCTCTGATAATGTTTCCCCGTTGACTTTTATAGGCACTTCGACCTGATCGGGATAGTAGGCCACAAATTCCCTAGTTTGCTTGTCATATTCGATAATAAGCTGCGCCAGTTTTTTATCGGCCTGCTCGTAAACTTTCTGTATCGATTGCAGCTTGCCGTCCAGGAGTACCCTGGCTTCTTCCGCGCTGAGCAAAGGATACGGTTTGACCTCCTTATAGATCGGGTGCAGGTTCAGTGAAACAGTGCCGTCCTCGTTGCGGTTCAGGGATAGTTTGGCATCCAGTTGCCGGATCGCAACCCCGTCCATATTTAAATGAAACATGCTGCGCATGTCTGTTCTTCGTCCCGCCAGTAAGGCATCGACGTCTTCACTGCTCAGGTTCAACTGACCGTCCTGGTACAGGCCGAGCTTTTCGAGTTCTTTAACGGGCAACTCGTTTTCCTTAATCAATGTTTCCATAATTAACAGCTTGTAATTCGTAATGATTTAGCGTCTGATGCCGTAAGCGGCCACCGTTTCTGTTTCCTGGGAAATGGCTATTTCTGTTTCGGGTGCAATGCGGGCCTGTTTTTCCGGGTGCTGTTTTGCGTCAAGCAGGGAGCCGTACAGCATATCATTTTTGGAAAGAACAAAGTTTTTTCCGCTGCCCAGGTCTTCCATACGCAGGCGCCCTTGCTTTAAGTGGCCCTGAACTTTGTACACGGTATTGTTATAGGCAATCTCATCACCCGATGACAGGTATTTAGAACCTGTGCCGTATTTCGGGGGCTGGTCTTCGGGTACAGACTGCACCGCTGCCTTGATTTCCTGTTTCTGTTCCAGTCCGGTGAGGTAATTAAATATTTTCTCCGCATCGGCGGCAGCGGCATGGATTTCAAACGGCGTGTCCTGCAAAACCTTGATCCAGCTGTCCACGTAAGCCGCATGCTGGCCGGGATCGTGGCCTATCCGAAATTCCTGCCCGATCAGCATGGAAGCGATCTCTGCCCGTAATTCTTCACGGGCATAGGCTTCGGTGCCAAACTTGTTCATGATGCTGCGGTCGAGGCGATCCTTATGCCCCGTCCAGTGGCCCAGCTCATGCAGCAGGGTGGCATAATATTTATCCGGGGCATCAAACTGCTCTTTCAGGGGCATGGTAATCTTATCCCGGAGCGGGCTGTAATAAGCACGATCCCCCGCCCTGTGGGTAATAATGGCAGCGGAGCCTGCGGTCAGTTTTTCCGCCCGTTCTACCGGGTTCCAGCCCAGCGCCTGGACGTCCGGTTTTTGCAGGGGAGGTATACCGTTCACCTGTGCGGCATTGAATACCCAGGCGGTGGTAATGATGGGACGGTCCAGTTTTACCGAAACCTTGACGGGTTTACCTTCCTCGTTTAGTACTGGTTTACCGCTTTCATCCCTTTTGGCTACCAGGTCGGAAGTCTTGACAAACTGGATCAGCGTAGCCTTTTCGCCTTTCTTAACATTCCAGTCGTTAGCTGATGCCTGGTTAAAGGTCATCCAGCGCGGATCTTCGTATCCTGCCAGCAGCAGGGAAAAGGTATTGATACCTTTATAGCGGTTTCCGGTAACGGCATTGTAAGGCAGTTCAAAAGCTGGTACATTATCGATATTCCAGGGTTTTTGCCAGGGGGCTGTTCCCGCTTTAAGCTGCTCAATGAGTTTTTCGGCGACCTGTACGTGCAGGGCCTTTACCTTATCATTCGTCATCTTCTCCCACCTCCTGGGGGTCGTCGTCTTCGGGCAGTATATCGGCGTATTCCACGCCGTAAATGGCTGCTTCGGCGGCGGTAAGGCCGATGGCCTGGCCGGCTGCAAGCGTATTTAGTTTATCTTCCAGTGATCTTGAATGTGGTTCCATAAATTAGTAGTTGATTGATGGCGGTGGCTGTTCGGACAATAGCAGCGACCTTAAAAAATGCAGTGGATTGAGGTACTTGTCTCTGAACCGGATGCTGAAATGCAGGTGCTCCCCGGTTACTCTGCCCGTTGCCCCGGTAATGCCAACGACCTCTCCGGCAGTCACCTGCTCACCCGGCATAACCAGGATATAGGAAAGGTGTCCGTAAATACTTTGAAATTCGCCATGTGCAATACGGATATAGTTGCCCAGGATGGGGTTAAATCCGGTGGCGCTGACCATGCCGTTCATAATGCTGAGAACAGGATCGCAGCGGGCGGCAAGATCAACACCCTTGTGCAGGTCAGGGTATCCGGTAACGGGATGAACCCGCTTGCCGAAAGATGAGGTAACCCTTAACTGCGGCAACGGCAGGCTAACATTCATTATATCCTGTGCGGGGGCATTGATAGTAAGCAACAACAGCAGGGACAAGGTATAAGCCCCCTTGAAATGCCGGTTCATGGGGCGGAGTTTATCGGCTCATGCTGGCTGTTTGCTTTTGAGCCTGGTTTTCTTCCCTGACCAGGCCGAGCTTGTCCTGTAAGGAAACCGTGCTATAGGCCAGTGTCCTGCCATTGGTGGCCGCCAGTTCCATTGCATCGCGCAGGTAGTTTACCGAGTTCTTTTCCTGGAGCAGGGTAATTTCCATTAGTGTCTTAAAGTCTGGCGTATCCATTTCCTTAATATGGGTCAGTATATCCTTATACAGCTCATGATGGGGTTTCAGCACCAGCAGCGCATCGGTGGAATACAGGCCCAAGGGGCTGTTCCCAAAGCCTACATAAATCTCGTCCTTTACCAGGTCTGCGCTCGTAATGATCCCTACCTGTCCCTGGCGCTGTACAGGATCATCTGATAATTTAGGGTGTACCATGACCAGGTTGCCGGTTAATTCTTCCATAACGTTAAATTTTAAGTGAAAAAATAAATTGTCTTGTTAGCTGGGTTCCGTTTACTTTTTAAAGCTCTGCTTCATCATCCCTTTGGGCTGGGGCGCGGCGGCGGATGGCTGAGCAGGTCTGAACTGTTTTACCAGTTGCTGGACTTCCTGGTTGATCCGGTAAAAGTTCTGCCGCAGGATTTCTTCTTTTTTGCCATTGAAGTCATAATAAACAGGCAGGTCGCGGTAGCTTTGTTCCTCTTTTTTGATGGCCTCCATATCCAGGTTGATCCGGCAGTGAACCGCCGAGGGTTCAAACTTCCCGGTGTAATCGGCCACGGCATCCGCAGCGAGCATGCCGACCATTTCCCCGGCCCTTAATGCGGCGATCTTTCCCGCCGGTATCAGGGGTTCCAGTTTTTCACTCAGCGACAGGGATGTTTTGTTCCGGTCGATACTCAGGCTTTCGCTTTGCTGTTTTACTTTTCCGAACAGTCTTTCCAGCCATTCCAGGGTATCCTTATTTTGCACGGAACCGGAAAGCACATTACCCACTACGGAAGTGATCGTAGCGGCGGTTTCTTTGCCATATTGCTGCTGAAATTGTTGCAGGCTCTGGATGCCCAGAACAGATGCCACCAAATTGCTTCTGGCCTGACTCAAAACCTGTTCAATGCGAAAAATATAGAGGCTGGGCGCTTCGTCAATGACCAATCCCACGGGTAAATTGCCTTTGGTGTTCACCAGTTTTGTCACCCGGTTGAGCACAACGGAATAGCAGGCGGAGTTGATGCTTTGTGTCAAAGGATCATTGGCAAGCACCAGGATTGAGGGGTTTTTAGGATCACTGATTTTCAGCTCAAAATCATCTCCGCTGAACACCCAATAGGTTTCTTTAGTCGCCAGTCTGCTGATGAAGATTTTAAGCGTTCCTACCTGGCCTTCCAACTGGTCAAATGCTTTGGCGTTGTAGGCGCTCCTGAAGGCAGAAAGCAGGGAAACCAGTTCCGGCTCCGAAAAAAGGGTACTGAAAATTTCCTCATAGGAAAGGTTCAGAAAGGAAAGCACATGGGGCAGGCTGGAATAGCGGCCCCCTTCATAGCTGCTGAAAAAATAAATACAGGCAGCCAGAAAATTGATAGCCGATTGTGTAAAAAATTGATCGCTGCCACCGGATTTATCTCCCTTTTTCATTGCTTCTACCAGCGCTTCGGCAGTCTCAGAGGCATCGGCAAGTGTATTGAGGTATTTCCTTTTCCAGGGATTTACCCGTTCGCTTTTCTCCGGGTCATTCAGGTTAAGTACGTGGAACTTATAATTAAGGCATTTTCCCTTTTGTTTGGCCAGTAAGTAATGATAGTAGGCAACCTTTGCAAGATCCGGGTACTTTATATCATATACGCATAACGTGAAAGATTTGGCTATAAATTGCTTTATGACCGGTATAATGACCGAAAATGTCTTACCTCCCCCAGGTACTGAAATTAAAAGCAGGCTTCTGAATAAATTAGACAAGGGAATGAACCCTTTGCGCACTTTGTTCTTATAATAGAACAGCATCGGGATATTGACCGAATAAGGGGTATCGATTGGCTTAACAGGCTGCATAAAGGATTCTCCCTCTACGTTCCATTTGTCCTTGCCCAGCCTGGAACTAATCATTTTAGATATGTTATCCATTGCGACATGGATCAAAAGGGTTCCGGCAATGGCGCTGGCGATATAGGCCAGGTCATACCAGCCGGCACCCATCCAAACCGCAGGCGGTTGTCTGCCCTGGAACCAGATACCGGAAAAGAAAATGACAAGGCCGGCAGCCAGGGGATAAACGATCTGGTTTTTGGGGTTGAGGTCCTTCTTTTTCCGGCTGAGCGTACCCACCGAAACCAGGCAGATCAGTAGCAGGGTGAAAAGTTTGCTGTAAAGGAGCTGGTGATAAAACGGTATCCTGGCAAGCCGGATCGCAAAAAAGCGCAGGCTGTATTTGTCCGTGTAGTCCTGGGTCATCAGTTTACCGGCATAGAAAAACAGAAAAATCTCGATCAGGACGGACAAATAGATACCAAATTGCAGGAACCTGTGCAGGCTCTGCTGTTCTTTGGTTTCTTCCATAAAAATGATTTTAGTAAGGGGCCCGGCAGAAATGTACGGGCACAAAAAAACCGCTAAGGATTAGCGGTTGAGTATGACTATCAATAAATAAATATTGCGTGCCTGATAAAAACGAAAACGTTAAGATCCGTTTGCGTCTATTCTTTTTCGGCTTTCGTTTGCTCTGTTTGGAAAAAAGGGAGTTCTCTGTCCTCGCGCTGTTCTCTTTCCCATTCAGCGGCATCGCCAAATGTCAGAGGGCTTTCAGCCTTAAAGTTTAAGATACGTTCTTTTAACGCCTGATTTGCTGTTTCATCTGAAATGCTGGTTTTTTTTTCATATAGGATGGCCTCAAGCTAAAGTAAGTTTAATCTACTATTTTCCCTGAACGACCTTTTTAAATTCATCAAGGGATAGAATATTCAGCTTAGGAAAGTCAATATTTTTCAGGTCATTAAAATGCTTGTCATTGGTTACAAGATAATCGGCATTGCCTGCGATGGTCAGATCCGCAAATTTGTTATCATCTTTGTCTTTTTCGACAAGCTGCCACTTAAAAAACGGTTCCGAATAAATGACGTTTGGGGCAACACTAAGAATAGATAATACCAGGTTCGCAGTTCGGGCAGAATAGCGGTCGGTAAGTTTTTCTTCGTATTCAGTAAGGATTTCATTGCTTACCAACCAGTCGAAACGTCCTGCTCTAAAGGCTTCGTATAGCCAGTAATGGCTGCTTTGTGGTGGAATAGATGCTAACAGGCAATTTGTATCAATAACGGCAATCATTATTAACTGTGTCCATTAAGCATATCATCAAAATCTTTTTGTGTATATCCTTTTTTTGCAACGTCTTTTTCTACTTCGTCTTTCAGTAAATCTGAATAATGGTCAACTAAAAGCCTTTTCAATTCCTGCGTTTCCTTTTCGGACATAGGTCTGTTAAACAACCTGAGCAAGCTCACTTGTATAGGGTTAAGTTCGGTATGTATATTTTGTGCTATTGCCATGATCCTTATTGTTACACTAACAAATTTAATGAATATCGAGGATAATCTATCAAAAATCGTGCAACTTTACGTCTTTACATCGCATCCGCTTCCAGTATATCGCCGTATTTCAGTTGCAGGGTGAGCACCCTGCCGGAAATCTGCTTTTCGGTCAGTTCAATGTTCAGTACCTTATTGCCGGGAAAGGTGACCTTTTTCAGTACATAGATATTCCGGTACTGCTTTTTAAAAGACGTGTTCGGGTACAGTTGCCATACAGGCTTAATTTCCACGGATTGTACATTGGTCGCTTTGGTGATCTTTTTGTCTTCGATCTTAAAGCGCTGTTCATCGACCTGGTAAGGCAGGTTGCTGTGGTTATAATAAGTAATGTCCAGGAAAATATGATCCCCTGCGGTATATACATGATTCAGCCTGGCCTGCAAACCGAATGCCTTAGCCTTGCGCAGGGTCTTACCGGCAGGTTCCTGTAAAATCCGCATGGCGAAACCCTGCATTTCTTTAGATGTAAGGGAAATGCCCGGAACATCCAGCGGCCGGGTATGCTCCGGCAGGATATTGACCTGTGAGGGAAAAGCGAAGGACTGATTATCGATATAACGCAGGTTATACTGTGCGATAAAACTTTCCCCGACAATGGTTACAATACCCGCCCCGCCACCTGATCGCCCAACATAAGCAGCGGAATCCGGTATGACCTTTAACCGCAGTACATTTTTTAAAGGCAGGTCTCCGGCAATGGCATGGGTGGATATATCCACGTACTGTATGGGTTCAGGGGAAATAAAGTGCAGGGAAATGTCCGGGCCGATCAGAATATCGGGCAGGTCTTTGCGGTATATTCCTGCCTGTTGCTGGGCATAAAGGCCCTGGGCAAAACATAGGATGGTCATTAAAAAAACGAATGATTTCTTCATAATGAATACGGGTTAATATTTGTTTTGGGTGTTTTTGAGTTCTTCGGGGTCAATGAGATAGACCTGGGTGTTATATTTGAGTTTCGCCTTGTTGCTACGGATCAGTTTGCTGACCGCCGTAGTAGTTGACTGGAACATCTTTTGAAGCATGCTCATCACCAGTTGATTATTATTTTCGGCCTGCTGCTGGATCGTCATACCCTGGCTGGCATCGCTGCCCAGCCCTTTGGAAAATTCCCTGAACGTGGATGCGGGTACATAAAGCCCCGGCAGACCGTCATTATCGTAAATATCCAGGCGGACCGGCAGGATATGGCTGTCCTGAAAAATGGAGCTGACCGAAAGGTTTACCCGCTGGCCGGTAAAGCCGGTGATCTGGGCATAGAGGTAGGTACCTTTTTTAACCAGGAACCTGCCTGCGCTCATGTCATCCAATAGACGGATACGAAGCCTTGAACCGGCATACCCGGTGATGTCCTGGTCTACAATGGCGCGGATAAAACTGTCTTCGCCGCCTGCGGAAATGGTGTTAAAAAGTGTTGCGGCGGCCGGGGTTTTGGAAACGCTTAGTTTTTTATGGTTCTTTAGTTCCTGTTCAGCCAGGGCCATTGCTTTCTCCCTGGCCTGTTCTTCTTTATAGTCCGGGTCGTTGGCCTTGCCCATACTGTCGATCAAGGACATTTGTTCCCGGAAGATCTTCATAGGATCGGTTTGCGTGGTACCGGCGGAAGCGTTACCTGCGGGCGGTTGCTGTTTCAGTTTGGAAAGCGCGGTAGCAAGGTCACGGTCGGTATCGTAATTCCTTGCGGGCTGTGGCTTAGGGCCTGCATCCGGGAATGCGGAATGTGCCCTGCGTGGTTCAGCGGCTGTGCTGCCGTATTTCCGTTTCATTTCCCGGTCTATGGAATCCAGCATACGTTTTTCCACCTGGTTGTACAGGTCGGGTACGTTTTGTTTACTGGTTTTTTCTTCTCCGATTTCACCGACCGCTGTATAACCGTCTGCATCTTTATATTGCTTCCGGTAGGCGTCCAGTTTATCTTCCAGGCCCTTATTTTTAACGCCATCGGAAACATCGGCCACATTCTCCTGTAGCGTGTTTCCTTTTTGCTGTACGGGCGCCTCCTTGCCGAAACTGCTTTTCCATGCGTAAAAGAACAGGCATAAAAAAGGCAGCAGGATCAGCGGCAGCATGTACCGTGGTTGCTTGAAATTGATCTTCATAATTAGTGGGTTGGTTTAACATTAAGCTCGTGATGAATAATTTCCAGCTGCCGGATCGCATTTTTGACCAGCAGGCTGTCGGCTGCCGTCAGGCTGTCCTTGTGCAGTACGATATTGATCTGGTTTTGCAGGTCAAGCACTTTTTTTAGGGCCTGCCCGGCACCGATGATCTGCCCGAAACCCTGGGTTACATCGGCACCAGGGCCCGAAAGAGTCGGCAGCGGTCCGGTATCTTTTACCCGCATGACCGTAAAGGCCAGTACGCCGGAAAGCAGGATACTTGCCAGCATCAGGATAAATATCTGCCTGGGATACCTGGCGCTGATGCGTTTCCAGTACGTGCTCATGCGGGAAAAATAGGCCCCGAACTCTTTACTTAGTTCCTGGTAAAGATCAGGGCGGGCTTTAAAATGAGTTTTTCTGTACATTTTCAATGTCTTTATTTTCGAGTGTCTTCCAACGGGTAATGAGTACCGCATGGGGATTGTTATCGGAGCGGATTTCCAAATCTTTCAGGTAGCCTTCGGTCACCAGGGAGCGGATGATGGTGGAGCTCCTGCGGTCTATCTTCTGCCTGCCGTAATAGCGGAAATACTTGCGGCCCTCGTCAATAAAAATGGAATCGGTCTGTAGGGTCAGTACAGCACTGGAAGAAAGGATCGAATTGAAAAACCCCTTTTCTTTGAGGTTATTATATTGGAGCGCCCCGCTCTCGTCCACGAGGTACATTGCTTTTTTCATCTGGTATTCGATGTATTTGTCGTCGGGTGTCAGCGAAAAAAACAGGCTGTGAAACAGGTTGACTTGTGAACGGTACTCGGCGGCGCGGTTCATTTGCAGATCGGTTTGCCTGGCCAGCAGCGGTACGCTGTTCGCATCCAGGACATATACGCTTTTGCGTGCATCCGCAACCTGCCGGTAAGCGAAAAAGGAAACGATCAGCACGATAACGACCGCCGTAATAAAACTGCCGGCGGATAAAAAGGTAGCAAGGCGCACTTTGGCCTCTATATTTTTGATAATCATTATTTCATCATTTTGGTGAGCATCCTGGACATATTGGAAGCACCGCGGCCCATTGTGGAAGCGGCAGAGCTGATGCCGGAAGTGGACACGATCCAGGTGCTGATACTCGGAACGGTCAGCATGGTGAGCCCGCCGATCAGAAAGGTGACGATCACGATACCGAAAGAAAGCAGGCCGTTTCCGGCGAACCAGCCGAGTTTTTCAAGGCTTTCACCGGATGTGCCGACCAGCTCTTTATAGCGGCTGATCTCTGCTTCCATTGCGTAGTGCTGGAATAGTGAGGCGACATACAGCACCAAAAAACCGATACCCGTGTAGAGGTTGACCGAAATAAACCGGGCGATCCAGGTGCTGAAGCTGTCCCTGAATGCGGGCAGAATGCTAATGGCTACCGAAAACGGCCCCAGGATTATTAATATCGTGGAAAAAATGATCTGGATAATAAAGATGATGTACACGCAGATACGCAGTATCCATAACGCCAGTGTTTCCAGGATGGAACTGGCGAGCAGCTGCAGGCCGACCTGCATACGGTTGCGCAGCTCAACAATCGGGTTCCATACCTCGGCAAAACCTTCCTTGACCGTGGACTTGACCGACTCCCAGGCATTTTCATACCAGGTATCCGCTTCCTGTTTGGCCGTTTCGGTCTGTGCCTGTACGGTGAGCAGTTGGTCGGCGACCTGTACCATAAGCTGGGCCCGTTCCAGGCGCAGGTTATTAACCTCGGTCTGGCTGTCGTTAAACATGAGCTCGGTCTTATTGGCGATCAGATCGGTCGGATAAGCGACCACCCTGGTAAAGGTGGACCACCACAAAATCACCATGACCAGGCCGAAGGGTCTAAGCAGGGGCATAATCTCCATTTTCTTGTCCCCCGACATCATCTCATAGGATTTAATGGCAAAAAAAATGAGCATGAATATGGCAGACAACGCCTGCGCATCGGCGATAAAGGCATCGTAATGCGTCCAGATGGTATTTTTCATGGCCTTTAGGAAGTGCATCATACCTTCCTCGTACACACCGTTGCCTTGTAAAAAGTTAAAGGTCTTTTTAAAGGAGTCCGGCACGTCACCGGAACCTGATTGCATAAAAAAACCGGCAGTGCCGGTCAGTAAATTGGTTATGTTCATCATGTTGATTTAGAGTTTGGATTTACTCAGGATGTCGTCGGCGATCTGCTGATCGGTACGGTAGCCCTCCCTTTGTACAATGGGCTGCTCCCTGGACTTCATTTTGTTTGCGGATTCGGTCAGCAAAAGGAATTTCCGGGCATACTGCTTCTTGGCTTCCCAGGAAGTGTTCAGCTTGCGGTATTCCAAAAACAGCCGGTGATAGGCCAGTATGCGTGATCCGCGGTCCAGTGTAGCATTCATCGCGCCATCAAGGCGTTCACGGATGCCGGCGGATTCTTCGCGGTACCAGTCATAGACACCGGTACGCACCAGGTAATCCCTTTCCTTAACAGGAATACCCGTTAACAGGGCGGCATCCTGCTGGTTCAAAAGCGGTTCAAATTCGTGCCGGTAATAGAGCAGCCATAAGGGATCGGTGGTAGAAAAAACAGCAGAATAGTTGACCGCTTCGGTTACCGCGGTATTCTTTAGGGTATCGGCATGGAGTTTATAGGCATTTTCTGTATTCTGCATGGCTGCGGCAAAGGCCAGGCGCTGGGTCTGCGGCCCGGCTGGCCCCAATGGACGCAGGTCTTTTTTAGGATAGTCCGGGTGCCAGGCCCAGGTGAGCCAGTAGTCTGGGTTCAGTCCCAGGAAACCGCTGGTCGGTGTAAATTTCTTTTTGTCCCATTGCTTAAACACCATGCGTTCCTGCTGGTTGGTAATGTGTTTGTCCCGGATCACCCGCTGGGCAAATGCGGAAAAGATCAGCAGGGAAAATAAAGCGGTTAACAGGTAATTCTTCATCGTTCATTCTTTAAAAAGGTGATAGTTAAATATGATTTCTTCTGCCTTTCGGGTATCCTGATTGATAAAATCCCGGTAGGGGTTGGCCGTTTTCAGCACGCCGTTCATTTTGGCCCAATACATGGACCTGCCCATGCTGTAGCACAGTGCCCGCATGACTTTCAGCTCTAAAATGACCTTACGCAATAGCGCATCCCTTTTCTCGTAGTCCATCAGTATATTACTGCCCTCTTTGAGTACAAAGGCGGATACTTCGCTGACCAGGTTGATCCCGCGGGACTTCATCTGCCTGGCCACGTCTTCGGCAAACAGCAGCAGGTACGGTTCAGAACCTGCGATTTCTATCATGGTATTGCTTTCACGGACGATCTCGGCACTGATCTGGGCGACCTGGGCGGCGGCGATCCCGCTTTTCAGTGCCTGGTTGACCTGGGTAAGCGAATTATGGATCAGGGTCTGCACCAGGATCACAGAACTGATGTTCAGGTTAATATCGTCCAGCCGGTTGCAGATGGTGTTCAGGTAATTGTTATGGGTATTTTCGGCTGCCAAGCGTACCGCGCCGTTCTCATTAACAATGGCAAAATGGGCCGGATCGAAAACAATGGTTTGGGCCTTCGTGCTTTCTGCGTGGATAAGCAGCAAAAAGCCGGTTATAAATAAGTAGTACCTCATGGCTTATGGGTTTTTCAGGATGGTGGCATTGCGCAAGATGTCATCGACAAGCTGTTTGTCCTGGTTCACAAAATCTGCGAACGGGTTTAATGAACGTTTATAGCTGGCCTGCAACATAGAGGCGGCGAGTCCTCTGCTGGCCCCCTCGATCAGACGCAGTTCTGTCAGGGCATGTGAAAACAGGATCTTCCGGTCACTGGCCTTCATCTGGTTAATGTCGCCGATACTCAGGGCCAGACCTGCGATATAATTCGCCAGCATCCTTGCGCGGCCGGCCAGGTCTTCCTCGGTCTGAAAAGCAAGCGCGATCAGGATTGGGTTATCGCTGGCCAGCTGATAAATGATGCTTTGCTGCCGGATGATCTCCGAAACAACGGGGCTGGCTTCCAGTCCGATCTGCGCGGCATCAATGGCCAGCCCTACGGTATGAAAGCGGTTTTGGAGTTCCCTGTATTTCGTCTTTAGCTTGCCCATTTGTGTTCTGTTGACTTCCTCATTGGCAGAGGTGACCGCCTGCTTGTTCTTTGCTTCGTCCTGCCGGCTGTATTCGCTCTGGCTTTCAGATACCAGTTGGTGAAGCAGCTCCACGTTCAGCTGGCAAAAGGCATGTTGCAGCAGCCCGAAAAGCAGGAAGATCAGCTTAATCGTTCCTTTCATTGTTTCAGGTATTTGGCGTTTCTGATAATATCATCGGCGATCTGCACATCCATATTGATATATCCGGCATAAGGGTTCAGGGAATTGAGGATACCGCGCTGTTTTGCCCAGAACATGGTACGCTGCATTCCGTAGGCAACGCCCCGCAGGATCATGAGCTCGGTTCTGATCCGGTTCAGCAGTTTGGCCCGTTCCCCGGAATCCATCAGGTTATTTACACCTCCCTGTAATACAAAGGAGCTGACTTCTGCGGCAAGCGCCGTTCCCCTGCGCTTAAACTCACGGGCGCCGCCTTCGGCAAACAGCAGCAGAACCGGGTTACTTTGTGCCAGGGTGACGGCCTTGTTTACATCAGTGACAATATCTACGCTGATCTCGGCAATATCCTGGATGGCCAGCAGGGAACGGACGGCGCCGGATACCTCACTCAGGCCCCGGTAGATTTGCTGCTGCAAATCGTTTACGATCAGCAACTGCCCGGTAACGGCCAGCTGGCCCCGCTGGATCAATGTCAGGTTATCATTGGTCGTATTCAGTTGACCGTTAATAATACCGGAGTGGACGGCCATTGCGGCGGCGGTAGTCGGGTCTACATAGAGCTGGGCAAAAACAGGGTAGCCCGTCAGGAAAAGCCCTGCTATTAAGAGTAATCGTTTCATACAAAATTAGGTTTAAAATATTCGGTGGAACCGGCAGCGGGCAACCCCTCACGACCAATCTGGCGTACAAAGCTTTCCAGGGGCAGGCCGCTTTTTTCCAGATCGGAAACAAAGGCTTCCAATCCGCTTTGATAGGTTCCGTATGCCTTTGTGTAGACTTCTACGGCGGCTTTTTCCGGCTTTTCCGTGGTATAAGTGAGGTACTGGTAAATGGAATTTTCCACGCCGTACACCTCCCCAACAGCACCGCGCCGGATGTAGACTTCCTTAAAGCGCCCGCGTCCTTCCTTATTATCCAGCTTGTTGATGGTAAATATCTTCTTCTGTTCGGTTTCAGTGATCGACAATAGTTGTGCGATCTCTTTATAGTTCTCCTTAAACTTGCTCTGGTCAAGCAGAAAAATGGTATCCGAGTTGCTCAGGATGCTGTCTTTTACCACCGCATTGCCGATAATGTCGGCCAGTTCCTGGGTCACGACAATAGCCTCGCCCCAAAATTTACGGACGGTTTTATAGAGGTACAAAATGTACCCGGCCATAAGCGGGGATGCGATGGCCTTATCGGGTAGGTCAGCGAGATTACTCCCGCTTTCCCCCCTAAGAACCGTACGTGAGAGTTTCCCCTCATACGGCTCAAGCAACTTAAAGCCCATATGTATGAGCCGGCTCATGATAACCTCAATTTTAATTGGTCGTGGCTCCTGCGGCAGGGTTTATGTACCAAAGTGAACTGAATGTCCTCCCCAAACCTACGTTTGGAGGTAGCCCACTCGTCATCAGCATTGATATCCCTGCCACACAGAGCACACGCACGGTCTTGCTTTAACCATAAAGCTAACAGGTTCTTCTTTCCTTCCATTGCATCCAGCATTTTGAACACTTTACGCTTTTGGAAGTAAGGCTCCCATTCCTGGTCAAACGGATTAGCTTCCTGCTTAATCTGAACATGTCTAAGTATCTTAATGTCGTACGCACGTTTCAAAGAAAAGACTTCGCTTGTTCCTCGATAATCGGGCGTATCCGTAGCAAAACACCAGTTCCTGTTTTTAATCTTGCGGAAGTATCGGTCTGCAATCCAGTACTTACCTTTTTTGGGATGCCTTCTCAAAGCCCATTTCCATAGCTTTTGGAACATCAGGAAATCAACTTTTCTAAAAGTTTCGGAGGCTACGCAACCTTTGTAATAATTTGCCCAACCAGTTATTACTGGGTTTAGCTGTCTGATGAGAACTTCCTGTCTTGCGGTTTTATTGGCATTTATGATACCAGCAACCTTTTCAGAAAGCTTATGCAGACTATTTTTGGATGGTTTAATCAGGAGTTTTCCATTATCATATTTTCGGACATTGAAACCCAGAAAATCGAAACCTTCGGTAATATGCGTTATCTTGGTTTTATCCTGCGAGAGTTCTAAACCCCTTACGGCAAGAAATTCCTTGACCAGTGGCATCACTTCATTTTCCAATTGTTCCTTTGATGTTCCCGTGATAATGAAATCGTCGGCATACCGAACTAAATGTACCCTCGGCACAATCATTTCTAGGTTTACCTGTCTCTTCCTGAACTTTTCCGCAAGTATTCTTTGCAGTCCGTCCAAAGCTATATTGGCAAGAGTTGGCGAGATGATACCACCTTGCGGTGTACCTTCCTCTGTCTGAAAACGTTCACCCTTAAAGATGAAGCCACATTTCAACCATTTCTGGAGTATGTCCCTGTCCATAGGGACATGGTTCAACAGCCAGTCGTGGTTTATATGGTCAAAACATCCCTTGATGTCCGCTTCCAATATCCATTGTGGTCCTAACTTCTTTGAAAGTAGGCTGAAGCAACGCTCACGTGCATCCGATGTGCTTCTTTCCTTGCGGAAACCATAGGAATGGTTGTCCGCAATTGTTTCGGCAACTGGCTCTAGAGCCATCAGGTACAGTGCTTGCATTGTTCTGTCTTTCATAGTCGGTATTCCCAGTGGACGCAGTTTTCCATTACTCTTTTCAATATTTACCCTTTTTAATGGTTGGGGTTTGTATCCCCGTCTTTTCAGATCAGCTATTGCCTGAAATTTAGCATTTGGAGTAGACCATAACTTATTGTCTACCCCAGCCGTGTTTTTACCTTTGTTAGAGGTTACCCGTTTTACTGCCAAAGCTTTGGCGCAAAACGAATGAGTCAACAACCACTGCAAAGCTTTCACCTTGCCCGGTCTGTTCTCTTTCTGAGCCTTTACAAGTCTAACTTGTAGCTTCCTAACCTCTGATTCACATCTGTCCCAGTCAATGCTGTTCCAGTTGTAAACTTGGTCAGAAGGCGCACACGATTTTTCAATTACGTTCATTTGCTTTCCTCCTTTTGAAAGTTCTAATAGTTAATTGTAATAAGTTACCATACAGAAGTCTGCCCGCTTTCGCGTGAGGTGACGTTTAAACCTCTATCCATCCCATTACAGGATGGCATTCGCTTTTTCTGCTTTCTTCTACCCGTACCGCTATCGGCTTACCTTGCGGTTCGCTTCCCTGTTTCCACAGGAACGGTACGGGCTTACCGAGTTCTGCATAAGTGACAATGAATGGGTTAGGCTCTGTCTATCCACCGGCAGTGCTTTGTTCGTGTAACCGCATGCTTGGAAAGGGTTATCCGACTGCTTCCCATTTGGGTTAAAGCCTATCAGTATCTTTTGGCTTATTCGAAGTTACGATGGTTCAATCGACAGTTCACTTCTGTTAGCCATACCATTCAAACCTAGCACCCCAGTCCCATGATACTTGGAACTGTTGCCGAGCCTCACGGCTCCTGCTCCTTCATCCGAAAGGGCTACATTGTCTTGACAGCTTCACACAAAACCGTTACCAGTAATGCATGTGTCAATAGGTTACTGCTGACGAAACAGCAGGTCTAGTCTTCGCTAGACAATCACTTATGCAACTTCTCGTCGCACCCATGCTTCCTCAATAATCAGGGCTTTGCGCTGGGATGTCCTGTGACGCATTTTCTGGATAAAAACGTCCATGATTATCAGGGTGACCACCGGGAAAATTTTGGTATCCTTTACATTATCAATTTCAAAGACTATAAAACGTTCGGAAAACAGGGACTGATCGGCAGGCTCGTTCAGGATCGTGTCAAACTCACCGCCCTTATAGAATTTTTTCAGTACATATCGGAACTCGTCCAGGTCAAAGGGTATATGTTCCTCGCTTTTGATCTGCGGGATCTTCTTTAGGGCAAACTCATAAAAAGAGTTGAAATTTAGCTGGGGTCTCCCGGCCTGCTGACTGGTACCCGTATCAAAATACTGGCTGTAGTAAGCGGAGATCACGTTGGCGATCACGTCCTGTTCAACGGTGCTTACCGTTCCTTCCGCGCCTTTCCATAGTAAGCTGATTAGGGTACACAAAAAGTCCTTCTTCTCAATATTGTATTCACTTTCATCTATGGCAAAAGGATTCATGGTGATCGGCTTGCTGTCGGACCAGGTAATGTATTTCCCCTGGTAGTAGGCGCACAGGCCGGAATAGGAATGCCCGGTATCCACGATCACGACGTCCATGTTGTACAGCATATACTGCTCGACCAGAGAATTTATCAGGAAAGATTTTCCAGCTCCTGACGGCCCTAAACAGAAACGATTCCGCGCGTTCATACGGCCTGTGCGAACCGGCAAATCGGATAGGTCAATCGCTACCGGCACCCCCTGACGGTCGGTAAAGCGAACCAAAAAATCAGACGGTTCATCCTTTAGCAGGGATTCCTTAAAAAAGAAACAGAGCGCTGCATCGGCGGTGGTCAGGAACCAGTCGTATTTTTTCAGCTCTACGCCGTTGCCGGGCAGGGCACAGCGGAACAGTTCCAACTGATTATAAGCGTTACGCGATGGAATAATGCCCTGCTGGAAAAGTGCGGCCTCTATATAATTAACTGCTTTTCTGATCTGTTCTTCCTCCGCGCAGACGATCATGGAATAATGGGCATTAACCAGCAGCTGGTTTTCTCTGGCCACATCCACCAGTAGCAGGTCTATATCTTCCACGCAGATCAGGTTAGCCGGATCAGGTACCCCTGAATGGCGTTTTCGTTTCAGTTCCAGTTTATTGAGCGTCATCTGCTGGGCCGGTATTTCCAGCAGCTGGTTATAGATGATGACCCGGTATCCGGGCACCTGGTGCAGAAAGGAAAGGTTATCTACGGGAAAATCCCGCATACCCTTATTGTCCTGTTTTTCAATGTAAGCGCCCACCTTTTCCGGCAGGTCTACGCTGTCTGTATTGACCATGCTAATGCAGCGGATGGCCAGGTTTCCCAAATTCAGTTGCTCGTCCCCGCAGCGCATATTGTTGAGCGCGGTATGGGGCGAAGCAAATTCCATGCTGAGCACCTTGCTCACGTAGCGGTTGATCTCTGCCTCGTTCAGGTAGCGGGGATTGAGCCCGGCACTGGCCAGCAGGTCGGAAAGTTTGGCCATGTTCTGGAAAAAATCGGCCAGCACCTTTTTATCAAAGGTGTAAAATGCGCCGTGTTTGACCTGGCGGGTAATGACCAGATAGGTTTTAATATCGGTGTATTCCCTTCCTTCAAAATGGGCATGGTACTTTTGCTGTAAAAATTCTCCGGCAGGTACGGCCTTATATTTCCTGCGGATAAATACATCCTGTTTTTGGATGATATGTCCTTCGCCGAGTATCTTAATAATATTCAGCAGCAGGCTTTGATAAGCAGAATAGGCGTCCGGGTCGGCGCCGTATTGCAGCACGGGGTTAGTGATGTGCAGGATCATAGAGAAATCGCCTTTCTCCCCGTATAGTATGTGCAGGCCGTTATAGGTATCGATCCCGGCATAGGGCATTTTAAATGCTGTTTTTCTTTCTCGCTGCATGGTTGATTTTTAAATGGACTGGATGGATAATGACCCCGGTGTTCCGGGTTTTGGAGTGCAGGCCGTCCTTTTGGCGAAAAAAGGTGTAGCCGAGGCCGGCAGCGATCAGGGCAATGGTCAGGAAACCGCCCAGGTACATACTGGTAAGCGCCCCGATCAGGCCGCCCAGGATCAGGCCGCCGGCCAGTGAGCCGATGCCCCAATAGATGAATTTCCCTTTGAAGCCACGGTAAATAAGGGGCTTTTGAAGCCCCTTATAGATTGCATACTTAGCGGTCATTATACGCCGAAAAACGCTTTAATGACCACAGATACCAGCACCAGGAACAGGCAGGAACCGCCCCAGGACATCAATTCTTTGTTGATATCCTGATCTCCCGCGTTCCATTTGATGTACACGCGCACCCCGCCGATCAGGCCGACCACGGCCCCGATGGCCAGGATCAGCGTAGATACCGGGTCTACATAGCTGGTCAGTGAAGAAGTGGCGGCATTGATGCCGGTGGAACCGCCACCCTGGGCGAATGAAAATTGAGCTGCCAGCATGGAAAGCGCAGCGATTGCAAACAGTTTTTTTGTTTTTACTGTCATGGATTAAGAAATTAAAAGGTGAATAAAAATTGAAATGGCTGTTTAATGCACCCCGAACAGGGCTTTGAGCGCCGCCCCGATGACCGATATGAACAGGCAGGAAAAGAACCAGCCCATGACCTGGGCGTCGATATGATGTTTGCCGGACTGCCAGTTGGCATATACGCGCAGGCCGCCCAGGATGCCGCTGATGGCGCCCAGCACAAGCACCATGTCCGAAAGGCTGAAATACCAGCGGTGCATTTCCCCGCTGGCCTCGTAAAATTCACCGATACCAGGCGGCGACTGCGCCATGCTCAAAAAAGGCAGGGCAAAAAAAAAGACAACCGGGGTTGTCTTTAAAAGAAGATGGCTAAAATTCATCTGTACCTTAGTAAGGGATGGCTTTGGTGTACTCGATCAGATCGGATTGTGCCAGGGAAAAAAGCTGTTTCAGGCTTACCCCGCCCGTGCTTTGCAGCGGGCCGGAAGAAATCGCCTGCCTGCTTTTAGGTTCGGCATCCGGGTCCTGTGCGTCACCGGCCGGCGGCTGTTCGGAACTGACCTGCCGGGGTTGGTGTTCTTCGGAAAAGACCAGTTCATCCTGTCCCTCTTCGGCGGACGGCTGCCCCCTTGACCTCAGCAGGTCAAACAGCACGTTGAGCAGGTAATACCCGGAATAAACAGCGGCAAGGCTGAGCAGAAATTGTGTCCAGTTCATAATTCAATGGTTTTAATGTTTTCTTTGATGTATTGGATAAGTTCAGGGTGCTGGCGGAGAAAATGTTGCAGGCTGTAGGCGATCAGCTTGTTCATATCAATGGCTTTGGCGATTTTCAGCTGCTTCAACAGGAATACGGTGCGGTCATCCAGGCGGATCAGCAGTTTTTCCCTGCCGGCCAGTTCAAAGGCCAGGATACTTTCAAACAGGGTTTCAAGTGAGGCGTCCGCAGGTTTCTTCGCCGGTCTTGATACCGCGCTTTTTTTCACGGGCGGTATTTCATCCGGCTTGCCCTGTTCCGCATGACCGTCTTTTTTGATCGTTTCCCTTAGTTCATCGGCCAGTGATTTGATCTGGTTCATGTTTGTTCCCCCCATTCCAGGTACTGGCTGTAGATCAGGTCGAGCAGCGGCAGTACGACCGGGTACAGGATCAGTGGCGTTTGAAAAGTGCTGATCCGCTGGAAGTCCACCCGGTCGGCCAGGCCGGGGGCGATCACCCCGAAGCGCTGCATCACCTTTTCAATTTCTGCCCTGGTTTCATATTTTACCGTGTTCTTGATACGGTTGGGGATGAAGATAAACGGCGCCTTATCGTTGATCTTCCGCAGCACCATTGCAAACAGCAAAGTAGAATCCACGGAAAATTCATCGTAGGCAAAAGGGCAAAGCACAATGTCGGCGGCGGCGAACAGCGGCAGCAGACCGTCATCATCCATCTTGCCCGGCAGATCGATCAGGATGATTTCTCCTGACCGGCTGCTTAGTGCGCTGTGCAGGGACGGAAAAAGTTTCAGATCGGCAGGCACCACATCATAAAGCGGTTCGTTTTCCAGGATCTTCGCCTTTTCAGCTTTTGAGGCCAGCGACTGCTGGTAGTCCATATCCAGGACGGTGACCTTCCGCTTTTTGACCAGGGTCAGGTAGTTGGCAAAAAGCAGGGTGAGGGTGCTTTTTCCGGCACCGCCTTTTTGGTTTCCAATGAGTATAACCATAATAGTAGATTTTTAAGTTTTTTCGGAGTTGTTATTTTCAAAGGCTCTCAAGAGATCGCTGCGCTTAGTTTATCGTGTATTGGTCCTTGCTTTGCGCTTGCGCTGCCGGTTACGGCCGAGTATAGCCTCATCGTCGATGTCATCGGCAATATCCAGATTGATCTCTGGCAGCCAGGAAGCGGATACGGGTTCTTCGGCATAACCGGAAACCTCAGCAGGCTGATCTTGCCCGGCCGGAAAAACGGTTTCCTCCTGTTCGTCAGCTTCAACATAAACAGCCGGGCTTGGCGCTGCAATTGGTTCCGGACTTTCGGCAACGGGCTGTTCACGTTCTGTCTGGCGGCTGTCCGATGGCCTGATAAATTCAGTAATCGGCATCAGCTCACCGCCTTTATAAACAGTCTTTTGCGCATGGTCTATCAGGGTGTAACCGTATGGCGGCATCCCTGCCTTACCGTGAAAGAGTACCTGCATACCAAATTTTGAGGCCAGCAGTTCGGCCAGTTCCGAAGTATAGCCGGTAGGTTTTGCCGCCTTTCCTCCGGGCAGGGGTACTGTTACCGGGATGACGGCAGGATTATGGCTTGCCTTGTATTTTTCTGTGATGGCCCGTAGCTGTGCCAGCCTGTTAATGTTTTGCTGGTAAAGGCTAATCCGGGCATCCACTTTGGCGGCATCAATATCGCCTTGCTGTTTGCCATATTTGAAAAGCGCGTACCGCCCGCCGTTAAGTTTCAGGGTATAGCCCTGGGATTCCAGGAGCATCATAAACTGTGGTCGGGTTGAAAAATGATAGCTGAGCGCTTTATCCAGATCTTTAGTGACCTGCTCTTTTTGGTCCAGTCCCATGACCTGGTTCAATACCTGGTAGGCGCGTATCTTTTCGTAACTGTCATTGATCTTTTTGCCGTTTTCATCAACATGGGTGGACACGATATGAATGTGGTTATTGTCCGTATCCTTATGGAATACCAGCAGGTAGGGCTGTTCCCCGTAGCCCATGCCTTTAAGCCATCCGGTCGCTATTTCGGTCAGCTGCTCTTTGCTGTGCGATTTTCCCTTACAGGAAATCACGGCATGGAACTGCGGGTATTTGATCCGGGCGCTTGTCTTTGAACGGGCTTCCAGGTAATTGATATAATCTTTGGGCTTCAAATGTTCCAGGGCTTGCAAGGCGCCGAAATTTTCCACCTTCATCAGTTCGCCCTTATCCTTTTCTATTTTGTTTGTATTATAACTTACGCCTTTAAAAGTTGCGGACGGGAGCAGGATCTTTACAATCATGGTTAACCTTTCATTTGGCGGATGATCTGCCGGATCACTTTTTCCAGTTCCTGCTGCACAGCGATGTATTTGCCCAGCAGGTCGTTAAATTCAGTCGTTACACTTTGATTCAGCAGGCCCTGTTTGTGAAGTATGTTGGCATGCCTTGCCAGCTGGTTGATGTTATTGCCCGACCTGCCAAGTTCGGCCCCGATGGTGTCCAGCTGTTTCATCAGCGCTTTGGCGTTCACCAGCAGGTTAGCCGAGTTTTTCAATACCCGGATACGCACAATATCGGCGCGGCTGATACACAGGGATTTTTCCAGTTCCAGGAATTGCAGTAATTCCTGTTCGCTAAGCCTTAATTCAAAACGGCGTATTTTCGGTGCGGAAAGCCTGTCTTTGGATACTTTGCTGTTCCCCATAAGAAATGAATTTAAAGCTGCCGGTTAACGGCCTGGATGGCGCGGAAGATTTCCAGGGCGACCTGCGGGACAATGGCATTGCCGTAAGCCTTCACACTTTCCCCACGCCAGGCAGAAAAGGTAATTCCGTCCAGTTCGGCGGGAAGCCCATCATTTCCGCCACAAAACGGGGGTTCAGCTGGCCATGCTTCCCAGCCGGGAACCGTGTGCTGCCAGTCTGTTCCGCTGTGGGCAGGATGCGGATCAGGCGATCCAATATGGAGACTGGCATATTTTCCGGTGCCGGTGGATATGGTGTCGATTGTGCCTGTAGCGTGTAGTAGATCAGAAAATCCGTCAGGGATACCTGCCCGCCGGTTCCCTTGTCGTTCTTGCGGTCGGCCAGTTCGCGGCCCTGTTTGACCTGGGCGGTCGTAGTCCCGATGTTGCTGATCTCGGTCGCCGTCGGCGTGGGCAACAAACCAGACCCGGTCCCTTTGGTGCGGGGCGTTAAGGGCAGCAGCCGGAATACACAGAACGACTGGTGTGCCGTCTTTAAGCTGCGGTAATACATATCCTGCGGCACCGATCTCTGAAATGATGCTTCCGATAACTCTGCGCTGGAGCCGGATAATGGTACTGTCCGCCCCGTGGTCACCGTCCTGACAAAAAAGCTCAACCGCTTTAATTTCCATTTCAGATAAACTGTCTGGTTCGAGAATGCTGAACAGGCCAGCAACGTTTTCAAGAACGATCCACTCTGGCCTTGCTTCTGTAATAATTCGGCAAGCCTCCGGGAAGAGGTAGCGGTCATCCGCTTTGCCCTTTCGCTTTCCGGCCTGGCTGAATGGCTGGCAGGGAAATCCCCCGCTGATGATGTCAACGTGTCCCCTAAACTGAGCTGCGCTGAATTGAAAGATGTCGTCATAATGATGAGTGTTTGGCCAGTAATGTTGTAGTATGGTCTGGCAGAAAGGATTTCTTTCGCAGGAGAAAATATTTTGCCATCCCATCCAGGCAGCGGCGATGTCAAAACCGCCGATGCCGCTAAATAGGCTGCCGTGTCTAAGCATAGGCTGTGCCGGGGGATAAACTGTTTAAGCCGGGGTAACTGGCGGGAAAATGAGGGCACAGAAAGGCCCTGATGACTTTGGTCATCACTGGATAGCTGAATAGCATACATTAAATTTTTAAGGGTTAAAAATTGAAATGGGCGGGTGCTTTATGGGCGGTGGTATGACCGCTTTGCCGGAAAAAAAGGGAGTTGCGACCTTTTTTCTTCCTTAGTCTTGCCTTTCCCCAGCGGGGTTAGGCAAGGCTGAGGCAAGTTCGTTTTTGTCGGTCAGCCCAGCCGGAGGCGGGCTGTACGGACAAAAACACAACTTGCAGAATACAAAACAAAAAAGGGTGCTTATACCGTTCAGGAGAAAAACGGGATAAATACCCTGAATTTAGGCGTATTGTAGGAGTCGTGCAGACAGATAGCCATATAGATAGCAACCTGTGCTGTCATATACAGGTTTAGCCAACTATACCAATATCCCGACAGGTAATTATTGGGATAGTTGTATGCCTGAATAAACGGCTATTCAAATAGCCGTATAGCTGCTTATGCAACTAACCGCTTGTTCAGATAAACGGATAAACAGGCATATAGATAATCGGATAGCTGTATATCCATACAGACAGATAAAGGCATAGCAGTTTGACTATACATACAGCTATCCATATAGACGGATAAACAGGCGTATAAATAATTGCCTGTAGGTATAGATGAATATTCATAGCATTATATATAAGGATGAATACTTAATTAACTAAACAGCCATCTGTTAAGCCGGATAGTTTATAGCTGTACAGATAAATAGCTGAACGGGGTACAGACTACCGTTTCCGGCCGGTTGAATGATTTAACATTTCTGCCAGTGGTCCCTGGGCCGGGTGGTCTGGATTTTGCAAATCAGCCTTCAATTTATCGTTATAGTCGTTATAACCCTGGTACTCATAAGAGCGGTCAACAGCATGTGGTATTTCTTTTAGTAATAACCCCGTACATTTTCTTCCTGGGTCGTCATTGTCAAAATAAACATCTACTGTCTGGAAGCTCCTGATCCTTTCCAGGGCATACCCCAGCATGGTGATGGCGTTCAGAACGATAACCGTTGGCCTTGTCTCCGAGTGTAATTTCTGCCAGCTCAGGTAATCCATGTAACCCTCGAATACGGCAACGTGATGCGTATCGCCTGGGATCAGTGAGATACCTTTGGGGCCTATGCAGCTTTTAAAACCCTTTGCATTGGAAAACTCCCAGGCACCGTGTTCATTCTGCCAGCCAACCGCATAATATACCGGCGCATTTTCAGGACTATTTGCACGGTTGTAATAAACTTCCTTTACCTGCTGGTTTTTGGCTATATCAAAAAGCCCTCTTGAATGCAGGTACTGGCTAAGCACGAAATTACTGCCAAGTTCCCGAACGTTAACCAGGTTCCATTCAAAGGTTCCTTTTTCAGGATCTGGCGCATACTTTTTAGGTGGGACGTATTCCGGGATCAGTGCGGTATCCATATCGCAAACTTTCTGTATCTTATTCAGCACCTCAACAAAGGATAAACCCGGCCAGTAAGCGATGCCCAGCTGTACAATACCGCCTTTAAAAATTCCTGTTGCATTGGCCCCGCCCCAATCTTTCCAGCAATGCCCTGCATCCCATACCGTAAAAGAGGGTGTATCTTTTTTTGTATCACGCAGCATACTGTGATAAAAGTGTTCTTTCCCGGTCTTTCTCACCGGATGATGGCCCAGGCGGGCCAGGAAATCCACGATAGAAATATCTGCCAGCGTGGAAACATCTACATATTTAGGCATGGCAAATCAATTTGGTTGAGAATTGGTTTTTAGATGGCAGAGAAAGGGTGTTCTTCGGGGTGCTGCTGGCCAAAGAAGTCGGCGACTTCCGCGAACTTTGCGGCCCTGCTTTTGGCGGCAGGCAAAAATTCGGGGGCGTTCATGACCAGGATGCTGTCGGTTGAAGCCCGGTTTGCATATTTCCAGCTGAGGTAACTGATATAGTCCCTGAAAAGGGCCAGACGGTTTTCATCACCCGGTATAAAGGTCATGCCTTTGCGGCCCAGGCAGCCTGCAAAGTTCCGGCTCCTGACCTCCCAGCCGCCGTTCTCATTTTGCCAGCCAGCGGCAAAAAAATCCTTGCGCCGTTGTTTTTCATCAACGACGTAGTAATAGACCTCTTTCAGTTGTCCGATTGAAATTTCCCAGATACCCTGGGATTGCAGGTAAGCGGTGATCTCCGGGTTACAGCCCAGGGGCCGTGTTTCGGCGATATGATAATAGGGAATTTTAATTGCCCTTCTTTTTCTCCCTGCCCGGTGACTGGTATCCCCGGCAGGTGCGCCCTGGGAACAGGCACAAAGCTGGCTGATCTTTTCCAGCACCTGATCCGAACTGAGGCCCGGCCAGTAGGCCAACCCAAAATCAACGAGATCACCGCTTTTCTTTGTCAGACGGTCGAACCACACACCGAGCTGTGTATTGATGGCAAAGGTCGGGCTGGTTTCAGCATTCCTTAATACATTCAGGTATAACTGTTCATCGCCGGAGCTTTTGGCAGGCTGGTAACCCAGCCGGGACAAAAGCATGCTTAGTGGTACCCGTTCCCGGATGGAACCGGCATTTAAGAATGATGTTATCATAGTCGTATTTATTTAGTAGTGGTTTGAAAAATGGAGCATAGCGTTCAGTGATTTGCGGATGGCTTCGGCCTCCATGCGGTCAATGCGCCAGGCGGCCGAGTGGTCACCGTCCTTGCGCGATGTGATGAGGCCCCTGTCAATCCAGTGTTCAATGTTCTTGCGGCCATAAAGCCGGAAAGCCTCCGATTTGTTCAGGTAGGGTTTGAGCCTGCCTGTTTTGGAAAGGGCAAGTTTGGCCCCCATTTCCGCGGCGTCCCGTAAGAGCAGGCCGAGCTGGTGACTGGTCAGTAATATGTTCATGCTTTAGGGGATATTGGGATGGCAAAAAGAAATTGCCTGATTGGAACCGGCAACGGGCAACGAACCCGGTGCAATCCGCTTTTGCCGGTTTATAAGTTCGGGACTACCTGCGTCGTATCCTACGATACGGGCCTTCGCCTGCCAATGCGCTTTCAGTTGTTGGTGCTTGACCTTACCCGGCACAGAACCGCATAAGCAGCCTGAAACGGGTGCGGTACTTAACCTCACCTTCGCAAAATTTCCCGCTGTTCGCAGGATAATGCCTCATCCCCGTACGTCAAAGACCTGACGGAAACGATATATTCACCTTTCTGCCGCAGGCAGGTAGGTGATCCGGTTGCTGGATGCTGCAACAGCTTCCAGTTTGTTCCGGTCCAGGCATTTTCGGGAATGGTCGCCTTTGGGTGTGGCCGGGCTGATTAGGCCCTCGCTGATCCAGCGGTCCACATTGCCCCGGCCATACAGCCGGTAGGCTTCGGCTTTGGTGAGCTGGTCCTGTAATTGTCCGCTTTCTGCAAGGGCATTCGAGGCGCCTTGTTCAGCAGCATTTTTTAACAGGTGTACCAGGTCTTTCAGCTTCATTTTGCTTTCCTTAAAATATTGGTTTAACTATCATTTCCGGGACAAAGCAAGAATTTAGGGGCAGACCAAAACAGGGACAGGGGATGACGTTTGACGGTCACCCCCTGTTAAGAAATGGGATTATTGTGGGATTGAAAGCGGTTTTTGCCTTACAGAAATAATTAGTTATTTCAGCGTGTTGATGTCCATAAGTTCAGTCAATGATATATTCAGACCGTTGCACAACGCATATAAGGTACTCAGGCTGGCATCAGTCTGACCGAGTTCGATATAAGACAATTGGCGGTAATCGATACCCGATAATTCGGCCAGTTTTTCCATTGATAGCTTTTTGTCGCTGCGCAAGTCTCGTACCCGCTGCCCAAGCGCTTTTATAATTTGTTCATTGCGGACTTTCTTCACCCAGCGAAAGTGCAATAGAAATTGCCGGGATGTCCAAAAAGGTAGGACACCCTTTTTTGTTTTCCCATTAATTCGTAAATTAATGGTGCTAATGAAAACAAGATCAAATTTACATTTTAAGTCATTAACCTCCCAGCAGGTTGTGCTTTTTCCTTCAAATATAGGGGATGGGATTCCATCAGATCATCCTGTTCGTACTGTTAACCAGGTTGTTGATTCACTCAATATCGATGATATTCTTTCGGGATATAAAGGCGGTGGCACTAGCAGTTTCCATCCCAGGATGCTGATTAAAGTACTTTTCTACAGTTACTTCTGCAATATCTACTCATGTCGTAAGATGGCCCAGGCGCTACAGGAGAATATTCATTTCATGTGGCTATCCGGCAACAGTACCCCTGATTTTCGCACCATTAATGATTTTCGTGGTAAACGGCTAAAGGACAAGATCCATCACCTTTTTGCAGAGCTGGTCCGTTTGATGGCTGATCTTGGCTATGTCAGCCTTGATATCCAGTATGTGGATGGCACCAAACTGGAATCGGCCTCAAACCGCTATACCTTTGTGTGGAAGGGCTCCACAGAGAAGAATAAAGCAAAGTTGGAAGATAAGATAACCCAGATACTTGGTGATATAGACAGTTCTACAAAGCAGGATAAAGCTGAACTTTCCTCGCCTGTAAAACAGAACACCCCTGTAAGTTCAGCGGAGCTCAAGAGCCGGATAGACGAACTGAACGATCGTTTGGCCGAGCTGAACAAACCACGGAAAAAAGCGGTTAGGGAGCTTGAAAAAGATGCACTTCCCCGGCTGAAGAAATACGAGGAACAACTGGAGACTTTAGGTACACGCAATAGCTACAGCAAGACTGATGCGGATGCCACTTTCATGCGGATGAAGGAAGACCACATGAAAAATGGCCAGCTTAAACCGGCTTATAATACCCAGATCAGTACCGAAAACCAGTTTATTACCAACTTTTCCATTCACCAGCGTGCCGGGGATACGGCCACCTTATCCCTTCATCTGGAGCAGTTCAAAGCCCATTACCATAAACAATCAAAGAAAGTAGTGGCAGACTCGGGCTATGGAAGCGAGCAGAATTATAAGTGGATGGAGGATAATGAGATTGAGGCTTTTGTCAAGTATAATTACTTCCATAAAGAACAAAAACGCGGCTTTAAAAAGAATGTATATCATGCATCAAACCTGCCTTACGATGTGCAAGGGGATTACTTTATTTGTCCGGCAGGGAAGCATATGCTCAAAATAGGTGAATCTGAGCGCCTCTCAGAGCTGGGCTATCAATCTAAGGTGAGCTATTATAAAACCGACAGTTGCGAAGGCTGCCCGCTTAGAGAAATGTGTTATAAGGGCGATGAGGACCGTAAAATTGAGGTCAATCATACCTTGAGGGCTTTCAAGGAAAAAGTAAAGCAAAAGCTGTTGAGTGAAGAAGGCATCAGGCTCAGAAAGAACAGGGCAATAGAGCCAGAAGCGGTATTTGGTCAACTAAAAAGCAATAATCGGTTCAATCGGTTCAGGCTGCGTACACTCCCTAAAGTAAATGTCGAGTTCGGATTGGCTGCTATAGCACATAACTTAAGAAAAATGGCTGCAAAAGCAACATAAAAAGGCCTGTTAAATCAACCCGTGTTTTCATTACAAATCAATATCAACGGAATCTAATCCAGCAATCAACTCCTTAAGCATAAATTGAAAAGCTATTGCTAAGAATCTGGAAAACTCAACATTGCTGTAAAAAGAAGAGGGTGCCTTTTTGGACACCCTCATCTGATATTGATTGTCTAAATTTACTATGTAATCAGTATTTACTTTTACATTCAATTGGAAATTCTGATTAGTTAATGACTTCAATAAATATACGGCTGGCCGAGCTGAACTTGGACGCACTTTTCGTCGAACAGCCCCGTCGTTTAGGCCTGGCTACTATAGGCGATGTGCTTGATTCCAGGCTGGAAACGTTGAGTAAACAAAAGGATTTTACCTATACTTGGTATGCAGACCTGCTGGACCTATTGAAAGAACACGGATTACTCGGTGAATTTCAGCAGCGGCAACTATGATCCTTTATAATTGGAAAGATTGTAATTTTCGTTCAGCCAGTTCAGCATCGCAATCAGATGGGCTTTAAGTTTCTGGGCTGTGCTAAACTCTACATCGGTGGATTTCTTCCGCAAACTTTCCGCTGAAATGAACATGGTTTGATGGGTGTAGAAGTGAGCGGCAAAAAAGTTAAAAAGCTCTCCGATATTTTCTTTTAGCAGTAACCCCTTTTCGATCTGTACACGGATAAATAAACCGAACTGCGCTACCGACATATTGATTTTTAATCGGATCATGGATTTGGCCAATTGGTCATCCTTTAGCATGGCGCGGCGTAACTTAAGCATTTGTTTGACATACTGTTTTTTTTCAGACAGAAATCCCCGGAGTTGTTTGTTAATAGATGCTACATCTGTTAGCATCTGTATTTTGCAGTTTACTAGCAAGCTGTCCAACTTGTCCTGTTCCGTCATCAGCATTTCCAACTGTTCATGCAGGCCGGGAGTATTTTCCATCACATCCTTATAACTGCTTATACAGTACAGAAAAAACTCCGGCAGGTTAAAACCATACAGGAAGAGTAGTCGTCTGAAAGTTGCCGTGTCTAACTTTTCTTTGGCAGTAACTGCTGTCATTAAGTTACGGCTGTATTCTACATTCATAAGGTTGATCTCTCTTTTCTGGATTAGCTGGTTAAGTCCTTTTTTCACAAGATTTTTTAAATCGTCATCAATGTCTAGCTGGTCCAAGTGGAGTTCAAAAAATTTATATCTCCCTTTCAATTCCACTATCAGATTAGGCTGACTGTATTGCGTAACAGGAATTTGCATAAGAATTTCTGGCGCCAGTCTACCTAATTCTTCCAGTACTGCTTCTAGAAAATTAAGCGCAAATAAATAAAAGGATTTAATTTGTGGGGCTGATAAACTCCGTTTCCAGCAAGGTGCCAAACGCCAAAGGTAGTGATGGACAGTATCACTGATTTTAACCAATTGTTTCATAACAGAAGCAGTTTGCTTTTCGGAAAAAATAAGCTGTTCGAATACTTTTTTCCTGAACGTTTTAACTACAGTAGTGAACTCCTTCCTTAAGGTCTGGAGATCAGTTTCGGTTAATGGTGAAATGGTTATTTGCTGTGGATGGATCGTTTCCTCAACCCAATTCAGCAGTACAACAGGTCCGTTATTCATAGGTCAGTAGTTTACATAGATGATTTGTTAATAAACCGAAAGACAAAAATCGGAATCTGATATAACATACAAAATACGTTAATAGGAGATTTGACTACGTAAATTAACTTAGGTTATGACGTCTATGATTTATTAAACGCCAGATACTTGTTTCGTAAAACCAACTTCCTGAAATCTGCTCTATACGATCAGATGATCGCTACTCATCACGTAATATATTAAGTCAGAATCAGACCTCGAAAATTTCATATTCTAGCTTTCTCAGTAGTTCCAGGCGGCCATGCGTATTTGTTTTTGTCATCATGTTCTGGATATGGGTGGTTACAGTCCGCTCTGCAATATGCAGACGGGAAGCTATCTCCCCAGTGTAGTAGCCCTCATGCAATAGAATAATGACTTCGGTTTCCCTATTGGTAAACTGAAAACGGACACAGTTTTCCGCGAATAATTCTGGTCTAATACCATTAGTAGAAATTTCCCTCAGTTTATTAATCGCGTTTCGGTCTTGCTGAATGGATTTAAAAATGAACATTCCGGTCACCGCAAGAAAGCCCAAGTTGGTGAAAAGTGCCTCGGTCAACTGGCCAAAGCTAAAGTAAGCAATGACGGTCATAGATCCCCAAGGAGCAACGGCGGTGTAAACGGCAATTTCCTCTATATAGTGTTTTTTTTGCCTATTTCCTTTATAGGCAACCCTAATAGCCCGAAATATTGCCCAAAGCAATACGATCGAATAAAAGAACGGAACAATTATACCATATCGCACGGCAAAAGCCAAGTCACCCTGAATAGAATATGAGACTACAAAGAACAGTACAAATGGAACTAACAAAAATAGCGGCACGCCATACAGAGCATGAAATCTGAGCAATTTCAGGTTAAACGCTTTATAAAAATAGAACGGAAAATAAGATGCCATCAAAAAACCACTGCCGTAAGCGATGATATTCTGTATGTATATGGGTATATTATAGTCAGGGTCCGGTAGTAGCCCTCCGGTTACATTATACCAAATTAATAACAGTAACAGTATTAGGTACCAGAAGCGTGGCCTATCATCTGGCCAGTTTAGATAACCAAGGAGCAGAAAAACAAACATCAGTCCCTCTAGTAACGAAAAGATAAACGTTACAATGTGCATTTCAGTTCCAAATACCAGCATACACAATGTTGTTAATCAAACTTTCTTCAGAAAATATAATTTATAGCTCAGCTCTGCCGCCTGATATATGGTAAATCCAAATTTTTTATACCACGGTAGATTTCTAACTGTAGAGGTTTCCAAATAAATCGGGCGTTGTTTTTCTTTGGCATGTTCTATAATTTCTTTTAGAAACTCACTGCCAATACCGGTATGTTGATATGCCGGATCGACGCCAATAAACCACAAGTAATACATGGGTTCTTTGGGCTGTATCTTTTTAATCATCGCTTCCCGATCCAGGGTTTTTTTTATGTTTTCGATACCCACACACAATAGAATCAATTTGGCATCCAGCATTATAGATTTGAGTGTGGTTTTCTTTTTGTCGGGATACAACACTAAAGCACAAGCCTTATTGTCGTCTGATAGGAACACATCGCCAAATAGATTGCAGACGTCAAAAGAATAGTCCATCAGTGCTTCAATGCGCTTTAATCTTTTTTCATCCCGTTTTGCGATATAGTTGACACTTTGGTTATCTTGAAATGATTCCGTGAGTATGTCTACTATTAATTCTTTGTTGTTGTATCCTGCGTTTTTCATAACTTTTAGTTTGTTTTAGGTGTTAAATATTATTCTGGTGTCACAGGGCCTGTCGCTGTTCTTTTGCAGTTAGTTACTCTTGCAGTTTTTTTAATTTGGCTTTCATTACTTTTATTTCCTCTCGTTGGCTGGAGATAATTTCCTGTTGCAATTTTTTTATTTCAGGATCCTGTGATTTAGATTGTTCACTCATTAGGATCGCCGCTGCATGGTGAGGGACCATTCCCTTTAAAAATTGCTTATCCGAGACGCCAGTTTGATATTGAATTAATAGGAAAAATCCTATCAAACCTGCAAAACCGAAAGAGAGAAGTAATGCATTCAGTCTTTTATTAACATACATTTTACCCATTAAAATAATTTCGATGATCATCATTAGCATGGTCATTAAAGAGGCCATATAAAACTGGTTAATATTTGGATAGACATTTTGCAAGCTGTTTACCATAGCATACATTAAAATGTACATGGCAATAAAAGATAGCGCTAACATGATCAATAGCCTGTAATATGGATTGCCTTCATGTTTCATTGCATCGTGATGGGATTTTTGATTCTCGTGTTTCATAGTCGTTAGTTTTAATAATTAGTTCAACTTTGTGCTTCTTAACCGTAATGAATTTAGAATAACTGATACGGAGCTAAAACTCATTGCAAGTGCCGCTATCATGGGAGAAAGTAAGATCCCGAAAAATGGATATAAAACCCCAGCTGCAATCGGGATTCCCAAAACATTGTAGCCCAGCGCAAAAAACAGGTTCTCTTTAATGTTCCGCATTACTTTACGACTTAGCTGCCTTGCTTTTGAAATTCCGATTAGATCGCCTTTCACTAGTGTGATTGCCGCACTTTCAATAGCTACATCTGTACCTGTTCCCATTGCGATACCAATATCAGCCTGAGACAACGCCGGAGCGTCATTAATGCCATCGCCAGCCATTGCTACTTTCTTTCCTTCGGCCTGCAGCCGCTTAATTTCTTCCAGCTTATGTTCCGGCAGCATTTGTGCCTTATATCCATCCAGTTTAAGGGTATCGCTCACCGCCTTTGCAGTATCTTCATTATCGCCTGTAAACATCATTACCAGTAAGCCTTCCTCCTGAAGTTTGCGGATAGCCTCCCTGCTCGATTCTTTGATCTTATCAGAAATTACTACAAAACCAACGGCGGAATTCCCAACTCCCAAATAAGAGACTGTCTTACCCTGCTTTTGCTCTACTCTGACCTGCTCCCGTAAATCAGCCGTGATTTCTGCCTTGACCTGTTCCATCAATTTTTCATTTCCAAGCGCCAAAGATTCTTTTCCCATTACGCCGACAACTCCTTTTCCTGTAATGGCTTCAAAATCTGAAACGGGCTGGATCTGTACATTTTTCAATTCTCCATAGCGAAGTGTGGCCTGCGCTAAGGGATGTTCGCTGCTACTGTTTAATGATATGATCCTTTGAAGGATGTCGTTTTCGGTAAGACCGGGATTTGCGCTGATGATCTTTTCAACGGATGGCTTCCCTTCGGTAACCGTTCCGGTTTTATCAATGATCACCACCTCAATAGCATTCATTTTCTCGAGGGATTCGGCATTTTTGATGAGTACGCCGGACTTTGCGCCTTTTCCAACACCAACCATCACCGACATCGGTGTAGCAAGACCAAGCGCACACGGACAGGCGATAATCAATACGGCAATGGCATTTACAAATGCATACACGTAAGCGGGTTCAGGGCCGTAGGCGGCCCAAACTATAAAAGTCGCTACCGCGATCACAACGACTACGGGAACAAAGTATCCCGATAGCTTATCAGCCAGTTTTTGAATAGGTGCTTTTGACCGGCTTGCCGAATTGACCATTTCAATAATCTGGGAAAGCAAGGTCTCTGAACCCACTTTTTCCGCAATCATCGTAAAAGTTTTGTTTCCGTTTATGGTGCCTGAGCTTACCTTGTCACCCGGTTTCTTGTCAACCGGGATAGGTTCGCCCGAGATCATAGATTCATCAATGGTAACTTCTCCAATCTTGATCGTGCCGTCAACAGGCACTTTTTCACCCGGTTTCACACGCAGCAGATCACCCTTCTGGATGTCATCGATAGCAACCCTTATTTCTTTTTCGCCCGCAATTTTTGTCGCCTCGTTGGGTGCCAGCTTTAGCAGTTCCTTAATGGCACTATTGGTCTTGCCGTGCGCCCGTGCTTCCAGAAGCTGTCCTAGTAAAACCAGAGTCAGGATCACGGTAGTGGCTTCAAAATAAACATAGACCGTATCCATATTTGTCTTGAACTGATCCGGGAAAATGCCCGGAACCAATAGGGCAATTACGCTAAACAACCAGGCTACGCCTGAACCGATACCAATAAGGGTGAACATATTCAACTGCCAGGTTACAATTGATCGCCATGCACGTTCAAAGAACATCCAGGTTGCATAGAATACCACGGGAATTGACAACGCGAACTGTACCCAGTTCCAGTACCCCAGGCCCATGAGTTTAAACAACGGATTATTGGGTATCATCTCCGATGTGGAGATAAGGAAGATCGGAACGGTAAAAATCGCCGCCACTTTAAATTTGCGAACCAGATTATAATAAATCAGATCTTCCTGGTCAGTATTTGCTATTATAGGAACCAGATCCATCCCGCAAATCGGGCAGGCACCTGGCTGGTCACGGATAATTTCCGGATGCATGGTGCAGGTATATTTCGTCGTTTTTATTACGGACGGCTGTTTAATAAGATCCATTCCGCAGACAGGGCAATTGCCTGGTTGATCATAGGTTTTGTCTCGCTCGCAATGCATCGGGCAATAGTATTTTCCGACACTATTTTCTGACATCTTTACCGGGACGGCAGCATGGTGCTTATGATCTGTATGAGGGGCATTATGAATCTCCGAACCCTGATGGCCTGCCATCGCGATGGTATATTTTCCAGCTGAAGACAGTGCTTCCTGCAATTTCTCGGCAGGCACATGCTTTTTCATGGTTATCGTTGCCTCTGGTGGTTCAAAAGTGACCACAGCTGAAATTCCATCTACCGTATTCAGTGCCTGTTCAACTTTGGCGCGGCAGTCTTCGCTGCTCATTCGGTCATTTTATAGGTATGTTCCATGATTCTGTTTATTTTAATAAGTTATAGTGATTCCGCCTCCGTAGCCCATGTCACTGTCATAGTGCGTGGAAAAGGAGAAGTATTTGGTAACAATATATCTAAGCCCCGCCATATATTCTTTGTCGGTATTGCCCATGAAATTTAGCCGTAGCCTGCTGGTTACCGGAACGTCTTCCCGGCCCAGTTGAAAGCGCAGTTTCCCCTTACTGTCCAGCCTTGCCTCAGCAGTGACCAGCATAGGCAGAATATACTGAAACCCTATTACCGCAGCCTTCCGGTTGTTTTGGTTGCTGATCTGACCGAACAGATTATTCTCGCTCTCATTGCTCATACCGTTATAGTGGTAGTCAAACCCGATAAAAGGGAAAAGCCATTGCATCTTGCCGATGTACTTCCCGAAATAGGTCTCGCTTTCATTGCCATGATGCGCCTTTAGGCCGATTCTCCACTCTGTTGAGAGACGGTAGCGGGTATTGGAGAGCATAAATTCCCCGTCACTGCCATTGCTTTCCAATCCTATAGTGGCCATTGGGTGAAATGCCTTTTCGTCTGAATTTAGTCCGCGCGTGGCTACCTTCGTGTTTGTAATTTCAGGGTTGGCCGGAGAGTTCTCATAACTGAATACCCTGCCCATACCGCTCATCATGTGGTAGAGTATATGGCAGTGGAAGAACCAGTCGCCGCCGGGTTCATTAGCGGCGAATTCAATAGTGTCCCGTTCCATTGGCATAATGTCGATGATGTTCTTCATGGGCGCATGCTCTCCCTGGTCGTTCAGCACCCTGAAATCATGACCGTGCAGGTGCATGGGATGGCGCATCATGCTGTTGTTGAATAAAATGATGCGTACATTTTCGCCCTTTTTGATCAGGATCTTATCGCTTTCTGAAACGGTTTTGTTATCCAGTGTCCAAACGTAACGATTCATATTACCAGTAAGCTCGAACTTCATTTCCTTCCACGGCCCTTTAGACAGGGTTGTTTTCTTAGGATCCCTCAGCATATTGTAATTCAGGGTAACGATATCGGGGGTGCCGTTTCCCATATCCATTCCGGTAGGCATTTTCGCACCCGAAGTATCGGTTTTCTTATTAGCAGACTCCTGAAGTTCCTCACCGGTAATTTCAGGATACATGACGGTGTTCATGTCCATGATCTGGTTCTGCATTTTCATGCCTTCCATTTCGATCATGTTCCCGTTCATATCCATCATCTCGTTCATCATCTTCATGCCTGCAAAATATTTCAGCCTCGGCATTGCTCCCGCTGGCACTTTTTCTCCCTTACCTAACCAAAGCGAGGCGGATTTGGTACGATCTTCCGGTGTCACCAAAAACTCATAACTCTTATTCTCAGGGATAGTCACCATTACATCGTAAGTTTCGGATACGGCAATGATCAGCCTGTCGACTTCGACCGGTTCAACATCATTCCCGTCTGTAGCTACCACGGTAATTTTGCCACCGGCATATTTCAGCCAGAAATAATCAGACGCGCCTGCGTTTGCTATCCTTAACCTGACCTTATCGCCTGCCCTGAACTGGGGCTGCTCGTTTTGGTTCTTGCCATTGATCAGGAATGTATCATAATAGACATCACTGACATCCATTGCATTCATGCGTTTCCATTCATTGTTCACTTTAGTTTTGAAGTGGCCGGTTTTAATCGCTTCGGCATAACTCTGGGTTGCGCCCTTTTGAATGGCAAACCAGTCAGTTGCCATTCTCAGGCTGCGGTGAACTTCTTCAGGGTTCATATCAGTCCATTCACTGATCACGACAGGAACAGTGGGAATATCCCATTCATCCGCCCTTTTATTCATTATAAATGCACCGTACATGCCGATCTGTTCCTGTAGCTTGGTATGACTATGGTACCAATGCGTACCATGCTGAACAATTGGGAACTTATAGATATAGGTACTGTGCGGTTTTATAGGCATTTGAGTAAGAAAGGGCACGCCATCCATCTGGTTGGGTACGAACAATCCATGCCAGTGTAGGGATGTTTCCTCATCGAGATTGTTGTGAACATATATCAATGCAGTATCTCCTTCAGTGAAGGTCAGCGTGGGCATCGGGATCTGGCCGTTCACAGCAATCGCCCGCTTCGACTTCTTACCATAGGTTACTGTAGTGTCTGCAACGTACAGATCGTAGCGAACCGTTTTGGGAGGTGTTTTACTCGAAACGGTTTTGATATTGCCTAGTTGCAATTTTGCTTTTTTGATATTCTCCATCGTGGCATTGTCATCTTTCGTATGCATTCCGTTCATGTCGCCCGTAATACCCTGTTTAGTCTCCGTTTCCATCTGCATTTCCATTCCATGGTGTTCGCCTGGAGTGGTCTTTGTGGTCACTTTCACTAGTTTCATCCCACATTTTGGGCAGTTCCCTGGCTCAGATGTATGTATTTCCGGATGCATGGGGCACGTGTAGGTTACAGCTGTTGAAGGAGTCGCAGCAGCTTGTTTTTGCATGGGCATATTCTTTCCGCTCTGACCGTTCATCTTCGCAGGCGGACTCTTTTTGGTGGGGGCAGCTTTTTTTGGCTGGACGCTCGTTTTCTTTTGCGCAACCAGCTTCATTCCGCATTTGGGACAGTTGCCCGGCTTGGCGCTCTGGATTTCAGGGTGCATGGGGCAAGTATAGATGACCGGTTGCTGCTTTTGTTGTGGTGAACTTATGTGCCATCCGTGCGCCGACGCATACGGCACCAGACCCATCAATAAGATATATAAGAACCCGTTGTGCGGTTTGAGTAAAAGTAAATAAATGAAAAAAGAAGAAGGAATAAAGTTGTGCACGTTACTGATAAGCAGTAAATTAAGAAAGTATTCGACATTTTCTTACATGCACAACTTAAAGACCAATTTCGATAAGATTCTTGAGATTAGCAAACTTGCTTTGACAGAATATATGTTAGCGGATGGCAACTTCTTCAAGTACAGGAATTTGCCAAAACTGTCAGATATAGAGATAGTTGCTTTGTCTATTACTTCCGAAGCACTGGGTATTGACTCGGAAAACCTGCTGTTTTCTAAACTTAGAACAGAATATAGCGGGGAGTTTCCTAATTTAATAGACCGGTCTAATTACAACAGAAGGCGAAAGAGACTTCAGGATTATATTGCCCTGGTGGCTCAACCTATATCGGAAATAATCAATCCCGATAACCGCCAGTTTATTATAGATTCGGTACCTGTTCCTATTTGTCAGAATGTAAGGATTTCCAGGACCAGCATTTGCAGAGAAGATTTGCATGTACAACCTTCCAGAGGGTATCATGCATCTCACAGGCTGCATTATTACGGCTTCAAAATGCAACTGATTATTTCGAAAGCCGGTGTTCCGGTATCAATGGGAATAACGGCTGCTAATGTACATGATGTACACTATCTCAGCCAGCTTGAAAATCTGGAACTAAATGAATGTGAATTAATTGCAGATAAAGGATATTTATCCCTGCCCTATCAAACCACTCTTTTTGAACAGGACAGGATTCGGTTAATCACCCCTTTAAGGAATAATATGAAGAAAAGAACAACGCTCTGGAATCCTTCTTACCGATACGTCCGCAAGAGAGTGGAAACTCTGTTTTCTCAGCTTTGCGACCACCTTTACATCAAAAGGAATTATGCAAAATCGCTCAGCGGGCTCTTCACAAGGATGTGTTCAAAGATAAGTGGCGTAGCCGTTCTGCAGTTGATCAATTTCAAAAACAACAAACCCATTAATCACTTAAAACATGCCCTTGCCGCTTAAACCGCACAACGGGTATATAAGATTAATTTTTTCATCATTTATTTATTTGAAGGCTGTCATTCGTTTTTGCTATCCAGTTCAGGATTAGTTCCCTTTCAGCCTTTGAAAGTTTCGCGTTTATGTGGATCAATGTATAAGAGCTTATAGGCATCGTTCCATCTTTTATACTATTAGAAACTGCTCTTAACTTGCTTTGCTGCCTGCGTAAAGAGTAATTTCCGAACTCATTAAAATTGAGTTCCTGTTTTCCTTTTTTTATATGTGAATCGAGCCACCATCCGCCGGGCTGAATACTTGCATACCAGGGGTAATTGGTATTATTACTATGGCAATCATAACAGGACGTTTTTAATATTCCCTGAACCGTCGCCGGCATTGGATAAATTCGGCTGATATCGGCTGGGCCAGCCTGCACGCTTATATTGTGCACAGGCTGGATGAACTGGATAAAAACCAGTACACCTGACAGAAATAAAAATCCTTTTTTTACCCAACCCATTCTTAATTCAGTTCTTCCTTAACGCTGCCACAGGTTGGCATCCCCTTCCCCAGGTAGGGATTTTGTATCTCTTTAGTTTCGCTGATCCAGTTACCGCCCTTCCTGTCATTGTACATCGGACAGTTGTCATAATAAAGTTTTCTTCCCGCGCTCCCACCAGCTTTAACCAGGTCATAGATCTCCTGGCTCAGTGTTTCAAAATGTTCCCGTTGGTGCTTGATGTTTCCCGCGTTAGTGCCGATGTGCTCAGCATGTTCCTTTGCGTCGTCGGCGACGTCAGCAAATACTTTGGATTGAGTAGCAGGCAGAGAAGATTTATCTATCGATTCTATTGCCCGAACCAACTGGTTACCGGCCTGCGCAGCACTCTTATCATCGTCTCTGGTCAGGGCATTTTTTAGCGCTAAATATGAGTCGAGGACATCACCCGTGGAAGCTGTGCTTTTTGCGCCAACGTCGCCTTTGTTTGGCGTAAGAGTGCTATCGTTTTGATTATTTGCATTATCTGGTGTCTTTGCTCCGTTATTACAAGCGGCAAAGAGAAGAATGGACATAGCCATACTTAATATTGTTACTTTCATGTGCTTTTTAAATTTTAAATTCATCATTACCTACAGCACTTTTTGACAAATAAAAACTTGAAGATCTTTTTTAGAATACTGGTCATTTTATTCATGGCTGAAGAATTGAAATGGGTAAAGCCCCAAGCTTTCGCTTAGGGCACTGGAAATAAGAGAAACTACTTTATAGTTTCTACTACCTTTCCGCAGGTCAGCATAGCGCTGCCGTAATAGGGGTTTTTTACGGTTTTTTCGCTGCTCAGCCAGCTGGTCTTTTTCATCGGACAGTACATCTGGTAAACCGGTTCAGTCGATAGTTTCGATCCTTTGGCCAGAGCGATCATGTCGGTCGAAAGACCAGCAAAATGCTCACGCTGACTTTTCAGGTCTTTGCTCCCGGCAATTTTTCCAGAGTGTTCCAATAGTCCGTCGCGATTAGCTCCAGTGACAATCTTGGCATCGGCATTTTTCAGGGCTTCGACGAATTCTCCGGCCTTAGCAGCTGCGAGGCTTGCATTACCGACAACCAACGCGTCTTTAATGTTATAATATAGGGGAAGCAATGCTGATGATTGCGTTTGGTGAGTAGCATGATCATGTTGTGCAAATCCTGTTTGCACAAAGGCAGTTGCTATAAGAGCGACCATTAAAAATATCTTTTTCATTGTATTGATTTTAAGGTAAATAATTATTTAGCCGGGATAGTTAGACCATCCGGTAGAATTAAACCTTAAATCAAATCTGAAAACTTTGTATGGCGATCCGAACGTCGGAAATAGGAGGACGGCAATGCTTGACGAAATACGCATTAGGAACGTTTACCAGAAGTATACCTGAGTTGCCCATACCATACACAGGTGAAGGCAAAATGAAAGTAGACAAGGACAGCAGGCTGTAATCAAAACCGGGCTGAATCAGCTTATCGGCTTTTGTCAGTTTTGCTACCTCGTCCTTACAGCAGTTGTCCTTTGAGCTTTTCGAAGTATGATGGTTAGCGGCATCCTTATCGTGTTTATGCTTACCATGATTATGTTTACTATGCGCATGCCTACTATGGGTATGTTTACCATGTGTATGAGGCTTATTATGTTTATCCGTATGTTCGCTTGAATGAACTGCTTTCTGCTCTATGTGATGCCCACTGTTGAAGCCCATGTCGGTTCCGACAGCACAAGCAAAGCCTACTATCGTATTCAACAGGAATACAAAGGTTAGTAGCGCTGCTTTAAAGCGTATGGATGAACAGGCTTTCATTTTATGTATAGTATACCCTATAATCTCGCATTATTACAAAAATAGCCGAAAAGCTATTTTAAAAGTTACAGAATTTCGTAAAAAACTTACGTAATTTCTCCCTGCCGGTTATGACAGTAAAAATGTAAGATCTCACCCTAATCATATTTTATCAAGCGGTTTTCGGCCATTCGATTTTATAGTCTTAAATTCTCTCGGAGATAGGCCGGTAACTGACTTAAACTGGTTGGAAAGATGTGCGCTGCTGCTGTAACCCATTTTCAATGCAATCTCATAGAGATTGAGTTCACCGTATTGCAGAAGTTCCTTAACTTTTTCGACCTTCTGTTGTATAATAAACTTTTCAATGGTCAGGTCTTCGCTTTCAGAAAATAAGCGGCTTAGATAGTTATAATTTTTATGCAGCCTGCCAGTTAATAGCTTACTGAAAGTAACGTGTTCAGCTAAATCCGAATGGTGTATAATTTCTATAATCGCGTTTCGGATACTTTCAATCAACTTATCCTTATCCTTATCAATCAACTCAAAACCAAGTACTTTCAATGAAGCGGCGATCTCCGTTAATTTATTTTCGGAAGGCTCAGGTGCTATAAAAGCTGTGCCAAGAGAGATTTCTGAAACCTGAAGATCCAGATGTTGTAATTGTTGGCGTACAACCATTATACAGCGGTCGCAAACCATATTTTTTATATGTAATAACATTTTTAAGATCAAGCTAAATGAGAAAATAGGACACAGAGGGTTCCTGGACTAAAAAATAGTCAAAGCTTGATCAAATCAGAAGGGTACGATTAGAAATATAAAGTGGTGTTTTTAAGACGCAGGGCGGGGCATTGCCCTTTGGCCAATCAATAGATTTTACCTCTTTATGAGAAATAAAAATCTCTTCAAAATTGAGTGGAAAAGTTAAAGCTGAAACAGCTGAGAAAAATGGGTCATCAGGCTGGATATTTTCATTAATGGTGTACTGACCATGCTCGTTACAGCATTTACAATCCTTACCATCGGAACATGGTTTCTTTTTATGGATATCTGGTTTACTCCCGTCTTTAAGCGAATGAAGTTTATTCTCGTCATGAGATCTGGCTTCTTCGCTATGTAGACTGATGCTTACCTGTGGTTTTAAAAAATACTCGGACACACAATGAAAGATGCAGACAAACATTCCCGTTGTTAACAACAGGTAGAACGCTGCAAAACCTATGGCACACGTTTTTCTCATTACCGGGTAATTATCATAATTACAAATAAATGATATGTTTGTTCTAAAATTTTAGTTTTGTAATGCAACAATACCAAGCCAGACTAACAGCTTGATGTTCGCTAACTATTACGCTAATATATCAAAGCTTTTCCGCCTTATTGCCTGCATGTTCAAGAGTGTCGGTCACTTACTTCCCAGGCATCTAATCCTGATTTGTCTTGGATAGTTAGTATCTTATCAGGGTTTTCGTTGTCTGCTTCCCATTTTCTACACTTACAAGTTTGTTTAAATGGGGGGGTATAGCAGCTATACATCTGCCATATTCGATATTGGTTTTAAATTTAATGTTTCCATGACTTATTATTTTTATTATTATTTGATATTAACTGAGAAAATATAAGACGAAGGTTATTGCTTATAACCGGCGCCGAGCTTAATTCCATTGCCGCACCTGCAATCCTCATGTGTAATAAAAAGCCGTTTACCAGGGTATAGAACTCCAATGGCAGTTGGAATACCTATCAAAGTATGAATGCCTAAAATAGGCTTTGCCGTGTGGTACGCATGGTAATTTGGATAAACGCAACGCTTTGGACACCTGTATTAAGGTTGGATGATACCAGCATAATTTTAGCTACATCAATTGCAATATTGGAATCCTTACACATCGCTATAGATACATCTGCCTGTGCCAATGCTTAGCTATCATTAATGCCGCTGCAATCATTGCAATCACCTTGACTTGCGATTGAAGCTACTAAAAAATCCGGCTTCATCTGAGGGAAACACCTCTGCCCTATAATCGGTATTCCTGACCGCAAAGCTACGCCGGCGACGGTTTGATAATTATTTCCGGCAAGCATAGACACAGCTATTTATAGTTTATCAATTCGTCTACAGCGCCTCTGGAACATTCTTTAATCTGGTTTGCAATGGTGACGGCCAATATTTGGCTTTTGTCAAAATAATAAATGACCGTTTTCACTTGTTGTTGTAGCGTGCCTACTTCCGTTGTAAAGTTTCGCTTACCGAGAGTAACTGGTTTTTTTAAGATCTTATGGCTTCCTGTCCAATAGGTTTCTCCTCCAAACTCCGCCTTCGCATCTTTTCCTGTTCAGACTTTCAAATTTGTTCACCGATATCGAACCAATGTTTTCCTGTTTTAAATGAAGGACAATAGCTTCCGCAGGATAATCGTTGCCATAAATATCAGTTATTGAGAAATAATATAGAAACATTAATACCGGTGTAACATAACGATAAATTGGTACAGTCTTATTTACGGTACCAATTTATCGTTATGTTACGTTCTAATTACCAACCCTCTTCTCCTTTTCTTTTGCCAAGAAAAAACAATGGGTTGCGCAGGCATGAAGCTTATAATTCTTATGAACAGTTCCCAGTTTGTGACCCTGAGGGTCAAGTATATCGCATTCCTCGGCATTTTTATCCCGAACTGTTATTACATTTTCCCCGCTTAAATTGTAATAGTTGCCATTTTTAGCTGCCCTGCCTAGATTCTTCCCATTTGCGTCGATAACATTTCCATTTTTATTTATAAAATAGATGGTTTTCCCTTTATTGTTTTTGGCAATATTATCACTGGTGATATATCCAAGTTTGTTCCATCCATGATCAAAGATTTCACCCTTTTTGTTGATAATGATAGATCTTTCGGAAGCTGAGGTGCTTTGTGCCTTTGCATCAAATGACGAAGCACCGAAAACTGATAAAAGTACCAGAAAGAAAAAATACAACGTTTTCATCTTTATTTTAATTTAAATTAATTGTTTGTTTACTTAATGACTGAAACTAGCCAATCGGGTCTGGCCCTTTTCAGAACGCAATCGCTTGATAGAAGACGCATTAAGCGAGACATTCGAAGATCAGCAGGATGCATATTAAAGTACTTATTTCTCATGCATGGGTACTATCATGTTGAATTGATTTATACAATTTACACTGTAAAATGATCTGAGAGCTTAGTCTCGCTTATATCACATGCCAAACTTATAAACTGAATGATTAAAAGGATATACGAAACGTTAAGACAAGTTACACATTTTTTTTTAAAATTCGTTAAAAAGCAAAAATAAGAAAAACGGTTAAGTCCGTTCATATTCAACAACTTATAAAACAGCAGTTTAAATTGGAAAGTCGGTGTCCGATAAGTTTTGGGCTAAAATGACCAAGTTGGGTTACTAAATTATTTCCGGCTACAAACAGGCAAACAATATTATAAGTATTACCCGTTGTGCGGTTTGAGTAAAAGTAAATAAATGAAAAAAGAAGAAGGAATAAAGTTGTGCACGTTACTGATAAGCAGTAAATTAAGAAAGTATTCGACATTTTCTTACATGCACAACTTAAAGACCAATTTCGATAAGATTCTTGAGATTAGCAAACTTGCTTTGACAGAATATATGTTAGCGGATGGCAACTTCTTCAAGTACAGGAATTTGCCAAAACTGTCAGATATAGAGATAGTTGCTTTGTCTATTACTTCCGAAGCACTGGGTATTGACTCGGAAAACCTGCTGTTTTCTAAACTTAGAACAGAATATAGCGGGGAGTTTCCTAATTTAATAGACCGGTCTAATTACAACAGAAGGCGAAAGAGACTTCAGGATTATATTGCCCTGGTGGCTCAACCTATATCGGAAATAATCAATCCCGATAACCGCCAGTTTATTATAGATTCGGTACCTGTTCCTATTTGTCAGAATGTAAGGATTTCCAGGACCAGCATTTGCAGAGAAGATTTGCATGTACAACCTTCCAGAGGGTATCATGCATCTCACAGGCTGCATTATTACGGCTTCAAAATGCAACTGATTATTTCGAAAGCCGGTGTTCCGGTATCAATGGGAATAACGGCTGCTAATGTACATGATGTACACTATCTCAGCCAGCTTGAAAATCTGGAACTAAATGAATGTGAATTAATTGCAGATAAAGGATATTTATCCCTGCCCTATCAAACCACTCTTTTTGAACAGGACAGGATTCGGTTAATCACCCCTTTAAGGAATAATATGAAGAAAAGAACAACGCTCTGGAATCCTTCTTACCGATACGTCCGCAAGAGAGTGGAAACTCTGTTTTCTCAGCTTTGCGACCACCTTTACATCAAAAGGAATTATGCAAAATCGCTCAGCGGGCTCTTCACAAGGATGTGTTCAAAGATAAGTGGCGTAGCCGTTCTGCAGTTGATCAATTTCAAAAACAACAAACCCATTAATCACTTAAAACATGCCCTTGCCGCTTAAACCGCACAACGGGTTAAGTATTGTGTTTCAGTATTTTGTATGCCATTTTATGCTTCCTTGTAACTCATTAATTTTAGACATTAAATTTTTGAGTTATGGAGTAAGCAAAAAGATCTACGTTCAATCTGTTATTCTACCTAAAACGAGCCTAAGAAAAATAGTAATGCGCCCGTAATGGGTCGCATTACCATTGACGGAACTCCAACATTTTTTGGAACCAAACTGGAAATTGACCTTCAAGGTTGAGATTTGAAACACGGTTGTGTTTTGGGCAAAAGCAATTTAGCCATCAACATTATTCTAAAGTTGGATAGAATTCAGTTATGGATCAATAAGATGAAGACATAATGAAAGATCATCGCTTTGCCACAGCACAGAAAGTAAAACTTGCCTTTCTGAGTGTTGGCGTGATGGACGATGCTATAATGAAAGTATTTAACAGCAGGATGAAGACTATAAAAAAATGGTCGACAAGAAAAAGCGTTCCCAAAGCACATTGAACAAGTACAATATCATGTACTTGACAATTGACCCGAAAAATAAATGTAATACATTTTGCCGTTGCTCACTGGGAAGGTGGTTTCTATCCTGTATTCCTTATTATAGTATCAGCTTACCGAGTATCTGAGGTTTTATATTACGGAAAAATTGTATTTCTTTTGCTTCACTCTTAAAGCCTTATTCAACTATATGTTTCTTAACTGTAAATAACAAGTCCTGTAGGTACAGTGTCATCTCATAAGCTTCATCAATCAGTCTCTTGCTTTGTGATGAAATCTTGTCTTCCTTGTTTTGAATTTCTAAAATGACGTTTTGTAGAGAGTATTTCATAGCCCATAATTTTTTAAGAGGACACTTACCTATTGTACCGACCCCTTATTAGTTGGACAATAATAATGAATTAGTTGTGTAATAATTGTTGGTATCAGCGGATATTTCAGTGGTATTCTGAAAGCTCTTCAGTTCTGCTCTTTTACGTTGGGTAATATGAATATTTTCATTCCACTTTTGAACTGGGGTCATTCCAATACTACGGTGTAACCTTCTGTTATCATACCAGTTTCTATGAGCCGCCAGTGTATGTTTAGCATGGTAAAAGCTGTCGAACTCGAAGCGGTCAACCACCTCCCTTTGAACGATGCTGTGAAAAGCTTCAATATAAGCGTTTTCTTCGGGTGTGGCGATATGAGTGAACACCTGGTTTGCTTCCGCTGTCTTAAGATACTGTTTGACGTTATTGCCGATAAATTGCGAGCCGTTATCATTGCGTATGGTTACCCCTTTAATGCCATACTCCTGATTGATTCTTCTCAAGGCATTAATGACATCAACCAGCCTGATGCTTTTCTGAAAGATCTGATCGACTGTTCTACGAGAGAATACGTCCAGGATGGTTAACAGGTAGTAATTTCGTTTGTCTGCATGCACATAGATGTATTTAATGTCCAGACAAAGATATTCCATGGGTAAGAGGCCTGTATTCTGCGATGCTGAACGAAGTTGCGTTTTCCGCTTGTGCGGATCACTTTGCCTAATAACAGGTTCTGTTCATTCATTAACCGGTATACCTTTTTCTCATTGATATAATATTCCTGCTTACGCAGTTCCTGGGTGACATTCTCATACCCGTAGCAGCAGAATTCCTGCGACAGAATATCTTTTATTTCTTCAATGACCACCTGATTGTCCACCATGGAACCATCCAGCTTAAACGTATGGGTACTGGGCTTTGCCCCCCGCTTGCCGTTTTTATTCCTGTAATAGTAGACGCTGCCGGGCATATCCATCCAGGACAGAAGCGTCCTGCAAGGCACTAAATGTTTGAACTGGGAGACGATCATCTTTTTGTCCTGGTTTGAATGGGAGTTTTTTTTAAAAGCTCAGACTTTACTTCTATCTCCAGAGCCTGTCTGGCAATGATCCGTTTTAACCGCTCATTCTCCTCTTCCAAGGCTCTTACCTCAGGATCCACACGGTGGTAAGCTGGCTTCAAACCTTCCATGCCTTTACTCTGATACTTTTTCTTCCAGCGGGTATACAATGAGGGCGCCAAATTATACTTGCGGCAGGTGGCTGTGGCACCCTCCCGCTCTCCTTCCTGGATGATAGCCAACCGATCTTCGGGCGTGAAGATCCTTCTTTCTTTTTTCATGATTCCCTAATTTAATGGTTCTAAATTGTTTTCTAAATTTAGTCCAGTCTTTTAGGGGGCTAGTACAGTGGCGGTATTGCTGTTTTCTATCATCAGGACAACAGTGAAGTGAAAGCAGGGCTTATTGTTTTGGCACGGCTGGAAAAAGGAATAGAAACATTCAGCAGTCCCGATCCCCTTACTGTAAAATTTGAGGCGGTGAAAATTAGCGAATAACTAAAGGAACTTTGTAATGAGATATATCAATTTTAAAACGGGCTTGATGATTTTTTCTGTCCTCTGTGTTTCACTGGGAACAATGTCGTGCAACAGTGGAAACAAACAAAATTCTTCACCGACCAAAACAAGTACAGATATGGTTTTTCCTAAATGGAGATTCCGGAGATGCTGGTTCTTCCCCACTTTTGGTGGTAGATTTATGAGATCAAGCTCTTGGATTCGTTGTATTATCCATGAATGCTTCCAAAATGATTTTCAATACAGGTGACAAGTTCCGGGTTATTTCTGTGGATAATCAGATAGATATGTTAAATATATACGTGCAAAGCACTCAGAAAGGCAGTTTATGTCCAAATTGTTGTCTGAGATCTAAAGGTACACAGTTACTACACCAGAAGGTTGAATGATCTGCCATCGTTTGGAAAATCTTCTACGCTATTTCTCAGGGCACGTAAGTACTATTGCTGCACTGACGAATGTCCATTAAAGGTATTCACTGAAAGATTTGACAATCATTTCAGGCCATACCAGAGAAGAACGGAAAGATTGCATGATAGATTGTTGAACATCGCCATTGAGACTGGAGGAAAGTCAGCGGAAAGGATTTGTAGCAGGTTTTCTATACCTGTAAGCGATACAACCTTGTTACGTATAGTAGACCGGGTGGAACTACCCAAAAGTCAAGAAGTTATAGCATTAGGAGTAGATGACTGGGCTATCCGAAAGCGGGAGCGATACGGCAGTATACTCGTGGACCTTGCAACAAATAGGCCGATTGGCCTACTTGGCGATCGGGAAGAAGACACGCTTTCCTACTGGCTCAAAGAGCGGGGTAAAATACAAGTCATTTCCAGAGACAGGTATGGTAATTATCAACGAGGCTCCACGAAGGGGGCGCCGCAGGCTATCCAGGTAACGGATCGCTGGCACCTGCTGAAAAACCTTGGTGAGGCAGTCCGGAAAATCCTGGAGAGAGAACATACGGCTTTGAAAAGGATAAGGAACAGCCAGAGGGAAACAATACTGCCTACTCCACGTGTATTGAAAAGCATGGCTTCCCCACGTCAAAAGGAAAAATTCCTGGAAGTTAAGCAACTATTACAACAGGACGTTCCGATCAGAGAGATAGCCAGAAGGTTCAGAATGAGTCGGATAACAATCAGAAAATATAAACACTGCACGGAACTTCCACGAAAAATATACATCTCACCTACGGGGCTGGAAAAGCATCTTAACTATGTAAAGAAAAGAAGAAAGGAGGATCCTGAAATCCAGCTCAGACAGTTACACGCTGAACTTAAAGCTCGCGGGTATCAAGGTGCATACTCAACTTTATCCGACGGTTTGGCAAGGCATAGCCTGGCAGTGGGTAAGAAAAAGGGAACAAAAACAGTGCTGCCCTCAGATCTGAACCTTTGGAGACCATCAAGGAGTTCCATGCTTTTCTTTAATGATCCCCAGAAACTTTCTAAGGATGAATCGAATATATTAAACCAACTCTGCAGAGCTTCGGTTGTCTTGAAACAATCTTTGTCTTTCATCAGGCAGTTTCGTCAAATGATGTTTAAAGATCAATGTAGCGCAGGTCTAAATGATTGGATCCGGAGAGTAAGCGAATCTTCGATTCCTGAATTATGTGGTTTTGCCAAAGGGCTCCAACAGGATCTAGCAGCAGTCAAAAACGCCTTTGATCTACCATGGAGCAACGGGCCTGTTGAAGGAAACGTAAACAAGTTGAAGACCTTGAAAAGACAGATGTACGGCCGTTGTTCGCTCCGCCTACTGGAGAAAAGACTCGTGATGGCACCTTCATAACCACCAAAAGTGGGGAAGAACCAACATGTTCCGGAATATCCACCTAAAGGAGAAAAAGTGACGAACGATAATTTTACCGGCACAGTCTGGCTTAATTATCTGGCGGAAAATGATACTACCTACAATGTCAATATCGGCTCGGTGACTTTTGAACCGGGAGCAAGAACCAATTGGCACTCTCATAAAGGAGGTCAGATACTTTTGGTAACCGAAGGTGAAGGGTTATACCAGGAAAAAGGAAAACCGGTTGAGGTCATAAAAAAAGGTGATGTAATAAAATGCCCGCCCAATGTTGAACACTGGCACGGTGCCACACCAACCGAGGCAATGACACATATTGCAATAGGTACAAATACCAATGCAGGAGGAGCTATATGGCTGAAATCGGTAACGGATGAAGAATATGGCCGCACTCCCGAAGATTGACAAACAGAGAGCGAATAGTTGGTTTAAATGTGTGATTCATATAGATCGTTTCCATAACTTTATGTTAAAATATGGAAAAGCCTACGGCTTTACCACATTTTTAACATAATCAACAACAACAATGGAAAGCGATGTCAAGAAACGACTTGGCTGGATAAAACTATATGAATCAACAGGCAATTTAGGACTTACATGCCGCCGCTGCGGTATCAGCAGACCGACACTCCGTAAGTGGATACAAAGATATAAGGAACTTGGCGTTGCAGGTTTATCCGAGCATAGCAGACGTCCCCTGCGCATTAAAGCCAAGGTTACTCCCCAGGATGTTTCCAATATCCTTATTCTGAGGAAAAGCAGAAAACTTGGTCATAGAAGCATTGTCAGTGAGATGAAACGTTTGCACGGACGTTCTTTCTCTACCGCCACGATACAAAAAATCCTTGAGCAGCATAACTGTAAATACCTGAAAATTAAACGTGGATACAGGAAAAAGACAAACCGCTATAGCAGGCCCATTCCTGGGGACCGTGTCCAGATGGATGTCTGTAAGATTGGACCGGGACTTTACCAGTATACAGCTATAGACGACAGTAGCAGATTCAGGGTGTTGGCATTGTACCCACGACGGACAGCGGCCAACACCCTGCGTTTCCTTGAAATTGTTCTTGAGCAGATGCCTTTTCCCATTCAACGAATTCAAACGGACAGGGGCAATGAATTCTTCGCTGAGAAATTCCAGAAGACCTTGATGGAGTATGGCATTAAATTCCGTCCGGTCAAACCGCGTTCTCCCCGCCTGAATGGAAAGGTTGAACGATCCCAGCGTACCGATCTTGACGAGTTCTACTCGACGGTGGACCTCAAAGATCCGGAACTTCCTGACCTGCTATCACAATGGCAGTTTCACTATAACTGGTTCAGGGTCCACAGATCCCTGAACGGTAAAGCGCCCATTGATGTCATTAATTCTTTATCGAATAAAACTCCCTTTTGGGACGAAGTGGGTGAAATGTACAATGAATCCAAAGAACGGCTCAGAGTTCAAAATTATCGACTTGACTTACAGTTAAATGGAGTGAAACGATGTCTGTAAATCCCACAGTTTAAAAGCTAATGTGCTTTCATCTTTTGTATTTTTGAAACAGATTTAAAGGAAAGTCTGCTAAAATGAATGCCGTAAGCACCCATTACTAAATCGTTACCTCCTACGATTATTATTCATCTCGTGAACTACTCTTTATAAGCTACCTTAGCTTCTTCTGATGTTTTTTAACTAACAACAAAAAAAGAAAACCCTAGATAAAACCTTGACTTGTATGGAACGCAGTCTTTTAACTTAGTGTCAGCTTTGTTACGATTTCCCTTAGTCCATCCGGAGTTTCGGGAACTGATAATGCTTTGTCCTTACCTAAAAGTGCAGTCTCGTTCAATGGTTATACTATATTACCCAGCAGGATATGAATATATCTCAAAGTAGTTCCTTGACTTTTTCCCGGTAAAGCGAGCACCCCTACAGTTTCAGGATAATAACCTGATCCATACTATTCACGAATCCCTGTATCAAATTTTGATTTCTTAAATTCAGAAGGAGTTTGACCTGTAACTTTCTTAAACTGGTATGAAAGGTGAGAAATATTTTTATATCCCATCTTCTTGGTGATTTCCTTCAGCTTAAGTTGCTGATTTAACAAAAGGCGCTTTACAGCTATAATTTTTTGCTTTATAATATATCTTTCTAGAGTAACTCCCTCCATATTTGAAAAGAGGTGGCTGATATAACTATAAGTACATTTTTTTCCAATACTGCCTTTTAAAAGATCAGCCCAATTTATTTTTCCTGATATATTTTCATTTTTCTGAAAATACTCTATTACTACTCTCTTTATTTGTTCCACATCTGGATTCCATTCCTCTGTTATCTCTAAGTCATATTTTCGAAGTTGAACCGATAGCTCTTTTCGTACATTATCGTCCAACGGTTCTCTTATCTGTACTAAGCCTAATTTAATCATTTCTATAGTAAAGCCAAATTTTTCAAACTCATGTCTTACTACATAAATGCAGCTGAGTGAGATCATGTTTCTAATATAAATAATTCTCATCTAGAATATTTATTAACGTCTGTCATTGTTTTTTCGACTTTTATAGGAAACCGAAAGCGATATTCTCTGCCGAGAATGTCGAGATGACTTCTTAAGCAGCTTTTTTTCAAACTGAAGCCAATCTTCTTCTTCAAATTCAATTTCAAAAGTCAAACATCTAAATGCCTTTATAAAGATGTAATCGAGCTTAATATTGGACATATCCGTTTTCATTATCAAAACTTATAAATACAGTTGATCCTGATCTGATGAAAATTAAACTTTACATTTTCATTCCCTCCATAGGATTAGCACCTTGCTTGAAAATATATTCACTATTTAAGAGATAAGCTCCCTGTATAACTACAATATCCCCTGCCTGCAGTCCTGATTTTATCTCAACCATTTCACCCTCTTCCATTCCTGTTTCAACCATCTTGTTCTTAAAATGATAATTACCCGTTTGCACCCACACTGATGCAGTATTGCCCACTCTAAGCACTGCATCAGAAGGTAGGGTTAATGTGTTTACAGATTTACTTTTTATTGTCACAGATGCAGGCATCCCTGGTTTGAGCAAGAGTCCTGAGTTAGGGATTTGCACTCTTAATAGAATAATCCGGCTTTGATCGGCAATTTCAGGTGCAACAAACTGAACTGCTCCAATGGCTTGTCTGCCTGGTATATTTAGAAATTGTACGGAGGCTGCTGCGTGCCTATCTATCTGGTAGAGTTCTGAGGAATAAATTTGAGCCTCGGCCCATAATGTCGAAAGATCAGCCAATCGAACAACCGTTCCTCCTTCCGTTACATATTCGCCTTCTCGTAACTCATTTGATAATATATATCCTGCTACAGGACTATAGTAAGTAGTAACAGGCGTCGTTGTTTTTCTAACTTCCAGCTCCTTAATTTGTGATAGGGACAGTCCCCATAGTTCAAGTTTTTTCTTCGCACTTTCAACAAGCACTTCAGGATTTATAACAGAACCATGCAATAACTTTTGCTTTTCTAAGGCCAAAATGTATTCCTGTTTGGCATTATTCAGGTCTTCACTATATATGTCAAATAATCTGTCTCCTTTCCTTACATAGTCGCCAGTATTTTTAAAGTATAGACGTTCAATTCTTCCCATCACCCTTGCACTCACTGCATTTATATTTCGCTGGTCTACATTGATAGTTGCGGTAAGTACCATCTCATCACTTATCATCTTGTTTCCAATGGTATCAGTTATAATGTTCCCAAGCTGCATTTGTTGCTCGTTTAATTGTATTCCTTCAGTGTCTTTGGCTGAACTTCGCGAAACTTTAATCAGTTTCATTCCGCAGATGGGACAATTACCAGGTTTGTCCTTTATAACTTGCGGATGCATAGAGCACGTATAATAATCCACGTTATGGTCTTTATGAACTGCTTTTTTTGCATCTTTTACTTCAGCGTTTTTGCAGGCTGCAATTATTAGTATTAGCACTAGAATCATCTGTACCTTTTTCATTTTTTTTTTAAATTATGTCTGCCCTTTTTATCATCTACCCCTCTATATATACCTGCTCAACGGGCTTAAATCAGTAAAGCCAATTGCCGGTATTATTTATCCGTCTTAATAAAACTTTCACTATCCATTAAGAACTGAGCGTTAGCCGCTACGGAATCTGAAGGTCTGATCCCAGCGGTTATCTGTATCAAATTCTTGTATTCTATCCCTGTAGAAACTTTTTGCGCCCTAAAGCCATTAGCGTTTTTCAGAAAGACAATACTTTGAAGACCAAGCGAAAGCACCGACTCTTTTGGTAGCCATTGTGCATCTACACGCCCTCCTGAAATAGTTGCCCTAACCTGACCTCCTATCGTAGATTGAAGTTCATTATTATTAATGTTTACCCTTGCTATTAAGGACTTGCTTCCTTCCCTGAAGAAAGGTTCGATAAAGTAAATTAAACCATCAACTTCTTGTCCTGACCCTGTCTCTGATACAATTCTGACTTTGTTCCCGACTTTAATGTGGGACTGTTCAGCTGGATAAATATTTAGCAATGCCCATATTCTATTTGGATTATATACGTCGAATATCGTCTGACCTTTTTGTAGATACATCCCTTCCTTCAGATTAAGCTCTTTAGTTATTAGCGAGCTGTTATCACTCATGGAGACAGGCTGAGGTGTATTACCACCCATTTCTTTTCGTGATGCTTCGTGTATATGCCCGCTATACTGGCTGTAAATTGCCACCCTGTATAATGGCTTGCGACGGCTCTCCACCTCTTTTAATTGTTGGTTTGTAAACCCAAGTAACAGCAACTTTTCCCTGGAAGCATCAATTAAGGAAGTGTTTAGAGGATCGCTTTTTAACAGGAATAGTAGATTTTGTTGTGCGGTAAGTAACTCAGGACTATAGATATCCATTATCTTTTGACCTTTCTTTACAGGCTGGAAGCGATATCTGACATATAATTTTTCAATCCTTCCTGTTATTCGTGCTGATATGGCGCCAACTTGTGTGGTATTATATGCGGTGTATCCAAGCGCATTAATTTCAACAGGGACTTCACGTTTTGTTAAAGTTACAGAAGGGATAGAAGATATGGCAAAACGGTTTGTGGACTGGAGGACTGTATGCAATGATATATTGTGAATTTCATTGCTCAGTCCAGCCTTTTTAACAAAACTCATGCCACAAATGGGGCAGTTCCCCGGTTCTGACCGGATAATCTGAGGGTGCATGGCACAAGTATATTCAGCTTTCTCACTGGTTTGATGAGAATGTATTTCATGCCCCCGACTACTTGTCGTTTTCATATCGCTCATTCCCTCATGAGTTACATTGCTATTATTGGTAATTGTCGGCTTAAAGTATATCCAAACTGCCACTGAGAATAGCAGCATTGAGACAATGATTCCTATTATTTTTTTCTTTTTCATAACTGATAGTTCTAACCAAAACGGTTCCTAACTTTAGTACCTAATGTTTTCTATCTCACTGAATTCATATGCAAACGTTTAGGTTTGCAAGACTCGTTCTAACTCAACCTGCATCAGGAGTACCTCCTGCAGTTCGTTTAAATACTCCTGTTCGGTCTTATTCAAGGTTTCCCAGGAGTCAAACAATTCAAACAGTTCTTCAGAATTCTGTTCGTATGCTAATTGATATGTTTGAAAATTCCTTCGTAATGCAGGTAAGATGTTCTCCTGATACAGCTTTAATTGTTTTAATTTGTTAAGGATGTCCGTTCGCATTCCATAGGCCATCCCGATGGACTCATTCAAAATCATCTGTTTCTGCTGTTTTAATGACTCGTTTTTCCAATTCAGGCTTTCGATATTCGCTTTGTTCATTCTGGCAGACCAGCGGGTCATTGGTAAGCGTACCATAGCCATGGCTGTAAACTGCATCGGTTGCCTTGCCCAACCGTAGGCATTCTCAAATCGCACACCGAATTCAGGCAGTAACCTCGCTCTTTCGGTCTCTTGCTTTAATGTATTTAACTTCATTTCGTTTTCGAGAGCTTTCAGGTCGCTCCTACTGGATAAAAACGAAGTGGTATCAAACGATAGATACTTATAGTCTTTCAACTGATACAAGGTGTCTATATCGAAGTCAATGGTTTTATTGCGAAACATTAGGGTATTGAGAGTATACCGACTTTGCTTTATTTCATTGGCCAGCATTATCTTCGTGCTTTGTACATCAGCCAATGCTGCTTTTGCTTTATAATAGGCATTAATTTTATCAAGACCGTTTTTGTACCGTAAAGCAGCGCTTTGAATCATGTAGTTAAGAAGCTTTTCATTGTCGTCTAATACGCGCTGTTGCTTTTTGATAATTATCCATCGGTAATAACTCTTCTTTGCTTCGGCGTAAAGCTGATTTAATGTATATCCTTTTTTCTCCTTCTCAACAGAAGACATAGAAGACATATATGTAAAATCGGCATTCAACCGTTTAGGGTTTGGGATAGTTTGCTGAGCCGATATAGTATACTGTCCCATTCCGGGCTGACCATCCATTGCCTTCCAATAACGAGGGGCGTAGGGCACCATGAAAAAACCCGTTGACAATTCCGGAGCCATCCAGCTTCTTGCTCCCTTTGCAGCTTCGTCTAACGAGCGAATTTCTGCATCATACATCTTTAGGGAAGGATTATTTGCTCTTATTGAATCAAAAATTGAATTAAGAGCAATCGTTTCCTGTGCACTCGCCTGGAGAGCAGTGAAGATCGCCAATGCAAAAACTATATAAAAAAACCTTTTCATGAATTCATTTTTTAAATCATCTCCTCTATCCGAGGTTAAACCGCACATGTACTACCGGCGATATTTATACTTTTTGTCTGTTTATAAAAACTATCCGCCGTTATAGTGCCTGCTAAAATATTTTTGAGCATTTTCCAAAGATTTAAAATAGAGTACTTCATCTTTGCTGCCCGGTTCGACAACAATAAATGCCGTAGCTTTATCAACTTGTTCGTTTGTTTGGGGATCTTTAGCCATATGGGAGGCCTGATTGTCTCTTATCGTATTTATACACGCCTGGCAACATCCATAATAAATTTTTCCATCTACCTCAATGGCAATCTGGTCAGTGTTCATATATTTGTCATTTACCATACATACTTTACTGGCTTCAATTTTCCGAACGTCTGTGGCAAATGCATTTACTGGAGTCCCCTTTGACAAATCATGATTATTTTTGGCATGTCTTTCTGGACTACAGGAAAAAAAGAGTAGTACGAAAAGCATAACACCTGCTATTGTTCGAGTTACTTTCATTGTTTAAAGAATTAATGATTAGCTTCCAACACCTCTATTTTTCCCAACTTTTTCAACTCATATTCCTTCTGCATCAGAAATATCAAAGGAGTTACCAGGAGTATATGTGTAGAAGACGTCAGTACTCCGCCAATCATTGGTAGAACAATGGGTATCATAACATCACTTCCAACCCCGGTACTCCAGAGAATCGGCACCAGGCCAAATAGAGACACGCTTACTGTCATTAATTTTGGCCTCAGTCTTTTTGCTGCACCAGCAATTACATATTCCTTTAAATCTTCTGTGGTAATTGTTTCACTTGAATTTCCTTTAAGGGCTACCAGTTTTTGCATAGCATCATTGAGATAGATCACCATCACTATCCCGGTTTCTACTGCCAAACCAAATAATGCAATAAAGCCAACAGATACGGCTACGGAGAGATTAACGTCCCAGAAGTACACAAAGTAGGCTCCTCCTATCAAGGCAAAAGGAATAGAAATAAGGCTAAAGAAAGCTTCACGAGCTGAATTAAAGGCGAAGTACATGCACATGAATATAATGATCAGTACGACAGGTAAAATCATTTTCAACGTTTTCTCGCCGCGTATTAGATTTTCATACTGTCCGCTCCATTCCAAAAAGTACCCTTTAGGCATTTTAAGTATCATTTTATTCAGCCTTTCCTGTGCTTCCTGTACAGTGCTGCCTAAATCTCTTTCCCTTACATTAAAAAGCACAGTACCGCGCAGCATCGCATTCTCTGAATTAATCATCGGAGGCCCTTCTGTCAATCGGACATCTGCCACAGCTTCCAAAGGGATGGGACCGTAATCCATTGTTTGTACTTGCAGTCTTTTAATTGCTTTTATATTATTCCTGAAGTCCTGACCGAACCTTGAATTAACAGAAAAACGTTGGCGGCCTTCAATTGTAGTGGTAAGTCTCATACCTCCTAGTGCCGTTTCTACAACAGAATTCACATCGTCTATACTTAAGTTATAACGCCCGATTTCCTCCCTCTTCACAATGATATCTAAATACTTGCCTCCTGTTATGGGCTCAACATACAGGTCTTTGACACCAGGGGTACCGTCGAGCGCTTTCTTGATTTGCTGAGCAAACGAATAAATAGTGTCCAGATTTTGCCCGTATATTTTAACTCCCACATCCGTACGTATGCCCGTTGAAAGCATGTTAGTTCGATTAATGATAGGCTGTGTCCAGCCATTAGTAACACCGGGTAATTGCAGCCTAGAATTTAGCTCATTGATAATACTGTCTTTGGTAAACCCTTTTCTCCATTCATCGCTCGGTTTTAGCATAATAATTGTTTCTATCATGCTTATTGGGGAATTATCGGTAGCAGTGTTAGCACGACCTGCCTTACCCAATACGTGTGACACTTCGGGAATACTTTTAATGATTTTGTCCTGTAGTTGTAATATCCGCTTTGCCTCTGAGTTGGATACATCAGGCATAGTCACTGGCATAAATAACAAGGATCCTTCATCTAGTGGAGGCATGAATTCCCGTCCCAGACTCATTACCAAAGGAATACTTATGGCAAGTGCGGCTAAGTTAACACCAATTGTTATCCACCGCCTTTTTATACATGCTTTAATAATCGGTTCATATACCCGTTCTAAAAATCGATTGACAGGATTGGCATGATCAGGTAAAAATCTTCCCTTCATAAAGAAGGAAATAAGTACAGGCGCAAGAGTTAAAACTAATGCCGCGTCGATAGCAAGTATGAACGTTTTGGTATATGCGAGCGGGTGAAATAACTTACCCTCCTGGCCAGTTAACAGAAACACCGGCAAAAATGAAGCAATAATAATGATTGTCGAAAAGAATACCCCTCTGGATACTTGTTTACATGCCCTCTCGATAATGGACATCCTTATATTTTCGGGAATTTTTCGGTATGAAGGCTTCAGTTTTTTATTGAAACCTTCTTTGACTCTTTTTATAAAATCCATTTAATTAAATTTTTCAGGGTTATCACTGTTCTGCCACTCGGAAAGTTGCCGATAACTATTCTCAGACATTATAATTCCATTATCTACAATTACTCCGATTGCCAGTGCAATTCCGGTTAAAGACATCAGGTTCGACGACATACCAAACGCATTTAGCAGAATAAAGCTGGCTGCAATAGTCAAGGGTATTTGAAGGATAATACTCAATGCACTGCGCCAGTGGAAGAGAAATACTAAGACCACTAAAGAAACCACAATAATTTCTTCTATCAGCTTTCCCTTTACCGTTTCTATTGCAGCCTCAATCAACCCACTTCGGTCATAGGATGCTTTAAGAGTTACTCCTTCGGGTAGTCCCTTTTCCAGTTCCTTTATTTTTTCTTTTACTGAATTAATTACGTTATCGGCATTTTCGCCATACCGCATTACCACGATACCGCCAACGACTTCGCCTTCACCGTTCTGGTCAAAAATCCCCAGCCGTAGATCTCCCCCCATTTGTACAGACCCGAGATCTTTAATCCTTACAGGTATTCCATTATATTGCGCCACTGCGATATTTTCAATATCATCCTTGTTCTTTATATATCCCAGTCCTCTGATTACATAGGCCATATCGCTCATTTCGAATTTCCTTCCTCCGACATCGTTATTATTTGATTGTACTCTCTTCATTACGTCCATCAGGGATACTTTGTAGTATTGAAGCTTTATCGGGTCGATAACTATTTGATACTGTTTTTCAAATCCGCCGAAGGAAGCTACTTCAGCTACCCCAGGCACCGTCTGCAAAGCAAATTTTATATACCAATCCTGTAAGGCCCTTTGTTCGCCCAGATTCAGTCTGGGAGCATCTAAATGATACCAGAATACGTGGCCTATACCGGTCCCATCCGGTCCTAGTGAAGGTGTTATACCTTGCGGTAACAGTCGTTGAGCATAGTTTAGTCGTTCAAGCACCCTCGTCCGAGCCCAATAAATGTCAACATCATCTTCAAAAACGATGTACACAAAGCTCATCCCGAACATCGACGTGCCTCGTATATTCTTTATCTTGGGTATTCCCTGAAGATTGGAAACCAGAGGAAAAGTTATTTGGTCCTCTATTAGTTGTGGGCTTCGTCCCATCCACTCGGTAAATACAATTACCTGGTTTTCTGATAGATCTGGAATAGCATCAATGGGATTTCTTTTTACAGAATATATTCCCCACGCAAATAAGAGGACTGCCAATAGCAAGATCAGCATCCGGTTTTTTAAGGAGAATGTTATAAGGGCTTGTACCATTTTATAAATTATTAAGATGTAATAAATGCCAAGGCTTTACTGTGTTACTTACATAGCCATTTGATTTAACGTATCTTTTTTGTTAGTCAAAAAGTAGCAATGGGTAATACAATTGTGCAGCTTGTAATTGTTGTGATCAGGTCCACTGTAGTGTCCCTTCGGGTCTAGAGTCGCACAGGTTTCAGATAGTGAACCTCTTTGCTGAACTACATTTTCACCATTGAATTTAAAGTAAACGGCATTTTTAGGGGCTCGGCCTAAATTATTTCCTTTGGAGTCAACAGCATTTCCTTTTTGGTCAAGAAAAATTATTTTTCTGCCACTGTAAATTCTGGTAACACTCTCTTTATCCAGAAAGCCTAGTGATGTCCAGCCGTGATCGTGCACGCCACCTTTTCTATTAAGGAAAGCGCTTGATTTTTTATCTGAGTTTTGATCCCCTTGTGCAACTGCAGTAAGTACACTTAATACTGCAAGGATTATTAATATACCTGTTTTAGACTTTTTCATGTTTTCGATTTTATAAATTTTCTAGTGGATTAGAGGATTTGACACCTATAACGTTGTATGCTCATTCTTTTATAATTGCTCTTAAGTGGCTGAATAGCTTACTTGAAACTTATATCCCACAGCTTTCTTTAGCTGTGGGATAAGCAACTGCCTATTCTCCTTTTCTTTTCTTCTTCCTTATTTAATGATGCCCCGAATGGCCGCTCATATCTGGCATACCCGGCATATCATTAGCACTGCCTTCGTTTTTTGACTTGGAATAAGTCATACGTTCATATTTACAGCAAGCAGGAAGTGAATTATACACATCCTGATCTGCCCTGAATTTGGGAGTATCGTGCCCCGCGTTTGATATGAGTTTCTGTAGCTTATTAAGCTTAATGGCTTTCGGATCATAACTAACAGATAAAATCTGACTGTTTACATTCCAATCTGCGCTGGTCACGCCTAGTACTTTTAGTGAATTTTCAATTCTCTTCTTACATTCCAGACACTTGCCAGATACTTCAAATGAGGTTTTAGTTAATTGTGCAAACGAATTAAGTCCTATAAGGCATAATAAGATCATACCTATAAATTTAGTTATTTTCATGTTTTTAATATTATTTAATGAAATAGTGTGTATGGCAAGTCGCTGTGCCCTAATGGCACAATAGAACTACACCTTTGCAGAATAAAGAGCTTATAACAGGGCATACTGCTTCGTCCTGCTAAAATTTAAACTGGTTGAAAGAAGAGAGAGATCAAATTTGAAAAGTGCAGTTGCGTATAAAGATCGGAACAGAAGTCGATCTTAAGTCCTTACTATGAACACTTCCACATAATACAGTGGAATAGGTTTCCGCAATCTTAAAGTTAAAGGCTTCTGAAGACTGGAGATGGTAAAAATTTCCAAACAGCAAGGAATCATCAGGTTTGCTTTGCTCACTTTTTGTTTTCAGTTCCAGCCGAACGTTTTTGCAGCATTTTGCATCTCCGGTATGATTACCACATCCCTTGCAGTTATCTAAATTTTTGGAGGAAAAACTCCAAGAAATAATTTGTCCTATACAATAATGAAAAGTTATACTTGCTCCTGAGGATACCCCAAGGTACAAGATCGCTATCAATGTGATTGTAAACTTTTTCATTACCAATATATATTATTTCTCGATTGGTTTCTTTGTAAGAATCCTTCCTTGAAGGACTCTTACTATACCAAAGATAGTCTTTTTGTTAGTAAGATTAAAATGATGCGCATCACATTAAATTGAAATATAAATCACAGTAGCAACAACTGTCATGAACGAGAAAGTGTAGAACTATATGAAACATGTGATGCTATCATGTTCGTCAATCAAAGCCCGATTTAAATAACATCTTATTTGATTTTACGGAACCTTATAAGATAAACCCGGAAGAATCTATTAAGAGCTATCATTTAAATGTTTTTTTAGAAAGGTTGCTTATCTAGCCGTTCAAGGTATTACAACATTCAAACGTGATTTAAACAACTATTTGATAATACGCTCCATCGATGGTTACGGAAGCGAAGGTTAAAAGAGGCTCATTATCTAATAACGGAAGAAGAAAAACGGCGTCAGAAATATAACCAGATTTGGGATTTGAGAATCTCTCGCATTTTTTCTTACGCTTCAAGAGCTGTATGGAATGGCTCCTTCGGTGCTCACATCCTAGGTTCGTTATAGACTATCTTTTACCTATTCTATAAAGAAACAGCGTCCATACCGAATGCCACTATAAAGGCAGGTAACGGGTTTTTCATAGTTGTTCCGGCCAGAAATGCGCCCGTACCTATGATACAGGTTAGGAAAAACAAAATCAGAGTTTTCATGATTTTCAAACTTAGAGTTTTCAATTAAGTTTATAGACCTGCATGGGTTATTTTTTGAACCATGCAGGTGTCAGTTTTTATGCGGCCTGCTTTGATGCAGCTAATTTCCTTTGCTGAGCAACGATCTTCATATCTAACTTTCTTAGTAAGGTGATGACCTTAATTTGCACTTCGTCAACAATGCCCCAATCCTTTTCAATGTAGATGTCAGTAGTAGTGTGTTCGCTGTCTATATGATTTAACGCTTGGGCTACATCGTCTTTACTCATTCTACAGGAATTGCGGGCGATAGTAGCAAAAGTGTGCCTTGCCCAATAAACTGTAAGTTCATTTAAGCCTGTAATCTTCCGCAGCTGTTTCATTCCCATTCCTAGGGCTTTGTTCAGTCCATCAGAATTTACATAGCGTACAGAAAGCCTTTCTATGTATTTTTCCAGCAAAGGTCTGGCTTCATCGACTATTTTGATGCTAATAAAAGCATTATCCTTTCTCTGGCCTTCTGTTTTGGAACGATTATAATCTATTCTTCCGTTCCTGATATTTTCTTTTGTCAAATGATACAAATCCACCGCATTCATGCCGCATAGGTAGAACGAAAGCATATAGAGTTCTTTCGCCAATTCTACCCGGCTTCCGGGTTTGGTTACACAATAGCGGATGATCCTTACTTGCTCTAAAGTATTATTCCTCTTTTTTGTAAGTGGGGCGGAGCCTATTTTGTACTTTTTAAATGGGTAATGTCTGACTCGGTAAATGCCCAGGTCTTCGTTATTATACATATCGCGGGCGGCATTGAACAGGGTACGCAGATCACGCATGTGATTATAAAGTCCACTATCAGACAATCCCTTACTTTTTGTTTGTTTAGTGATGTTTTTCTGTCCGCTTGGGCGTATCATTATACGCTCACTTCTCAAAAAGCGCTCATAGGAAAGCAGCATATTTGAATTGATTTCTGTTACGGATACAGCTTCCCTTTTAAAATAATCGACCAGGCTGTTACGTACCACACGATGGTTGTGCGCAGTACCCTTTCTTCCGTCTTTTTCGCTCTGTTCGATATGTACCGCACAGAACTTGATAAAATCTACGTCGGCGTCTTTGTCCCGCAGGTAATCCCTTAAAGATTCCGCATTAAAGAAGTTGAGTTTTTCGCCGAGTTCGCCGATGATTTTGCGGTAGCCTTTCAGCTGGTCGTCGATCAGATCAATGACAAAGTTGTCTTTGATCTTTAGTTTTGCCGTTAATTGTTTCTTGACTACATAATGATTGGTGTCAATAAACTTTCTTTGGTCTTTGTGATGGACACAGATTTTTACGTTGTAGGTGCCATCTGCTTTCTTGTGGTGTTCATAAACCTTTGCGCTTACGGTTGCCATAATTTTCTTTTTAGCACGCAAAAATTTCCGTTACGTATTTGTTACGGTTTTGCGTAAAGTTTAACAAAAAATTATGTAAAACCTGCTTTAAAGGGGTTTCCTCAAAGCATAGTTGCTGACGGTAATCAGCACCAGAAAAACAAAAAAACCGCCTCCGAATTTCTTCGTTAGGCGGTTTTATAGTGGGCCCAGCTGGGCTCGAACCAGCGACCAAGAGATTATGAGTCTCCTACTCTAACCAACTGAGCTATAGGCCCTTACGCATTTTTTTTGCTACCTGCGTGAGGCAAATTTAGGCAATTTTTTTAGTTTCGCAACACCATTCTTGTCCTTTGAAAAACTCCAAATGATTTTCAAAGATATTGCATCTAAATCCCTTGCTTTCAATACTTTAGCCCGTAGATTATGAGTCTTCTACTCTAACCGACTGAGCTATAGGCGCAGCTGCTAAAACTTTCATTTTTTGCGTGTGCAAATGTAGTTATTCCTTTCAATTTCGCAAAACTGTAAATAAAAAAGAGGCAAAAATGTGCGTTATCGTTAAGCATGGACGGTTTTTTCGTCGCAGCCTCTTAACTTTGCGGTATGCAGCATATTAAAAACATCATCTTCGATTACGGTAACGTGATCTTCCTGATCGATTTTCTTAAGACTCAACACACCTTTACTGACCTTGGAATTAAAAACGTGGAGCGCTTTTTTGCTCACTCCGGACATGATCCGCTGTTCGATGAGTTTGAAAAGGGAAACATTACTTCGGCTGAGTTTCGCGACGGCATCAGAAGGATCACCCAAAAGCCGGAGCTTACCGACGAGCAGATTGACAACGCATGGACCAGCCTCCTGATTGGTGTGCCGCCGGTCCACCACGAACTGTTACTGAAAGCAAAAGCGCAATACCGCACATTCCTGCTCAGCAACATTAATGAGATTCATCTCGACTACATTTCCGATTACTTAAAACGCGAATACCAGGTGGAATCGAACGATGTCTTCTTCGAGAAGGTTTACTATTCGCACCTCGTGAGGATGCGTAAGCCTAACCGCGAAATATTTGAGCTGGTGTTAAATGAAAATAATCTCAACCCTGCTGAAACGCTGTTTATCGACGACAGTCCCCAACACCTTAAAACCGGTCAGGAGCTTGGTCTTCATACGCATCTGAGGACAAAGGACGATTCACTGGAAAAATTCCTTTACAGATCGGGACTGCTAAAACCATAAAGGCCTGGTTTACTTGTTAAACAAAAATCTTGAAACCATTGTTATTGCGGTATGGAAAATTATCAAACAATGGTTGAAGCCCTCGACGGCTTAAAACAGCGGGGCTTTACCCTAGATTTCAATCTTGCTAATGGAGTTTTACACAACAGCAGCGAAAACATAGTCCTTCAGCCCGAAGACTTCAGCATTTGCGAGGTTCACCGCTTTGAAGGGATGTCTGATCCTGGTGACAATTCCATCGTTTATGGAATCAGGTCGGATAAGTACAATGTAAAAGGAGTTTTTGTAAACGCCTATGGAGTTTACTCTGACGACATTTCCGAAGAACTTTTAAAGAAACTGAATACGCCGGATTAATTCGTCCGTCGCCTTTCCTTTTCTGCTGCTATCAGTTTAAGCTCTCTACCGGTCTGCCCTGCTATCGCCGTATTTTCTTCTGCGCGGCGAAACAGGTAGGGCAATACCGACTTCACCGGTCCGTACGGCACATACTTGGTGACGTTATATCCCGCGCTTCCGAGATTAAAACTCAAATTATCACTCATCCCTAGTAACTGCGAGAAACAGATATGAGGATGATTATGGGGCAACCTGTATTCATTTATCAGCTCTGCAAGCAAACGACAGCTTTGCTCATTATGCGTACCTGCAACAAATGCAGTATGTTCAATATGCTTCATACAACGTTTGATAGCTTCGTTGTAGTCAGTGTCTGTAGCTTCTTTACTTGCATGGATCGGCGAGGGATATCCCATACGCTGTGCCCTCTCGCGTTCTTTCTCCATATAAGCTCCGCGGACTAGCTTCGCGCCGAGTATAAAGCCATCGGTTTCAGCCAGATAAATATCGGCCTGAAGGGAGGCGAGCTTGTCGTTACGGTAAAGCTGGTAGGTGTTATACACGATGGCCCGCTCCCTGTTATACGTGCGCATCATTTCGGTGGCGATATCATCTATGGCATTCTGTATCCACGACTCTTCGGCATCAATCATTACCGGCACATCTAACTCATATGCCAGACGGCAGATCTGGTTAATGCGGGCTTTAACCTTAAAATATTCTGCCTGCTCTGCCGTGCTCAGAGAAGCTTTAGCGCTAACCTTTTTTAGAAGTTCAAACCGGGCAACACCGGTAGGCTTGAAAACAGTAAGCGGAATCCGCGGGTCTGTTTTTGCCTTCCTGATGATCGCCATGATCTCTTCCGTAGTATGAATAAAGCTCTTCTCCTGTTGTTCGCCTTCTACCGAATAATCGAGTATAGTGCCTACTTTCCCGCTGTCGAGCTGCGCGATGGTAGCATTACATTCTTCGATTGTTTCGCCCCCGCAGAACTGCGCAAAGATGGTTTTCTTTATCAGGGGAATTACAGGCAGGCCGAACTTAATTGCGCTATTGGTGAGGTACGGCCCCACTTTCGTTAGAAAGTTACTGGAAATGATCTTAAACAGCCAATAAGCCCGGTTCAGATCTTCCTTGGTTTTACCTTTGAACGCTATTTCGGTATCGTTAAAATCCGGAAGATCTATATTTGTTGAAATTGTTTCTCCTAAGTTCTGATTCATTAAGCAAATTTACGGAAATTGATCCTGATTCTGAACTTATCGCCAGAACGACAGAGTAATATCATTTATTTAGCCAATCAAGTATTATTCATTCTTTATACATTTGTGCCTATGATAGAATTTGAGCTTGCAGGAGAATTTATTCCGCTGATACAATTGCTGAAGGCTACGAATCTTGTGCAAACAGGCGGCGAAGCCCAGATAGTCGTTTCTGACGGATTGGTGAAGTGCAACGGAGAAGTAGAATACAGGAAACGTCTGAAAGTTAAAAGGGGTGATATAATTGAATTTGACCGTAAAAAAATCGTCGTAAAATAATATGCTTCCAATACAGAGCAACGGATACTCCGTCTTTTTTGATAACAGCCTTGCCTCACTTAAAGAATTTCTGAACACGTCTGACTATTCGAAGGTCTTCTTCCTGACAGACCTTAACACGTCGGAACATTGTCTGCCGCTGATCGGCAAATATCTTCCGGAACTGGATAATTACGACATCATCGAAGTAGATCCCGGTGAAGAGAACAAGAATATCGATTACTGCATTGGCGTATGGCAGATGCTCCTCGACTTTGGCGCCGACCGGAACAGCTTGCTGATTAACCTTGGAGGTGGTGTTATTACCGACATGGGTGGTTTCGCTGCTTCTACTTTTAAGCGGGGGATTGACTTTATACAGATCCCTACCACCCTGCTTTCGCAGGTAGACGCTTCTGTGGGCGGTAAAACGGGCATCGACCTGGGCAGCATAAAGAACATTATAGGCACTTTTACACAGCCTAAGGCGGTGTTCATCTCTACGGAATTCCTGAAGACTTTAAGCAAAAGACAGCTGGTATCGGGCTTTGCTGAAATTGTGAAACATGGCCTGATTGCCGATAAGGATTATTACTATCAAATCCAGAATATTGATATTGTGGACCCGCCCGCTGAAGCTATTTACCGTTCGGTGGAAATTAAAAATCACGTGGTCACTACCGATCCTTTCGAGAAAGGACTAAGGAAGACCCTTAATTTCGGTCATACTATCGGACATGCGGTCGAAACATACTCTCTCAAAAACGACAGCGACCCGCTTCTGCACGGCGAGGCAATTGCTTTGGGAATGATCTGCGAGAGTTTTCTCTCGCACAAACACAATGGTTTAGGTGAAGAGGATTTAAAAGAAATTATCCGCTATATCCGTTCTGTTTTTCCTGATTATTCTTTTAAGCCATCTTCTTATAGTGATGTGATGGAGTTCATGAAAAACGACAAAAAGAATATCAGCGGAAATATCGGCTTTGCATTATTGAAAGAGATAGGGCAATGCGATTACAATATATACCTGGAGGAAACGCAGATTATCGAAAGCTTCAATTATTATAACAGCCTTTTAAATCAATAATCCCGGCAGAACCGGGATCATTACTTTATCTAAGTTGCATGTAAAGCAGCGCAGCTATTGCGGCACCTATGACAGGTCCGGCAATCGGGATCCACGAATAGGACCAGTCACTACTCCCCTTACTCTTAATGGGCAATATGGCATGCATCAAACGCGGGCCTAAGTCGCGCGCAGGATTGATAGCATATCCGGTAGTTCCACCAAGCGACAGTCCGATTACCCAAACGAGGAACGCCACGGGCACAGCTCCAACTGAACCCAGGCCAACCGGTGTCTTACTGGGCGTGATCTCTGCACCGGAAATGTAGAAGATGGTAAAGATGAGAACAAAGGCGCCGATGATCTCACTCGAAATATTCGAAATGTAGTTGCGTACAGCAGGACCTGTGCAAAAAACAGCCAGTACAGAGTCGGGCTTATTGGTACGCTGAAAATGATCATAATACATTACCCATACCAGGAAGGCACCGAGACAGGCGCCAAGCATCTGCGCGGTGATATAGGAAAGGACACTCCCCCAGGCAAACTTCCCGGCCATGGCGAGAGCTATAGTAACAGCGGGATTGAGGTGGGCGCCACTATACGGACCAGCTACCACCACTCCTACAAATACCGCCAGTCCCCAGGCCGTGGTAATTACAATCCAGCCACCATTGTTCCCTTTGGTATCGTTTAACACAACATTGGCCACTACCCCATCCCCTAAAAGGATGAGCAGCATGGTACCTATTAATTCGGCTATGAACGGCGTCATCTTATGATTTTTATGTTTAACTAAATGGTTTGTGATTCAATTTTATCATCACACCAGCACTGTGCTACATGTATCGCCTTTTTCCAGCCTTTGATCGTTTTCTGTATCTCTTCGGTACCCGATGCAGGAACAAAGGTTCTTTCGGTTTGCCAAAGCTGCTGAATTTCATCCACATCCTTCCAGTATCCAACGGCCAGACCTGCCAGATACGCAGCTCCAAGAGCTGTGGTTTCGACGATATTAGGCCTGATCACCTTGCAATTTAAAATATCTGCCTGAAACTGCATTAAAAGATTATTAACGGTGGCGCCGCCGTCTACTCTTAACTCCTGGATCTTCATGCCAGCGTCGGCTTCCATTGCTTTTAACACATCCATGGTTTGTAAGGCGATCGACTCAATAGCTGCCCGGGCTAAATGTCCGGCGGTGCTTCCACGGGTGAGACCAACAATTGTTCCTCTCACATCCGAATTCCAGTAAGGCGCTCCAAGTCCCGCGAAGGCGGGAACAAAATACAGGTCGCCCGTGTCGGGAACGCTGAGCGCCAGCTCTTCAATATCACCCGAGTTCTTAATGATGCCCAGCCCATCGCGAAGCCACTGTACCACTGCACCGCCAATGAATATACTTCCCTCGAAAGCATACTGGATCTTTCCGTCGATCTTCCATGCGATAGTAGTGAGCAGATTATTCTTCGATTCAATAAACTCGTCGCCAATGTTCATCAACATGAAACAGCCGGTTCCGTAGGTATTCTTTACCATCGCCTTATCGATGCACATCTGGCCAAAAAGGGCGGCCTGCTGATCGCCGGCGATGCCTGCAATAGGAATTTTAGAAGCGAAGATGGTTGTTGCCGTTTCACCGTAGATCTCACTCGATTGTTTTACCTCCGGCAGCATGCTTGCCGGTATCCCGAAGATATCCATCAGTTCAGGGTCCCATTGCTGAGTCCGGATATTGAAGAGCATGGTACGGCTGGCATTGGTCACATCGGTTACATGTACCCGTCCGCGTGTAAGCTTCCAGATCAGCCAGCTGTCCACGGTACCGAAAGCCAGTTCACCTGCCTCTGCCTTCTCCCTTGCTCCTTCTACATTATCCAGGATCCACTTTACCTTGGTAGCCGAGAAATACGAATCGATCACCAGTCCGGTTTTAGAACGTATCGTGTCGGTATACCCGTCGCGTTTCAGCTGATCGCAAAAAGGCGCTGTGCGCCTGTCCTGCCAAACGATGGCGTTGTATACAGGTTCTCCGGTAGTGCGGTTCCACACAATGGCTGTTTCACGCTGATTGGTAATACCGATGGCTTTTATGTTCGTCCCGTTCAGGCCAAGTTTCACCGTTGCTTCTGCAGCTACACCCGCCTGTGTCGACCAAATTTCGTTAGGGTCGTGTTCAACCCATCCTGGCTGGGGAAAGATCTGTGTAAATTCTTTTTGCGCGACTGATCTGATCTCGCCTTTGTGGTCAAAAACAATTGCCCTGGAACTGGTAGTGCCCTGATCAAGAGCTAGAATGTAACTTTCCATTATTTCTTAATTGGTTAATACGTTAAACTTCTTCTGTAGATTGTGATGTTAAAAAACCCGCCCTGCTTTAGAAGCACAGCCGTTTTTAATTACGATTTATAATTTTATATTTCAGTTTGCTCGTATTCGAAATAAGATAAAAAAGAATTAAAAACAAAATGAAATATCATTATTTATATAAACGCCATTTTCCTTATCAAATTTTTCCTTTTCCTATTGACACATAAAAATATACGCGTATATTTGGCTCAAGCAAAACAGTAAATGAGAAATATCAATGCATACTGGTTCGGTTACTTTTACTACTTTAGGTAAAAGCCGGGACTGATATGTTTTGACCAAAAGAACTATATATAAAGTCCCGGCCCAACAGCCGGGACTTTTTTTTTAACCATGGATAAAAAAAGAGTAGCAATACAGGGAATTAAGGCGTCCTTCCACGAGGAAGCGGCTTTAAAGTTTTTCGGCGACGATATTGAAACGATCGAATGCAGTTCGTTTAAGCAGACCTGCCAGGCTCTGCGAAACAAAAAGGCCGACTACGTAGTGATGGCCATTGAGAACTCGATTGCCGGAAGCCTTCTTCCGAACTACACTCTTCTGCGCGACTACCACTTCTCGATCATCGGCGAAGTGTATCTGCGCATCCAGCTGCACCTTCTCGCTTTGCCCGGCGTTAAATTTGAACAGATAAAGAATGTTGAATCACATCCGATTGCTATACGTCAGTGTATCGACTTTTTTGATGAATATCCGCATCTGAATATTAAAGAGAGCACCGATACCGCGGCATGTGCCAAACGGATAAGGGATGAGCAGCTTACTGATACCGTAGCCATAGCCAACCAGCTTGCTGCCAAGCTGTACAACCTCGAGATCCTCGAACGGCGTATCGAATCGAACAAGAAGAATTACACACGTTTTCTGATCCTCACAGATCATAAGGAAACGGATATACCGGGGGCTAATAAAGCATCTATTTCCTTTCAGACCACCGACGAAGTGGGATCGCTGGCTAAAGTGTTAAATATCTTTGCCGAAAATGAGGTAAACCTCACCAAGATCCAGTCGATGCCTGTTTTAGGAAGACGAAATGAGTATAATTTTTATGTTGACGTTGAATGGGATAAAACAGCACATTACCAGGAAGCAATCAGTAAGGTGCTACGGCATACCGTGAATTTCACGCTGATGGGCGAGTATCTTAAGAACGACCGCGTTTAAAGTTTTAAGTAATACGTTTTAGGTTTTAAGTAAAGAATCTTAAATCAATTTTATAAAGTCTGTTGAAATAATCTCTCAAATAACAAAAAGTATATATAGTATGAAACTTAATCTCAACATAGAACCACTAAGCAACTGGTTGAAGCCGCAGCATCAGCCACTGGTAATTGCAGGTCCCTGCAGCGCTGAAACTGAAGAACAGCTTTTAGCAACTGCCGACCTTTTAGCTAAAACAGGTAAGATATCTGTACTAAGGGCAGGAATATGGAAACCGCGCACCCGGCCGGGAGAGTTTGAAGGTATTGGAAGCATCGGCTTGAAATGGCTTCAACGTGCTAAAGAACAAACCGGTTTGCCTATTACGGTAGAGGTAGCTACAGGCAAACACGTAGAAGAGGCGTTAGCAGCTGGTGTGGACATTCTATGGGTTGGAGCCCGTTCAACGGTAAATCCTTTCACGGTTCAGGAAATAGCCGACGCTTTAAAGGGTGTTGATGTACCTGTAATGGTAAAGAATCCGGTGAACCCTGATCTTTCTTTATGGATCGGCGCACTGGAGCGCATTAACAACGCGGGTATCACCAAGCTGGCTGCCATATCGCGTGGATTTTCGTCTTACGAAAAGTCGGCCTTCAGGAATGAGCCGATGTGGGAGCTTACTATCCAGCTGAAAACTCTTTGTCCGCAATTGCCTGTAATCTGCGACCCTAGTCACATTTGCGGCAACCGCGAGCTGATCCCTTATATTTCACAAAAGGCTCTTGACCTTGAAATGCAGGGATTAATGGTCGAGTCGCACATCGATCCTTCGGTAGCATGGACAGATGCCAAACAGCAGCTTACTCCGTCTTCCCTTTCTGAGCTGATCGATCACCTTACTATTCGTCAGCCTGACCCGGTAAATCCGAAAGTGATTGACAAGCTGGCTGAATTACGTAAGCAGATCGACAAGATTGATGACCTGGTAATCCAGAAATTGGCTGAAAGGATGTCGATAGTAGATAAAATTGGTGAGTATAAAAGAGATAACGGGATTACTATCCTCCAGTTAAACCGATGGGATGAGATTATTCAAAAGCGTGCAAGTTTTGGCAAGGCCCTGAAGCTTGACGAAGACTTTACCACAAAAATGCTTGAGCTGATACATGCGGAATCTATTCGCAGGCAGACTGAGATCATGAACGCAAAAGCCCCTGTTGCTGAAAAATGACGAACAGGTCTTTAACTCTCTCAAAGCCATCGGCCGAATCTTTCTGTTCTATTGAACTTACGGGATCGAAAAGCGAAAGCAACCGCGCACTGATCCTCAACGCCCTTAGCAAGGGGAAGGTCGGTATTAGAAACCTCTCTTCGGCTGATGATACGGCGGTGATGCAGGAGAGCCTGAAGAATGCTGCCGACCATGCACCTCTGATAAATATTGGTCCGGCGGGAACGGCTATGCGATTTCTTAGTGCGTATTTTGCGGTAACTGGCACAGAGACGACTCTTACGGGTACTGAAAGAATGAAACAGCGCCCGATCGGCATACTTGTTAATGCGCTGAGAGAGCTGGGAGCTATAGTGGACTATGCCGAAGAAGAAGGCTTCCCTCCTCTTGCTTTTCATAAAGGCTTCAGCCAAAAGAACAACAAGATAAACATCAGGGGCAATGTGAGTTCACAGTACATCACGGCATTATTGCTCGTGGCGGCAGCTCTTCCCGAAGGACTGGAACTTAATATAGAAGGAGAGCTTACTTCCAGGCCGTACGTAGAGATGACTTTATCCATGCTAAGCGAGGCGGGTATCAGTTATCAATGGAAGGAGAACGTTATTCTGATCCCTTCCCGGGATTTCGGAGATGCTTTGATCACGGTAGAACCCGACTGGAGCGCAGCGTCTTACTGGTACTCGATTGCAGCCTTGTCTGACGCAGCCGCCATTAAACTGCCCTGGCTTAAGAAGAGCAGCCTGCAGGGCGACAGCAGGATCAGCAGCATCATGGAACACTTTGGCGTGAGTACTGAGTTTACCGACGGCGGGATAGAGATATCTAAAGTGGCGACCGGGATCAAGGGTGATCTGTTCGATCTGAAAGACTGCCCCGACCTGGCTCAGACAGTGATCGTTTGCAGTGCTGCTTTAGGCCATAACGCTACATTTACAGGTCTTGAAACTTTGAAGATCAAGGAGACCGACAGGATCGCGGCGCTGCAGAATGAGCTCGGCAAGATCGGCGTGAAACTTCATGAAGACAACGGGTTCTATCACCTGGACTGCTCTGGCCTCCACTTCCCTGAAATTGTTAGAATTGACACATACGAAGATCACCGGATGGCTATGGCTTTTGCTCCTCTGGCGCTAAAAATCCCCAAAGTAATTATTGAGGACCCGGCGGTTGTTGGTAAGTCGTACCCTTCGTTCTGGAATGACCTGGAGAAGGCGGGATTCTTTATAATTGACAATTGAGGATGAGAATACTTGGTTCTAAAACTTGCAGCTCACAACATACAACTTATAACTCACAACATACAACTTACTACTTACTACTTACAACTTATAACTTACAACTTATAACGTAAAACTCAAATGGCGGGAAATACTTTCGGACAACTGTTTCGCATTACAACCTTCGGGGAATCACACGGTGAAGCTATAGGGGTGATTATTGACGGATGCCCTCCTAATGTGGAGATCGATCTGGAGTTTATTCAGGGCGAACTTGATAAGAGGAAGCCGGGGCAGTCGAAGATCACTACGCAAAGAAAAGAAAGCGATACCGCTAAGATTTTGTCCGGGGTGTTTGGGGGTAAGAGTACTGGGACGCCGATTGCCATGGTTATCCCTAATGAGGATCAACGGTCGAAGGACTATGACCACAACAAAGATATATTCAGGCCTTCGCATGCGGATTTTACGTATCAGGCGAAATACGGCAACCGCGATTATCGTGGCGGCGGCCGCTCTTCTGCCCGCGAAACGGCAGCCCGTGTGGCCGCAGGAGCTGTGGCACGGCTATTCTTAAAGCAAAAAGGCATTGAGATATTTGCCCATGTTTCGTCTGCCGGAGCGATCGATGCTCCGAATGTCCCGAGTAGAAATCTCGCCGAGCTGCTTGAAATACGCGAAAGCAACATCGTGCGTTGTGCCGACCCCGCTACGGCGAACGAAATGATTGAGCTGATCGACGGCGTCAGGAAGCAGGGCGACACGATCGGCGGAAAGATTTCCTGCATCATCCGGAACTGCCCGGTAGGCCTCGGCGAACCGGTATTCGATAAGCTTCATGCCGATCTTGGAAAGGCTATGCTGAGCATCAACGCGGTTCATGGCTTTGAATATGGGTCTGGGTTCGCCGGCTCTGAAATGAGAGGCTCGGAGCATAACGACATCTTTATAGCTCCTGAAGGCGATGCACCCGTCAGTACACTCACCAATTTCTCCGGAGGCATCCAGGGTGGCATCTCCAATGGCATGGATATCATGTTCAGAGTAGCATTTAAGCCCATAGCGACCATCATGCAAAGTCAGCAAACAATAGACAAGGATGGAAATGCGGCCGAAATAAAAGGGAAAGGACGTCATGATCCATGTGTGGTACCAAGAGCAGTGGTTATTGTAGAGGCTATGGCGGCACTCGTTATTGCCGACCACCTGCTGAGGCAGGAGGCGATCAGCTTGTAGCTGTTGGCAATACAGCTAATCACTAGTGTTATGTTATATGGTAAATGACTTGTTTTGGAACAGAACAAAGACTATCAGCTGCTTTGTACTTAAAACTTACAACTTATTACCTATAACTTAAAACAGCGCCGGGAACTTGTCGGGATCAGCTTCGCTCATTACTTCATACACTGCTTCTATAACATCATCCACCGACGGTTTGGTAAAATAATCGCCATCAGAACCATACGGAGGGCGGTGTTCACGAGCTGTTATAGTCTTTGGCGCGCTGTCGAGGTGAAAATATCCTTTCTGTCGCTCAATAATCTGCTGAAGTATAAACGCCGACGCACCTCCGGGCACGTCTTCGTCGGCTACGATCAGCTTATTCGTTTTCTTTAATGAGGCCACACACACTTCATTCAGGTCAAATGGGTGAAGGGTTTGCGGATCGACTATCTCTATGGAGATTCCCATCTTTTCGAGTTCAACCGCGGCTTCCTGTACAACACGCAAGGTTGATCCATAAGACACAACGGTGAGGTCGCTTCCCTCTTTCACAACTTCAGAATGGCCTAAAGGAACGGTAAACTCACCTGCATTAGCAGGCAGCCTTTCTTTAAGGCGGTAGCCGTTCAGACATTCAATCACAAGAGCAGGTTCATCAGCTCTTAGCAGCGTATTATACAGTCCTGCAGCCTGCGTCATATCACGCGGCACACAAATATGAACACCTCGCATGATGCCGAGTATCATCGCCATCGGCGACCCGGAATGCCAAACCCCTTCCAGGCGATGACCGCGGGTCCGTATGATAAGAGGAGCTTTTTGCCCTGCCTTCGTGCGGTAACTTAAGCTAGCCAGATCATCACTTATGACGTTAATGGCGTACAGCAGATAATCAAGATACTGGATCTCAGCTATCGGCTTCAGTCCACGCAGTGCCAGACCAATACCCTGCCCGATGATCGTACTTTCCCTGATGCCGGTATCAGCGATGCGAAGTTTGCCGTGCTTAGCCTGTAAGCCCGCAAATCCCTGGTTAACGTCGCCGATACTTCCAACATCCTCTCCAAAAGCAAGGATCCTGGGGTCACGGGTTATGTTGGCATCGAAACAGGCATTCAGAACTTCACGTCCGTCGACCATTTTCGCATCATCGCCATACTCGGCAGGTACCACCGGTATATTTGAAGGAGAGTCAACCGATTCGGTAAAAAGCTTCGAGTGATATCTCTCGCTGTTAAGGTCCATCTGCTTATGGTACCAGTCCAGAAGGTTGCTGCGTTCCGGAGAATCAGAGCCGGCAAGCATACGGATCGCCTTCCTTACTGTTTCCATAATATCGCGGCGGGACATTTCAACCGTTGAATGCAACTGGTGTGCAAGCTGCTGTATACTTTCGTTTTTGAACTCTCTCAGCAACTGTACGGCTTCTCTGGCTTCGCTTTTGAGCACCTCCTGTACACTATTCCATGCATTCTTGCGGCATAAGCGGGCATATTCCTTCGCTTTAGCCTCAATTTCTAAAATTTCTTCTTCGGTCGCCAGCGCCGACTCAAGCATCCATCTGCGCATCTGAACCAGGCAATCATATTCAAGCTCCCAGTCGAGGCGGTCCTTGCTTTTATATCTTTCGTGAGAGCCCGACGTAGAGTGCCCCTGTGGCTGGGTGAGCTCATATACATGGATCATTACAGGAATATGCTTTTCGCGGCACACCTGAATGGCCTTCTCGTAGGTTTCGCACAGACCGGGATAATCCCAGCCCTTCACTTTAAATATTTCAAAGCCGTCTCCTTTCTCGTCGCGCTGGAAACCTTTTAGTATTTCCGAAATGTCCTGTTTTGTAGTTTGAAGTTCTGAAGGAACAGATATGGCGTAGGCATCGTCCCATATAGAAATAGCCATCGGAATCTGTAGTACTCCGGCAGCATTTATCGCCTCAAAGAATACACCCTCAGAAGTCGACCCGTTTCCGATAGTGCCGAATGCCACTTCATTCCCATCTACGGAAAAATGAGTAAGATATTTAAGGTCTGGATTCTCCCGGTAAAGTTTTGAAGCCTGAGCAAGACCTACCAGCCGGGCCATCTGCCCACCCGTGGTTGATATGTCAGACGAAGTATTTTTTGTTTGCGTCTGATCCTTCCAGCTTCCGTCTTCATTTAATATGCGGGTAGCATAATGGCTGTTCATCTGCCTTCCGCCCGAGAAAGGTTCCTCGTCTACATTGGTATTCGCGTATAACTGCGCAAAAAACTCGGTGAGGGTAGCCATACCGGTAGCGAACATGAAAGTCTGATCGCGGTAATAGCCGGATCGCCAGTCGCCTTTTTTGAATGCTTTGGCCATAGCCACCTGGGCTACTTCCTTGCCATCACCAAAAATGCCGAACTTCGCTTTTCCTGTTAATACCTCCTTACGTCCAAGTAAACTTGCCTGGCGGCTCTCAAAACAAATACGATAATCATTGATCACTATCTGCTTGAAATCGTCGAAGCTTAACTCAGAAGTATCGGACTGACTTATTGCTTTCATTTGAACTGATATATCCTTCATGCGATTTTGTCAAAATTAATAAAATACCAGCATTATGAAACCCCAAGATGATTGTTACGTAAACATAATTGGTATTATTTTTGAATAAACAAAATACTTGGTAACTTTACATATATTTGAACAAACACTGATAAAATGAAAAGATTCATAGCCTTATGTACGCTGATTATGGGATTTGTTGTGATGACAGCTTTACGCGCAGACCAGCAGCCCGAATTCAAATTCGAAAAGGAAACGAATGATTTTGGTAAAATAGCACAGGGGAAGCCTGTTACATACGAATTCAAATTCAATAACACCGGCGATCTGCCGCTGATCATTAGCACGGTAGAATCAAGCTGTGGCTGTACAGTGCCTAAATATACCAGCACTCCAATTAAAAAAGGAGAAGCGGGTACAATCACTGTAACTTTCAATGCAGCGGCCCCTGGTTCGTTTAACAAGGTGCTTACCATTAAATCAAATGCGAAGACCCCGGTTAAATATTTATACATCAAAGGAGAGGTAGTACCGGAGTCGAAATAAAATAAAAACTCAAAAGAATCAAAAACCTCTCTGGAACCGGAGAGGTTTTTTTATTTTTGCACAAATGCCAAAGATTTCAAAGAAGGGGAATGGGATGCCGGCTTCTCCAATTCGTAAGCTTACACCTTACGCAGAACAGGCAAAACACGAAGGAAAGAAGGTTTATCATCTGAATATCGGCCAGCCCGATATCGATACACCCCAGGTAATGATGGATGCCATCCGCTCTGTAGACTTCGATGTATGGGCTTATACCCAGTCAGAAGGAACAGAATCTTACCGTACCAAACTTGCAGAATACTATAATCGCGCCGGGTATAACGTTGATGCCGGAGACATCCTGGTAACCAGCGGGGCTTCGGAAGCGATAGTTATTGCAATGCAATCGTGCTTAGATCCGGGAGACGAGGTAATCATTCCAGAGCCTTTCTATGCCAATTACAGCGCTTTTGCCTGGATGAGCAGCGCCGTGATCAAACCCGTGCTTTCGTTTATAGAAACAGGATTTGCGCTTCCACCCGTAAGCGAGTTTGAAAAGCTCATCACCGCGAAGACAAAAGCTATATTTATTTGTAATCCCAATAATCCTTCGGGCTACCTTTACTCCTACGAAGAACTTGTAGAATTAAAGAAACTATGCCTCAAGTATGATCTTTATCTGTTCGCAGATGAGGCCTACCGTGAGTTTTGCTACGACGGCAATAAGTTCTATTCGCCGATGCATCTTGAAGGTCTGGACGACCACGTTATTGTTTTCGATAGTATTTCGAAGCGTTACAGCGCCTGCGGAGCACGTATTGGTTGTTTTGTAACGAAGAACAAGCGGGTGCTTTCCACCGCACTGAAATTTGCGCAGGCAAGACTTAGTCCGGGTATGGTGGATCAAATTGCCGCAGAAGCAGGAACGGATACGCCTGAATCGTACTTCGAAGTAGTAAATAAGGAGTATACAGAAAGGCGCGACCTCCTCGTACAGGCTCTTAATAAGATGGAAGGGGTATTCTGTCCCAATCCGAAAGGCGCTTTTTACGTAGTCGCCCGCCTGCCGGTGGATGACACCGAAAAGTTCTGCCAGTGGGTACTTGAAAAGTTCTCTTATGACAATGAGACAGTAATGATGGCTCCTGCGGCAGGTTTTTACTGTACGGAGGGTGCTGGAAGAGATGAAGTACGTTTGGCATATGTTTTGAACAAGGAGGATTTAGCGAAGGCAATGATTTGCCTGGAGAAAGCGTTAATAGAATATCCCGGACGAGTTGTAAAGGGAGAAACTGAAACACTGAAAGAAGAAGTGAGAATATAACAACACATACATGGGGCCGACCGGAATTGACAGGATGGTGGCAGGTATGTAAGCATGCAGCGCGTTGTGAGACTAGCGCTTAAATCTGAACTCTCAAACTATAATTGGCGAAAATAACTACGCCTTAGCTGCCTAATTTAGAATTAGCTCAGCTTTTGTCCCGCTGGTATTCTGTTCTGTTAAACCAGTAACCGGGGCATCGATCAACAGAACTGGCTTGGTTAGTGGTGTGGTGACCAGGCGAGATAAAGCACCTAAGGAAGACGGTACAGGCAATCTGCCAGCCTTCCCCTTCCCTACAATTAAATGGCAGATAAGCATGTAGAAAGCATAATTTGTTCCGTATCTGGACGAGGGTTCGAATCCCTCCGGCTCCACTGGGTGAATATCAAACACCACTAAACCCTTCAAACAATAGTTTGAGGGGTTTTTGTTTTAGCATCTCTTTTCCTCGTTGAATCCTACATAGTAATCATTTCTGGATCAAGCAGGCTTATCTGCTTGTTAAAAACAATTTGTCAGATCTGTTCAACGATCCGAGTGTTGCCCGGGAAGGTATTCTAAACAATATTTATCGCAGGAATGAGCAATCATCCATACATTCCTTGTAATCGATCTTAATAGGCGAATCCCAAAACCAATACTACCGATGAGGGTTGTATTAGATAACAATTTACATCTTCTAAAAGAAAAACTATGTTTCATCACTCAAAAGACCTGCAGTTTAATGCCCGGGTATCAAAACCTGATCCGGCATTTGCGAATATCCTACTAGAACAGTTTGGAGGAGAAAATGGCGAACTTGCTGCCGCAATGCAGTATTTCACGCAAGCCTTCGGCGCTAAGCAGCCTCATCCGGACAAGTACGACATGCTTATGGATATTGCCACAGAAGAATTTTCACACCTGGAGATCGTTGGTGCCACAATCCAGATGCTACTAAAAGGCGTAAACGGAGAGCTTAAAGATGCTGCAGACCAAAGTGAGATCATGCAGGTATTGGACGGAAAAGCAGCTAAAGAGAACATCATTCATGCTGCTCTGACCGCTAATCCTCAGTTCCCGATTATTACCGGAGGCGGTCCAACCCTAAGAAACAGCCAGGGTATTCCATGGTGCGCTTCCTACATCCACTCAAATGGTGATCTTACTGTCGACCTGCGAAGTAACCTTGCATCGGAGTCGAGAGCTAAGTTAGTATACGAGCACCTGATGAAATTTACGGATGACCCATATGTAAAAGAAACGCTATCTTTTCTGATGACCCGTGAAGTTGCTCATTATAAAATGTTCGAAGCAGCATTAGCAACCATCCAGCCCAACTTCCCTCCGGGCGTATTACAGGCAGACCCTCGTTTTACGCAACAATATTTCAACCTCTCTCCGGAAAAAAGTCCAAGAGGCCCATGGAATGACGGAGAAATGCCGGATATGGGAAAAGATTGGGAATATATTGCTGATCCGGTGGCGCACGTGAAGGATACTAAGGGGCTAACTGAAACTGAAGACAACAAGAAAAGCGAGCTTGCAAAAACTGAAAAACTAAACGAACAGCTGAGTGAGGAACGAAGTGCTGAAGTTAGGAACGCTGAACCCAAAGGCACTGCACAGTGGAGCGATTATTCCAAAAGCAAAAAGTAAACACCTCTTTGTTCATTAATGATCGAAAGCGCAACGGCACTAACCGTTGCGCTTTTATTGATTGCTGTCTTCCAATGTCTATACTAAGGGTATCACTTGCAGAGCATTTTTCTTTATAGAGTTTGTAATAGTTTCATATTATATACCACACAGATCAGCTTTACAAAACATTCTTCAACTGACTTGATAATTTATTATCATCTGACCCGCGAATAGCTCAGGACCGGGTCCGGTCATCTGTACGATCCATCTGTAACTTATTATATATACTAATTGGTATATTTGCTGCATGGCAGAAAAACTTTCGAAAGCAGAACGTACCCGTCAATTCATTATCCAAACGACAGCCGGTATCTTCAATACGAAAGGATACGCGGGCACCTCTCTGACCGATCTTACTGAGGCCACAGGGTTAACAAAAGGTAGTATTTACGGAAACTTCGAGAACAAGGACGAGGTTGCATTAGCAGCTTTTGATTTTAATCTTGATCAGGTGAAGACGCTGGTTGATCAGAATATGGCGAAAGCAAGCTCCTGCTATGAAAAGTTAATGGCCTTTGTAAATGTTTACGACAAAATCAACAGGAGTGGTTCTCCCAGGGGCGGTTGTCCTGTACTGAACACAGCTGTCGAAGCCGACGACACTCATGCACTATTAAAAAACAAAGCTGCAATTGCTATAAATCAGTGGAGATCCAGGATAGCTGAGCTGCTGCGCACAGGCATTGAGAATGGCGAATTCCACCCGGAAACCAACGTACATCAACTTTCCATATCGATTGTCGCTCTAATAGAGGGAGGTATTATGATTACGAAGGTAACTGATGATAACAGCAATTTTGAGCATATTACCCGCACCGTGCAGCTGATCCTTTCCCAGATTCAAATTAACAAAGCATAATCTCATACCGGTCGGCGCTTACTGGCAAACTAATGGATTTCCAGGTATGCCAGGCCTGGCCGCTGACAGCCAGTCCTGGGACGCCCTCATCCGGATCAGGCAAGCTCCCGGAAAACCACAATGCTATTATGCCCCCCAAACCCGAAGGTATTACTCATCGCTGCCTTCACGGGAAAATCTATAGCTTCCTTTAAAACCAGATTCACGCTTTGCGGAATGTCCGGATCCACTTCTGTTGTATTAATCGTTGGAGGGATTACCCTGTCGCGGATAGCCAGGATACAAATGAGTGCTTCAATTCCTCCGGCTGCCCCCATAAGATGCCCCGTCATTGATTTCGTTGCGCTGACCTGCACTTTATTCTTTTCATTTTTTGTGAGGCTTATAATCGCTTTGATTTCCGAAAGGTCGCCCACAGGTGTCGATGTCGCATGTGCATTCAGATAATCGAGATCCTGAAAGTTCATTCCTGAAGTTTTCAATGCAATTTCCATGGCCCGCTTTGCACCCAGTCCCTCGGGATGTGTAGCCGTCATATGGTAAGCATCTGCGGTCATTGCTGCACCGGTGATCTCTGCATAGATATGTGCGCCCCTGCTTTTCGCATGATCGTAATCTTCCAACACCAATGCACCTGCACCTTCTCCCATAACGAAGCCATCTCGGGCTACATCAAAGGGACGGGAAGCCACTGCAGGATCATCATTCCTTACAGACATGGCCTTCATCGCACAGAATCCGCCAATCGATGCCGCTGTAATGGGCGCTTCAGATCCGCCGGTTACTATAATCTTGGCCTGCCCTGTGCGGATATAGTTGAAGGCGTCCATAATTGCACTATTCGAGGTGGCGCAAGCCGAAACGGTTGTATAATTGATTCCCATATAACCGTTACGGATTGAGATCATACCTGAGGCCATGTTTGCAATGAGTTTCGGCACGAAAAAGGGACTAAATCGTGGTTGTCCGTTACCAAGAGCATATTCGGCGACCTGCTCTTCAAAGGTCTGCATTCCGCCCTGTCCCGAGCCCCAGATCACCCCTACATCAAACGGATCCATCTCATTCACATTGAAACCAGAATCCGCTATGGCTTCATCTGATGCGACAATGGCATATTGAGTGAATGGATCCATTCGTTTAACTTCCGCCCGATCCAGGAAAAGTGTAGGATCAAAATTTTTCAGTTCGCACGCAAACTTTGTCCGGAATAGCGATGCATCAAATCTGGTAATCGGTGCGGCTCCGCTTTTTCCGCTCTTAACACCGCTCCAAAAATCCTTTACATTATTTCCTAAGGGTGTCAGAGCACCTATGCCTGTTACTACAACGCGATTGGTCATACTTGTATATTTTAAAATGCTTCGAAGCCTTAGTCACGACTTACACCCAAAGGTACACAAAATAATATACCTTTCGGTATTATTATTAACATAGCTAAGGAATCATGAAAACACCTATTCAGCAACATTTTGTACCTTTGAATAACATCTGCTATAATAAACAAATAGCTATCCGATTACGTCTGTAAGTCCAAAATGATTGAAGAGAGAACAATTAAAATATTTGGCGCCCGTCAAAACAACCTGAAAAACATTTCTTTGGAAATTCCTAAGAATCAGATAACCATTTTCACAGGGGTGTCAGGTTCGGGGAAGTCATCGCTGGTTTTTGAAACCATTGGAGCAGAAGCTCAACGCCAAATAAATGAAACCCAGAATAGCTTCGTCCGAAATCGATTAATGCATCTCGGTGTAGCAGATGTCGATAAAATAGAACACCTAAATGTTCCGGTTATTATAAACCAAAAGCGATTAGGCGGAAACGCACGCTCTACCGTAGGAACAGCGACCGACATCTATGCTTCGTTGAGACTGTTGTTTTCCAGAATGGGAAGGCCATTTGTGGGCTACTCTAACGTTTTCTCATTCAATCACCCGCAGGGAATGTGCCCAACGTGCGACGGACTGGGCTATATCAACAGCATAGATATCGACAAGCTCTTCGATAAAAATAAGTCTTTAAATGAAGGAGCTATCCTCTTCCCCACATTTCAATCAGGGGGGTATCGTTGGCTGAGATATGCCAATTCGGGATATTTTGACAACGAAAAAAAGCTAAAGGATTACACAAAGGAAGAATGGGAACTACTACTCCATGCCCCAGAGCACAAACCGCCGCGTCCCACGAAGGAATGGGGGAAGACCGTGCAGTATATAGGCGTGCTGCCCCGGATAAAAAACAGTATTTTAAAGAAGGACTCAAGAGAGCACACGCTAAGAAGAACCGATCTCCAAAAAATCATTTCTTCTGGCGCATGTCCCGATTGCCATGGAAAAAGATTGAACAACAAAATACTATACTGTAAGATTGTTGATAAGGACATTGCCGATTGCGCCGCCCTCCCTATAGATGATTTGTTAATATTTATACAATCATTGTCGTCCAGCCTTTATCAAACAATACTCCATGAGCTTGAAAAAAAGCTCAAGAATGTCGTTACGATAGGACTTCAGTACCTAACCTTAGACAGAACAACCAACACATTATCGGGAGGCGAATCGCAACGCATTAAGATGGTCAAACATCTTGGAAACAGTCTGGAAAACCTGTTATACATCTTTGACGAACCTAGTGTGGGCCTTCATCCTAAAGATCTCGACAATATTTCTCAAATTATTAAACAAATAAAAGAAAAAGGGAACACCGTTTTGATCGTCGAGCATGATCCTGATCTGATAAAAATTGCCGATCATATTATTGATATGGGCCCCCTGTCGGGAATCCATGGTGGGGAAATAGTATATGAAGGTTCATTTGAAAACTTAAAAACATCAATTGGTAAAACCGGCGAGTACTTCTCTGATAAAAGAACTTTTAAACTGCATCCCCGCAAATGGACTGAAATCTTTGAGATTAAGAACGCTAGTTTATATAATCTTAACAAGATTTCCGTTAAACTGCCAAAAGATATACTGACGGTTATCACCGGTGTAGCAGGGTCGGGTAAAAGCACCTTGGTCGGCAAGGTTCTCCCCTCTCAGTTTCCTGAAGTTATTATTATAGATCAGTCAGCTATTATTGGCAATTCAAGGGCTAACTTACTAACCTATCTGGATATTTCTAATGAAATAAGGGACCTATTTGCGACCTCCAACAAAGTAAGCAACAAGCTTTTTAGTCGCAATAGCGAGGGGGCCTGTCCCTTTTGCAAAGGATTAGAAATAGAAAAAATCGACATGGCGTTTATGGACGACGTAGAGGAACCCTGTGAAGCATGTCATGGAAGCGGATTTCGTAATGACGTTCTGCAGTACAGCTATCAAAAGAAAAACATTGTGCAGGTTATGAATATGACTGTAGAGGAAGCAGCGGTCTTTTTTATGAATCAGGTTTTCTCTCATCATTTCAACCTGCTGATTGAGTTAGGACTAGGCTATGTAACACTTGGACAACGGTTGAGCACTTTCTCAGGAGGTGAGAGACAGCGGTTAAAATTAACAATAGAACTGAACGGGAAAGGTAAGGTCCTTATATTAGACGAGCCAACTACGGGCCTGCATCCTGCTGATACAAAGAGACTCATGGCGATACTTAACCGAATGGTGGAAAGTGGGAACACTCTGATTGTGATTGAACACAATCTCGATATTATTTCACAGGCCGACTGGGTGATAGATATCGGGCCCGGTCCAGGTAAATATGGCGGACAACTGGTATTTGAAGGAACCGTTAAAAGATTAATGGAAGATAAAGTGTCTGCAACTGCCAAATATCTGAGGAGGCATGTTCATGGAATCTCGCAATAGCTAAATCTAGGGCACAAAAAAAGCCCGTCAGAATGAACTAACGGGCTTTAGAAAGGTTGGCACCGACCTACTCTCCCACGTGTTACCGCAGTACCATCGGCTCTGGCGGGCTTAACTTCTCTGTTCGGAATGGGAAGAGGTGGACACCGCCGATATAGGCACCTGAAGATCTTTCAGGGTGAAAGCCAAAAGCGCAAAGCTTAAAGCATTCCCTTTATCTCTTTAACAGTAGCTTTCACCTTTCGGCTCTCAGCTTGCTGCCTTAATTTAACATAATCAGAAGAAGTAGTTGAAGATTCGCCCAACAGAATATTCTGCCTTGAAAGCTTCGGGTAATTAGTACTACTCGGCTATGGTATCACTACCTTTACACCTGTAGCCTATCAACGTGATAGTCTCTCACGACCCTATATGGAAGTCTCATCTTGTGGCTAGTTTCGCACTTAGATGCTTTCAGCGCTTATCTATTCCAAACGTAGCTACTCTGCAGTACAGCTGGCGCCATAACAGATTCACCAGTGGTTTGTCCATCCCGGTCCTCTCGTACTAAGGACAGCCCCACTCAAACTTCCTGCGCCCACAACAGATAGGGACCGAACTGTCTCGCGACGTTCTGAACCCAGCTCGCGTGCCACTTTAATCGGCGAACAGCCGAACCCTTGGGACCTTCTCCAGCCCCAGGATGTGACGAGCCGACATCGAGGTGCCAAACCTCCCCGTCGATATGAGCTCTTGGGGGAGATCAGCCTGTTATCCCCAGCGTACCTTTTATCCTTTGAGCGATGGCCCTTCCATGCAGAACCACCGGATCACTATATCCGTCTTTCGACCCTGTTCGACTTGTCTGTCTCACAGTCAAGCAAGCTTATGCTATTGCACTCCCCGTACGGTTACCAAGCGTACTGAGCTTACCTTTGAAAGCCTCCGTTACCTTTTTGGAGGCGACCACCCCAGTCAAACTACCCGCCAAACAATGTCCTCCCTCAAGAGAGTTAGACACCGTGTACAGAAAGGGCGGTATTTCAAGGTTGACTCCACGATGGCTGGCGCCACCGCTTCACTGCCTCCCGCCTATCCTACACATTCTGTACCCAGTATCAATGTTAAGTTGTAGTGAAGGTGCATGGGGTCTTTCCGTCCCGTTGCGGGTAACCGGCGTCTTCACCGATACCACAATTTCACCGAGCTCATGGCTGAGACAGCGCCCAGATCGTTACACCATTCGTGCAGGTCGGAACTTACCCGACAAGGAATTTCGCTACCTTAGGACCGTTATAGTTACGGCCGCCGTTTACCGGGGCTTCGATTCAATGCTTCTCCTTTAACAGATGACATCCCCTCTTAACCTTCCGGCACCGGGCAGGTGTCAGGCCTTATACCTCATCTTTCGATTTTGCAAAGCCATGTGTTTTTGTTAAACAGTCGCCTGGGCCTTTTCACTGCGGCTGAGATTACTCTCAGCGCCCCTTCTCCCGAAGTTACAGGGCCATTTTGCCGAGTTCCTTAGCCATGATTCACTCGAGCACCTTAGGATTCTCTCCTCGACTACCTGTGTCGGTTTACGGTACGGGTTTCTTTAACCTGAAGCTTAGCGGGTTTTCTTGGAAGTCTGGTTACCTGCTCTATCCGCTCCCCCGAAGGTTCGCGGTACTATTGGGTTTCAGCATCAGTGACGGATTTGCCTGTCTCTGATATACCTACGCCTTTTAACGATCTATTCCGTCAGATCGCGGCAGTGTCACTACTCCGTCTCCACATCGCAGTTAAAGAAAGTACTGGATTATTAACCAGTTGTCCATCGGATGAGCCACCCGGCGTCTCCTTAGGTCCCGACTAACCCTGATCCGATTAGCGTTGATCAGGAAACCTTAGTCTTTCGGTGGGCGGGTTTCCCTCCCGCCTTATCGTTACTTATGCCTACATTTGCTTTTCCAATCTCTCCACAATACCTTACGGTACTGATTCACTGATATTGGAATGCTCCCCTACCACGCATTGCTGCATCCATAGCTTCGGTATAACGCTTAATGCCCGTTTATTATCCATGCCCGATCGCTCGACTAGTGAGCTGTTACGCACTCTTTAAATGAATGGCTGCTTCCAAGCCAACATCCTAGCTGTCTGTGCAATCGGACCTCGTTAGTTCAACTTAGCGTTAATTTTGGGACCTTAGCTGATGGTCTGGGTTCTTTCCCTCTCGGCGCGTGACCTTAGCACCCCGCGCCTCACTGCAGATTATATTTTATAGCATTCGGAGTTTATCTGGATTTGGTAGGATGTGACTCCCCCGCACCCAATTAGTAGCTCTACCTCTATAAAACTTAACATCCACGCTGTTCCTAAAAACATTTCGGGGAGTACGAGCTATTTCCCAGTTTGATTGGCCTTTCACCCCTACCCTCAAGTCATCCGGAAGCTTTTCAACGCTTATCGGTTCGGTCCTCCAGTACCTGTTACGGCACCTTCAACCTGCTCAAGGGTAGATCACAAGGTTTCGCGTCTACCTCCTCTGACTATACGCCCTATTCAGACTCGCTTTCGCTTCGGCTTCGCGGCTTAACCGCTTAACCTTGCCAGAGAAGAGTAACTCGTAGGCTCATTATGCAAAAGGCACGCCGTCACAGAACAAGTCTGCTCCGACCGCTTGTAAGCACACGGTTTCAGGTTCTATTTCACTCCCCTGTTCGGGGTTCTTTTCACCTTTCCCTCACGGTACTGGTTCACTATCGGTCTCTCAGGAGTATTTAGCCTTACCGGATGGTGCCGGCAGTTTCCCACAAGGCGTCTCCGACCTCGCGGTACTCAGGATTCCACTAGTTTAGTATTGCTTACGAATACGCAGCTATCATGCTCTATGGCCGGGCTTCCCATCCCGTTCTTCTTCGCTTTACTAATCATGTTGTGGTCCTACAACCCCAGTTATGCCGTAACATAGCTGGTTTGGGCTCTTTCCCTTTCGCTCGCCACTACTCAGGAAATCATTATTATTTTCTCTTCCTATGCTTACTTAGATGTTTCAGTTCAGCACGTTCGCGCTATTGCAACTAGTCTTCAACTAGTTAGGTTTCCCCATTCGGAAATCTGCGGATCAATTCATATTTGCTGATCCCCGCAGCTTATCGCAGCTTATCACGTCCTTCTTCGCCTCTGAGAGCCAAGGCATTCCCCGTGTGCCCTTTCTTACTTTCTTCTTGTTTGCTGCTTTTGCTCAGCAAACAATGCTTTTTTTGAGTTCTAAGTCTAAAGTTCAACGTTTAAAGTTTCGTGTATCGCTACCTTCTACTTTTAACTCTCTACTTTTAACTTAAGAGACTCTTTCTGTTGTTTTCTCTTCAATTACTTCTTCCAATATGTCAAAGAACGTTGTTAAACAGTATCAAGTAGCTAGTATCAGGTATCAAGACATCGTCTTCTCTCTTTTACTGCCCTCTTTCTGCTTACCGGTGGAGAATAACGGATTCGAACCGTTGACCCCCTGCGTGCAAGGCAGGTGCTCTAGCCAGCTGAGCTAATCCCCCGTGTTGAGTTTTTCGTTTAACGTTCCGAGTTTAAAGTTACCGTATTGCTACGCTTCACTTTCAACCTTCAACTTTAAACTCCTCGCCTGTAGTCCCGAGCAGATTTGAACTGCTGACCCCTACATTATCAGTGTAGTGCTCTAACCAAACTGAGCTACGGGACTGTTTTTCCAATCACGCCAGCTCTTCTGGCTATTGCCACTGTTCTGGCTTTCCTCTTGCGGGTGTTTCTTCTTGTGTTTCTTTTGAAATGTCTTTCTCTTTTATCGTTTTCTGCTTTCAGTTTTCAGCTTTTAACTTTCTACTTTCCACTTGTAACTCTAAAAGAATATCTGTAGCATAACAGGCTCTTTCCAGCCTCTAGAAAGGAGGTATTCCAGCCGCACCTTCCGGTACGGCTACCTTGTTACGACTTAGCCCCAGTTACCGGTTTTACCCTAGGACGCTCCTTGCGGTTACATACTTCAGGTACCCCCCAGCTTCCATGGCTTGACGGGCGGTGTGTACAAGGCCCGGGAACGTATTCACCGCAGCATTGCTGATCTGCGATTACTAGCGAATCCAACTTCATGAGGTCGAGTTGCAGACCTCAATCCGAACTGTGAATGGCTTTTTGAGATTGGCATCGTATTACTACGTAGCTGCCCTCTGTACCATCCATTGTAGCACGTGTGTAGCCCCGGACGTAAGGGCCATGATGACTTGACGTCGTCCCCGCCTTCCTCTCTGTTTGCACAGGCAGTCTGAATAGAGTCCCCACCTTTACATGCTGGCAACTATTCACAGGGGTTGCGCTCGTTGCGGGACTTAACCCAACACCTCACGGCACGAGCTGACGACAGCCATGCAGCACCTAGTTTCCTGTCCCGAAGGACTGACTCATCTCTGAGTCATTCAGTAACTTTCAAGCCCGGGTAAGGTTCCTCGCGTATCATCGAATTAAACCACATGCTCCTCCGCTTGTGCGGGCCCCCGTCAATTCCTTTGAGTTTCACCCTTGCGGGCGTACTCCCCAGGTGGAACACTTAACGCTTTCGCTTAGACGCTGACTGTATATCGCCAACATCGAGTGTTCATCGTTTAGGGCGTGGACTACCAGGGTATCTAATCCTGTTTGATCCCCACGCTTTCGTGCCTCAGCGTCAATACCACTTTAGTAAGCTGCCTTCGCAATTGGTGTTCTGTGACATATCTATGCATTTCACCGCTACTTGTCACATTCCGCCTACCTCAGGTAGATTCAAGCTCATCAGTATCAAAGGCACTGCGATGGTTGAGCCACCGTCTTTCACCCCTGACTTAATAAGCCGCCTACGCACCCTTTAAACCCAATAAATCCGGATAACGCTTGGATCCTCCGTATTACCGCGGCTGCTGGCACGGAGTTAGCCGATCCTTATTCTTACCGTACATTCAACCTCTTTCACGAAAGAGGGTTTATTCCGGTACAAAAGCAGTTTACAACCCGTAGGGCCGTCTTCCTGCACGCGGCATGGCTGGTTCAGAGTTGCCTCCATTGACCAATATTCCTTACTGCTGCCTCCCGTAGGAGTCTGGTCCGTGTCTCAGTACCAGTGTGGGGGGTCATCCTCTCAGATCCCCTAGACATCGTCGCCTTGGTAAGCCGTTACCTTACCAACTAGCTAATGTCACGCATGCTCATCTTACTCCTATTAATATTTGATAATAATATGATGCCATATCATTATGTTATGCGGTGTTAATCCGGATTTCTCCGGGCTATCCCCCTGAGTAAGGTAGATTGCATACGCGTTACGCACCCGTGCGCCACTTTCATGAAGAGCAAGCTCTTCAATCTCGTTCGACTTGCATGTATTAGGCCTGCCGCTAGCGTTCATCCTGAGCCAGGATCAAACTCTCCATTGTAATGAAGTTTTTGTTCTCTGACCCTATTTAAGTATTATTCAAATAGAATCGTTTGTATTAATGCTATTTGCTGAATTGACTTGGGATTTCGTTAACTTCTTGTTGTTTTGTTAACAGATATTCCTACCTGTTACGCTACATGACATTTCTTTTTTAAGAACTTTTGCGCCTCCCCCTCACGGCTTGGCTATCTTCAAAGCTTTGCAGCTTTTGATCTCTTTTTTATTGGCTTCCAGCGTCGCGCCTTCTGCTTTGTTTTTCCCTTTTCGGTTGTCCCGTTTTGGGACTGCAAAGGTGAGAATCTTTTTTCTTTTCTGCAAGAACTTTTTTTACTTTTTTTTCTCGCCCCTTTCTCCGCTTCCGTTCCCCCTTTTCTGGCCTCCCGGTACCCTTCTCTCAGCCTTTTTGCCTCAACAGCCTTGCGCCGTATCTCCCGTTTTGGGATTGCAAAGATGCACACTTTTTTGGCCCCCTGCAAATCTTTTTTCCCTTTTTTTCAAACCTTTTCCCGCATGAGGGGTTTTCCTTTTCCCACTTTGCTCATCTTCAGGCCTCTAACACCCCTCTTTTTTTTGTCTGCTGTTGCCCCGGGCCGTACCATGGCCGTACCTGAAGGCACTCTACCCCCTCTTTTTATCGGGCCGCCATCGGAAAAGTATCGGAAAAGCTACGGGCGGACTACGGGAGCTACCGATGAATTACCGATACCCGCCCGTTGCTTTTCCGATACGCTGCTAGGCAAATCAGGAACCTGTCCCGGCACGGGTACGGCAAGGGTACGGCAAAATGCTGGCGGGCGGATGGGTGGTGTGGTGCGGATGCCGGGAGGCGGTGGCCCCGGGCAGAGGACTGATGGTCACGGGTGACCCGGGGTGGCCCCGGATCGGGGCCCGATCGGGGGACTGGTGGCGCACAACGGGCACAACGGTGGCAGGCTTGCGGCCGGATTGGTCGTCATTTCATCGACTCGCTATGCTGGTTTCATCGACTTTTTATCGACAGAAAGTCGAATAAACTGGCTCGAAATGCCGTAGCGCCTTGCATCGCTCCGGCCGTCAGTCTGCCACCAGTCTGCCGGAAAAGTGCCAGCAGTCCCAGTGAAGTTCTGACGAATTGCCGACGACTTATCAATAAGGAATGGTTCACTACGCAAAGTGATATCTTGCTTGGGGATTGAACATCTACCGGAGCTAGGTCTCCCTATACAATAATACCCATTTATATATAATAATAAACGTTGTACGATTTAATCTATGGTCCTTCCATAAGGTGTCGATTCCTAAAAAAGCTATACACCAAACAAGCAGTGTATGGAAACCAGAAGAGTGAAATTTAAATCAAAGAGAGCGGAAAAGAACGTACCCTTTGACAAGCGTAAAATCAAGGAAATAGTAGAACAGATCGAATCAGGAATTCCCCGTCGGGAGATACTGAGTGAGTACGGGATGCATGAATCGACCTTGACCAATTGGATGACCCGTTATGGATCGAAGGACTATTATGCAGAACGCAGCCGGCGGTATAGCCCCTCAGAGAAGCGATCGGTGCTGCGGGCAGTAGAGTCAGGAATGTCTGTACGGGAAGCATGTGTGGCTTTTGGCATCAAAAGCAGGACAGTAGTAGACCGTTGGGTGAAGCAACAGAAAGCAGAAAATGCCGAACTTAGCCGTCAAATACCACCAGTGAAATCAAAAAAGAAACAACAAAAAGAAGTTTCCGCGGGCGAAACCAAATCGCTGAAGGAACAATTGGCAGAGGCCCAGTTAAAGATCCGGGCGTTGGAGACGATGATCGATATTGCCGAAGAACAGCTCAAAATCGATATCCGAAAAAAGTCTGGAGCCAAACAGTCACCAAAATGAAACAGCAGGAACCCGCAATGGGAATAAAGAAACTGTGCAGACTGTTTGGCAAGAGCCGCCATGCCTGGTATGACCACCAGTGGCGCTATCAGGATATTGGATTAAAAGAGGAGATCATCCTGCAGCATGTCCATCAGGTCCGTGAGTCCCTGCCGCGGACAGGCACCCTTAAATTACATTACATGCTCACTCCCATGCTGGCTGAGCATGACATCCGAATAGGGCGGGACTATTTATTTGATCTGATGCGGGAGCACGGACTGGATATCCGGCGCAGAAAGCGGCGGGTAGTGACGACCGATTCGCGGCACTGGATGCATAAATATGCCAATTTGGTGAAAGAATTGAGGATTAACCGTCCCGAGCAGGTATGGGTGAGTGACATTACCTATATCCGCATGAACAGCGGATGGGGATATCTCAGCCTGGTGACGGATGCTTATTCCAGGAAGATCATGGGGTACTGCTTTCATAAAGATCTGGCTGCTCAGGGATGTGCACAGGCTCTGAGAATGGCCCTGGACAATCGGATCTATCAGGATGAACTGATCCATCATTCAGATCGGGGATCGCAGTATTGCAGCAAAGAGTATGTATCTGTATTACTGGGCAGCAGGATTGCCATCAGTATGACTGAAAATGGCGATCCCTATGAAAATGCACTGGCTGAACGGGTGAACGGGATCCTCAAAGAAGAATTCAACCTGCACCACTCAGGACTGGGCTTTGATGACACTAAAAGAAAGATCGCCGAAAGCATCCGGGCATATAATGAGTTAAGACCTCATGCCAGTTGTGATTACCTCACTCCAGATCAGGCTCATTTGCGGGCAGGAGTCTTGATGAAACGCTGGAAGAATAAAAAATCAAAAAAGGAGGAACTTGCCCTTGTATAGTTCAATCAGGATTACCAAATTGCAGTGTATAATCCAATCAGGAATAACAAACCATAGTGTATAATTAATTCAGGATTTATTCATTAACCTGTATAGCTATTCCAGGATAAGACAAGGCACGCTGGTAACTGGCCAGGGGTTGCGTTCGGGAAGCCGACGGTATGGCTGCGCTGCAGAAACGCTTTTACAACGTTTTTGGTACGATTATCTGACGCATCTTATTTGACTTTTGTTGTAAAAATATCGACCGGGATCCGTAGGAGAGCCATTCCTGATGCGCAGCCATACCGCAGCGAATCAGTACCTTTTCAGGAGACTGTTAAAGGTAGTTTCAGCGTGGGTAGTGTTCAATTAAGTGTATCAACGCTTAGAGGTAGTGTCTAATTAATTAAACCGCACAAGGATAATAGAGAGCATAACCTAAGAGCCGTATCCATAAAAGTAACTAATAAGTACACGGCATGAACAACGCCCGGTCAGAACAAACGTTAAGGTATGTTAAAATGACAAGCAAATAATGATAATATATTACCTTCGCTCCAGTTAATATAGGATTGACTCATTATCATATTTAATGTATCTTTGCAGGATGTTTAAAAACAAGCATTTAATAACATGGTGCTTACTTATATTGTTAGCAGTAGTTGCAGGCTGTAAAAGTAAATTCGAAAAACTCGTACAGAGTAACGATACTGGTAAGAAGTATCAGGAAGCAATACGGCTTTACAACAAAAAAGATTATAGCAAGGCGCTGATCCTGTTCGACGGGTTGATGCAAAAATACAGAGGTCGCTCTGAAGCAGAGGATCTTTCTTATTATTTTGCTTACACTAATTATCAGCTAAAAGATTATACAACTGCAAGATATCAGTTTAAGGTTTTTGCTGATACTTATCCTAACAGTGCAAGAGCAGAAGACTGTCGTTTTATGTCTGCTTACTGCTATTATCTTGAATCCCCTAATTTCTCGCTTGACCAGGAAAACACGGCAAGGGCAATAGAATCGCTTCAGCTGTTTATCAATCTTTACCCTAAGAGTGACAGGGTTGCAGAAGCTAGTAATCTGATTGCAAACCTTCGTGACAAACTGGAGAGGAAAGCATTTGCAAATGCAAAGCTTTATCTTGATATTGGAGCTTACGACGTTCAGAATTATCGGTCGGCTGTATTTGCATTTAAAAATGTTCTGAGGGACTATCCGGATACCAAGTACGCTGAAGAGATGGAATATCTTACAGTGCAGGCACAATATCTATATGCCGAAAACAGTATAGAGATACGGCAGGAAGAACGTTACGAAGAAGTTGTGAGCCTCGCTACTGAATTTGCTGAAGATTATCCAAGCAGCAAATACTTAAAAGAGGTTCAGAATTATAAGAAAAAAGCTGAGGAAGGCATTTCAGAAGTACAGAAATTACTGGCAGCACAACAGCAGCCCGCGCCTAAGAGCAAGGACACAGAAAAGAATAACGAAACAGATCAGGAAAATAAAACAAGTAAAAATGAGTAATACTAAAAATAGCACAGTTGCGCCAACCACGATTACACGCGATCTGCGCCAGTTAGATACAACAACAGATAATCTTTACGAATCACTGGTGATCATTGCAAAACGTGCTAACCAGATATCAAATAACATTAAAGAAGAGCTTCATGGAAAACTCTCTGAGTTTGCTTCATCGAACGACAATCTGGAAGAGGTATTTGAGAACCGTGAACAAATAGAAATATCAAAGCACTACGAACGTATGCCAAAGCCTACGCTTATTGCTATTGACGAATTCTTAAACGACAAAGTTTACTTCAGAAATCCTTCAAAAGAACAAGGCTAATTGTTCTATATTTGAACCTTCAATGTCTGAAAGCCATTATAGCTGAAAAGCCGGTGGTTGAAGGCATAAAGCTAAAGCTTCATTTTAGACTTTATGTATTATGCTTGAAGGAAAAAAGATATTACTGGGCGTTTGTGGCAGCATAGCCAGTTACAAATCTGCTACTTTAACTCGTTTACTGGTGAAAGCTGGTGCAAACGTCAAAGTAATTATGACTAAGGATGCGTCGCATTTTGTTAGTCCCCTTACCTTTTCTACTCTTTCCAAAAGCCCCGTTCTAAGCAGCTATTTCAAGGAAGACACCGGCGAATGGAACAGCCATGTGGAGCTTGGCCTTTGGGCTGACCTGATGCTTATTGCGCCGGCAAGTGCGAACACCATCGCTAAGTTTGCTCACGGGATCTGTGATAATCTTCTTACTGCTACTTATCTATCGGCAAAGTGCCCTATATATTTCGCACCTGCCATGGATCTAGATATGTGGCAGCATCCTTCTACTAAACAGAACGTCGCAATTCTTGGCAATTACGGAAACATACAGATAAACCCGGGATACGGCGAGCTGGCTAGCGGACTTACCGGTGAGGGCCGAATGGCAGAACCTGAGGACATCATTCGCTTCCTGGAAACCAGTTTAAGTACATCATTGCCCTTAAGTGGAAAGCGGGCGCTGGTTACAGCCGGGCCTACTTATGAAGCAATCGATCCAGTGCGCTTTATTGGGAATCACTCCTCTGGAAAGATGGGCTTTGCTATTGCAGAAGAACTCGCGAAACAAGGGGCCGACGTAACACTCATTAGTGGGCCATCGGCGTTGGAACTCAAAGGAAAACGTATCCGCAGGATCAATGTTATATCATCTGATGAGATGGCTGAAGCAGTGGAGAAACATTTCCCAGAAAGCAATATTGCGGTAATGAGCGCTGCCGTTGCTGATTATAAGCCAAAGTACGTCTCGACTGAAAAGATCAAAAAAGATTCGTCAGAATTCGGAATGGAGCTTGTAAAGACAACGGACATTCTTGCCCGGGCAGGACAAATGAAACAGGCCGGACAGATACTTATCGGCTTCGCACTGGAGACGCAGAATGAGGAAGCAAACGCAATAAAAAAACTCGAAAAGAAAAATCTCGATTTTATTGTTCTTAATTCATTAAATGATGAAGGCGCAGGGTTTAAAGGCGATACGAATAAAATAACTATCATAGACCGGTATCTTAACACAGAAAGATTTCCGCTGAAAACAAAAGAGGATGTAGCTATAGATATATGCAAAAAAATAACGGGACTAATATAACGCAGAGATTTGCAACGCTCATTCTGTTACTTCTTTCGGTGACAGTTGTTTCAGCGCAGGATTTAAATGCAAGGGTACAGATATTGTCTCCACAAGTACAGAATACCAACAAAAGGGTCCTTGGAGTGCTCGAGGGAGCGATTCGCGACTTTCTAAATGGCCGGAAGTGGTCGGCAGATATCCTGCAAAACCAGGAAAGAATTGACTGCAGTTTTGTAATTAATATCATCGAATGGGACGGATCTTCCAACTTCAAAGCCGAAGCACAGATTGTGTCAAGCAGGCCCGTGTATGGCACTAGCTACAATTCAACGATTCTGAATCTTAGCGACAAGGAGTTTAATTTCAGTTATACCGAAGGGCAGCCGCTCGATTATTCCGACCAGGTTTATAACAGTAACCTCACTTCGTTGCTTGCCTATTATGCTTATATTATAACGGGGCTGGACTACGATACATTTTCGAAGTTCTCGGGAAGCCCGTATTATACCAAGGCGCAAACCGTGGTAAACAACGCACAAAACACCTCCTTTCCAGGATGGAAAGCCTTTGAGACTCTCAGGAACCGTTACTGGTTAGTAGAAAACTTCACAAACAAGGCGTACACGCCTCTACGACAGGCACTGTATGATTATCATCGAAATGGACTGGATGTTATGGCCGAAAACCAGGCTAAAGGCCGCAAACAGATAATTGATGTACTCCCCCAGTTGCAAAAAATTGACAGACAACGACAGGGATCGATGCTTAACCAGGTATTTTTCACCGCTAAAGCCGATGAGCTCGTTAACATTATAAGTCAGGCGGCGCCGAAGGACCGCATGGCTGCTTATAACATACTAAGTGCAGTAGATCCTTCGAATATTACGAAATACGAACTACTAAGGAAAAATTGAGAGAAGCTATAAACTTCCGTTTATGAATTACTCAGTTGTTTATAAATAAAGAAACAAGCAGTATTAAGAGATGCTAAGCCGTTTAATTATTCGCAATTACGCCCTTATTGAAGATCTGGACATATCCTTTTCTCATAAATTGAACATATTAACCGGCGAGACCGGGGCCGGAAAATCGATTATTCTGGGCGCATTGTCGCTGCTTCTGGGACAACGGGCAGAAAGCAGGTATTTCTATAATCAGCAGAAGAAGTGTGTCATTGAAGGGATCTTCGCTGTTTCGGGATACAACCTGAGTTCTTTCTTCGTAGAAAAAGATCTGGATTATGAAGACGAAACAGTATTACGGCGTGAAATCTCTGCTGACGGCAAATCAAGAGCCTTTATAAATGATACACCTGTTAACCTTACAGTGCTACGTGAATTAGGAGAACTGCTTATCGACATTCATTCGCAACATGCGACCCTGGAAATTAACGACGAAAAGTTCCAGCTCCTGGTAGTAGATTCGCTTGCCGCCAACGCCACATTGTTGACAGCTTATCAGGAAAACTACCTGGCTTACAGGAAGGATACAGCACGCTTAAAGGAACTTGAAGAAGAAAGCCGGCAGGCAAAAGCCGACCTCGATTATTATCAGTATCAGTTTAACGAACTCGAGCAGGCTTCGCTTATTAACGATGAGCAGGAAATTCTTGAACAGGAGCTTACTGCTCTGAGCCACGCCGAAGAGATAAAGAGAAATCTGATTGCAGCAACTTATCTGTTAAACAACAACGATCAGGCTGCTGTTGTCCAGTTAAAGGAGTCGCTCTCCCAGTTGCAGCATATTGAAAGGTTTTTCCCCTCTGTTAAGGAGCTTAGCCAGCGACTGGAAAGCACGATAATAGAAATAAAAGACATTGCAGCAGAAATAGAGACACTTGAGCAGAAGACACAAATTAATGAGGAGCGATCTGCGGAGATAAATGAGCGGCTTGCCATTATCTACAATCTACAGAAAAAACACCGCGTAACTACTATACAGGAATTAACAGATATCAAAGCCAGGCTTTCTGATAAACTCTATTCCATCTCTTTTGCCGACGATGAGATAGAAAAGCTAAAGGCCGGATGCTCTAAACTCAAAGCCGAATTAATAGGACTGTCGGATACCTTATCGGCCAGCCGAAACGAGGTGATCCCGTCTATTGAGGATCGGATTAAAGAGATGCTTACAGAGGTGGGAATGCCTCATGCAGTATTGAAAATCGAGAACATCCTTTTGGATGAAGACCAGTTAAACTATACAGGCCGCAACAAGATCCAATTCCTGTTCTCAGCCAATAAAGGACAGGAACCGGCCCCTGTAAATAAGGTAGCTTCCGGAGGGGAGCTTTCGCGTTTGATGCTTAGCATAAAATCGCTTATCTCCCGGCATACGGCTCTTCCAACTATCATATTTGATGAAATAGACACCGGAATATCAGGAGAAGTTGCTTTGAAAGTTGGCCGGATCCTCGAAAAGCTAGCCGATGGGATGCAGGTTATTGCTATCACTCACCTGCCTCAGATAGCCAGCAAGGGCGATGCTCACTACTTTGTTTATAAAGATGAGAGACAGGACAGGACACATACCAACATCAGTTTATTAGGTAAAGAAGAACGGGTTACGGAGATTGCCAAAATGCTGAGCGGAGAAAATCCGGGAGAGTTTGCTCTTCAGCATGCCCGCGAACTACTTGAAACCGGATATTAAGCTTCGCGTAGCGCTGATAATCAAACGAATAGCAATTTCAATTAAATGGCGCTCCTATTTCTAAGCTCCAATTCAAGAAACTTTCCTTATTTTAGTCGCCAAATTATTACTACATGGCTTATAATTTATTAAAAGGTAAACGCGGTATTATTACAGGCGCATTAAATGAGAACTCAATTGCCTGGAAAGTGGCCGAGAAAGCACATGAAGAAGGTGCAACATTTGTATTAACGAATGCACCGGTTGCTATGCGTATGGGTGAGATGGATGCCCTGGCAGAAAAAACAAATTCTAAAATCATTCCCGCTGACGCAACAAGCATTGACGATTTGACCAATCTCTTCACCGAATCACAAGAGATATTGGGGGGTAAGATCGATTTTGTGCTGCACTCCATTGGTATGAGCATTAACATGCGCAAGAGCATTCCCTATACAGAATCGAACCACGAGTTTTTCATGAAGGGCATCGATATATCCGCTTTGTCTTTTCATAAAATGTTAAGTGTGGCTAAAAAGCTTGATGCAATCAGCGAATGGGGAAGCGTTGTGGCTTTAACCTATATGGCTGCTCAACGCACATACCCTTTTTATACAGATATGGCCGACATTAAGGCGATGCTGGAATCAATCGCACGTAGCTTTGGATATCATTACGGACTTGAGAAGAAGGTTCGTATAAACACGGTATCTCAATCGCCTACCAAAACTACAGCCGGTACCGGCATTAAAGGCTTTGGCGACTTTTTCGAATATGCTAATGCTATTGCACCTTTGGGTAATGCTGATGCAGAATCGTGTGCCGACTATTGTATCACACTATTCTCCGATCTTACAAGAATGGTAACCATGCAGAACCTGTTCCATGATGGAGGTTATTCTTCCACTGGGGTGAGCATCGACGTAATGAAAAAACTAGGCGAGTAATAAACGTCATTTATAAAAAAAGCAGAGGCCGCGTCATAAGATGCGGCCTCTGCTTTTTTTATACCTTAAACTATCGAAACATCAATAATCTGATTCAATAAGGACAATCTTTGCTGTGAGGAAAGACGGGCGGCTAATTTTTGTAACACCATCTGTACTTTCAATTCTAAGTCTGAGTACCCCGGGACGTGCCTCGAAGCTAAACGATGCGCCCAGATAAGTTTGCGGAATCGGCTCGTAAGACCGGCCGTCAAAAGAAAGATATACAAGTATTCCCCCACGTTCATGCAGATAGGTATCTAATTCGGGGAGATCTATATCTGTTGAATAGAAAGTTTGAGAAGCATCCCCTTGCCAGCTATTGCGATCGATATCCACAATGACGGTCCGGTTAGGCACCTGATATTCATTTTGCTCGCATGCCGTTAATACCAGCATCAAAGGGAGCACGAGTGTAAATATTGCTTTCATATTTGTGTGTCTTTGTATTATAGACGCCAGAATACAACGATGGTTGCATCAGTGCTTCCTGAATCTGCTTACTGAAAGGAAATTGTTACAATCGGCACGACCTGAGAAGCTCAGGGAAGCATAAATGAATAGAAAAATATTTCGGGAAGAGTTGTCAGTTGTTTTGAAATACGGATCAAATAATGTTAATTAGCACTATATAAATTCAATTTCGCAGTGAGAACAGTCGTTCCAACAAGAACCTGGACTAAAAGAAGCCGGGTAATTCTTGCCACCGGTGCTGGTTTAAAAAGCCTCACACGTGACACAGAAAGCGAGCGGATTAACTAAAGCCAAACCAAACCTTATGCAGAGATCCCCCCTACCCCTCTTTAAACCAATATTACACCAGCAAATTATAAAACTACTAATATAAACATGGAACAAATACAGAGTTTTTTTACCCTGCTCGGGGAGAATGAGCAAATGATTTATTTCGTAATTCTAAGCATTTTCGTTGGAATCGAAGTAATTGGTGGAGTCCCGACGGTTTTACATACTCCCCTAATGAGCGGCGCGAATGCGATACATGGAGTAGTAATTGTAGGCGCTATTTTCGTAATGCTCAATACTTCACCGGACGACTATATATCACTAACACTTGGCTTCTTCGCAGTCCTGCTCGGAACACTTAATGTGGTAGGAGGTTTCGTTGTTACTGACCGCATGCTTGAAATGTTCAAAAAGAAATAAACAAACACAATTACCATACATTCTCCGGCTGAAGGGACTGGAGAGAAGTTAAACCTGCAGATCATTTAAATCTGCTTTCACAATTTATACCTTACTATTATAAACTATGCAGCATCACATATTATCGGCTATTTACATCATTGCATCGGTTCTTTTTATCGTGGGATTAAAAATGATGGGGAACCCGAAATCAGCGCGAAAAGGAAATCTTATCAGTGCAGCGGGAATGACGGCGGCTATTGCCGGAACTATTTTTCTTCACGAAGGTGAAATAAGCTCTATCATCTATATCCTTATATTTCTGGCTATCCTAATTGGTACCGTTATTGGCTGGCTGACCGCGAAGCGCGTCCAAATGACGAAAATTCCCGAGCTGGTATCCATGTTTAACGGAATGGGCGGGGCCTGCGCAGCGCTTATATCTCTCATAGAATTTCATCATCTTTTTCCGTTGCACCCTGCTGAGGGGATTTATACTGAAGTCAGCAGCGTTTCAACGGGCACATTAGTTTGCATCATATCCGGGCTGGTTATCGGGAGCGTTTCCTTTGCCGGCAGTATCATCGCCTTTCTAAAGCTCAATGGAACGCTTGAAAAACCAGTAAGGCTACCACGGTATAACTATATCAATCTGGTTATACTTGCATTTGTTGTAGGTGTCAGCATTCAACTTTTTTTCACGGGGCACGTAGCAGTTATTTATACACTGCTCACTTTAGCCTTGCTATACGGAGTGCTTCTTGTACTGCCTATCGGGGGCGCTGATATGCCGGTCGTGATCTCATTGCTGAACTCTTTTACAGGGGTTGCTGCTGCCTTCGGAGGCTTCCTTTACGATAACCACGTTATGTTAACCGGAGGTATCCTCGTTGGATCAGCCGGAACATTGCTAACCATTGTGATGTGTAAGGCTATGAACCGCCCTATCATGCAAGTTATCTTCGGCGCATTTGGAACTCATGCATCTGCTTCTGCAGCGACTGCAAAGGGTAATGTAAAAGATATTTCTGTGGCAGATACAGCTGCTTTAATGAACTACTCGCGAAAGGTGACGATCATTCCGGGTTACGGACTTGCTGTAGCGCAGGCTCAGCATGCCATACACGAACTTCAGACTATCCTTGAAGATCACGGTGTGGAAGTGAAGTATGCCATTCATCCCGTAGCAGGAAGAATGCCGGGACATATGAACGTGCTGCTTGCAGAGGCTAATGTAGATTACGACAAGCTTAGCGAGATGGACGACATTAATCCTGAATTTCCTAATACCGACGTCGTATTTGTAGTAGGTGCGAATGATGTAGTGAATCCGGCAGCTAAAACGGATCCGTCTTCACCGATCTATGGCATGCCGATCCTGGAAGCAGAGAACGCACGAAATATTATCATTAATAAAAGATCGATGAATGCAGGATACGCGGGTATCGATAACCTGCTCTTCTACAATCCAAAGACATCAATGCTCTTTGGAGACGCCAAAAGTGTGATCACCAAACTCGTAACTGAACTTAAGCAAATGTAGGAGCGTCAAGAGTTGAAGGCTCAAAGTTGAAAGCCCCTGGAAGTTAAAAGTAGAGAGTTCAAAGCCAAAAGGTTAAAGCCTCAAAAGTTGAAAGTTGAAAGCCTTAAAAGCCGAAAGTCTAAAATTGCTGATCGCTGATTGCTGAAAGCCAATCGCCAATAGCCAACCGCTACTCCGTAATTCGAAATACAGAAGCCCGGGTTACCGGGCTTCTGTATTTCGAATTACGGAGTAGTTACCGCAACGGGCAACACCTTCCCGTTAAAAAACTTGTTTCCCGTTAATGCAAAATCAGCGATATACTTACCCATTTCAAAAGCCATCACAGGCGATTGATAACCGGGGAACGCTTCTTCCAGCATTTCGGTCTGTGCCGAGCCAAGCGCCAGGCAGTTAAAGTGAATATTACGATCGGTATATTCAACTGCAAGGCATTCTGTAAGTGTGTGCAAAGCCGCCTTACTGGCAGAATAGGCTGCCAGGCCAGGGAATTTCACACTGCCACTAAATCCACCCATGCTTCCTATATTGACAACATGGGCATTTGCATTCAGCAAAGGCAGCATATGCTGGACCAATTTGACGTGGCCAAGAAGGTTGCTCTGCAGCATCTGAGCAAAGTCCAGTTGGGTCAGTTGCTCAAACGGTTTATTTATTAGCTGACCTGCATTGTTTATCAAAATATCCAGGGAGCCTGCTCTTTCTTTTACAAAGGAAACGAGAGACGCATAATCATCATGTACAATATCAAACTTAGCGGGGAAAAGTTTGCAGTCGGGATTCAGTCCCTTCGCTATCTCAAATAACCTTCTCAGCTTATCATCCGACCGGGCTAAAGCAATCACCTCATGTTCACTGTTAAGAATTAAGTCGAGCACAGCTTCAAATCCTACTCCACTGCTTGCTCCTGTTATGAGAATTTTCATATTTAAAGAATTATAACCTCCATTTATCTCAGGCTTGTCGAAATGACTATATCAAAGACAAAATATCTGCCAGAAAAAGAAATAATCAATAAACTAAGTTAAACTTATTTTATATGCAAGTTTACATAAAGCTGCACATAAAACAAGCTTAGGGGGTAGTGTGGTGTGATTCAATAACATCGTCTATATCATTCTCAACTGCGCTTACTTCCTTTTCATCCGGCATAGGATCAAATTCTTTCGACCGGTATACAAACCAGATTCCTGGCAGGGCCGCTATTGTCGACAGGATATAAAATGTAATGGTTGTATAGACTGCCAAAGCCTGGTTCATGTCGAAAACAGTCGAGGCATGCGTCATCACATATTCTCTGATACCGAAGCCGCCTATGCTTAAAGGGAGGATCGTTGCCAGGGACGACACCAGAAAGCTAAAAAGATACGGTGAGAATTTCCCGTCGAAGTCCTGAGAGAGAAGGATAAAAACAACGCTTAACAGCTGAAGCGATTGCACCAGCACCGCCTTAAGATGAGCTTCTGCAAAATACTTTATATAATCGGCAAAAAACCGCCGCATAACCAAATAATAAACCGCGGTGCCGACGATAAGGGCCGCCAAGGGCCAGGCCCTTGGGATATCTATCCGCGGAATCAGTATTATCAGGGCAACACTTAAGGTTGCGATAGCCCACAAACCGCTTACCCTGTCGAAAAACAGGGAGAAGAATATTTTCCGGGTTGGCTTTTGGAACTTCTTCCGTAACAGGTATATCTTATAGCCATCGCCCCCTACGCCGCCGGGTAGGAACACATTATAGAACATGCCTAAGAGGTAAAGCCTGAAGTTAAAACTGAACTTAAGCGGGAGTCCGATGCTGCGTAAAAAGCTTAACAAACGCCATGACGAAATAACCTGGGAAAAGAAATAGGTAAGCAAAGCTGCAAGAATGTACCATGGGTCGCTCTTCAAAAATATAGATTTGACCTGCTGAAAGTCTATTTTCCTAAAGACCAGATAAACCAGTAAGACCGTAAATCCTAATTTGAAGGCTATCTTAGCTATGTTCCACAGTGTTTTCCTGTTCATTAAAATGTTTCTTGGTGACTATGAGCCGCCGTTGTTAAGTTGTAAGTTGAGTGCAAGCCATTTAAAATGCTTGTTTACAAAAGCCTATTTCGCCTTAACTCCACATTAGCCTCTTACTAATTTTATAAACATCAAATAGGCAGCTTTAAAGAGGCTATTGAATTTTGACTGCAAAGATAAAAATAATGCACAGCCTACAGCCCGAATGAAACGGTAAAAGTTGTTCCCCTGCCGGGAATACTTTCAGCACTGATTGTACCGCCGAGGGAGTCGACCTGCACTTTGGTCATATGCAAGCCCAGCCCCCTTCCTTCTTTTTGGTCGGTAAACCGTTTGTAAAGGCCAAAAAGCTCATTCTTATGCTGGTTCATATCTATGCCTATCCCGTTATCTGCTACCTTAATCAGTATTGTATTACTTTCTTTTCTCGACGTGATAATAATTTCGGGAAACCTTTCGGCTGCCTTATACTTTATAGAGTTGGATATCAGGTTATAAATAATACTTTGGATATAACTTCTAATACTAAATATGATGTCGGCGTCTTCAGCAATATCAACAAAGATAGCAGCGTCTGATTCTTTAATCTGTTTCTTAAGATTAGAACATACCATTTTAACGATCTCTGATAATCTGAAACGTTCTTTCATTTCATTTAGATCAGACTTAAATGAAAGGATATGGTTCAGATCCTTGATTACGCTATCAATGGACTCTGCCGACTCTAAGATGTATTCGTAGATCTGTGATCTTTCTTCGTCGCTAAGATCCATCTCAAAAAGCGATGACATTCCAAGAATATTTGCCACCGGCGAACGAAGGTTGTGAGAAATGATATAATTGAATTGCATGAGATCGTTATACTTGTGATTGATCTCTTTTATCAACCGCTCCTTCTCATCAATATGCTGTTTGATTTCAGTTATATCCTGGATTACGCCAAATACATACTCTTCAGTATCAGAATGTCGGGATGATGACTGTTCCTTAATATACTTCACTTCTCCCCCCTTCGTAACGATCCGGAACTCTGCTGAAACGGAGGAGGCGCTTTCTGCTGAAAGCTTTTTGTTCTGCTTTACAGATTCGCTGTCGTCGGGATGAATAAAACCGTAATAAGTTTCCAATGAGGGTGGAATATAATTTCGCTCCAGTCCAAGTATATCATATACCCCATCGCTCCACTCGTGTTTTCCGAGACGTGGATAATACACCCAATAACCTATTCGGGCAAGCTTATGGCTAAAAGAAAGCAGATGCTCCCTGCGCAGAAGTTCATCCTGTACAACCTTTAACGCTGTAATATCTACTCCGTACGCTATTTTGTAGTGTTTATTTCCTGAATTGAATGGCCTTAGTGTTCTTGCGAAAAAACGCTTATTCGATTTGCCATCAGGGATTTCTTCAATCCACTCTACCGGCTCCCTAAGTTCGTCAGCGAGTGAATACATTTTCATCCTGGCTTCTGCGATTTCCGGATGCTTTCCTTTCATCCTGCTATAATCAGAATCATCCTTTCCGATAATCCATTTTCTTACATCATCATCTTTCAGCGCAGCGTTATTAACGAGTATATACCTGTTTTTGTCATCAAGTACCGCAATGCTAACATTTACGCTGTTGATAACATTCTCGTATAGCTCTTTGTCGGCGCTGTTCTGTACTCGCTGACGGGCGGACTCTGTTATATCCCTGATTATGGCCAGAGCATCACGTTCAGAGTTCTTTACGAACCTTGCTTCAAAATACTGCGGATTTCCATCTTCGCCCTCCGAACTGTATTCATATGTTTCGGCTTTGCCTGATCTGATTACATTCTTCGCACAATGAAGACACCTTTCTGCAACCGAAGTGCCAAAAATCTCCCGTAATTCCAATTGCTCAAAACAATCCTTCTCCATATCATCCTCGCCAGCATTGTTAGCTGCATATAAAAAGCACTCACCTGAATCCGTAATTCTAAGTAACTGATCGGGAATACTATTGAGAAGCGCTGTTAATGAATGCATTAAGTTATTGTTATCCTGGCGAATGCCATTCACTGTATTGTTTGCTGCTAACCCGGTGTTTTTGTCTTTTGTCATTTTTTGATCCATAAGGATTTAGGAATGCAATGGTCTGCATCATTATTACGAAATGAATGTATAAATATAATTCATTATTCGTCTAACACACATTAATTTTTCTTAAACGGGAGTACGCTTCCGCGTCAATAAAAGACCGATACTCATAATGATACTCGAAAGGAGTATTATGACAAATAACAGTCCCTTTCCAACCTCCTCAATCTGAAGGTAGGCTGGCAAATTATAGTAAAGAAGGATACTGATCAGTCCCCTGGGAGAGATAAAAACTTCCGGAAAGACATCGCCTCGGGCAACGAATTTCAAATAAATGAATCTGATCATGTAAACAGCGAAGAGTATTATTACGCCCTGCATCAGCAATTCTATCTGGCCCAGGTCGCTTACTGACATGGTAAAACCGAAAATAACAAAGAAAAAAGTACGGATGATAAAAGCGCTCTCAGCCGAAAGCTGCAGAAGTTGCACAAGGTCTTTAGGAAGATGAGAATAAAGGAAAACTTTTCTAAAAAGCGGTATCCTGATTTTATCTGCATTATTTAAAAAAAGGCCGAACGCAAGGATAATGATCAAAGCAGATAAGTGATACTTCTGACCAAGGGCGTATACCAATATCAGAATAGAAATTATCAGAAAGAACTTAATATGATGGCCGATACGCCCCATGAGATAAAGCAACAGCAAACACGATATCACCGAAATAACAAGGATAAGAACAATTTCTGCCCCTAACCGGGTAAACGACGAAAAGGTAATATTCCTGTTGTTGATAGCAAAGTTGAAGGCTATGATGCCGAGAATATCAGAAAATGAGGACTCATACACTATAAATTCTTTTTTTTGTTTATCAAGGCCAGAAGCCGACGGTATAGCAATGGCCGAACTAATAATACTTAAGGGAATTGCATTGGTAAAGCAAACATAGAAGTTATAGCCAGAGAAATGCTGAATGATGATTGCTATTGCTGTTGTAGTGGCTAGAAGAATGATAAGCGCCGACAGGAAAGACCGGGAAATAAGCCTATTCTTGTGACTTTCATATCGTAACTCAAGAGACCCTTCAAACACAATCAGAATAAGCCCAATGGTGCCTAAGGCAGGAAGTACCGACTGAAAGTTGAAAGTCTGAATATGAAAATAAGTAAAAGCCTGTTGTAAGCCAATACCTAAAAACAACAACAAAAGCACGGAAGGCAGCCTTGTTTTACTGGCAAGAAGCTCAAACATATAAGAGCAAATTACCAGTCCGCTTAAGATGATCAGCGTTATATAAGTTGACATTATATACGTTTAAAATTTAGTGGATATACCCGCAAAAAAGTTCCGGCCGGGAGCGGGGTTAAAATACCGGTCGCGGAAAGCATTCAGATCATTTCCCAGGCTATATTCTTGATTCAACAGGTTGTCGGCCCCGGCGTAAATTGAAAACCCATATTTAGTACTGAGCTTTCTGTTCAAGCCAGCCTTGAGCTGAACTAAATGATAACTGCGCGCATATACGCTACCTGCATCGTTTAAAGGGAGTGAAGACGTGAAATTGTGCTGTCCGTTTAAATAAAACCCACCGGTAAACTGAACCGACAAAGAATTCACGAGAATATGGCGCGGTACGCCTGTTAAACGATTACCGGTATAGTCGTTACCTTCATCGCTGTAATTCCGAAAATAAAAAGAACTGAATGTATACGCATTGCCAAGCTGTAATCCAGTGATTATACCCGGGCTGCCCGGTGGAATGATCCAGCAGAAGATTTGAGATTCGACACCGGTCTGCCTGGTTCCGGCATTCATGAAGAACTCATTTCCTCCATCATTTAATCGCCTTACGATCGCATCATCCAGATTAAGATTAAATACCACCCCATCCCAATAAAGGCGGTTATTAAAGAATGACAGACGAAGTCCGGTTTCATAATTCCATCCCCTTTCCGCCTGCAGAGCCGTGTTGATAATATTATCCGATGCTCTAACTTCGGCAATGGTTGGAGGCGAATATCCACGGCTTGCAGATGCACGCAAGGCGACATTCGTGCTTAGCAAATAAGAAAACGCAAGCCTTGGCATGAGCTGTTCTTTAAAGGTTTTTTTCGACTCAGGCGTGGCTGGCTGCAATGCGGCATACTTATAATTGTAGAAATTCAGGCTTCCAGCCATTTCAACCACCAGTTTTGGCGTTAAGTTGAATAATAAGTGAACAAAGGCAAACTGCTGAGTGGCCGTTAAGCGGTCGGCTGCCTGGAGCGTATCACGTACGCCCTGCCTGTTTCCGTAATTACTAATATCGGTACCGGTGCGCTGTGCTTCAAAGCCGACCTGTCCCTGCCATGGTATGACCGACTGCTTTGACCCTTTCAACTCAAAATACGTCCTCAAGCCCGCAGTATTCTCGTCCCTCACTTCATAGTTTGTAATAAAAGGATTCTTAAAGTCGGTATGGGAGCCGGTGAATGAAACAACGTGTCGTAGCCTGTCTGAAAACCTGTACTCATGCGCAATACCGCCAAGTGAGGTCGTATTCATAATGCCAGCCTTCTGCTCCGCGGCGCCAGGGTTAGGACCAGATGCAGGTCGGGCCGCGCGCCGGTTCTGACTAACCTGCATTTCTGTTAATCCTCCCGGGGTATGATAATCTGTGTCGGTATAAAGTAACAGCACCTTTACGCTTCCCTTTTCTGAATAAGCCCAGCGTGGTACAGCATGGATATATTTACGATCCATACCGCTGTTTTCGCGATAACCGTCGGATCGCTGCCAGGCCTGACTAACGTCTAAGCTTACCTGGTTCCACGACTTTCGCAAAGAAACACTCTGACGAAACAAGCCGTAGGAGCCCCCTCCGATATCTGCTTTCACAGAAGCATCACCATCGGCTGCAGTACTTCCTGTTCCTATCAGGATCACGCCCCCTGTATTAGCGCCAAATACACTTGCTTCCGGTCCCTTTAATATCTCCAGCCGTCCTATTCCGACTGCATCAAGAGAGCCAAAATAGGTGTTGCCTCCTGCATCGGTGAGAAGAAAGTCGTCCAGATACATCTTTATATTCCTTATGCCGAAAGGCGCACGAAGGAGGCTTCCTCTTATAGAAAGACGATAACTCCCCGGCGACCGCTCTTCCATCCTTACCCCAGGTACCGCATTCATGGCTGGCAATAACGAATGAGACTGCAGCGCCTCAATCTGCCCGGCTGTTACAACACTTATCGTCGAAGGCATTGTTAAGGCGGGCTGGCTTCCAAAATAAGCATTTACGACGACAGGCCTCAGCAGATTTGTAGTATCTCCAGGATTTTCCTGCGCTCTCAGCAGAGCCGTTTGTAATATTATGAATATCAGGGGAAGGGTTTTTCTATACATATTTGCGGCTTGTTGTGCACGCTGTTATAAAGCGATTCAATAAATTTAACAACTATTTAAAAAGAGCATTGTTTGTAAAGCGATTTTTACTTTTTTTTAAATTAAACGAAACTCTAAGGAGGCAGAGGCGTTTTTATCAGAAACCTGTAAACTATGGCTCTGATATATCCACGATTGCTTCAGCAGGGAAAAACCCATCCGGTATACCCTCAAAACTACAAGCATATAAACATTAATACTGCCGAAAGGATTTTTTCGGTGGCCGCCGGGTCCTTTCTTCTTTACTCTGGAATAAAACATCTTTTCAAAAATCCTTTTGTCGCTGTTTCAAAAGCGGTAGCGGGAGGAACTTTACTCATCAGAGGAACTTCCGGATATTGCCCTGCTTATGCCGCTTTAGGAAAAGATGGTACGCAGAGCGAAGCCATAAATGTCAAACAATACTTTACTATAAACAAATCCAGGGCAGAGGTTTTCGCGTTCTGGCGTAAGTTCGAAAACCTTCCCATGTTTATGCGTCACCTGCAATCCGTGGAAAAAAAAGGCGATAACCTCTGGCATTGGAAAGCAAAATTTGCCGGAGGGGTACCTGCAATAAGCTGGAATGCTGAAATAGTTAAAGAGGAAGAGAATCACTTTATCGGCTGGCAGTCTATTAAAGGATCCGTAATCGTAAATACCGGTAAAGTAGAATTTAATGATGCTCCGAACGGTCAGGGAACCGAAGTACAGCTGGTATTCAGTTACCACCTTCCCGGGGGCGGTATTGGCACGGGAATAGGATGGCTTATCAATCCCCTGGTAGAAAATCTTATAAGAGAAGATGTACGAAACTTCAAACAGTATATGGAAGCCGGCGAAGTTCCTGTAACCTCTATTTAAAACACCACTGCCTTAACAGACTTTTTACTGCGTTAACTTATCTATAAGCTTTGCGCTTTGACGGGCTCCTTCCTGAAGCCGTCCGTCAAAAAAGTCCTTTACCTGGTTAAAATGTGCAATATAGCCGTCCATGTCTCCGTATTCTATGATAGAGGCCCATTCCCGCACCGCTGAATGAAATTCCAGATCGTCGGCACGGATACTTTTGTCGTATAGTGCTGTTGATATCGTTTCTTCCAGCAGAAGAGGGTTTTTAAACAGGTATTCGGCAATACCGAGCCGCAAACGGAAAGGAGGAGTCTGACAAATGAGGTTTTCGTACGGATTTACCTTCATTTGATACCACGCGTCAACCATGGCCAGCAAGCTAAGGTGAGAATTTGGCATATATTCACCAGCCTCCTCTGCCATTCTGAAATCCAGCATTACGTCGTGATCGAGAGTAATAAACTCTCTTTCCCCATGAAACACAAATTCGCTCGCTGCTTTTATACGGTTCCGAAACTCAGTTTCATTTTCGCAGATCATCATTTTAAACAGTTCGGATTCTGACCGTGCATATTGTCGCACCAGCTTACGCGCATACGGGTTCAGTATAGCCATCCCTGCATAGACGTGAGCTTTATAGCTGAATATCCGTAATGTAGTAAGAATCTTAACATTGTCGATTCCGGTAGAATAAGCCCCGTGATCCCATGGATAAAACCCGGCATTCTTCCAGGCCGTTCCCATACTTTCGAATCCCATATGGGTTACCGCCTGCGTATCGGCCATAATCTGGTCGTGCTGCTCATAACTATCTATCTCGATAATTTCCGACTCCAGAGCCTCGTACACAACCATTGCCCTTTCGTACACCTGCTTGTTGGCACGGTGAGGCACGACTACCAGCTTTTGTCCCTCTGTTGAAAAGGCAGGTCCATGTAAAGAGTGACAGGTGACAATATGTACGTCGTCGGCAAGATACTTTTCAAACGCTTCTATCTCCGGATGCTTTACCGACGTTTGCCCCCCTACTATAGCACCATATTTAATCGAATCAGCTGTCGCCTGAACAACATCACTAATATGGGAAGTTTCGACTGAATACAGCAAAAAGTCAGCCTTCCTCGCCACCGCCTTCGCATTGGGAAGAATCATCACCGATGTACCGGCAAATGTTCGCTGGAGCATCTCAAAACGTTCCGGCAGATCGCATCCAAATACGGAGTATCCTTTCTGAGCCCATTTCCTGGCACAGAGAGAACCCATATCTCCAAGACCTATTATGCCTATGTTCATGTTGTAAATATAAATATTGATTTGCAGCGTGCAACGTACAATTTTCTTTTACCAAAGGATATTGCCTTTTAAGCGTCAGTACTTCAAAACATATTTATAGATTTGCTTTGCTGATTTGAAATCCGAATTTTTATAAACAATAACTTTCTTTATACTTGTTATCAGCAATATATTTATAAATCGTGTTCTTAAAAAAAGAGAACCAAAACTAAATTCTATGACACGAAATTTTGCAGTTCCTCTATTTCTTTCTGTACTAATGCTGGTGAACGTTACAAGCTTGTCGGCACAGGATACTACTGGCAAAAGAGTTGCTCCTGTTACACAGGCTCCGGTTAAATTAGCAGATCCTTCTCTGAACGGGCAGTATCGTGATATGCTTATGAGGTCGAGAACGCAGGAGGGGTATAAACTTGTCAATCCTTTCAGGCTTACAACGCTCTGGAAAAACACGATGGATACTTTAAGAGCCGAGAAAAGAAAGCGTATTGAGGCTGAGCAAAAACTTTCATCGGGAATGGCAGGTATGAGTGCAATGAAAGACAGCCTCTCCAAAAATAAAGAAAGCCTGGATCAGTCTCTGGAAATGGTTAACAGCATCTCCTTGTTCGGCATTCCTGTTGAAAAAACGGTTTATAATTTAGTTATGTGGGGACTGGTATTATTACTGGCTCTTGCTCTTACCATTATTGTATTTCTAATGGGAAAATACAAAAGAGAGGCCTCTTATCGCATTAAGCTTTTTGAGGAACTGTCTTCTGAATTTCAAACCTACAAGATCAAAGCAAACGACCGCGAGAAAAAACTTGCCCGTGAATTACAGGACGAAAGAAATAAGCTCGACGAATTATCAAACAGAAAATAATCTTCTATTAAAAGAAAAAGCCCGTACAGAATAAACTATACGGGCTTTTATTTTTTCAGATAATCTTATCCGTCACACCTTGATCTCAACTTCAACACCACTTGGCAATTCAAGTTTCATCAGCGCATCTACAGTTTTTGAATTTGAACTATAGATATCCAGCAGTCTTTTGTAAGAGCATAACTGGAACTGCTCACGAGCTTTCTTGTTAACGTGTGGTGAACGTAATACAGTAAAGATCTTCTTCTCTGTTGGAAGAGGGATCGGACCACTTACTACTGCACCAGTAGGTTTTACTGTTTTAACGATCTTCTCAGCTGATTTATCAACCAGGTTGTAATCGTAAGATTTTAATTTGATTCTGATTCTTTGGCTCATTTTATTTTTGTTTTACATAACCGTAAGAGCTATTAATTACGGCTACAGATTATTTTTATGTGTTGTGGGTTGCAAGTTGTGTGTTGTATGCTAAACGCCTTTCAGAAAGCTGTCAAGACCTTCAACTCACAACCTGCAACTTTCAACTTTTAATTAAGCATTCGCTTTTTTACCTTTTACTTTAGCAATTACTTCGTCCTGAACGTTCTTAGGAGCTTCTTCGTAATGATCAAATTCCATTGTTGAAGTTGCACGGCCAGAAGTGATCGTACGTAACTGAGTTACATAACCAAACATTTCTGAAAGAGGTACAGTAGCTTTAATTACTTGCGATCCGGCACGGGTATCCATACCTAAAAGCTGACCACGACGGCGGTTCATATCACCAATTACATCACCCATATTTTCTTCTGGGGTAAGTATCTCTACTTTCATAATTGGCTCCATTAATACCGGGCGTGCTTTAGGTAAAGCTTCGCGGAAGGCAGAACGGGCACAAATCTCGAAAGACAGCGCGTCTGAATCGACTGCGTGGAACGAACCATCAATAAGGCGCACCTTCATGTCGGAAACAGGGTAACCAGCTAAAACACCATTAGCCATCGCAGCAGCGAATCCTTTTTCAACAGATGGAATAAATTCGCGGGGGATAGCACCACCCGAAATTTCATTCACAAACTGAAGACCGCCTTTTTCGTAGTCGGCATCGATAGGTGAAATTACCACCTGGATATCCGCAAACTTACCACGACCACCGGTTTGTTTCTTATAGGTTTCACGATGCTGTACAGTACCCGTGATAGCTTCTTTATAAGCTACCTGAGGAGCACCCTGGTTCACTTCTACCTTAAATTCACGTTTTAAACGATCCATTAAAATATCAAGGTGAAGCTCGCCCATACCTGAAATTACGGTCTGACCAGTCTCTTCATCTGTCTTAACGTGGAATGTCGGATCTTCTTCAGCTAATTTAGCCAAAGCCATACCCAATTTATCAACGTCAGCCTGAGTCTTAGGTTCAATAGCTAAACCAATTACCGGCTCAGGGAATATCATCGACTCAAGGATAATTTGATTCTTCTCGTCGCATAGAGTATCTCCTGTTTTGATGTCTTTAAATCCAACAACAGCAGCAATATCACCAGCACCTACGTTAGGGATTGGGTTTTGCTTGTTAGCATGCATCTGGAAGATACGAGAGATACGTTCCTTATTGGCCGATCTCATATTGTACACGTAAGAACCTGCCTCGAGATTACCCGAATAAACACGAATAAAGCATAAGCGGCCAACAAACGGGTCGGTAGCAATTTTAAACGCTAATGCAGAAAAAGGCTCGTTTACATCTGGTCTGCGAAGGATTTCAGCTCCTGTATCAGGATGATGACCTACAATACCTTCAACATCCATAGGTGAAGGTAGTAATTCCATCACATAATCAAGCATGGTCTGTACACCTTTATTCTTGAAAGATGAACCGCATACCATAGGAACGATCTTGGCATCCAGAACAGCCTGACGTAAAGCGTCTAAAACTTCCCGTTCTGTAATAGTTTCAGGAGCTTCAAAGAATTTCTCCATTAAAGACTCGTCATACTCTGCTACAGACTCAAGTAATTTCTCTCTCCACTCGGTTGCTTCAGCAATCATATCATCAGGAATAGGAACTTCGGTAAAGGTCATCCCTTTATCATGCTCATTCCAAACAACTCCACGGAAGTTAATTAAGTCAATTACACCTTTAAAGCTGTCTTCTGCTCCCAGAGGCAACTGCAGAGGAACTGCATTGCTTCCAAGCATATCTTTAACCTGCTTAACAACCTTTAAGAAGTCAGCACCAGAGCGGTCCATTTTATTAACGAAACCGATACGGGCAACATTATAGTTATTTGCCAGGCGCCAGTTTGTCTCAGATTGAGGCTCAACGCCATCAACTGCAGAAAATAAGAAAACCAGTCCATCCAATACACGCAAAGAACGGTTTACCTCAACAGTAAAATCCACGTGTCCCGGGGTATCAATAATATTGATGTGGTACGTCTGACCTCTGTATTTCCAGTTAACGGTAGTAGCAGCCGAAGTGATGGTAATACCACGCTCCTGCTCCTGTGCCATCCAGTCCATTGTTGCAGCACCTTCGTGCACTTCACCAATTTTGTGGCTAACACCCGCATAATAAAGGATACGCTCAGTGGTGGTGGTTTTACCAGCATCAATATGGGCAGCAATACCTATATTTCTTGTATATTTTAAATCTCTTGCCATTATATTTTTTGATTTCTTGATTAAAGAAGATTACATGGTAAGCAATGTTAAGCGAAGCCTGTGTAATCTTCTTTAAATCGGTGTAATCTTATTGTTAGAATCTGAAGTGTGAAAATGCCTTATTTGCTTCAGCCATCTTGTGGGTATCTTCCTTCTTCTTCACAGCAGCACCTTCGCCTTTTGAAGCAGAAATGATTTCAGATGCCAATTTCTCCATCATGGTCTTTTCACCACGTCTGCGAGCATAAAGGATCAGCCATTTCATTCCTAAAGCAATTTTACGCTCAGGACGAACTTCTGTAGGAACCTGGAAGTTAGCACCACCAACACGGCGGGATTTAACTTCTACAGCAGGCATTACATTATTTAATGCTTTCTTCCATGCTTCCAGTCCGCTTTCGCTGGTTCTTTTTTCAACCAGTTCTACAGCATCATAGAAAATAGAATAAGCAATAGATTTTTTCCCATCGTACATCATGTTGTTTACGAACCGGGTTACCATCACGTCGTTGAACTTCGGATCAGGCAGGATAATTCTCTTTTTTGGTTTTGACTTTCTCATTTGTGTTATCCTCCTTTACTTATTTCTTTTTACCCTTTGCAGGAGCAGCCGCAGCTTGTCCTGGTTTAGGACGTTTAGTACCATATTTAGAACGACGTTGGTTTCTTCCGTTAACGCCCGAAGTATCAAGTGCTCCACGGATGATGTGATAACGTACACCTGGTAAATCCTTAACACGACCACCACGGATTAACACGATAGAGTGTTCCTGTAAGTTGTGTCCTTCACCGGGGATGTAAGCGTTTACTTCTTTTCCGTTTGTTAAGCGAACACGTGCAACTTTACGCATTGCTGAGTTTGGTTTTTTAGGGGTAGTGGTGTATACACGGGTACACACGCCTCTTCGCTGTGGACAGCTGTCCAACGCTGGGGATTTACTCTTATCCTCCAGAGCTACTCTACCTTTCCTAACTAATTGTTGAATAGTAGGCATTTACGTTTTTTGATTTAATTTAATTTGCTTTAAACACTATTATCCTAAAAAGGAACGCAAAGGTAGTATTTATTTTTGACTATCAATAGGTTGAAAGAAAAAATGTTATCGAAGACGATGGGCTTTTTTAGCGCATAATTTGGAGATGTTCGCTGTCTTTCCCGTTGCCTGTACTTCTAAAATCGGGAAAACCGGAATAATATCATATTTCACCCTGGATAATCCCGGTTTTTTCGTCTACCTAATGGTTTTCCCCGGCAAATAGATCTGAAACCCAAATCCCAGACCTAGTCCAGATATTCCTGCGCCTTGCTCAATATCGGCTTTTGTATAATTATAGCCCAATGTTGCCTCTAAGGCAACACTCGGGGTAATAAAATGAGTATATCCGGCACTTACACCGAGCAATAACGAAACGGGCTGATCTGCGCTGCTATCTTTGACGTGATTGCCCGACACGCCGACATTCCCCTCAGCAAACCATCTGCTGGTAGCTGTTGCACCCTGGGGGAAATAATAGCGGACGAGTGGGGCGACACCATACAGAAAATTCGTTCCCCCGTCATATGACGTTAAGCCTAATGTAACTCCGGCTCCCACCGCTACATTATCACTTATGAAATAAGCCGCCTTTGGAAAAATATTGAGATTAAAGGTTTCGGAACTAAAATTGTAATTCGTAGAGCCCAGGCCGGCCCCTATCATCCAGTTGCCCTCGCTGATTGCAGTTTCCTGGGAAGGCGAAGAAGTCTGCGGAGTTGTAACCTGTGCGGCGACAGTGAAGGCTCCAATAACATTAAGTGTAAATAATAACAGTAATCGTTTCATAGATAGTGATTTAAATTAGAATTATTCTCCTGTTTACAACATGACTGCAAAGCTATTGTTGAATAAAGTTTAATTTAAACCTGTGTTGGTCAAGCCGATGAAAATCTCTTCAAAGGTTTTACCGGGATTCTTTTCATACAACGCGGTCAGACTGTCATCTGCCACTATCTTACCCTTATTGATAATCACAGCCTTATTGCAAATAGCCTCTGCCTCTTGCATGATGTGTGTTGAAAGAATAATTGTCTTTGTTTTTCCCAGATCTTTAATCAGCGACCTGATTTCTACCAGTTGGTTCGGATCAAGCCCGGATGTAGGCTCATCCATTATCAAAACTTCCGGATCATGCAAAATAACCTGTGCGAGTCCTACTCTTTGCCGGTACCCCTTGGATAGCGCACCGATCTTCTTGTGACGCCCCTCTCCGAGCCCTGTTAATTCTATTACCTCCTCTATCCGGCTTCTTTTATTGCGTATCCCATAAACCCCTGCAACAAACTCCAGTGCTTCTTTTACATACATATCCAGGTATAAGGGATTATGCTCGGGCAGATACCCCAGTCGCTTTTTCACTTCCATTGGTTCACGACTTGTATCAAATCCCGATACACTGGCCGAGCCTGAGGACTGTGGGATAAAGCAGGATAGAATCTTCATTGTAGTGGATTTACCGGCGCCATTAGGCCCCAGAAAGCCCAATATCTCACCCGGCCCGGCGGTGAACGAGATGTTATCTATTGCCTTTTGCTGGCCGTATATTTTTGTAAGCTGATGTACTTCTATGCTCATAATTAGCTGTTAGCTTTCTTTCAGATTTCAAAATTGCTATAAACATTTATATATTGGAATAAAAACAATTGCTTTATTTTGTTTTGTACAGAGGAGATCGAAAAACTAAAGGCTGATAGCTAATTGCTAACGGCTGAATTATATATTTGCACCATCATGAGTAAAAATAACGACGAACTTTTTAAAAACGTTATCTCCCATGCCAAAGAGTATGGATTTGTATTTCAGTCAAGCGAGATCTATGACGGATTAAGCGCCGTGTATGATTACGGACAAAACGGTTCTGAACTAAAAAATAATATTAAAACCTATTGGTGGAAATCAATGGTGCAGATGCACGAAAACATCGTAGGGATAGATGCGGCCATTTTCATGCACCCCACTACATGGAAAGCATCGGGCCACGTCGACGGGTTTAACGATCCGATGATCGATAATAAAGATTCAAAAAAACGTTACCGTGCCGATCAGCTGCTTGAAGATAAGATTGCCAGGTACGAAAAGGACGGCAAAACAGATAAGGCAGCCCAACTTCAGGATAGTATGGACGAAGCGCTGAAAACGGACAACCTGGATGCTCTGCGCGACCTGATTATCGAACACGAAATTGCCTGCCCTGTGTCGGGCACCCGCAACTGGACTGACGTAAGACAGTTCAACCTGATGTTCTCAACAAAAATGGGTGCTATTGCCGACGAATCAGACGTGATCTACCTGCGTCCCGAGACAGCGCAGGGTATTTTCGTAAACTACCTCAACGTTCAGAAAACCGGAAGGATGAAAATTCCCTTTGGAATTGCCCAGATAGGCAAGGCTTTTCGGAACGAAGTAATTGCACGTCAGTTCATTATGCGAATGCGCGAATTTGAACAGATGGAGATGCAGTTCTTTGTACGTCCCGGCTCAGAGATGGAATGGTACGAATACTGGAAAGAAACGCGCCTCAAATGGCATAAAGGATTAGGAACCCCGGAAGAAAAATACCGTTTCCATAATCACACCAAACTGGCGCACTATGCAAATGCAGCCGTAGATATCGAATTTGAATTCCCCTTTGGATTCAAAGAGGTAGAGGGTATACATAGCCGTACAGACTTCGATCTGAGCCAGCATCAGAAGTTTTCGGGTAAAAAGATTCAATATTTTGATCCGGAGATAAATCAGAATTATGTTCCTTATGTAATAGAAACATCTATCGGTCTCGACCGCATGTTCCTTCTTACACTGATCAATGCATACGAGGAACAGGATCTCAGCGATGGCGATAAGAAAGACAGCCGGGTGGTACTGAAACTTCACCCCTGCCTGGCCCCTGTGAAAGCGGCAATTCTTCCTTTAACAAAGAAGGACGGACTACCTGAAAAGGCGAGAGAGATTATGGACAGGCTTAAATTCGACTATAATCTGATGTACGAGGAGAAAGACTCTATCGGTAAACGTTATCGCCGGCAGGATGCCATTGGTACACCGTTCTGCATTACCATCGATCACCAGTCACTCGAAGATAATACTGTAACAATACGCCACCGTGACTCTATGGAACAGGAACGTGTTGCTGCCGACCAATTGGGCTCCATTATAGGCAAACTGGTTAGCTGGGAAAATTTATTAAGCAAATAAGCTTCTTACAGATCATGAGGTGGGGGGCCTCATGATCTGCTTCTACCTTTTTATTATCTTCATCTGACAAAACTCCTGCTTAATCCTTTGATTTTCACCCTTATCTTCGTATCTTTGTTACAACTTAGAGTTCTAACCTTTTAAATACTATCTATCGAAACAAAGCTGTACTTAAATTACTGAGGGATTAATATGAGAAAGAGGATTTTTAAGGGAGCAACCTATATCATTTTAGCATTAGGTATTACCGCTTTGAGCTGGTCTCTGAAAGATGACACCACAACAATAACGCAAAACACAAAAGATTCAACAGGCAAAGTATCTGTGATAACTAAGCCGGTATCGGCAACAGAAGCTTTTGACACCTATATATCGGAGATATACACAACAGCGAAGCTGGATGTCTCTGGTCTTGACTTCGACGTATTCCGCAAAGCTGTAACCGGCTATTTTAATTTCAGGACTTCCGGACTTGTTTCTTCAGATAAACAGATTATTTCTATTGCCGACTTTAACAGGCCAAGTACCATGAAACGTCTTTGGATAGTGGATCTGGCAAGTAAGAAATTATTGTTTAATACATTGGTGGCACACGGTCAGGGGAGCGGCGATAACCTCGCAACGGGCTTTTCCAATACTTCCGAATCGCACCAGAGCAGTCTTGGTTTTTACATCACAAGCAACACTTACCATGGAAAACACGGTCTTTCCCTCCGCTTAAACGGGATGGATGAAGGGTTCAATACAAATGCTCTGAACAGAGCCGTAGTGGTACACGGAGCCGAATATGTTAGCTCAGATTTTATTAAACAGCACGGACGCCTCGGCAGAAGTTATGGTTGTCCCGCGGTTCCTGTTGAGCTGACCCCTGCTATCATCAATACAATTAAGGACAAAACAACTTTATTTATCAATGGCCCGGCTACTGTTAAATATGCGTCGTCTTATCTGGATGAAGCATCAGCAGTAAGCCATTTTGGCGCAGGCCAGCAGATGCTCGCGGGAAGCTAAATGAGTTGTGAGTTCTGTGTTATGGGTTGCAGGACTAAATGCTATATGAGTTGTAGGTTAAACTTGCATAAATCCTAATTCTTTCGTCCTGCAACCCACAACCTGCAACTTACAACCTACAACAACTACCTTTTCGCTCTCTCATACTGCACCGGCCATTTGATATCTTCTCCAAGCGCTTTAGCTGCGTGCAAGGGGAAATAAGGGTCACGCAGCAGTTCACGGGCCAGCAGCACAATGTCGGCCCTTTCGTCCGCTATTATTCTTTGAGCCTGTTCGGGCATCGTGATAATCCCAACAGCGCCAGTCATGATACCCGCACCTTTACGGACCGCTTCTGCAAATTCTACCTGGTAATCCGGGCCTGCCGGTATTTTAACATTAGGGATATTCCCGCCCGAAGAACAATCGATCAAATCAACGCCCTTCTCCTTCAAAAAGGTAGCTAATTTTACAGAATCGCTGCTTGTCCACCCGCCTTCAACCCAATCAGTCGACGAAATACGAATAAACAAAGGATATTCTTCCGGCCATACCAGTCGTACCGCTTCAGTAACTTCAAGAAGCAGTCTCGTCCGGTTCTCAAAAGAACCTCCATAATTATCGGTTCTTAAATTCGACAGGGGAGATAAGAACTCATGGAGAAGATAGCCATGAGCTCCATGTATTTCGAGTACTTTAAATCCGGCATCCAGAGCCCTTTTTGCAGCTGCATGGAAATCGATGATAACATTTTCAATCCCTTCAGGAGTAAGAGCATGAGGCAACCGGTCGCCTTCAGAAAATGGCATAGCGCTGGGAGCAACCGTGTGCCATCCTCCTTCTTCCAGATCAAGGAACCTGTCGCCGTTCCAGGGAGATGTTTTACTGGCTTTTCTCCCTGCGTGTGCAATTTGTATACCGGCTACACTCCCCTGAGCATGTATAAAATCTACGATCCTTCGCAGAGGTGCTACATGGTCATCGGTCCAGATGCCGAGATCGGCAGGCGTTATTCTTCCCTCTGGTGATACCGCCGTCGCTTCAGCGATAACGAGTCCGGCTCCGCCGACTGCTCTGCTGCCTAAATGAACCAGGTGCCAGTCATTTGCAAATCCGTCTTCTGCAGAATACTGACACATCGGAGAAACAGCGATTCTGTTCCGCAGCTCTACACCTCTTATTTTAAGAGGACTAAAAAGTGTTGCCATAATAGTTGTTTTGCGCAATATTCATTCCACGATGAGCAGCACGTGCCCTTGTAAAATTTCTATATTCCGAATTTAACCCAGGCGCTTCCTTCGAAGCCAAATATAAACTGTTTAGGTTGTATTATTTCGGCAAGCATTTCAGCCGTATCGATTATTCCCGGCCCCGGACGATTAAAGTACCTGTTTCCGTCCGCGATATATACCTGATTATTTTTTACGGCCGAAAGATCGTTCCATCCGTCATATTCAAGCAAAACGCCGATCTCTTTTATTGTTCTTTCTATGGTGAAGCCGCAAACGGCAATAATCAGGATATCAGGATCGACATCTTTCAATGCTTCAAATTCGACATAAGAGGAATGCCCGCCTTTTTGAGCAAGTACCGGCTTTCCTCCAGCAACCTCAATAATTTCAGGCATCCAGTTGCCAGATATCATTAAAGGCGAAAGCCACTCTATACAGGCCACAGAAGGACGGTCTTCAACAAATCGCAGTTTGTGTTTAATGATGTCTATTCGCTCATTAAGCGACTCAACCAAAACTTCAGCCCTGGCGCTTACGCCGAGCCGCGAAGCAACCTGCAAAATATCCTTTAATATATCATCAGGCGATGATGGGTGCAGGGATATAACTTCTGTGTCGTTGCCAGTAACATCCTTAAGCACCTGCTGTACATCATCTATATTTACGGCACACACTTTACACTGATCCTGGGTGATAATTACATCAGGCTGAATATTTCTAATTTGTTCCTCATCAATCCGATAAAGGGAAATGGCGCTCATGGTCAATTCCTTTACAGTTCTATCTATATCTGTGCTTGATAAATCAGTGTCAAAACGCGGATATGAACAAACCGGAAGCTGTTTAACAAATTCAGGATAGTCGCACTCATGCGACCGTCCTGCCAATTGATCTTCCAGTCCCAATGCACAAACAATTTCAGTCGCAGACGGCAGAAGGGAAATAATTTTCTTAGCTGACATTAATCTTTTTTGTGCAAAGGTATAAAGCTTAACCTAATTTCCACCTCCCACGCCCTGTCCATTCTGACCACCGTCCTGCTTCAGGTCGTCATTATTTACACCGCGCTTTTTCTTTGGCTGAGGATTATAGTTCACTTTTCCGAACGAATAGCTAAAATTAAGGCCGAAGGAGCGGAAAGGAATAGAAAAATCCTGTACCTGAACCAGACCAGCTGTGTTAATATCCGATTTAAAATGCTTGCTCTCATTAAAAGGATCAACTACATTCAGGCCTATCTTCGCCTTCTTATTCAGGAATTGCTTATTGAAAGACAGCTGCCACATATTAAATGAGGGATTTTTCCCCTGAAATGTTCTTCGGGGTGAATTAAAGATCATAAAGGTCTCCATCACGAAGTTCTGAGGAAGAGTGTAGGAACCGCTGATGAATGCTTTATACTGGGCATATGTTTTTCTGCTTCCGGCAAAGTTTTCAAACTGCCCGGAAGCGTTCGGTTTATATGAAAAAACGTCAACATTTCCTCTGAAAGTAACATTCTTAACCGGAGTGACGGATCCGTAAAAGCTGGCGCCAACCGAATTATTATTTCCGGTATTATTAAATGTGGTGAGTGATACCGGCCTGCCTTCGTACGTGTCGGACTTCACGAAACTCTCGATGATGTCTGTAGTATGCCTGAAATACACAGAAGTATTGATCATCGAAGTTTTACTCAGCATCGCCGAGTAGTTAAGCTCAACACTTTGAGTGACTTCAGGAGATAAGTCAGGGTTCCCCTGACGTTGAAACTGATCGTTGCTCACGTCTCTGAAAGGGTTCAGATATTGAAGGCTTGGCCTTTGAATACGTTTGCTGTAACTCAGGCGAAGCGATTGAAAATTCTTTAGCGTTTTGGAAATAGCAAAGCTGGGAATAAAATTGGTGTAGCTGTTAGAAATAGGTTCAATTCCAAGCTTGGGATTTGCCGAAGTTCCTTCTATCTGCGTGTTTTCTAAACGCCCTCCGACCTGCAAACCATAGCCTTTTGGCAGCTGAAAACTAAGTACCGCGTACCCTGAATAAACATCCTGATTATAGGTGTATACATTTGAAAGATCATTATCAAATGCAAAAGGGCTGTTATTAACAGATGTATAAAAGTCCGAAGTGCTGTTTATGTCTCTCAATATGGTTTTGGCACCGGTCTCCAGTTTGACTGCCTTACTTACCGGAAGCGTATAATCGAACTGTACGGTATACTCGTCATTCGTTGCATCATTCTCACCGGTTTTATCTTTAAGCGATTCCAGCGAATAAAGCGATGAGAAATCGGTGTTATTATTATTGTGACTCCATTGCCCCGCAAGGCTGATCTCATGGCCCTGAGTCTTAAATTTGTGAACATAATCAGCGTTCCAGTCGAAGCCCCCAAATTTTGTCTTGTTTAGATTGTCAAAAGAATACGCTTCGCTAAGGTTATCGTTTGTAAAGCGGTTGCTCAAAGATTCACCCTCGGTCTTAAAACGGCCCTGTCCTACCGTAATCCCCGACGATATACTGTTATAGTCATTAAAGTCATAACTTACGTTACCCGAACTCCTGAATCCGTACCTGCTTGTACGACTTGTGCCTGTTTGAACTCTCAATATATTATCAGCTGGCGTGAGACTGCTGTTAAACGTTTCAGTAGTTTGAGGCCAGGTGCTGTTGCCGCCAAAGTTCGCTGTAATGCTCAGGCGGTTCTTGTTGATATTGAGATTTGCGTTACCATTATTCTGACGCGTACCAAGTCCTCCACTTACAGATCCGCTCACACCGCTCATCTCCTTCTTTTTTGTAATGATATTGATGATGCCTCCGGTTCCTTCAGCATCGTATTTGGCCGAGGGACTGGTGATCACTTCTACGTTTTTAATCTGGTCGGCAGGAAGCATTCTCATGGCATCGGCAGTGCTTGCAGCCACAGCTCCTGTAGGCTTTCCGTTAACCAGGATACGTACGTTCTGACTTCCTCTCAGTGAAACATTTCCATCCTGGTCTACAGACACCATGGGTACTTTTCGCAATACATCTCCGGCATTACCACCGCTTACTGTTGCATCCTTCTCTGCATTATAAACCACCTTATCAACCCTGTTTTCTACAACCGGAACTTCGCCGGTAACAGCAACTTCCTGGAGGATATTGGCCGAAGGGGAGAGAATAATGCGTCCGGCATTTGCGTCAGGCTTATGGGCTGAAGTTGAAACCTCGATAACTTTAGTCTGATACCCCATGAAAGACACCGTAACCTTATATTTTCCCGGAGCAACATTTTCTATTTTAAACGTACCCTTATTGTCGGTAAGGGCACCATTTGTACTTTTTGCTGCACCTGCCCTGGATAAGGCTACCGTCGCATATTCTACTGGCTTTTTGGTAAGCGAATCAATAATAAGTCCTGAAATCTTACCTGTTAGTGAAGGAGATCCACCCTGAGGCATCTGAGCGAAAGCGACTGTACTGCATAACAAGGCAGCAATTAATAGATATTTCATTTTTTTAAATGTGTGTTCCCTTATTTAGTTGTAAAGGGCGAATATTTGTTACAGGTAAAATGTAAACAGCAAAATCATAGCACTCCAGCCTGGCTACCAATTCTAATTGAAAGAGGCAGTCCAGATCAAACCACGCTGCTAATTTTAAACCGTTAGTTTATATCAAATCACAATATTTACAATTCTGCCTTTAACTACAATCACCTTTTTAGGAGGTTTTCCGTCAAGGAACTTTTGAACTGCAGCATTTTCGAGAACCACCTTTTCTATTTCCGGAACTTCAAGGGCCAGAGAGATATTGAGGTTCATCTTCATTTTTCCATTTACCGAAATAGGATAAGCAAACTCATCTTCTACCAGGAAGTCAGGATTAAACTTCGGAAAAGCAGCATCAGAGAAAGTTCCCGGCTGGTTACCCAGAAGCGTCCACAGCTCTTCGGTAATATGAGGAGCATAGGGCGCCAGAACGATAACCAAATCTTGCAGGATCTGGCGTTTGTTACATTTTAAATCTGTCAGCTCATTTACGCAGATCATAAAACTGGATACAGAGGTGTTAAATGAGAAGCGCTCTATATCTTCCTCTACCTTCCTGATGATCTTATGCAGCGACTTCAATTCTGCGCGTGACGGTTGCTCGTCAGATACGAAAAACTCAAACTGATCATTATGGAAGAGCTTCCAGAATTTGCGGAGGAACTTAAATACGCCCTCTATACCGTTTGTATTCCATGGCTTGCTTTGCTCAAGCGGACCAAGGAACATTTCGTATAAACGAAGGGTATCTGCGCCGTAACGTTCTATAATGTCGTCTGGATTTACAACATTATATTTCGATTTCGACATTTTCTCCACCTCTACACCGCATATATACTTGCCATTCTCAAGTATAAACTCAGCATTCTCAAATTCAGGCCTGAAGCTCCTGAATTTATCCAGATCGAGCACTTCATTCTCGACTATATTAACGTCAACATGAATATGAGAAGTTTTATACTGGTCTTTCAATCCGTACGACACGAAAACATGAGTTCCCACTCCGTCGTCATTAATAACACGGTAAACGAAGTTCGACCTCCCCTGGATCATACCCTGATTGATCAGCTTCTTAAACGGTTCTTCCTCTTCTACAAGAGCCAGGTCTTTCAGAAATTTGTTCCAGAAACGGCTGTATAAAAGGTGACCGGTGGCATGTTCAGAACCGCCGATATACAGATCGACATCTTTCCAGTATTGGATTGCTTTCTGCGGAGCAAACGTATCTCCCTGTCTTTCTTCCGGCGATGCCATATAACGATACCAGTACCAGCTTGAACCTGCCCAGCCAGGCATCGTACTAAGTTCATAAGGAGCCTCTCCTCTGTACTTCCACTCTTTTGCCCGTCCTAATGGAGGATCACCAGCTTCCGTAGGCAGATATTTATCTACCTCAGGTAAAACCAAAGGCAGCTCACTTTCTTCTATCAGGTAAGGAACATTTTCCTTAAAATAAACGGGGACAGGCTCTCCCCAGTAACGCTGGCGACCAAAAATGGCGTCGCGCATCCGGTACTGTATTTTTGCCCTGCCTGCGCCGATCTCTTCCAGTTTATTAATTAAAACGGGGATCGCTTCCTGGTAGGTCAGTCCATTAATAAAGTCAGAATTTATGTAACGGCCTTCTTTTGTAGGATCAGCTTCATGCTCAACATCTTTCTGCTTATCGAGGATCTGAATAACAGGAAGATTAAAGTGCTTTGCAAAGAGCCAGTCGCGTTGGTCACCCGAAGGTACAGCCATTACGGCACCTGTACCATAGCCTGCCAGTACATAGTCGGCTATCCAAACAGGTACCTTCTCACCGTTAAGAGGATTCAGCACATAGCTTCCCGTAAAGGCTCCCGATACAGTCTTCGTATCGGCCATGCGGTCAAGCTCAGATTTCTTCCTGGCCTGGGCTATATATGTTTCTATTTCTTCCTTTTGTTCCGGAGTGGTCAATAAAGGTACCAGCTCATGCTCGGGGGCAATAACCAGAAAAGTGACACCAAAGATCGTATCTACACGTGTTGTGAACACTTCTATGGAGTTGTGAGTTGGCTCTGAACTTTCAACTTTAAACTTCACACTGGCCCCTGTACTTTTGCCGATCCAGTTTCGCTGCATCTCTTTCAGGGGCTCAGGCCAGTCTATGGTATCCAGGCCCTGAAGAAGCCGGTCGGCATACGCTGTGATGCGCATACTCCACTGCATCATTTTCTTCTGTTCTACAGGATATCCTCCCCTTTCTGAGACTCCATCCTTTACCTCATCGTTGGCAAGCACCGTTCCAAGTGCAGGACACCAGTTCACGGTACTCTCTCTTAAATAGGTTAGGCGATATTTCAAAAGCTCTTCCTGCTGCTCGCGTTCAGTCATTTGCTTCCATTCGTCAGCAGTAAAGCTTTTAACATCTTCATCACAAACAGCCTTTACGCCTGCGCTTCCAGATGCCGAAAAATGAATTTCCAGCTCTTTTATCGACTCTGCTCTGTCTGATTCAAGGTTGTACCATGAATTAAACAACTGCATAAAGATCCATTGTGTCCATTTATAATAAGAAGGATCACTCGTCCGAACTTCACGGCTCCAATCGAAAGAAAACCCAATCTGATCAAGCTGCCTCCGGTAAGTAGCAATATTCTGTTCTGTTGTTACCGCAGGATGCTGCCCGGTCTGGATGGCATATTGCTCGGCAGGAAGCCCAAATGAGTCATAACCCATCGGATGTAAAACGTTAAACCCTTTAAGGCGTTTATAACGGGCAAAAATATCTGAGGCAATATATCCTAGAGGATGTCCTACGTGCAAGCCCGCTCCCGAAGGATAAGGGAACATGTCTAACACATAATATTTAGGCTTTTCGGAGTTATTATCAACCTTATAAGTCTGATTTTCTGACCAAAACTGTTGCCATTTTCTCTCTATTTCTCTAAACTGGTAATCCATGCTGCGAAAATAGCAATTTGAGCTGAATTTGAAGCAGATTAACAGCGATGAGTTGCATGTAAAACACACTTCACTTTCAACTTTAGACTCTAAACTTGTCCCGCTTCTTTCAACGTTTAGCTTTTAACTTTCAACTTTTAAAGTTCAACTTTCAACTCAAATCACTATTTTCGCGTATCTTAAAATTGACTATGGAAGAATTTGAAAGCAGTGCTTCTTCTAAAAAGACCAAACAGGTGTATATATCGACAGTAATCAGCATAGCGCTGGTGCTGCTCATGATTGGGTTACTCGGGCTGATACTGGTTCATGCACGTAATCTTTCGAACTACGTTAAAGAAAATATCGTATTGAATATTATAGTAAGCGATGGCGCGAAAGAAGTGGACGTGCTCGCGCTTCAAAAGCAACTCGATACCCATCCTTTTGTACTAAAGACACAATACGTGAGTAAAGAACTGGCCGCCCGCAATCTTCAAAAAGACCTGGGTGAGGATTTTGTTCAGTTCCTGGGATATAATCCGCTTCTTTCATCTATAGACATCTACTTAAAGGCCGATTACGCGAATAATGCCAGCATCGAGACGCTGAGTCGCCAGCTTACTAAGAATCCCCTTGTAAAAGAAGTTATTTATCAGAAGTCACTCATCGATATGGTGAATCAGAATATAAAGGTCATCGGACTGGTTATCCTGGCGTTTGCGATGGTACTTCTCGTGATCGCAGTAGCTCTTATTAACAATACCATCCGTCTTGCCATTTATTCGCAGCGCTTCCTGATAAAAAGTATGCAGCTTGTGGGTGCCACCAAGAGTTTTATTCAGAAACCATTCCTGGGATATGGTCTGTTACACGGTTTCCTTGGCGGCCTTATAGCCATCATTCTACTGTTGTTAACCCTGTATCTCGCACAGCAACAAATACCCGAGCTCATTATACTACGTAATTGGATTGAGTTTGGGTTTGTGTTCATCGCTGTTATTGGCATCGGGATATTAATCTCAGTTTTAAGTACTTACTTTGCGGTCAGTAAATATTTACGGTTAAAAATTTATAACCTCTACAGATAATGGCAAAAAAAACAATTTCTGAAAATACAGAAAACAGGCAGGTTCATTTTATTTTTGATAAAAGCAATTACAGGCTCATGCTCATCAGCATTGCCGTAGTCGTTATTGGATTTGCACTAATGGCCGGAGATACCGACATCTACGATTTCCGCAAAACAGTGCTTGCCCCTATTGTAGTGCTCATTGGCTTCACTATCGGATTTTTCGCAATTTTAAAGAAGCGTAAATAACATTAAATGACTATTCTTGAAGCAATTATCCTGGCCATCATTGAAGGCCTGACCGAGTTTTTGCCCGTTTCGTCTACCGGCCATATGATTATCGGCTCTTCCCTGATGGGAATCCAGTCGAACGAATTTGTAAAACTGTTTACCGTAGTCATCCAGTTAGGCACTATTCTATCCGTAGTTGTTCTTTATTTCAAACGTTTTTTCCAGAGCTTCGATTTCTATTTCAAGCTTCTGGTGGCCTTCATTCCTGCAATCATATTTGGCGCATTGCTTAGCGACACTATCGATCAATTGCTGGAAAGCCCGCTCGCAGTCGCTATATCGCTGGTACTTGGAGGAGTTGTATTGCTTTACGCAGATAAATGGTTCAACAATCCGGAAATTGATTCAACCGAGCAGATTAGTTATCCTACGGCTTTTAAGATTGGCCTTTTTCAGTGCCTTGCTATGATTCCGGGTGTATCCCGTTCGGGAGCAACGATTATCGGTGGTATGTCTCAAAAGCTTTCACGCAAGGCAGCAGCTGAGTTTTCGTTCTTTCTCGCTGTACCTACCATGCTTGGTGCGACAGCGAAAAAACTTTACGATTTCTACAAAAGCGGTTATGAATTTAAAGACAATGAACTAACGCTTCTCCTTGTCGGTAATATAGTAGGATTTATAGTTGCCATCATTGCTATCAAGTCGTTCATCGGGTATGTTACTAAACATGGCTTCAGAATATTTGGGTGGTACCGCATCGTGGTTGGAGGGATAATATTAATTTTGTTGCTTGCAGGAAAGAGCCTGCAAATAGTGTAATGGATAAAGAAGAGATTAAAAGAGAATTTCCGGACTTTAACTTCGCCGAAGGCGAGTTGTTACTCGTGAACAAGCCCTACCGGTGGACAAGCTTTGATGTCGTCAGTAAGATTAGAAATGCATTTAAGCCTTTAAAACTAAAAGTAGGTCATGCCGGAACACTCGACCCACTGGCAACCGGCCTCCTTATAATCTGTACCGGAAAGCTCACCAAAAAAATTGATGAGTATCAGGCGCAGGAAAAGGAATATACAGGCACCATGATCCTCGGAGCAACCACTCCCTCATACGACCTCGAAACGGAAGTTGACGCAAAATTCGATATTTCCGGAATTACAGAAGAAGACATCCACGCGGCATGCACAAACTTCCGGGGAGCAATAGAACAATTCCCTCCGGCGCATTCAGCCGTGAAAATTGAGGGCGAACGACTATATCATAAGGCTCGCCGGGGCGAAACTGTGGAACTTCGGGCCCGCAGTATTACCATAGATACTTTTGAGATAACCAGGATAGCACTGCCCGAGATTGATTTCAGGGTAGTGTGCAGTAAGGGTACCTACATTCGTTCCCTCATTCATGATTTCGGCAAGGCGCTCAACAATGGCGCCTACCTATCGCGACTCAGACGCACCCGCAGCGGCGACTTCAAAAGCGAAGATGCTTACGAAGTCATGGAACTCGTAGGCCATATCAGAAGTAAGAAAGAAAAAGAGTTATCAACACAGCTTTAGTAATTTTGCAGCGGCAAAATGAAAGTATACAAACATCTCAACGAATTTCAGAAATCAAACAATGCAGTCGCTACTATCGGAACTTTCGATGGTGTGCATATCGGGCATCGTAAAATTATCTCCCGGCTGGTCGAAGACGCCAGAAATATGAAAGGAGAGAGCGTTATTCTTACGTTTTTCCCTCATCCCAGGATGATTCTCCATCCTGAAGACGAAAGCCTCAAACTGATAACCACCATACAGGAGAAAACTGAACTAATAGAAAGCCTGGGTGTTGATCACCTGATCATTACCCCCTTTACACGCGACTTTTCTAATCTTTCTCCTGAGAGCTATATCGAACAGATCCTGATAGAAAGAATAGGGATCAGGAAAATCATCATAGGATACGACCACCGTTTCGGCAAAGATCGCGCGGGAAATTTCGCTCTTCTGCAACATTATTCATCGGTGTACAATTATGAAATCGAGAAAATCGCAGAACAAGACATACACGACGTAGCGGTAAGTTCTACAAAAGTACGGGAGGCCCTCCTCCATGGCGACGTTAAAACGGCGGCCGACTTCCTCGGCTACCCTTTTCATCTCACAGGAAAAGTAATCAAAGGAGATCAGATAGGGCGCAAAATAGGCTACCCGACAGCAAATCTCCTTGTTGAAGAAGCGTATAAACTGATTCCTGCCGATGGAATTTACGCTGCCACCATTGAGGTAGCACAGTTCGGCACCACCGGCAACGAATGGAAGGGAATGGCCTACATCGGCAACCGTCCTACTATTAACGGCATGTTGCGCAACATAGAGGTGAACATTTTCGACTTCGACGAAGAGATCTACGGCAAAACATTGAGGCTCCATTTCCATCACTTTGTTCGCGGCGACATGAAGTTCAACGGGCTCGACGAGCTTCGGGCACAGATTTCGAGAGACAAGAAGTCGGTAATGGATTATTTCGGATAATTGGCAATTAGCTTTCAACCGTAAGCATTCATCACTCAGTTTGTTTCGTTTTCACCAACTTTAAGCTTTCTGCTTTCGCCTTTATGCTTTCCACTACTTTGTACTTATACTTCTTTTCTTTCCCCACGCAACCTTCAACCCAACTTTCAACCTGCAATCGCAACTTTCAACTTTCAACCTTCAACTTTCCACTCCAACACTTTGTATATTTGCTCCCTTTAGAAATACTTTAAGATTCTGTTATCCAACGTACATGGAAATACCATCAAAGGAGGAAGAAGTTACCGGAGAGATTTTATCTTTAGAGGAACCGCCAAAGTCTGCCGGTCAGAAGTGGCTGTTCTGGCTTTTTTCTTTATCAGTTATTACAATTGCATTCATCCTTCTCTGGAATTTCGTTCCGTCCTTTAAGGCACGCTTCGAAGAAATTCCGCACATGTTCTACTATTTTCTGGTGGCAGGATTTATTTTCGCAATGATCGACGGAGCTATCGGAATGTCGTATGGGGTCACCTCTACTACTTTCAGTCTCTCGATGGGAATACCTCCTGCTTCGGCAAGTACAGCGGTACACCTCTCCGAAATTCTTAGCAACGGCATCGCCGGGGTAATGCACTACCGGATGGGGAATGTAAATATAAAGCTTTTTAAAATGCTCGTAATTCCGGGAATTGTAGGAGCTATGGCCGGCGCCTATCTTCTGTCGTCGCTGGAGCACTACAGCATGTACACAAAGCCGGTTGTTTCCGTATATACCCTGATCCTCGGAGCGGTGATACTCCGCAAAGCGCTGAACCTCACAGCAAGAAAAAAAACACGGCAAAAAAAGATCACGAACATAAGAGGACTTGGTCTTTTTGGCGGCTTCGTTGATGCCGTGGGAGGTGGCGGCTGGGGCTCCATCGTACTTTCATCACTTATTGCCGGCGGACGCCATGCACGCTTTTCACTTGGATCGGTGAAACTATCACGATTTTTCGTGGCATTTATGAGCTCATTAACATTTATCACAATGTTGAAGGGCCTTCATTGGGAAGCCATTGGGGGGCTTATTCTAGGCAGCGCAATTGCTTCTCCCATCGCAGCAAGGGTTGCAAATAAAATATCTGCTAAATCCATTATGCTTGCCGTGGGAATAATTGTAATACTGGTGAGTCTCAAAAGTATCATAACCTTTATTATCGGATGGCTTTAATCCCGTCAAAATAAATCTATTCATTATATTTGCAATAATTAATACAGATACTTTTCATCAGCTCAGGTATACTCATACAGATAAATATTCTCTCTGGTCTCTGATATCTGACATCTGATTCTATACTATAATGAACGAACAATCCAGATTAATTCGCAATCAGGCTGAACGCAGCCAGCACCGTGAGCACTCTGTTCCCCTTTATCTCACTTCGAGTTTTATTTTTGATGATGCAGAACAAGGACGTGCAATTTTCGCTGAAGAAGAAGCAGGAAATGTATACTCCCGTTATTCTAACCCAAATACAACAGAGCTCATCAATAAAGTATGCGACCTAGAAGGCGCTGAAGCGGGACTAGCCTTTGCATCAGGGATGGCGGCAGTATTTGCATCGACGGCAGGTCTGCTGAAAAGTGGAGATCACATAATATCCTGCCGTTCTGTATTTGGATCAACGCACCAGTTGCTGAATCAGCTATTTCCAAGATGGGGCATCACCTATACTTATGTAGATGCATTAAAACCGGAAGAATGGGAAGCTGCAATAAGGCCTGAAACAAAGATGATCTTTCTGGAAACCCCTTCCAATCCAGGACTCGAACTTGTAGACCTTGAATGGCTGGGTGGCTTCAAAAAGAAATACCCGCATATTATTCTGAACGTGGATAATTGCTTTGCTACCCCATACCTTCAGAAACCTATTCCTTATGGAATAGACCTGGTTTGCCATTCAGCCACCAAGTATATGGATGGACAGGGACGCGTTTTAGGAGGCATCGTAGCAGGCCGGGCTGATCTGATAAAAGAGCTGATGTTCTTTATTCGCCACACAGGCCCGGCGATGTCGGCCTTTAATGCCTGGATCTTTTCCAAAAGTCTGGAAACGCTTACCATCCGGATGGACAGGCATTGCAGCAGCGCGCTTCAGCTTGCTGAAATGCTTGAAGGACACCCCGAAGTGGAGATAGTACGGTATCCTCATCTGCCCTCCCATCCGCAGTATGAGCTGGCAAAGAAACAAATGAAACAGGGAGGCGGCATCGTTACTTTCATTGTAAGAGGCGGTTTTGAGAGAGCTAAACGCTTCCTTGACGCGTTGAAGATGATCCTTATAACCTCCAATTTAGGCGATTCGCGATCAATAGCAACACATCCCAGTTCAACAACGCATTCAAAGCTAACGGAAGCAGAACGCGAAAACCTGGGAATATATCCCGGCTCTATACGCATTTCCGTCGGACTGGAAGATACTGAAGACATTATTGCTGATATAAAGCAAGCCTTAGACAATTCAAAATAGCTAATGAAGATAGAATTAAACCGCATTAACGAGGCTGTTCATTTTGAAGCCGCAGGATCAGGAAGCATTAACGTTCACATCGAAGGCTCTCCCGAACTCGGTGGCGAAGGACAAGGGGTACGCCCTATGGAACTCGTACTGATGGCCCTCGGATCATGCAGCGCTTTGGATCTTATACAGATCCTCAAAAAACAACGCCAGGAAATTCAGGACTTTTCCGTATCAGTTGAAGGCGAGCGTGCAGACGCAATACCCGCTGTTTTTACCAAAATCCACATGAAATTTAAGCTAAGCGGCAATGTTGATCAAGCTAAAGCAGAAAAAGCGGCTGAGCTGGCCGTAAAAAAGTATTGCTCCGTTCATGATATGTTAGCCGCCGGAGGAGTTGAAATTAATTATGAAATAGCGGTAAGTAGTTAGTTAGTTATGAGTTATAAGATATGAGTTATAAGTTTTTTTTGTAAAATTCATACCCCATAATTCATAACCCATAATCCCTAATTCATAACTCACAATTCATAACCAATAACTCAGAAATGCTCCTTCTCACCTTCCTTGTCGCAGTGCTTATGAACTTCCTGGGATATATTCCTCCGGGTAATATTAACCTTACAACTGTTCATATTTCTGTAAACCGTGGAATAAAGCAGGCTTTGTATTTCACAACTACATTTGCAGTAGTCGACACCATATTTACATATATTCTGATGCGCTTCGCCGAATGGTTCGCCATGCACAAGAATTGGCTGTACATCATCGACTATCTTCTGATCGCTGTGTTTCTTATAATGGGATATTTCAGCTGGCACGCTTCTACACATCCAAAGCACGTTGAGTTCAAACGCCGCGACAGTATAAGATATGGCATCATACTGGGCATTTTCAATCCTATGCAGATCCCTTTCTGGATGATCGGAGGCACCTACCTCATTTCGCAGCATTGGATTACAACTGAAGGCCCCGGAATAGAACTGTTTTCTATAGGTGCTGGATTAGGAGCCTTTCTCTCCCTCTCTCTTTTTGCTTATTTTGCCCGGTATATCCAGGAAAAATTTGATCTCAGCACGAAGATCATCAACAGAAGCATCTCCGTCATCTTCTTCATCCTCGCTGTCATACACATTATCAAGGTAGCTTTCTTTTGATACGGTCCTGCTATATCAACTTCCTTTGTGCCTCTTCCTGAACTCTGATGGAGTGCAACCTGTCTGGTTTCTAAAGTACCGGTTAAAAGAGGTTTTAGAGTTAAAACCGCTTTGAAGCCCTATATCTTCAAGAGATTTAACTTCACCACCAGATTTAATAAGATCGCAGGCATAATTCACCCTGTACGTATTAACGAACTGATAAAAATTGGTATCGAGATAGACACTCAGTAGTTGAGTCAGATGATGCCTGGGCATTTTAAGTTTCGAAGCAAGTCCCTCCAGGGAAAGCTCCTGATCCAGAAAAGCTTGATCTGTCTCCATAGCATCCTTCAATCGTTCATAATATCTCTCCATTACATCCTCCGGCAATATCGACTTCTGATACGCGGGTTCTCCATTCTCCGCCGTTTGGCGAGGGATCTCCCCCTTCCTTTTTTGCGCTATGTGTTGCGAAATTGTCAGCAAACCATGCCTGAACAAAACGACAACCACACCGGTCATAACCAGGTATATCACTATCCTCGACCAGAGAAAGCGATACGGCCCCAGGCCCGGTGACGATACCTGCGCCGCTGATATGAAAATCAGGCTTAGCGTTGCAAGAATGATCGCGAAAAGGCTCAATAAGCGTCTCACTTTGGTTCCCTGAAAAATAACAAAGAAGGCATAGACAAGAAAAGATACCTTGATCACACGAAAAAGCCATATTTTATGGTCGCGAAGATAGACGTGCCTGTACTCAGGAAGGCAGATAAGAAGTATATACAACACAGAAAAGATCAAAAAAGGCAGAATCTGTAATAGAAGACCAGCCCTATTTTTCAACCTTCCTCTGTCGGTATGTTGAGCTGCAAACAGAAAAGGGCCGTATAACAACGCATATGGAGCAGCCCAGTCAATATATCGTTTATCGGGACTATTAAAAAAAAGCTCACATACTAATACGTGCAGGAAGTGAATCAGGATAAACACAAGAAAGGCCCTGCACAATCGATAAAAATTATTCCTACTGTCCAGCAGGAAAAACAGGCAAAGAGAACACGCAGACAGTGTACTCCCTGTAATAATAATTGCAAGAATCATATTGCGACCTCCATATCCGGGCCATCGAGATACCCCTTAAATTCAGAAGGATTAAACCCTGTGAATTCTCTGAAATACCGGTTAAACGAAGTCTTCGAATTAAATCCACACTCGTTAGCCAACGCTTCTATGCTCAACGACGATTCGCTGCCAGCAATCAGCTCCATTGCATATAAGATCCGGTAATACGCAACCAAATTGTAAAAGCTTCTGCCAATGTAAACATTAAGGAGCACCGAAAAATGATGCTTCGGCATTCCGAGTTCAGCTGCCACCATGCCAGCAGTGAGGCCAGGATTGAGAAAAGCTTTTGAACGCTCAAAGTATTCCCTTAACTGCCGCTCGTAAGCCTCCAGAAGGCGCAACTCGGGCATAGACCCTTTGTATGCTTTTATTCTTTCTTGCAGTGGTGGAATTACCGGTTCTTGCCACTTTTCACTTCCCTTTATACGTGCTTTTCTATACGAATAAATCAAAAATCGCAATATCAGGCCAGCTGAAGCAACCAACATAGTTAGTACAATCCACCGGAGATTAAAACCTAATTCGGGAAGCAGAGAAAGGAAATCCGCAAACATAACCAGAATCAAGACTCCCTCGATAATCTCAATGATCGATAACTGATCTATCAATACCTCGAATGCATTTTGTTTTTCAAGCCGCCTTCTTAAGCAATAAACACCATAGGCGATCAGTGATACAGGCATCGAAAAGAAGTATAAAGCATAATAAGACACCAGAATTTTCTCCTCGGCCAAGCCCGAAACAATAAAGGTATGCAGGATGAAATACCACAGGGAGAAAAAAACGAAAGGAATACTGTGTTTGAATAGCTTTAAAGGCAAGATTTTTCTCTTCCTGTATTCCTCCAGAGCAAGAAATATAAACGGGCCGTACAGCAAAACAATCGGAATTCCTGTGTCCGCCAGAATAGCAAGCCCATGTAAAAATATTGCGGCTAAGAAAAGAAGCAGAAATGTATTTTGACGGGATCTAGTGAGAATAAAAATCAATACAGTACATACGGTAAACAGTAAGGCAATGATTCCAAGGTATAAAAGCATTTCATCAGGTACTAAATCGGTATACCCGGAGCTCTTCGAGCGCCAGGTTATACTTCTCCAGCAAATGTAAGTATTTCATTTTATACGCGCTCTCTTCCTCTCTGGGATACCCTATACCCGGCCGGGGAGTAAAAAGAGCTTTACTTTCGGCTATCTGAGGAATCAGAGTTGAAAAATCATAGCCTATACATTCTCCGATATTGAGAATAACAGGCGCAGGAATTACCGGCTTCGAAAACCAATTATATAAGGTTCTACGGTTAACATTTAAGCTTTTCGACACTTCCGTGATGCTAACCATGCTGAGACGCACTTGCTTTTCAACGATCTCCCCCATGTGAATTCGAGATGTATTGTTCATGTTTTTTTGTGGATGTTTAACGAAGTCAAAGGTAGTACCAGAAGTGGGTTAAGACGTTTCAAATATGCGGGATGGTCGACATCCCGCATATTTGAAACGATTTCCTCCGGCTTCATATACTCAATATGAAGCCAAACATTACACTTTTTAAGTCCTTTTTCTTGGCTCTTGCATCGCGTCTCTTGATACCTGATACTAGATACCTGATACTAAATACTTAGCTCCTCAGATTCCAGATTTTCTCGGCTTTGCGACCGATAAGCCAGAAAGAGATGGCCAGAACCCCAAAGAAAACAGCCTTATCAGTGATGTCCCACAGATACTCAACATAGCGGGTGTAAATATTAATTAGAAGAAATGTTATTCCGAATTCACGAGCGAGAGCATCTTTTCCCTTAAGTCCATAGATCATAAAACCAAGAGAAACCACCGCCGAGACGATTCCCCAATAGAACAGATTCGTTTGCTTTACCTTAATCCAGTCTTCTATATCTCCAAAATTGCCAAAGATAGAAAGCAGCCACAGTGAAATAAAAAGATAGAACAGTCCTATTATATAGGTAAGCGTATTAAAATCAGGCAATCGCCGCCACTTTTCAAGAAACAAGCCCACTGCAGTAAGCAAGCTGCCAAAGAAAACAAAGCGCAAAGGATAGTTCATTCCCAGGAAGTAATTGCTCCACTGAGTTTGATATCCCGTTTCCGTTCCGAACCAGCTTCCAAATGAGATAAGGGCGAAAGCCCATATAAGCTTCGACTTAAATTTAAACGCCAATATGCCGTATACAAAAACCGAAATCAGGAAGAGTATAGAAAAATGTCCCGATCCGTTGTCAAGAGCCTTTCCAAGGAAAGCGATACTGATAGCCGTAAACAATACCCCCGTAAAAACGGTTGCTTCATTACTGAACAGCCTTTCAGGATGTTTGTCCTTCTGCTTCTGCCCATAATAATAAAACCACGAAGCGAGCCCTGCAGCAATCATACTGATCACAATATCCGGGGTGTCGTAAAGCTTTTGCAGAAGGTTAATGATCGCGTCGTCAATAACCAGTGATGCAACAGCAATCAGGCCACAGGCAAGTGCTATCCAGAATGAATACTGCGCTAGTCGCCTCCAGTCGAACTGCTTAATATCATAAGACGACCGTAGCTGGGTCGCAATATCTGCGGTAATTAAGCCCTCTGCTTCCCAGTGAGTAATGGTTTGATCTAGAAATTCAGCTTCCTGTTGATCGAGGTTTAGTTTTGTCATTGGTTAATTATCGCAGAATTAAATAAAATCTATAACACAAAATAAACAATATTGGTTTAAAATGACAGCCTAGCCCTTCCCAGCAAGCGTACTTTTCAAGAAACTCCCGGTATATGATTCGGGAACCTTCACCAAAGCTTCAGGTATCCCCTCAAAAACCAGGTTGCCTCCTTTATCCCCCCCTTCGGGACCAATGTCAATAATCCAGTCGGAACATTTGATCACATCTACATTGTGTTCAATTACAATGATCGTATTACCCTGATCAAGCAAGGCATCAAACGATTTCAGCAATTTTTTGATATCGTGAAAATGTAAACCCGTTGTAGGTTCATCAAAAATGAAAAGTGTTTTATTGGCGTTATTTCCCCTGATTAGGAACGAAGCCAGTTTAATACGCTGCGCTTCCCCTCCTGAAAGGGTATTTGACGACTGGCCCAGTTTAACATATCCAAGCCCCACATCCGCCAACGGCTGAATCTTACCGATTATCTTCGGTTCATCCTTAAAGAAATCCAGCGCCTCCTCAATAGTCATCGACAGAATATCGGCAACATTTTTCTCATGATACTCAACATCCAGGACAGGCTGTTTAAAACGCTTGCCTCCGCATGATTCACAGGGAAGATAAATGTCGGCCATGAACTGCATTTCAATTTTCACCTCACCTTCCCCCTGGCAGGTATCACAACGTCCGCCTTCAACATTAAACGAAAATGCCGAAGGTTTCAACCCAGCAGCTTTAGCCGCCGACTGCGAAGCAAACAAATTACGTATATCATCCCAGGCTTTCACATAAGTAACAGGATTAGAACGGGATGAACGTCCTATCGGGTTCTGATCTACCAGTTCGATCTGCTCCACTCTATTGTAACTTCCATCAATAGAATCGTAAGCGCCGGTCTGCTCTCCCGAATAATTCCCTATAGCTTTCTGTAAGGCAGGCTGAAGGATCCGCTTCACCAATGAAGTTTTTCCCGACCCCGAAACGCCCGTGACGCAGGTAAGGACGTTCAGCGGAAACTTCACATCAATATTTTTAAGATTATTTTCCCTGGCGCCTTTTACCTCGATAAAGTCTGTCCATTTTCGCCTTCCCGAAGGCACGTCTATCATCTCCCTGCCACTTAGATATTTGCCGGTGAGACTGGTCTCATCCTTTACGATCTGCTCATAATTACCTGTAAAAACAAGTTCTCCGCCATGAGTCCCGGCTGCTGGACCGATATCAATCAAATGGTCGGCCGACTTCATCATTTCTTCCTCATGCTCCACCACTAGCACAGTATTGCCCGCATCTCTTAGCGATTTAAGGACTCCTATTAATCGATGGGTATCACGTGGATGAAGGCCGATACTCGGCTCATCAAGGACATAAACAGAACCTACAAGAGAACTCCCAAGAGAAGTAGCCAGATTAATCCGCTGCGATTCACCTCCCGACAGCGTGTTGGAAAGCCTGTTAAGTGTTAAATAACTAAGCCCAACATCGTTCAAAAACTTTATTCTGTTAGTGATTTCAGTAAGAAGTCGCTTTGCAATCTTCGTCTCGTTCTCCGAAAGATCCAGCGAACTAAAAAAATCAAGAGCCGAATCCAAAGGCATCAGCACAATATCTATAATTGAACGTCCTCCTACTTTTACATAGGATGCATCTTGCCGAAGACGACTCCCTTTACATTCCGGACAGTTCGTCTTTCCCCTGTAACGCGAAAGCATCACGCGATACTGTATCTTATATGTTTGTGATTCGAGTTCCAGAAAAAAGTCATCAAGACCTCTGAACCATTTATTTCCTGTCCACAACAATCTACGCTGCTCTTCGGTCAGCTGATTATACGCCCGGTGTACCGGAAAATCGAACTTCAGGGCGTGCTTCAGCAACTCATCCAGCCACGTCCTCATCTTCTCGCCTCTCCAGGGGGCTACTGCGCCATCGTAAACCGACTTGCTTTTATCCGGAATTACAAGGTCTTCATCGATCCCTATTACCTTGCCATACCCTTCGCAACGCTTACAGGCGCCATAAGGATTATTAAAACTAAAAAAGTTAGGCGAAGGCTCTTCAAACCGAATACCATCCAGCTCGAAGCGATCACAAAAAACATGGGTATTTCCATTCTCCTCCACAAGGCAATCACCTCTGCCCTCAAAAAAAGCAGTTTGCACAGAATCAGCTACGCGGCTTAAAGTCTCGTCGTCCTGGCTTACGGAAATACGATCCACTATAATCTTCAGTTTTCCGTCGTCACTTAGCTTTCCATCTTTCAACGATTCATCCTCCAGCAGGTCTTCGATTTTAGAAAGGTGGTCATCCAGGTATACCCTTAGAAACCCCTTTTGCAGCAACACCGCGAGCTCTTCCTTTAGAGTACGGTTATTATGAGGATGCAGCGGACAAATAATTGTTACAGAGGTACCCTCGGGCAGCGACGACACAAAATTCACAACAGAACTTACGGTATCACGCTTCACTTCACCTCCCGAGACAGGAGAATAAGTACGGCCTATCCGCGAAAAAAGAAGTTTGAGATAATCATAGATTTCGGTAGATGTCCCCACAGTCGACCTGGGATTGCTGGTAATAACCTTTTGCTCGATGGCGATGGCCGGAGCAATTCCCTTGATATAATCAACTTCAGGCTTATTCATCCTGCCCATAAACTGGCGGGCATAGGATGAAAGGCTTTCTACATAACGTCGCTGCCCTTCAGCATATAACGTATCAAAGGCAAGGGATGACTTTCCCGAACCCGACATTCCCGTTATCACAACTAACTTGTTTTTCGGTATGGCAACATCGATGTTCTTCAGATTATGAACGCGCGCACCTTTAATGATAATATATTTTTTCGGATCTCTTTCTGCTTCTGTCATCAAAAGCAAAGTTAGGGAATAGAAATTCAGTATCAAGACACAAGTAGCAAGTATCAAGACACAAGTAGCAGGACACAAGTATCAAGTATCAAGACACAATCCATAAATCATTAAGAAACTCCCCTGTCAGCATCTTGCTACCTGATACCTGATACTCGATACCCGATACCCGATACTTGATACCTGATACTTGATACCTGATACTTGATACCCGACACTTGTAATAAAAAATGTTGCATCAATTATAATATTTAATTATATTTGATATTAATTAGTTTTACACACACAGTAACCCAAGCAAACAGGAGAAAATATTTGGAGAAATCTCTACTTAATACTTTTTACACGAATAATTAAAGGGAATTAAAAAGAGAGGAGTCCTATGAAACTTCAAGGGAAGAATGACCAGGAACTGATACATTTATATGTTGCTGGTCACGAGGCGGGTTTGGAAGAGCTAATAAACAGACACAAATCCAAAATTTATACATCTATTTATATGCTGGTTAAAGACCAGTACCTGGCAGAAGACATCTTTCAGGATACCTTTATCAAGGTAATCAAAACATTAAAGACAGGGAAGTATAACGAAGAAGGAAAGTTTCTTCCATGGGTTCTGCGTATTGCGCACAACCTGGTGATCGACTACTTCCGGAAAGACAAACGCACACCGCTCATCACAAACGGCGACGGCTTTGACATTTTTGATGTTCTTGGTTTCCACGATGAAAGTACCGAGGAGCGGATGGTTCGCGAGCAAACCCATAAGGATTTGCGAAAGATGATCCAGATGCTTCCGGCAGAACAGAAAGAAGTATTGATAATGCGCCACTATGGCGACATGAGCTTTAAAGATATTGCCGATGTCACACAGGTAAGTATCAATACAGCCTTAGGCCGTATGCGGTATGCGTTAAATAACCTCAGAAAGATGCTCCACACCAGTGATCAGAGTGTCAGAGTGAGTTAAATTCAACAAAATTTTCAATACAATGAAATAAATGCATAAGCAATGCCGTTCTATTTGTAAACTGCTAAACGGCATTGCTTATGATACATTTTTCTACTCTCCCTTCAGGCTTGTTTCCGGCAGAGGAAATGGAATACCCCTTATCAGAAACCCTTACTAACGAAGACGAACGGTTCTTTAATTCTCTGAAAGCGCGGCTTAACGAGTCGATGAAAGAACCCAGCCCGGAAACTATAGAACGGATCATGGATTACTCTTCGAGATTTACGATGAAGGAGTAATTATTATCTTTATGCATGCTAAAGAAAGATCGTTTTAAAGCGTTCGTAGAGTACTTTTCAACTCATCAGCCGGATGCAAAAACAGAACTTCACTACACAAACCCTTACGAGCTGCTGGTGGCAGTGATTCTCTCGGCCCAATGTACCGATAAACGGATAAATCAAATTACACCGGCTTTGTTCGAACGCTTTCCGGATCCATATACCCTGGCTGCATCTTCCGTGGAAGAAGTATTTCAATATATCCGGACCGTAAGTTACCCAAATAACAAAGCAAAACACCTGATAGGAATGGCCCGTATGCTCACAGGCGAGTTCCAGGGGATAGTACCCTCGTCAATAGAAGAACTTCAAAAGATGCCGGGCGTAGGTCGTAAAACCGCCAATGTAATTGCGTCTGTGGTATATCAGGCACCTGCAATTGCTGTAGATACGCATGTCTTCCGTGTGGCCAACAGGCTTGGACTGACTCAAAACGCCCGAACTCCCCTTTCCGTAGAAAAGCAACTAATGAAGTATCTGCCTAAAGAGACACTTGGTCGTGCACACCATTGGCTTATTCTTCATGGCAGATACATATGCGTTGCCCGCAGGCCAAAATGTGAAATCTGCCCCATAAGCTGGTTTTGCAAATACTATGAAATAGCGGGTAGTAGGTTGTAGGTTGTAGGTTGTAAATTTATAATAGCAATCCAGAACTCAAAATATTATTACGTATTTTTGATTAGTATTATTTCATAAACATGAAACAAACAACACTCAACTCGCAACCTACAACCTACAACTCGCAACCCGCAACTCATAACTCATAACTAATTTTATTAGCATTCAAAATAAATAACTATCTTTACAAATCAATAAACTAAATAAATGAGCAACGCAAGTGCAGATAAATTAAAGGCGTTACAATTAACGCTGGATAAACTGGAAAAATCATATGGTAAAGGCGCAGTAATGAAATTAGGCGATACTGCAGTAGAACCTCTTGAATCCATTTCAACGGGCTCAATAGGTCTGGATATAGCGCTGGGTATCGGCGGACTTCCTAAGGGACGTGTTATCGAAATTTACGGCCCGGAATCATCTGGTAAAACCACCCTTGCCATTCACGCCATTGCAGAATCACAAAAAAAAGGTGGAATCGCAGCATTCATTGACGCCGAGCATGCATTCGATAAGTTTTATGCCAGCAAGCTCGGAGTAGATATAGAAAATCTGCTGATTTCGCAACCCGACAATGGCGAGCAGGCGCTAGAAATAGCCGACAACCTGATTCGCTCGGGAGCAATAGATATTATTGTAATAGACTCAGTCGCTGCTCTCGTACCCAAAGGAGAGATCGAAGGCGAAATGGGCGACTCAAAAATGGGATTACAGGCACGCCTGATGTCACAAGCTTTAAGAAAGCTAACAGGTACCATTTCAAAAACGGGATGTTGCTGTATTTTCATCAACCAGCTTCGCGACAAAATCGGCGTCATGTTTGGTAATCCCGAAACGACAACCGGCGGTAACGCATTAAAGTTTTATGCGTCAGTACGCCTTGATGTTCGTCGCATATCGCAGATTAAAGATTCCGAAGAAGTTTCAGGAAACAGGGTAAAAGTAAAGGTTGTTAAAAACAAGGTAGCGCCCCCGTTCAGACTTGCCGAATTCGACATCATGTTTGGTGAAGGTATTTCAAAAGCGGGCGAAATAATCGACCTTGGAGTAGAATATGAAATCGTTAAGAAGTCGGGATCATGGTTCAGCTACGGCGACACCAAACTGGGGCAGGGTCGCGATGCTGTAAAACAACTACTGCTCGATAACCCCGACCTCATGGAAGAACTTGAAACACGGATTAAAGAAGCTGTTACAGCACATGTTTAACGATCAGTTTAGCTGAACATTTGAAAAAAGAGGCTGCAGAATTTCTGACAGCCTCTTTTTTTTCACCCTTATTCACTTCAAAATGGCTTAGCTATAGGATCGCCCCATTCTGGATTAACAGACACCGGAAATTCTCCTGACGGCATTGCAAAAACCTTCCCATAGAGGATGGTCTTCCTGTTCTTTTCGCACTTTACATTCTGCACCTTTACACCTTTTATATACTTCTTAGCAGAGTCGTAACAATATATTTGCACTGATAGATCTGAAACAACATTCAAAATACACATTCCCATTCTGGGGTTATTCCGATCGTCGTCGCTGCTGATCACTTTAGTAAACTTCTTCGTCGCAGGGACTGTTCCAATCTGAACAGACTCGGAGGCAAACATAAAAACATCCGCCTCATTTTGCACGGTGACGTCAATGCTCGCCACTTCGGCAGGCAGGCTTTCCTCTATACTTACTTCCATATAAGAGCTTACCCGGTCGAGAACAACACTCTGGCTCAGATCATCACTCCCAACCGTTATTGAAACCTTCTTAAAAAACAGGTCGTCATCCACAGCCGCAGATAGCGTCTTAGAAGTCGAAAGGGCAGTTGTGCCGCCAAAAGTGTTGTTGTAACGGCTACCTACTAAAACAACAGAATAAGTGCCCGCCGGAACCTGGTCCGTAATCTTCCCGAAATTGGCGTCGGTATCCGCCTGTTTCAAAGAATGAACCAGGTTACCGTCCTGCCCATAGATGAAATAATTCAGAAAATGAACATAATCTTTTAAAGGAACCGGATCTGACGAAATAAAACCGCCATTCTTGGTATCTGTGATTATCTGGCCGAACCCGTTTAACGTTAGGGTAAGCGAATGAAGATCGGACTCAGAAGAAGGGTTGTTTTCAGTCTTCTTACAAGAAGAGAAACATAATAACACGATGATGAATAATAAAGAAACTACTTTCACGGCAAGTCATTTTCCTGAAAATAGCATCATTCAACACCAACCTGTATTAAAAAAAATAAGAAGTTGATATTAATCAACTTCTTAAAAAAAAATTTACTTTATGGAAAAAATTTAATATGCGTTCTCTTCTCCTTTAAAGATATTGATCACTGTCATAAAAATGATCTTAATATCAAGCATAGCGCTCCAGTTTTCCATATACCAAATATCATGTTCCACACGTTTCTCCATAAGACTTGGATCTTCAGTTTCACCGCGATAACCATTTACCTGAGCCCACCCGCTAATGCCCGGCTTTAGAAATTGTCTTACCATATATCTGTCGATAATCGCACTATACTGCTCAGTATGTTTAAGCATATGAGGCCGTGGACCAATAACACTCATATTACCCAAAAGAACATTAAAGAACTGAGGCAGCTCATCCAGACTAGTTTTACGAAGAAACTGTCCGATTGGCGTAATCCGGGTATCATCCTTACGGGCCTGCATTTTATCACTTTCATTGTTAACGCGCATGCTTCTGAACTTATAGCACCAGAAAGGCTCGTTATTCCTTCCGCTCCGCAACTGTTTAAAAAACACTGGACCAGGGCTTTGCATCTTAATAATGATAGCAATAAGCGGAACAAGCCAGCTTAAAAGAAATACCAGAACAAACGTAGCAAAGACCACATCGAACGCTCTTTTTCTAAAGCGGTTCTGGATATTTTCAAGAGGTTCATTCCGTAAACTGATTACCGGAAACTCACCCAGGTAGCTAACTGTAAAAGGTGCGGCCAGGGAACCACTCAGATCCGGGACAAATTTCAGTCTCACACACTGTTTTTCAGCCTCCTCCAGCAAATACTTTGCTTCTGTCATCCTCTCAGGGGTCAACGAAACATATACATCCTTAATACCCCTGCTGGCTGCATCCGCAATCTGTTTGCAGGTAGAAGGCATGAGCCCCCCATTTTCATCAACATATAATGTTTCCTCATCATGCAGAAAGCCTTCGAACTTAAAGTTCTGACTCTTTTCAAGAAATCCCGCAAGACGAAGCCCTGTATTGTTCTTACCAAGAACAGCAACAGGGCGGCTCACATTAAAATGCCTGAAAAGCATAAATTCAAAAACAGTGCCCGTAAACCGGCTCAATAGAAATCCAAGAGTAACAACCGCATAAAATGCGAGGATAAAGCCCCTGGAAATACTATCGTCATTAGAGAATGTAATATAAAAGACGAACAATACCGCATGAAATGCTACCGCTTTCCAGGTAGCCCTGTAAATATTCACAAGATGCTCAAGAGTAGCGTCGCGGTACATCCCAAAAAGACTGGAAGAAAAAAACCAGATCAGATTACTTACTAAAAGGTAATTCTTATAGGGATAGCTGAATAATTGCGTATCAAATCCAAAAAGCAGATAATAAGCAAAAAGGAACGCAAGATTCACAAAAAGCACATCTGTTACAAGCAAAACAAGACGTAGTAGGTACAAGTAACGAGTTTGCATCGGCGTTAATTTTTGAGAGTTATTAATTATAGCAAAAATAACAAATTTTATCAACACAAGGCACTTTTGTTGATTTTTTTTAAATAAAATAATTTACTTAATATAATCTTAACAATTACAATCCATCATTAAGTGAGCAAAAGCACAAATTAGGCCCATTCATATAACTTCTTGCGAACCTTATTCCAGGCTTCCCGTATAAGCTGAAAAGTAACGCTTTTCCAATGATCAGACGTCTGCGGTTTATTAATTATCAGAATTTAACCATCCTTTATTTTGTATGTGGTATTCTCTGGATCCTTTCCACAGACTTTCTAGTATCGAGCTCTGTAAAAGCAGTTTCCAACGAAACCCCGTTTGCAATCCATTCATTCAAGGGGCTGCTGTTTATTTCCGTTTCATCCCTGTTCTTCTATTCGGTTAGTAAAAAAGCAACTACAGTTCAGCGAAAACTAAGTGAAGTAATGCAGCTCGGATTGATGGGCACGTTCGAAATTGAAGTAAACAACGGCCGGGTACTGCTTTCCGAAGAAGCGGCCACAATCTACAACATAGCACATAGGGTAACAACTATTGATCAGATACTTTCCAGACTGAACGCCGCAGAAGCGGCAGAAGTCAGAAAGACGCTGTCGTCCAAACTGGAGCATGGCACCATATACAATTTCATTCACGAACTTCATCTCTCTCCGGGACTAACCAAACATGTTAACGCGAGCTTCCGGATAAAAAGAGTAAAAGGAAACTCTTTCGTTGTAAAAGGAATTCTTCAGGATATCACCAGATTAAAGGAACTCGAAAACAAACTCAACAAAAGTTATATCGAAAAAAACCGCCTCGACATCATACTGGAGAATATCAGGACCATGGTGGTTATAACAGACTCCGAACGAAAAATCTCCTGGGTGAACAGGGCATTTGAAAATAAGCTGGGATACTCCCCCGATGAGGTAATCGGGCTGTGGCCTGCCGATATACTTTATGGCGAAAAAACCTCAGCGAACATGCTTACGAAAATTGAAGAAGCAGTAAAACAAAAAAAACACTTCACCGTCGAGTACGATATATATAAAAAGAACGGGGATACCATGTATGTAAAAATAAAAGGTTCCCCCCTTAAAAACGACGAGGGCGAGTTGCAGGGGTACATTATTCTGGCCGACGACATCACAGAAAGCAAAGAAAAGGAAACGCAGATAAGAAATCAGAACCTCTTTTTAAAAGAGATCACCTATTTAACCTCTCATGAGATCCGTCGCCCCGTAGCCTCTATCATGGCTTTAGTGCCGCTGCTGGAAGCGGCCGACAACCCTGCCGAAAGCAAAGAATGCCTCGATATGCTTCTCACTACTGCTAAAGATTTAGATCTGATTGTACGTGAAGTAAACCAGAAGATCAGCAAATTCGAATGTAATTAACGGTTCCCGACTTTATCAGATGCTAAATAACAGGCGATTTTATTATTATTTATTCAAAAACGCTGCGTTGATACCGGTAGATTTTGACAATGAGGCAATTTTTTCCATTTCGTTGAAATTAGACAAACATTTAACGATCTTTATTAAATAATACTACGTCGCTATGCTCTCTCTATTCTCTCACAGAACAAAAAAATGCCCAAGGTGTAGCTCCACTGATCTGAGCCGAATAAGAAGGTCGGTTATCGATAAGTTATTTAGTTTTGGAGGCGATGTCCGCAAGTATCGTTGCGACAAATGCTTTCATACTTTCTTTGTACACATTAAAGCACAAACAGAAAAGCAAAAACAGCAATCTGTCTGATTCTCGCGCTGCTCGTGACTTACTTATAGTTTTTAGTCCAGCTTTTCAAGAACAGAAAAGAAGGAATGGTATGCTTTTCTTAAAATGTCGGGATCTGTAATTCCATCTTCAATTCTGAGCTCCAGAAAAGGCGCTTTGTCATCTGTACTTTCCAGCAGGTATTGCACAATACCAAAGCTGAGGTCAGGTAACGATGTAAGCGTATTTCTTAACTCGGCATCACTAAATAGCTCGATAGTCTTCGCCTCGTCATTCGTTTTTACAACAAACCTTTTGTCAAAATCCCCGAATCCTAAAACCACATCCTGCATCCCGAAAAATTTCCCTATCTCATCCAGAAAACCTTCCCGGTGGATAGCAAAACGAAATGCGTCACGCCCAAAAAGATACGAGCTGAACGTCGTAAAGGCCGACCCGCTTTCAAAACCGCCCCCTAAATCTATATCCATATCAAGCAACACACGGCGGCTCTCCTGCTGAAGTACAACATGATACCCCAGGGGATCGGGGTTTATTGAAAAGTCAGCGTTAACCTGCTGCCATATAGCATCTTCGTTGAGTCCTGAGATAATTCTTTCTTCCGCCATTTTAAAGTTTATATATGTTACTATTAACGATAATATAACGCCTTTGGTTTTAAAAGAACCAGTCACCCCTCCCGATCGGCTCCGCCTTCACCCGATTCCCGGTTCAGGGCATTCGCGGTATCCTCTTTAACCCGCTCTGCAGATTCAAGCTCGAATACGGCAATATTCTTCACAAAGTTACAATATATTGTCCCGATCAGATTAATGCGCCCGCTTTCGTTGTGGCCCTCAATCAGGATCATTTCTTTAAAAACGTCCTCCTTGGAAAGCAACTTATCTGAAATAATAAAACCTTCGTCCTTTATTGTAAAATCAGCAGGATTGATAGAATGTTGTTTCAGAAGTTCCGTAAAACTGGAACTATTAAGCAATAACTCTTTTAATGGCATAAGACCTCCTATCTGTCTATTAAACAGCTTTAATTTAAATGAAAGATTGTCAAACAGCGATAATCGCAAATTACAACCCTGCAGATTTGCAATATAAGCAGGAGTATATACCTAAAACCACCCTGCAACTCAAGCCACAGGACGATTATAATTTCACAATAATATATTATTATTGGAATATTACCTAATCATTCAATACATTTAATCGTAATCTTTCCGCCGATTGAGATTCAGGCGTGCTCCAGTAAAAACGGACTGTCCAATTCACAATAACCTTTCTCACTATGCGAGCATATCAACCGGCAGATTCCGTTGTCATAGGCAAGTTTCACAAGTTCATGCCTGCTTTTAATGTCGAGTTTAGTAAATATTTTCGAGAGGTAGGTATCAACCGTCCGTATGCTAAAATGAAGCTTCCCGGCTATTTCCCGGTTACTCATGCCCTGGCAGCAAAGCACAACGATCTTAACTTCCGCCGGACTTAGTTTTTCGATAAACATCTCAGCTTTATTCACTTCGAGAATGAGCTCGCTGGCTTTCCACTGGTCGAAATAATGCTCCTCGAAGAAAAAAGAGCCATTCGTTATTTGCGTAAATGCATGAAGTATGTCCCGAACACTTTTCGAGCAATAACCACTAACTCCATAGCGCTGCAGCAAGGGCAAAAGCTCTGGCTGAAAAACAGAACTCACAGCGAGAATTTTTACGTTCTTATTAAGCTTTCTGATCAGCTGAACACTTTCTATACCATTTAATACCGGCATAAACAAATTGACGATCAGTATATCTGTGCCCAGCATTTTGGTTTTCTCAAAAAGCTCCCTGCCGTTTGAAGCGCAAAAGATCACTTTTCGCTCTAAAGAAGCACATAAATACGACACCAATACTTGTCTGAATACGGGATCGCTATCGGCGATGGCAAAACGTATTACTTTCGATTTTATATTACGCATTGCACACCGGTATGTTCAATAACTTTCATTAAAATTCTTATTCCTGTCCTCCTAAGCTAAATTTCAGATTGGCGATCTGTCTTTTCAAGATCCGAATAGAATCTGCCTTGTTTTGCTGATCGGCCTTCAACCTTTTAATAGTTGCTAAGGTACTTACATTTAGTCTGATAGAGAGTATGCATAAAACTGAGAGGGCGACGATTATTATCTTCGTTGTATTTTTCATAGAAATCTTACATTTAGAATTTCAAAGCTCAATTCTACTAACCTGTAAGCCTTTACAGTAAATGCAAGATAATATAAAACCATTAAGTTAGGAAACGTCAAACCAGCTTTCAGGATAAATTGTCAGTTTTCGGGGCTCCGCTGTCAAAATTCGGGACAGAACCAGCAAATTTTCTGCGTCAAAACCAACCTACTTCAGTTATAATCTATTTATGATATCAGGTCATATTTCATTTTGATAAGTAAGAAAGGGCAAAACTCCTTTGCCCTGCCAGGTGAGCCTAACAGCGCTCGTTGTGTAAACAACAAGCGCCTATAAACTCTGATAGCGTTAATTTATATAGGAAGAACAAACAGGTTTCATCCTGCTTGCTTTTCCATCACCAAACTTAGCGAGTGCATTAGGGATTATCAATAGTAGGAATACTATAAAAACAGCTATCAGATATAAGCAGTCAGCCTTAAACTTAACGCTTTAAACTTTAAAAAAGCTATCAAATATTGCTATTGGCTATTGGCTATTAGCGTTGGGCAATTTGCTTTAACCTTTCTGCTTTTCGCTTTAAAGGCGATTAGCTGTGGGCAATTAGCTTTAAGGGGCCTTCAACTTTCAACCCTGAACCTTCAACTCTCAATGGCTTTCCGCTATTAAGTACTTTCATCCGAGAACCCTCAACTTTCAACTCTGAACCTTCAACTCCCGTCAGAACTCCTCTTCCTCTTCAGGGTCAGGCCATGCATGCATCAGCTCCTCGTACAACCAGATATATGTAACAGTAATTAATATGATAACAGATGTCATGGGGCTTGTTTTAAATGGTTAATAATTACGTTAGTAACAGTATTTTAACGTTAAACCAACAACAAATGTTACGCCATATAAAAAAAAGTTGCCATAAAAATGAAGGCGTGTTAGGGATTATGAATTTTGAGTGATGAATTATGATTTACGGTTAACGTATTATCGATCATATGAGCATTATACTGCTGAATAAAAGCCTTTACGTGCATTTCAAGCTTATTCTGCATCGGGTCGCCGGTGTTAATAATATTACGGGACAGCAGCCGGTCGCTGCGATAATTGTACATTTCCACCGATTTCTCTCCATCGAACATCAGGACAAAGTCTCCCATAATGATCTGGTACAGGCCATCCGTAAAGTGTATAACCGGGTGGTCATCCGAATAACGAATCATATCGTTGCCAAAAGCAAAATAGGGCTTTTTGTAATGCAGGTAATTCAGCACAGTAGGCAGAATATCCGCCTGTTGCACGGGTTGATCATTCCGTCCTTTCAGATCCCCTGAAGGATCGTAAATCATAATCGGAACAGCATAAGCCCCAAGCGAAGTTTTATATTCCTCATGCCAGGCCACAGAAGAGTGGTCTGCAGTAATAACGAAGAGGGTATTGCGATACCAGGGCATACGCGACGCCGTTTTAAAAAACTGCTTCAGCGAAAAATCCGTATACCCTACGCCACGGTGCACGGGCAAGGTACCCTCAGGGAAGCGACCCTCATACTTCTCAGGGATCTTAAAAGGATGATGCGATGATACCGAAAACAGAGCGCTGAAGAAAGGCTGTTTAAAGCGGTTCAGGTTCTGTGCCCAGAACTGCATAAAAGGCTCATCCCATATCCCCCACATACCATCAAAGTCGTCATCGTTATCATACTCCGTCATGCCGTAATAATTTTTGATCCCGGCCATCTTCACAAAAGAGCTGAAGCCCATGGAGCCATTGGGGGCGCCGTGAAAAAACGATGTATGATAGCCCTCTGCCGACAGCAGGTTACCGAAGCTGTTAATCCGGTTATACGAATAGTCAGAAAGCACAAAAGGCTCCTGTATTCCGGGGATACTGGCCAGCACCGAAGGAAGGCCCTCGATCGATTTACGGCCATTCGCATAGGCGTTGGTAAACACCAGGCTGCGCTCCATCAGCGAATCCAGAAAAGGAGTATATCCCTTGTATTTCCCCCCTTCAAGGTCACGGTTAAAGCCGCCGAGATATTCACGGCTGAAACTCTCCAGCAGGATCACCACTACATTCTTTTTAATAAAAGGCGCCGCACTACTATCCGGAGCCTTAAGCGGATTATACAACGAATCCAGCTGCTGCTGCGAAAAAAACTGCTCTTTCTTTAACGACTTCGTCTTTATCGTCCGCAGCAGGGCGAAAGGAGTATTCAACACAATGTTCTGCTCGGCCGGGTTCTCAACATATTCGCCGGCGTTACTCAGCGTAATAGGGCGTGTGCTATGCCTGAAGCCACCCCTTGCACCAGCGATAAACAAACCAGCCACTACCGGAATCATCAGCAAAGAGCTCAGGTAATAAGCAACCGGATTCCTGAAAGTAACCTTATGCTTCCCGATTCGTTTATAGAGCCATACCATGGCCATTACCAACACAACCAGCAGCAGCAGCAGATACCAGTAGTCGAACAAAAACCGGGATAAGAGCCTCAGCCGGTTCTGCTCGCCCGAAAACTGCGAAAACACGGTGAAGGTAGTACGTTTCAGGGTGAAGGGATAATAAGCAATGTCGGCAATATTAGCCACCAGGGCCAGTCCGTTCACCACATAAAAGATCCCCGCAGTAATCTTCTGATAGAGGGGATGATGTCTGAATTTAAAAGGAATGATCTGGCTGGCGATATACAGCGAATTGGTATAAAGTATGGCGCTGATGTCAAACTTCAGCCCCCCTGCCAGGATCAGCAGGAACGCCCCGGCATCAATTGCCGGGAACAATGAAGTATTAAACAGGTAATAAGCTATGCGGCAAACTGTATAAAGCGCCGCAACCAAAAGCAGCTTAAGCAGCAGCGAAATGTAAATATTCTGGCCAAGGCCTCTTAAGCCCTTAAAAATCTGTCTTTCCAAGCACTACGTAAAAAAGTGTGGAAAGGTAAAAAATAATGAGATAAATTAATAAATAAGAAACGATTTATTAACCTTAACGGGCCAGGATGTAGAACCTGTGGTCGCAATGCTGGCACTGGTACTTACGAAGCGACATCCAGAAAAACATCTTGTTCACCAACTTCGAATTTGCAATCCTCTTATCGGTATAACCCTGACACTTCGGGCACATATGCAGGGGGCTGTTATCAGCCATGGAGTTATAGGTATTTCCACCTGCGTTAAATCCTGTAATGGTACTCATAGTTTTAGATTTTTGTAAAATTAAACAATATTTTATGATAAATGTTCATACCTTACGATTATTTAATAAAAAAATAACACTAGTACCTCATTTTCATTACCAATATCACTATCTTTATCGCTTTATTAACACTCGCAACTCACCACATACAACTCACAACCCAATGAACAATTACTACGCAGTTATTATGGCCGGAGGAGTAGGCAGCCGTTTCTGGCCCGTAAGCCGCACTTCTTATCCCAAACAATTTATCGACATTGCCGGTACCGGCACGAGCCTCATCCAGGCTACTTATCAGCGTTTTAAAGACATCGTACCCGAAGAAAATATCTACATTCTCACTAACGAGAAATACAGGGAGCTGGTAAAAGAACAACTAAAAGGAATTCAGTACCACCAGGTACTGTGCGAGCCGGTAATGCGCAACACCGCGCCCTGCATCGCCTATGCCTGCCACAAGATTGCCGCTCTCGATCCCGAAGCAGCGATAGTAGTGGCACCATCCGACCATCTCATACTCAATACCTCACAGTTTACAAAAGACGTAAGCAACGCACTGCAAACGGCGAGCGAGAACAACTGCCTCATTACACTGGGCATTCAGCCATCCCGGCCAGATACAGGCTATGGATACATTCGCTTCAGCGACCATCTGCTGGGAAACGGATTCCGTAAAGTGCAGCAGTTTACAGAGAAGCCCGATAAAGAACGCGCCGAAGCATTTCTGGGAAGCGGAGAGTACCTGTGGAATGCGGGGATCTTCATTTGGAGCGCCGCTGAAGTGCTAAAAGCATTTGATCAGCATCTTCCCGAAATGAATTCCTTGTTTGAGGATGCAAAAGAAATATATAACACCCCCGAAGAAGCCGAATTTCTAACCCAAAACTACGGACAGTGCCAGAACATCTCCATCGATTATGGCATCATGGAGCAGGCCGATAACGTGTATGTACTTCCGGTAGAGTTCGGCTGGTCAGATCTCGGCACCTGGGCATCCCTCTATACTCTTGCCCAAAAAGACGAGCATGAAAACGTAGTGGTTCCCTCCGGCAGCGCTATACTCTATAACAGCAGCGGCTGCATGATCAACCTCCCGGCAGGCAAAAAAATCGTAGTAAAAGGACTGAAAGATTATATTATTGCAGAGTCTAACAACACACTGATGATCGTCCCCCGCAACAGCGAGCAGGAAGTAAAACAGGTTGTAGCCGACGTCAAATCAACCTTTGGCGAAGATTTCGCTTAGAACTCTGATCGAAAAAAGTCATACTATTTTTAACATATGGCTATAAAATAGTATGACTTTTTCAAACCAATGCTTCTAATTCAGGCAACACCTTATCCTTGCCCCGCTTTCATATATCTAAATAAATTTCAAAATTTGAAATTTTGCTTATCTTTGTACTGATGGTTATCATCGCCAAAACGATCATTAATAATTTCGCAGAGAAGCATATTACATCGAAATCAGCCTTGAATAGTTGGTTTCATATTGTAAAACAATCGGACTGGCGTAATTTCTCTGATGTCAAAAACACATTTGGAAGTGTGGACGCTGTAGGTAATGATCGCTATGTATTTAATATCAAGGGCAATGATTTTAGGTTAGTTGCTATGATTTTTTTCGATAAGCGGACCGTCTACATACGTTTCGTCGGTACGCATGCCGAGTATGACAAGATCGCGGATTGTTCACGTGTATAAAAGGAAAAACTAATGATAGACAGGATCAGGAACGAAAAGCAGTATAATCAGGTGATGTCTTTGATAGAAAACTTCATTCAAAAGGCTACCGATGGAGGAGGGTTCCATTCATTGAGCAAGAAAGAAGCCGATGAACTGGAGCGGCTTGGCTTATTGGCAGAGAAGTTTGAGGACGAAGTATTGAAGGTTATGCCAATGCGCTTAACCATTAGCTCTGTCGTACAGGCGAAAAAAGAAGAACTTGGAGTCACTCAAAAAGGGCTGGCATCTATGCTGGGTATAAGTGCACCAAAACTATCACAAATATTAAGCGGCAAACGCGAACCCGATGTTCCCTTCCTTAAATCCCTTCATGAGAAACTGGGGATAGATGGTAATTTTATATTACAACAAATCTAAACCCGGCAGCACAAGGTCTTTATCCGACACCAGCAATTGCTCGGCAGGAACCTGCCAGTCGATATTCAACGCAGGATCGGCGTAGTGTAAACCGCCTTCCGACGCCTTGTTATAGTAATTGTCGCATTTATAAAAAAACTCCGCCTGCTCAGAGAGCACCACAAAGCCGTGAGCAAAACCACGCGGAATAAAAAACTGCAGTTTATTCTCCTCGCTTAATACAACACTATAGTGCTGACCGTAAGTAGCCGAGCCACGGCGAAGATCGACAGCAACATCCAATACCTCACCCTTCAATACCCTTACGAGCTTCGCCTGCGCATGCTCACCCTTTTGGAAATGAAGACCCCGCAAAACACCATACGACGACATCGACTGGTTATCCTGCACAAAGTGAATATTCAGGCCCGTTTTCTCATTAAACCGCTGTTCATTAAAACTCTCGAAAAAGTACCCGCGCGGATCAGGAAATACAGCAGGCTTTATAATATAACAACCCTCAAGAGGTGTAGTAATTAATTCCATTCTATCGCAAAAATACGTCTAAAACACCAACGCACAACACATAACCCATAATTCATAACTTATAATCCATACTCACAACTCATAACGTTTTATAAAATAAACAATAATCTTATATTTGTACAACATATACGACATTATGAAGCAGCATCTTGTATTATTACCAAAGGCGCAGAAAGTACTTAACAATTTTGGAGAAAACATCAAACTGGCCCGTTTGCGCCGAAAACTGAGTACTGAACAAGTATCTGAAAGGGCAGGCATCAGCAGATCCACCCTGTGGCAAATTGAGAAAGGCACACCAACAGTCGCCATGGGAGCCTATTTCCAGGTATTATTCGTCCTCGGCCTTGAGAGTGATTTTCTGAAGCTGGGCGCCGACGATGAACTCGGCAGAAAACTACAGGACGCAGGCTTACTTGTAAAGGAAAGAGCTCCTAAAAAATAAAACTATGGCGTCGAAAATTTTCGTTTATGCAGATTGGGCTGGATTACCACGAACCATACAGGTTGGCACATTGAGTGCAGAGGTTGTAAGAGGAAGAGAAATATTTTCCTTTGAATATAGCGAGCATTGGCTTCAGTGGCCACAAGCCCAGATTCTCGATCCCGACTTACAATTATATTCAGGCCCGCAATATCTGGCCGATGGTAAGCCGAATTTTGGCATGTTCCTTGATTCATCGCCTGATCGTTGGGGAAGGGTCCTAATGAAAAGACGGGAGGCGATCATTTCGCGTCAGGAAGAACGAAAACCGCGTATCCTGAATGAGTCAGACTTCCTATTGGGCGTGTTTGACGGAACCCGAATGGGCGGGCTTCGATTCAAAACCAGCGAAGACGGAGAATATTTGAGTCACGCTACCGAGCTCGCTGCACCGCCCTGGGTTAACCTGCGTGACCTCGAATATGCCAGTTTACGCCTTGAAAACGAAGAGATGACTTCAACTGAAGAACTACGTTGGCTAAACATGCTGATGGCTCCCGGTTCTTCTCTAGGCGGAGCCAGGCCTAAAGCCAGTGTGAACGATCCGGAAGGAAATTTGTGGATAGCCAAGTTCCCAAGTATCAATGATGAACACAATATTGGAGCATGGGAAATGGTTGTTTATGAACTGGCGGTGAACTCGGGTATCACAGTCGCACCTGCACGGCTTCAGCAATTTTCCGGAAGGCATCATACCTTTCTGACAAGGCGATTCGATCGCGTCCAGCAAACCACCAGAATACACTTTGCATCAGCGATGACCCTGCTTGGCCAGCAAGACGGCACTGATTTTCACACAGGGGCAAGCTATTTGGACATCGCAGCTTTTATCATTCAAAACGGGCGTCAGGTTAACAATAACCTAAAGGAGCTGTGGGCAAGGATCGTTTTCAATATCATGGTAAAAAATACCGATGATCACTTGCGCAACCATGGATTTTTATTGCGGGAAGACGGCTGGGAACTTTCACCAGCCTACGATATGAATGCCAACCCACAAGGCAACGGTTTGACTTTAAATATTTCAGAAAACGACAATTCTCTTGACCCGGAATTAGCCCTGTCGGTCGCAAAACATTTCCGGCTAAAGCCACAGGAAGCCAGCGCTATTTTTAACAACATTAAAAACGCAGTATCCAAATGGCCGGCCATTGCTGCCAAATATAAATTATCACGCCGGGAACAGGAAAACATGGCTATGGCATTTCATAACTCATAATTCATAACCCATAATTCATCACTTAAAACCTAGCGTATCAAATAAACGATCCCCGTTTTCCGCGGTGCCGACTGGTTAAAACTCATGCCCTGCCATTCAGAGCCATCGCAGAAGACGGCAGAGATTGCCCAGAGATAGATACCCTGCGCCGCATCCTGACCACCAATCTTACCATCCCAGCCTTCCGCAGGACTGCCGTCAGGGTTCAGCTTAGTAGTTTCCCAGATCAGCTGGTCCCACTTATTATAAACCCTCATCTGCCAGCGCGAAAGTTTCCGTCCTTTCACTATAAAGTGGGTAAGTTCCTCCACCGCACTGTTAGGCCTAAATGCATTCGGCACAAACAGCGTACCCTCCTCGCTCTCCACCACATTCAGAAGAACGGCATACGATACCAGCTTCTGCCCGCAAGGATTAGAGATCAGCGCCCGGTAACGCGACCGGTTCTTGCTCAGCGAAACGCTCCGCAGCGTTAAAATCCGGTCGGTGGCGCCCGGTATGTCGGTCCACGAATCATAACCGGAATCCTCCTGCCACTGGTACTTCACATCAGGCCCGCTTGTTTCCACAGAAAATTCAGCGCTTTTCCCCTCCACAATCTTCCGTGGAGCAGGTTGTGCAGCAATACCAATAGACGCCATATTTACCCGGATAGTATAGCTGAACTCACAGCCCGCAGCCAGCCTGCGGTAAGCCTTATACGTACCCGACTCAGATATTTTCGCAACCGGCATAGGCATACCTCTGCTTGCTGTGGTGTTATCCTCTTTGTATAGAGAGTATCCTTTAGGTAAAGCCAGATCAGCAACAGAAACCGGGCAATAAAAGGTGAGATTTAAATCCCCGGGAGGCAATGGCGGTTCCAGCGCCAGCACCAGGGGACTGCGAACGCCAGAACAATCATATTGAGAAAAAGCCTTATCCGAAGCTACTTTCCAGCTCTTGTCCGGATTTACGTTTCCCGAGTATTGCAGCCAGCCATATTTAGAAACAGGCGCGGGAGCACAACCCAACAATTCAGCATCATCAATTAGCTGCATTTTATAGCGCACTTTCAACTGGCCATCTGCCGGTACAGCCCCACCTCTTGAAGCATTCGCTCCCTCTCCCAGTCTAACCAGCACCCGCCTTCCAGCCTCCATATACTCTCCTGCATCATCAACGCTCTGGTCACTCAGGGCTTTCCAGTTGCCATTAATGTCTTGAACTTCTATAGATCCCTTTACGTATGCAAAGAGAGAAGGAATGGTATCGATAAAAACAGTGTTCGTACTTCCGTCATTACCTGTGTTCTTCAAGTCATACTGCAGTTCAACAGTTTCTCCGGCTTGTACTGAAATACCATATTTGCTGATGTTGCGGTATTGGTGAGATAATTGAATGTTGGGATTGTAGATGTCTATTGAGGCCGTAAGGACGCCTATCAAATATGATTCAATATCGGTGTCCAAATTTATCAGAGCAGATCTGGCACCATTTTTCAAATACCTAAAATCCGCATTATTCAAGTGAATAATGCTAGATTCATAACCGAGCGTATTATTATAAGCGGGATTTCTACTTTGAACGACTTCCCCGTTATTTGTAATAGAACTATTGAATAGGTTATCTGAATTATGTGCCGAATCAAAAACTTTTTGATTGTTAATTTCTAAGTAGTCTCCACTATAACTCCGATCTCCATCATAAGCAACAAACCCAAAATCAAAGTTAACAGGACCGTTGGGAGGAGAAAAAAAACCTGAAATACTAAACTCTACGTTGCTTAGGAAATTGATACCTACGAGCCCTTCAAAAACAGATAAGTTTCGTAGAGGCATAAGGTCGTGCTTATAAGCAATTACTATCGTCCATCCGGCATATACGTTAACAACCCCTTCATCTGCCACAACATTTGCAACTGTAAAAGTACCGTTTGACGGTTGACTCAACTTTACGATACTAGTGATATCTTTAAAAGACTGTCCCCCCCACGTTTTATCTGCAGTTAAATCAATATACGCCGTAGCTCCTGGCTTCTTTAACTTAATTTTATTTTTATCTTTAAATCTACTATTTGTAGAGCTAATAGCTCCTCCCCAATAAAGCCCTGCGAAAGTTATAGAGGAACAGTCAGGAAGGATCAGATCTGCCGAGCTGCTGCTGAATGTTTCAGTTGATGCATCAATGTCAATATAATGCATAATAAAATTATTATTATCACTTTTTCCATTAGGAGGTAACTCATTTACTGCATCACAATTTTCACAACTAAGAATAGTATTGGAAACATACACAATGCCGCCCTTTTGCTCCGTCTGGTAACGTAATTTAAAAGGACTTACAGTTTGGGAATTAACTTTAACAGCTTGTAATATCAATGAAATTATCAAAAAAACGAAAAAAGGCTTTATCTTCATCACCATCCGTCATTAATGTCTTTGATCGTTAATACGCTGACCTTATGACGAAGTTTAAACTCGCATTATTTTTTTTCTGTATAGCGAATCTTTACTATCTTTCTCCCGGCTTTCAATTACTCACTCTTGGCGGCTCTTGATACTTGATACCAGCTACTTGTTACTTGATAAAACTTTTTTCCTTTAAATTTATTTTTACAGAATGAAGAAAATCAGCCTCGCCGCCGTCCTTATTTGCGGAACGCTCTTCAGCGCTTCCGCACAGATGGCTTCACAGCCCTATTCATATTCCTTTTATCAAAAGCTAAACAGGGATATGTATAATATAAATACCAAAACACATAGCTCACTGAAACCATTCTTTATTGGCGACAGTCTGCTTCTTAAGGCCGACTCGATAACCGCCGGGTATTCAGAAGGCAGCGGTATTCTAAGCCGCAGGTTCTTCAATAACCACCAGGCCGAAGTAAAAAAAGAAAATTATACCTTGTATGCCGACTTCCTACCCGATATTACTCTTGGAAGAGATGGCGAAAATGACAAGAGTACATGGCTTCGCTCCTTTGGCTACCAGATAGGCGGAACCATCAGCAATAAATTATCCTTCCATACCAGCGGATTTTTCAATAAAGCGAAGCTCCCAAGCTATTACAGCCGGTACATCCAGGAACACAAAGTATTGCCCGGCCAGCGGCATAAGATCAATCGCCCCGACAGCACACTAACAGATGAAGCCGACTGGAATTACTTTACCGGGCAGGTATCTTATACCCCCATTAAATACATTAATATCCAGGCAGGATACGATAAAAACTTCATCGGCGACGGTTACCGCTCGCTGCTGCTGAGCGACTTTGGCTCGCCTTATCCTTTTCTTAAACTTACCGGAACATTGGGCGCCGTGCGCTACATGGCCATGTGGAGCTCGCTGCAGGATCCATCCGCACCTAAGTTTGAAAAGGCAGACCGAAGAAAAGGAGCGATATTTCACTATCTCGACTGGAATGTAACCAAACGCCTCTCTGTCGGCTTCTTTGATGCGGTGGTATGGGCAACGCATGATAGCTTAGGCAACAAAAGAGGATTCGATCCCGGATATGCCAGCCCGATTATCTTTTTACGTCCCGTAGAATCCGACGGCGGATCACCCGACAATGCCGTTATGGGTTTCACGGCCAAATACGAGCTGTTTGATAAAATGGCTGTATACGGTCAATTTGCACTCGATGAGTTCCAGGCGAAAGAATTCTTTTCGGGCGATGGTAGCTCGAGGAATAAATGGGGAGTACAATTAGGCGTCAGAGGGGCCGACCTGCTGAAAGTGCCGCGTCTCAACTACCTGCTTGAGTTCAATACCGCCCGGCCCTATACCTTCAGCGAGCGAATCGCAGTGGTTAATTACGCTCACTATAACGAACCTCTCGGGCACCCTTATGGGGCTAACTTCAGGGAAACCATTGGAATGTTAAACTATTCAATTAAACGTTTCGAGATCAGCACGCAGTTACTTTATTCACGATACGGCAAAGACATTGACGGCCTGAATTATGGAAGAGACCTGTTTAAGCCCTATACCCAACCAGCGCGCGACAACGGAAATTATATCGGCCAGGGTCTCGGAACAGATCTGTACTATACAGATACGCGTGTTGCCTTCCTTTTAAATCCGGCTTATAATCTTCGTCTTGAAGCAGGCTTAATAACCCGCAACGAGAAAAACCGCATGGAGAAAAATAATACCACCCTGTTCACCTTTGGACTTCGTACATCATTCAGAAACCTCTACCAGGACTTCTAATACCCCCGAACAAATGAAAAGATATTATATAATAAGCACTATTGCAATCATCCTGATAGCAGCAGCCGTTCAACGAGCATCCGCCCAGGCAGGCTATCTGTCCTATTCGTTCCATTTTTACCAACAGCTTAACAAAGAGATCTACGACCCAAATACACGGGTACACAGCTCCTTAAAACCTTTTTATATCAAAGAAGACAGCATCATTACCCAGGCGACCGACTCTCTGCTTAACCGGGGAGTTGACAGCAGCAGGCATGGCTGGATCAGCAGAAAACTTTTTAACGAGCACCTGTTTCAGGTAAACAAGGATGATTATACTTTCTACGGAGATTTTCTTCCCGATTTTATTATTGGCCGCGACTTTTCCGGAAAGAAAACCACCTGGCAGAATACAAGAGGATATCAGTTTGGCGGAACAGTCGGTAAAAAGTTTTCGTTTTATACCAGCGGTTACGAGAATCAGGGTAAATTCCCTAAATACTATCAGGATTTTTCTGAGAAATACCGCATTGTTCCAGGCCAAACGAACGAGTTCTTCGGAACACAGCAAGAGCAAAAGGACTGGCAATACGTAACTGCAAATATCTCCTATACACCGGCCGATTTTATCAATATTTCCCTGGCCTACGATAAGATATTTATAGGCGACGGATATCGCTCACTCCTTCTTTCGGACGCCACCTCTCCTTATCCCTTCATAAAGATTACAGGCAGCTATAAGAACATCCAGTATACTGGCGTATGGGCATCACTTCAGGATCCTTCAGCGCCTGCATATTCCTACGAAACAGGTAACCGAAGAAAGGGAGCTGTATTTCATTACCTCGACTGGAATATCACGCCCCGTTTATCCTTAGGCTTCTTCGATGCGTTAATCTGGGAAGTAAAGAATGAAGCGGGCAGTAAAAGTGGGTTAAAAGCTCAATACATTAATCCCATTATCTTTCTGAACCCCGCCATTTCTTCAGGCAGTGAAAATTCGGTGGTAGGCTTCACCGGCAAATACGAAGTGCTAGATAAAACAACACTGTATGGCCAGTTAGTGCTCGACGGTATAAAAAACGATTCAAAAGACCTGTGGGGGTTACAAGCAGGGATAAAAGGCACAGACCTGGCAGGAGCAGAAGCGCTAACCTATATACTCGAATACAATACAGTAAAGCCCTATACCTTTGCACAAACAAACCGCGTAATAAACTATGCACACTATAACCAGCCTTTGGGTCATTTATACGGAGCGAATTTCCGAGAAATGCTTGGTATATTAGGTTATACCTACAAACGCTTCGGCTTTACAGGAGAAGTCCTGTTCTCCCGCTATGGACTTGATAGAGATGGTGTGAACTATGGAAAAGACATATTTAATACAACCGATATTGGAAGTGCAGGAACATCTACAGGACAGGGATTAAGTACCGATCTGTTTTACCTGGACGGCAAAGTGTCATACTTGCTTAATCCCAAATACAATCTTCGCTTCGAGATTGGAGGAGTTTTCAGAAAAGAGAAAAACAGTTTAGTAAATAACAATACCGCATGGATGACTTTCGGACTACGCAGCTCATTCAGGAACCTGTATAAGGACTTTTAGAAGCAATCAAATCGGCTTAGTAAACACTTAAAAATAAGAGGAACCCTAACCGGCACTCCTCTTATTTCATTAGTTTAAGCTAGTCCCATTAGATATTGTCCGTAACCGCTTTTTACTAACGGTGCTGCGATTTCTCTCAGTTGCGCTTGTCCGATAAATCCCATTCGATAAGCGACCTCTTCAATACATCCGATCTTCAATCCTTGCCTCTCTTCAATGACCTGAACAAATTGACCGGCCTGCATTAAAGAATTAAAAGTACCGGTATCCAACCAGGCAGTACCGCGACTTAATACTCCCACCTTTAGTCTGCCTTTTTCCAGATACACTTTATTGATATCTGTTATCTCATACTCGCCACGCGGAGAAGCTTTAATATTTTTTGCAATTTCTACAACAGAGTTGTCGTAGAAATAAAGACCGGGAACAGCATAATGAGATCTGGGTTGTGATGGCTTTTCTTCAATTGAAATCACTTTGTTATCCTGGTCAAATTCAACAACCCCATAGCGCTCGGGGTCCGAAACCTGGTAGGCAAATACAACTCCGCCCTCTGGTTCTTTTAACTCTTGTAGCAGATGAGATAAGCCATCGCCATAAAAAATATTATCCCCTAGTATTAGAGCGACACTATCACTGCCAATGAACTCTTCACCGATTACAAAAGCCTGTGCAAGTCCGTTAGGCTGTTCTTGAACGGCGTAAGAAAACTTACATCCTAACCTTGATCCGTCCCCAAGCAACTTCTCAAAATTCGGCAGATCGTGAGGCGTCGATATAATTAATATTTCCTTTATTCCAGCCAGCATCAAAATAGACAAAGGATAATAGATCATTGGTTTATCATAAACCGGCATCATCTGTTTACTGGTTGCTAATGTAAGCGGGTGCAATCGAGTTCCCGATCCGCCCGCAAGTATTATACCTTTCATAGTTGCTATGAATTATTAGTTAAAGCATTTAGTTTATGAATACATGATATCAAACTATCTTTCCAATATGGAACCTCTATTTTAAAAGTCTCTTTAATTTTGGTTTTATCCAATACGGAATATGCTGGTCTCCGGGCTTTTGTGATATACTCTGAAGTTGGTATAGGAATCACTTTTGTATCTATTTCACTGACCTCAAAAATTGACTTTGCAAAATCATACCATGAAATCGCACCTTCATTGCTATAGTGGTAAGTCCCATATGCATCATTGCCGGAGAAAGCGATATTCAAAATTGCGTCAGCCAGATCAATCGCATAGGTGGGCGTACCAACCTGATCCACTATCACTTTTAGCTCATCACGTTCCCGCCCTAATCGTTGCATGGTTTTAACAAAGTTATTGCCATACTCAGAGTATAACCAACTAGTACGGATTATAAAGTATTTATCTGTTACCTCTGCAATAGCTAATTCACCTTCGAGCTTTGTTTGTCCATAAACGCTAATCGGATCAGTTTCATCATCTTCACTTAATAACTTGGGCCTATCACCTTTAAAAACAAAATCCGTCGATACATGGATCAATGCAGAATTATACAATTGGCATAGCTTTGCTAGATTTGCTGCACCCTCTTTATTGATCTTTCTAGCAGTTTCTATATCTTCTTCAGCCTTATCTACAGCAGTATATGCAGCACAGTTTATTACAAACTGAGGTTTTTCAGTATCATATAGTTTTTCAAGAGATGGTAGATCTAAAATATTTGAGGCACTTTCTTCCGGAAAAGCAATGTCAGAAAAATAACGTTCGGCAGCTACTTTTTTAAGACAGGAGCCTAGCTGCCCTGACGCTCCAAAAACAACAATTTTACTCATGTTCCAATGATTTAATTTAATTCTCAAAGACCCTCTAGTACGGGTAACTCTTTATCTTTATCAGATACCAATAACTCTTCAAAAGGAATTTTCCAGTCTATATTTAATGAAGGATCTGCATAATGTAATCCTCCTTCTGATCCTTTATTATAATAGTTATCACATTTATAAAAAAACTCTGCATGCTTCGAAAGCACTACAAATCCATGTGCAAATCCCCTGGGTACAAAGAATTGTAATTTATTTTCTTCACTTAACAGTACACTGTAATACTGTCCATAAGTCGCGGAACCTTGTCGAAGATCTACAGCGACATCCAGCACCTCTCCTTTTAGTACTCTTACCAATTTTGCTTGAGCATGCTCGCCTTTCTGGAAATGCAGTCCTCTTAATACGCCATAAGACGACATGGACTGGTTATCCTGAACAAAATGAATATTCAGTTTTGATTTTTCATTAAACCGTTGTTCGTTAAAACTTTCAAAGAAGTATCCTCTTGGATCGGGGAACACTGCAGGCTTAATAACGAAGCAACCATCAATAGGGGTTTTGATAATTTCCATACCTATAATCTAAATATTTCTAACGAGTAGCATACTGATCTTCGTAGTACTTTTGATAGTTACCGGAGGTGACATTTTCAAGCCATTCCTCATTAGCCAAATACCAGTCTACTGTTTTCTCCAATCCTTCTTCAAATTGTAAACTTGGCGTCCATCCCAATTCCCTCTGAAGTTTAGTTGAATCAATAGCATACCGAAGGTCATGTCCCGCCCTATCTGTAACAAAGGAAATAAGCTTTTCTGACGATCCGGGTTCTCTTCCTAATTTTTGATCCATAATATTGCAAAGCAAACGAATGAGATCAATGTTTTTCCATTCATTATGTCCACCGACATTATAGGTTTCGCCTGATTTTGCATTATGAAATATCACGTCGATAGCACGTGCGTGATCCTCCACCCACAACCAGTCGCGGATATTCTCGCCTTTCCCATAAACGGGAACTGGCTTATTATTCTTGATGTTATTTATAGCTAAAGGAATTAACTTCTCAGGGAAGTGAAACGAACCATAATTATTAGAGCAATTAGAAATAACCGTATTCATCCCATAAGTATCTGCATATGCCCTTACGAAGTGGTCAGAGCTCGCTTTCGAGGCGGAATAAGGGCTGTGAGGATCATAAGCAGTATCTTCTGTGAACATGCCATCTTCACCTAATGTTCCATAAACTTCGTCTGTAGAAACATGATAAAATCGCTTATTTTCATAATTACTTTTCCAATACTTACGTGCTGCATTTAACAGATTGACCGTACCGACGACATTGGTCATTACAAAATCAAGAGGGCTCACAATGGAACGATCTACATGACTTTCCGCTGCCAAATGAACTACAGCGTCGAATCGTTCATCCTCAAATAGCTTGTCAATAAAGCTCGAGTCAACTATATCGCCTTTTATAAACCGATAATTTGACGAGTTCTCAATATCAATTAAGTTTGCTAAGTTGCCTGCATAAGTTAACTTATCTAAGTTAACTATTAAGTAATCGGGGTAGTTTTTTACAAAACGTCTTACCACATGAGATCCGATAAAGCCCGCTCCACCGGTAATTAGAATTTTTAGCGCCATATTTAAAAATTTATTTATACTACGATTAAAGTGTTTTAACGACTATTACTTAAATGCCTCTTTCATTTTTTTCAAACCACTTCAATAACACTTTCTTTCTAGATGTATTATATGATGGCTTTATCATTTGTCGAGATGAGTCTGCATATTCAACATCCCATCCATGCCACTCCCTGTACGCATGATAAGTCCAGTCCCATCCATATTCTTCAAAAATCTCAATACAATCATTAATGTATCTAGCACTGCCGGGCGCCCATCTAACAGCACTAAACTCCCCTACAAAAATTTGCACCTTATAGGCAAGCTGAAAATCGCGCACAGGTTGTAAAATTCGCCTCAAACTACTCTTATCGTAATAGTGGTCAGAAACAAGTCCAGGATACTCTATGCCAGTCTTTTCATATAAAACGCCCTGATGTGTATATGCCAACGGGTGATACATGTGTACCTCATATACTATGTTTGAAAGAGGCATGGGTTTCAAAAAATTAAAGTCCGTCGGCGAAGCACCGTCTTCCGTTTCAATAAAAATTTTTTTGTACCTGTCTATTTTTCTTATCTCTTGTGCTGCAGCTTTTTGTGTTGTATAATAATCTAGGCCTTTAGGAGGTAAAGTGTCCTGCATTGGCTCATTAACCAAATCATAACCCAGTATAGCTGCATTCTTCTTATACCTGATCGCGATATATTTCCAGGTTTCAATGAAGCGTTTATTAAAGGAGTGATCATAGAACATCCTGTTTACACCGTCGCTACCTCTACCGCCAGGTACAGAGTGCAGATCTACAATTACCTTAATTCCATATTTCTTACAGACACTAGTAACTTTATCTAGATCGTTTAGCTTTTGATCCAGCCAATTATTATAAATAATTGAATCTTTGGGGTTGTTTCCTAAAACAGGTTTGTTACCGGTCAATTGCCATCGTATTAGGTTAACATTCCAGCCTGCCAATATCTGAAGGTCTTTCTCATGAAATTTTACCGGCGACATTACTCCCCTATACTTAGTTCGACTCTTATTAACGCCTAAATCTCTTATCTGCCGGGCCGTCGGCTCCTTGATTATGTTAACAGAAATATTGTCAAACCAAGCCTTTCCTGTACTTCCTTGTAGGCCAAGATATAACTTGCTATCTGAAATATTCTCAGGAATTATTAAAGAGAAGAAAACGTACTTCCAGTCAAAGGTTCCCCATATATTATCTTGATTCTTCCAAAAATCTTTGTCCCCGGATTTGTAATGGAGCATAAATTTTACTCCTAAATAAGTCTGATTGGGGGTTGAGACATTCTCAGATTTAACTAGACAACGAAAAGCGACTTTCATTCCTGCGTATTTTCTAAGGTCAATTGCCTTAGTAACCATTCCAGCGTTCGTCACCCTTAAACAGGTACCACCCTTTACATCCTCACGCACCCACGAAGCATTTGGATTGTTTGTCCATTCTACCCTATCACTTAATTCATCAAAATCAGTCTGGTAAATAGTTGATTGCGCAAAGGAGACAGAGCTTTGCGAGAGCATAAGAGCTAGAATTATTCCTACTTGCAATGTGCATGTTCTGGACATTCTGATACCTCTATGATTTAGGGATAATAGATAAAAAATAATCTTCATACCTATCTACAATTCTTTGCCAAGAATATATATTCTTTATCTTCTCGATATTCTCCGTCAAAAAGTGGAAAAAATCTTCTTTTCTTTTTCCCTCAATAATTTCCTTTAGACCATTATAGTTATCAAATGGGAAGCCATCATTCCCGACAATTGTTCTATTGAAGTCATTATTATGGTAACATATCAATGACGAAGAACCCATTGCTTCGAGTAAGGAGGGATTTGTTCCACCAACAGAATGGCCGTGATAATATAAATTAGAAAAATACCTTAAATTATTCAACGCGACTTGATTGTAAATCGGACCAAGAAAACAAATTCGAGTATCTTCTCCGTACAACCTTGCCATTCTTATTCCAAAATCTGTATGCTTGAAGTTACCTATAAGCAACAATTTCCTTGAAGTTGAGGACTTGGAAAAAGCTTCCAATATCATCTCTATGTTATTTTCGGGCTCAAATCGAGCAATTAAAATATCATAGTTATAAGCAGTCACACCATAGGCAATTAAGTCTTCCTTATTAGGCTCACTAAAAACATGGCTTCCATAAGGAATATAGAAGGACTCTGCATTGTAAGTCTTTTTTAAATAACTTTGAATACCAATAGAATCGGCGACCAAATGATCACTATACTTTGTAGCCAGCTTCTCGGCGTACTTCAGAAAACGCTGTACCTGTTTGGAATACTTGCTTCGCATCCACTCTAGTCCATCCATGTTAGTAACAACTATCGATTTTTTTATCAAAATACGTTGCCATACAGAACTACTAGTATATCCCAGCAGATAAATAATATCAAATCCACGCTTCCTTGCATCTGCCATACATAAAAGATCATAAATAAATTGCCCTGCTGTTCCGATCTTGTCCTCAGGATCATATTTATGAAGAATCTTTACTCCATTATAATCCGATTCCTTATAGGGATGATTTTTGGAAGAATATACAGTTATATCGTGGCCTTTTTGAACTAAGCCTTGAGACAAAAAGTCAGCAAACTGCTCAAAGCCTCCATAGTGATTAGGAATTCCTCTAGTTCCAACAATAGCTATTTTCATTCTTACTTCCTATTATTATATAGATTATAAATTTCTGTAACATGCTTACCAAACGAATAATTGAACTCACCTTGAATTATTCTTGCATTGTATTCGGACAAAAGCGAGGGTTCTCTCAAAACTTTTAAAAGAAGCTTACTGAAAGCTTCTACAGTTGGCTCACAAACGAAGTCTGTTTGATATTCCTTTACAATGTCCTTCGCACCTACATTAGTGGAAACTAAGACAGGGGTGCCAAAAGAAAGAGCCTCTAGAGTTATCAAGCTGAAAGTTTCTTTCCATATTGAAGGAACAATAAGTAAGTCTATCTCCTCAAAAACTGATTTTAATTCCTTTTCGTCATATTTACCTCTGTATGAAATTAAGTCGCAGTCTTTATCCACTCCAGTCTCCCCACCCCAAACATTTAAAGACCAGTTGCTTACACCTTGAATACTCAGTGCGCACAATACATCCTTTAATAAAGGAAAACCTTTATAATCAGACACATGTCCAATAAAGCCAAGCCGGATATTATTAGTATCAATCCTTTTAAATATACGATTATCGAATATTGATGCATGAGATATCGGAACTATAGAAAACCTTTCCAAGTGAAGAAACTGTTGATAAACCTCCTTTGCAATAGAGCTGTTAAAATGGAAGCAATCGACTAGATAAAAAAGCTCTTTAAAGCGTCCAATCACGTCTTCAAATTCTCCAGCATTCTTAGAAATAAAAGGTTTCTCTATAGTTTTAGTGACTGCTGACCTCCCGCCTCCTATCTTTTTTCCTACAGACAATGATGATTTATATTTTAGTAGAAACCTGGAATTCCGAAGTCGCAAGAACAAGTTACTCGGCGAATTTCGGTTACATAGTTCGCACTCCTTACCTCCCGGTGTATTGCACAACTCACCTCTTTGGTTTATAAAACTCACTTTAAAACACAAACCAAAATAATCATGACTTGTATAAATTATCTTGACCCCCTTTTGCC